>NZ_JBXAJE010000001.1:1308133-1321354 GCF_058796955.1 Janthinobacterium sp. GW823-FHT03B06
CCATAAAGCGCGACCTGCCGCAGATCGAGACGGCCAAGGTTGAGCTCGTGTACGAATGGCGGACCTGACCCTGGCTCCCTTGGAGACGGCCAAGGTTGAGCTCGTGTACGAATGGCGGACCTGACCCTGGCTCCCCGAATGGCGGACCTGCCTCCGCCCCCAAGACAGTATCCGACCCCGCCCCTCTTTCTGCAATCAGCTACCCGTAAATGTAGCCGTTACGTCACGCCACTTAACCGATGGCGGTAGCTCATGTCCGTTAACAAATGCAACAAAAACATCCGCAACCACGGGGGCGGTAAACCATTCATCTGCCAACAACTTTATTTCGCCTCCGCCGAAAGCAAGAATAGTCCCGTCCGGATAAACCTTGCTTGCAACGTCGTGATAAGCACGATAGTGGCGACCTGTGGCAACATCGCGGCGCTCCAGCATGCACGTGATCCCACCACCGGCAACTTGGAGATAATTCCCCTCGTCGTCGGTTAACGACGCATACGATGAGGGGCCATAACTACGCAGTCCTGCTATGGCAGAACGTACTTGCGCAACGCTCACTTGCTCAACAACAGGTCTTTTCTCGACTTCTAAACGCATGAATTAATGACCTCCTGAAGGTAAATATATCGTCATCGAACCAGTCACTGGCTGCCCGCCAATACGGCCAGTCCCAACTGCTCCAAATCGATTCACATGCATATCCGAAAATGCTTGGTATGGTGTAGCACGTGCACCGCCGCTCTTAATTTCAATTCCAAATAATGAATTATCAGGATTTCTGGTCATGATGTCATATTTGCGAACTCCGAGTGGACCGGCAACTTCCAGCTCGGTGCCCACTACATTTACACCATTTGACCTTAAAAAATCAGCATAGTTACTGGCATTAACTGTACCGGGTGCAGGCGCGCCGCTAACACTCGAAAATTTTCCATCTGGCGTACGCAAACTGCCATCAGGGTAAGATCTCACGTTAGCAGCCTTATTTGCGGCGGCTTCCCCATCCTTCGACAAAGCAGGAACACTAGGCTCCCATGCATTGGTCAACGGATTCTGGCGCGCTATGACTTTTCCATCCGCGCCAATCAATTCCGCATTTCGTATAGGAATTGGGCTAGTGTCGATAGTTCGCTCTGCTACCTGAGCAGTATTGCGCGAAAAATCAATGGATTTCCCCAGTTTTTTGACTGCATCAACAATACCACCAATACCAGTCGACAGTATAACAGTAGTGCCAATGGCGCCATCGTCAACATCGCTGCCTACGTAGCCTGCTCGTTCAAATCCTCCAGCAAGGAAGTTGGTCACTTCCCCTGTCGCCTTGTCGATCATTTTTTCTACTACGGGAACCCGCTTGACACCAAACATCACAGGTCCGGCCATGAAGTCCGCCCCGGCCAAGACAAGTTTCGCTTCAGGCTTACTCTCAATAAAATTACCAAATTCCTTGACCGCAGTCCCGACATGCTGGGAACCTTTGTCGAGATGTCGAAATAGCAAGAATGCGTCTGGCACCGCACTGCTCGCATCTGATAAATTTTCATTCGAAACGTCCGAAGCAGGAACGGTGTGCATCTCTACATTAGGATTTTTAATGAAACCTGCCCGCACATAAGATTCATGGATATCTGCAATTTGCTCAGCTGTTGCCCCTCGTAAGCTCAAATAATTGTCTACTCGACGCAGTCTTTCAGCGGGCGAAATATCTTGCAATGAAGGGTCGTGCTGCAGATCAGTCACTTCCTTCAATACTTTATATTCATCAGGTGAACTAGACGCATTGAGGCCTAACTCAGCTCCGATATACCCAATTTGGGCCTGCTGCTCTAATGACAACAACTTGAAAGAATCCGGTAATTTTGGACGATTGAGTAAGCCAGAAGCACTGGTGCCAGCGGCATTCACTGCCGCCCCAGTCAAACCACCGCTCAGCGCACCAATCGCCGTGGAGGCCAGCAGTCGGGAAGTGCCCCCCTCAGCCCAATCGCTTTCAATCTTTGCTGCCTGGAGCAACATTTCGTCTCTTTTCGTCTTGTCAGGCTCACGAAACGCTGCGTCCTTCAAATCAAATGCTTCCGCCAGCTTGTCTTTGGCGTACTCCTCCACCTCATTTGCCGCCGCCGCCGCAAACGCCGCCGTTACATCCATCGTCGCCTGCAGCTTGGATTTGTCGAAATTATTGCCGATCTTGCCGCTGCTATCCACACCGGTCGTCACATCGCGGTTCACACCCGCGATAGTTTCTTCCGCTCCCTTGCCGGTCGCCGCGCGCTGGGCCGCGTCGTCTGTGATGACGAGTGTGCCGCCGCTGATGCCGCTGCGCGTGGTGCTGCTGGCATTTTCGCTAGTCCCCACGATAATAGGCAAACCTGCGGTTTTGGCATCCTTCTCGCCGCCGACGTTGGTGAGGTTATCGTTCTTAGGCCCCGTGCCTGCGAACGACACTCCTCCCGACACCCCAACACTGCTCCCCTTCGAAATCGCATGATTGGCAATATCACTATGCGTCAAAGTCGAGGTAATCAAGCTGCTGTCAAGCTTGCCCGCCTCCGTGGCGCTGATGACGGCACCCTTCAAGTCCGTATTGCCACCCACCTTGATCTGGAAGCCGCCGTCACCCGCCTTGATGCCGCTCTGCTCCTGCACGCTGGCGTAGTCGTTATGCATCTTGCTCTGGCTATAACTGCCGCTGACGCTGGCGCCAAAGCCGACGGTACCGCTGGCGGAGATGCTCTGGCTCTTGCTGTCGAACTTGGCCGTGTCCTGCAGGCTTTCCAGGTTCAGGTTGCCCTTGATGTCGGCAATTACCTGGTTGGCGCTGGCCACGGCGCCCTTGATGTTGGTGTCGCCGCCGCTGCTGATGATCAGCTTGTCGCCCGCGTTCACATGCGTGTTGAGCTGCGTCGTGCCATCGCCGTCCTCATGCCCCTTGCTGCCGCTGACGCTGGCCGTGAAGCCGAACGAGGTGCCCTTGGTGCTGACAATGGCTTGCACGCCCACCGATGCACTCATGCTTGAGCTCTTGCTGTGCTGGCTTTCCGTATCCTGCGCGGCCAGCAGATTGACGTTGTTGTCGGCATGCAGGCGGATATCGTTCTTCGCGTTCAGGTCGCTGCCCAGGATGGTGATATTGCTATCCTTGCCGCCACCCGTGGCCGTGATGTTGATATTGTTGCCCGTCAACACGCTGCCGCTGTGCGTGGTGCTCGCCGTCGTTTGCGTCTGCTGGCTTTCCGAATGGCCCGCCGTCAGGCTGATGCTGATGCTTGGTCCGCCTTCCTTCATCATGTCCTTGGCCGCGGCGTTCGCCGCCATGGCCGTGGTCGCCGCAGCCATGGCCGTCACCCGGCTGTTCTTCGCCGTGCTGGCTGCCGTGCTCATGGTTTGCAAGGTCTGGATGGCGCTCACCACGCTGCCGCCCAAGGCGACGGTAAAGCCATCCTGCGTGGTCTTGGTCTCGAATTTCCCCTTATCACTATCTTGTCCCGGCGTAATTTTCACGCTGGTGCCCGCCAGGTTCAGGTCAGTGGCCGCGACAATATCGCTGCCGCCGATCTTCAGGTCCTTGCCTGCAACGATGGTCAAGGCGCCGCTGGTCGAACCCACGGTGCTGCGCGCCTGGCCGCTCTGGATGACGGCGTCACGCTCCTGGTCGGTAGTCGTGGTGCGCGTGCCATAACTGAAGCCAAAGCCGCCACCGCTCATGAAGCCGCTTTCCTTGACGTCGCGGTGGTGCAGTTCCTTGCTCGTTTCGCTTGCCGCGGCTATGCTGATATCGTTCTTCGCCAGCAAACTGGCGGAGCCATCGCTGAGAATTTGCGCGCCCGTAAGCTTGATGTCGTTGCCTGCAGCAAACGCCACCGTAGCGCCGCCAAAAGCACTGCCGGCCGAGGTACCCAGGTCCAGCATGTCGCGCGTGGTGATGGTCTTCTTGTTCAGGAAACCCTTGCCGGTCTGTACATGTCCCTCGTCGACGGTAAGCTGGTTCGCGGCAGCGCTCAGCACGATGTCATGGCCCGCCGTCACAGACAGGCCCGCGCCTGCCTGCACATCGGCTGCCCGGGCAGTCAGATCGTTGCCGGCCTGCAGCACAATGCTGCCACTGCCCTGGATCTGGCTACCCACCTCGGTACTGCTGCTGTCCTTGCGGTAGTTTTTCGCATCCCAGCTCAGGCTGCTGCTGCTGGCCGTCGTCAAGGTTCCCAGGTTGATGTCGCGGCCGGCATTGACGATGGTCTGGCCATCCTTGCCGGCATTGCCGATGACCCCGGCAAGCATGCTCACGTCGCGGCCCGCAGACACCACCAGCGTTCCGCCGCCACTGCTGCCATCACCGGTCACGTACAGCCCCGCCACCCGGTCGATATCCGTGCGGCTGAAACTGTTGCCTCCAGCGCTGCTGCTGGCACTGTGCGTGGTGCTGGCAATATGGATGTCGCGCCCGGCGGTAGCGATCAACTCGCTGTTGGCCGAGATCGTGCCGCCGATATTGTTCAGGTCGTTCCTTGCGGCCACGGCGACGGCGTCGCCGTTCAGGCGGCCACCCATGTTTTCCACATTGTCCGCGGTCAGCTTGACAACGCTGCGCCCGGCAATCGTGCCACTGTTGGTCAGGTCGCCCGACAGATTGATATTGATGTCCTTGCCGGCCAGCAGTGCTCCGCTACCGTCCAGGTCTCCTTCACGCAGGCGCAGATAAATTTGCGGTACCAGCGCTTTCTGCACCGAGCCATCTGGCAGCGCCACGTCGCGTTCGACCAGCCAGACAATATCGCTCGTCAGCGCTGCCATTTGCTCGGCCGTCAATGCAACACCAGGATGCAGATCGTAATTCTTCGCATATGCCACGCCGGCGTCCATCAAGGCACGGTATTGCTGCTCGTCGTTCGTGTAGTCGCCGACAAAGCGCTGCCCCGTCAACTGCGCCACCTGTTCGCGGATCAGCTTTTGTTCATAGAAGCCGTCACCCAGGCGTTTTTGCGTCACCGACGGGTCCACCTTGACCTGATTGAGCAGATAGTCGGAACCTGTCCATTCGCGGAAATTGGCAAAGCGCGGATCCGTCTCGACCAGGTAACGCGACGACAGCGACGGCAAGGTGCGGAACAGGCTTGCATTGGGCAAGGCCGTTGACGGGCTGCTGGTGCGCACGAACTGCGCCCGGCCGGAAGCGTCCGTAAGCGCCACTTGCGCAATGCCGGGCAGGCGTGTCTGGCCCGGTACGCCACCCAGGCCGGCAGCCTGCGCGGCGGTGCCGGATGCATTGCCGATGCTGGTGCTGCCCGCCGGCGCCAGGCTGGCCTGGCCGTGTGCATCCGCCCCCGTCACGCGCCCCACCTGCATGTCGGCGGGCAGCACGCCCAGTGCCGCTTCCGTGACGCCGGCCCCGCGCGCCGCACCCGGCACGCCACCGACGCCGGTCGCCGCGGAAACGCCTCCGGAGGCATTGCCGATGCTAGTCGTGCTCCCGGACGCCAGGCTGACCTGGCCAAGCTGATTCGAACCTGTCACGGTGGCGGCAAGCGCGCCGGCGACCGTACGAACGAATTCCCCCTGGCCGGCCTGGCCGAGGCGATCCGTGCCAGTAGTTGAAGCTGTACCGCCGACATGCTGCATCTCTTGGGCCATGGCACCCGTTGCCGCCGTGCCAAGCGCAATGGCGCCCGGGTAAGCACCAGTCGGGCCATTGCCTTGTTGAACCGCATCGACTGCGCTCCCGGAGACGCTGCCGACAGTGCCGCCCAGGCCGGCCCCCGCCACCCGCGTCGTTCCGTTCGGCCCACTGCCGCCGCTGGCCGCGCCGGCCTGACGGCCTGCCGCATTGGCAACCCCGGCCAGGCCTGCCAGCACGCTGACAATGGCCTTGCCCTGCACTTGCGCGCTGGCCGCGCCGGCCGCGCTGGTGGAGGCATTGACGCCGCCAGTAGCGGCGCCGGACAAGCTGATGCCGCTGCCCTGCGGCGTGGCAAACTGTTCTTCCCGCGCAATGTTAAGAGTGATGCTCTCGGTTTTCTCGGCCCCGGTAAAAGCCGCCGGTTTTCCAATGCTGGTACTATCGCGCCCTTTTTTGAACTTTCGCTTGTATAGGGTCGCCGTACCTTTGTCAGTACTGATTTTCTGTCCCTGCGTCTGTCCATTCCTGATGCGGCTGCCATGCATGTCCAGCAGCCCGCCCGCGATGATATGGCTGTCTTCGTTGGCAACTAGGTCGGCACTGATGGAGATATTGCCGCCAGCAATGATGCGCCCGGGGTCGGAACTGACGATCTCGCTCTGGCGCGAAGTACGCGTGGTCTTGTAGAGCGTCCACACTTCATACGTGCCATCTGGCGTGCGCAGATGCAGCGACTCGTCATCATATGTCTCCACGCCCGGCGTGCCGGCGACATAGCGTTTCGCCGCGCCGGCGCCCTGGTACTCGGTCACGGACTCCTGTTTCGTCGATGAGGACATTTTCATCTGAATATGCTTATTCAGATTATTGATCTGGGCAGCGCTCATGCTCAGGCTGCCCAACGCTTCGATGGTGGCGCTGGCGTTATTCAAGACCGCCGTGCGCCCGGTCGCCTGGCGATTGCCGTCAATACTGCCGCCGATAGACAGGCTGTTGGCGCTGAAAATCAGCGCGTGTTCGAAGTTATTGATGGTTTGTGCGCCAATCTGCAGGTCGTTGCGCGCAGCGATGGTCGCGGCAACACCATTTTCCACATCATTGTTCAGGGTCCCGGCACCAATGCTGAGCTGATCACCATAGATGCGTCCGGTGCCAATGTTATGAATGATGTTTGCATTAATCTCAGTGGCAACACCGTCGATCACGCCCCGATTCACCAGCAGACCGCCGGCACTGAGGCGTGTGATGGTCGCGCTGATGTCACCGTAGGCCGTGTTATCGATGTTGGAATTGGTACGCAGGGTCAATGTGCCGCCCGCGCGCACTTTGCCCATGTTCAGGAATTGACCACCGGTGGCGATGCCAAGGTTGCGGTTGGCGACGAGCTCCGCACCGGCGCCATGGCTATAGCCACCGCTCAGATCGAGGTTCATGTCCAGCTGCGACAACAGGCGTCCATCGCCCGTCAGACTGGCGGCACGCACATCGGCCAGCGCGCCGGCAATCACCGTCCCTCCCGTATTGATGATGGCAAGGCTGCGGTTCGCCGCCAGATCGGCCACGCTCAGCGCCCTGCCGGCGCTGGCCAGACCTTGTGTATTATCAAAAACACCTGAGCCGACGATATCCAGATTGCCATCGGTGCGCAACGCTCCCGCCCGGTTGCTCAGCGAGCCCGTCGTCAGGATGGCGTTAATCGCCTCGATACCCTGGTTACTGCCTTGCGTCGTGCTGTTGTCGATCGTGCCCGCCGTCAGGCTGACCGTGGCGCCGGAGCGTATCAATCCATTCCGGTTGTCGATGCCGCCGGGAGTAGCGAACGACAGCTTGCCCACCACCTGTATCTGGCCATTCTGGTTATCGAGGCCAGCGCCAGACAACGCCAGGCTGGATTGGCCGACGATCTGCCCACCCGCATTGTTGATCAAACCGGTGGTGCCGCTGATCGCCCCTGCCGCACCGAAATAACCTGCCGTGTTGTTCCAGCTGCCTATCGACAGAACGGCGTCGCCACCGCTGACGATGCCGCCGGCATTGCCCTGGTTGCGCGCAGCATAGGCGCCAGCGCTACCGTTGCTCAGGACCTGGCCGCGCGTGTCGATGCGCATGCCAGCGCCAGACTGCAACAGGCCGCCATCATTCGTCAACGGGCCGGAGTACACGCTCAGCGTCTCGCTGGCGGCGATGGTGCCCAGATGGTTATCCAGCGCCCATAGGCCCGTATCGATCCGGATATTCTTGCCAACAATCATACCGGCGGCGCCTTGTCCGGCAGCGACCGTATTGCTCAAGTCAGCACTCCGAAGCGTGATGTCGCCAACGGCCTGCAGCGTGCCGCCGTCGTTTTTCAAGACGCCGCCGCTGATGACATTCAAGTTACCTGCCACTGTCGCAACCTTACCGCCGGTATTGTCCAGGAACCCAGCCGCCAGTTCGACGTTACCCGTCGCGGCCAGCAAGCCGGCCTCGTTGCGCAGCACCTGGGCCGCGCTGGCGTGCAGCGTACCGCCAGCCGTCAGTTTGCCGCCCTGGTTCAACAGCTCGCCCACCGCCGCCGTGAAATTGCCGCCGGCTGCGATCACGCCACTCTTGCTGTTGTCCAGCGTGCCGCCACCGCGAATATCCAGGCTGCCGCTGCCAGCCGCCTGCAGCGTGCCGCCCTGGTTATTCAAAGAGTAGGCAGCGATGCTGGTGCTGCCATTGCTGGCGATCGTGCCGCCGCGGTTATCCAGGCTCTGGCTGGCGCCGATAGCGGTCTGTCCGAGGCCGAGTTGGGTAATATTTCCTTGACGATTGTCGAGCGTACCGGATGAGATCGTTACCTGCTGCGCGATCGTGCTGGCATTGCGATGGTCAAGCGCCGCCGCGGTCATGTCCAGACTGCCATTCGAGGTGATCTGGCCCCGCTGGCCGCTGATCTGGCCTGCATGCATCGTCAGTGTTCCGCTACCCGCATGTTCGATCTTGCCGTCCGTATTTGCCAGCACGCCAGCGTTCAGGTTCAAACTGACGCTGTTGACGGCGATGCGTCCGCTCGTATTATCGAGTACGCCGCCGGGCGAAGTGAGGTTGAGCGAACTGGCGCCACTGCCCGTCTGGATGATGCTGCCCTGTACATTGCCCAGGTTCGCCACTTGCACGGTCAATTGACCTGTGCTGACCTGGCCGCGGCCGTTCTCCCAACGCTGGCCATAGTGATTGGCGGCATGGACTTCGAGTGTGCCAGGGGTCGTTACCACGGCGCCGCTGGTGGAGACGTCACCCGCGCTCGCGTTCAGCGCGATGTTCGACGCACTGGTTTGGCTCCCCGCCACATCCACCGTAGCACCGCTGAAAACCATGTTGCCCGCAGCCAGATTCTGACCGGAGGCGCGCAAGGCCTGGGCCGTCGTCACGTTCAGGTTGCCTGCGGCCAACAAACTGCCATCGGCCTTGACGCCCGCAGCCAGCAAACTCGACGCGGAACCGGTCAGACTGCCTGCATTGATCGTGTTGTGTCCTTGCGCCAGGATAGTGCCAGTATTGCTGACATCGCCCGAGGCACGCAGAGTCTGGTTGGCACCAGCATACAGGCTGCCGCTGTTGACGACGTTGGCGGCAACCGTATTCAGGTCGATACTGGCAAACACCTTGCCGCCAGTATTGTTCAGGTCGCCGATAGCCAGCTCCGCATTGCCATCGAGCGCCTGGATCTGGCCGCGCGTATTATCCACTGCACCACCGCGCAGTGTCAGCTTGCGCCCACCCAGAATATTTCCCTCAGTATTGTTCAAAGCCGTACTGGCGTTCACACCGAGATTCTGTGCCGAAACAAGACGGCCATGGTCGTTGAGCAGGGTCGCCGTTTCGACCTGCACATCGCCATTGCCCTCGATCTTGCCGCCGCTGTTGTCCAGACTACGCGTGGCAACGATGCTCGCCAGGTCGGTTCCTAACTGGATGATCTCGCCCTGACGATTGTCCAGGGCACCGCTCGTCACCGTCAGCTGGCGCGCAATCGCGCTGGCATTGCGGTGATCGACGTAATCGGCCGCCACTTGCAGCGCGCCATTACCCGTGAGCTGGCCACGCTGGCCGTAAAGATGCGTGGCGTGGATATCCAGCACACCCTTGCCCGCATGTTCGATCTTGCCATCGATATTCGTCAGGTCGCCCGCCTGCAGGCGCAGATTGGCGCTGTTGACGGCGATGCGCCCGCCGGTGTTATCCAGCTTGCCCGTCTCGATGACCGTGTCGCCCGTGCCCGTCTGTATCAAGGTACCCTTGGTATTGTCCAGATTGGCCACCCGCAGGGCCAGCTGCCCGGCGCTCAGGCTGCCGCCCTGGTTGACCAGTGCCTGCCCGTTGGCGGCATTCGCCGTGATGGCCAGCAAGCCATTCGTCGATACGATGGCCTTGCTGGTCGTCACATTGCCCGTCAAGGCCGTCAAGCCGACATTGGCTGCGCTGGTCTGGCTGCCGCCCACGTCGACCGACCCGCCCGTCAATTGCAACTGGCCCGCCGCCATGTTCTGGCCGCCAGCTTGCAAGGCGCCGGCCGTTTTCACCGTCAAATCGCCAGCCGAGGCAAAGCTGCCATCGGCGCGCATGCCTGCCGCCAGCAATCCATTGCCGCCCAGGCTGCCCGCCGTGATCGCCGTATTGCCCAGGGCCGCCAGCGAACCGGTATTGCTGAGCAAACCACCGATCTCCAGGGTCTGGTTGCGGCCCGCATACAGCACGCCAGCGTTGAGGACGTCGCCGCTGACCTTGGCCGTGATATCCGTGCCCGCGCCGAGTGTGCCTTGTACGTTGCGCACGCTGGCCGCATCCAGGCTCAAGGCGCCCGTGCCTGCCTGCAGCAGGCCGCGCGTATTGTCGATGGCGCCGCCCAGGTGCAGATCGGTCGCCGCCGCGATCACGCCGTCGGTATTGACGAGTGCGCCAGTGCTGACGATGTCGGCGGACGTTGCCGAGGTGATTTTGCCCTTGGTATTGTCCAGGCTGCCGGTCTGCAGCGACAACACGCCGTTGCCGGCCATCTCCCCATTCGTATTATCGAGCTGGCCACTGACGGCCACCGTCATACCGCCCGCGCCCGTCTGCAGCAAATGGCCACCCCGGTTGCTCAAGCTGTCAGCCTGCACGCTCAGGGACCGCCCCGTGGTGGTGGCGTTGGCATGGTCAAACAGACCGGCCTTGAGATCGACGGCGCCATTGCCGATGATGCTGCCGCCTGCGCCCTGCAAGGTGGCCGCCGTGATGGCCAGGGTACCTGCACCCGCATGCTCGATCTTGCCGCCCGCATTCGTCAAGCTGGCCGCGCCCAAGATCAAATTATTACTATTGACGGCGATGCGTCCCACGCTATTGTCCAGTTTGCCCGTCTGGATGACAGTGTCGCCCGTGCCCGTCTGGATCACGGTGCCCTTGGTGTTATCCAGGTGACCCACGTGCAGGTCAAGCTGGCCGGCACTGAGTTGCCCTTCCGTATTGCGCAAGGTATCGTGCGCGCGGACCGTCAGCGTGCCCGGCGTGCTCACCACGGCCTTGGCGGCCAACACATCGCCGCTCGTCGCGGCCAGGCTGATCTGCGTTGCACCGGTCTGGCTACCCGTGATATCCACATTGGCGCCCGACAGGTTCGCCGCGCCGGCCGCCAGGTTCTGGCCATGTGCGGCCAGCATGTGCGCGGTATTGATCGTCAAGTCACCAACCGTGCCCAGCTTGCCATCGGCCTGCATGCCTGCACCGATCAAGCTGCTTGCACTGCTATCGAGGCTATTGGCCGCAAGACTGGTATTGCCTTGCGCCGCAATCACACCCGTATTGGCGACGCCGCCGCTGGCGGTAATGGATTGATTCCCGGCAGCATACATGCTGCCCGTGTTATTCAAGCTGAAAAGCGTGGCGTTCAAGTTGGCGCCTGCAAACACGCTGCCAGCAGTGTTGTGGAGCTTGCCGACGTTCAAGGTCGCGTTACCGGCAACGGCTTGCAATTGCCCCTTGGTATTGTCGATGTCACCACCGTTCAAGACCAAGTGACGCCCGGCCGCCACCGTGCCTTCCGTATTGTCCAGGCTTCCCGCTTTCAATTCGACATCTTGCGCCGCCACGACGCGGCCCGTATTGTTCAGCAAGGCGCCAGCTTTCACCAATGCATCGCCATTGCTCTCGATCTTGCCGCCCGTATTGTCCAGCTGCCCGGTGGCAGTCACCGTCAGCATGCCCGCGCCCGTCTGCGCCAGACTGCCGGCGCGATTATCCAGACTGCCGGCGTTGACGGTCATCTGATTCGCCACCGTCGTCGCATTGCGGTGATCGAAGGCGACTGCCGTGATGTCGAGCTTGCCATTGCCCGTGATCTTGCCGAACTGGTTGTTGAACTGGCCCGCGTTGATGGACAGTATGCCCGCACCTGCATGCTCCAGCTTGCCGTTAAGGTTCGTCAACACCGTCGCGTTCAGGGCCAGGTTATTACTGTTGACGGCGATGCGGCCGGCCGTGTTGTCCAGCTTACCGGTGGTAATCACGGTATCGCCTGTGCCCGTCTGCACGATGTCGCCGCTGGCATTGTCCAGATTCGCCACATTCAACTGCAATTGGCCCGCCACCAGCTGACCCTGGCTGTTCACCAACGCCTGGGCATTATTGGCATTGGCGGTGATGGCCAGCACGTTGCTGGCGGAAATGACTGCCTTGTTTGTCAGTACGTCGCCGCTGCGCGCGGTGATGGCGATATTGCCAGCGCCCGTTTGGCTGGCCGACAGATCTACGCTGGAACCCATTAGCACGGCGCTGCCCGCCGCCAGGTTCTGCCCGCTCGCTTGCAGCACGCCATCCGCGTTGACGGTCAGATTGCCTGCCGTACCCAGACTGCCATCCGCTTTCATGCCGGCACCCAGCAAGCCGCTGCTGGTGACGCTGCCAGCGGAGATCGTTGTGTGATTGGCGGCGGCGATGGAAGCCGTGTTGTTCAGCAGACCGCCCACGGTCAGCTGCTGGTCGCGGCCCGCATACAGCAAGCCGGAGTTGTTCAGATCGCCACTGACCTTGGCCGCCAGGTCCGTGCCCGCGCTCAGCGTGCCCTGCTGGTTCAGCAGGCTGGCCACATCCAGCGCCAAGGCACCGGTGCCCGTTTGCACGACACCACGCGTATTGTCCAGCGCGGTACCACCGACCTGCAGGTCGGTGGTCGCCGCCAGCACGCCATCGGTGTTAT
The DNA here is from genome assembly GCF_058796955.1 of Janthinobacterium sp. GW823-FHT03B06. Classification (NCBI taxonomy): domain Bacteria; kingdom Pseudomonadati; phylum Pseudomonadota; class Betaproteobacteria; order Burkholderiales; family Oxalobacteraceae; genus Janthinobacterium; species Janthinobacterium sp. GW823-FHT03B06. The sequence continues at coordinate 1,320,949 of NZ_JBXAJE010000001.1, forward strand.
TCACAGCGCCCTTGCTGGCGACAGATGCCGCAGCCGCGGACGTGATGCGGCCCTTGCTGTTGTCGAGTACGCCTGCCCGCACCTGCACGCCGCCGTTGCCGCCGATCTCGCCGCCGCTGTTGTCGAGCTGTCCCGTCGTGGCTACCGTCATCGCCGCATCGCCCGTCTGCAGCACATGGCCGCCACGGTTGCTCAGGCTATCGGCCTGCAGCGTCACTTGCTGCCCCACCGTGCTGGCCTGGTCATGCCGCATGATGCCCGCGTCGATGCGCACCAGGCCATTGCCGAGGATGCTGCCGCGCTCGCCATCGAGCGTTGCCGCGTGGAGAGCCAGCGTGCCGTTGCCCGCATGTTCGAGCTTGCCATCCGTATTCATCAGCTTGCCCGCATCCAGGGTCGCATTCGC
>NZ_JBXAJE010000002.1:0-97652 GCF_058796955.1 Janthinobacterium sp. GW823-FHT03B06
TGGTGCGGCTGGCAGGAATTGAACCCACGACCCCTTGGTTCGTAGCCAAGTACTCTATCCAGCTGAGCTACAGCCGCGCAGGCAAACATTATAGCGTATTCATTTCGCTTTGAAAAGTTCGATTTTTCAATCGCTTAGCTGATTTTGCAGAATACCGCCCCGCATGATCGACTACCTTTTCACTGCCAAAAAGCTGACGCCTTTTTATCGCAGGGCACTTCTGCTTCCACAGTCGCGTCCAGCGAATCGAGGAGTTGCTGCCTCGAAAGAAGCGGGATTATAGGGACTGCTTTCCAGCCTGTCCAGTGCTATCTGCAGGCGGCGCGCAAGCGTGCGGTGGCGGTGCCCCGCTTGGGGCTACAATACCAGCCAGACAGGGGCGCTCTTGCCTCCCCGGATGCATGACGGCGGACATTGAGCATCATGACCTATTTAACTGAGCTTAGCGACGGCGGCCCGGCGGGACAAGCGCCCGTGCGGCAGATTCATTGTTGCAGGATTTCCGATGGCCAAGCATGACCGCGAGCAAGATCTGCTTCCCCCATCAGCGCCGCTGAGCCTATCGGACGAGCGCCTGTCCAACTTGCTGGAAGGTATTACCGACGGCTTTTGCCTGCTCGACCGCGACTGGACCATCCGCTACCTCAATACGCGCGGCGCCGCCATGCTGGCGCCGCAACACGCGCCTGGCACCTGCCTGGCGGGGAAGAACCTGTGGCATGCCTGCCCCGCCCTGCATGGCACGGAACTCGAAACCCAGTACCGGCGCGCCATGGCGCAGCAGCTCAGCTGCAGTTTCGAACTGCCGTATCCGCCGCTGGGGCGCTGGCTGGAAGTGCGCATCTTCCCTTCCAGCGAAGGCTTGACCACGTATATCCAGGACATCAGCCAGCGCAAGGCGGCCGAGGAAAACTTGCGTCACAGCGAGGAAGACTTGCGCGCACTGGCCAATTCCATCCCGCAACTGGCCTGGATCGCCAGCTTCGATGGCACCATTGCCTGGTACAACCAGCGCTGGCACGACTACACGGGCACCACTGCCGAACAGATGGCGGGCGACGGCTGGAGCATCGCCTATGACGCGCAGCACCTGCCTTCCATGCTGCAAGCCTGGAAGGCCGCCTTGCGCGAGGGCACGCCCTTCGAAATGGAGTTCCCCATCCGCGGTGCCGACGGCCAGTACCGCTGGTTCCTGACGCGCGCCAATCCCGTGCGCGACCGGGGCGGCCAGCTGCTGCGCTGGTTTGGCACGAGCACCGACGTCGACCAGGTCAAGCGGGCGCAGGAAGCCTTGCGCGATGAAACGCGCGTACTCGAGCTGCTCAACAATACGGGCGCGGCCCTGGCCAGCACCCTCGACTTGCCGGCCCTGCTGCAGGAAACCGTCGATGCGGCCACGCGCATCAGCGGCGCGCGCTTCGGCGCCTTTTACTATGATGATGCGGGCGATATCCACGACGATCCCGACGCCCTGCCCGCGGCACGCGCCGTCAACGGCATCAGCCTGCGCCAGGCCGATGCCATCGCCACGGAACTGCGCCAGGGAGCGGCCATGCGCCAGAACGACTTGCTGGCCGCGCCCGACGCCAGCGCCGGCGGCGCGCCGCCGCTGCGCAGCTGCCTGAGCCTGCCCGTCAGCTCGCGCTCGGGCCTGCTGCTGGGGCGCTTGCTGCTCGGCCATCCGCAAGCGGGCATGTTCAGCGCGCGCAGCGAACGCATCGTCTCGGCCATCGCGGCCCAGGCCGCCGTCGCGCTCGACAATACGCGCCTGTACGCGGCCGCCACGCGCGCCGCCGAAGAGCGCAAGGTGCTGCTCGACAGCGAACGCGAGGCACGCGCCGACGCCGAGCGCACGAACCAGCTGAAAGACGATTTTCTCGCCACGCTGTCGCACGAACTGCGCACGCCGCTGTCGGCCATCCTGGGCTGGGCGCAAGTGCTGCGGCGCGGCACGCGCGACCAGGCCGACCTGCATCGCGGCCTGCAAAGCATCGAACGCAATGCGCGCGCGCAGGCGCAACTGATCGAAGACTTGCTCGACATGAGCCGCATCACTTCCGGCAAGGTGCTGCTGGACCTGCAAACCATCGTGCCCGCCAGCATCATCGCCTCGGCCATCGAAACCCTGCGCCCGGCGGCCGACGCCAAGCACATCGCCATCCACAGCAACATCGCCAGCGATGCGGGCAGGATCACGGGCGACCCCAGCCGTATCCAGCAAGTGATCTGGAACCTGCTGTCGAATGCCCTGAAGTTCACACCGCAAGGCGGCCGGGTCGAGATCGGTGTGCGCCGCGAGGCAAGCCGCCTGGCCATCACGGTGAGCGACAACGGCGTCGGCATCAAGAAAGACTTCCTGCCCCACGTGTTCGACCGTTTCCGCCAGGCCGACGCCTCCACCACGCGCCGGCATGGCGGCCTGGGGCTGGGACTGGCGATCGTCAAGCACCTGGTGGAGCAGCATGGCGGCACGGTCACGGTCAGCAGCGCCGGCGACATGCAGGGCGCCAGCTTTACCGTGCGCCTGCCCCTGGGGACGCGGACCGCGCCGGCGCGGCCAACGGGCGGCGACTTGCCCGCCAGCCATGACTTGCGCGGCGTCACCGTCCTGCTGGTCGATGACGAGGCCGATGCGCGCGAACTGACGGCGCGCATCCTGCGCGACAGCAACGCTGAAGTGCATGGCGCCGGCAACGTGGCGCAAGCGCTGCAACTGCTGGACCAGGTACACCCGCATGTGCTGGTCAGCGACATCGGCATGCCCGACGCCGACGGTTTCGACCTGCTGGCGCAAATCCGCGCGCACGCTTCCCCTGATGCGGCCCGGCTGCCCGCGCTGGCACTGACGGCGTTCGCGCAACCGCAGGACCGCCAGCGGGCACTGGCCAGCGGCTTCCAGGCCTGGGTCTCGAAACCGCTCGACCCGGCCGAACTGCTGGCGGCCGTGGCGCAACTGGCCGCAACGCGCTCCCTCGCGCAGCGTCCTGAAGAGGGCAGCAATACGCCGCCCTAAAAAGATGATGCAAAGAAATACATGATGCAGTACAAAATGACTATTTTCATGGGCTAGCCTTCCTACTTTCAGACGCGGCTCTGTCCTACAAGCAACTAAGCTAAAGTTTGCTACACTGAAATGCAGAAACGCACCTGCACGGCAGGCTGGAGATGGCGGCCTGGGCCGGCGAGAACGTCAGAAGCGAGCTCAAGCGCTGTTGTGCGCCCTAACTTGTTGCAAGGCGCTACTATCTTCCCCACTGCCGTCAGCCCATCATCTGCGGTGGAAGCCAGCGTTGCATAGACCGTATAACCGAGACCTTACATGCCCAGCCAAGATGAGATTTTGAAAGCCAAAATTTTGGTCGTCGACGATTCACCCGACAATGTTGACCTGATGCTGGAAATCCTGCGCGATGCCGGCTACACCAATGTGACGGCCACCATGCGTCCGGCCCAGGTTTGCCCCCTGCACCGGGAGCATTGCTACGACCTGATCTTGCTGGATCTGCAAATGCCGGAACTCAATGGTTTCCAGGTCATGAAAGGCTTGAAGGAAATCGAGCATGGCGGCTACCTGCCCGTGCTGGCCCTGACGGCACAGCCGAGTTTCAAGATCGCCGCCCTGGAAGCGGGCGCGCGCGACTTCATCAGCAAGCCCTTCGACCTGATGGAAGTGCACAAGCGCATCCACAACATGCTGGAAGTGCGCCTGCTGTACAAGGAACTGGCGCAATACAGCAAGCAGCAGCAGGAACTGGCGCTGCACGATCCGCTGACGGGCTTGCCGAACCGGCGCCTGCTGGAAGACCGCATCGAGCATACCTTGCAGCAATCGGCCCGCAGCCGCGGCAAGTCGGCCATCCTGTACCTGGACCTGGACGGCTTCAAGGCCATCAACGACAGTTACGGCCACGGCTATGGCGATGAAATCCTGAAAATGGTGGCGGCCCGCCTGGTGAGCGCATCGCGCAAGGAAGACACTGTGGCGCGCATCGGCGGCGACGAATTCGTCATCGTGCTGGGCAACCTGGCCGGCAAGGGCGACGCACGCGAACCGGCCGCCAAGCTGATCGAAGTCATTTCCGAGCCGTATTTCATCAACGACCTGACCCTGCGCCTGTCGACCAGCATCGGCATCGCCATCTACCCGGACGACGCCAGCACCGTCGAATCCCTGCTGGGCGCGGCCGACACGGCCCTGTACGAAGCCAAGCGTGCCGGCAAGAACCGCTTTTGCTGCATCCCGCACGAGGTGATCGCCTCGCAGGTGAATATGCAAAAAAACAACATTCCGTCGATCGCCTGAGTTTTTACGCGCACCGCACATGAAAAAAACCGGCAAGCCACGTTGATGGCTTGCCGGTTTTTTTCATGAGCACGATGTTTTATTTCTTGCCAGCTGTCACTTCATGCTGGCCCGCATGCTGGTGGTCCGTTTGTGCATCGACGGTTTCCGGCGGTACTTCGATGCGCGTGATGCCGGCATCAACGGAGATCGGGTCGCTGGCGGGGAAGGTCATTTCCACGGCGTCGTCAAGCAACTCTTCCTTGGCCCGCTCTTCGCCGCTCATGCCTTCTTCATCGGCCAGGATGGCCAGCGCGCTGGCCCATTTCACGAAATTAAGGTTGGACAACTCGCGTACGGTGGTCACGCCAAACGCTTGCTGCAAGGCCTTCGCATCCTTCGCGCTGACGCCGCGCAAGGCGCTGATGGGGGCATTGACGATGTCGCGGAAGCTTTTGTCGAGGTATTCCTTGTCGACGATGGTTTCGATATTCATGGCATGTCCTTTCGTTTCGGTAAACGGGCCTGTACTGCACCCTGCGCCGCGGGGCGGCTATGCTGCATGGAAAAATGCACAACCCCACTATGGCAGCGTGTGGCGTCCCGGTATGTGCGCAGCCGTACGTAAAGACGGGAACAACTTCCTGCTGGCGCAAACAGAAATATTGCCTATCATATAAAAATGATGGGAGGAGATTAAAATTGCCGAAAAGACAGAAATTTTCCATCCATGCGCCCCGCGATGAAATCCTCATGTATGATCCACAACTTGAATTTGGTCCACCTTTCACCATTCACGGGGCGCTATGTCCGCACAAACAGATCCGAACAAGGAAGCGGCCCAGGCCGATGCGGAACGCGCCGCCGATCTCAGCGAGTTGCTCGGTCATGTCAACACCAGCTGGGACAATGAACGGCGCGCCCTGTCGCGCCAGCTGCACGACAGCCTCGGCTCGTCGCTGACGGCGCTGACCATGCACCTGTCGCTGCTGACGCAAAAAATGCCGCAGGAAGCGGCCTTGCTCGACCGCGCCGCGACCATGAAGCAATTGCTGCTGAATGTCATCGAGACCAACCGGCAAATGCAGATGAAGCTGTGGAACGACAAGCTGGAGTTTCTCGGTGTGAATGTGGCGCTGGGCGAGCTGGCTGCGCAATTTGCGGAACAGCACAAGATCACCGTGCGCTGCAGCCTGCCCGAAGATGAACTGATCTGCCCGCGCAACGTGGGCGTGGCCCTGCTGCGCACCCTGGAAGAGGCGCTCAGCAATATCGCCGCGCACGCGCAGGCAAGCGAAGTGGATATCATCATCGACGACAACGACGAGGCGCTGATGATGACCGTCAAGGACAACGGCAGCGGCTTGCCGGCCAGCGTGCCCGTCGAAATGAGCAAGCATGGCCTGCGCGCCGTGCGCGAGCGCGTGCATTACCTTGGCGGCAGCCTGAGCCTGACGGCGAATCCGCAAGGCGGCATGGCCCTGACTGCCGTCTTGCCGCGCATTAGCCCGAAAGAATAATCCCTGCCAGACAGCATCGGGCCGGAACATCGCCGGGCGCCCTGCCCCGCTCAACGATACAACGAGGAAACCGCATGCAACGACTGATCCCCACCCTGCTGGCAGCGCTGCTGGCCATGGGAGCCGCCCAGGCCGCCGACAAGACCGTGCCGCCGCCGGAAACCGTGGACAAGCTGGCCTGGCTGGCCGGATGCTGGAACGTCGACGGCGCCGAACCCGGTTCCGGGGAACAATGGAGCACGGCCGCCGGCGGCACCATCCTCGGCACCAGCCGCACCGTCAAGGGCGGCAAGACGACGGCCTTTGAATTCGTGCAGATCCGCCTCACCGAACCGGGCCAGCTGGCCTACATCGTGCAGCCGTCGGGCGAGCCGCCCGTGATTTTCAACCTGCTGCGCCAGGACAAGCCGAATGAATTCATCTTCGCCAACCTGGACAATGACTTTCCGAGCCGCATCACCTACCGCCATGACAGCGAGCGCATCTTACACGCCAGCATCACCGGCACCTTGAAGGGCAAGCTCACCACCATCGCCTTCCCCATGACGCGGGGCCGCTGCGAAGCGGCGCCCGTCGCGCGCGGCAAATAAAAAGGGGCCGCAAGGCCCCTTGTTTTGTTACGGCGCAAACTGCTTAATGCAGCTTGACCTGCGGCGAGCTGCGCTTGATCAGGAAACGGCCCATGGCCATGACGGCCGTGCGCACGGTGCCCAGCACGGCGTTGTGGTGCATCAGGTGCAGGCTCACATACATCATGCGCGCGACAAAGCCTTCGACGAACCAGCTCAGGCCCTTCAGCGACCCCATCAGGGTGCCGACCGAGGTGGTGCGGCCAAACGACACCAGCGAACCGTAGTCCAGATATTCGTACGGCCTGGTTTGCGGCGGCTTGCCCTTCGCCTGCAGCAGGAACGTTTTCAGCAGGTAATCGGCTTGCTGGTGGGCAGCCTGGGCGCGCGGCGGCACCAGCTTGCCGTCGGGACCCGTACAGGCGGCGCAATCGCCCAGCGCGAAGATATTCGCATGGCCCTGCACATTGAGCATGCCCGTCACTTCCAGCTGGCCAGCGCGGTTGGTAGGCAAGCCCAAAGTGGACAGGAATTCCGGCGCGCGGATGCCGGCTGCCCACACGCAGATGTCGGCCGCATAGCTGGTGCCGCTGGCCACCGTCACCTTGTCGGCTTCGATCGTGGTGACGCGCGTATCGGTCACCACCGTGATGCCATGCTGGTGCAGCAGTTTCGAGGCGGCGATGGAAACGCGCTCGGGCAGCGGCGCCAGGATGCGCGGCGCCCCTTCGAGCAGGGTGATGCGCACATCCTTGATGGCGTTGAGATTCTGGAAACCATACGCGGCATACACGCCGCTCGCTTCGCGCAATTCGGCCGCCAGTTCCACGCCCGTCGCGCCGCCGCCGATGATGACGATGTCGACACCGGGATGGCCCGCGTCGCCCTGGCGCTGTTCAGCCATGGCCAGCAGTTTCAGCAGCGTCAGACGGAAACGTTCGGCGTCTTCCGTGGCATTGAGGGAAATCGTGTTTTCCTGGGCGCCGGGTACGCCAAAGTAATTCGAGGTGCTGCCCACGGCCAGCACCAGCTGGTCGTAGCTGACCTGGCGCTGCGGCAAGAGCTGCTCATCCTTGTCCGTGGCGATGGCGCCCACGGTGAGGCTGTTCGACGCTGCGTCGAGCCCGATCAGGGGACCATAGACATAGGTAAAACCATTGTCATGCGCCAGCATCTGGTACGACAGGCCCTCTTGATGAATGTCCAGGGTGCCGGCCGCCACTTCATGCAGTGACGGCTTCCAGATATGGTACAGGCGGCTGTCGACCAGGGTGACCTGGCCTGGGCCGAGCTTGCGGCTGAGTTTGCAAGCCAGCTCCAGGCCGCCTGCACCTCCTCCTACGATAACGATTTTACTATGCAAAGATCCTCCTGCTTGTTAATCCCTGTGCCCGTTGCCGTTGCCGTTGCCGTTGCCGTTGCCACGACCATTGCCATTGCCATGGCCTTTGCCCGGCTTGTCATCATGCTTGTCGCGCTTGTCATAGTGCTTGTCATGCTTGTCGTCATGACGGTCGCGGTCGCCGTAATCGGGACGGCCATGGTCGCCATGCTGCTGGCGGTAGCGGGGCACATATTGGTTGTTATACCAACCATCTTGGACGAAATATACCTCTTGGTTACAGGCATTATACTTGCGGCAGTGCTTGGACCAGTGTTTCGCATGGCCGGGCGGTACGCGCAGGTAGATCGGGGCGGCCGAATAGTATTGCGGGCGCTGCACGATGACGGGTTGGGCGTAGATCAATTGCGGCGCGGGATAGTCGCCTATGTCGATGCGGCCGTAAAAGCCTGGCTGGCCAACGGTGACGGAAACCTGGGCAACGGCGGCGGTACCTGCCGACAGCAGGACGGCGGCGAGAATGAGGGTTTTCATGAGGACACTCCTTTTATCAGTTATGCCGCAATTGTAGACCTTGTGTGACTAACTGTTTGTTCGCAAGGACACATAAGGAATCCCGTCGCAATCTCACCACAGTTTGCCCAAAGGCACTACCAAGCCGCTGAACAGCGACCAGTCCGGCGACGCCGCCGTCAAGCCACGCGCCATGCCGATATCGATGGCCAACCGCGGCGTGGGGCTGTAGGTGGCAGCCAGCAGCAGCTGCGCCGTGGCTGGCGCGCCGCGCAGGCGCGTGCCCGACACTTCCGCCGTGGCGCCCCAGCGGTCGCTGACGGGCGTGGAAAAGGAGGCCGCCCAGCCCGTTTGCACCCTGCCCGTGCCAGGGTCGGAAGCCCCCAGGCGCGTGGCGTTCAGGTTGGCGTCCATGTGCACGGCGCCCAGGTCGCGGCTGAAAATACCGTTCAACGAGACGTCGCTCTTGCCGCTGCCGATGCTGTCCTTGGCAGTGGGCAACTTCCAGCCCAGTTCCAGGCCCAGCGCCGTGGCGCTGTCGAGCAAAAAGGCGCCTTTGAGCACGACCGTCGTGTCGCCCACGCCCGTCTCGCGCCGGCCCGTGTCATCGCGCGCGCGCACGAAGCCCTCACCTTCGAGCAGCACGCCCCATTCGGGCGTGAACGCCAGCTTGAACGTGTACGGCAAGCTGGCGCGGCGCGCGTCGTCCGTTTTCGACAGCAGGCCGCCCGCCTCGAATTCCAGCTGGCCCGGCACGGGCAGCTGGGCGGGACTGGCCACCGATGGACGATAAGGCAGGACGGGATCGCCCTCCTGCGCCTGCGCCAGGGGCGCCAGCGACAGCAGCAACAGGGAAAAACTGAAGGAGGACAGGAAAGAAGATGGCATGGGGAACCCGGAAGTGGCAAACGCGCAATAGCGACAGCCTACCACCGCCGCGCCGATCGCGCCCAGTCCAGCCGCCGTCAGGCCAGGCGCCGCACGCCCGGCCTGGCCGCCGGCGCGGGCCGGCGCAGCGGCGTGACGTTGCTGGCCGCCGGCACGGCGATGCGTTCGGCCTGGGCATGCAGACGGAACACGCCCACCAGTTCCGTCAGGGTCTGCGCCTGGTCCTGCAGCGATTCGGCGGCGGCTGCCGCCTCTTCCACCAGGGCCGCATTCTGCTGCGTCACCTGGTCCATCTGCAGCACGGCCTGGTTGACTTGCTCGATGCCGGCGCTTTGCTCGGCGCTGGCGGCCGTGATTTCCTGCATGATATCGGCCACCTGGCGCACGCTGGTCACCACCTCATCCATCGTCCTGCCCGCGTCATGCACGAGTTTGGAGCCGATTTCCACCTGTTCGACGGAGTCGCCGATCAGGGTCTTGATTTCCTTGGCGGCACTGGCAGAACGCTGGGCCAGGCTGCGCACTTCGGATGCCACGACGGCAAATCCCCGCCCTTCCTCGCCCGCCCGGGCCGCTTCCACGGCCGCGTTCAAGGCCAGGATATTCGTCTGGAAGGCGATGCCATCGATGACGCTGATGATGTCGACGATCTTGCGCGACGACGCATTGATCGATTCCATGGTCTGCACCACCTGCCCCACCACGGCGCCGCCCTTGCCGGCCACATCGGACGCGGCGCCGGCCAGCGCATTGGCCTGGCGCGCATTGTCCGCGTTCTGCCGCACGGCCGAGGTCAGCTGTTCCATCGATGACGCCGTTTCTTCCAGCGAACTGGCCTGCTCTTCCGTGCGCGACGACAAGTCGAGGTTGCCCTGGGCGATTTCGCTCGAGGCCGTGTTGATGGTATCCGTACCCGAGCGCACCTGGCTGACGATGCCCACCAGCTTGTCGCGCATGGCTTTCATGGCGAACAGCAGGCTGGCATTGTCATGGCTGGCCGTGCGGATATCGATGGTGAGGTCGCCCTCGGCGATGGCGCCGGCGATCCTGACGGCGTACGCCGGTTCGCCGCCGAGCTGGCGCGTCAGTCCGCGCGTGATCAGCGCCCCCAGCGCCAGGCCGGCCGCCATGCTGCCCAGCACCAGAGCGATCATGAAGCTGCGGCTGGCCTGGTACACGCCCGAGGCCTGCTCGGAAGCCGCCTTGGCGCGCTCTTCCTTCTGCAGCGAAAGTTTATCCAGCATACCGTCGAGTTCATCGGCATGCTGGCGCGTCTTGTTGAGCAGTTCGACCAGTTGCGCGCTGCGCTGCGCCAGCGGCTCGGCCGCCGCCAGCGCCAGGGCTTGCTGCATGGTGGCAATGTACTCCGCTTCGACAGCGGCGAAGCGGGCAAACAATTCCTTGGCGGCCGACGTGACGAACAGCGGCTGGGCCTTGGCCAGATAGCTTTTATTTAACTCGAGGAATTTGCCGATGTCGGCCTGGCGCGTGGCGCGCTCCTCGGCGGTCGTGGCCAGCAAGAAATTGCTGCGCGCGCGACCCACCTTGATCAGGGCGATATTGGCTTCCTTGATGTACGACAGCCCCAGCAATTCATGGTTGTACATCTGCCCCGCCATGGTATCGATCTTGCCCATGTTGAAGATGCCGATGCCGGCCACGATGGCCCCCATCAGCGCGACGCAAAAGAAGGCAGCGAGCAGGCGCGTCCCCACTTTCATTTTACTCAACATGTTTCCTCCCAGACAAGACGGTAGCCAATAATTTAAGCTATGACTTGAATATAAGGAAAAAACTGTCACTAAAATGCTCGGATTGTCACTAACCAACAATTCCTTGATACAAAGCAACATGCCCCGGGGCGTGCCATGTTAGCAATCCCCGGGAGAGCGTCAATGGCCGCTGTGCCCGCCTGGCTTGCGCACCGTCATTTCCACGCCGCTTTTTGCCGCCGGCTTGCCCGCGCCCTGGCCCCGCACCGGTTCCGGCACGGCGCCCGTCCATTCATAGGCCACGCTGCCGGCCGGGTGCTTGTACCAGCCCGGGTCGCGGTAATCGCCCGGTTTCTGATCCTTGCGCACCTTGACCGTGGTAAACATGCCGCCCATGCCGATGGCACCGAAGGGACCGTCGCCGGCCATCATCGGCAAGGTATTGTCGGGGATCGGCATCTGCATCTCGCCCATGTCGGCCATGCCCCGCTCGCCCATCACCATGTAGCCGGGCACGAGCTGGTTGATCTTCGCCGCCACGCCCTGATGGTCGACGCCGATCATGGTGGGCACGTCGTGTCCCATGGCATTCATCGTGTGGTGCGACTTGTGGCAGTGGAAAGCCCAGTCGCCGAGGTCCGTTGCCGTGAACTCGACGGCGCGCATCTGGCCCACGGCGATATCGGTCGTCACTTCGGGCCAGCGCGATTCGGGGCGCGTCCAGCCGCCATCGGTGCCCGTCACCTCGAATTCATGGCCATGCATGTGGATCGGGTGGTTGGTCATGGTCAGGTTGCCCACGCGCACGCGCACCTTGTCGCCCTGGCGCACGACCATGGGGTCGATGCCGGGGAAGACGCGGCTGTTGAAGGTGAACAAATTAAAATCCGTCATGGTCATGATCTTCGGCGTGTAGCTGCCCGGGTCGATGTCGTAGTTGCTGAGCAAGAAGACGAAATCGCGGTCCACCTTCATGAAGTTCGGGTCTTTCGGGTGCGTGACCCAGAAACCCATCATGCCCATGGCCATCTGCGTCATTTCGTCCGCATGCGGGTGGTACATAAAGGTGCCGGGCCGCCTGGCGACGAATTCATACACGAAAGTCTTGCCAGGAGGAATGCCCGGCTGGGTCAGGCCCGTGACGCCATCCATGCCGTTGGGCAAGCGCTGGCCATGCCAGTGCACGCTCGTGTGTTCCGGCAACTTGTTGGTGACGAAGATGCGCACGCGGTCGCCCTCCACCACTTCGATGGTGGGACCGGGCGACTGGCCGTTGTAGCCCCACAGGTTCGCTTGCATGCCGGGCGCCAGTTCGCGCACGACGGGCTCGGCCACCAGATGGAATTCCTTGACGTTGTTGTTCATGCGCCAGGGCAAGGACCAGCCATTCAGGGTGACGACGGGGTTGTACGGACGCCCGTTCGGTGGCGGTGGCGGCGCTTTCGTGTCCGCGCCAGCCATGCTGACGGCTTCCGGCAGGGACGCCGCACCGACTCTGCTCACCGCTGCCGCACTGAGGGCGACGGCGCCCGCATTCATGAAAAAATTTCTACGTGTAATCATCATTATTCCTTGTTGGCTGGGCCGCTGCCATTGATGGCGCCTTGCAGTTCGGTTTGCGCGATCCAGAAATCGCGCTGGGTTTCGATGGCGCTGTTCACGCTGGCGACTTGCTCGCGCGCATCGGCCAGCAGTTCGAACACGCTGGCCAGCATGCCGTTGTAGCGCAGCAATACTTCATGCGAGATCGTCTTGCGCAGCGGTACCACTTCATCGCGGTAATGGCGCGCCAGGTCGTAGGCCGTGCGGTAGCTCGAATACGCTTCGCGCACTTCCGAGCGGGCCTTCACCGCCGTGCCCGCCGTGCGCTGCAGCGACTGCTCGTACAGCGCTTGTGCCTTGGTGTTGCGCGCCGCGCCCCAGTCGAACAGCGGCAGTTCCAGCGATACCTCATAGCCGTTTTCGCGCGGCGCCCCGCTCGTGCTCTTGTTGGTATAAGCCACGTCGAGCACATTGATGAAACCCGTCACCTTGGACAGGCCCAGTGCACTGGCCGTGGCATGGGCGTCAAGTTTGCTCATCTGCACGTCGAGGCGCTGCTCCATCGCCTGCGCCTCGATATTGCCAGGCTCCGCCGCCTGGGCCGGCAAGTCGGGCAGGCGCGACGGCAAAGTAAAGCTGGTCTGCTTGCCCCACAGGCCCAGCAAGCGCGTCAGGTGTTCGCGCGTCACCAATGCCTGGTGGCGGGCGCGGGCCAGGTCGCCGACGGCGTCCGCATAAAACACTTGCTGGCGCGCCTGGTCGAGGCGGCTCCAGTTGCCCGCCTGCCGCAGGCGCGTGGCCAGTTCGGCGCCCGCCTCGGCCGACAACAGCGCCCGCTGCATGAACGCTTCCGTCTGCACGGCGGCCACGGCATTGAAGTAGGCGCGGCGCGTCTCAAGCGCCAGCTGCACGGCGCTGCTGGCCGCCTGCAGCTTGGCTTGCTCGAAGCGGCCCCGCTCGATATTCACGCGCATCGGCATGGTCAGCAAGCCCGCCAGGTCGAAGCTGACGCCCCGGTCGATTTCATTGCCGTGGCTGCCGTGCGAGCGGCCGAACGACAGGCCCGGGTTGCGCAAGCGCCCCGCCTGCACCAGGTCCGATTCGGACGCGCCCAGTTCGGCCAGCGCCACTTTCATGCCGTGGTTGTTCATCAGGGCGATGCGCACGGCGCTGTCGGCGTCCAGGGGCTGGGCCAGCAGGGAAGCCAGCTTTTCCTCGCCGCCCTTGTCCGTCAATGCCGCAGGGGCGCCCGTGCGGGCGTCTGCCAGCGCGGACACGGCCTGCATGCCGCCATCGGGGCTGAAGCTGGCGCAGCCGCTGAGCAGCAAGGCGGCCGCCAGGGCCAGCGGCGTGAGGCAAGTTGATTTTGTAAAACGTGCCATCTCAGTGTCCCTCATGCTGGTGTTGCGGGGCGGGCTGGGCGGCCGGCTTGGGGCCGGGCTTCTCCATCGGCATCTTGTGGCCGTCCATCTTGTGGCCGTCCATTTTCATCATGCCCATGTGGCCGCCGGCCTTGCCGACTTTCTCGTTGACGGCGCGCCAGGTCTGATCGGGCGTGGCGTCGTCCTCGGCGGCGGGACGGTAGCCGGCAAAGGCGGAGCGGTAGGTGGCGGCCGGCACGGGCGCTTGCGCCTCTTGCGGGGCGGATGGGGGCCGCGATTGCGCGGCGGCGTCCAGCGGCAGCGAGGCAAGCGTAACGCCGGCGGCCAGCGCGAGGCTGAATAATTGCTTCATGGTATTCCTTGAATGACGGGGTATGGCGCGGCGGGCGCGCGACGGGAACGCTGGCGCGACCGGTACAAGCTGCAAAATCAAGATGCAGGGACGTGCGACGGCGGCACCGCCAGGTTCAACGGGCGGTCAGGCGGAGCGCGTGCTTCTCGGGGGACGTTCAGGGCCGGAGGGGATATGCCCGGCGAACAGGGAATCGGGCGCCAGCGCCGGGGGTGGCGCGCGCAGGGTCAAGGCGTGTACGGCAGGCATGCCGGGCGGCGCCGTGGCGCCCACCGTGCAGGCGCCATGGTTGCTGCAATCGTGGCCAGGGTGGCCGGCGCCGCCATCGTCCATGGCCATGTGCAGCGGCTGGCCTTGCATCTGCATGTCGCCCATGTCATGGCACTGGGGCACCTGCATGGCCTCGACAGCGACCGTGACCGCTGCCGCCCGCTCGTCCACGCAGCAGCTGCGCATGGCCGACGCAAAGCCCTGCAAGGGCAAGGTGACGGCAAGCAGCCAGAGCAGCGAGCGGGCGAGAAAGCGGAAAAAGGCACGGTTCATGGCACGACTATAAACCTTCCCACATGAGGAAGGTCAAGTGCCTATTTGATCTCGCCGGCCATGCGTCAGCCAGATGACGTAGACGCCGTAATAGCCCTGCCCTTCCAGGATGAGCTGGCCATCGGCAAAATAGATTTTCTCCACTTTATTGACGGTAAAGTACGCGCGGCCATCGGCCGCCTCCACGTCGCCCAAGCAACGGGCGCGGGGCCGGCGGTAGCCGCTGGCGCGCCCGATGGCCCACATCAGGTCGCCGATCATGAAGTCGTCAATCATTTCGGTCAGCAGCGGCCGGTGACCCGCCAGCATGGCCGTGATGTCGGGGTAACCGGCGTCCCTGAGCTCGGGCAAGTCGCTTTCCTCGTACTGCAGATCGTCTTCGCGGCAATCCTGCACGAAACTGTTGAACTGTTCGTCGAGCAGTCCCGCCAGCGCCGCTTCCGGCACGCTCAGGCGGAACGGGTGCAGCGGCAGCACGCTGTGCTGGCCGTAATTGAGTTCGCGGCAGTCGAGCAAGGCCAGCGGGTGGGGCTGATCACGGACCTCGCAGCGGATGCCAAGTTCTTGCTCAAACGTCATCAATATTCACCGTTGCCATGCACATTGTCCCCGTTGTACACCATCAGGGCCATATGGTAAGCGCTGTCGGGCAAACGGGACAGGCTCAGATGCAACAGAAAACAACGGATCAGTTCATCCCGCGCGGCACGCCTGTCAGGCGGGTTCCGTGATGCCCACGCAATTGCGCCCGTTTTCCTTGGCCACGTACAGGGCCGCGTCGGCGGCCAGCAGCACGGCGTCCGTGCTGCGCTCGCCGTGCGACGATGCCACCACGCCCAGCGAGACCGTGATGGCGCCCGCGCCGGGAATCACGGCGGCGGCCACCTTGGCGCGCAGGCGCTCGGCCACCTGCATGGCCACGTCCAGGTCGGCATCGGGCAGCAGCATGATGAACTCGTCGCCGCCATTGCGGCACAGAACGTCGGCATCGCGCGAACAGGCGCGCATCAGCTGCGCCAGGCGCAGGATGACTTCATCGCCCACGGCATGGCCCCATTTATCGTTGACTTGCTTGAAATGGTCGATATCGATGGCGATGACGGAAAACGGCCGCGCCTGCGCCTGCCAGACGTCGAGCGCCGCCGCCATGCCGCGCCGGTTCGAGAGGCCCGTCAGCGGGTCCGTCTCCACGTCGGTCTTCAACTTGCCGATCCTGTTCTGCAACAACGCCAGGCCCTTCAACAAGGCTTTCTTGATCTGCGCCGCCTCCACATACCAGGCACGGATGGAGGCGATGTGCTCGCTCGTACCGGGCACATCCATGCGCCGCGCCCCCTCGGCCAGTTGCATCAGGGGCCGCGAAATCAGGCTGGCCAGCCACCAGATGAATGGCAAACTCAGCAAGGCGATCGGCAGGGAATGCCATACGGTATTGGCCATCAGCTGGTTCAGCGGGGCCAGGGTCATGGCCGTGGGACGCTGCGCCACGATGCCCCAGCCCGTCGACGGCATGACGGCGTAGCCGGCCAGCATGTCCACGCCCAGGCTGTTATGCATGCGCCGGTTGCCGCCGCCCCGCTGCGCGATGATGGTGTCGATGACGTCATTGCTGCCGGCCACGTGGCCCAGGCGCTCAGGATCCGGGTGGTACAGCAGGCGCCGGTTCTGGTCGACCACGTACAGGTAAGAGCCGTCGCGGTAGTAATGCTGGCCCAGCATGGTGTACAGGATGTTTTTCTGTTTCAGGTAGATGCTGCCGCCCACATAACCGAGGTAGCGGCCATCCTTGCCAAGGATGGGATGCGAGATGAACACCACCAGATTGCCGACCGAAGATATGTACGGCTGCGTGACCAGCGGGCGCCGTTCGCGCAGCGCCTGCGCGGCGCCGGCCGAGTCGAGCGTGCGGTTTTTCAGGGCCAAGGTTTCCGGCGACACGCCCAGCACCTTGCCCTGGGCATCGACGATGAGCACGGAATTGAAACTGTTCGTCTGCAGGCGCAGGCGCTGTGCCTCGTCCGTCAGCCATTGCTCGTCGTCCATGCGCGCGGGCAGGCTGCCGGCGCTGTAGGCCAGCTGCTGGCGCGCCGACTGCAGGAAATCCTCAGCCGTGCTGGCCAGCTTGCTCGCGTAGGCGTGGTTCGCTTCCAGGGTGGTATCGATCAGCAGCTGGCGCTGCACGCTATAGCTGGCATAAAAGGTGTTGGCCAGGGACACCAGGGCGCTGGCAAAGGCCACGAGCACGATCAAACGGCGCAAGTTCATGCGCGGAACAGGTTTAGTCCACATGGAGTCGGCAGGAAATTGGAAAGTATTGCGCTACAGAAAGGGCGCATTATACCGAGACAGCCGTGCCAATATTGAAATCCTGGCATCGTTGGTCAAAGAATGTGAACAAGCGGCAACGCTGAGCGCTGCCGCCTTGACTTGCATCAAGCGTGGAATCAAGCGTGGATGGCGTGCTTGCGGACCCAGTCCACGTAGCGCTGCATCCAGCCCTGGAAGAAACCGAGGCTGGCCGGACCGATGCCGCCGTGCTCGTCAAACAGGCCGTCCTTGGCCTGGATAAACATTTCAGGCTGCCCCAGCAGCGGCACGTCCAGGTAGGCGAGCACATTGCGCAAATGCTGCTGCGCCAGCGCCGTACCGGTGGCGCCCACGGACACGCCGAGCACGGCACCGGGCTTGCCGCCCCACACGCTCTGGCCATACGGACGCGAGCCGTGGTCGAGGGCGTTTTTCAGCACGCCGGGGATAGAGCGGTTGTATTCGGGGGTGAGGAAGAGCAAGGCTTGCGATGCGGAAATGTCGGATTTGAGGCGCAGCACCTGCTCGGCCTGCGCGCCATCGTCATCCTGGTTGTACAGCGGCAAGTCGCCGATTTCAATGTGCTTGAAGGAAAACTCGGGCGGCGCCAGCTTGATGATGGCGTCGGCCAGCTTGCGGTTGAAGGAATCCTTGCGCAGGCTGCCGACGATGATAGCAACGTTATATTGACTCATAGAAATCCCCGATGATGGTTAAAAAAAGCCCTGAGGTGCGATGCACGTCAGGGCTATCTTGCCACACAATCATCGGTTTCGCGCTGCTTAGCGTGCGAAACCAGCGCACCTGAAAAAATGCTCAGGGCTAGGCGCCTTGCCGAAGACATTACGAATGTACGGCAAGGCAAGGCAACAACGCCATGGGCGTTTTGGCAGGTGCGCTAACGTGCCAGGCCCCGGTACTCGCGGTAGTAGCGCCCGCCCAGGTTCGTCAATACCTCGTAGCCGATGGTATTGGCCATGGCCGCCACGGCATCGACCGGATGTTCGGCGCAGATCAGGTCGACCAGGCTGCCCGGCGCGACGCGTTCCTCGGCGATGGCGCTCACGTCCAGGGTGATGGAATCCATCGAGATGGCGCCGATCTGCGGCACTTTCACGCCATCGACAATGGCCAGGCCCTGGTTGCTCATGCTGCGCAGCCAGCCATCGGCGTAGCCGACGGAAACCGTGGCCACCTGGCGCGGCTCGCTGGCCGTGTAGCGGCGGCTGTAGCCCACGTGGTCGCCGGCGGCGATCGTGCGTGTCTGCAAGACCTTGCCTTGCAGCCGCACCACGGAGCGCAGCGGATTCGGTTCGCCGCCCTGCGGTCCGATGCCGTACAGGGCCGCGCCGGGGCGCACCAGGTCGAAGTGGTAATCGGGCGACAAAAAGATGCCCGAGGAATTGGCCAGGCTGGCGCGGTACTGCGGCAAACGGGCGCGAATGGCGATGAAACGGGCCAGTTGCTCGCCATTCATCGGGTTGGCGCGCTCGTCGGCGCAAGCCAGGTGGCTCATGACATAGCGCACATTGATGCCGTCGAGAAAGTGCGGGTCCAGCAGCCAGCCGTCGATTTCCTGCGGCGACAAGCCCATGCGCGACATGCCCGTGTCCACCTGCACGATCGCGTCCAGGGTGGTGCCCAGCGCTGCTGCGTGCCGGCGCCAGCCCGCCACCTGCGGCTCGCTGTTGAGCACGGGCGTCAGGCCATGGGCCGTGAATTCGCCTTCCGTGTCGACGGGTGGGCCGTGCAGCACGAAGATGGCCGCGTCCGGCGCCACGTGCGGGCGCAGGCTGATGCCCTCTTCCAGGTGGGCCACGAAGAAATGGCGGCACCCTTCTTCATACAGGGCCGCGCCCACTTGCGCGGCGCCCAGGCCATACGCGTCGGATTTCACGACGGCTGAGCAGGCGGCCGGGTGCGCCTTGTCGCGCAGCAAGCGGTAGTTGGCGCGCACGGCATCGAGGTCCACCGTCAGGATGGCGCCGCTACGTTCCTTTGGAGGCATGCTTCCCGCCATCTCAGGCTCCCGCGTATTGCAACTTGCCGCCGCGCTGCGCGCCGCTGTAGCGGCTGACGGACAGGTCGTCGGCCAGAATCGCCGGCTTTTTCGACGACATCAGGTCGGCCAGCAATTGCGCCGAACCGCAGGACATGGTCCAGCCCAGGGTACCGTGGCCCGTGTTCAGGAACAGGTTGCGCAGCGGCGTGCGGCCGACGATCGGCGTGCCGTCCGGCGTCATCGGGCGCAAGCCCGTCCAGAACGTCGCCTCGGCCGTGTTGCCGCCGCCGGGGAACAGGTCGTTGACGACCATTTCCAGGGTTTCGCGGCGGCGCGGATTCAGGTTCAGGTTGTAGCCGGCGATTTCCGCCATGCCGCCCACGCGGATGCGGTCGTCGAAACGCGTCACGGCGATTTTATAGGTTTCATCAAGGATGGTCGACACGGGCGCCTTGGCCGCGTTGACGATGGGCACGGTGATCGAATACCCCTTCAATGGATACACGGGGATGTCGAGCAGCGGCTTCATGAAGCCCGTCGAGTAGGAACCGAGCGCCACGACATAGGAATCGGCCTTGACGATTTCCGCGCCGCATTGCACGCCGGCGATTTCATCGCCCTGCGTCAGCAATGCATCGATGGAGACGCCATAGCGGAACTTCACGCCCAGCGCCTCGGCCATCTCGGACAGGCGCGTGGTAAACAGCTGGCAATCGCCCGTTTCATCGTTGGGCAGGCGCAAACCGCCGAACAGCTTGTCCTTGACGGCTTCGAGGGCCGGCTCGGCGCGCGACAACTCATTGCGCTGCAGCACTTCGTACGGCACGCCCGCGTCTTTCAACACTTCGATATCCTTGGCGGCGTCGTTGTATTGCTTTTCCGTGCGGAACAATTGCATCGTGCCTTGCTGGCGGCCTTCATACGTGATGCCGGCCTCGGCGCGCAGCACCTTGAAGCAGTCGCGGCTGTACTCGGCCAGGCGCACCATGCGTTCCTTGTTCACGGCATACGCTTCCGGCGTGCAATTACGCAACATCTGCCACATCCATTTGAGCTGGGCGGCGCTGCCGTCGAGCGAGATGGCCAGCGGCGCGTGGCGCTGCATCATCCATTTCACGGCTTTCAGGGGAATGCCGGGCGCCGCCCATGGCGAAGCGTAGCCGGGCGAGATTTGCCCCGCATTCGCGAAGCTGGTTTCCAGTGCGGGGCCCGGCTGGCGGTCGATGACGGTCACTTCATGTCCTGCCTTGGCCAGATAGTAAGCACTGGTGACGCCGATGACGCCGCTACCCAGAATCACGATACGCATAGTTTCCTCATTATATTTTTTTAGGCTGACGCCAGATTAACCGCTATCATATTGGGAAAGAGCCAGTATTTGTTCACGTATAAATCGAGATATTCAGCAATAAATCATGAGAATCCTTAAAGAATCGGCACGTGGCCTCGACAAGCTGGACCGCCACATCCTGCGCATCCTGCAACAGGATGGCCGCATCTCGATGAAAGACCTCGGTGAACAGGTGGGGCTGTCCATCACGCCCTGCATCGAGCGGGTCAAGCGCATGGAGCGCGACGGCGTCATCACGGGCTACCACGCCAAGGTGAACCCGGCCGCGCTGGGCGCCAAGCTGCTCGTCTTTGTAGAGATTACTCTCAATCAAAAGTCGGCGTCCGCCTTCGAGCAATTCCGCCGCGAAGTGCTGCAGATTCCCGAAGTGCAGGAATGCCACCTGGTGTCGGGCGACTTCGATTACCTGATCAAGGCGCGCATCCATGAAATGGCCGAATACCGCAAGCTGCTGGGCGACATGCTGCTGCAGCTGCCGGGCGCCGCGCAATCGAAAAGCTATGTGGTGATGGAAGAAATCAAGGAAACCCTGGCACTGTCGACCGACGTGCTGCAGAACCGGTAAAAGTACCGTCAGCCGGCACCGCCGGCATCATTTTTTGCGCCTTTGTATAATCTTGTAGCACATTCGCGGCGACGCAAGCACACTCCCGGCATGACATCACGCCCGTCCCCTCTGAGATTGGAAGCAGTGATGCACACCGGGAGTCCCTATGAACACATTGATCAAACTGGCAGCTTCCTGCCTCGCGGGCCTGGCCGTGGCCATGTGCACCGCCAGTGAATACAAGGTCAACCGCGCGCCCGACAACGGCGCCATCTATCAAAACATCAAGGTCGGCAAGACCACCCGCCTCGACCTCGACGCGGCTCTGGGCAACGCCACCGTCGTCAGCTTCGATCCCGGCTATGAAGTCTGGGTCTACAAGAACCAGCTGCAAGCGCCCAAGGTGACGCGGCTGATCCCCCTGCTGGGCGAAAAAGGCACGCGCGAAGTGGCCGTCATGTTCGACCAGGCAGGCGTCGTGAAGAAATTCCGCATTCACGAGCCGCGCAAGTAGGCGCACAGCGAACGGGCGCCGCCTGCCACGCTGGCTGGCTATACTGGCTGCTGGCTCCCGCCGCCCACCGCTCACCTACCCAGCAAGGAGTTCCCATGCGCCTGCCCCTGATCGCTCCGCAAGACCTGACGCCCGAACAGCAGCCGCTGTACGACGATATGCGCAAAGGCATCACCAGCAATTTCAACGATTTCATCGCCGTGCGCGAAGACGGCGCCCTGATGGGACCATGGAATCCGTGGCTGCACGAACCGGCCATCGGCAAGGCCATCTGGGACCTGACCCTGGCCATGACGGCCAACGCCACGCTGCCCGATAACGTGCGCCAGATTGCCATCCTGGTGGTCGGCGCGCGCTACAACGCCGCCTATGAAATCTATGCCCACATCGCCGTCGCGGAGCGCGAAGGCATGTCGGACGAGCGCCTGGCCACGCTGGTGGCCAACGTCAAGCCCGTCGACCTGGACCAGCATGAGAGCATCGCCTACGATCTGGCCTACGCGCTCAGCGGCGGCGGCACGCTGCCGGAGCCGCTGTACCGCCTGGCGCTGGCCACCTTTGGCCAGCACGGCACCAACGAGCTGATCTACCTGGTGGGCCTGTACGCGCTGGTCTCGACCACCTTGAACGGCTTCAACGTGCCGGTGCCGGAACGCGACTGAAGGGCCTGCCCCCTCACTTGCCCGCTGCGATGGGAAACGCCGGCGGATGCGCTCTTGCTCTACACTGGCGTTTTATCCTCTGCAACCTCCATGCAACTACCTGCAAACCTCGCCCACATCTCCGTCGAACAAAACTGGCAACACACGACAGCGTATCCACCGCTCGGCTTCACCCCGTTCGCCGAAGGCGCGCTGGGCAATGGCGATACGTTCGGCCTGTACTGGCCCATCGGCCGCGAAGCGTACGAACCGATCGTCGTCGAAACGTGGCACGACGAGTGGCGATTGCAGCCGCACTTTTCCAGCCTGGCGGCGTTTCTGTCAGCCTACGCAACGGCAGAAGACGAGTACGTCCCCACGCCATCGCTGGCCGACGACCCCGCCTCGCCCCGCGCCGCCTATCTCGAGGCCAAGGAATTGATTGCGCAGCGCAACCCGGACGCGGCCATCGCGCTGCTGGAAGCGGCGCTGGCCATCGTTCCCGAATATACGGACGCGCTGTTGCTGCTGCATGGCCAGTATGTGCGCGCGGGAAGAATCGATGACGCCGTCAAGGTGGCCATCCAGGCCATCATCTCTCCACCGTCGTTTGGCGGCCCGCCATTGAAGGCTTTGCAATGGCTGCGCACGCAGCCGGTACCGGATGGGGAACCAGACCCCATCTGGCGTGCCTGCGGGCAATTGTCGTTCAACTTCGGCGGCAGCAAGGAAAATGCCGATTACCCCGTGCTGCTGGCCGCCATCGACACCTATCTGGAGCAAGGCAACTACCTTTCCGCCTCGACCCTGATGCAGACGTATGCCGAACTGATGAGCGCAGAAACCGTCTCGTTCCAGGAACGCTACGCCTTCGATCCTGCCGCCTTCATCGCGCGGCAAATCGCCGTCAGCGCGCAACTGCCCAACGGCAGCCGGGACCCAGCGATGATGCTATTCGAAGGTCAGTGACTGGAAGAATCGCTGTCGGGATGCGAACGACTGCGCGTCATGCTCCTTGTCGGCAATGACGCTCAACATATACGTTCCACCAGGCACGCGGAACCACAGTCCATGCGTGATCTTTGCGCCATTGCTTTCAGGTAAAGTCCCCTGCGTGATGACGGCATCGGCGCCCTTGAACCTGGTGACATTGGCATTCGGCTTGAAATATGCCTCGTCAAACGTTGCGCCCATGCTCGATCCCGGACCGGACCGTTCAAACACAGCCATGAACGTGGAGCCATGATGATCGGTTCCACGCAGCATGAACGCCGCTTGCCCGCCACTGCCCTTCGTCATATCGGAAAAAGGGCCGGGCATGTCCACTGAAAAACCGCCATCTGCCGAGTGTGCCCGGGTCCAGCCCTGCGCATCGAACGGCGCAGCGATAGGCAGCTGTTTTTTATCCGTATATTCCTTGCGCACCACGGCAATGGCAGGCATGGCCGGGGCGACGGCTTGCACGAAGAAAAAACGGCGTCCCCCGCCTGCAGTCAGTTTTGTGCCATAAAAGCGCATGCGCTTGCCGACGAGCTGACTGGCGGCGGCCTTACCCCGCACGGGTATTGCGCTTTCGCTTTCTGAAAAACACGCATCGGCGATCAGCATGGCACTGAAGAAACGGGGCGAACGCTCAAGCTCGTATTCAACCTTGGCATTGTCAATGCTGACATGAAGGCGCTCAGGGTCCGAATGCATGCGCACGACATCGACGACATCGCCATCGATCACCCAGTCAGCCCTGTCTGCCGCGTCTTGCGCGGACCGGACGATGGCGGTGCAGTCCTTGCCGGTCTGGGCAAGCGCCGTGTTTGAGAACAGGAAGAAGGCCAGTGCAGTGATGGGAAATAGGTTTTTCAAGCGCGTCTCTTTCGGCTGGGTGATGTCAATATATAAAATCCGCGTGAATATTATCCCAGCACAACTAGAAATGCACTTCATTAATTAACAACAAGAAGGGCCGTGTCCGGACTCAGGCCACGCCATCGGCCAAGCGCTGCCGGAACAGCTTGCGATACGCCGACGGCGACGTCTGCAAGCTGGCCCGGAAATGCTGGCGCAGCGACAGGGCCGTGCCGAAACCGGCTTCTTGCGCCACGACATCGATCGAGGCCGCGCTTTTTTCCAGCAGGCTTTGCGCATGCGCCAGACGCTGGTTCAATAGCCACTGCTTGAACGAGGTGCCCGTGGCCTGGCGGAAGTGGCGCGTGAAATTGCGCCGGCTCATGGCGGCCCGCTCGGCCAGCGCATCGATGCTGTGCGCCTGGCCCAGGCTGGCCGTCACGCAGGCAAGCACTTCGGCAAAGCGCCCTTCGCTGCCGGACACGGGCAGCGGGCGTTCGATGAACTGGGCCTGCCCGCCCTGGCGGTGCGGCGCCACCAGCAGCCGGCGCGCCACGCGGTTGGCCACCTCGGCGCCCGCCAGCTGGCGCAGCAGATACAGGCAGCAATCGAGGCCGGCCGCCACGCCCGCCGACGTCAGCACGGCGCCATCGTCCACGTACAGCACTTCCCGGTCTACCCTGACCCTGGGATAGCGGGCCGCCAGCCGGTCCGCCATGCCCCAGTGCGTGGCCGCGCTCTTGCCATCCAACAAGCCCGCCTGCGCCAGGGGAAACGCGCCCAGGCACAGGCCCACCATGCGCGCGCCGCGCCCGCTGGCCGCCTGCAGTGCCGCGACCAGTGACGCCGCCGCGTCGCGGCAATCGTCGTGCCAGGCCGGCATGATGACGATGTCGGCGCCCTCCAGTCCTTCCAGGCCGAACTCGGGCGTGATGCAGAAGCCGGCCGCCGTGCGCAAGGGCGCGGGGTCGGCGGCACAGACGCGCACGTGGAAAGGCGGCAGATCGGCCTCGTCCGTCTGGGCGCCAAACACGAGACAAGGCACGGACAAGTGGAAAGGCGTCATGCCGTCGAAGGCGATCACGGCCACGCTCAAGGGCGAAGAAGAAGAAATGGCAGGCATGGCCCGATTTTATCGCAGATAGGCCTTCGGGCCACTTTTTGTTTTCAACGTGCAGCTTGAAAATGGCTGTATCGGGGAAGTCCTTCCTCTTTCAAACATTCAGGAGTCAAGCATGTCCACCACTACCGCACCACGCCGCGCCCTGCTCGTCATCGACGTGCAAAATGAATACTTCACGGGCGACATGCCGATCGAATATCCATCCGTCGACATTTCCCTGCCCAACATCGTCACCGCCATGGCCGCCGCCCGCGCCGCCGGCGTGCCCGTCATCGTCGTCCAGCACGATGCGCCGGAAGCCTCACCCATCTTTGCAAAAGGCAGCGACGGCTGGCAGCTGCACCCGCAAGTGGCCGCCTTTGCCGCCGACCACCGCATCAACAAGAGCATGGGCAGCGCGTTTGCGGGCACGGACTTGCGCGCCTGGCTGGAGAGCCGTGGCATCGACACCCTGACGGTGATCGGCTACATGACGCACAACTGCGACGCCGCCACCATCTACCAGGCCGCGCACGACGGCTTGCAAGTCGAGTTCCTGCAGGACGCCACCGGCACCCTGCCCTACGCCAATGCGGGCGGCACGGCCAGCGCCGAGGAAATCCACCGCGTCTTCAGCACGGTGTTCCACTCGAATTTCGCCGCCGTCGTCAGCACGCAGGACTGGCTCGATGCCGTGCGCGCAGGCAAGCCGCTGGACAAGGACAATATTTATCTGTCGAGCCAGCGCGCACGCAAGGCGCAGGCGAACTGACGCCGGCGGGAATGGACGGGTATCATGCGTCCATTCCCAACTTGATGATGAACGATGCGAAAAATAACTGTGCTGGGCTTAAGTACTGCCGGTGCTTTCCTGCTGGCCACGGCGGCCCTGGTCCTCGATGGACTCAACGACAAGCCGGCCCCCGCCGACGTGATCGTCGTGCCCGGCAATACGATCCTGCCCGACGGCACGCCCAGCCCCCGCCTGCAGGCGCGGCTCGACGCGGCGCTGACACAGTTCCAGGAACGCAGGGCGCCGCGCATCCTCGTCAGCGGGGCGACGGGAAAGGAAGGATTTGACGAGGCCGCATCGATGGCCCGCTACCTGCTCAAGCGCGGCGTGCCGGCCGGCGCCATCATTGAGGATAATCAAGGCTGGACCACGGACGCCACGGCCCGCAACGCGGCGCTTCTCATGCGCGCACACGGCTGGAAGACAGCCATGGTCGCCACACAATATTTTCACGTGCCCCGCTTCCGGCTGGCTTTGGAGCGGGCCGGCATCGCCGTCAGCGGCAACGTGCATGCGCCCTATTTCGAGTTGCGCGACCTGTATTCCGTACCCAGGGAAACCGTGGGCTATCTTGTGTATTACGTGAAATCCTGAACATGAAGATACTTGCCTTTGCCGCCAGTTTTGGCCTGGTGGCCGCATGCGCCGTGCCGTCGATGGCCGCCGCCGATGCGGAGCCGATCGGCGCCGCTGCAAGCCTGTACCTGTTTGGCGCGCTGATGCTGGGGGTGTGCATCACCGCCTTTGGCGCGCTGGCGCGGCGTGTGGACGTGGCGCATGGCCACTGGCTGTCGGCCTGCGTGGGCGCGCTGTGCGGCGCGGTGCTGTATGGCAGTTTCGCGCTGGCATTTGCAACGCAATCGATCACGGCGAGCTTTGCCTATGCCGCCAGCGCCCTGTGCGCCGCAAGCGCGGCCCTGTTGCTGCCGAGCCTGCTAAAGCGCGTGGCAAGGCCAGGCCTGTGAGCAGTCACTCGCTCCAGTCGCGCGAGCGTTCCACCGCGCGCTGCCATTTATGCAAGCGCGTCAGCCGTTCGTCGGCCGCCATCTTTGGCTCGAATCGGCGCCCCACCTGCCACTGGGCGGCGATCTCGTCCTGCGAGGCCCAGAAGCCCACGGCCAGGCCCGCCAGGTAGGCGGCGCCCAGGGCCGTCGTTTCCGTCACCACGGGGCGCACCACGGGGACATTGAGTATGTCGGCCTGGAACTGCATCAGCATGTCGTTGCGGGCCGCGCCGCCATCCACGCGCAACTCGGATAGCGCAATGCCCGCGTCGTCCTGCATGGCGGATAACACATCGACGTTCTGGTAGGCCACGCCCTCCAATGCGGCGCGCGCGATGTGGGCCTTGCCCGTGCCGCGCGTGATGCCGATCAGGGTGCCCCGTGCATACGGGTCCCAGTACGGTGCGCCGAGCCCCGCGAAGGCGGGCACGAAGACGAGGCCGCCCGAATCGGGCACGCTGGTGGCCAAGGCTTCCACTTCGGACGAGTCGCGGATGATGCCGATGCCGTCGCGCATCCATTGCACGGCCGCGCCCGCGATAAAGGCGCTGCCTTCAAGCAAGTAATCAGTCTTGTCGCTGCCGGCGCCCAGGCTCCAGCCCACCGTCGTCAGCAGCCGGTTTTTCGACGGCAGCGGGCGCTTGCCCACGTTCATCAGCATGAAGCAGCCCGTGCCGTAGGTATTTTTCGCCATGCCCGGTTTCAGACAGGCCTGGCCGAACGTGGCCGCCTGCTGGTCGCCCGCGATGCCGGCGATGGGCACGGAGATGCCCAACAATGCCGCGTGCGTATGCGCGGCCACGCCGCTCGAGGGCACGACGTCGGGCAGCAGGGAGGCGGGAATGTCCAGCAGCGCCAGCAAATCCGTGTCCCATTGCAGGGTGTGTATATTGAACAGCATGGTGCGCGCCGCGTTGCTCGTGTCCGTCAAATGGGCGCCGCTCATCTTGTAGATCAGCCAGCTGTCGACGGTGCCGAAGGCCAGTTCGCCCCGTTCGGCGCGCACGCGGGCGCCGGGGACGTTGTCGAGCAGCCATTTGAGCTTGGTGGCGGAAAAATAGGCGTCCAGCACGAGGCCCGTTTTTTGCTGGATCACGTCCGCCTTGCCCTGCTCCACCAGCAGCTCGCAGAACGCGGCATTGCGGCGGTCTTGCCAGACGATGGCGTTGGCGACGGGTTCGCCCGTGGCGCGGTCCCACAGCACCGTCGTTTCGCGCTGGTTGGTCACGCCGATGGCGGCCACGTCGCTTGCCGCCACGCCGCTGTCGCGCAGCACCTGCTGCAGCACGCCCTCTTGCGAGGCCCAGATGTCGCCCGCGTCATGCTCGACCCAGCCGGGCTGGGGGAAAATCTGGCGAAATTCGCGCTGCGCGCTGGCGTGCGGCCGGCCCGCATGGTCGAACAGGATGGCGCGCGAACTGGTGGTGCCCTGGTCTAAAGCAAGTATGTATTTGGTCATGGTCGCTACTACGGCTATACAGTGAAAAAAGGGCACGGACATGCGCCCGTGCCCCGGGAAAGCGGCGGCAGAAGTCTACACGACTACCTTACCTTGCCCTCTTTCCAAGCCTGCAATAATTTATCGTAGGCAATTGTTTCACCCTTCGGCTTTTCATTCGCCAGCTTTTTCCATGGCGCGTGCTGGTCCGACAGATACTGGTTCGGATCGACCTTGGGATTGAGCTTGGGCGCGCACGCCTTCATGCCGGCCCGCTGCAGGCGCGCCATGACCTGGTCCATTTCCTCGGCCAGGTTATCCATGGCGGCCTGCGGCGTTTTTTCCGCCGTGATGGCCGTGGCCACGTTCTTCCACCACAGCTGGGCCAGCTTCGGATAGTCGGGCACGTTGTTGCCCGTCGGCGTCCACGCCACGCGGGCGGGGCTGCGGTAGAACTCGATCAAGCCGCCGTACTCGTTCGCGTGCTTCGTAAAATAATCGTGGCGGATGTCGGAATCGCGGATGAAGGTCAGGCCGACGATGGATTTCTTCAGCGACACGGTTTTCGACGTGACGAATTGCGCGTACAGCCAGGCGGCGGCCTTGCGGTCATCGGGCGTGGACTTGAACAGGAACCAGGAACCGACGTCTTGATAGCCGTTCTGCATGCCCTCTTTCCAGTACGGGCCGTGCGGCGACGGCGCCATGCGCCATTTCGGTGTGCCGTCCTTGTTGACCACTGGCAAGCCCGGTTTCGTCATGCCGGCCGTAAATGCCGTGTACCAGAAGATTTGCTGGGCGATTTCGCCCTGGGCCGGCACGGGGCCCGATTCCGAGAAATTCATGCCGTTCGCCTGCGGCGGCGCGTATTTCTTCATCCAGTCGATATATTTCGTCAGCGCAAACACGGCCGCCGGCGAATTGGTGGCGCCGCCGCGCGACATCGACGCGCCCACGGGCGTGCACTTGTCGGCCGCCACCTTGATGCCCCACTCGTCGACCGGCATGCCGTTCGGAATGCCCTTGTCGGCCGCGCCAGCCATCGACAGCCACGCATCGGTGAAGCGCCAGCCCAGGGACGGATCTTTCTTGCCGTAATCCATGTGGCCATAGACTTTCTTGCCGTCCAGTTCCTTCACGTCATTGGTGAAGAAATCGGCGATGTCTTCATAGGCGGACCAGTTCTGCGGCACGCCCAGTTCGTAGCCATACTTGGCCTTGAACTTGGCCTGCAAATCCTTGCGCGCGAACCAGTCGGCGCGGAACCAGTACAGGTTGGCGAATTGCTGGTCAGGCAACTGGTACACCTTGCCGTCCGGCGCCGTGGTAAAGCTGATGCCGATGAAATCTTTCAGGTCCAGGCCCGGATTCGTGAATTCCTTGCCCTTGGCGGCCATGTAGTCGGACAGCGGTTCCACGGCGCCATAGCGGTAATGCGTGCCGATCAGGTCGGAATCGGAAATCCAGCCGTCATAGATGCTCTTGCCCGACTGCATCGACGTCTGCAGCTTTTCCACCACGTCGCCTTCCTGGATGATGTCGTGGCGCACCTTGATGCCCGTGATTTCCTCGAAGGCCTTGGCCAGGGTCTTCGATTCGTAGACGTGGGTGTCGATGGTTTCCGAGACCACGGAAATTTCCTTGATGCCCTTGGCTTTGAGCTTGGCCGCCGCATCGATGAACCATTTCATTTCAGCAAGCTGTTGCTGCTTGCTCAGGCTGGATGGCTGGAATTCCTTGTCGATCCAGGTTTGCGCCTGCTTGGCGTCGGCCAGGGCCGCGTTCGACACGAGCATGGCCGCAGCCGCGAAGACCGTGAACTTCAATTTCATCGTGAATCTCCTTTTATTTTATTGCCGGCCGCCTGCTGACGGTCCGGCCTCCATCAACACCGGCAAGCCGGTCATCCCCAACGCATTACCACTAATAAAATGACAAAACTGATGGCGGCGCCTATCGCCTGCTGCATTTCCGTGAACCCCGCCCAGGCCAGATTCACGTAGGCCGCCGTGAGCAAGCCGATGAACAGGCGGTCGCCGCGCGTCGTCGGCATGGGCAGGAAGCCCTTGCGTTCGATGCTGGGCGAGCGGATTTGCCACACCGTCATGCCAGCCAGCATCAAGCCGATGCAGATAAAGAAGATGGCCACTTCCGGCGTCCACGCCATCCAGCCGAACAGGCTGGCTGTGCTATCGGTATTATTTTCCATATCACACCCTCCCCATCGCGAAACCCTTGGCTATGTAATGCCGCACGAACCAGATCACCAGCGCGCCGGGCACGATGGTCAGCACGCCGGCCGCCGCCAGCACGCCCCAGTCCATGCCGGCCGCCGACACGGTGCGCGTCATGGTGGCAGCAATGGGCTTGGCATTGACGGAGGTCAAGGTGCGCGCCAGCAGCAATTCCACCCAGCTGAACATGAAGCAGAAGAACGCCGTCACGCCCACGCCCGATTTAATCATCGGCAAGAAAATGCGGATGAAGAAGCGGGGAAAGCTGTAGCCGTCGATATACGCCGTCTCGTCGATTTCCTTCGGCACGCCGGACATGAAACCTTCCAGTATCCACACGGCCAGCGGCACGTTGAACACCATGTGCGCCAGCGCCACGGCCAGGTGCGTATCCATCAGACCCACCGTCGAATACAGCTGGAAGAACGGCACGAGGAAAACGGCGGGCGGCGTCATGCGGTTGGTCAAGAGCCAGAAGAATAAATGCTTGTCGCCGACAAAGTTATAGCGGGAAAAAGCGTAGGCTGCCGGCAAGGCGACGGTGACGGACATGACCATGTTCAAGGCCACGTAAATCATGGAATTGATGTAGCCGCTGTACCAGGAACGGTCGGTAAAAATCGTGTGGTAGTTGGCGAACGTCCATTGCTGCGGCCACAGGCTCAGCACGCCCACGATTTCCTCGTTGGTCTTGAGCGACATATTGAGCATCCAGTAGATGGGCAACAGGGACGCGAGCAAGAAGACGACGAGGATGGTGCTGCTCATTTTCTTGTGCATCATTTCTGGTCTCCCGTGCCGACTCTCTGCATCCACGTGTACAGCACAAAGCAGAACAGCAGGATGATGAGGAAATAGATCAGTGAGAAGGCCGAGGCCGGCCCCAGGTCGAACTGGCCCACGGCCTTTTGCGTCAGGTATTGCGACAGGAACGTGGTGGCATTGCCCGGTCCGCCGCCCGTCAGCACGAACGGTTCCGTGTAGATCATGAAACTGTCCATGAAGCGCAGCAAGACGGCGATCATCAGCACATTGCGCAGTTTCGGCAGCTGGATGTAGCGGAACACGGCCAGGCGCGAGGCGCCGTCGATGCGTGCCGCCTGGTAATACGCGTCGGGAATGGCGCGCAAACCCGCATAGCACAGCAGCACAACGAGCGGTGTCCAGTGCCAGATATCCATCACCATCACGGTCAGCCAGGCGTCGAGCGAATTGCCGTTGTAGTTGTAGTCGAATCCCAATTGATTCAGGGTATAGCCCATCAGGCCGATGTCGCCGCGGCCGAAGATTTGCCAGATGGTGCCCACCACGTTCCAGGGAATGAGCAAGGGCAGCGCGATCAGCACCAGCGCCAGCGATGCCTTCCAGCCATCGGCCGGCATGCACAGGGCAATCAAGATGCCGAGCGGAATCTGGATGGCCAGCACGGAGCCGGAAAACAGCAGCTGGCGCAGCAAGGCGCTGTGCAGGTCGCCGTCGAGCATGACCATGCGGAACCACTCGGTGCCCACGAAGACCTTTTGCGTGGGGCTCAGAATATCCTGCACGGAATAATTGACCACCGTCATCAGAGGCAGGATGGCGGAAAAGGCCACGCACAGCAGCACGGGCAGGATCAGCAGCCAGGCGCGGCGGTTATTATCGGTTTTACCGTTATGTATCATCAGGCCACCCGCTTATCGTTGACATAGAAAAGGGTGCGTTGCGGCGGAAAATGCAGCCGCACAGCATCACCGGCGACGGCATCGATGGTGCGCAGCTTGGCCGCCACCGTCGCGCCGCCCAGCTGGAATTCCGCCAGGTAATGCGTACCCATATTGCGCACGGCAGTCACCGTGGCGTCCAGGCAATGATCGCTACCCGCACCGCTCTCGCCCGCCTTCAGGCATGCGACGAATTCCGGCCGCACGCCCAGCGAGATTTTCCCTTGCGCGCCAGCCAGGGCCGCGCGGGCGGAAGCGGACACGGCGAGTAGCTGCCCCGCCACGCGCACGCCGCCATCGTCCAGGGTGCAATCGAGCAAGTTCATGCCCGGGTTGCCGATGAAATAGCCGACAAAGGTGTGCTCGGGTTCCTCGAACAGCGCCTGCGCGCTGCCCGTCTGCACCACTTCGCCCTGCGTCATGACGACCACCTGGTCGGCAAAGGTCAGCGCTTCCACCTGGTCGTGCGTGACGTAGATCAGGGACAATTTCAGTTCGTGGTGGATCTCCTTCAACTTTCTGCGCAACAGCCATTTCAAATGCGGGTCGATCACCGTCAGCGGTTCGTCGAACAGCACGGCCGCCACGTCGGGGCGCACAAGCCCCCGTCCCAGCGAAATCTTTTGCTTGGCATCCACGGACAAGCCGCTGGCGCGCAGTTTCAAGTCGCCCGTCAATTCCAGCATCTGCGCCACCTGCTGCACGCGCTTTTTCACCTCGCTCTCTTTCCAGCCGCGATTACGCAGCGGGAACGCCAGGTTGTCGTGCACGGTCATGGTGTCGTAGATGACGGGAAACTGGAACACTTGCGCGATATTGCGTGCTTCCGTCGGCAGCTGCGTCACATCCTTGCCGTCGAACAGCACCTTGCCATGCGACGGTTTCACGAGACCGGAGATAATATTGAGCAAGGTCGTCTTGCCGCAGCCGGACGGCCCCAGCAAGGCATAGGCGCCGCCGTCATGCCATTCCATGCTCATGGGCCGCAGCGCATAGTCGGCGGGTGCCGTCGGGTTCGGTTTGTAGGCGTGAGCCAGGTCCACCAGTTCGATGCGCGCCATGTCACACCCCTCCTTGCACAGGAGCGAACAATAGCCCGCCATCGTCGGCGAAGATCAGCAAGGCATGCGGCTGGCAATACACGGTGCAGGCGCTGCCGATCTCCAGATTGTGCACGCCGCCGAGCTGGGCCACCAGCGCCAGCTCGCCGCGGCGCGCATGCACATAGGTTTCCGAGCCGCTGATTTCCGCCAGGTCCACCGTAGCTGCGATGGCCACGTCGCCTTCGGACTGGGGAGACAGATGCAGACTGTGCGCGCGCACGCCGAGGATCACGTCGCGCCGCTCGCCGAGGCGGGCGCGCTGTGCGCCGCTCAGGTGGATGGCCAGGCCGTCGGCTGCCTGCGCCACGCCATCGGCGCTCACGCGGGCGGGAATCAGGTTGATGGGCGGGTCGCTGAAGGTGCGCGCCACATCGATGGAATTGGGGGCGTTGAAGACGTCCAGGGTCGGTCCCTGCTGCAGCAGCCGTCCCTCGTGCAGCACGGCCACGTGGCCGCCCAGTTGCAGCGCTTCCAGCGGTTCCGTGGTCGCGTACACGACCGTCGTGCTGCCGCTGGAAAACAGTTCCGTCAATTCGCGGCGCAATTCCTCGCGCAGTTTGTAATCGAGGTTGACCAGGGGCTCGTCGAGCAGCAGCAGGGACGCATCCTTGATCAGCGCGCGCCCCAGCGCCGTGCGCTGCTGCTGCCCGCCCGACAATTCTCCGGGCGTGCGCTGCAGGTAGGGCGTGATGTGCAGGCGCTCGGCCAGCGCCAGCACTTTCGCGCGGATCTGCTCTTCGGGCACCTTGCGCAAACGCAAGGGCGAAGCGATATTGTCGTAGACGGTGAAGGCCGGATAGTTGATGAATTGCTGGTACACCATGGCCAGGTTACGTTTGCTGACGGGCACGCCCGTCACGTCGACGCCGTCGGCCGTGACGGTGCCCCCGCTGGGCTTGTCCAGCCCCGCCATCACGCGCATCAGGGTCGTCTTGCCGGCACGCGTGGTGCCCAGCAAGACGTTGATGGCGCCCGGCACCAACGCCAGCGACATCGGATATAAAAAATCGTCAGCCCCCTGCTTCCTGCTGATCTTGTCCAGTACCAGTTGCACGCGCTTCTCCTCCAGTGATGGTTTCTTATTCTTCGCCGCACCCTCTGCGGGGCGCGGTCGCTTACGTGTGCTGCCTACAACGACAACGGGTGCTGCAACAGCCAGGCGTCGAGCGTGTCCGCCGTTTCGCGCGGCAGGTGCAAGCCCAGCTTGGAGCGCCGCCACAGCATGTCGGCCGCGCTGACGGCCCATTCGTGGCGCCGCAAATAGTCCACTTCCGCCGCGTACAGGCCGGCGGCGATTTCCTCGCCCATGGCCGCCACATCCGTCCGCCCGGCGAGCAGCACGTGGATGCGCGTGCCGTAGGCGCGTGCATAGCGCGCCACCAGCGCCGCCGGCAGCCACGCATAGTCGCGCTGCAAGTCCTGCACGAACTGGCCGAACTCGCGCACGGACCGGTTCTGCGGCGTGCTGCCGAACACGTCGCCACCGGGCAGGCAGGCGTTGGCCGTCCAGGCCGGCCGCGCATTGCCCGGCACCGGCGCCAACAACGGTGCGAGCACATCGAGCGCTTCCTCCGCCAGCTTGCGAAACGTGGTGATCTTGCCGCCGAAAATACTGAGCAGCGGCGCCCCTTCCCGGTCCAGTTCGAAGCGGTAATCGCGCGTGACGGCCTTGGCGTCGGCCGCCGCGTCTTCCACCAGCGGGCGCACGCCCGCATACGTCCACACCACGTCGGCCGGCACAATGGGCTTGCTGAAATAGTAACTGGAAAGCTCGCACAAGTAACGAATTTCCTCGTCGTCGATTTCCACCTTGCCGCTGTCGCCGTGGTAGTCGAGATCGGTGGTGCCGATCAGGGTGAAATCGTGCTCATACGGAATGGCAAACACGATGCGCCCGTCCGGATGCTGG
This sequence comes from Janthinobacterium sp. GW823-FHT03B06, assembly GCF_058796955.1. Lineage (NCBI taxonomy): Bacteria > Pseudomonadati > Pseudomonadota > Betaproteobacteria > Burkholderiales > Oxalobacteraceae > Janthinobacterium > Janthinobacterium sp. GW823-FHT03B06. The sequence continues at coordinate 35,136 of NZ_JBXAJE010000002.1, forward strand.
AAGATGTAGGCATGATCGTGCTCGAACAATCGCTTGACGACGATGTGGCTGCCCTTGATCAGGCGCAAATGCCGGCCCTGTCCGCCCGGCGCCGCCTGCTGCAGAAATTCGGCCGTCCACGGCCCGGCCGCATTGACGACGCTGCGCGCACGCACGGACAGCTCACGTCCGTCGCCTTGCAGCAGGGTCGCCTGCCAGCAAGCGTCCGCACCCGCGCCGTCGCGCCGCAGGGCCGTGCAGCGCGTCTGCGTGAGGATGGTCGCGCCCTTGTCCGCCGCGTCGATGGCGTTCAAGACCACCAGCCGCGCATCGTCGACCCAGCCGTCGGAATACACGAAGCCCCGCTTGAATTCGGGTTTTAACGGCGCGCCGGCCGCGTGGCGCGTCAGGTCGATGCCCTGCGAGCCAGGCAGGATTTCCCGCTTTGCCAGCATGTCGTACAGAAACAGGCCGGCGCGTATCAGCCAGGCGGGGCGCTGGCCCTGGGCGTGCGGCATGACGAAGCGCAAGGGCCACATGATGTGCGGCGCCGAGCGCAGCAGCACTTCGCGCTCGATCAGCGCCTTGCGCACGAGGCCGAATTCATAGTATTCGAGGTAGCGCAGGCCGCCGTGTATCAGCTTGGTGGAGGCCGACGAGGTGTGGGCAGCGAGGTCATCCTTTTCGCACAGCACCACGGACAAGCCCCGCCCGGCCGCGTCGCGCGCGATGCCGGCGCCATTGATGCCGCCGCCCACCACCAGCACGTCGCATGCCATCGTTGTCTCCACACCTTGCTGTGCTGCCGCCATCGGGACTCCGTGTCTGTCGGGGAAAGGCCGGCGAGGAAAGACTAGGCATCGCCGGCGACTGTCGTTAAGATCAATACAGCTGTAATTCGAATGCAATATGGATAAGATACGCCAGATTGCGAATCGATAGCAACATATTTTTATCACTATTTGTTCGTTTTTGTTCGTTTGTGTTTTTTAAAGAGACAAGCCCATGATTTTGAATCCCCGCCAGCGCCGCTTGCTCGAAGTGGTGCGCCAGAAGGTCACCATGTCCGTCGAGGAGCTGGCCCAGCAGCTGGACGTGACGCCGCAGACCGTGCGCCGCGACGTCAAGCAGATGGAAGAAGCGCGCCTGCTGGCCCGCTACCACGGCGGCGTGGGCTTGCCCTCGTCCGTGGAAAACATCGATTACAGCCAGCGGCAAGTGTTCAACAGCGACGCCAAGCGGCGCATCGCCGCCGCCGTCGCCGCGCAGGTGCCGCACGGCTGTTCGCTCTTGATCAATATCGGCACAACGACCGAGGAAGTGGCGCGCGCGCTGGGCCGCCATACGGGCTTGCACGTGGTGACGAACAACCTCAATGTGGCCGCCATCCTGGCCGACAACGCCGCCTGCGAAGTCATCGTGGCCGGCGGCGTGGTGCGCGGGCGCGACCGCGGCATCGTCGGCGAAGCCACCATCGACTTCATCCGCCAGTTCAAGGTCGACATCGGCATCATCGGCATTTCCAGCATCGACGAAGACGGCAGCCTGCGCGACTTCGACGCGCGCGAAGTGAAAGTGGCGCAAGCGATCATCGAGCAGTCGCGCGAAGTGTGGCTGGTGGCCGACCAGCATAAATTCGGCCGCAAGGCGCTGGTGCGCCTGGCCGACCTGGCGCAAGTGGACATCCTGTTTACGGACGCGCCGCCGCCGCCCCGCTTTGCCGAGGTGCTGCGCGACGCGAACGTGAAAGTGCACGTCGCCGCCTGACGGCAACAGTGTCCCGGCCGGCTCAGTGCGCGATGGCAAGCTTGCCGAAATGGCGGCCGCCGGCAGCCAGCTGCGCATACGCTTCGGCCGTGTCGCCGAGGCCGAACACGCGGTCGATGACGGGCACGATGCCATGCGCGGCGATGGCCTGTGCCGCCTGCGCCAGGTCCGCCACGGAGCCGGTGTTGTTGCCGACGATGCGCAAAGCCTTGACGATGACGGGCAGCAAGTCGATGCTGGCGGCCGTGCCGCCGACAAAACCCACCGTGAAGACCGTGCCGCCCACCGCCGCCGCGTTGAGCGAGCGCACGATGGTGGCGCCGCCCACCGTCTCGACCACCAGGTCGGCGCCCCGCCCGCCCGTCAGTTTCAGCACTTCCGCATCCCAGGCCGGCGTGGCCCGGTAGTTGATCAGGTGATCGGCGCCCAGCTGGCGCGCCCGTTCCAGCTTGTCATCGCTGGACGACGCGAGGATCACCGTGGCGCCCGACGCCTTGGCGAACTGCAAGGCAAACAGGCTGACGCCGCCCGTCCCCAACAGCAACACCACCGATCCGGGGCGCACTTGCGCCGAACGCACGGCATTCCACGCCGTCGTGGCCGCGATGGGCAGCGCCGCGCCTTGGATAAAATCGAGGTGGGCCGGCAAGGCGACCAGGCTGGCGGCGGGGACGGCCACGTATTCGGCCAGCGAACCCGGCAAGGTGACGCCGCGCATCGCGCCCACGTTGTGCGGCGCGATGGCACCGCCCTGCCAGCGCGGCATGAAGTGCGGGATGACGCGGTCGCCGACGGCCAGCCCGCTGACGCCCTCGCCCAGCGCCGCCACTTCGCCCGCGCCGTCGGCGACGGGAATCAGCGGAAAGGCCGCGCCGGCAAAGTTGCCGGTCGCAATGGCCACGTCGAGAAAGTTCAGCGTGGCGGCGCGCAGGCGCAGCAGCACCTCGCCCCGCCCGGCCTGCGGCTCGGGCAGCTCGGTCTGGTGAAACGCGGTGAGGGAAGGAGCGGTCAGTTGGATGGCTTGCATGGTCTGTTCTCGGGCAATGGGTCAGGGTGGCCGCGCGCTGGCGGGACAAACAGCAGTGTCATTTAAAATCATTAATAGATAAACTATGGTTTGATTCAATGATTTGACAGCAGGGATTGCCAATGGATTTGCTAGACAGCATGAAGGTGTATGTACTGGCCGTGGAAAAAGGCAGCTTGAGCGCCGCCGCGGCCGCCTGCGGGATCTCCGCGACGATGGCCGGCAACCACCTGCGGACGCTGGAAAAGCGCCTGGGCATGCAGTTGCTCCAGCGCACCACCCGGCGCCAGCACCTGACGGCCTTCGGCGAGGATTACTATGCGCGCTGCAAGGAAATCCTCAGGCTGGTGGCCGAAACCGATGTCCAGGCGCAAAACCTGCAACTGGCGCCCGCCGGCAAGCTGCGCATCACGGCGCCCCTCACCTTCGGCGCGGAAGCGCTGATGCCCGCCATGGCCGCATACCTGGAGCGCTATCCCGACGTGAGCATCGATGTGTCGCTGAGCGACCGCGTGGCCGACCTGGTGGAGGAAGGTTTCGAGGCCGCCATCCGCATCGGCCAGTTGCCCGATTCCTTGCTGATCGCCAGACCGCTGGCGCCCTACCGGCTGATGATCTGCGCCGCTCCCGACTATCTGGCGCGCAGGGGAACGCCGCGCCACCCGGCCGAGCTGAGCCGGCACGAATGCCTGTCCTTCTCGCCCGCCGCCCTGGCGCATTGGCGCCTGACAGGCGAGGACGGCGTCTGCAGCGTGCCCGTCTCGGGCCGCCTGCAAGTCAACCACGGCCAGGCGCTGCGCGTTGCTGCACTGCATGGCATGGGCATCGTGCTGCAACCGGCCTTCCTGCTGGAAACGGACGTGCAGGCGGGCCGCCTGGTCCAGCTGTTTCCCGCGCATGCGCTGCCCAGCCGCCCCTTGAACGTGGTCTACCTGCCGGACCGCTATCGCTCGCCCAAGCTGCGCAGCTTCGTCGATTTTCTCGTGGAACGGTTCAGCTAAGAGCCTATCCCAGTAGGGAGCGTCTTTTGCAAGCAGCACATCAGGAGCGCGGACAAGGCGCGAGGAGGACGCGTGGCGAACCACGCGACGACTCCCCGCTTCTGAGGGGCGCTTGCAAGAGATGTATTCATCTACTGGGATAGGCTCTAAGTAGCGCCGGCAACACACCTGTGCCATGCGGCAGTGATCGCGCTTGAAATATTTATCAATTCGGCAAAATTCATGTTACCATTGATACAACATGAGTTATTTTTTTAATCTTCCTCTCTAGCAATACGATTATTTGCTTGATATTGCTTTTTATATATTTAGAGCAAGAGAAAAAGGAAAAACTTTTTGCCGCTAAATGATTTCCTGTGAAAACAGTGTTAGAAATACCTCAAGCACGACGATTGTTCCCAAACAAACCACTCGACAGCAAGCGTGAAGGCCTTAACCATGCCGGCAACGCCGCCCAGTGAAGGAAGAGAAATGAGCCATAATTTTGAATCGGCCGCCACGCAAGCCGCCCGTCCCAACAGCGTTCCCGTCAGCGAACTGGAAGCCCATCTCGGTTACTGGCTGCGTTTCGTTTCCAACCATGTGTCCCACAGCTTCCAGAAGAAAGCCGAAGCCAATGGCGTGACGGTGTCCGAATGGGTGGTGCTGCGCGAAATGTTCCGCCTGGGCTGCACCTCGCCCACGGTGCTGGCGCAGGTGTCCGGCATGAGCAAGGGCGCCGTGTCGAAACTGATCGACCGCCTGGAAAGCAAGGGCATGGTCAGCAAATCCATCCTGCTGGCCGACCGCCGCCAGCATTCGATCGAACTGACCACGGAAGGCGAGGCGCTGGTGCCGGTGCTAGCCGAAATGGCCGACCAGAACGACGAGGAATTCTTCGGCAAGCTGCCGCGCCAGCTGCGCGACGATCTGCTCGAAGCGATGAAGGAAGTGGCGCGCACGCACCACCTCAAAAGCGTCCCGCTGAACTGACAGCCAGCGCACTGCCGGCAAGGATGACACGGTGGCGCGGGCGCTTCGGCTATGATGCTGGCCTGACTGTTTACCAGGAACACGCATGGCCCTGCACATCGAAACTCCCTTGCTCAACTCGCGCGCCCTGAGCCTGCACAGCGAACGCGCCATCTGGCTCAAGCTCGAAGCCTTGCAGCCACCCGGCTCCTTCAAGATCCGCGGCATCGGCCTCGCCTGCGAAGAATACGCGCGGCGCGGCGCCAGCCGCTTCATTTCCTCTTCCGGCGGCAATGCCGGCATCGCCGTCGCCTATGCGGGCCGCCAGCTCGGCATTCCCGTCATCGTCGTCGTGCCGGAAACGACGAGCGAACGGGCCAAGGCCCTGATCGCCCAGGAAGGCGCCGAAGTCATCGTGCACGGCGCCGCCTGGCAGGAAGCGAACGCGCTGGCCCAATCGATGCTCACGCCACAAGACGCTTTTTTGCACCCGTTCGACGACCCGCTGCTGTGGCAGGGCCATGCCGGCATGATCGATGAAGTAGCGCGCGCGGGCCTGAGACCGGACGCGGTGGTGCTGTCGGTGGGCGGCGGCGGCCTGCTGGCCGGCGTGGCCGAAGGCTTGCAGCGCAACGGCTGGGATGACGTGGCCATCGTGGCCGTGGAAACGCAAGGCGCCGCCTCGCTGGCGGCGGCCGTGTCCGCGCGCGAACACGTGGCCCTGCCGGCCGTGAGCAGCATCGCCACGTCGCTGGCCGCGCGCCAGGTGTGCGCGCAGGCATACGCCATCAGCCAGACGCGCCCGCTGCACAGCGTGGTGGTGTCGGACCGCGCCGCCGTCGACGCCTGCCAGCGCTTTATCGCCGACCAGCGCCTGGTGGTGGAACCGGCCTGCGGCGCGGCGCTGGCGGCCGTCTACGGCAAAGTACCGGAACTGGCGCCCTACCGCAATGTGCTCGTCATCGTGTGCGGCGGCGTGACGGCCACCACGCAGCAGCTCGACCACTGGAGCGCCACCCTGTAGTGGCTACGGCGCCGCCTCGCGCAGCGCCACGCCGTCGCGGCCCTGCCCCTTGGCGGCGTACAGGGCCTGGTCGGCCAGGTCCAGCAACTGCGCCGGCGTCAGCGCGCCTTCGCGGAAAATGGCCATGCCGACGCTGGTCGTCACCGGCAGCGGACCGCCGGCCAGCGCAAACGGCTGGCGGATGGCCTCGACGATCTTGGCGCCGACCTGGCGCACTTCGGCCGCGCCGTTCACCCCTTCGAGAATGATCACGAATTCATCGCCGGCCAGGCGCGCCACCAGGTCGCTGGCGCGCACGCTGCGCACCAGGCGCGCGGCGAACTCCTTGAGCACCTCGTCGCCCGCCTTGTGTCCCAGGCTGTCGTTGATGGCCTTGAAACGGTCGATATCGAGATAGGCCAGCGCCATCGGCGCGCGCGCGGCCCGCGTGCGCTGCATGCTCAATTCCAGCTGTTCGTCGAAACGGCGCCGGTTGGCGATGCCCGTCAGGATATCCGTGGCGGCGGCGAACTGCAGCGCCGTATGCACGGCCCTGGTCTTGGTGATTTCGTGGATCAGGCCATACACGCCTTCCACCGCGCCGCTCTCGCCCACGTCGGGCACGTAACTGGTCTGGAAGGCGCGCTGGCCGGCGTCTCCGTCGCCGCCGATGGTGAACTCATATTCAACCTCCTCGCCCGAGAAGGCGCGCCGCAGGTATTGTTCGCGCAACTGGTAGGCTTCCTCGCCCAGCACCTCGCGGATCGATTGCATCATGCTTTCCTGCTGCGACCTGCCGAACCATTTTTCAAACGTCGCGTTGATGAACTGGTAGCGGTGCTCGCGGTCGATGTAGACGATCACCACGGGTACGTGGTCCGTCAGCAGTTTCAAACGCCGCTCGCTGTCGCGCGTCTGCGCCACGGCGATTTCGCGCTCGGCCATCAGCGAGTAAAAATCGCGGCTCAAGTCGCCGATCTCGTCGCGCCGCTCGATTTGCAGCGCCTCGATGCCCAGGCGCTGGCGGCGGATTTCATGCACATGGTGGCGCAGCCGCGCCAAAGGCAGCAGCAGGCGCAGCACCACGCGCCAGCCGGCCAGCCCCGCCAGCGCCGCCAGCAGCACGGCGGCCAGCAATATCTTGCTGCGGATGGCGTGCAGCGGCGCGAACGCGTCACGCATGGGATACACCGATGCCAGTATCCAGCCCGTCGACGCGATGCGGTGGTAGGCAAACAGGGCATCGACACCTTGCGTGGTGGTGCCCGTCAGCCAGCCCTCGAAACCCTGCAAGGCGCGCCGCGCGGACATGCTGATGGGACCATGCGCCTCGATATGCTGCATGATGCGCGACTTGTCGGGATGCTCGACGATGATGCCTTCGCCGGTCATGATGTACAGGTAGCCGCCCGTGCCCGGCTTGAGCGCGCCCAGGCGCCCCAGGAAATCGGGCTGGCGCAGGTTGACGCTGGCCGCCAGCACATAACGCACGGCGCCCTGCGCGTCGAACACGGGTTGCGTGACCACGACGATGGGCATGCCGGAAATGCTGCCGTTGAGGGGCGCGGAAATCACCGAGCGCCGGGTCGCCAGCGTCTGTTCAAAGTAAGGGCGGCCCTTCACGTTCAGCCCCGCCTGCGGCTTGAAGGGACTCACGCTGGCCAGCACGGCCCCGTCGATACCGACCACGCCGGCCGAATAAAATTCCTTGCGCAGCACCGTTTGCGCAGCCAGGTAACGCTGCAGGCTGGCGCCGTCGTGCGCGCCGCCGGCAGGCAGGCTGTCGGCAATGGCGCGCAGCACGTTGCGCTTCGCGTCGAGTTCCTCATCGATGAAGACGGCGGCGCTGGACAGCGATACGTACTGCTGGCGCCCCGTCACGTCGCGCATGCCGCGCTCGGCCACGGACAGGGTGGCCAGCGCCAGCGAAGCCACGGCAGCGAGCACGAGCAGGAAGACGACCACGCTCATGCGCGCCTTCAGGCTGGCGGGCAGGCGCCGGCGCAATCGTTTGCGCCAGGTCGTCACGGCCGCTGCCGCAGGTAGCGGCAAATGCGCTCGACCGACTCGTCCAGCGCCAGGGTGCCCGTGTCCAGGGTCAGCGCGGCGGCCAGCGGCGCTTCATAGGGTGCGGAAACGCCCGTGAATTGCGCCAGCTGCCCTGCCCGCGCCTTTTCATACAGGCCCTTCGGGTCGCGCGCCTCGCACACGGCCAGCGGCGTGCTGACGTGGACTTCAATGAAATGCGGCGCGCCGATGATGGCGGCGGCCATGGCCCGGTCTGCGCGGTAGGGAGAAATGAAGGCGGCGATGACGGTCAAGCCCGCCCCGTTCATCAGGCGCGCCACTTCGGCCGTGCGGCGGATGTTTTCATGCCGGTCTTGGGGCGTAAAACCCAGGTCGCGGTTCAAGCCATGGCGCAGCTGGTCGCCATCGAGTACTGCCACGGCGCACCCCTGCTCCTTGAGCTGGCGCGCCAGCGCGTCGGCGATGCTGGACTTGCCGGCGCCGCTCAAGCCCGTCAGCCAGACCGTGTCGTATTGTCCTGCCGTCATCACATTGCCTCTCCCCTTGTAGAGCTGGCAATATAGCAAAGCCGCGCGCGAAAGGACAGATGATCAGGCCGCGCTGCGCGCTTCAAGCAGCAACTGTCGTATCTCCGGCACGCAGGAGCCGCAATTGCCGCCCGCCTTGACGCAGGCCGTCACCTGCGCCGTCGTCTCCAGTTTTTGCCCGGCGATGGCCGCGCAAATGGTGTTGCGCCCCACGCCAAAGCACGAGCACACGATGGGACCGGCGTCCACGCCCTTGCCGATGGGCTGGCCCAGCAGCACGCCGGCGCGATCAAGCGCATCCATTTGCGCATGCGCAAACAGGCCGGCCAGCCAGCTGCGCGACGGCAGGTCGGGACGGGGCGAGACATACACGCATTGCGCGATGCGTCCCTCGTCCAGGTGCACGGCGCGGTACACGCCGGCGCTGGCATCCGCGTAATCGAGCCAGTCGGCGTTGTCGTCCGTGACGCCGAGCAGCGCGCGCGCCCAGGCGCCGAGATCCTCGATGCGCTGGCGGCCCGCCAGTTCGTAGCGCAGGAACTGCTCGCCCTGGATGCGCGTCCAGTGCGCCACGCCGTCCAGGGCCAAGGGCGTGCGGCTCAGGACAAACGCATGCCAGTGCACGCGGAATTGTTCGATGCGCACGGGCGTGTGCTTGAATTCCGGCTCGCCCGAGACGGGGTCGACGACCGGATTGACGACGGCGCCCACGCGCGCGTCGGACGCATTCGCGTCGCTCCAGTGGATGGGCACGAAGACCTGGCCGCGCGCGATGCCGCCGCCATGCACGACGCGCGCCACCATCGCGCCCCAGGCGCTGGAAATGCGCGCCAGCTCGCCCTCGCGCACGCCGTACAGCAGCGCATCCTGCGGGTGGAGGTCGATGAACGCTTCGGCGACGTGGCCCGACAGTTTGGCCGCCTTGCCCGTGCGCGTCATCGTATGCCACTGGTCGCGCACCCGGCCCGTGTTCAGGATCAGCGGATAGTCCTCGCCGGGCATGTTGTGCGGCGCGCGCGGCGCCATGGGCACGAAGCGCGCGCGCCCGTCCGCATGGGCGAAGCGGCCGTCGCCGAACAGGCGCGCCCGGCCCTGCGGCCACTGCTGCGGCGCCAGGGCGTCGTACTGCGCCGCATCCAGATTGTCCAGGCCCGCCAGATTGAACAGGCGCGCCGTTTCCGCCCCGTTGCGGAAGGTCGACAGCCGTGCGTGTTCGGCAAAAATGGCTTGCGGCGCCGCGAAATCGAAGCCGTCATAACCCATGCGGCGCGCCACGTCGCACAGCACGTCCCAGTCGGCGCGCGCCTCGCCCGGCGCCGGCAGAAACGCGCGCTGGCGCGAGATGCGCCGCTCCGAGTTCGTCACCGTGCCGTCCTTCTCGCCCCAGCCCAGGGCCGGCAGCAGCACGTCGGCATGGACGTTCGTGTCCGACTGCGCGCTGATGTCCGACACCACCACCAGCTCGCACCTGGCCAGCGCGCGGCGCACCTGGTCGGCGTCCGGCATGCTGACCAGGGGATTGGTGGCGATGATCCACACGGCTTTGACCTTGCCCGCTTCGATCGCGTGGAACAGGTCCACGGCTTTCAAGCCCGGCTTGTTCGCCATGCGCGGCGAGTCCCAGAAGGTTTGCACGGTGTCGCGGTGCAGCGGATTGTCGAGATCGAGATGCGCCGCCAGCATGTTGGCCAGCCCGCCCACTTCGCGCCCGCCCATCGCGTTCGGCTGGCCCGTGAGCGAAAACGGTCCCATGCCGGGCTGGCCGATGCGCCCCGTCGCCAGGTGGCAGTTGATGATGCTGTTGACCTTGTCCGTACCGGAGGACGACTGGTTCACGCCCTGCGAAAAGGCCGTGACGACCTTGCGCGTGGCGGCAAACGCCTGGTAAAACGCCAGCAGGGCTTGCGGGTCGACCTTGCAGATGCGCGCCACCTGCAGCGGGTCGCCGCAGTCCGCGTGGGCGGCCGCCAGCGCTGCGTCGAGGCCACGGCTGTGCTGCGTGACGAACTCGCCGGCGATCACGCCCTCCTTCGCCAGATAGCACAGCAAGCCGTTGAACAGCCACACGTCGGTGCCCGGTTTCACGGGCAAATGCAGGTCGGCCAGTTCGCAGGTGGCCGTGCGGCGCGGATCGATCACCACCAGTTTCATCTCCGGCCGGGTTTCGCGGATGCGGGCGATGCGCTGGAATAAAATCGGATGGCACCAGGCCGTGTTCGAGCCCACCAGCACGACCATGTCGGCCAGCTCCAGGTCTTCATAGCAGCCGGGCACGATGTCTTCGCCGAACGCGCGCTTGTGGCCGGCGACGGCCGAGGACATGCACAGGCGCGAATTGGTGTCGATATTCGCGCTGCCCACATAGCCCTTCATGAATTTGTTGGCGATGTAATAGTCTTCCGTCAGCAGCTGGCCCGAGACATACAGGGCCACGGCGTCGGGACCGTGCTCGTCGATGATGGCGCGCAGGCCGCCGGCCACCTGGTCCAGCGCGCCATCCCAGGAAGCGCGCCGCAGCACGCCGTCGGCGCGCACCTGCGGGTAGAGCAGGCGCTGGTTGAGGTCCAGGGTGTCGCCCAGGGCCGAACCTTTCACGCACAGGCGGCCCTGGTTGGCCGGGTGCGTTGTATCGCCGGCGATGCGGATGGCGCCGTCGGGCAGGCGTGTCGCTTCCACGCCGCAGCCGACGCCGCAGTACGGGCAAGTGGTTTTCACGGGCGTGCAGCTGGTCATGGGCGTATCCTGTTGGTCGCTGTCAGGCGGCCTGGGCGCACAGCGCCTGGCCAAACAATAAATGGGCGCGCAGCTTGCTGATGTCGCGGCGCTGCTGGATCAGGTCGAAATACCACGGACCGTCCTGCACGTCGCCATACAGCACGGCGCCGGCCAGGCGGCTGCCCTGCACCACGAGCCGTTTGTAGACGCCACGCCTCGGATCGCGCAGCACCAGGTCTTCGCTGCCCTCGCCGCCGATGATGTCGCCGGCCGAATACAGGTCGATGCCTGTCACTTTCAATTTGGTGGCGCTGGCTTGCTGCACGTAGCGGCGGTGCCCGGCGCCGGCCAGATGCGCGCCGCACACGCGCGCCTGTTCCCAGATGGGCGCGACCAGACCGAAGGTGGCGCACCGGTGCTGCACGCATTCGCCCACGGCGTACACGCGCGGGTCGTAGCTTTGCAGGCAGTCGTCGACGACGATGGCCCGTTCGCAGTGCAGGCCGGCCGCTTGCGCCAGCGCGATGTTGGGGCGCACGCCGGCCGTCATCACCACCAGGTCGGCGGGAATGCTGCTGCCGTCCGCAAACTGCACGCCTTCCACGCGGGTCCTGCCCATGATGGCGGAGGTTTGCGCCTGCATCAAAAACCGCAGGCCGCGCGCTTCCAGCGCCGATTTCAGCAGCATCGACGCGGGTGCGTCGAGCTGCTGGTTCATCAGCGCGCCGCTCATGTGCACCACCGTCACATCCATGCCCTGGCGCTGCAGGCCGTTGGCCGCTTCCAGCCCCAGCAAGCCGCCGCCGATGACGACCGCGTGGCGGTGCTGGCGCGCCGCCCGCAGCATGGTGTCGACATCGTCGATGTCGCGAAAACCGATCACGCCGGGCAACTCATGGCCCGGCACGGGCACGATGAAGGGCGTCGAACCGGTGGCCAGCAGCAGGCGGTCATAGCGTACCTCGATGCCCGACAGCGCCTGCACCGTGCGCGCCTGGCGGTCGATGCGCACCACGGGGTCGCCCGCGTGCAGGGTGATGCCGTGCTGCGCATACCAGTCGCGCGTGTGCAGCATGATGTCGTCCACCGTCTTTTCGCCGGCCAGCACGGGAGACAGCAGGATGCGGTTGTAATTGCCGTGCGGTTCGGCGCCGAACACGGTGATGTCGTACAGGTCCGGGGCGAGTTTCAACAGTTCCTCGACCGTGCGCATGCCGGCCATGCCGTTGCCGACCACGACTAAAGACGGCCGTGCGGCGGTGTTCATATGGCCACCCACACCATGCCGCCGAACACGCGCGCGGGCCAGGCGGCCACCGAGTGCTCGGGCGCTTCGATGCACTCGCCGCTGGCCAGGTCGAAGTGCTGCTTGTAGATCGGCGACGCCACGACGACGCGCTCGCCGATGCTGCCCACCAGGCCCCGCGAGAGCACAGAAGCACCCGCGTTCGGGTCGACATTGTCGATGGCGTACACGCGCGGCGCGGCATCGCCGACGCGGAACACGGCCACGTGCCGGCCGCCCAGCAGCGCACACACGCCCGTGTCGGGCACGATGTCCGTCAGGGGGCAGATGGCCACCCAGTTGTCGGCGCTGGCGCTGTTCAATTCATTCATCGCATTCATGGCTCACGCCTCCACGGGAAGGATGGGGATCACGGTGTTGCGGCGTTCAAGGGGCGTGGCGGGCCGGATCTGGCCCCGCTCTTCCACGAACACGACGTTTTCATCGTTCTTCCCGCTGTTGACGAAATGGCGGAAACGCTGGCGCACGGCGGGGTTGGCGACGGCTTCCTTCCACTCGCAGGCATAGGTGTCGACCACGTGCTGCATGTCCGCTTCCAGCTCGTGGGCGATGCCCAGGCGGTCGGCCACGACGACGGCTTTCAGGTAGTCGAGCCCGCCTTCCAGGTTGTCGCGCCACACGCTGGTGCGCTGCAGGCGGTCGGCCGTGCGCACGTAAAACATCAAAAAACGGTCGACATAGCGCACCAGGGTCGCTTCATCGAGATCGGATGCCAGCAGTTCCGCGTGGCGCGGCTTCATGCCGCCGTTGCCGCACACGTACAAATTCCAGCCTTTTTCCGTGGCGATCAGGCCGATGTCCTTGCCCTGCGCCTCGGCGCATTCGCGCGTGCAGCCGGAGACGCCGAACTTGATCTTGTGCGGCGTGCGCAAGCCCTTGTAGCGGTTTTCCAGTTGAATCGCGAAGCCCACGCTGTCGGCCACGCCATAGCGGCACCAGGTGGAGCCGACGCACGATTTCACCGTGCGCAGCGACTTGCCGTAGGCGTGGCCCGACTCGAAGCCGGCCGCGATCAGCTCTTCCCAGATGGCCGGCAACTGGTCCACGCGCGCGCCGAACAGGTCGACCCGCTGTCCGCCCGTGATCTTCGTATAGAGACCGTATTTTTTCGCCACCATGCCCACGGCGATCAAGCCGTCGGCCGTCACTTCGCCGCCCGGCATGCGGGGCACGACGGAATACGTGCCATCCTTCTGTATATTACCGAGAAAATAATCGTTACTGTCCTGCAGGCTGGCGTGCACGGGCGACAGCACGAAATCGTTCCAGCAAGACGCCAGGATATTCGCCGCCACGGGCTTGCACACGTCGCAGCCGAGACCCTTTCCATGCGCGGACAGCAGCGCGCCGAAGCTGCGGATTTTTCCCACGCGCACCAGATGGTGCAATTCCTGGCGCGAGTACGCAAAGTGTTCGCACACGTGGTTGTTGACGGCCAGGCCCTGCTTCTGCATTTCCGCCTTCATGATCTGCGTGACCAAAGGCACGCAGCCGCCGCAGGCCGTGCCGGCTTTCGTGCAGGATTTTAATGCGCCGATGCTGGTGGCGCCATCGGCCACGGCCGCGCACAGCGCGCCTTTCGACACGTCGTTGCACGAGCAGATTTGCGCAGCATCGGGCAAGGCGTCCACACCGAGTCCCGTCTTTTGCTGGCCGTCCGCCTGCGGCAGGATCAGGAACTCGGGGAACTCGGGCAGCTCGATCTTGTTGAGCATCATCTGCAAGAGCGTGCCGTACTCGCTGGCGTCGCCCACCATCACGCCGCCCAGCAGATATTTACCGCAATCGGAAACGACGATCTTCTTGTAGATCTGCTTGCGCTCGTCCATGAACTGGTAGGAGCGGCTGCCCGGCGCATTGCCGTGCGGGTCGCCCAGGCTGGCCACGTCCACGCCCATCAGTTTGAGCTTGGTGCTCATGTCGGCGCCCTTGAACGAGGCTTCGCCCGCTTCTCCTTCTTCCTCCTGCAGCAGCTGGCGGGCAGCGATGCGGGCCATTTCGTAGCCGGGCGCCACCAGGCCGAACACCAGGCCGCCCCACAGCGCGCATTCGCCGATGGCATAGATGTCCGGGTCGGACGTGACGCAGCTGTCGTCGATGGCGATGCCGCCGCGCGGTCCCACGTCCAGGCCGCAGGCGCGCGCCAGCTCATCGCGCGGGCGGATGCCGGCCGAAAAGACGATCATGTCCGCTTCCAGGTGGCTGCCGTCGGCGAACTGCATGCGGTGCGTGGCTGATTCGCCGTCAACGATGGCCAGCGTGTTCTTTTGCGTGTGCACGGTCACGCCCAGTTCCTCGATCTTGCGGCGCAAGACACGCGCGCCGCCCTCGTCCACCTGCACGGCCATCAGGCGCGGCGCGAATTCCACCACGTGGGTGTCGAGCTGCAAATCGCGCAAGGCTTTCGCGCATTCGAGGCCCAGCAGCCCGCCGCCGATCACCACGCCCGTGGTGGACTTGGCGCCCCAGGCCAGCATGGCTTCCAGGTCTTCGATGGTGCGGTAGACGAAGCAGCCGTCCCTTTCCTTGCCCGGCAGCGGCGGCACGAACGGCGTCGAGCCGGTGGCGAACACGAGTTTGTCGTAGCTCAAGACCTCGCCCGTGCTGGCCGTAACGGTCTTCGCCGCGCGGTCGATGGACACGGCGCGCGCATTGAGCTTCAACACGACGTTGTCCTTGTCGAAGAAGCCGGGCGCCACCAGCGACAGGTCGTCGGCCGACTTGCCGCTGAAAAATTCGGACAGGTGCACGCGGTCATAGGCGGGGCGCGGTTCTTCGCACAAGACGGTGACGTGCAGGTGCGGCGCGTTTTCCAGGGCCAGGCGTTCGAGGAATTTATGCCCGACCATGCCATGGCCAAGGACGACGATCTTCAGGGGGTGGTTCATGCTTGTCTCCTCAGGCCGCGGCCATGTTCGGTTCAGCCGCCAGCCCCGTGAAACGGGCGGCGATGGCGCACAGGGCCGAGACCACCACCAAGGCGCTGAGGATGGTCAAGGTCTGGCGGATGTCGCCCGTGCCCTTCATCAGGAAACCGGCCGCCACGGCGCCCACGTTGCCGCCCGCGCCGATGATGCCGGCCACGCCGCCCAGGGCGCGGCTGTCGATGAAGGGCACCAGCGCGTAGGTGGCGCCGCACGCCATGTGGGTGAACAGGCCGAAGACCAGCATGGCGATGACGGCATACGTGACGCTGTCGACCTTGGCAAACCACAGCAAGCCCACGCCTTCGCCTATCATCAGCATGAACAGCAGGGTCACGCGGCTGTTCAGGTTGCCGCGCAGGGCCAGCTTGTCGGACAGCCAGCCGCCCAGGGCGCGGGCGAACAGGGCCAGCAGGCCGAAGCTGCCAGCGGCCAGGCCGGCCGATTTCAACGACAGGCCGAAATGGTCGACGTAATAGACGGCGGCGATGTTGTGGATGAAGATCTCGATGCCGAAGCAGGCGCCGTAGGTGACGAACAGCAGCCACACGCGGTAATTGCCGCTGGCGGCCTTGAAACTGTCCCAGCCTCCCTTTTTTTTCCCTTCGATGGCCACGCCGGCGGCGCGCAAGTCCGAGTAATTGCCTTCAGGGCAATCCTGCGTATAGCGCCAGTAGAGGACCGCCATCACCAGCATCAGCACGCCCGGCACCAGCAGGGCGATGCGCCAGCCCAGCGATTCGGACACGCCCAGCATCAGCACGGCACCGAGCAGCAGCGGCATCAGCGCCTGCGCCGCGCCGCCGCCCGCATTGCCCCAGCCGGCGGCAGCGGCATTCGCCGTGCCGACGACTCTGGGGGCGAACATCACGGAGGTGTGATATTGCGTAATGACAAAGCTGGCACCCACGGCGCCGATGCCCAGGCGGAAGAACAGGAAACTTTCATAGCTTTGCGACGCGGCCACGCCCAGCACGGGAATGGCGCCCAGCAGCAGCAAGCCCGTGTACGTCTTGCGGGGGCCGTAGCGGTCGCACAATGGCCCCACGATCAGGCGCACGAGGATGGTGATGGCGACGGCGGCGATATTGATGTTCGCCACTTGCGCCAGGGAAAGGCCGAACTCGCCTTTGATGACCGGCATCAGCGGCGCGCAGGCGAACCAGGCGAAGAAACACACGAAAAAGGCCATCCACGTCAGGTGGAATGCCCGCATGGGCGGCGTGGCGAGGGAGAAGAGCGCGATGCGCGTTGCTTTTTGGCTGGCCATGATAGGTTCCCGAAGTATCCCGAAAATAACAAAGATGCAAACAAAAACGGCGCCCGCCCCCGCCGATGAAAAAAATCAGCCAGAGCGGACGCCGTTGTCCAGGTGGTCCGTCGTTGGACCGTTGTGCGTTTATTCAGGGGATCGCCGTTGATCCGTATCTCCTGTTTAGCAAGCGCCGTGCCAGGCCCGCCTCAGGGGGCAGCCGTCTTATTTGTACGGACTTTGCGCCAGGTCATGGCACCTGGCGGTGCAGGCACGCCTCTTCTTGGTGCGTCGGGGAACTCGAAAGTGCAATGTTTGTCTAATTGATATTGAGTTCATGAAGCGGAGGCCGGCATGTTCGGGCAACTGCGGCAATGGCAGCCACGGCGCGGCGTGGCGCGCGCGCTGGCATGCGTCTGCGTGGGTGCGCTCTTGATCGCCTGGAGTAACACCGCCGCAGCGCAAGATGGCTCTCCCGAACCGAGGGAGCACAGCGAGCTGGACGCGACCGTGTTCGCACCGTTCCACGCGGCGCGCGGCGAACGGGTCACGCAGGCGCGCACATTCGTCGTGCGGCTCAGCTATCCGGACGAAGGCCGCGCCCATGCCGTGCGCTGGACCCTGACCTTGTCCGGTCCCGGCCCGCAAGGCGCCGTGCTGCGGCGCTGGTCGGGCACGGAACAGGTGGGCGCCGGCGGCAAGCGCGTCAACTTGCCCTGGGATGGCCGCGCCGATGCCGATGCGCGCGAACGGCGCGTGATGGCGCCGGACGGCTTGTACGAGCTGCGCCTGCTGGCCGTGGCCAATGCCGGCACGCCGCGCGAAGCGCAGGTGGAACAGCAATGGCAAATCGCGGTGCAGCGGGGCGCCAGCACGGCGCCCCGGGTGCCCGCCTTCCAGGCCGGCCTGCAACAACTGCCCCGCCTGGATGAGGAGCCCGGCTACCGCATCGTCTACGCCAACCTGCACAGCCAGACGCGCCACAGCGACGGCGGCGCGGCGCTCGACGCCTGCCATGGCGCGCAGGAGCCCCAAACGGCGCCGTTCGGCCCCATCGACGCCTATAAATATGCGCAGGATCACGGCCTGGACGCCCTACTGACATCCGAGCACAACCATATGTATGACGGTTCGGACGGAACCAATCCCGCAGCCACGCCTGCCGAAGCGAAGGCCTTGTACCAGACGGGGCTGGCCGAAGCGGCCGCCTATACAAACGCCCACCCCGGTTTCCTGGCCCTGTACGGCATGGAATGGGGCGTCATCAACAAGGGCGGCCACCTGAACATCTTCAATAGCGACCAATTGCTGGGCTGGGAAAGGAATGCCCGGGGCGAATTGCTGGCCGACCTGGAAACGCCGAAAAACGACTACGCCGCCCTGTATGCGCTGATGCGCGAACGGGGCTGGATAGGCCAGTTCAACCACCCTGCCTATGCGGGCCAGTTTCTCGTCGATGGCCAGCCGCTCGGCTACACGCCGGACGGCGATGCGGCCATGGTGCTGTGCGAAGTGATGAATACATCCGCGTTTTCCACCAACGACCAGGAAACGGAAACGCGGCGCAGCAATTACGAGGCGGCCTGCAACCGTGCCCTGGCGGCCGGCTACCACGTGGCCTTCAGCAGCAACCAGGACAACCACTGCGCCAACTGGGGCGCGTCGTACGGCAACCGCACGGCCGTGCTGGTGGCCAGCCCGGCCGCCGGCATGCCCGTGTCACGCGACAGCTTCCTCGACGCGCTGCGCGCGCGCCGCGTCTTTGCCACCATGGATAAGCACGCGCAGCTGCTGTTCACGGCCAATGGCAAGCTGATGGGCGAGCGTTTCGACAACCACGGGCCCTTGCAACTGTCTACCAGTTTCAGCAACAGCGCGGGCCGGCAAGCGGCGGCCGTCGCCATTTTCCACGGCGTACCGGGCGGCAACGGCTCCGTCACGCAACTGTCGGACCAGGCCGAGCTCACCGTCACGCCCGCGCCCGGCCCCCATGTCTATTACGCGCGCCTGACGCAGGACGACGGCAACATCGTCTGGTCGGCGCCTGTGTGGGTCAATCAGCTGCCGTGACCGGCCACGCGCCAATAGCCGCAGGTTTTCCCTCGCACGATTGCCCGTCGCGGCTGTTACGCACACTAATCTATGGCAACATGGCAACGCCGTTTTCACAGCAAGGCGGCGCAACCGTCAATGCCAGGGAACAGGATGAAACCAAAAGCACTGATCATCGCCAATATTGAAGAGTTCTTGCTGGAGCCGCTGACCGCAGCGGGCTTCAAGTTCTCGGCAGGCCAGCTCACCTTCAAGCGCGCGCAGAACGAATTCGTCCAGACCATCCATTTCCAGGCCAACCGCCATAACGAAGAGCGTCTCTGCGTGCAGTTCTGGAGCCACTATCAGGTTTCCTCCAGATCCTATACAACATGGCACAAGGCACGCTACGGCCGTGAACCTGTCAACAATATCGTTGGCGGCGTGGCGGACTGGAATATCACAAACTGGCAATTCCCTGTCATCGATGGGAAACAGGACAAAGAACACCAGCTCGTCGATCCGGCCCATCGGGCAACCTTCATGGCCTGCTTGCGGGACAATCTGCTGGCGTTGGCCATTCCCTGGCTAGAGCACCGGTCCAACTGGGAAAATGCGGCCCAGGCCCTGGTTGACACGCAAGACTCGCATGCCAGGGCCTGCGATTTTTATCTCATGGCCGGCAAGCAGGAAAAAGCCTTGTGGGCCTTGAACGAAGGCATTGCCTACTGGAAAAGAAATCCCAAGGCATCTGATCCACAAGAAAAAGAGGAGATCGCTTTGCGTATGGAACACTACTTCAATGCCACACCAATCTGACCCATGACAGAGATCACTTGCCCCTACCACGACGCCTGCGGCCATCATTTTGACAGCAGCGCTCTCGATGCAGCCGATGGCGCTTTTCTGGAATCGGCTCTCGGCAAGAACATGACCTTCATGTTCCTGCACTGCCCCGCATGCTCAAGGATGTTCCAGTTCAATCCCGTCGCATGGATCGCGCAGTCTTGCGAGACAGCCGCACCCAAGCCTGCAAAGGCGGCGAAGAAAACCGCCAAACAGCTGGAGAAGCTGCTGACCAGGGAAAAAGTGGCCATCCCCCAGCCGTATCTCGATTACCTCAACAGCGGAAAATCACGGCGCGAGGTGGCGGTTTGCCAGGATGGGAACCGTTTCAAGCTGTACAGCCTGGAGGAGCTTTGCGCACACATCGACGTGGACGGCTGCAGGTATCTGGCAGCTGCGCAGCTGGCCGGCTTTGCGCAAACCCTGGCACAGGTGGCGGGCACGGATTCGATGCAGGCAGCACCGTTCAGCCTGGCCGAGTTGGCAGCATGCCCGGCCATTGGCGAGGAAAACATGCGCATCCTGTTCGTCGACAGCCGCGACAACGAAAGCGTGTGGATTTATCATCCTGACGGCGGCGACGTTGAAAAAACGGCGCTTACCGTCACGTCCCTGGTGGCGTCAAGCGGCTACTGAACGTGGCACCCCGCCGCAGAATCTGCGGCCTAGCTTGATTCCAGCAAACAATATTGGAAAAGCATGGTTTTTCCCCGCTCGGCGCCTTCAGCCTCTGGTTCCAGCTAGCAATCCATGGCAACATGGTTGCGCCGTTTTGACAGCAACGCGGCATAACCGACCATTGTCAAGGAACTCTGTCCATGTCTTTTTATCGCAAGTTTGCCGGCAGCATGCTGCTCGGCATGGCCGCAGCGGGCGTCTCCCACGCGCAAGCCCCCGCCCCTGCCGCCGCCAACACCGATCCCCACCTGTGGCTGGAAGAAGTCCTCGGCGACAAGCCGCTGGCCTGGGTCAAGCAGCACAATGCCGTCACCACCAAAGAGCTGGAAGCGCAGCCCGGCTTCCCTGCCCTGCAGACGCGCCTGAAAACCATCCTCAACTCGAAGGAACGCATTCCCTACGTCAGCAAGGAAGGCGCGTTTTACTACAATTTCTGGCGCGATGCCCAGCACGTGCGCGGCATCTGGCGCCGCACCACGCTGGCGCAGTACCAGCTGGCCGAACCCGCGTGGGAAACCGTGATCGACCTCGACCAGCTGGCCGCCGGCGAGCATGAAAACTGGGTTTGGGGCGGTGCCTCCTGCCTGTATCCGAAGGGCGAACGCTGCCTCATTTCCCTGTCGCGCGGTGGCGGCGACGCCAAGGTGGTGCGCGAATATGACGTGGTCAAGCGCGCCTTTGTCGACGGCGGCTTCACCCTGCCCGAAGCGAAGGGCAGCGCCAGCTGGATTGACCAGGACACCTTGTTCGTGTCCACCGATTTCGGCCCCGGCTCGATGACCAGCTCGGGCTACCCGCGCATCATCAAAGAGTGGCAGCGCGGCACGCCGCTGGCGCAGGCACACACCTTGTATGAAGCCAAACCCGACGACCTGAGCGCGGGCGCCTACAAGGACTTCACGCCCGGCCACGAACACCAGTTCATCGAGCGGCAAATCGATTTCTACAGCGGCGAAATGTTCCTGCGCGAAGGCGCCGATCTGAAAAAAGTGCCGAAGCCGGACGACGCGACGGCCTTCACCGTACGCGATCAATTGATCATCACCCTGCGCTCGGACTGGAAAGTGAACGGCAAGACCTACGTGCAAGGCTCGCTGCTGGCGTCCGACTTCAAGGCCTTCATGCAGGGCAAGCAGGAGCTGGAATTGCTGTACGCGCCCACGGCCACCTCGTCGCTGGACAATGTCACGGCCACCAAATCGGCCATCCTCGTCACCACCCTGGACAAGGTCAAGAACCGTCTGACGGAACTGCGCCACGTGAACGGCAAGTGGCAGCGCCGCGCCGTCGACGCGCCGAAGCTGGGCACCCTGGCCGTCAGCGCGCTCGACCCGGTCGATTCGGACCAGTACTTCCTGACGGTGACCGACTTCCTCAATCCGACCACCCTGTATCTGGCCACGGCGCAAAGCGACCAGCGCACGAAAATCAAGTCGCTGCCCGCCTACTACGATGCGGCGCCGTACAAGGTGGAGCAGTTCGAATCGACGTCGAAGGACGGCACCAGGGTGCCCTATTTCGCCATCATGAACAAGAAGACGAAGTTCGACGGCAGCAACCCCACCGTGCTGTATGGCTATGGCGGCTTTGAAGTGTCGCTCAAACCGAGCTACAGCGGCACCACGGGCGTGGCGTGGCTGGAAAAGGGCGGCGTGTACGTGCTGGCGAATATCCGCGGCGGCGGCGAATTCGGCCCCCGCTGGCACCAGGCGGCGCTGAAGGAAAACCGCCAGCGCGCGTATGACGATTTCATCTCGGTGGCGCAGGACCTGATCAAGCGCAAGGTCACCAGCCCACGCCACCTGGGCATCATGGGCGGCAGCAATGGCGGCCTGCTGACGGGCGCCGTGCTGGTGCAGCGCCCCGATTTGTTCAACGCCGTCGTCAGCCAGGTGCCGCTGCTCGACATGCGCCGCTATAACAAGATGCTGGCGGGCGCTTCGTGGATGGGAGAGTACGGCGACCCGGACGTGCCGGAGCAATGGGCTTACATCAGCAAGTACTCGCCGTACCAGAACGTCTTCAAGGACAAGAAATATCCGCGCGTGCTGTTTACCACCTCGACACGCGACGACCGCGTCCACCCAGGCCATGCGCGCAAGATGGTGGCGAAGATGGAAGAGCAAGGCCACGACGTGCTGTACTGGGAAAACACGGAAGGCGGCCATGCGGGTGCCGCCAACAACGACCAGCAGGCGCTGATGTGGGCGCTGACCTACACCTTCCTGCACGAGCAGCTGAAGTAAATGGTGATGTCGGATGACGCGTTCCGCTAATCCGACCTACCGGGCTGTCGGTAAACGCAGGCCGGCGTAGGTCGGCGTAGGTCGGCTTAGCCCAACGGGCGTAAGCCGACAACATTGTTGGCCCGCCCGCGATGATGTTGGATTACGCGTCCCGCTAATCCAACCTACGGGGCGTAGGTCGGCTTAGCCCAACGGGCGTAAGCCGACAACATAGTTGAAGCGGCCCGCACGCATGGCCTACTTCGCCTGCGCGCTGGGCCGCTCGGCGATGCGGTCGCGGTAAGCCTGCAGGTTGGACAACCCTTCCGCGCCCGGCCGGTACTTCATCAGCCCGCGCACAAATTCCAGCGCGCAGAAGGCCGTGATGTCGGCAATCGTAAAGCGTTCGCCGGCGATGTAGGGCTGGTGGGCCAGCACCTGGTCCAGCCATTGCGCCGTCTCGCGCAGCTTGCCCGCCTGCGCCGCGGCGAAATCGGGAAACTGCGGGTTTTCCAGCGCCACCAGGGCCGGATGGCCGTGGCGCACCCAGTTGGCGGCGGCGCTGAACAGGTGCAGCTCCACGCGGCGGTCGGCCATTTCAATGAAGGCGCGCTCCTCGAATCCCTCGCCCATCAGGTTCGGCTGCGGCTGCAAGCCTTCCAGGTAGGTGCAGATGGCGCGCGTCTCGGTCAGCACGCGTCCGTCGTCCAGTTCCAGCACGGGCACGCGGCCCAGCGGGTTTTTCGCCAGGAAGGCGGGATCGCGGTGATGGCCGGCCATCAGGTCGAGCGCCACTTCCTCGATGCCGGTGATGCCCTTCTCGGCGATGAACATGGTGACGCGGCGCGGATTGGGCGTGCGGGGGCTGATAGTGAGTTTCATGTGCAGGTCTCGTCTCGTTATGGTGGTGGCCAATCAGGCGCGGCACCAGCCTGTGGCAATGCAGTCAGACGCCCATCATACCAGCGCACCGGCATGGTGCGGCGCCCCTGGCGCGTTGACTTTGCCCCCGTTTCGCCTTAGATTGCTGTACGGGAACGCTGGCCGCCAGTTCCAGCGATGTCCCCCACACGTCATCAACGCCCGCAGCCTATCCGGCTGGCGGGCGTTTTATCCATGAACCAAGGGCATACCATGCATCGCACACCGACTCCGCGCTTCCGGCGCAGCCAACTGGCCGCCGCCGTCCTGGCACTGGCTTCCATCACCGCAGCCCATGCGGACAATGCCGCTCCCGCCGCCAGGTACGTCTCGGCCAGCCATGCGCCCGGCACCACCACGCAGCTGCCGCGCGGCGTCACGCCCCTGCACTATATCGTGTCGATCACGCCGGACGCTGCCGCCTCTACCTTCAAGGGCGAGGTGGCCATCAAGGTGGCGGTCGACGCGCCGACCGCCAGCATCACCTTCAATGCCTTGAACCTGACGTTTGCGGCCGCCGCCATCGAAGGCAAGGGCGGCAGCAAGCAGGTGACGCGCAAGATCGCGTTCGATGCGGACAAGCAGACGGCCACCGTGCATTTCGCCGAACCCGTGGCGAAGGGCGAGTACCTGCTGCGCATCGATTACAGCGGCAAGATCGGCACGCAGGCCACGGGCCTGTTTTCGCTCGACTACGACACGCCGCAAGGCCGCCAGCGCGCGCTGTACACGCAGTTCGAAAATTCGGACGCGCGCAGCATGCTGCCATCGTGGGATGAACCGGACTACAAGGCTACCTTCGATCTCAACGTGGTCGTGCCGAGCAACCAGATGGCCGTCGGCAACATGCCGATCGCCAGCAGCGAAGAACTGGGCAATGGCATGAAGCATGTGTACTTCGCCACCACGCCGCGCATGTCGACGTATCTGCTGTTCTTCGGCCTGGGCGACTTCGAGCGGGCCACAACGATGGCCGACGGTACGGAGATCGGCGTCATCACGAAGAAAGGCGCGCTGGCGCAAAGCCGCTTCGCGCTCGACGAGTCAAGCGCCCTGCTGCGCGAATACAACGATTATTTCGGCGTGCGCTACCCGCTGCCCAAGCTCGACAACATCGCCGCGCCGGGCCGCAGCCAGTTCTTCGGCGCCATGGAAAACTGGGGCGCCGTCTTCACTTTCGAATATGGCCTGCTGCTTGACCCGGCCATCTCGACCCAGGCCGACAAGGAAAACATCTACACCACCCTGTCGCATGAAATGGCGCACCAGTGGTTCGGCGACCTGGTCACCATGCGCTGGTGGGATGACCTGTGGCTCAACGAAGGTTTTGCGTCGTGGATGGAAAGCCGCACCACGGAGCGTCTGCACCCCGAGTGGAACACGGCCCTGTCCAGCGTGGGCGGGCGCGAGTCGGCCATGAGCCAGGACGCGCTGCGCACCACGCATCCGGTGGTGCAGCGCATCGCCACCGTGGAGCAGGCCAGCCAGGCCTTCGACGGCATCACCTATCAAAAGGGCGAGGCGGTGATCCGCATGCTCGAAGCGTATGTCGGCGCCGACACGTGGCGCACGGCCGTGCGCAGCTACATGCGCAAGCATGCGTATGGCAATACGGTGTCCGACGACCTGTGGCGCGAAGTCGATGCGGCCGCCGGCAAGCCGGTCAGCGCCATCGCCCATGATTTCACGTTGCAGCCGGGCGTGCCGATGATCACGGTGGACAACGCCGTGTGCCGGAACGGCAATACGCGCGTGCGCCTGACGCAGACGGAATTTTCCAAGGACCAGCCGAACAAGAAACCGCTGTCGTGGAAAGTGCCCGTCATCGCCTCTACGGTCGGCAACGGCAAGCTGGCCACGGTGCTGGTCAGGAATGGCAAAGCGAGCTTGAACGTGCCCGGCTGCGGCGCCCTGCTGGTGAACGCGGGCCAGAGCGGCTACTACCGCACCGTGTACGCGCCCGCCAACACGCGCGCGCTGGCGCGCAGCTTCGCGCGCCTGGCGCCGATCGACC
Source organism: Janthinobacterium sp. GW823-FHT03B06 (assembly GCF_058796955.1). Taxonomy (NCBI): domain Bacteria; kingdom Pseudomonadati; phylum Pseudomonadota; class Betaproteobacteria; order Burkholderiales; family Oxalobacteraceae; genus Janthinobacterium; species Janthinobacterium sp. GW823-FHT03B06. The sequence continues at coordinate 60,331 of NZ_JBXAJE010000002.1, forward strand.
AACTGGGCTTGCTGGCGGACAGCCAGTCGCTGGGCCTGGCGGGCGCGCAAAACCTGGCCGACTTCCTGGAACTGGTGAAAGCGACGCCGCTGTCTGCCGATCCGCAGGTACTGGGCAAGGTGGCCGCCTCCCTGGGCAGCCTGTACGAACAATATGCGGGCGATAGCGCGGAAAGCAAAGCGCGCCAGCAGGCCTTCGGCCGCTTCGCCATGGCGCGCCTGGCGCCGATGATGGCGCAGACGGGCTGGGAAGCGCGCGCGGGCGAAGCGTCGAGCGTGGCGACCCTGCGCGGCCAGCTGATCGCCATCCTCGGCGACATGGGCGAACCGGGCGTGCTGGCCGAGGCGCGCCGTCGCCATGCGGCCAGCGAGCAAGATCCCGCCGCCATGCCCGCACCGCTGCGCCGCACCATCCTGGGCGTGGTGGCCCAGCATGCGGACGCCGCCACCTGGGAGCAGCTGCACGCCCGCGCGCAGCAGGAAAAGACGCCGCTGGTGAAAAACCAGCTGTATGACCTGCTGGCCTCGAGCAACGATCCCGCCCTGGCGCGGCGCGCATTGGCGCTGGCGCTGACGGATGAACCGGGCGTGACCAACAGCCCGGCCATGATCTCGCGCGTGTCGCGCACGCATCCGGAACTGGCCTTCGACTTTGCGCTGGCGCACCTGGAGCAAGTCAATGCGCGCATCGACGCCAGCTCGCGCAGCCGCTACTTCCCGCGCCTGGCCGCCGCGTCGGCGCAGCCGGACATGATCGCCAAGCTGGAAGCGTACGCGCAGGCGCACCTGCCGGCCGGCGCGCGCGGCGACGCCGACAGTTCCGTGGCCGGCATCAAGTACCGCATCAAGCTGCGCGCCGAACGGCTGCCGGCCGTCGATGCATGGCTGGCGAAACAGGCGGGCTAATCGGCTTTCCCGGCGCCGCGGCGCCGGGAACGAATGAAAACGCAGGCAAAAAAAAACCGGCTTCGCAAAGTGCGGTAGCCGGTTGAAACGCTGTTTCAGAGCGCAGGGATAAAACGGGAAAAACACATGAAGAAGTGGAAATCGTGCCGGTCATTGAGGTGTCCGGCAACCTTGCGCCCGGGGTCTCCGTGCGCCATGTATCCACTATGCCAGTCCTTCCCTCGGGCAGGCTTAGGACTTCATTAAAGCCCCGGCCGATTCCTGCATTTCCCCTGCCCCACCCTGCAAATACTGCCATAAAACAATTTTTACATGTCTGGTGCCGATGGTTGAGCTCACCGGCTAAGCTGTTGAGTCATGCCTGCATCCTATCGCTCCCGGAGCGTAGTGATCTGCGCAATGCATGCTGTGTGCCAACAAAAGCATCATAACAGCGGCATATGACCGCCTTATGACGCAGGCTAAACTTTCATACTTTCATCGGCATTTCCAGCGCCGCCGGCATCATGCGCGAAACTGCTGCCGCTGTCCCGCGCCGCGCACGGCGTCCACCAGCGCCAGCACGGCCGGCGTATTGTTGCGTGGAAAGGCATAAAAACGGGCATCGGGTAATGGCGGCAAGCCCTCTTCCGCTCCCAGGATACGCAAACCGTCGCGCAACTGGCTGCGCGCCACGGGCGTCACGGCAAAGCCGGCCAGCGCCGCCGCCACGCAGCCGGCCATGCTGCCGCTGTCAAACGCCAGCCGCCAGGCACGGCCCGCCTGCGCCAAAGCGGCCAGCGCCGCTTCGCGGTACACGCACGGCGAGGGAAACAGCGCCAGCGGCACGGGCAGTTGCGCATCGGGCAGGCGGCCGGCCGCATACGCCCATACCAGCGGTTCGGCCCACAGCAATTCGCCCGCCCCTTCCGTGCGGCTGCATTGCTTGCCGAAAATGACATCGATCTGCTCGTGCGCCTGACGCCGCAGGAGGTCGGCCGTGATGCCCACCTTCAACTCGATCGACGCTTGCGGATGCCAGCGCTGGAACGTCTGCAGCACTTGCGGCAGCCACGTGCCCGCGAAATCTTCCGACGCGCCCAGGACCAGCCGCCCCTGCACCGATGCACCGCTGAGCCTGGCCCGCGCCTCGCGTTCCAGGTCGACGATATTGCGCGCATACATGTACAGCAGTTCGCCGGCCGCCGTCAACTCCAGGCTGCGCGTCGTGCGCGCCAGCAACTGTTTGCCGGCGCTGTGTTCCAGGCGCTTGATATGCCCGCTGACAGCCGACGGCGTCAGCGCCAGGTTTTGCGCGGCCAGCGCGAAGCCGCCCGTATCGACCACTTCCAGCAGGCTGCGCAAGAGGACGATGTCCAGGGTCATTGCCGGCAAGGCGTGCATGGTACGCTCCAATTCATCAAGATATGATCATAATATCGATGAATTGCTCACGAATCAAATTAATTGCCGGCGCTACCATGACGTTCTCCCCTCACCTTCGTCAGGAATGCCATGCAAGACTATCACTACATCGCCACCCCGCTGCTGGACGTGGCCTACCTGGAATGGAACCCGTCCGGCAGCCGCTGCGCCGTGCTGGTACACGGCTGGCCCGACAGCCCGGAAAGCTGGGCCAAAACGGCGGCGGCGCTGGCCGCCGCTGGCTACCGCGTGCTGGCGCCCGCCCTGCGCGGCTTCGCGCCCACGCGCTTTCGCCATGCGGACACGCCGCGCAGCGGCCAGCTGGCCGCGCTGGGGCGCGACTTGCTCGACTTTATCGATGCGATGCAACTGGATCAGCCCTTGCTGGTGGGCCATGACTGGGGCGCGCGCGCCGTCGCCAATGCCTGCGGCTTGCGCCACGATGCGGCATCTGGCCTCGTCATGCTGTCGGTAGGCTATGGCACGAATGACCCACGGCAAGAACTGTCTTACCAGCAGGCGCGCAACTACTGGTACCACTGGCTCATGGCCACGCCGCGGGGCCAGCATGCGGTCGAGCATGACCGCCACGCGTTTGCCCGCATGATGTGGGACAGCTGGTCGCCCGCCGGCTGGTATGGCGAAGCCGATTTCGCGCAGGCCAGCCGCGCTTTCGACGGTCCCGACTGGGCCGAGGTGGTGCTGCATTCCTACCGTCATCGCTGGGCGTTTGCCGAGGGCGACCCCGCGTACGCGGCCGACGAAGCGCTGCTGCACCCGGCGCCCGTCTTGCCGGTGCCCACCCTGGTGCTGCATGGCGCGGCCGACACCTGCAACCATCCGGACAGCTCGGCCGGACGCGAACGCCATTTCAGCGGCGCCTACCAGCGCGTGCTGCTCGAAGGCATCGGCCACTTCCCGCAGCGCGAGGCGCCGCAGGTGGTCGCCAGCGCCATCCTCCTGTTTGTCGACGGACAGGCGCGGTAAACGCTATCCCTGTACTCCGTCCTTGCGCGGCCGCCTGCGAAGGGGCTAGCGCCGGGCAGGCTGGATCGCGTACTATCGCCCCATCGCCCCATCGCGCCTTGCGCCTCTGCACGCGCAGTCCATGTCCAGCCAGGAGTTTTCATCAATGCACACTGTTCACCGCCGCATGCTGCTGGCCGGCGCCTGCGCCTTGCTGGCATCCTGCACGCCCTTGCCGCCCGCGCCGGCCCCCGCTTCCGCGCCGGCCGCCCCTGCCGCCGTGCCGGCGCCCGCGTGGCAGCGGCAAGGCATGCAGCTGCTGCACATCGCGCCCGCAGAATCGCTGCTGACCATCACCGTGCGCCGTGGCGGCGCGCTGGCGCGGCTCGGGCATGATCACGTGGTGGCCAGCCGCAGCCTGCAGGGCATCGTGGCGCCCGCGCCGGGGCGCGCGCAGTTGCGCTTCCGGCTCGACGAGATGACTGTGGATGAAGAAAGCTTGCGGCGGGAGGCCGGCTTGACGACGACGCCGTCGGCCGATGCCATCGCCGGCACGCGCCACAACATGCTGGTGCGCGTGCTCGAGGCGGAACGCTATCCGTGGGTCAGCATCGAGGCGCGCCGCACGGGCGACAAGCAGGTGTTTGATGCGGACATCACCCTGCATGGCGTGACGCGCACGGTGCGGCTGCCCGTGCGGATCGAGCAAGCGGCCGACGGGCGCAGCCTGCAGGCCAGCGGCAGCCTGCTGCTGAAACAAAGCGACTTCGGCATCGTGCCGTTCGCCATCCTGGGCGGCGCCATGGCCGTGCAGGACCAGATGGAACTGGCGTTCCGCATCACCGCCCGGCAAGAGGTCAGCGCGCCAGGATCAGGCGCAAGCCCAGGCCGATGAAGATGGTGCCGGCCACGCGGTCGAGCCACAGGCCGGCGCGCGGGCGGCGGTTCAGCCACAGGCCGACGGCGCCGGAAAAATAGCCGAGCAGGCCGAACAGCACGCACGCCTGCGCCGTGAAGACCAGGCCCAGCTGCGCCGTCTGCCAGCTGGCATTGCCCTGGCCCGCGACGATGAACTGCGGCAGGAACGAGAGGAAAAACAATACGACTTTCGGATTGATACTGTTGGCAAACAGTCCCTTGCCGAACAAACGCAGCAAGGATTCGTCGGGCAAGGCGGCCGCACCATCGACTCTGGCGCCGCCACGGCTGCGCAAGGCGCCGATGCCCAGCCACACCAGATAGAGCCCGCCGGCCACTTTCAGCGCCGTAAAGGCCGTGGGCGAGGCGGCCAGCAGGGCCGACACGCCGATGGTCGCCAGCACGGTGTGCGTGAGGCAGCCAAGGGCGCAGCCCAGGCCGAACGCCATGCCCTGGCGGCGCCCGCGCGACATGCCCACGCCCAGCACCATCAGGTTGTCGGGGCCGGGACTGGCGGTGATCAAGACGGCGGCGGCCAGGAAGGCCAGGAACTGGTCGGGACTGAGCATGAATATCTCGCGGGCAAAAGCGCCATGATACCGGAGCGGGCGCCAGGCGGACAGGACATGAATTTGCCCGTGTGTCACCGAGAGTCGATTAAAATGGACACTCCACAGCAAACGGCGTTGCCGCCAATTCCCGCGCGACCATCACCCACTCCATCGATGCCAGCCCACTCGCCCCCTCCCTGCCACCGCGCTTCCAGCTCCCGCGTCAGCGCCTGGCTATGCGGCTGGCCGCTCGTGCTCAGCCTGCTGTTCGGCCTGCTGGGTCTGGCGGGCGCGGCGCAGGCGACGCCCTTGCCTCTGAGCAAACAAGGCATCGCTCATCTGGGCAAGGGCGGACAACTATTTCTTGCCGAAAATGAAGCCGCGCCTGCCGATGCCGCCGCCCTGCCCGCCTGGCTGGCGCGCCAGCGCCCGGCCGACCAGGTCGACCTGTTCGGCGGCGCCTACTGGCTGCATGCGCAGGTGCGCAACGACAGCAGCGAAGCGGCCTGGGTCATCGACCCGAACGACACCCTGATCGACTTGGTCGACGTCTACGTGTATGGCCCGGGGCCGCACACGGCGCCGCGTACCTTGCTCACGGGCTACCAGCGGCCGCACGACTATTTGCTGCACTACGGCATGAACGTGCAGCTGGCGCCGGGTGCCACGTACGACATCCTGATCCGCTTTTCCAGCCCCTACTACGCGCGCGCGCCCCTGTTCGGCGTGAAGACGCAGCACGACTACCGCAAGCTGGTGGGCAAGGAAAACTTCCTGATGGTGGCCTCCATCGGCGCCCTGCTGGCGCTGGGCCTGTTCAATTTCTTCATCTTTTCCATCACCCTGGAAAAGGCGTCGGCGTATTACGCGCTGTACGTGCTGACGTACGGCCTGGCCTGGGCCATGACCTTCCACGTGTTTGCCGACCTGTTCGACTGGCACCAGCTGCAGCTGCATTACGTGCCGTTTTTCCTGCTGCCCGTCTTCAGCACCCTGTTCTACATGCATTTCCTGCGCCTGCGCGACTACTCACTGCTGCTGTACCGTCTCAGCAAGGTCAACCTGGCATTGCCCTTGCTGCTCCTGCCCAGCTGCTTTTTCGCCCTGTCGTATGCGCACACGCTGGCCACCATCGCCATCAGTATCTGGATGCTGCTGGCGCTGGTCTGCGGCATCGTCGTCTGGCGCCGCGGCTACCAGCCGGCGCGCTTCTTCGTGCTGGCCTTCGTCGCGCTGATGCTGCCCGGCTTTCTGATCCTGCCGGCCAACCTGGGGCTGATGCCGGCCATGGTGGCCAACGCCCAGCTGGTGACCCTGCTCGGCGGCACCTTCGACGGCTTGCTGCTGGCTTTTGCCCTGGCCGACCAGATCCGCCTGCTGCGCAACAACCTGGAACAGCGGGTGCAGGAACGCACCCTGGCCCTCACCCTCAGCAACGACGCCCTGCTGAAGGCCAAGGAGCATGCGGAAGTGGTCAGCCGCCACCGCATCGATTTTCTGTCCGCCATGAGCCACGACATCCGCACGCCGCTGGCCGGCGTGATCGGCATGCTGAAATTCGCCCTGCGCGACCAGTCCGTCAAGGGCCGCACGCAGGAATACCTGCGCATCGGCCTGCACAATGGCGTGTCGCTCCTGACCATCCTCAATGACATCCTCGACTTTTCCAAGATCGACGCGGGCAAGCTGACCCTGGAAACGGTGGACTTCGACCTGCTGGCGCTGATCGGCGACGCGGCCGGCATCGTGCAGGGACAGGCCGACGCCAAGAGCCTGCTGCTGCGCCGCGAACTGGCGTTGGACCTGCCGCGCTACGTGCGCGCCGACCCCACGCGCCTGCGGCAGATCCTCATCAACCTGCTGGGCAACGCGCTGAAATTCACGGCCAATGGCGAAGTGCTGCTGGAAGTGCGGCGCGCCCGCACGCCGCCGCGCCGCGATGGCCGCAGCGAAATCGAATTCATCATCAGCGATACGGGTCCCGGCATCGACGCGGACACCTTGCCGCGCCTGTTCCAGAAATTCGAGCAGGCCGACCATTCCACCACGCGCCGCTACGGCGGCACGGGCCTGGGCCTGGCCATTTGCAAGGAACTGGTCGAACTGATGGGTGGCACGATCGGCGTGGAAAGCCGGGTCGGCATCGGTTCGCGCTTCCACTTCACCTTGCCGCTGGAAGACGGCAGCGCGCCGGCGGCCGACGCGCGCCGGCCGGTGCGCCAGGCGCGCCACGCCTGCCGCCTGCGCATCCTGTGCGCCGAAGACGTGCGCACCAACCAGATCATCATCGGCACCCTGCTCGAAAGCATGGGCCATGAGGTCACCATCGTGGAAAACGGCGAACAGGCGCTGCGCGCGCTGGGATCCGGCCCCTACGACTGTGTGCTGATGGATGGCCGCATGCCGGAGATGGATGGCGAACAGGCCGCGCGCCTGATCCGCGACGGCGGCAATGCCCAGTTCCCCATTCCCGACGCGCAGATTCCCATCCTCGCGCTGACGGCCAACGCCAGCGAACATGACCGGCAACGCTATCTGGCCGCCGGCATGGACGACTTCCTCAGCAAGCCCGTCGACGAAGCGCTGCTGTTCGAGAAAATCGACGCCATCATCGACCTGCTGCTGGCGCGCGGCCACGCGCTGCCGCAGGCCGCACCCATCGACGACGACACCCTGGCGCGCCAGTTCGGCCTGGACGATGCCGACGACGCGCAGGCGCAAACGCCGGCGCCGGCCGATCCCATGACAGCGCCCGTGCACATCCTGCCGCTGGCAGGCTTGTCGCCCCAGCACTTGCAGCGCATCGCGCAAGCGTTCCTGACGGAAGCGCCGCGGCGCCTGGACCTGGCTTGCCATGCCGTGCGCGACGGCAATGCCAGCGCGGCGGCGGCCGCTTTCCACGCCTTGAAAGGCAGCGCCGGCTACTTGAGCCGCCCCACCCTGCACGGCCTGTGCCACCAGATGGAAACCCTGGCCTCGAACGGCCAGCTCGATAACGTGGAACAGTTCCTGCCGCAGCTGCGGGCGGCGCTGGACGTGGCGCGGCGGGACCTGGAAACTCAGCCCGAAGGCTGAGGCATCCAGCCCCGCGATTGCAGCCACGCCAGCAGCAGTTGCGGCCACGCGGCCGGTTCGCTGCCCGGCTTGCCCAGGCCCCAGCCATGGCCGCCGTGCCGGAACTGGTGCAGCTCCACAGGCACGCCGGCGCGGAGCAGGGCCGCCGCCATCAATGTACTGTTTTCAGGCGGCGACACGCGGTCATCGAGCGCCTGCGCGATGAACATCGGCGGCGTGCGCGCATCGACGTGGCGTTCCACCGACAGCGCATCGCGCGCCGCCTGCGTGGGGTGGCTTCCCAGCAGCTCTTTCTTCGCATGCGTCGTGTCGAACGGCGGCTGCATGGTCAGCACGGGGTATAGCAGCACGACGAAATCGGGCCGCGCGGAGACGCCATCGATCGCATCGACGGACGCATACAGGGCGGCGTCCGGCTGGACGGCCGTCATGCCGGCCAGGTGCGCGCCGGCGGAAAAACCCAGCATGCCGATGCGCGCCGGGTCGATGCCCCACTCGGCCGCACGCGCCCGGATCACGTGCATGGCCCGCTGGCCGTCCTGCAACGGCGCGCTGGCGCCACCGCCTTCCTGCGGCAGACGGTACACGAGTTCAAACGCCGTGACGCCCTGCGCTTGCAGCCAGGCGGCGGTGGGGCCGCTTTCCTTGCCCGCCTCGATATGCGCATAGCCGCCGCCGCTGACCAGCATGACGGCCGTGCCGTCCGGCCGCGCCGGGCGGTGTGCGATCAGATAAGGCTGCGCCACCTGCGTGATGGAGCCCTTGGCGCTGTCGCGCTGCGGACCCGGCGCCGCGCCGCCGGGCGGCGCGCCGGGCCACAGCACGATGGCGCCCGGCGGCGCGGCGCCCGCGTGCAGGTGGAACAGGACCAGACACAGCAGCATCAGACCTTGCATGCCTAGAAATCCGTCTCGCCCTGGATCACGGCCGGATAGCCCGTCATGGCGCGCGAAGTCTGCATGCCGGCCATCACGGCCGCCTCGACGCAGCCCGCGTTCAGGCCCGTCCTGATCCAGTCGCCCGTGAGGAACAGGTTGCTGAAGCCCGACTGGTCGGTCGCCAGCCGGTACTGCGTGCTGCCCACCACCGACATCACGTAGCGCTCGGACGGGTCGACGTTGGCGCGCCAGTACTGGCTGTCGAAGCGCGCCGGTCCCGTACCGGCCTTCGCATCGACCAGCCATTGCCACGGAAACGCGCCCGGCCCGCCCGCCTCGGGCCACAGCGCGCCGATCTCGCGTTCCAGCTGGTGCAGCGCGCCCTGTTTCGCCTTGGCCGCGCAGCGGGCGGGAAAGCCCGTGTCGGTGACGGGCGGGTAGCTGTCGACGGGGAAGGCGCTGCAAAAGTACGAAACGTTTTTCGGTTCCAGCCCCACCGGCCAGTCCTCGTGCGCCAATAACTGGTCCATCGGCGCCCACGTGTCGTACGGCTCCGTGAAGGCCGACAGCACCGGTTGCTGGCCCTTCGGCTGCGTGGTCCAGCCCATCTGAGACAAATCCTTGTTGAGCCACACCTGGTAAGCCTGCGTGGCCACCGTTTTCACCTTGTCGGCCGCCAATTGCAGGGCCGGGCTTTGCGCCAGCAGTTGCGGGCACAGGGCCGTCAGCGAGCCGATGGAAATGCCGAACACCACCTTGTCAAAATCGACGCCCTTCTTCAATACCGTGGCGGGCAGCGCGCGGCCGAACGCCTGCGCATACTGCTGCGGCCAGTCGCTCCAGTACGATTCCAGGTTGACTTCCTGCGCCTGCAGCAGCGCCGCCTGGGCCGGTGCGATCTGCCCATAATCGGGCGCGCTGGGCCAGCACGGCAAGCCTTTCACGTCCACCAGCGGCGCATAGCCGGCGGCGGGGTCCTTCAATTGCACCTGCTGCGTGATGCGGATGCTGTCGATGTCGCCCGCGCCCGGTACCAGTTCTTCCACGCGCTGGAAGAACTTGAATTCCACGCCGCGCTTGCGCAGCACCTCGTACAGCGGTGTAAAAATCGTGTCGCCCATGCCGGCCTGCATCTTGAACATGATACTGCCCTTGTAGGCCAGGCCGATGCGCGCCATCGAGCGCAGCAAGGTGCCCGCCTCGATGTTCGGCTTGGAAAAATCGCCGCCCTCGTAGGCAAACACCAGGTCGTAAAAGCCGCGCACGGGCGCCGAATTGACGCTGAACTGCTCGTCGCCGCCATGCTTGCGCAGCCAGGCGCGGAAATCGATGTCGTTGATGACGTCAAAGCCGTTCTTGAACACGCCATCCTCGAACATGCCCTTCATGACCGTGATGCCCAGGTCCAGGCAGGTGAACAGGCGGCGCAACTCGTCGTCGCCATCGATCAGCGCGCGGTAGCGCAGGCGCAGCCAGGCGCGGATGCCGTTCAGGGTGCTGGCCAGCAGCTGGTGGCGGGCCTGGTCGTGGCGCGTGGAGTCCGGCGCCAGGTCGGCCACCAGCGCCGCCAGCGCGCCCACGGACAGGCCCACGTCGAGCCCCAGTTCATCGGCCTGCCCCACCACTTCGTCGGCCAGGCGGCGCAACCAGCCCGGCCACACGCCTTCGCCCTGCGATGCGCTGGCGCGCACGATGCGCGCGTCGGCGTCCGCCACCTGGCGGATCTGGCGTATCCACTGCTCGATCCAGCCCACCATGGCGATGGCCATCTGCCACAGGGTGACGTCTTCGCCGCCCTCGCCCGGCTCGCCCGGCAAGGTGGGAAAGACAATGGACCAGTTGCGCCATTGTCCCTTGACGTCTTCCGACAGGGCCACGTAATCGTGTTGTTTAAAAGCGTCGCGCCAGGTGGCCAGCGGCGCGCCGGGCGGGCGTTCCAGGCTGGCATAGGCTTCCTTGATCATCCTGAAGGCGTTCGCGTAGAAGCCGAACCAGATGTGCAGGCCGTGCTCCTCGATGCGCTGGCCCGCCTGTGCATTGCGCCCGCTGGCGCCCTTGCCGCCCAGGCGCCAGCCCAGCTGGTAGACGGTGATGGCATGCCGGTTTTGCCAGCCCGGCTGGTTCGTCAAATAATACGCGGTGGTCATGGCCGCCACGCCGCCGCCGAGGATGGCGATCTTTTCCGGCGCGATGCGGGAATTGTCGACCAGTTCCTCGCCCGGCATGGCCGTGAAGTCGAAATTTACATTGAAGGGCAAAATCGCCGCCTGCGGTCCCAGCTGCAAACCCAGGGTCTGGTCCAGCGGGAAGCTGTCGAAGGCGTGCACCGTGCATTCGTATTCATAGCCGAGCAGGCGCGCGCTGTGCAGGCGGTTGATTTCGGCCGGCGCAGCCACCAGGGCCTGATACACGGCTTTCACGCCCGCGCTGTCGGGGAATTGCTTGAGGAAAATCTGATCGATGCGCGGGTTGCGCAGTAAGGACAAAATATCGGCCCAGCCAGCCTGGTCCATGTCGAAGAAATCGGGAATGGAGAGAAAAATCTCGAATGCCTGCTCGATGAGTTCCAGGAAACTGTTGACGGGTTTGTGCGGCCCCGTCTGCACGGTGGCATTGACTTCCAGCAGCGGGTGCAGGGCCAGCTTCGTTTCCGGCGAAAAATGCTGGAAGCCCTTGGCGGCGACGGAGCAGCGCAGCGGCTCGCTGCCGGCGGCGGGAATTTCGTAGTCGCACAGGTATTTCGGATAGCCGAACAGTTCGCGCCCGTTGATCAGGGCCATGGCGTCATCCACAAAAATGTGGCACGGATACCAGTAGATATGCGCGAGCTTGCCGCGTTCATCCATCTGGCCGACCATGATCCAGGTGACGATGTCGACTTCCGTGATCCAGCCCTTGGCCTGGTCAACGGGGTTGGCCGAGTCCGCATGGTTGACGCGCGTAAACGTCAGCATCACATACGGCGACAGGGCTTTCAGAGTCATCTTGCTGCCGGCCACCTGGTTCAAGGTGGTATTCACGGTGGCCTGCAGCTTGGCCAGGTCGCCCCTGACGAAATAGCCGTACATTTCCGACTGTTTCAATTGCAGCGGCGAGTGCATCATCACCGAACCGCCCTGATAGATATACGAAGGTCTTGCCGAAGGTATCGCCGTCATTGCCCTGCCCCTAAATGAAGTTTCAGACAAACAAGATTGCTATAGTGTATTTGAGAAAGAACAATGAATGATATGAAATAAATTAAAGGCTTTGCCAAGATGCATAGGCTCAGCAGCCCGACGCCTGTGCACCGCAGCCGGGGCAAGCCCATGCCATCGGGTGTACGATGAAGCATCTTGAGCGTTCCGAGCACCGTGCCATGGCAATGATTACCACCGACTACGTTTCCACTTATTCAGGCAACCGTTTTTATCCCTTGCGCCCGCATATCGACAAGGTAGCCATCGAGGACATTGCCCACGGCCTCGCCTACCAGTGCCGCTTCAATGGACAGACGCAAGTGTTTTACTCGGTCGCCCAGCACAGCTTGATCGTTGCCGAACTGGTGCCGCCCCATTTGCGCCTGGCCGCCCTGCTGCACGACGCGGCCGAAGCCTACCTGGGCGACATGGTGAAACCCTTGAAAGTATTGCTGCCCGAGTTTGCCGTGCTGGAAGACAAGGTCAGCGCCATCATCGCCGCCACGTATGGGCTGGATTTTTCCGATTACGCACCGATCAAGCGGGCCGACCTGATCGCGCTGGCCACGGAAAAGCGCGACCTGATGCCGCACTCGGCCGAACGCTGGGCTTACCTTGACGGCATCGCCCCCTTGCCCGGTATAATCGACGCCATGGGTCCCGCCGAAGCCAAGCAGCGCTTCCTGCACGCCTTTGCCCAGCTGGGCGGGCTTGGACTGGCCGCATGAAATGCTGCCACCTTGCCGCATGAACGGGCGCTAAGCCCCGGTTTTTGCACAGTTTTTTTAGATATCCACAGCAACTGTGGATAAAGTTGTTGATAAGCCCCTCTTGACAAGCCGCAACACCAGTATTGATGCGGGTTTCAACAATTTGCTGATTTCACAGGCAATTTTTTACCCCAATGAAATCAATGACTTGCAATCACGAATTTGCGCTCGAACAAAGTTACTTTGCCACAATGAAAATATATTTTGCTGTGCATAAGCAACCCTGGCCCATACCGTCTTGCTTGAACAGCATTGTTTTGACAAACCCCGTAGACTGGCATAGTGTGGAGTAGCAAGCACGATCAACGGTGGATAAACGCATGAACATGGATAGCGACAACGCCGCCAAGGGAGCGGACGAACCGGACTGGCTGGTCGACGAACCGCTGGAACGGGCAGGCGCGGCGGCAGAGCCTGCCACCGCGGCACCATGGCGCGTGCTGATCGTCGATGACGATGTCGACGTGCACGTGGTGACCAAGTTCGCCCTCAGCCAGGCCAGCTTCCAGGGCCGCAGGCTGAGCTTTTTGCACGCGTACTCGGGCGCCGAGGCGCTCACCTTGCTGCGCGGCACTTCCGATATCGCCGTGGTGCTGCTCGATGTGATCATGGAAACCCAGGATGCCGGACTGCAAGTGGCACGCCAGATCCGCGAAGAGCTGCACAACAGCGCCGTGCGCATCATCCTGCGCACGGGCCAGCCCGGCCAGGCGCTGGAACACCGCATCATCATCGATTACGACATCAACGATTTCTGGTGCAAGACGGACCTGACCACGCGCAAGTTGTTTACCACTGTGATCGCCTCGCTGCGCACCTATGCCACCTTGCGCGAAGCGGAGCAGCAAGTCGCCGAACTGGCTGCCGCCCTGGCCCAGTGCGGCGACACACCAGCGGCGCCGGCCGGCGGCACGCCCTGAACGTGGCCGCTACTTTCAGTCATAAAAACAAGAGCACTGGATAGGCATACAGGCTTGTGGCATGCCCCATTTTGGCCCATCTCGCGCGCCGAAAGCAGGCGCTGGCCCGCCCCTTTTTCCTAAGTGGCGGATTGTTAAGCGCTTTTTCAGATATCCACACGGACTGTGGATATCTTTGTGGATAAGGGCCTATTGACAGCCTTCAAAGCCACAGCCCGTGCGGCTTTCAATAAACTGCTCAATCAAACAGCAAAAATAAAATCCATTAAAATCAAACACTTAGAAAGTCACACATAATCACAAGAAAATTATTTCGCCAATTTCGTTAGCCCATCATTTGTGCATAACTGAGCCGTAATGATCAATCCGACAACACCGGACTGACGCTGCCGGCAATACAGTTGCCGCGAGGATACTCAGTGCACGGTCTGGCGGCGCTGCTCCGGATGCAGCAGCACGCGCTCGATCAGGTCGGGGGCGACATTGTATGACTTCAGGTATTCCAGCGCGCACAAGGTGCTGAAGGCTGCCTGCACGGCGATGCCCAGATTGACGATATCGGACATCTTCTGGTCGACGCGGGCATGCAGCACCACGGTTTTGGCGGGCATATGCAGCGTTTCTGTGGAATGAGGCATGATCGATGACTCCTGAAGAAAGCGACGGTGGCGGGATGCAGCAGCGGGGACCGGCACCAGCATGGCCAGCGCGGAAGGCGACAGCGAAAGTATTGCTGAAAAACGCGCGATGTCAATGCCAGCCAGCTATTGCAATGCAGTTTTTTTCGGGGATGCAAGGCCGCGCACCTTAAGGCAGGTCAAACGCCTCACGCGGCGCCGGCCTACCATGGGATTTGGCCGCCATCGCGCAGCTCCCGCCCTGCATGCAAAGGAGACACGACATGAATACAACACCGGATTCTGAGCAACATCCTGGCGACATCGCCCCGCCCGGCACGCCCGGCACGGGAGAAAACGTCTGCACGCATTGCATGGGCAGGGGCAACACGGACAATGGCCAGCCTTGCGTCATGTGCGGCGGCACCGGCGTGGTCATCGCCGGCGTGGGCGGCGGCTAGACGGCATGGAGATAGGCATGGACAAGGCGGAGCAGGCACGGCCATAATCGTGCATGCCCGCCGCCTCATCCACTCCCCAACCCGACCAGCCCCGTCCGGAACCGGCCTCGCTTGCCGACCTGTTCTTTTCGTTCACCTGGCTGGCCCTGCAAGGCTTTGGCGGCGTGCTGGCCGTGATCCAGCGCGAGATGGTCGAGCGCAAGCGCTGGCTGACGCAGGAGGAATTCCTCGAGGACTGGGCCGTGGCGCAGATCATGCCCGGGCCGAATGTCGTCAACCTGTCGCTGATGGTGGGCGGGCGCTATTTCGGTTTGAAAGGCGCGCTGACGGCGCTGGCCGGCATGCTGACCGCCCCGCTCGTCATCGTGCTTGTGCTGGGCGTGCTGTACACGCGCTTTGGCGACAATCCGCAGATGGCGGGCGCACTGCGCGGCATGGCCGCCGTCTCGGCCGGCATGATCGCCGCCACGGGCGTGAAGCTGGCGACTGCGCTGGCCAGGCATCCGCTGCCCCTGTGGCTGACCTTGTCCATCACCGTGCTGGGCGTGCTGATGGTGGCCGTGCTGCGCTGGCCCCTGCTGTACATCCTGCTGGGTCTGGGCGGCATCGGCTGCCTGCTCACCTATCGAAAGCTGTCCACATGAATCCGCCCCTGCAACTGGTGTTAAGCGCGGGCGACTGGCTGAACCTGTTCGGCCACTACCTGATGCTGTCGCTGATGTCGATCGGCGGCGCCATTTCCACCACTTCCGAAATGCACCGCTTCCTCGTCGAACAGCATGGCTGGCTGACGCAGGCGCAATTCAACGAGTCGATCGCCATCGCCCAGGCCGCTCCCGGCCCCAATGTGCTGTTCGTCGCCCTGATGGGCTGGAACGTGGGCATGAATGCGGGCAGCTACACGGCCGCCTATCTCGGCGTGTTCATCACGATGGTGGGCATCATGCTGCCCAGCACCACCCTCACCTACGTGGCGGCCCAGTGGGGCTACCGCAACCGCGACCTGCGCCCCGTGCGCGCCTTCAAGCAAGGCATGGCGCCCATCGTCGTCGCCCTCCTGATTTCCACGGGCATGATCCTGGGCGGCGCCAACCATGACATCCGCACCGACTGGCCCCTGTGGAGCCTGTCCATCGTGGCCGGCCTGATCATCTGGCGCACGAAGATCCATTTATTGTGGCTGCTGGCGGCCGGCGCCGTGCTGGGCTGGTTCCAGCTCGTCTGACCTTACACGGCCAGGTGCCGCTTCACCTCATCGCCATCCATCTGCGCCGCCACTCCGCTGGCCACCACGCTGCCGCGCGACAGCACGATGAACTCGTCGGCCAGTTCGCGGGCGAAATCGAAATACTGTTCGCACAGCACGATGGCCATGTCGCCCCGCTGTTTCAACAAGGAAATGACCCTGCCGATATCCTTGATGACGGAGGGCTGGATACCCTCCGTCGGCTCGTCAAAGATGATCAATTGCGGCTCGGCCAACAGGGCGCGGGCGATGGCCAGTTGCTGCTGTTGCCCGCCGGACAAATCGCCGCCGCGTCGCTCCAGCATCTCCTTGAGCACGGGAAACAGCTCATACACGTGGGGATCAATGCGCGAGGCCAGCCTGCCCCGCTTCACCGCCATGCCCATCAGCAAGTTTTCCTCGACCGTCAGGCGCGCAAAGATGTCGCGCCCCTGCGGCACGTAGGCCATGCCCAGCCTGGCGCGCGCATGCGGCGCCAGCTTCGTGATATCGCGCCCCTGGAACACCACCGTGCCCTGCGCCACGGGCAGCACGCCCATCAGGCATTTGAGCAAGGTCGTCTTGCCCACGCCATTACGCCCTAGCAAGGCCAGGCATTCGCCCTTGCGCGCCGACAGGTCGATGCCGCGCAATGTGTGCGAGGAGCCATAGTATTGATTTAATTGTTGCACTTCGAGCATGGCCTGCGATCTCCCCTTATTATCTTCCCAGATAGACTTCGATGACTCTCTCGTCGGCTTGCACTTCGTCCATGCGCCCCTGCGCCAGCACGGCACCTTCATGCAGCACGGTAACGATGCCTTGCTGAGCGATCTCCGTGACGAAACCCATGTCGTGCTCGACGACCATGATCGAATGCTTGCCGCGCAATTCATTGAGGAGTTCCGCCGTGCGCGCCGTTTCCGCATCCGACATGCCGGCCACGGGTTCATCCAATAAAATCAGCTGCGGCTCCTGCATCAGGAGCATGCCGATTTCCAGCCATTGCTTTTGCCCGTGCGACAGCAAGCCGGCCGGCCGCGCTTCGTGGCCGTTCAAGCGGATCAGGCGCAAGACCGATTCGATCCTGCCCGCCTGCTCGGACGTCAGGCGCGCAAACAGGGTGGGCGCCACGCGCTTGTCCATCTTCATCGCCAGTTCCAGGTTGTCGAACACCGTGTGCTGCTCGAATACGGTGGGGCGCTGGAACTTGCGGCCGATGCCCGCATGGGCGATTTGCGCTTCCGTCATGGTGGCCAGGTTCATGGTCTGGCCAAACCAGGCCGTGCCGGACGTGGGCCGCGTCTTGCCCGTGATGACATCCATCATCGTCGTCTTGCCCGCGCCATTCGGGCCGATAATGCAGCGCAGCTCGCCCACGGAAATATCGAGGCTCAGTTTATTAATGGCCTTGAAGCCGTCGAACGACACGCTGATGTCTTCCAGATACAAAATGGCGCCATGCGTCGTATCGACGCCCTCGCCTTTTACGCGCGCATACGTGGGGCCAGCCTCGGTGCCGGCCATGCCGGGCAACATGCGGATGCTCATGCGGCCTCCTCTGCCACGATGGCGACTTTTTTACGTTTGAGCTTGTTCAACACACCGAGCATGCCCTGCTGCATGAACAGCGTCACGCCGATGAACAGCAAACCCAGCGCGAACAGCCACAATTCCGGCAGGACGGCCGTGAACCAGCTTTTCAAGCCGTTCACGGTAAACGCACCCAGAATCGGACCGAGCAAGGTGCCGCGCCCGCCCACCGCCACCCACACGACCATCTCGATGGAGTTCGCGGGCGACATTTCGGACGGGTTGATGATGCCCACCTGCGGCACATACAGGGCGCCGGCGATGCCGCACAGCACGGCCGACAAGGTCCAGACGAACAGCTTGAACCACAGCGGGTTGTAGCCGAGGAACATCAGTCGCGCTTCGCTGTCGCGCACGCCCTGCAGCACCCTGCCCAGTTTCGAGCGGACGATGGCGCGCGCGCCGATCATGGCCGCCAGCAGGAAGGCCAGGGTCAGCAGGAACAGCACGGCCCGGGTGGCGGGTGCCGTGATGTTATGGCCCAATATCGTCTTGAAATCCGTGAAACCGTTGTTGCCGCCAAAGCCGGTGTCATTGCGGAAGAACAAGAGCATGAAGGCATACGTCATCGCTTGCGTGATGATGGAAAAATACACGCCCTTGATGCGCGAGCGAAAGGCAAAGTAACCAAACACGAAGGCCAGCACGCCCGGCACCAGCACGACGAGGGCCATGCAGTACCAGAAGTGTTCCGTGAAGGCCCAGTACCAGGGATAGGTTTTCCAGTCGAGAAAGACCATGAAGTCGGGCAAGCTGCTGCGGTACTGCCCCTGGTCGCCGATGGCGCGCATCAGATACATGCCGTGCGCATACGCGCCCAGGGCAAAGAACACGCCGTGGCCCAGGGACAGGATACCCGTGTAGCCCCAGACGAGATCCAGCGCCAGCGCGGCCAGCGCATAGCACATGAACTTGCCCACCAGCGCCACCGTGTAGGCGGAGACGTGCAAGGCATGGCCTTCGGCAAACGCCAGATTAAAGATCGGCAGCAGCGCCGCAAGCACGCTGCAGGCGGCAATCGCCAGCCAGACGGGCCGCGTGAACAGGCCCTGTTTGATCGGGTAGGAGGTAGTCATTCGACGCTGCGTCCCTTCATGGCAAACAGGCCCTGCGGCCGGCGCTGGATGAAAATGATGATGAACACGAGAATGGCGATCTTCGCCAGCACGGCGCCCGCCACCGGTTCGAGGAATTTGTTCACTTCGCCCAGGCCCAGCGCGGCGATCACGGTGCCGGCCAGCTGGCCCACGCCACCGAGCACCACCACCATGAAGGAATCGACGATGTAGCTTTGGCCCAGGTCCGGCCCCACGTTGCCCAGCTGCGACAGGGCCACGCCGCCGAGCCCGGCGATGCCGGAGCCGAGGCCGAAAGTCAGCATGTCGACCTTGCCCGTGGCCACGCCCACGCAATCGGCCATTCGGCGGTTTTGCGTAACGGCCCGCACGAACAGGCCCAGGCGCGTCTTGTTGAGGATCAGCCACACGGCCACGACGACGACGACGGCGAAGCCGATGATGGCCAGCCGGTTGTACGGCAACACGAGGCCGCCCAGTACCGTCACGCCGCCCGACATCCAGGCCGGGTTGGCCACTTCCACGTTTTGCGCGCCGAAGATCGTGCGGACCAGCTGCATGAGGATCAGGCTGATGCCCCAGGTGGCCAGCAGGGTTTCCAGCGGCCGCCCGTACAGCCAGCGGATCACCGTGCGTTCCAGTGCCACGCCCACCAGGCCGGCAACAAAAAACGCGGCCGGCAAGGCGGCCAGCAGGTAGGCATCCTGCAAGCCCGGCAGGTAGGCGCGGAAGAACAGCTGGCATAAATACGTCGTGTAAGCGCCTATCATCAGCAATTCGCCATGCGCCATGTTGATGATGCCCATCAGGCCGAAGGTGATGGCCAGGCCCAGCGCGGCCAGCAGCAGCACGCTGCCCAGCGAGATGCCGTAAAACACATTGCCGGCCAATTCCATGCGCGACACTCGTCCCTTGATCTGGCGCATGGTGTCGATGGCGGCCAGCTGCACGGCTTCGTCGGGTTCGCCGCCCTGCTCCAGCATGGCTTGCAGCACCGGCAGCAGGCGCGCATCGCTGCTGCCCGCCAGCGCCTGCACGGCGGCCTTGCGCGTGGCGGCGTCGGGTGCATGCAGGTTGGCGCTGGCGATCAGCACTTGCAATAGTTGTTGAATTTCAGCGTCGCTTTCCCGCGCCAGCGCGGTGCGGATCAGGGGGAGCTGCGCGGGGTCGACCGCCTTTTGCAAGGCTTGCGCGGCGGCCAGGCGGGCGCTGCGCTCCGGCGCCAGCAGCTGCAAACCCGACAAGGCGCCTGCCACAGCCGCGCGCAAGCGGTTGTTGACCATCACGCCGTCGATGCCGTCGGGCATCGGCACGTTCCGGCCAATTGCCGGGTCAACCGCCTGCTCGCCGTCAACGATGTACACCTTGCCGTCGGGCGCGGCGTACAAGGCGTCGTCCTGCAGCGCTTGCAGCACCTTGGCAGCCTCGGGCGTGGCCAGGGCGGCGATCTGCGCCACGGCGGCGACCCTGGCGTCGGGATCGTCGCCGGCCAGCGGCTTGAGCAGGTCGGGAGGGATGGCGGCCTGCGCCAGCGAGGATAGCAACAGGCAGGCGAGGACCAGCAGTTTGGGGAGAAGCTGCATGTGCATGGATTCCATGTAGTAAAGCCGATGTCTTGATAGGTATCCTTCCCCCAAGACAAGGACAGGGGTCAGACCCGCCGGGTCTGACCCCAGCTCTTTGCCTGGGGTTGCGGCGACGAATCGAGGCGCAAGCTTTTTACAGCTTCTGCTTGCCCTCATTGCCCTTGATATACGGGCTCCACGGCTGGGCGCGTATCGGTTCCTTGGTTTTCCACACGACATTGAATTGCCCATCGGCCTTGATCTCGCCGATCATCACGGGCTTGTGCAAGTGGTGGTTCGTTGCATCCATGGTCAGGGTGAAGCCCGATGGCGCCTTGACGCTCTGGCCCGCCATGGCGGCAATCACCTTGTCCGTGTCCGTCGATTTCGCTTTTTCCACGGCTTGCGCCCACATGTGGATGCCAACATAGGTCGCTTCCATCGGGTCGTTCGTCACCACCGAACCCGCGTTCGGCAGCTTTTGCGCCACGGCGTACGCCTTCCACTGCTTGATGAAAGCGGTATTCACGGGGTTCTTGACGGATTCAAAGTAATTCCACGCCGCCAGGTGACCGAGCAAGGGTTTGGTATCGATGCCGCGCAGCTCTTCCTCGCCCACGGAAAACGCGACGACGGGCACGTCCGTCGCTTTCAGGCCCGCATTGCCCAGTTCCTTGTAGAAAGGCACGTTGGAATCGCCATTGATGGTGGAAATGACGGCCGTCTTGCCGCCGGTGGAAAACTTCTTGATATTGGCGACGATGGTTTGATAGTCGGCGTGGCCGAACGGCGTGTAGACCTCGCTGATATCGCTATCCTTGACTCCCTTGCTTTTCAGGAAGGCGCGCAGGATCTTGTTGGTGGTGCGCGGGTATACATAATCCGTGCCCAGCAGCACGAAGCGCTTGGCGCCGCCGCCATCTGTGCTCATCAGGTATTCGACGGCGGGAATCGCCTGCTGGTTGGGCGCGGCGCCCGTATAAAACACATTCTTTTCCAGCTCCTCGCCCTCGTATTGCACCGGGTAAAACAGCAGGCTGTTGAGTTCCTTGAAGACGGGCAAAACCGACTTGCGCGACACGGACGTCCAGCAGCCGAATACCACGGCCACCTTGTCTTGCGCTACCAGTTGTCTCGCTTTTTCCGCGAACAAAGGCCAGTTCGACGCGGGGTCGACGACGACGGCTTCCAGCTTCTTGCCCAGCACGCCACCCTTGGCATTGATCTCGGCAATCGTCATCAGCGCCACATCCTTGAGCGATGTTTCGGAGATGGCCATGGTGCCCGACAGGGAGTGCAAGATGCCGACCTTGATCGTATCGGCGGCCAGGGCTGCCTGCATATAAGTGGACGTGGCCAGGGCGAATGCGCCGGCGGCGGCCGCTTTCAGGATGATGCGTCGTGACATGGGGACTCCTGTGATGGGTTCGTGGGGTCGAGCTGGGCCTGCCATGTTGTTAAAGCAGAATGCGTGCCAGCGCCTACAGCTGTCCGCCATGGTGCACGCGGCGCTCGCCGCACGAAAAAAAACCTGGCTGCACAAGGACTGTGCAGCCAGGTTTCAAATTGCCGTAAAACGGTGCGCCGGAGGCTTTAATCCTTGCGCGGCAAGCCTCTCAAGCGGCGCCAGCCCTTGCGGCCCAGCGGGAACAGCAGCACGAAAGCGATCAGCCACGGCAGGATGTAAGCCATGGCCGTGATGGCGTTGGCCACGCCTTCCGACAGGTTGTCCGTGAAATTGCCCAGCGCACGCTTGACGGGCCGCCAGAACGATTGCTTGCCTTCAGCGCTGATCATTACGTTCAGCAAGTCCGTGTCGATGCGCTGCATTAATAGCGCATTGGCCGCCGTCGCCTGCTCCAGCTCCACTTGCACGGTGGCCAGCTCCTTCGTCACCTTGATCAGCGCATCGACATTCGCGCCAGAGCGCTTTTCCAGGTCTTGCAGCTGCGCCTGGTACTGTTTCAGCATCTCCAGGCGCTTCTTGCTGTCGAGCACAGGACGGCCCAGGTCTTCCACCTTGGTGCCCTGGCTGGTGACGTCGCCTTCGGCCGCGACCAGCGCGACGAGCTTTTTGATGCCGGCCGGCTTGGCGCGCATGCTGATGCGCGCATGCACGTAGCGGCCGCTGTCGAGGCTGGAATCGAGCAGCAAACAGCCGTTTTCCGTATCGGCCTTGCAGGCGGCGACCACTTTTTCATACAGAGGCCGCACTTGCGCCTCGCTCGTATCGACGCTGACATTGTGTTCATAGGCAAGAAACTCGCTGCCTTTTTCCTTGCCATCGAGACGCGCGGCGCTCGATTGCCCGCCGCTCTCGCCCTTGCCGCCGCAACCGGCCAGCAGCAACAGGCCGAACAGACCAAGAGACACTTTTTTCATGATTTCTTTCTTGAAATTATTTTTTCAGCGGCAACAATTCGATATCGGGCAAGTGCGCCGCCACATCCTGCACGGTCGCATGGCCGGTCAGCGAGGCGATCACCTGGGGCAGCGGTGCCGGCCAGATTTCCGGCAAATCGCGCTCTTCCGGCGCCAGCACGGGAAAGGCCAGCTGTTCCTGCGGCGGCGTGAAGGCGGCCGCGACACCAGGCTTGTTGCCGCGCGCATCGATGCGGTACCAGCCAACATCCTGCAGATACACGGCGTTCAAGCCATGCAGGCAAAACGGCGGGCCCGCTTCCCCCACGGCCAGGCGCTGGTAGCACAGGCCGGCGGGAATGCCGTTGGCGCGCAGCAGCGCGGCCAGCAGATGGCTCTTCGCATAACAGTAGCCCGTGCCATGCTGCAACACGTCGGAAGCGCGGCAGGTGACGGGATTGCGCTGGTAGTCCCAGCTGTGGGCGACTTCGTCGCGCACGAAGGCAAAGCAGCGGGCCGCGATGGCGGCGTCGCCTACGGCGCCTGCCGCCAGTTCGGCCGCCTTGGCGCGCACGGCCGGATGATCGCTATTGATATACAGGCTGCTGGCTAGATATACGGAAAAGTCGGGGGAAAAGTCGGTAGACATGGCATAAAGGCAATGCGAAAAGATAATGCGCGATTTTAGTCGAAGCGGCGCAACATTCAGCGTTTCTTTGCGCAGGAACAAAGAAAATCCACGCCTCAGGCTCGCTGCGCGGGGGCCGGTGACTTTGGCGCCGGCCCGGTAGCTGGTATCATGCGGGCAAACGCAGCCGGCCCTGTTGGCCCCGCACATGGCACTACCTTGCGAAGCGGCCCCCGCCGCCGACGCCACCCTACAGATCAGAGAAACGAGTTCCTATGAGCACACCATCGTCCCACCCATCGTTCTGGCGCCGTGTCCCGCTGGCCTTCGGCGCCTTCTTCAACACCCTGTCGGACGCCGCCTATGCGGCCCGCGTGGAAAAGCTGTCGCTGCCCGAGGCCGCCCCCGTGGCACCCGTGGCCCCTGCTCCGGCGCCCGTGCCGACGCCGGCAGCCGCCCCCGTCATTTTGAAAGAAGCGACACCGGACGCGGCCCTGCAATTGCTGGCCCTGCTGCAACGCGAAGCGCGCTTGATCGACTTCACCCAGGAAAACCTGGGCAGCCATGCCGATGCCGACATCGGCGCGGCCGCCCGCGTCGTGCATGAAGGCTGCGCCAAGGTCATGCGTGAATACTTCACCATCGACGCCGTGCGCCAGGAAGCCGAGGGCAGCCGCATCGTGCTGCAGGAAGGTTTTGATTCCGCGCAAGTACGCCTGACGGGCAACGTGATCGGCTCGGCGCCGTTTACGGGCACCCTGAGCCACCGCGGCTGGCGCGCCTCCAGCGTGCGCCTGCCGAAGCTGAGCGAGCAACACGATGCCGCCATCCTGGCACCGGCCGAGGTGGAACTGTGAGCGATCAAGCCAACAACACCCCGCGCTACGCCATCGGCATCGACCTGGGCACCACCCACAGCGCCCTGTCATATGTGAACCTGGTCGAGAGCGACGGCGAGCAATCCAGCCACGGCGTGCTGAAAGTGCCGCAACTGTCGGCACCGGGCACCGTCGAAGAATTGCCGCTGCTGCCGTCCTTCGTTTACCTGCCGCACGCCGACGAAGTGGCGGCGGGCGACCTGGCCCTGCCCTGGGTCACCGAGGAAGCCGAAGCGCCGTTCGTCGTGGGCGAAATGGCCCGCAGCCGCGGCGCCACCACGCCCATCCGTCTGGTGTCGAGTGCGAAAAGCTGGCTGTGCCACCCGGGCGTGGACCGCCGCGCGGCGATCCTGCCGAACGACGCGCCGGCGGAAGTGGCGCGCATCTCCCCGATCACGGCCGCCACGCGCTACCTGACGCACTTGCGCCAGGCCTGGGACAACGCCCACCCGCAAGCGCCGTTCGCCGAGCAGGAAATCACGGTGACGATACCCGCCTCGTTCGACCCGGCCGCGCGCGAGCTGACGATGGAAGCGGCACAGGCGGCCGGCTACACCTCGCTGACCCTGCTGGAAGAGCCGCAGGCGGCACTGTACAGCTGGATACAGACCAGCGAAGGCCGCTGGCGCAAGGAAGTCAAGCCGGGCGACATCATTTTAGTGGTCGACGTGGGCGGCGGCACCAGCGACTTTTCGCTGATCGCCGTGCTCGAGCGCGACGGCGTGCTGGAACCGCACCGCGTGGCCGTCGGCGAACACATCCTGCTCGGCGGCGACAATATGGACCTGGCCCTGGCCCACTTGGTGGCGCGCAAGCTGGCCGCCAATGGCACCCAGCTGGACGCCTGGCAAATGCGCGCACTCACTTATGGCTGCCGCAGCGCCAAGGAAAGCCTGCTGGCCGACAGCGGCCTCGATGTGGCACCGATCGTCGTGCCGAGCCGCGGCTCGAAACTGATCGGCGGCTCCATCCGCACGGAACTGACGCGCGCGGAAGTGTCCACCTTCATTCTCGACGGCTTCTTCCCGCAGGTGGAAGCGTCGAGCCGCCCTGCCGTGCGCACGCGCGCCGGCCTGACGCAACTGGGCTTGCCGTATGCGCAGGACGCGGCCATCACGCGCCACCTGGCCGCCTTCCTGGGCCGCCAAGTGGCGGCGACCAGCGAACTGGAAGGTTTTGCGGGCCGCCAGGCGGAAGGCGCCAGCTTCTTGCATCCGACGGCCGTGCTGTTCAACGGCGGCGTCTTCAAGTCCGACTTGCTGGTGCAGCGCATCATGGCCACCGTCAACGACTGGCTGTACATGGAAGGCGCGGAGCCGGCGCGCATGCTGGCCGGGGCCGACCTGGACCTGGCCGTCGCCCGTGGCGCGGCCTACTACAGCTACGTACGGCGCGGCCACGGCGTGCGCATCCGCGGCGGCACGGCCAGCGCCTTTTATGTGGCCATCGAATCGGCCATGCCCGCCATCCCCGGCATGGAACCGCCGATCCAGGCCCTGTGCGTGGCGCCGTTCGGCATGGAAGAAGGCAGCGAGCTGGAACTGCCGGGCCAGCAATTCGGCCTCGTCGTGGGCGAACCCGTGCATTTCCGCTTCTTCGCCTCGTCCACGCGCCGCAACGACCAGATCGGCGACTTGCTCGACTTCTGGGGTCCCGATGAATTGCAGGAGCTGAGCGAAATCCAGGCGACCCTGTCCGCCGAAGGCCGTCAGGCCGGCGACGTGGTGCAAGTCAAGCTGCACGCCAGAGTGACGGAAGCGGGCACCCTGGAGCTGCTGGCCGTTTCCCCTGACGGCGCCGAGCGCTGGAAGGTGGAATTCGACGTGCGCGGCGCGCCGCAGCAATAAACATGGGCAACGCTGCGGGCAAGCCGGCCTTCCTGGTCGGCATCGACCTGGGCACCACCAACACGGTGGTGGCGTACGCCAATGCGGCCAAAGCGGCAGATGGGCAGGCGGACATCGAGCTGTTCGCCATCGAGCAGCTGGTCGCGCCCGGCGAAGTGGGCGCACGCCCCCTGCTGCCGTCCTTGCGCTACCACCCCGCCGCCGGCGAACTGGCGGCGGGCGATTTGCAGCTGCCATGGCCGCAGCAGGACGTTGAGCATGCCGTGCTGGGCGCCTTCGCGCGCCAGCTCGGCGCCCAGGTGCCGGGCCGGCTGGTCACCAGCGCGAAGAGCTGGCTGTCGCATGCGAACGTGGACCGCCAGGCGCCGATTTTGCCGTGGGGCGCCGATGCCGACGTGGCCAAGGTCTCGCCCGTGGCGGCCAGTGCCAGCTACCTCGCCTACGTGCGCGCCGCGTGGAATCACCGCTTCCCGCACGCTCCCCTGGAACAGCAGGAACTGGTGCTGACCATTCCCGCCTCGTTCGACGAGGGTGCGCGCGCACTCACATTGGCAGCGGCGCGCATGGCGGGCTTGCCCACCTTACGGCTGGTGGAAGAGCCGCAGGCCGCCTTTTATGACTACCTGCACCGCCGGCGCGCCACCCTGCGTGCTGACCTGGCACAGACGCGCCGCATTCTGGTGTGCGACGTGGGCGGCGGCACCACCGATTTCAGCCTGATCGACGTGGCCTTCGATGACGACGGCGCACCGCAGCTCACGCGCAGCAGCGTGGGCAACCACCTGATCCTCGGCGGCGACAATATGGACCTGGCGCTGGCCCACCTGGTGGAAACGCGCATGGCGGCAGGCAGCGAAGGCGGCATGAAACTGTCTGCCGCACGCTTGTCACAACTGATGGAGCGCTGCCGCGCCGCCAAGGAATTGCTGCTGTCGAGCGACGCGCCCGACAGCGTCACCGTGACCCTGCTGGGCGCGGGATCGCGTTTGATCGGCGGCAGCCGTTCCGCCGACGTCACGCGCGAGGAAGTGGCAGCCCTGGTGGTCGACGGCTTCTTCCCGAAGGTGGAACTGGGCGACACGGCGAAAAAGGGCCGCGCCGGCATCGTCGAATTCGGCCTGCCGTATGCGCAGGACGCGGCCATCACGCGCCACCTGGCCAGCTTTTTGCAACAGCACCAAGGGCCACTGCCCGACACCCTGCTGCTCAATGGCGGCGTGTTCCGCGCCGACGCGCTGGCGCGCCGCTTGGCCGAGACGCTGGCGCACTGGCGGGGCCAGCCCCTCACCATCCTGCACAACGATAACCCCGACGTGGCCGTGGCCCGTGGCGCCGTCGCCTACGCGCTGGCGCGACGGGGCCAGGCGCCGCGCATCGGCGGTGGCTCGCCGCGCAGCTATTTCCTCGTGCTGGGCGAGGCGGGCAAGGACCATCGCGCCGTCTGCATCCTGCCCCGCGGCAGTGCCAGCGGCGAGGAAATCCGCCTGACGGAGCGCCTGTTCGCGCTGCGCCTGGGCCGGCCCGTGCGCTTCCACCTGGCCACTTCCCTCTTTGAGTCGGGCACGCCGCCCAAGTTGGGCGAGATCGTCGACCTGAACGCCGGAGAATACTTGCGCCTGCCGCCGCTGGCCAGCGTGCTGCACGCCAGCGACGGCAATGACAAGCGCGAGATCACCGTGCAGCTGGCCACCGTGATGACGGAAGTGGGCACCTTGGAAGTGCACTGCGTGGCCGAAGCCGATGCCGACCAGCGGTGGCTGCTGGAATTCCAGTTGCGTGGCGAGGAGGAAACGCAGGCCGACACGTCCAGCGTGCCGCCGCGCGTGAAGGAAGCGGCCGAGAAGATCGAGCGCATCTTCGGCGGCAAGGCGCAAAAGGTCGAGACCAAGGAAGTGCGCCAGCTGCGCCAGCACCTGGAACGGGGACTGGGCGGGCGCGAAAGCTGGGATACGCCCTTGCTGCGCCAGCTGTTCGACGCCCTGATGCTGCGCGCCCGTGGCCGGCGCCGCTCCGCCGAGCATGAGCGGGTGTGGCTGAATCTGGCCGGCTACTGTCTGCGGCCCGGTTATGGCGATGCGCTCGACCCGTGGCGTATCGAGCAGCTGTGGGCCCTGTTCGACGCGGGCGTCCAGCATCACAAGGACAACCAGGTGTGCGCCGAATGGTGGACCCTGTGGCGCAGGGTCGCCGGCGGCTTGAGTTCGGAGCAGCAGCTGCGCCTGCTCGACGACTTCGCCTTCAACCTGCAAGCCGATGCGGCCCAGCGCGGCAGCCGCCCCGTCACCCTCGTCAACGGCAGCGACGACGACATGCTGCGCCTGGGCGCATCGCTCGAGCGCATCCCCGGCGCCTACAAGGCCGAAGTGGGCGCCTGGCTGATCAAGCGCCTGCAAAAGGCTGATAAAAGGGGCGAAGCGGCGGACACAAATACCCTGTGGGCGCTGGCCAGGGTCGGCGCGCGCCAGCCCTTCCACGGCAGCGCGCACGAAGTGGTCGACAGCGACACCGTGGCCGACTGGCTGCACGTGCTGCTGGCGCTGGACTGGAAAAAAGTGGAACCGGCGGCGTTTGCCGCCGCCCACCTGGCGCGCATGACGGGCGACCGCTCACGCGACATCGCCGACGACCTGCGGGCCACCATCCTCGCCCGCCTGAAAGCGGTGGGCGCACCGCCCCTGTGGCAAACGATGGTCAGCGAAGTGACACAGCTGGATGAAACAGCTACCCGGCGCATGCTGGGCGAGGCGCTGCCGCCGGGCTTGAAGCTGATCGGCTGAAACCATGGCTCACGTAGGTCGGATTAGCGTAGCGTAATCCGACAATGCCACTATCATCCAAAAATAGGGCAATGGCGCGGCAGTGCGCTCGCCGACAGAATGCCGCGTCCTTGAGCGGCAACGACACGTCGGATTACGCCCGCCGGGCTAATCCGACCTGCTCGCCTTCCCTCCAGGCTCCTCCTCCTCGCTGCGCGAGCCCCGATAGCGCGGCAAGCCATCGGCCAGCTTCACCCACTCCAGCTGCGTGCCCGTATAGATATGGCTGTGCGGCGGCAGCTGTTCGGGATTGTCCAGGCTGCAGGTAGTCACGTCGACTTCATCGGGATAGGCACTGTCTTCAAAGGTCAGCTGCGTGCCGCAGCGGGGACAAAAGCTGCGCGTGCCATGGACGCTGGACGCATACGACATGGCTTGCCCCTGCCGCCAGCGAAAGTTCGCCCGTGGCACGCTGAACCAGGCGACAAACGGCGCGCCCGACGCGCGGCGGCACACGGAACAGTGGCAGGCGCTTTGATGAAAGCTGTCCGCGCCAGCGTCATAGCGGACCTCGCCGCACAAACATCCTCCCGTCAGCATGGCATCCTCCTGCAATATGAAAAAGGCGCCCAGTTTAGCGCCGCCGCGGCGCCACGGTTTGCGCTAGATCACGGCGACGATCAACAGCAGCAGCGCCAGCGGCGCCTGCACCAGCACGATGCCCGGATGCGTGCGGCGCAGCTGGGCCCATACGGACAGGCCCGGCACTTCCTCGTACGGGTGGTGGGCTTCGTCGCGCAGCGACATCGCGTGCAGGAACATGCCGGCGATCAGGGGCCCGGGATTGACCCACCAACCCTGCTCAAGCAAGCCGCGCGACAGGTAGATGGCCAGCGCGCCGATGGCGAACGGCGAAGCCCACACCAGCGCCAGCATCAGGCGGATGCCATAGAATTCCGCCACGGTGCCCACGCGGTGCAGGCGGCTGAAATCGTGGTCTTCCATGCGCTTGTCGATGGCCAGCTCGGCGCGGCCGTACAGGGTCCACAGGCCGCCGAACAGGCAGCCCAGCAGCACGCCGATGACGATGTCGGCCGCGAACACCACGTATTTATTCACGTCGGCCGTGCCGATGCCCAGCGACGTGTGGGCAGCCGCGTGCAGGTGCAGGCCGGCCTGCTCGCCTTCGGCCGTCGTGTAGCGGTCGCGCACGTCATAGGTGCTGCCGATATACACGACGTTCTTGCGTAGTGCATTCGCCGCTACGCCGGCCTGCCCATCGATCAGTTGTACGCGCGTGCGCGTGGAATTCAGGAAGGCCGGCGCCACGGCGGCCGGGTGAAACGGCGCGGTGACGGCGTTCTGTTCCGCCGCCGCCCTGGCGTCGCCGTGGATGACGGGTTCGAACGCCCAGCGCGCCAATTCCTTTTCGCTGCCCGTGCGCCGCGCCAGCTGGCACACGCGGCCGGCCAGCGCCACCACTTCCTTTTGCTCGGACAGGACGGCCGGCATGGGCTGCTGTTGCTCCTGCTCGTCGGCGCCGTGCGCCAGCTCGAAGGCCACTGCCGCCAGCACGGGACTTTTCAGTTCGATACGCGTGACGGCGCCCATGCGCTCGCGGATCCGCGGGCTGGCGAAGTGGATGCCGGCCGCGCAGCGCGCGCGTATCCACGCCAGGTTCGCATTCTGATCCGATTGTTCGGGCAGGATCAGCACCAGTTTCCGGCCCTCGGCGGCCAGCCGGTCGAGCAGGCGGTCGAGCGGCCGCTCGCCATCCTTGTGTTGTTCATACACGGCCGGCGCCAGGTCCAGGTCGATGGCCAGCACCTTGCTGCCGCGCGCTGCGGCGCTGGCGATCACTTGTTCCAGGCGCGTGCGTTCCAGCGGTTCGCGCTCGTCGAACACCTGTTCGAACGCGGGCTGGTCTATTTCGATGATGCCGGGCCGGTAGGCGGCGCCCGGGTCCTTGCCCCGGTTCAGCAGTTGCCCCTGTTCCGCGCTGGCGCGCAGCATGGCCGCATCGAGCCATTCGAGCACGTGAAAACCTTCCAGCACCAGCATCAGCGCGGCGATCAGGCTGGCGCCGATCACGTGATGCAGCAGATGCGTGCCCGTCAGCTTGAAGGCCGAGCCCAGCTGGGCGACCGGCCACAGCAAGCGCCGCCACAGCGGGGGGCGCGGTTGGTCCGGCTGGCTGCTTTCCACGGTGCGTTCCCCTTGCGTGCGCTGCATGAATTATCATTCAAGCAACAAATGATGACGAAAGGATAGTATATTGCAGTTGTGCCCGTTCAGCCGCACTGCTGGCGACCTACTGCGGCTTGGCCAGCAGCAACTTGCCCAGCGCTTCGAAGGCCGGCGTGGTGGTCGGGTCGTTCGCCGCATTGGCCGCCGTCGGCGTCGAGGCGAAACGCACGATCACCATTTCCGCCTTCGGATCGACATAGATGCGCTGGCCGTACACGCCGCGCGCCATGTAGGCGCCATGGTCGTTATGCGTGACCCACCACATGTCGCGGTAGCTCCAGCCCTTGAGCAAATCGTAGCCGCCCTTGGCGAACAGCTGCTTGTCGCCGCCGCGGCGGATATCGTCGACGGCTGCCTTGGGCAGAATCTGCTGGCCGTTGTAGCGGCCATCGTTGCGCAGCATTTCGCCGAAGCGGGCCAGGTCGCGCAAGCCCGCATTCAGGCCGCCGCCGGCAAACGGCGTGCCCGTCGAATCGACCGTCATGTAGGCATCCTGCTCGGCGCCCAGCTTTTGCCAGACATGCTCGGACAGGTAGTCGTTGACGTTCTGCCCCGTGACACGGGCGATGATCCAGCCCAGCACGTCGGAATTGACCGTGCGGTAGCCGAACGCCTCGCCATGCCGGCCCTCGTGCTGCACCGTTTGCAGGTACTCGAAATAGCTGCGCGGCCCCGTGTAATCCTTGGGCTTGGGCAGCGGGCTGCCGGCCGCCGCGTGCTGCCACACTTCCGCTTTCGGGTCCGCATAATCTTCGCTGAATTTCAGGCCCGTGGTCATGTCGAGCACCTGGCGCACGGTGGCGTCGCCAAAGGCGGACTTGGCCAGTTCCGGCACGTAATCGGCCACTTTTTTGCCCGGATCGAGCTTGCCTTCGGCCACCAGCGCCGCGCCCAGGGTGCCCATGACGGACTTCGTCACGGACATGGCGCCGTGCTGACCGCTTTCCTTGAGCACGCCGAGGTAACGCTCATACACGATGCGGCCCCGGTGCAGCACCACGATGCCGTCCGTGTAGTTGGCGCCCAGCGACTGCTCCCAGGTCATCGTTTCCTTCGCCCCCAGAGGCGTGAAGCGCAGGCTGTCGATATCCGTGCGCAGCGCGCGTTTCAAGGGCACGGGTGCCTTCAAGCCGCGCGAGACGTCCACCGTCGGCATCAGCTGGCGGAAGTGCGACACGCTCCAGCGCAGCTGCGGGAAATTGAAATAGCTGCCATCGTCGAAACGGATGATCTTGTCGGCCGGCGGCGGCGCGCCCACCATCCATTGCAATGCGGCCGGATCGCTGGCGGCGGCCGACAGCGGCGCCGTCGCCTCGGCCGCGTGGGCGCCGGCGGACAGCGCCAGGCAGGCGGCGGCCAGGGCCAAGCGTTTCATGCTGGGAAAATCGTTCATGCGATGCTCTCCTTGATAGACAGAATATTTAATAAACCCATACCACGTTCGCCAGCCATCCCGTCCAGGTCCTGGCCTGACCATTCACCAGCTGGTTCACGCCCGACTGCGCGAACGAGGCGCTGAAGCCCAGGGTCAGGTAGGTATTCGGGTTCACCACGCGCACGTATTTGACGAAGACATCGTTGGCCAGCATCGGGCGCAGCACGCCGGCGATCACCACGGGCGCGCCGCCCGGCACATCGAGGCGCGTGGCCTGGCCGAACTGCAGCGGGCTGCCCATCTGGTTGGCCCGCACCTGGGCCAGGTAGGCGGTCACGGTGTCCTTCGGCGTCGGGTGCAGCTCGATGGTGGCCTGCAGCGCATTCACGTTGGCATTGACGAAGACCCAGGTCGCCTTGCTGCCCGAAGCCCAGGCGCCCGGCGTGCCTTCGAAGAACAGCGGATCGAAGCGCTCATTGCGCGCCGTGCGCGGATCGTCACCGGAAAAGCTCTGGTAGCCAAGCGTGAACTTCGGCGTCCACGCCACGTCGGGCAGCGAAAAGCCCCCTTCCGTGCGCCAGCCCCAGGCCCGCATCGGCTCGCGCGTATTCCACTCGCGCGCGGCATCGACGCCGAACCAGCCTTTCGACAGCACGGTGGGCAGCACGGGAACGCGCGCGTAGCCATACACGAACTGCAAGTCCTTGCGGCCGTCAGGCACGGCCAGCGGTGCGCCGATGCCGCCTGGCGCCGCCAGCGGATACGCCGCATGCGAACGGGGCACCTTGCCATACGCGACGCCGGCCTTGCGGTCGTTCGCGGGCGCGTAGCTGACGTCAACGCCGACGACGCGCGTGCCGCTATCGTTGTCGGGATTTTCATTCGGGTCGAGATAAAACGCCTGGGCGCTGAACGCGTCCTGGCTTATTCTGGCCACCACGGAATTCTGGAAAGCCTTGCGCGGCCCCAGTTTCAGCGCGCCGCGGTCAAAGCCGTTCGAGCCGCCATTGGCGATCAGCATGCCGGTACCCAGCGTGAAATTCTGCGCGCCGGCCGACACATCGACCATGGCGCGCGTGCCGCCGAGCGGCATGCGGATGCCGGCGACGAATTCCTCGATCGAGATGCGGCCCGTGTCGCCCGCGCCAAACGGATCGTGGCGCAAGGTGCCCGAGCCGACGGCGGACACGCGCGCATACAGCTGCTTGCCGTCGCCCAGGTTGCGCTTGAAACCGAGCGCCGGCTTGACATAGAACTCGTACCAGTAGGGATTGAAATCGAAGCCGGGATTGCGCGCCGGCGTATTCGACAGCTTCCAGAACAGATTGCTCTCGCCGGCCACCTGCACGCCCGCTTCCACGGAACGCGTCATTTGCCAGCCGGCGGCCATGGCCGGTTCAACGGCGGCGCGCCGGGCTACCTCTTTTTCCATGCTGCTCTGGCCATCGGGATCGAGCTGGCCGGCGGCGGCGCAGGCGGCGCTCCAGCCCAGCAGGGCCAGGATGAGTGAGCTGCGCACGGGGAACATCGCTTGCGTTGTCATAGGTATCCCTTGCGATAGCTGACCTCAGATTTGAACGGATGTTATCAGAGATGCTCTTTTTTATTGTTGTAAAGCATCCTACTGTGCGGCGCCAGGCGTTGAGACGAACGTCTCACGGCAGCCCATGCTGCAGCGCAGGATGCGCCATCCGGGGCTTCGTGCTACAAACGAAATACCATAAAGCAGATACCGAGACACCGGAGAGCGCCATGCCCTACGTCCGCCAGACCAGCCATATCGAGCGCGTGCGCGACCTGATCGCCGGCCGCGTCGTCAATCCTGGCGCCGATACGGCCAGACTGGCGTCGTCGTACCGGCGCTCGCTGGACGACTACCGGCTCGATCCCGCGTCCACCACGGGGCCGCGCATCCTGACGGGCGCCGAACTGCGCGCCATCCAGCAGTCCGAGGAAAATTTTCTGCGCTCCACCGGCCAGTGCCTGCCGCGCCTGCACGCCATGGTGCGCGAAGCGGGCTACTGCGTCATCCTCGCCAACGCGCGCGGCGTGACGATCGACTACGCGGTCGACACGGACCAGCGCAAGGAATTCAAGAAGGCGGGCCTGTACCCGGGCTCGTGCTGGTCGGAGGAGGAAGAAGGCACGTGCGGCATCGCCTCCGTGCTGCTCGACCAGGAAGCCATCACCGTGCACAAGACCGACCACTTCCGCGCCGCCTTCACGGGCCTGACCTGCAGCGCCGCACCGATCTTTTCACCGCACGGCGACTTGATCGGCGTGCTCGATGCCTCGGCCTTGAATTCGCCCGATGCGCGCGACAGCCAGCGCCTGGTCAAACAGCTGGTGCGCCAGGGCGCGACCCTGATCGAGGACGGCTTTTTTCTCACCTCCTATGGCCATTGCTGCATCCTGCTGGCGCACCGCAACCGCCACTTCGTGGAAGTGCAGCCGGAGATGCTGCTCGCCATCGACGAGCATGGCGACATCGTCGCCGCCAACCGCTGCGCGCGCGACGTCATCGGGGGCCTGGACGCCCTTCCCCGCCCCGTCGCCGAGGTGCTGGAAGTGCGCGCCGAACGGCTGTTCGATGCGCGTACGGGACACAATCTGCTGTCGCTGCGCCTGGCCGGCGGCAGCACCTGGCTGCACGCGCGCGTGCGCGCGCCGCTGCGCCAGGCCAGCGCGCGGGTACGCATCAAGAACGCGGCCCCCGTGACGCAGGACGCGCCGGCCTGCACGCCGCCGGAGCTGGCCGAGCGCACGCGCATCGTCAACGCCATGAACGCCGCCAAGTGGCGCCCGCTGCAGGCGGCCGCCATGCTGGGCGTCTCGCGCGCCACCCTGTACCGGCGCATCAAGCAGTTGCACATCGTGCCGCCGCACCGCCAGTAAGGCATCCGGCAAGCTGAGATTTCCGTCTCATATTCCGCCATGCTGCGCTGCGGAATGCGGGGCCGGAACGCCAGTGTTACAACATCGTCAGCGGCAACACAGCCGCATCCCATCATAAAGTCAGCAGACTTGGAGGAGACACGATGCAAACCGAAATCAACCCGCACGACCTGGCCGTGGCCGGCATCCTGGAGCAGCTCGAAGGCTGTCTTCGCGCCAGCGACGGCACGGGTGCCGCACAGCTGTTCGAACAGGATGGCTACTGGCGCGACCTGGTGCTGTTTACCTGGAACCTGAAAACCCTGGAAGGCTGCGGGCAGATCGCCGCCATGCTGACCGCCCAGCTGGGCGCCGTGCAGCCGGTTGCCATCCGCATCGCCGACGGCGAACATGCGGTGGAAGCGGGCGGCGTGCTGCAAAGCTGGATCACGGTGGAAACGAACGTGGCGCGCGGCGTGGGCTTCATCCGCATCCGCGACGGCAAGATCTGGACCCTGCTCACCACCATGAGCGAATTGAAGGGTTTTGAGGAAGCCAAGGGCGGCCGGCGGCCCATGGGCGCCGAACACGGGGCGCGCACCAACCGCAGCAGCTGGCTGGAGCACCGCGAACAGGAAAAGGCCGAACTGGGCTACGCGCGCCAGCCCTACTGCGTCATCATCGGCGGCGGCCAGGGCGGCATCGCGCTGGGCGCGCGCCTGCGGCAATTGAACGTCCCCACCATCATCATCGAGAAAAACGCCCGTCCCGGCGACAGCTGGCGCAAGCGCTACAAATCGCTGTGCCTGCACGACCCCGTCTGGTACGACCACATGCCGTACATCCCTTTCCCCGACAACTGGCCCGTCTTCACGCCGAAGGACAAGGTCGGCGACTGGCTGGAAATGTACACCAAGGTGATGGAGCTGAACTACTGGGGCTCGACGTCATGCGAATCGGCCAGCTTCAACGAAGCCAGCGGCGAGTGGACGGTGCAGGTGCTGCGCGATGGCCAGCCCGTCACCCTGAAGCCGCAGCAGCTGGTGCTGGCGACGGGCATGTCGGGCAAGGCGAACATGCCGAAGTTCAAGGGCATGGACGTGTTCCAGGGCGAGCAGCAGCACTCGTCGCAGCATCCGGGACCGGACGCGTATGCCGGCAAGAAGGTGGTCGTCATCGGCGCGAACAATTCCGCGCACGATATCTGCGCCGCCCTGTGGGAAGCGGGCGTGGACGTGACCATGGTGCAGCGCTCGTCGACGCACATCGTCAAGTCCGATTCCTTGATGGACCTGGCGCTGGGCGACCTGTATTCGGAACGGGCGCTGGCGGCTGGCATGACGACGGCCAAGGCGGACCTGACGTTCGCCTCGATTCCGTACAAGATCCTTGCCGACTTCCAGAAGCCCGTCTTCAAGGCCATCCGCGAACGCGACGCGGACTTTTATGCGCGCCTGGAAGAACGCGGCTTCATGCTCGATTTCGGCGACGACGATTCGGGCCTGTTCATGAAATACCTGCGCCGCGGCTCCGGCTACTACATCGACGTGGGCGCCTCCGAGCTGGTCGCCGAGGGCAAGATCAAGCTGAAAAGCGGGGTCGGCGTGCAGGAACTGAAAGCCCATTCCATCGTGCTGTCCGACGGCACGGAGCTGCCCGCCGACCTCGTGGTGTACGCCACCGGCTACGGCTCCATGAACGGCTGGGCGGCCGACCTGATCTCGCCCGAGGTGGCGAATAAAGTGGGCAAGGTGTGGGGCCTCGGTTCGGCCACGACGAAGGACCCGGGCCCGTGGGAGGGAGAACAGCGCAATATGTGGAAACCCACGCAGCAGCAAGCGCTGTGGTTCCACGGCGGTAACCTGCACCAGTCGCGCCATTATTCGCAATACCTGTCGCTGCAGCTGAAGGCGCGCATGGAAGGGTTGAACACGCCCGTGTATGGGCAGCAGGAAGTGCATCACCTGGCGTAAAGGCGATGCAACCCATGTAGGTCGGATTAGCGCGGGAAGCGCGTAATCCGACACCTTGTTGGCGGCTCATGTCGGATTACGCGCGGCGTTGCCGCGCTAATCCGACCTACCACCATCCAAAATATGGGCAGGAGGCACATCACCTGGCGTGAAAGCCCGCGTAGGTCGGATGAGCGGCACGCCGCGTAATCCGACACATTGCAGGCGGCTCATGTCGGATTACGCGCGGCGTTGCCGCGCTAATCCGACCTACCACCATCCAAAATATGGGCAGGAGGCA
>NZ_JBXAJE010000002.1:97750-788262 GCF_058796955.1 Janthinobacterium sp. GW823-FHT03B06
GGCACGCCGCGTAATCCGACACATTGCAGGCGGCTCATGTCGGATTACGCGCGGCGTTGCCGCGCTAATCCGACCTACCGCCACTCAAAAAAAATGGCGGCGGACCGAAGTCCGCCGCCATTTTTTACGTCATGCAGCCAACGATTACTGCTTGATGGCTTCGATCGCAAACGTCAGGGTCACGTCATCGCTGACGGCCGGCGCATATTTGCCGGCGTTGAATTCCGAGCGCTTGATCTTGGCCGTGGCGTTGGCGCCGCACGCGTCTTTTTTCAGCATCGGGTGCGGTGCGCAATTGAACGAGGTGACGGTCAGGGTCACTGGCTTGGTCACGCCTTTCAGGGTCAGGTTGCCTTCCACGGAGGCCAGCTTGTCGCCGTCGAAATTGAACCTGGTCGATTTGTACGTGGCGACGGGATACTTGGCCGTGTCGAGGAAGTCTTCGCCCTGGATGTGCGAGTTGAACAGGGTCGAACCCGTATCGACGGACTTGGTGTCGATCAGCACTTCGACGGCACCCGTCCTGGCGGCGCGGTCCAGGGTGACCTTGCCGGTGGTGTTATTGAAACGGCTTTGCTGCGTCGAGAAACCCATGTGGGTGTATTCGAAACGGGGGAAAGTATGGCTGCCATCGATGACATAGACTTCCGGAGCGGCAAAGGCGGACAGCGAGAAGCCGGCGGCGGCGATAAAAGCGAGCAGTTTTTTCATTGTAAATTCCTGTTTGGAGTGGAGGATGTCAAAACCGCAACCGGCGGCAGGCGGGAAGCGCTGCGGCTGATTGTCTGGCTTCAGTTGCAACAGATTATGCATGGCATGAAGATCGATGTAAAACGGAAAATATACCTAGTTAGCATCGAAAAAATCGATAATAACGGTAAGGATGTCCACGACAACGTCTTCTGTTGCCGATTATTGTCTGCATTGCCAAAAATATCCAGCGTTATCCGGCGCCTCAGACCAGGCCGCAAATGAGAATGATTCTTGTTATTACCCTGCAGGATTGTTATCATTGCGGCCCCGGCAAGCCTGCAGCTTCGCCTTGATTCCTCCATAATAGCGCAGCACATACGGCAGAAAAACATGACGGCCACCCGCCACGATACGCACACCTTGAACGCACAGCCCATCGTTTCCCCGCCCCGCAGCCAGGGCCTGACAGCCGGCGCCCTCGCCTGATGGGCGAGCCGCACGCCCAGGCTTCCCTGCGCGAAGCGCACGGCGCGCGCCTGCGCCGCTGGGCCTGGACCGCTGCCGGCGCCCTGATGGTGCTGCTGGGGATCATCGGCGCCATGCTGCCCGTCATGCCGACGACGATTTTCCTGATCCTCGCCCTGGCCTGCTTCAGCCGCGCCTCGCCGCGCCTCGAGCACTGGCTGCTGCACCATCCGCGCTTCGGCCCATCGCTGCGCCAGTGGCGCGAACACCGCGCCGTGTCGCGGCGCGGCAAGGCCATGGCTTGCCTGGGCATGGCCATCGGCTTCGTCGCCATGTGCCTCGGCCATCCGCCGTGGTGGGTCATCGCCATGG
The DNA here is from genome assembly GCF_058796955.1 of Janthinobacterium sp. GW823-FHT03B06. Taxonomy (NCBI): domain Bacteria; kingdom Pseudomonadati; phylum Pseudomonadota; class Betaproteobacteria; order Burkholderiales; family Oxalobacteraceae; genus Janthinobacterium; species Janthinobacterium sp. GW823-FHT03B06. The sequence goes on from NZ_JBXAJE010000002.1 coordinate 99,281, forward strand.
TGGGCGCCATGGAGCTCGCCGTGCTCATCTACCTGTTGCGCCGTCCCGAAGGTCCTGCGGCCAGCGGAGCAGAATCTGCCCGTGAAGAGGACAATCGCAGGCAGTAAACGGCCCTGCCCGCGACGAAAAAACGGCAACTGAGCCGAACCGCACATAAAATCACCGCGATGCCTGCACAGGGCGCGTCGAACTTTTCACCAAGATGTGGCTCCGCCACGCCAGTCCACGCGATTAAATTCGGCAAGAACGCCGCTTTCCCGCTTTTTTCACTTGAAAACAGTCGCATAGACATTATTTGCATATTCAAAGCAAGATTCTGTCGTAGGAGTAATAACACGATCGGAGGTATACTACGCAACCGACGTAACAGGCTGGGCGATTTGGCCCCTGCAAGCAAGCCTGTGACGGTCCAATAAAAAAGGAAACACTGCATGACCACACCACACCGTACGCCGGTGATTCGCATCGATGGCGCGAACAAGACCTTCGCGCTGCCCAAGGGCGAACAATTCCACGCGGTCAAATCGGTCACGCTGGAAGTCTATCCCGGTGATATTTTCGGCCTGATCGGCAAGAGCGGCGCCGGCAAATCGACCCTGCTGCGCCTGATTAACCTGCTCGAGCGCCCCGACAGCGGCACCATTACCGTGGCCGGGCGCGAACTGACCCGCCTGGGCAAGAGCGAGCTGCGCGACGCGCGCCAGAATATCGGCATGATTTTCCAGCAATTCAACCTGCTGCAAAACGCCAGCGTCTTCGACAACGTCGCCTTCCCCCTGAAAATCCACGGCACGACCAAGGGCGAGCAGATCGCCGCCAGAGTCGAGGAATGCCTGGCGCTGGTCGGCCTGTCCGACAAGCTGCACAGCTATCCGGCGCAATTGTCCGGCGGGCAGAAACAGCGCGTGGCGATCGCCCGCGCCCTGGCCAGCCACCCCGACGTGCTGCTGTGCGACGAGCCGACGTCCGCGCTGGACGCGGAAACGACGCGCGCCCTGCTCGACACCCTGCGCGACATCAATGCGCGCCTCGGCGTGACCATCGTCATCGTCAGCCACGAGCTGTCGGTGCTGGGCGCCATCTGCAACCGCGTGGCCGTCGTGGAAAACGGCGCCATCGCCGAACAATTCGACTTGAGCGACACGGCCTCTCCGCGCAAGACGGCGCTGGGACGCGAGCTGGCGTATTACGGCACCGAGGCGTTTGAAGCCACCGCATGGAAGGATGCAACACATGTTTGAAGAATCGATCAATAACGTCGTCAAGCTGCTGCCGGAAATCTGGGTAGCGCTGGGCCAGACCATGACCATGCTGGGCATCGGCTTGACCGCCGCTATCCTGATCGGCGGCCCGCTGGGCATTTTGCTGTTCCTCGTCTCGGAAGGCCAGTCGCTGGAAAACCGCCCGCTGTCGACGATCCTCGGCTGGCTGGTGAATACCGTGCGCAGCTTCCCCTTCATCATTCTGCTCGTCGCCCTGACGCCGTTTACGCGCATCATCGCGGGCACCTCGATCGGCCCGCTGGCGGCCAGCGTGCCGCTGTCGTTCGCCGCCATTCCCTACCTGGCGCGCCTGGTGGAACAGAACCTGCGCGAAGTGCCGCGTGGCGTGATCGAAGCGGCGCACGCCATGGGCGCGTCGGAAATGCAGATCATCTTCCGCGTGCTGCTGGTCGAAGCGCGCTCCGGCCTGGTGCTGGCGCTGACCGTGCTGTCGATCAGCTTCCTGTCGTATTCGGCCGTGGCCGGCGTGGTGGGCGGCGGCGGTATCGGCGACCTGGCCATCCGTTACGGCTACTACCGCTTCGAGACGGACATCATGGTCGCCACCGTGGCCATCCTGATCGTGCTGGTGCAAACCATCCAGTTCGCCGGCACGCGCATCGCCAAGCGCCTCGACAAACGTTAATTCAAATTCAGAAACAAGGACCTGCATGAACCACCTTCGCCGTAATTTGCTCCTGGCCGCCGCCAGCCTGGCCTTCGCCACCGCCGCCCATGCCAAGGACCCGAAAGAACTCGTCATCGGCACCAGCTCCGGCCCGTATTCCGACCAGCTGAAGCTGGGCATCAAGCCTATCTTGGAAAAACAGGGCTACAAGGTCAAGATCGTGGAATTCAACGACTACGTGCAGCCGAACTACGCGCTGGCCGAAGGGTCGCTGGACGCCAACGTGTTCCAGCACATCGTCTACCTGACCAAGTTCGCCACCGATAACAAGCTGCCATTGAGCGCCCTGATCACCGTGCCGACCATGCCGATCGGCCTGTACGGCGGCAAGCAGAAAACCCTGGCCGAAGTCAAGAACGGCGCCACCATCACCATGCCGAACGATCCTACCAACCAGGCGCGCGCGCTGGTGATGCTGGCCAAGATGGGCTGGATCAAGCTCAAACCGAACGTTGATCCGCTGCGCGCGTCCGAACGCGACGTGCTGGAGAACCCGAAGAAGCTGAAACTGGTGCCGCTGGAAGCGGCGCAGCTGCCACGTTCGCTGGCCGATGCCGACTACGCCTTTGTGAACGGTAACTTCGCCCTGGCCGCCGGCATGAAGCTGACCTCGGCCCTGAGCGTGGAAAAGATCTCGGACAGCTACATCAACCTGGTCGCCATCCGCACGGCCGACAAGGGTAAACCATGGGTCAAGGACCTGGAAGCGGCCTACCGCTCGCGCGCCTTCCTCGACGCGACGAACAAGTATTTGGCCGGCTACGAAAAGACGGACTACCAGCTGGCGCTGGAAAAGACGCTGAAAAAATAAACGGCGTGCACCAAACGTAAAAAGGACGGCCAAGGCCGTCCTTTTTTATTGTCCGCGCCTTGCGGGCGCCATCACTATTTAGAAGCGGTAGCCGACGCCTACGCCGATCAGGATAGGATCGACTTTGACTTCGCTGATCTTGGCGCCGCCGGCCAGTACGTCGCTGCGGATCTGTACTTTCTTGATGTCGAAGTTCAGCGACCAGTTTTTGTCCAGCTTGTAGTCGACACCGGCTTGCAGCGAGTAGCCCCAGCTGTCATGCTCCAGGCGGCCTGCGCCGTTCAGCAATTTCACATCCGAGATATTCGTGTAGTTCACGCCGGCACCCACGTATGGGCTGAACTGTTTTTCAGGCATGAAATGATATTGCAGCGACAGGGTCGGCGGCAAATGCTTGAAAGTACCGATCTTCGTGCCGGACAAGGTAACGTCATGCTTTTGCGGATACGTCAGGATCAGCTCGGCAGCGATGTTAGGCGTGAAGAAATACGAAATATCGATTTCAGGAATCGTCTTGCTGCTGACGTGAATAAGGTCGGATGCGCCGACGCCACCAACAGGAGCAGATTTGTTGGCCGGATCGATGTGCACGGCGCGGGCACGGACCAGCCATGGGCTTTCCTGCGCCATTGCGTTGCCGGCGAAGGCGCCGATGGCGGCCAGGACGATTGCTGCTGCAGTTGCGGACTTTTTCATTCTAGTTCCCTCTTTTTGTCGTTAAGTAACGCTGCGAAGTCTAAGAGTGCAGTGCAACAAAAACTTTGATCCACATCAAATAGTGCTAGATGGCATCACTAGACGGATTTTTTCCTTTGCCCAAGTCAAGAAAATGCGGCAATGCAGCGTGACCGGATGCAAGGTCCCCTATTTCAGCGGCCAGCCAGCCGCGCAATGCTGAGACAAGTTGCGCGCCGCGCAATGGTTACTTGCGCCGATGTCACTGGATTGCCGCCGGCCCCTGCAGCATACTATTTCCAGTGCACACATGAGAATGGTAATGATTATCATTTGCGATATAATGGCTTACCTCGCTCAGCGACTACAAAAAGGAATGGGAGACATGGATATATTGAGGGAACTGCGTGAATCGGGCTTGAAAGTGACCATCCCCCGCTTGCGGATTCTGCAGCTGTTCCAGGAAGGCACGATCAAGCACCTGAGTGCGGACGATGTCTACAAACTCTTGCTGGCCGAAAAGATCGACGTGGGCCTGGCCACCATCTACCGCGTACTGATGCAGTTTGCCGAGGCCGGCATTCTGTTTCGCCGGCACTTCGAATCGGGCCACGCCGTCTTCGAACTCAATGAAGGCCAGCACCACGACCACCTGGTCTGCACGGGATGCGGCAAGGTCGATGAATTCGTTGACGAAGGCATCGAACTGCGCCAGAACGAGATCGCCGCCGAACGGGGCTTCGTGCTGCACGAGCACGCGCTGTCGCTGTACGGCACCTGCGCCGAGTGCACGGCGAAGAAAGTCCCGCCGCGCAAAGCCTCCTGAGGCAGCGCGGAAGGTAGCGCCTGAAAAGCCACCTGCGCTACACTGCGTGCGCCGCAGCTCAACAAGGGACAAGCATGTACATCGGAGAAATCGCCCGCCTGGCGGGCACCTCGCCCAAGGCCTTGCGCCACTATGAAGCGCTGGGCTTGCTGGGCGACGTGCGCCGTTCCGGCGCCTATCGCGTCTACACGCAGCAAGACCTGGCGCAGGTCAAACTGATACGCCAGGCGCAGGTCCTGGGCTTCCGCCTGGCCGAACTGCTGCCCGTCCTGGCCGGCGACGATACGGACTGGGCCGCCCTGTCGCGGCACATTGACGCCAAGCGCGCGCAGGTGCGGCAGGATATCGCCCGCCTGCGCCAGCTCGACGCGCAGCTGGCCGACATCGACACGGAAATCCGCGACTGCCTGGCGCGCCAGCAACTGCAGGCAGCCTGACACTGCGCGCTTGACTCTGCCCCCAGGGGCAGGCTTTAGCATGCAAGCTCTTCTTTAACGGACAGCCTGCATCATGACCAAGACGACACCCAAGCGCATTTTAATTCTCCTCGGCCATCCCTCCAGCGACAGTTTCTGCGCCGCCCTGGCCGAGGCCTACGCCGCCACGGCCCGCAGCGCAGGCCATACCGTGCGCGAACTGCGCCTGGGCCAGCTGGACTTCGACCAGAACCTGCATGAAGGCTACCGCCAGGTACAGCCGCTGGAGCCAGACTTGCTGGCCGCGCAGGAAGCCATCAGCTGGGCCGAACACCTGGTGTTCGCCTACCCGATCTGGTGGGGCGGCGCGCCGGCCCTGCTGAAAGGTTTTGTCGACCGTATCTTCCTGCCCGGCTTTGCCTTCAAATACCGCCCGGGCAAGGCCTTTCCCGCCCAGCTGCTGAAGGGCCGCACGGCGCAGCTGCTGGTGGCGATGGACACGCCGCCCTGGTATTTCCGCTGGGTCTACCACATGCCCGGCATTCACCAGCTGCGCAAGACGACCCTGGAATTTTGCGGCGTCAAGCCGGTCAAGGTGGCCTGCTTCGGCCCCATGATCGATTCCACCGGCACGCAGCGCGCGCGCTGGCTGGAGCAGGCACAGGCGCTGGCCAGGCGTCTGTAAGCCCGGCAACGGATTGCCATGCAGCCATCTTGCATACGGTTTTGACAAGCCGGTAATCAAGCCGTCATATTCAGCGGCTACCATGATGATATTGCCTGTTTGTCAGTCGCCTTGCTCTCGCGACAACAAAGGTCCGATCGTCATGTAAAGGTAGCCGCTGTGGAGTTCAACGCTTCTCGATTGCATCTTCCCCGTTATCGCACGTCCGTGGCGCTTGATCTGTGCGTTCCCACGGAATCCGTGCAGGCCGACGCCAGCAACTTCGCCGTGCTGGAATTGTTCACGGAACGGCGTGACATGATGAGCCTGCCCGTCACGGAACAGCAAAAGCCGATCGGCTTGATCAGCCGCAATATCTTCATGTCGCAGATGTCCAAGCCCTTTTATCACGAGGTGTACGGCAAGAAGAGCTGCATCGCCTTCATGGACAAGGAACCGCTGATCGTCGATGGCGCCATGAGCATCGAAGACCTCACCTTCCGCGCCGTGGAAGCGGGAGAGAAGGCGCTGGCCGACGGCTTCATCATCACCGAGGATGGCGCGCTGGCCGGCGTGGGCTTCGGCCTGCAGCTGATGAACGTGGTGGCCACCATGCAGGCGGAAAAGAACCGGCAGATCATGCACAGCATCGATTACGCCAGCGTGATCCAGCGCGCGCTGCTGCGCACCTCCGATGCGGAATTGCGCGCCACCCTGCCCGACGCGCACCTGGAATGGCAGCCGCGCGACGTCGTCGGCGGCGACTTCTACTTTTTCGAACGCCACGAAGGGGGCTGGTTCGCCGCCATCGCCGACTGCACGGGCCACGGCGTGCCGGGCGCCTTCATGACCCTGATCGCCTCGTCGGCCCTGAGCCAGGCCTTGCGCGAACGGGGGCCGCGCGATCCGGCCGCCCTGATCGGCGCCGTCAGCCGCGCCATCAAGACCCTGCTGGGCCAGGACGGCGCCGACAGCGGCGCGGCCACCGGCCACGCCGGCTCGAACGACGGCATGGATTGCGCCTTTTTATGCTACGACACGGCCAGCGCCAGCCTGCGTTTCGCAGGGGCGAAACTGGCGCTCTACGTGGTGGCGCCGGGCGAAGAAGCCGTGCGCGCCATCGATGGCGCGCGCATGGGCGTGGGCTACGTTGACACGCCGGCCGGCTACTGCTGGCACAACGAGACACCCGACATTCCCGCCGGCAGCCTGCTGTTCCTCACCACCGACGGCTTGCTCGACCAGATCGGCGGCGCGCGCGACATCGCCTACGGCAAGCGGCGCATGCGCGAACAGCTGCTGGCGCGGCGCGACGCTCCGGCCGGCGACGTGGCGGCGGCCCTGCTGCAGGACAGCGCCGCCTGGCAGGGAAAACAGCCACGCCGCGACGACCTGACCTTTTTCTGTTTCCGCCTGTAGTCTGGGCGCCATCGAGCCACCTTATCAACAAGACACCGGGTCACCGGCTAGCCAGGAGCACGCACGTGCTGTACGAAGAATTCAACGAGTTTTGGGATGTGGCCCGCAAGCGCAACATCATCTTTTTTTACGTGGGCTATTTCTCGCAGCACGTGGTGAGCGCCATTTCCGAAACCATCAAGGCGCGCCTCGATACGGCCGGCGCGGCCGGGCCCACCCGGCGGCGCATCTTTTCCTCGTTCATCGAGATGTCGCAAAACATCATGCATTATTCAGCCGACAGCCTGACGCCCGATGCGCAGCTGGACCAGCAGATGCGGCGCGGCTCGTTTTGCATCGGCACGCGCGGCGACAGCTTTTTTCTGCTGTGCGCCAACCCCGTCTCGACCGACAACGTGGCGCAGATCCGCGCCCGCCTGGAACCGCTGCACACGATGACGATGGAAGAAATCCGCCTCGCCTACAAGAAGGCCCTGCGCGAGGAAGCGCCATCGGACAGCAAGGGCGCGGGCCTGGGTTTTCTCACCATGGCGCGCGATGCCAGCGAGCCGCTGGAATTCGAATTCGTCCAGGACCCACAGGAACCTGGCCACACCATCTTCTGCATCAAAGCCATCATTTGAAAGAGCCGACTCAGGAAAGCATATGCAATTACCGTCACCACTGTTCATCGCCGCGACCCCGAGTTCGCCCGAAATCGACTTCCGTTTCGAGCAGCACACCCTGTCGATCAAGGGCGAGTCGTATCCGGAAAACGCGGCCGCCTTCTATGGTCCGCTGATCGCCGCCGTGCGCGCCTATCTGGAAGGCTGCCGCGAAGCTGCCATCACCGTCAACGTCTCGCTGGCCTACTTCAACAGCTCCAGCACGAAGATGCTGTTTACCCTGTTCGACACCCTGAACCAGGCGGCCGTGGACGGCAACCAGGTGCGCCTGAACTGGTATCACGACGAGGACGACGACACCATCCTGGAATTCGGCCAGGAGCTGCAGCAGGATTTTACGGCCCTCGACTTCCACGACCATCCCGTGCAGGGCAGCTAGGGCATGCGCGCCGCCATCTCCGAGTCCGGCCTGGAGCCCGACCTGTTCACCGTGGAAGCGGCAGCGCTGGCCGCCGCGCGCCGCATGCACGCCGACGCCAACGCCTCGGGCGCGGAACAACGGCGCGTGCTCGGTGAACTGATCGTTCACTACGAGCGGCTGATGCGCGAGACGCGCCGCCTGATCGGCCGCAGCGACCGCGCCGAGCGCGACATGCATCTGCTGAACCGCCAGCTGCAAACCCTGGCCGGCCAGCTCGAATACCGCGCCACGCACGACCCGCTGACGGGCGCCCTGAACCGCGGCGCCGTGATCGACCACGCCTCGCGCTGCCTGGCGCAGGGTGACATGGCGCTGATCGTGCTCGATATCGACCTGTTCAAGCAAGTCAACGACGACTTCGGCCACCCGGCCGGCGACGGCGTGATCCAGGCCGTGGTCGACTGTTTGAAAGGATTATTGGGACAGGAAACGGCCATCGGCCGGGTCGGCGGCGAAGAGTTTTCCGTCGTCTGGCCCACCTCCTCGCGCGACGAAGCGGCGCAAGTGGCGCAGCGCATCTGCGAGACGGTCGGCAGCCAGCGCCATGCGGCGCCCATCACGCGCGCCATCACCATCAGCGTGGGCCTGAGCTGGAACCGCGCCGGCACGCCGTTCGAAACGGCCTACAGCCATGCGGACCAGGCCCTGTACCAGGCCAAGCGCGAAGGACGCAACTGCGTGCGCCAGTGGCTGGAGAGTTAAGTCGATGCGCTGAATCAGCGCAGCTGTTCGCGCGCCATGCTGCCGTCGCGGCGCATGGCCGCTGCCGCGCGCTGCATCGCCGCCACCTGCGCCTCGGGCACCTTGAGGTTGCAGGCCAGGTAAGTCTGCACGCGGTTGAAAGTCAGCAGGGGCACCACCTTGCCTTCCCATTCCTTGCCGACGAAAGGCTTGCTGCCCACCGCCAGGCCGACTGCCCACAGGTCGATGCGCCCGAGCAGCAGCTTTTGCGGATTGATCCACTCCTGCGTGACAGGCGCCACGTTCATGCCGTGCTGGCGCAGGTAGTCGTCGCGCGCGTCGCCCAGCACCGTGCCGATCACCAGGCCGCGCGCATCGGCCAGGGTGCGCAGCGCCAGATGCCGCTCGGCCAGGCCATACAGTATCCACTCCGCTTCGTTGAGGGGGCCGATCCAGCGAAATTGCGCTTCGCGCTCTTGCGTGCGCGTGGTGGAAAAGATGCAGGTGTCAGGCTCGCGCAGCGCCTGCGCATACGCGCGCTTCCACGGCAGCAGTTCCATCGTATAGCCGATGCCGGCGCGCGCCATGATGTCACGCACCTTCAGCGTTTCGCGTCCCACGACGACATTGCCTTCCATCATGCTCGACGGCGGCAAATGCTCGCCGACGATGCGCAGGCCCGCCGCCCCGGCCGCCGCCGGCAGCAACAGCGCCGCCAGCAGCCATGCCATGCTTGCTTGTTTCATGCTTGCCTTCTTCTACCACAGGGGATACGCAGCCCTGCACCTGCAGGATGGTACCATCGGCCCCCGCCGGCCATGGCCAAAGGTTGTCAGTTAAACCATTATTTTTCCGTAACGTGGCTCAGGGCCAACGCCGGGATCATCATGCGAGGGGAGGATGGCGAGAAAAACAAGTGGCGGAAAACAGTAGGAGTCGAACCTACGGGAGAACGTCTGACGCCCTCCACCGGGTTTGAAGCCCGGCCACATCACCGGATGAGTGTGCTTTCCGCGGTGCCTGAGCTAGCTGTTGGGGCTGCGGTGTAGGACCACGACGCCTGCGGGCGCAATAGATGCCCATTGCCAACACGGCGAGTATAACCGACGCGGTCGAAGAATTCCAAGACCTGGATCGCCCGCTTGCGGCCCAAGCCGCTGGCGTCGCGGAAAGTGGCCGCGCCCACAGCGCCATTGCCTGCCGGTAAGCCGGCATCCTCTTCCGCCTTGCGCGCCAGTTCCCGCACCAGTTGCGCCAGCCCGGCCAGCGCCGCCTGGTGATAGAACAGGTCATGCACGACCTGGCTGATCTGCCCTGCCTTGGCAAGCTTGCGCAACAGCCGGCGCGTTTCGTCCTCGGCCAGGCCGAAACCGCGCGCCAGGTCGCGCGTCCACGGCGGATCGGCACGCCCCTGCTCCAGCGCGGCCAGCAAGGGCTCGGCCATGGCCTGCTCCTGCGGCGTCAGTTCCACGCTGTGCGTCGGCAAGTGCAGGCTGGCGCCGCGCGCCAGGATGCCGCCCTGCGCCAGCAAGCCTTCGACCAGATGGCTCCACAAGGCGTCTTCCATCTCCGCGTCGACGATGCGCTTCAGCCGCCACAGTTCCGGCCCTGCCTCGTCGGGCGCGCGCGCGTGGAAGGCCGCCAGTGCGGTGAGCACCCGCTCTTGCAGCGCCAGCAACACGGGCGGCGCCACCAGCAGTGCATCGCCGCCGCGCAGGGCGATGCGCCGCGTGTCGGGCGGCAGCGCCAGGGCATGCGCCGGCAGCAGGGACAGGCGCACCAGCAGCGACTCGCGCAGCCCCAGCGGGCTTTGCGCCAGCAGGGCCGCATAGTCGCCGTGCGCGACAAACGCCGCCAGCGCATCGAGCCACGCCAGCCTGGCCGGGCTGCGGCGCTTGCGCGCCGGGCCGAACGGATCGAGCACCATGCCGCCGCCCACCGTCTGCGTCGCCTGCGCGTTGCGCACGACGAAGCGGTCGCCCGGCACGCCGTGCATGGGCGCCTCGAACACCAGTTGCACCCTGCCCGTCTGGCCCGGCGACAGGGTCTCGCCATCGAGCATGACGGCGCGCGCCAGCTGGTGCGCCGCGCCCAAGTGCACGTGCAGCGGCGACCAGGCTTTCAGCTGCACGCCGGCATCGGGCAGCAGGGTCAGTTCCACGTCGAGGCGCTCGGAACACTGCGCCAGCTCGGGCGCGACGATCCAGTTGCCCCGTTCGATGCGCTCGCGGTCGATGCCGGCGAGGTTCAGCGCCAGGCGCTGGCCCGCCATGCCCGTCTCGGCCGCGCGGTTCTGCGCATGGATGCTGCGCACGCGCGCAGGCGCGCCGCCGGGTGCCAGCTGCAGCATGTCGCCCACCTGTGCGCATCCCGCCAGCGCCGTGCCGGTGACGATGGTGCCCTGCCCCGACAAGGTGAACACGCGGTCCACGCCGAGGCGGAACAGACGCCGCTCGTCGCGTTGCGGCAAGCTGCGCGCCACCTGCGTCAGGTGCGCCAGCAAGGCGGCCACGCCCGCATCGTTGTCGCGATGGGCGGCGGTGGGGAAGACCGGGCTGCCCGCCAGCGGCGTGCCGGCCAGCAGCGCCTCGATGTCCGCCTCCACCTGCGCCACGCGGGCGCTGTCTGCGCGGTCGATCTTGGTCAATGCCACGGCGCCGCGCGTCACGCCCAGCAGCTGCAAGATGGCCAGGTGCTCGTGCGTCTGCGGCATGACGCCGTCGTCGGCCGCCACCACGAGCAGGGCGAAGTCGATGCCCGTCACGCCGGACGCCATGGTGCGGATGAATTTTTCGTGGCCTGGCACGTCGATCACGCCCAGCACCGTACCGTCCGCCAGCGGCAGATAGGCGTAACCGAGTTCAATCGAGATGCCGCGCGCCTGCTCTTCCTTGAGGCGGTCCGTGTGCACACCGGTCAATGCGCGCGTGAGTGTCGTCTTGCCATGGTCGATATGGCCTGCGGTGCCGACGATCATGCGGACAACTCGGCGAGCTGCGCGATGAAAGCCGTCTCGTGCGCCGCTTCCAGGCAACGCAAATCGAGCCACAACGTGTCCTGGCCGATGCGGCCAATGACGGGGCGCGGCAAGGCGCGCAAACGCTGTTCCAGCACGCCCAGCGGATTGCTCAGGCGCGAACCGGGGGCGCTGCGGACGGCCAGGCCAAAGCTGGGCAGCTGGTCGACGGGCAAGGCGCCGCTGCCGATCTGGCTGGTCACGGTTTCGGCGCTGACCACATAGGCGGCACCGAGTACGCTTTGCAGCAGCGGCAGCAGGGTTTGCGCCTGCGCGCGCATGGCGCAAGCGGGACGCGTTAGCAGGCGCAAGGTGGTCAGGCGTTCGGCCAGCAAGTCCGGCGCGCGGTACAGCTGCAGCACGGGGGCCAGGGCCGCCAGGGTGAGTTTGCCCACGCGCAGCGCGCGTTTCAGGGGATTGCGCTTGATCTTCGCGATCAAATCGGCACGCCCGACGATGACGCCGCATTGCGGGCCACCCAGCAATTTATCGCCGCTGAAGGTCACCAGGTCGGCGCCCGCCGCTATCGTCTCGCGCACCGTCGTTTCATGCGGCAGCCCGTATTGCGCCAGGTCGACCAGGGTACCGCTGCCCAGGTCCACGGCCGTGGGAATCGCGTGTTGCGCCGCCAGCGGCACCAGTTCGTCGAGCTCCACGCTTTTCGTGAAACCGGTGATCGCGTAATTGCTGCAATGGACCTTCATCAGCAAGCTTGTCTGCGCGTTGATCGCGTCCGCATAATCGGCCAGGTGCGTGCGGTTGGTGCTGCCCACTTCGCGCAGCACGGCGCCCGCGCGCGTCATCACGTCGGGAATGCGGAAGGCGCCGCCGATCTCCACCAGCTCGCCGCGCGAGACGACGACCTCTTTATTCTGCGCCAGGGTGTTGAGCATCAGCAGCACGGCGGCCGCGTTGTTGTTGACGATGGTGGCCGCTTCGGCCCCCGTCAGTTCGCGCAGCAGTTCCTCGACCAGGTCGTCGCGGTCGCCGCGCTTGCCCGTTTCCAGATCAAATTCCAGGTTCATCGGCCACTGCAGCGCTTCCACCACGGCTTGCACGGCCGCGTCGGGCAGCAAGGCGCGGCCCAGGTTCGTGTGCAGCACGGTGCCCGTCAGGTTGAACACGGGGCGCAGCCGCGGTTGCGCTTGCGATTGCAGCCGTTCGTCCACTTGCGCGACGATGGCGGCGATCGACGCGCCCTCTTCGCCGAAGTTACCAAAACCCGCACCGGCCAGCATGGCGGTGCGCAGTTCGGCCAGCACGGCGCGCGCGCAGGCCAGGGTTTGCACGCGGCCGTAGTGCGCAATCAGGGCCAGGCAAGCCGCGTCGCCCAGGATGCGGTCTACCGATGGCAGGCGCACGGTCTGCCCCGTCGTCATGCTGGCTGGCCCTCGCCGCTTTCGCTCTTCCCCAGCCACAGCAGCGGATTGCCGCTGGCGCGCTGGTAGCCCGCTTCGCCCACCAGCAGGTCGAGCATCAGGCTGGCCAGGTCGTCGGCCAGCGGTTCGACGTTGTAATCGTGTTCCTGGTTGAAGACTTTTCGATAGGTATGGCAATCGTCGCAGGTTTCCGCGCGCGCCACCTTCTTCGGGTCATTCGCCTTGTTCGGCAATTTGTCGTCCTTCGCCGTCACGGGGTCGAACGGCGCGGCATCGGCCGCATCGAGGCCCTGGTAGGCGATCTTGCCGTTCTGTTCGCAGGTCGAGCATTTCACGCGCACCATATGCCATTCGCTTTCGCAGATGCCGCAATGCAGGTAGCGGTAGCCCTGTGACTGGCCGCCGATGCGGATCACGCTGGCGACCGGGTGCGAACCGCAGACGGGGCACAAGGTGCCCGTTTCCAGGTCCGGCACGCGCGCGGCGCGCAATTCGCTGGCCGATACCGACCACAGGATTTGCAGGGCGGCCGCGACGAACGGCGCGTGCATCGGATTGAGGTTGTCGCCGTTTTCATCGAGCACGGCATCGGCGCAGGCGTCCAGCGCTGTCGCGTCGAGCGCGCGCAGCTGGGCCAGCACCTGCGTCAGGCCGCCGGACAGGGCCGGCTGGCGTGCCGCCGTGGCGGCCAGTTCATCGAGCAGGCTGGCAAAGATGTCGCGCCAGACGGGCGGACGGGCGCCGCTGACGGGCAGCACGGGCATACGGTGCTGGATGGCGCGGCGCAGCGCATCGGGGTCGGCGGCAGGCACGGCGCCGGGCGCCAGTTTTCCCACCACGGCGGCCTGCGCATCGGCCAGCGCGGCCATCAGCACCAGGTAGCCCTGCATGCCCGCGTCGACGGGGATGCCCTTGATATTGCCCTGCGCCAGTTCGCGCAAGCGCTGTGCACGCGCCGTAAACAGGCTGACTGGCTGCGGCAGCAGCAGGCGCGGAATCGCGTTGTGGTCCAGGCCTTCGATTTCGCCTGGCTGAAGAATACGTTGTACCAATGGAGTTCCAATAAAAAAGGATACTGTAAAAGCATTTTAATCGATACGGTCTTCGCAAGCCGCAAAGTAAAAAGGTCAGTCCCTTCGGGATCGGGATGCGTTCCATTGGAACGCATCCCCCCGTCGGGTCTGACCCCAGCAGTTGCAGTTGGGTTTAATTACGAAGAGCCTTAGTCCTTCGTATTACGCATCACCGCCTCAAACCACTTCGGATGGTGCTTGCGCGCCCAGCCGTAGGTGACGGTGCCGCGCACCATGGCGCCGATCGAGCCCTTGACCCACAAGGCCGCATAGATGTGCACGATGATGGCGCAGATGATGCCGAACGCGCAACCGGCATGCAGCAAGGCGGCAAAGCGCACGACGTCGATCGGGAAATAGAACGCGAAGTACGCGCGCCAGATCACGATGCCCGACAGCAGCAAGCCCACCATGCAGAACAGCAGCACGAAGAACAGGATCTTCTGGCCGGCATTGTATTTGCCGATCTTCGGAAGCTTCTCCTCGCGGTTGTTCAGCACGTCGTCCATCTGTTTCAGCCACTGCTTGTCGCCGTCCTCGAACTTGTTGTGGTGCCAGAAGCGCACCACGAGGATGGCGAACGAGACGAACATCACCAGGCCGGCAAACGGATGCAAAATGCGCGTCCATTGCCCGCCGCCGAACAGGTTCGCCAGCCACGCCATCGAGGGATGGAACATGGCCAGGCCGGACAAGGCCAGCATGACGAAGGTGATGGCCGTGACCCAGTGATTCGTGCGCTCGTTCGGGTTGTAGCGTTCGATCAAGGGATTGCCATCCTTGTCGCGCAGCTTGCCATCGTGAAGGTCACTATGCTTCATGCTGTTCCTCCCGGATGCGCTTGGCCTCTTCCAGCGCCTCGTGCTCTTCGTCCTTGCTCACTTCGTTCGGGCCGACACGCGTGTAATGGAAGAAGCCTGCCAGTGCCGTGGCAGCCATGCCGGCGACGGCCAGCGGCTTGGACCAGCCCTTCCAGAAGCCCACCATCGGGCTGATGCGCGGGCGTTCCGGCAAGTTCGAATACAGCTTCGGCTTGTCGGCATGGTGCAGCACGTACATCACGTGCGTGCCGCCCACGCCCAGCGGATCGTACAGGCCCGCGTTTTCGAAACCGCGCGACTTCAGGTCGACGATGCGCTCTTCCGCATGCACCTTCATGTCTTCCTTGGTGCCGAAGACGATGGCGCCCGTCGGGCACGTCTTCACGCAGGCCGGTTCCTGGCCCACGGCGACGCGGTCCGAGCACAAGGTGCACTTGTAGGCGCGGTCGTCCTTTTTCGAAATGCGGGGCACGTCGAAAGGACAGCCGGCCACGCAGTAGCCGCAGCCGATGCAGTTTTCCTGGTGGAAATCCACGATGCCGTTCGTGTATTGCACGATGGCGCCCGGCGCCGGACAGGCTTTCAAACAGCCCGGGTCCTCGCAGTGCATGCAGCCATCCTTGCGGATCAGCCACTCGAGGTTGCCGTCGTTGTTTTCGTGTTCGGCAAAACGCATCACCGTCCACGATTGCGGCGTCAGGTCCGTCGGATTGTCATAGGTGCCATGGTTTTCGCCGACTTCGTCACGCAAGTCGTTCCATTCCATGCACGCCGTCTGGCAAGCCTTGCAGCCGATGCATTTCGACACATCGATCAGCTTGGCCACGGTGCCCGTCACCGGGCTGCGCCCTTGCGGCGGCGTTACCGTGGTCGCCGACAGGCGCCGGATATCTAAGGATTGCAGTGCCATTATTGAGCTCCCATCATGCTTTTTCCACCTTCACGAGGAAGGACTTGAATTCCGGCGTTTGCGAATTCGCATCCCCCACGCCCGGCGTCAGGGTGTTGATCAGATACCCCGGCTTGGCCACGCCCGTAAAGCCCCAGTGCAGCGGCAGGCCCACGGTATGCACCGGCTTGCCTTCGATCATCAAAGCCTTGATGCGCTTGGTGACGACGGCCTTGGCGATGATGTGCCCGCGCTTGGAACTGACGCGCACTTCGCCACCAGCCACGACGCCGATGCTCTTGGCCAGCTCTTCGCCGATTTCGACGAATTGCTGCGGCTGGATGATGGCGTTCAGGCGCGCATGCTTGGTCCAGTAATGGAAATGCTCGGTCAAACGGTAGCTGGTCGCCACATGTGGATATTCCTCATGCGTGCCGAACATCTTCCGGTCATCGGCGAACACGCGCGCGGCCGGATTGCTGGTCGCCTGCGGGTTTTTCGGATGCATGGGGTTGTAGCCCAGCGGATTTTCGAACGGCTCGTAATGTTCGGGGAACGGTCCTTCGGCCATGGCGCCGCGCGCAAAGAAGCGCGCCACGCCCTCGCCCAGCATGATGAACGGCCCCATGCCGTTTTCCGGCGGTTCGTCGACCTTGAAGTCGGGAATGTCGGCCCCGCTCCAGTTCGTGCCATTCCATTCGATCAACTTGCGGGTCGGATCGAAGGCCTTGCCCTTCAAGTCGCACGAGGCGCGGTTGTACAGCACGCGGCGGTTGGCCGGCCACGCCCAGGCCCAGCCCAACGTCTGGCCGATGCCGGTCGGGTCGCTATTGTCGCGCCGTCCCATCTGGTTGCCCGCCTGCGTCCAGCTGCCGGCGAAGATCCAGCAACCGCTGGTGGTCGTGCCATCGTCGCGCAATTGCGCAAACGAGGCCAGCTGCTCGCCCTTTTTCACCAGCAGCTTGGTCGGGTCTTTCGGATCGTACAAGTCGGCCAGCGCCTTGCCGTTGAATTCGCGGGCGATTTCTTCCGGCTGCGGGTTATGCGGCTGCGCATAATTCCACGTCAGGTTGACGATAGGATCGGGGAACTTGCCGCCCTCTTTCTTGTACATGCTGCGCATGCGCAAGAACAGGCCCGACATGATCTCCAGGTCGCTGCGCGCCTGGCCCGGCGGTTCGGCTGCCTGCCAGTGCCACTGCAGCACGCGCGAGGAACTGACCAGCGAACCGCGCTCTTCGGCGAAGCAGCTGGTTGGCAAGCGGAACACTTCCGTCATGATCTTGGTGGGATCGACTTCGTGGTATTGCCCGTGCGCCTTCCAGAATTCGCCCGTTTCCACGGCCAGCGGATCCATGATGACGAGGAACTTCAGCTTGGCCAGCGCTTCCGTGACCTTCTGCTTGTTCGGCGCGGACGCCAGCACATTGAAGCCCTGGCAGATATAACCCGTCATCTTGCCTTGGTGCATGTTCTCGATGGCTTGCATCAAGTCATACGGTTTGTCGAGTTTCGGCAGGTAGTCGAAGGCGTAGTTGTTGTCCGCGGTGGCGAAGTCGCCCCACCACGTCTTCATGAAGCTGACGTGGAATTTGCGGTAATTGCTCCAATAGCTGAGCTGGTTCGGCCGCAGCGGCTTGGTGGCGCGCGCGGCGATGTAACCGTCGAAATCCTGCTCGGCTTCGTTCGGCAAGGTCATGTAACCTGGCAACAGGTTCGACATCAGGCCCAGGTCGGTCAGACCCTGGATGTTCGAGTGGCCGCGCAAGGCGTTCATGCCGCCGCCCGCGATACCCATGTTACCCAGCAGCAACTGCACCATGGCGCCCGTGCGGATGGTTTGTGCGCCCGTCGAGTGGTGCGTCCAGCCCAGCGCGTACAGGATGGTACCGGCGCGCCCAGGCACGGCGGTCGAAGCCAAAGCTTCCGCCACCTTGTGGAACTTGTCGGCCGACACGCCGCACGTACGCTCGACCATCTCGGTCGTGTAACGCGCGTAGTGCTTCTTCATCATCTGGTAGACGCAGCGCGGGTGTTCCAGGGTCGGGTCGACCTTGGCGTAGCCGTCGTCGCCGATCTCGTAATCCCAGGTGGCCTTGTCGGTGTACTTGCCTTTTTCCTTGTCGAAACCCGAGAACAGGCCGTCCTCGAACGCATAGTCTTCGCGCACGATGAAAGGCATGTCCGTGTAGTTGCGCACGTACTCATGCTGGATCTTGTCGTTCGTCAGCAGATAATTGATGATCGCGCCGAGGAAGACGATGTCCGTGCCGGTACGCGTGGCGCAGTAGTAATCTGCCACGGATGCGGTACGGGTAAAACGCGGATCGACAACGATCAGCTTGGCCTTGTTATGCGCCTTCGCTTCCGTGACCCATTTGAATCCGCAAGGATGTGCTTCTGCTGCATTGCCGCCCATGACCAGGATCACGTCGGCATTCTTGATATCGACCCAATGATTCGTCATCGCGCCACGGCCAAACGTCGGGGCAAGACCTGCCACCGTCGGTCCGTGTCATACACGCGCCTGATTATCAAAGGTCAGCATCCCCATGCTGCGCACTGTCTTGTGGGTCAGATACCCGACCTCGTTGCTGCCGGCGGACGCGGCAAGCATGCCGGTGGAGAGCCAGCGGTTGACGGTCTTGCCGTCGGCATTCTTTTCGATCAGGTTGGCGTCGCGGTCATCCTTCATCAGGCGCGCGATCTTGTCGAGCGCCACATCCCAGGAGATCGGTTGCCATTCCGTGCCGCCCGGTGCGCGGTATTCGGGCACTTTCAGGCGGTTCGGGCTGTGGATGAAGTCGACCAGGCTGGCGCCTTTCGGGCACAGCGTGCCGCGGTTCACCGGGTGATCGGCATCGCCTTCCACGTGGATGATGCTGGAGACGGCGTTTTTCGCGCCATCGCCCAGGCCATACAGCAGGACGCCGCAGCCAACGGAACAGTAAGGACAGGTATTGCGGGTCTCGGTCGTGCGAGCCAGCTTGTATTGCCGTACCTCTGCCAACGCCTGCCCCGGCGCGAAACCGAGCAAGGCGAGGCTGGAGCCAGCAATCGTGGCGCCAGTGACCCGAAGGAACTGGCGCCTGGATATCTGAACCATATCAGACCTCTATGATGTGAGTAAATAAAAAGTCATACGGCGTCATGACAGTGTCATATCCATAAGATATAAGCACCATGCCTGTGCCGTATGAGGCGTATTTTACCCCTCAAAGGCAATCAAGGCTCAGTCCGCCGGAAAAAATTGCACATAGTCAACATTATTTTATTGGTACCGAATAGTTCCTCTAAACAATACCAGCCTGCCCATGCTGCGCCCGCCATGAAAAAAAACCCGCTCAGTGAGCGGGTTTTTTATGGATGGGACCGAACTTGCAAGCTAATTTACAGGCTGTAACGCAAGGTCAACGCCACGTTGCGCGGCGCGCCCGGCAAGCTCAGGTTCGGGCTGGAACCATGGCCTGACACAATGTAGCGCGTGTCGCCGATATTGTTGATGTTCAGCTGCACTTCATAGCGGCCCGTGCGGTAGGCAGCCATGGCGTCGGCCGTCACGTAGCCCGGCAGCACGACCGTGTTGCCCGGATTGGCGAAGCGGCTGCCGACGGCATTCGCGCCGCCGCCCACCGTGAAGCCGTGGCCCAGGTCTTTCGTCAGCCACAGGTTGGCCATGTTGCGCGCCGTCAGGGTGGCGCGCTTGCCTTTGATGGCCACCGAACTGGCCGTCGTCGTGCCCGGCGCATTCACGCTGCGGTCGACGGCGATGGAATCGGTGATGGTGGCGTCCAGGTAAGCATAACCGGCCATCATTTTCCAGCCGTCATGCAAGTCCGCGTTGAAGGTCAGTTCCAAACCATCCGTGCGCTGCGTGCCGACGGGCACGATGCGGTTCGTGATCGGGTCGCTGGTCTTGATGTTGTCGCGTTCCAGACGGAACAGCGACACGGTGGCGTTGGCGCGGCCGCCCCACAGGTCGTACTTGGCGCCCACTTCCGTGTTGCGCGTGGTTTCCGGCGCCAGGTCGGCATTGTTGGCGGCCAGGGCGAAATTCTCGCCGCTGGGCTGGAACGAGCGGCTCCACGACGCGTAGTACGATTGCGCCGCGCCCGGTTGCCAGACGAGGCCGGCGCGGGGGCTGTAGGCCGAATCCGTGCGCGACAGGTTGGCCGTCGTTACGCCAAGCGCATTGGCCAGGCGCGACTGCTGCTTGTAGCGGTCATAGCGCAAGCCGGCCAGCGCCTTCCACTCGTCGCTGAAGCTGATGGCGTCCTGCACGTAGGCGGCGGCCGTGTCGTAGGTGCCGAAGGTATCGCCGCGCGCGCCCAGCTTGCTGCGGTTGACCACAGGCAGGACGGGATGGAAGATCGAGACATTCGTCGCCACCACGGTCGAGGCCCAGCTCGACGCATCCTTGTTCTGCTTGCCGAACTCGGCGCCGTACAGCACTTCGTGGCGCAGGCCGCCCGTGACCAGCTTTTGCGTCAGTTCCGTCTGGTTGAACCAGCCGCTCTCGTCGCGGTTGAGCTTGGCATGACCGAGGCTCATCGTGCCTTTGACCTCGTTGACGTTGCCGGAAATATTCGTGTTGTTGCGGTCCAGGTGGTAATCGTAATAGCGGAAGGCATTGCGCAGCGACAAGGTATCGCTGAACTTGTGCGTCAGGGTGGCGACCGTGGAGACCACGCGCGACTGGCTGAAGTCCGCATCGCGGGCATTCGCGGCGCCATAATAAGTGCCCGCATCGACGGCGACGGGGCGGCCCTGGTAAGACGGGATGCCGAAGTCCGTCAGGCGGCGGTCTTCCAGGTAGTCGCCCTGCAGCAGCAGTTTCGTCGCGTTTGAGAGGCGGATGGCCACGGATGGCGCCAGCGCCGTGCGGTTGATGAATTGCTGCTCGCGGTAGCTGTCCGACAATTCGCGCGCGCCCGTGAAGCGCCAGTCCACCGTCTCGCCGACACGGCCCACGTCGACTTCGCCGCGGCGCCCTGCCGTATTGGTCAGGCTCAGGGCCACGTCCGTGATATCGATGCCGGGCTTCTTGGTGATGCGGTTCACCAGGCCGCCCGAGGAACCGCGGCCGTACAGCACGGCGGCCGGTCCCTTGATCACTTCCAGGCGCTCGACGTTCGACAGGTCGCGGAAATACAGCGCGTCATCGCGGAAGCCGTCGACGAACTGGTCGCCGATGGCCGTGAAGCCGCGGATGAACACCTGGTCGCGCTGGCCGTCGCCCGTGGACAGGCCCACGCCAGGGATGTTCTTCATGATGTCCTGGATCGACATGGCGTTCTGGTCGCGGATGACGGCGGCCGGCACCACGTTGATCGTTTGCGGCACGTCGCGCAGGGCCACTTCCGTCTTGGTGCCGCTGGCGGAGGTGGCGGCGACATAGCCATCCTTGTCCTTCGATGCCGTCACGGTGACGGCGGGCAAGCTTTCCTGCGCCCAGGCCGCCAATGGCGTGGCGCCCAAGGTCAAGGCGCCCAGTACGGCGATGGTGATCGGTTTACATCCTGGCTTGCGACGTTGCTGCATACAATTCCCTGGTCGATGTTTTAATACGAATGATTATCATTAGTATTTTATCAGGCGAACATGTATAAAGTAAGCGTTTCTGTAAGTGATAGTACTTATGGACTAGGTACTTGATGTAAAAACACAACAGGAAATCAATATCAAAAAATAATTAAAATTGCCGTAAGAAACTATTTCTCTGCGTCAATGCTATACTTGCGGCTTGCTGGGCAACGGTCAGCCTGACCGGCATGCCCCCTGTTTCACCTCCAACGCCACGCTCAGCGCGGCGCGCCGCACAGCCATCACGCGGCACCCGAAGACCCCGATCCCCTGCGCCTCGCGGCGCCTGTCCGCCCCTGCTGGCGGCGGCGATCATGACTATTAAACTGTTAGGAATTACATGAAAAACCTGAACATCGGCAGCCGCCTTGGCGTCGGCTTTGCTGTCGTATTGCTGTTGCTTGCCGCCTTGACCATCACCGCCCTCGTGCGCATGCAAACGGCCAGCGACCTGACTTACCGCCTGATCAATACCAGCATCAAGAACCAGCGCATGGTGGCCGAATGGTCGAAGATCATTGAACTCAACAGCGTGCGCGGCGTCGCCTCGTTCGAAATTACCGATCCTGTCGTGCGCGCCAAGATCGAGGACGACTTGAAAGTCGATGCGGAGCGTTCCAGCAAGCTGCAGGACGACATCGTCGCGTCCCTGCTCAACCCTGCCGTGATCGAGCAATTCAAGGTCGTGCGCAAGGTACGCACCGATTACGTGACGACGCGCGCGCGCGCCTTCAAGATGAAGGCCGACGGCGACATGGCAGGCGCCAAGATCGTGTTCGACAAGGAAGTCGCGCCCATCACCGTGGCCTATCTGGCCGAAGTGAAGCGCTTCGCCAACATGCAGATCAAGGCCGCCGACGGCGTCGGCGCCAGCATCATCGAAGCGTACAGCAGCACGCGCATCTTCCTGATCACCATGGGCGTGCTGGCCGTGCTGATGGGCATCGGTTTTGCGTGGTGGATCACGCGCTCGATCACCGGCCCCATCCGCGACGCCGTGAAAGTGGCGGAAACCGTGGCAGCAGGCGACCTGAGCAGCACCATTACGGCACAGGGCCGCGATGAAACGGCCCAGCTGATGCATGCGCTGAAAACCATGAACGACAGCCTCGTCGGCATCGTGGGCCAGGTGCGCAGCGGCACCGACACCATCGCCACGGCATCGGCGGAAATCGCCGCCGGCAACCAGGACCTGTCCTCGCGCACGGAACAGCAAGCCAGTTCGCTGGAAGAAACCGCCTCGTCAATGGAAGAATTGACGTCGACCGTGAAACAGAATGCCGACAACGCGCGCCAGGCGAATAAGCTGGCCGGCGACGCGGCCGGCATCGCCAGCCGCGGCGGCGCCGTGGTGGCCGAAGTGGTCGCCACCATGGGCGAGATCAATACCTCGTCGAAGAAAATCGTCGACATCATCTCCGTCATCGACGGCATCGCCTTCCAGACCAACATCCTGGCCTTGAACGCGGCCGTGGAAGCGGCGCGCGCCGGCGAACAGGGACGCGGCTTCGCCGTCGTGGCAACCGAGGTGCGCAACCTGGCGCAGCGCTCGGCAGCGGCGGCGAAAGAGATCAAGGGCCTGATCGACGATTCCGTGCAAAAAGTCGACGTGGGCACGGATCTGGTCGACAAGGCCGGCAAGACGATGGAAGAAATCGTGCAAAGCATCGGCTTCGTCACCTCCATCATGAGCGAAATCAGCAACGCCAGCGAAGAGCAAAGCGCAGGCATCGAGCAAGTCAACCAGGCCATTTCGGAAATGGACCAGGTAACCCAGCAAAATGCGGCGCTGGTGGAAGAAGCGTCGGCAGCGGCCGAAGCGATGCAGGAACAGGCGAGCGAACTGGCGCAGGTGGTCAGCGTGTTCCGCCTCGATGCAAACGCTGCGGCCACCGACCGTTTCAGCGCCAAGGCGGCGCAGCGCAGCGCGCCGGCAACCCCGGCAGCGCCGGTCCGCAAGGCCTCCATCCCTGCCCTGCGCCTGCCCGCGACGCGCGCCAGCAGCAAGGCGAGCGCACCTGCCGAAGGCGAGTGGGAAGAGTTTTAAATCTGCTGCAGCAAGCCGCGCGCCATCAAGCCGCGCGCGCTTGCGCTGTGGCGATCAGTGCCGCCAGCTCGCGCGGCGCGGATTGCCCCAGAAATTCCAGCGCCAGCGCCTCGGGATCGATGGCGGCCTCCGCCGGCAAGCCATGCTCGAAACCACCCACCATGGTGCGGCAGAAATGCGGCGATTCGGCCCGCGTTTCCACATACCAGCAACCCGCATGACCCTGCACAAAGTATTCGCCGATAAAGTAGCCGAGCATGGTTTTCACCCATTGCCAGCTCTCGTCGCGGATGACGATGGTGCGCATGGCCGCATCGATGTACGGCAGGTACTCGGCCGCATTGGTCAGCACTTCGTGCGCGGGCTGGATGCCCAGGCGCTCGACAAAATTCACTAGCGACGCGCCCAGCGCGTCATAGTAGGCATCAAAAGCCGTTTGGCTTTGCTGCAATAATTGTTCTTGTTCGTACGACAGCATTCACACTCCACAGACATTCAACAATTCCGCCCATCCCGAGAAATCGGGCGGAGCAGACTTTCCCCTATTTTACGCCACGCTCACATCGACGCCCGCGCGCTGCAGCAAGGCCTGGTTGCGGGCGGACAGATGCGTCACCTGCAGGTGCTTGCCCGCCTTGTCGTAGCGCTCGTACAAGGCTTCGATGGCCGCGACGGCCGAGTGGTCGGCCATGTGCAGATGCCGGCAATCGAGGATGACGCGGACCGGATCACCGGCCGGCTGGAACAGTTCCAGGAAATGCGTGGTCGAGGCGAAGAACAGCGTGCCGTGCGGCAGGTACACGCGCACGCCCGAGCTGCCATCATCGATGTCGGCGCGCATGTCGCGCGCATGTTGCCAGGCAAAATTCAAGGCGGCAATCACGATGCCGCACAGCACGGCCATCGCCAGGTCCGTGAACACGGTGATCACCGTCACGGCGACGATCACCAGCGCATCCTGCAACGGCACCTTGCCCAGCACGCGCAAGGAACCCCAGGCAAACGTCTGCTGCGCCACGACGAACATCACGCCGACCAGCGCAGCCAGCGGGATGCGCTCGATCAGCGGCGACAGGAACAGGATGAACAATAAAATCATCACGCCGGCCGTCACGCCCGACAGGCGCGAGCGGCCGCCCGAGCTTAGGTTGATCATCGTCTGCCCGATCATGGCGCAGCCGCCCATGCCGCCAAACAGCCCCGACACGACATTCGAAGCGCCGAGCGCGATGCATTCGCGGTTCGGCTGGCCCCGCGTTTCCGTTATCTCATCGGTGAGATTAAAGGTGAGCAAGGTTTCCAGCAAGCCCACCATGGCCATCAGCGCCGCATACGGGAAGATGATGTGCAAGGTCGCCATATCCAGCGGCACGGCGGGCCAATGCAGGGCTGGCAAGCCACCGGCGATATGCGCGAGGTCGCCCAGGGTGCGCGTGGGCAGATGCAGGAAATGGCTGAGCACGCCCACGCCCAGGATGGCCACCAGCGCGGGCGGCACGGCTTTTGTCAGGCGCGGCAACACGTAGACGATGGCCATGGTGAGCAGCACCAGCGCGCCCATCACATACAGGGGCGTGCCTTGCAGCCAGGTTTCGCCCTGCGGCGTGGCCTGGCGAAAGTGTTCGAGCTGGGCCATGGCGATGACGATGGCCAGGCCATTCACAAAGCCCAGCATCACGGGATGGGGCACCATGCGGATCAGCTTACCCAGGCGCAAGAGGCCAAACAGCGCCATGATGATGCCGCTCAGCACCACAGTCGCCAGCAGATATTGCACGCCATGCTGGGCCACCAGTGCCACGATGACGACGGCCATGGAACCGGCCGCGCCCGAAATCATGCCGGGACGCCCGCCAAAGATGGCCGTCAATGCGCAGATGATGAAGGCGCCATACAGGCCCATCAGGGGATTCAACTGTGCCACCAGGGCAAAGGCGATGCATTCGGGCACCAGGGCGAACGAGGTGGTCAGGCCCGCCAGGATATTTTTTTGTATGCTCGAGAACCACTCTTCCCGAAAACTTGCGTTGATCATTGATTCACATCCAGGGTCGGAACAGGGAAATGCGCGTCCAATGGACAGCCATCGGGAGCAACCATGCAGGCAGGCTTCGCGGGGGCGCCGCGACTAGCTTTAACGAAGAGGGAAATCGTCAGCGACTACATGGGGATGGCGAAAAGGGAAAGATTCACCAGCGCACCATGGGGTGCGGCTGAGCCTGCAGACATTATACAAGATGCGGCCGGGCCGGATGGTCGGGACCGCGGCACGCAGACGCGGGCAGGAAAATAATGTTTCCAGCAGCTGTATTTACAAAATAAAAATAATTTAAATGGAATATTTTTAAATAATACTGCTGTTTCAATTGGATAGTATCTATGCAATTTTCTCCATTATTCTACACAGCAGCGGTGGAGACTGCTTACCACATTAAAAAACGGGGCGTATCCGAAAAGCCAGACGAGTAGGAAAACCGAGGAGGAATCATGACCGACGCGCAATTATATGCCAGCAATATTACAATCAACATTCTCGTTGTAATAGACACCGATCTGATTATGGCTCAGCATCCGCGTCAGACCGCCCCTGATCAGAGCAAGCCCGTGGGCCTGGCGCATACCAGCCAGTACATGATTGCCACCGACCCGCGCGGCATCAATAGCGGACAAGGCTCTGCCGACCTGAGTTTCAGGGCCAACGTGGGCGACTATGTCTCGTTCACCGGCGCTTCCATCTATGACAACGCCGATTCGGCCGTCATTGTGTATGGCATCAATTACTGGAATGGCGACAAGGTCTTCAATACCTTTGTCTCCAATACCATTACCCGCAGAAATGCGGTCATGCCGAATTCGGATTCCTCGAATGGTTTGCCGGCAATACAGCAACCGCGCAATTTTTCTAATTTCACGGCGCAGGTATCCAAATCCGGCACGGAAAATTTCTATGTCTATATTGCCGTATATAGCCTGAATGACGATGGCCAGACGCAAAGCCTGTATGGTTATTTTTATTGGGATCCACAGATTACTGTCGGTTAGTCATTTCCCGGAAATCAAATAAACTGAAGCCCTGTATTTAATTGCAGCCGACGCCGTTCAGCCGCATAGGCAAAAAAAAGCCCACCGAAGTGGGCTTTTTTATCTGCGCGTCAATCACTGCGCTGCATCTGGAGGCGAGGACGGGAATCGAACCCGTCTAAACGGCTTTGCAGGCCGCTGCATAACCTCTTTGCTACCTCGCCAGAGGAACTGCTTGGATGCGCCTTGCGGCCCACCTTGAAAACTGGAGCGGGAGAAGAGTCTCGAACTCTCGACCTCAACCTTGGCAAGGTTGCGCTCTACCAACTGAGCTACTCCCGCGTCATCAACAACAGGCCAGCATTATAGAGGGATTACAGGGGCTGTCAACGGGCAATATCTGGTCTTTTGCAAAATATTTGGGGTCAGACCCTTTGGGTCTGACCCCAGCTCTTGCGTTTGGGTTAAAAAGACGCCAGCCCAATGCTATCGGCGTCCATCACCTCAATGCAAGTTGCCCGCTTTTTCCTTGATGAGCGGCCATGCCAGGCGCAAGTAATAGAACATCGACCACACCGTCAGCACGCAGGCGATCCACAGCAGCTTCTCGCCCCACACATGGGTGTCGATCGCGCCGAAGATCACTTCGTGGTACAGCAGCAAGGGAATGGCCGTCATTTGCGCGGCCGTCTTGATCTTGCCGATCGAGCTGACGGCCACCGATTTCGACGCGCCGATCTGCGCCATCCATTCGCGCAAGGCGGAAATCGTGATTTCACGGCCGATGATGATGAAGGCCAGCACGGCATTGACACGGTCCAGCTGCACCAGCACCAGCAAGGCGCCCGCCACCATCAGTTTGTCGGCGACCGGGTCGAGGAAGGCGCCGAAGGCGGACGTCTGGTTCCAGCGCCGCGCAAGGAAACCATCGAACCAGTCGGTCACGGCCGCAACGATGAAGACCAGGGTGGCAACGAGGTTCTGGTCGCCATGCAGCAGCATCGACGGCGGCAGGTAAAACACGCCGACGACGAGCGGGATCAGGGCCACGCGCAGCCAGGTCAAAAGGATGGGAATATTAAAAGGCATAAGAGAGCAATCGGCCGACGGGTAAATTGAACATGAAGAAAGCGTGAAGAAAGCGCCACTAGTCTACATGGCCCGGCAACATTAGCCTAGTCCGGTTGCCGCAGCGCCGGACCAGGCCCCCATCCATTAATGCAGCTGCTTGTAGATCTCTTCCGCCAGCTGCGTGGAAATCCCCTCCACCGACATCAGATCCTCGACGCTGGCGTCGACCACGCCGCGCAAGCCGCCAAAGCGCGACAGCAGTTTCTGGCGGCGCTTGGCGCCGATGCCTTCGATCTCTTCCAGGCGCGACGTCTGGCGCGTCTTGGCCCGCTTGGCGCGCATGCCGGTAATGGCAAAGCGGTGTGCCTCGTCGCGGATTTGCGCGATCAGCATCAGCGCCGCCGATTCCTTGCCCAGTTCCTGCGCCGCGCGGCCATCGACGAACAGCAGGGTTTCCAGGCCCACCTTGCGCCCTTCCCCCTTGGCCACGCCGACAATCAAGCTGATATCGAGTCCCAGCTCGGCGAACACCTGGCGCGCCATTTCGATCTGGCCCTTGCCGCCGTCGATCAGCACCACGTCGGGCATCACGCCGTCGCCATTGGCCACCTTCTCGTAGCGGCGCATCAAGACCTGGCGCATGGCCGCGTAATCGTCGCCGGGCGTGATGTCGTTGATGTTGTAGCGCCGGTATTCGCCATTCTGCATGGCGTGATGATGGAACACCACGCACGAGGCCTGCGTCGCTTCGCCCTGCGTGTGGCTGATGTCGAAACACTCGACGCGCAGGCTGTCCAGGTCTTCCGTTTCCAGGCGCAGCGCCTCGGCCAGCGCCCGCGTGCGCGACTGCTGCGAGCCCTGCTCGGACAACAATCGCGCCAGCGAAATCCCGGCGCCCTTCTGCGCCATTTCCAGCCACTGGCGACGCTGCCCCTGCGGCTGGAAGATCAGGTTGATGCGGTGGCCGCACTGCTCCATCAACGCCACCATCAGGGCCGGCTGGTCGAATTCGATATTCAGGATCAAGGTGCCGGGAATGAATTTTTCCGTGTAGTGCTGGGCCAGGAAGGCGGCCAGCACTTCCACCTCGATCGGCTCTTCGGCAATCGCCGCCGCATCGCTGAGCTGGCTGGGGAAATAGGCGCGGTCGCCCAGGTGGCGCCCGCCCCGCACCATGGCCAGGTTGACGCAGGCGCGCCCGCCCTGCACCAGCACGGCGATGATGTCGACGTCGGCGTCGCCCGTCGTTTCCATGCTTTGCTGGTGCAGCACGCGCGACAGCGAGGCGATCTGGTTGCGCACCACCACGGCTTGCTCGAATTTCAGCTCGGCGGCAAACGCGTGCATCTTCTTTTCCAGGTCGGCCATCACTTCGCTCTGACGCCCGCGCAGGAAGCGCGCCGCGTTTTCCACGTCGTTTTTATAGTCTTCCTTGCTGATCAGGTCCACGCACGGCGCGCTGCAGCGGCCGATCTGGTGCAGCAGGCAGGGCCGCGTGCGGTTCGCATACACGCTGTCCTCGCAGGTGCGGATGAGAAAAACCTTTTGCAGGATCTGCATCGATTCCTTGACGGCCCAGGAACTGGGGAACGGCCCGAAATACTGGTTTTTCTTGTCCACCGCGCCCCGGTAATACACCATGCGCGGCGCATCGCCATTGGTGATTTTCAGATACGGATACGATTTATCATCGCGGAACAGGATGTTGTAGCGCGGCTGCAGCGCCTTGATCAGGTTGTTTTCCAGGATCAGCGCTTCCGCCTCGCTGTGCGTGACCGTCGTTTCCAGGCGCGCGATGCGCTCGACCATCATGGCGATGCGGGGGCTGGCCAGGTTTTTCTGGAAATAGCTGGACACGCGTTTTTTCAGGTCGCGCGCCTTGCCGACGTACAGCACCTTGTCGGCGGCGTCGAAATAGCGGTACACGCCGGGCAGGTTCGGCAGCTTGGCGACGGTGGCCAGCACCTGCGCGCGCGGGTCGGGCGGCGTTTCCGTGGAATTGAGGTCGGGTATTGCTTCGGTCATTGCTGGCTCTTAAATGGGGTCAGACCCGCCGGGGGAATACGTCCCAGTGGGACGCATTCCGATCGAAAAGACTGACCCCAGCAGTCGTCTGCATTACGGCGCTTGCTCCACAATCACAAACGCCACGGCATACTCTTCTTCATCGCTGATCGTCACTTGCGCGCTCAGGCGATTCTTTTCCATGAAGTCGGCCAGCACGCCGCTGCAGACGATCATCGGCTTGCCGCTGGGGTGGTTCAGCATTTGCGCGGCGGGCCACGTCATCGGCATGCGCAGGCCCAGGCCGATGGCCTTGGAAAACGCTTCCTTGGCCGCAAAACGGGTGGCGAGAAAACGCACGCCGCGCACGGCGTTCTTGGCGCTGCGGGCGCGGAACTTGTCCAGCTCCTGCGGTCCCAGTATCTTTTTGGCGAAACGCTCGCCGTGGCGCGCCAGGGCCGCCTCGATGCGGGGAATCTTGCAGATATCGGTGCCGATGCCGTAGATCATGGCGCTCTCCCTTGTGCGCGCTTATGCTTTGCCAGCGAGGCGCGTCGCCACCATGATGGCCTTCATTTCGCGCACGGCGTTTTCCCAGCCGACAAACACGGCATGGGCGACGATGGCGTGGCCGATGTTCAGTTCGGCAATATCGGGAATCGCGGCAATCGCCTGCACATTGGTGTAATGCAAGCCGTGGCCCGCATTGACCTTCAAGCCGCGGCCCACGCCGAACAGCACGCCCGCCTTGATGCGCTCCAGCTCCGCCAGCTGTTCCGCGCCCTCGGTATCGGCGTAGCGCCCTGTGTGCAGCTCGATCACGGGCGCACCCAGTTCAGCGGCGGCGGCGATCTGCTGCTCGTCGGCATCGATGAACAGGCTCACGCGGATGCCCTCGCCCTGCAATTGTTTGACGGCAGCCTGCACTTCCTTGAAGTAGCGCACCACGTCCAGGCCCCCTTCCGTCGTCACTTCCGTGCGTTTTTCCGGCACCAGGCACACGTCGGCCGGGCGGATGCCGCAGGCGAAGTCGATCATTTCCTGCGTCACGGCCGCTTCCAGGTTCATGCGCGTGAGCAACTGCGGCGCGATGGCGATCACGTCCGCATCCTTGATGTGGCGGCGGTCTTCGCGCAAATGCAGGGTGATGGCGTCGGCGCCCGCCTGTTCGGCCAGCAGGGCCGCGCGGATCGGGTCCGGATACGCGGTGCCGCGCGCATTGCGCAAGGTGGCCACGTGGTCGATGTTGACGCCCAGGTCGATGACGGGGCCGGCAGGCTGCAAAAAGCTCATAGTGATGGTATCCGTAAAGTGCTGTAGCGCAACCGCTACAACTGCATTAAATCGATCAGTATCTGGCGCGTGTTCAAGGTGGCGCCCCCCAGTTGATGGGCCAGCAAAAAGCGCATCAGCAGCTTGCTTTGCGCCTGCGTGGCCACGTCAAGGTAATCTTCGCGCTCCATGTCGAGCAGGGTCTTGCCCGTGATCTTGGGCCAGGCGTCGGCGGCGCGCGCCGGGCGCGGTCCCCGTTCCGGGTCGACCACGTACACCTGCCCCGCTTCGACGGCCTGGCGCGTGCCCGTGCAGCGCGTCAAGTCGGCCGCCACGCCCGTTTCCTTGAGCAGCGCGCGCTCGAACTTGCGCAGCACGATGGGCGGCGGCTCATTGTGCGCCAGTTGATTCAAGGTGGCAACGTAGTGGTCGAACAGCACGGGATGCGGATCGTCGCGCGCCAGCAATTTCACCAGCAATTCGTTCAGATAGAAGCCGCACAGCAGGGCCGTCTTTTCCAGCGGCAGCATGCCGCCCACCCATTCCGCGCCCGTCAGGATGCGCAGCTCGGACTTGCCCGTCCAGCCCGCCTGCAGCGGCTGGAACGTCTGCAGCACGCCGCGCAACTGCGAATGGGGCCGCTTGGCGCCCTTGGCGACGAGCGCGATGCGGCCGTACTCGCGCGTAAACACGTCGACGATGAGGCTGGTTTCTTTATGCGGATAGCTGTGCAGCACGAAGGCTGGCTGGCCCGTGATGCGGCCGTCGCGCGCGGGCGGACGGCTGCGCCGGGGTGCTGCGGAAGGTGCGGCCGGCGGCGCGATGGCCGCCGGCGCGGGGACAACGGGTGAGGCTGGCGCGGGATCGTGCAGCGCTGGCGTGGTGGTGCTCATGCGTGTGGTGTCGCCCCCGGGTTGCGGATTACTCGTAGCCGTAGGCGCGCAAGCCCGCCTCGTTGTCGGCCCAGCCCGACTTGACCTTGACCCAGATTTCCAGGTACACGGGGCCGCCGAACAGTTTTTCCATATCCAGGCGGGCCTGGGTGGAGACTTCCTTCAGGCGCGCGCCCTTGTTGCCGATGATCATGGATTTATGCGTATCGCGCTCGACCAGGATGGCGGCGAACACGCGGCGCAAATCGCCTTCCTGCTCGAATTTCTCGATCAGCACGGTGCTCGTGTACGGCAATTCGTCGCCGACGAAGCGGAACAGTTTTTCGCGCACGATTTCCGAGGCGAGGAATTTCTCGCTGCGGTCCGTGATGTCGTCCGGGCCAAAGATGGGCTGGTTTTCCGGCAAGAAGCGCTTGATCTCGTTCTGCAAGCCTTCCAGCTGGAAATGCAGCTTGGCGGACACAGGAACGATGGCGGCGAAGTCGCGCATGGCGGCGATCTTTTGCGCGAACGGCAGCAGCACGGCCTTGTCCTTGACCCTGTCCGATTTATTGATGACGAGGATGCACGGCACTTCCTTCGGCAGCAGGTCCATCACTTGCTGGTCGGCCGGGCCGAACGTGCCCGCCTCGATCACGTACAGGATCACGTCCGAGGAAATCAGCGTGTTCGTGACGGTCTTGTTCAGCGTCTTGTTCAGCGCGTTCGAGTGGCGCGTCTGGAAGCCGGGCGTGTCGACGTAGATGAATTGCGCGTCCGGCACCGTCTGGATGCCCGTGATGCGGTGGCGCGTGGTTTGCGCCTTGCGCGAAGTGATGCTGACCTTCGCGCCGATCAGCACGTTCATCAGGGTCGATTTGCCCACGTTGGGGCGGCCCACGATGGCGATATAGCCACAGCGGAAGTTGTCGGGCATTTTGGTGGCTGTCATGCTAGTGTCGATTCTGTTTAGTGTGAGCGGCGATCGCCGGGGCAGCCGGGGCTGGCGCGTCGTCGCTCTGGATGGTGGCAATGCCGGCCAGCTTGAGCTGGGCGGCGCGCGGTTTGGGCTTGCGGCTGGCGGCAGGCGATTTCAACAGCGCCTGCTCGGCCACGTCCAGCGCCAGTTTGGCGGCGGCTTGCTCACCGGCGCGGCGGCTTCCGCCACGGCCGTAAACCTGGATGTTCAATTTCGGCACCAGGCATTCGATCTCGAATTCCTGGCTGTGGGCGGCGCCATGGGTAGCCACCACGTTGTACTGTGGCAGCGAAATTTTCTTGCTTTGCAAAAACTCCTGCAGCAGGGTCTTGGCATCCTTGCCCAGGGTTTGCGGATCGACCGAGTCGAGGATGGGAATGTAGAAGGCGCGGATCACCGTGCTGGCGGCATCAAAACCCGTGTCGAGGAAGATGGCGCCCAGCAAGGCTTCCAGCGTGTCGGCGAGGATCGATGGACGGCGGAAGCCGCCCGATTTGAGCTCGCCTTCGCCCAGGCGCAAAAATTGCGACAATTCCAGCTTTTGCGCGATTTCATACAGCGACTGCTGCTTGACCAGGTTGGCACGCAGGCGCGACAGGTCGCCTTCGTCGATGGTCTTGAAACGTTCGTACAGGATGGAAGCGACCACGCAGTTGAGGATGGAGTCGCCGAGGAATTCCAGCCGCTCGTTATGCAAACTGCTGTGGCTACGGTGCGTCAAGGCTTGCTGCAACAGGCCAGCATCCTGGAACGTATAGCCTAAACGGGTTTGCAATAGCTGAAGATTCATTGTTGTTTCTGTGTCATCTGAGTAATTCGGCTGGCCGCCGCGCGGGGAGTCGGCGCGGCAGCCATGGTTGGTCCATTACAGACCAGGCCGGCTTAGTGTATGCCGCCCACGCGTTTCGGATTGCTGAAGTTCATCCACACCAGGAAAGCCTTGCCGACGATATTCTCGTTCGGCACGAAACCCCAGTAGCGGCTGTCCGCGCTATTGTCGCGGTTATCGCCCATCATGAAGTAATTGCCTTGTGGCACCACACACGTGAAGCCGTCTTCGTTGTAGTTGCACGCCTCCTTGTGCGGGAAATCCTTCACTTCGCGCAAGTTCAACGTGGGAGCGGGCTCGTCGTTGAGGATGCGGTGGCTCACGCCCGTCAGGTTTTCTTCCAGCTGCTTGTGGTAGACCGTGCTTTCGTCATCGAGGTAGTCGTCCAGCGGGGTGTACGCCACTTCCTTGCCGTTGACCGTCAAGCGCTTGTTTTCATAGGTGATTTTATCACCGGGCACCCCGATCACGCGCTTGATATAGTCTTGCGACATATCTTTCGGATACTTGAACACCATCACGTCGCCGCGCTGCGGATCATTGACTTCAATGATGCGCTTGTTGACGATCGGCAAACGAATGCCATAGGTGAACTTGTTTACCAGGATCAAATCGCCGACCAGCAAGGTCGGCACCATCGAGCTCGACGGGATCTTGAACGGCTCGTACAGGAACGAACGCAGGCAAAACACGAGGGCGATGACGGGAAAGAAGCTGCCCGAATACTCGACCCAGGTCGGCTGGCGCAACAGATCTGCCTCGATGGCGGCGCGGCGGCTGCTGCTACCATCGGACTTGATGCCTTCAGCCAACGACTTCGCTTGACGCTCATCGAACTCGGCCAGGGCACGGTCGGCCGCCTTGCGGCGCTGCTTGGACAGATAAAACACATCCAGGCACCAGACCAGGCCCGTCAACACCATCAGCACGAACAGGATTAAAGCGAAATTTCCTAAAATCACTTGCAGGTTCATTGATTAACCATCCACTTGTAAAATTGCCAGGAATGCCTCTTGCGGGATCTCCACGGAACCCACTTGCTTCATGCGTTTCTTGCCCGCCTTTTGTTTTTCCAGCAATTTTTTCTTGCGGCTGATGTCGCCGCCGTAGCACTTGGCCAGGACGTTCTTGCGCAAGGCTTTTACGTTCTCGCGCGAAATGATGTTCGCGCCGATGGTCGCCTGGATGGCCACGTCGAACATCTGGCGCGGAATCAGTTCGCGCATCTTGGCAGCCACCTGGCGGCCACGGTACTGGCTGTTCGAACGGTGAACGATGATGGCCAGCGCATCGACTTTTTCGCTGTTGATCAGCATGTCGACCTTGACCACGTCGGCCGCGCGGTATTCCTTGAACTCGTAATCCATCGAGGCATAGCCGCGCGACGTCGATTTCAGGCGGTCGAAGAAGTCCAGCACGATCTCGGCCATCGGCATTTCATACACGAGCTTGACCTGGCGGCCGTGGTAGCTCATGTCCATCTGGATGCCGCGCTTGCCGATACACAGGGTGATCACGGAGCCCACGTATTCCTGCGGCATGTACAGATTGACCGTGACGATAGGCTCGCGCACTTCCTCGATGCGCGACGGATCGGGCATCTTCGACGGGTTGTCGACGTTGATCATGGTGCCGTCGCGCTGGATCACTTCGTACACGACGGTTGGCGCCGTGGTGATCAGGTCCATGTCGAATTCGCGTTCGAGACGCTCCTGCACGATTTCCATGTGCAGCAAGCCCAGGAAGCCGCAGCGGAAGCCGAAGCCCAGCGCCTGTGACACTTCCGGCTCGTACATCAGGGCCGCATCGTTCAGTTTCAGCTTTTCCAGCGAGTCGCGCAGCGCGTCGTACTGGTTCGCTTCCACGGGGAACAGGCCGGCGAACACTTGCGGCTGCACTTCCTTGAAGCCAGGCAATGGCGCGGCGGCAGGACGGTTGGCCAGAGTGACGGTATCGCCCACTTTCGCCGCTTTCAATTCCTTGATGCCGGCAATGATGAAGCCCACCTGGCCTGCCGACAACTGCGGCAAGGATTGCGAACGGGGCGAAAACACGCCGATGTCTTCCACCAGCTGCACCGAATCGGTGGCCATCAGGCGGATCTTGTCTTTCGGTTTCAGGGTACCGTTGATCACGCGTACCAGCATGACCACGCCCACATAGGCGTCATACCAGGAGTCGACGATCAGCGCCTGCAGCGGCGCATCGGGGTCGCCCTTCGGTGGCGGCACCTTGACGATCAGCTGCTCGAGCACGTCCAGCACGCCGAAGCCCGTCTTGGCCGAGCAATGCACGGCGTCGCCCGCGTCGATGCCGATCACGTCTTCGATCTCGGCAATCGCGCTCGGCGGATCCGCGTTCGGCAAATCGATCTTGTTCAGGACGGGCACCACTTCCACGCCCAGGTCCAGCGCCGTGTAGCAGTTGGCGACCGTTTGCGCTTCCACGCCTTGCGATGCATCCACCACCAGCAGCGCGCCTTCGCACGCCGACAGCGAGCGCGACACTTCATAGCTGAAGTCGACGTGGCCGGGCGTATCGATCAGGTTCAGGTTGTAGATCTGGCCATCGCGCGCCTTGTAGTGCAGGGCCGCCGTTTGCGCCTTGATGGTAATGCCGCGCTCGCGCTCCAGATCCATCGAATCGAGCACCTGCGCCTCCATCTCGCGGTCGGACAAGCCGCCGCACAATTGAATGATGCGGTCAGCCAGGGTCGATTTACCGTGGTCAATATGGGCGATGATGGAGAAGTTGCGTATGTTGTTCATTAACTAATATAAGTGCGAAGTTGACGACACTGCTTTAACAGGAATCAGGGGGATCATGTCCGGGCCAAACAGGGCCAAAACCAGGCGCCCCACTCATGATGAAAAAAGCGCTCCGAGCAGGACATCTGCATGCCCAGGCGAGCGCTTTTGAAGCGACAGAAGCTGCTGCCTCGGACAGTAGCTTTTTCGACCTCCCCATTTTACCGGATTTCAGAGTAGAAAGCCCGTCTTATGAGGCCGGCACCGGGGCAAGCCGACATTTTCGGCTGTTTTCAGCACCAGAATGGTGCAATGCAGTGTCAATATTGACAGTTAAACTACATCAGGCAGCGCCGCACGGCCGCCTCGTCGAGAAAATAATGGCAGAGCTCGGGCTGCGCCAGGTCGCCGAACAGCACCGGCACCAGCTCGTCGAAACGGGCCAGCAGCGAGGCGTCGGGCGAGGCGTCGATGTCGATCACGTCCACCGTGAACGGTTTGCCGGGCGGCTGCAGCAGGAGCAAGGCGTCGAGCATGTCCTGGCAAAGGTGGCAATAACTGCGGGAATAGAGCGTGAAGTGCATGGAAAAGAGAAAAAGGCATCCCGGCCACAGCCGGGATGCAGGTGAATCAGAACCTTACTTCGCCGACGGGCGCAGCGAAACGAATTGCGCTACGTCGCCACGGCGCACCAGCACGGCCGACGTCTTTTTCGGATCGAGCTTGGCCACGAGGGCGTTGAACTGCTTGGCGTCTTTCACGGCAACGTTATTCAGCTGCAAGATCACGTCGCCAGGCTGCAGGCCGGCCAGAGCCGCCACGCCATCGGCCTCGTCAACCTGCACGCCGGCGTCGATCTTCAATTCCTGCTTCTTGGCGGCCGGCACGTCGCTGACCTTCAGCCCCAGTGCATTGACGGCTTGCGCTTCCGGCTCCCTGGCGCCCTTCTTCGCCGTTTTCTCGCTTTCCAGTTCGACGACGGTGACGGGAATGTCCTGCTGCGCACCCTTGCGCCAGACGGTGAGCGTGGACTTGCCGTTGACGGGAGCGCCGCCCACCAGACGCGGCAGGTCCGACGAACGCTCGATCGGCGCGCCGTTGAATTTCAGGATGATGTCACCCGGCTTGATGCCCGCCTTGTCGGCCGGACCGCCCGGCTCCACCATCGACACTTGCGCGCCCTTGGCATTCGGCAAGCCCAGCGATCCCGCCACGTCCTTGCTCACTTCGCCGATCTGCACACCGATGCGGCCGCGCACGACCTTGCCCGTCTTTTTCAGCTGCTCGCCCACGCGCATGGCTTCATCGATGGGCACGGCAAATGAAATGCCGTTGTAGGCGCCGGACAGGGTGGCGATCTGCGAATTGATGCCGATCACTTCGCCGCGCATATTGATCAGGGGACCGCCCGAGTTGCCGGGATTGACGGCAACATCGCTCTGGATCAGCGGCAGGTAGTCGCCCGTGTCGCGCGACTTGGCGGAAATAATGCCGGCCGTCACCGTGTTTTCCAGGTTGAACGGCGAGCCGATGGCGATCACCCATTCGCCCACGCGGATCTTGTTCGAATCGCCGATAGTCAGGCGCGGCAGGTTGCCGCCCTCGATTTTCAGCAGGGCCACGTCGGTGCGCGCATCGGCGCCGATCACCTTGGCCTTGAATTCGCGCTTGTCCGTCAGCGTCACGTAGACCTCGTCGGCGCCATCGACCACGTGGGCATTGCTCAGCACGTAGCCATCGGCCGAGATGATGAAGCCGGAACCGACACCGCGCTGCACTTCCTGTTCCTGCGGCACGGCGCGGCGGCCGCCACGCGGCGCCTGCTGGCGCGGCGTCGGCATGGCGCCGCCGAAGAAGCGGCGCAGGAATTCCTGCATTTCCTGCTCATCCTGACTGCCGGCGCCGGCGCCGCCCATTCTCAGGCGTTCGGTGGTGCGGATATTCACCACGGCCGGGCCCACGGCGTCGACCAGGTCCGAGAAATCAGGCAGTTTCACTGCCGGCACGGCGGCCTGCGCCTGTGGCGCCAGGCCCAGCATGGTGGGAGCCAGAAACACGCCAGCGGTACCGAACAATAAGGCGGAAAGCGTCTTTACTGAAAACGACTTGCTGGCGGCACACATGTTTTTTTTCATGGAAAGGATCTCTTCGAATATATAAACGGATCAAAACGCGAATCAGGCGATTGCCTGCGTGCACGATTGGCCGTCATGACGGCGTCCCCGGGGCAAACCCATCCGGTAGCGCGCATGGCAGCAACAATATATCGCAAAAGCAAGATATTGCCTGCACACAGTGTCAATCGTACCGAAGGCCAGTGTCAAGAGGGCGACAGGAACGTTAAGCCTGGCATAAGATGGCGAAACGCCCTAGCGCTGCGCCAGCGGCCCCGCCTCCAGCGGCTCGGCTGCGCCCGGCGGCACGATGGCGGCGGACAGGGGCAGCAGCGGTTCCGCATGGGCAGGCGCCGACTCGGCGGCCAGGCGGCTGGCCAGGCGTGCATCGAACTGGGCGCTCAGTGCATGGCCGCACTGCTCCGAGCGCAGCACGTCACCAATATGGCGATAGACATTCCAGGCTTGCCTCCCCTCATCCGTGTCGAGGGCGGCAAAAGCCAGTTCGAGTTCGCTCGCCGCCAGTTCGCCATCGGCCAGGGCGGAAATAGTCTCGTGCAATCGTGTGTGCGTATCCATGATGGGTCCTGCCATTTCAAGAGGATCGGTGCGAAAACCGGGCGCAGCCATGCCAACCTCATACTCTTCAGATTACCAGCGCTTGTCAATTGGCATGTCCAGCAACGGTTTCAATTTTTCCGCAATCACTTCGCGCGCGCGAAAAATCCGGCTGCGCACGGTGCCGATGGGGCACGCCATGATCTCCGATATTTCTTCATAGCTCAGGCCCTCGATCTCGCGCAGCACGATGGCAGTGCGCAATTCGATGGGCAGCACATCCATGGCCGCATTGACGGTGGCCGCAATCTGCTTGCTCGCCAGCACCGATTCCGGTGTATTGTTGTCACGCAATTTATTGCCATCATCGAAGGACTCGGCCTGCTCGGCGTCGGCATCGCTGGACGTGGCGGCGCGCCTCCCCTGCGTGACGAGATAATTCTTGGCCGTATTGATGCCGATGCGGTACAGCCAGGTATAAAAGGCGGCATCGCCGCGAAAATGGCGCAGCGCCCGGTATGCCTTGATAAAGGTTTCCTGCACCACATCTTCGGCCTCCGCCGGGTCGTGCACCAGGCGCGACACGAGGCGCATCAAGCGGCGCTGGTATTTCGATACCAGCACATCGAATGCCCTTTTGTCGCCAGCCTGCACCCGCTCGACCAGTAACTGATCATACTCGCGCTCTGTCCTCACGCCCAATGTCCCTGTAGTCATGCAGCGTGGGCGCCTGTATGGATATAGAGTTGGCCCGCTGCAAGAAGTTCAGTGTTCGCCCCACTTTTATTCGTCCCCACTCCGCGCCGCAATGGCCCGGCACGCCACGGCCAGCGGGCGGAAGGCGGAGCAGCCGCCGCCGCGCTGCACCAGCACCTGCGTGCGCCGCCCCGCAGCATCGGCCAGGCACAGCACCAGCAGCGACGGCCACAGGGTCGAGCCCGGCAACAGGCGCAGTCCTGACGGCGGCGACGGCCCCGGGCCGGGCGGCGCCGCCACCCCGCCGGCATCCGCCCCTGGCGCTCCGCCATGCTCCAGATATACCGCCAGCCGCAATTGGCCAACCGGCGAAATATCAAGCGTCTGCGGCTTTCTGCGCCTGCGCAGCAAAGCGAGCAACAACACGCCGCCAGCCGTGCTCAGCAACGCACCGGGCCAGCCCAGCGCATAGCCGCCCACCAGTTGGCCAGGCACCGCCGCAGCGCGCCACGCACCGCTCAGGGGCCAGGCGGCCAGCAAGGCGCACAGTCCCAGCACCGCTTGCAACAGACGCAAACAGACAGGCGTGCGAATGACAGCCGCTACTGCGATTGACATACTTCATGGGAAAAAAAAGGCGCGCCGGCAACATGCCGGGCAAATTCAGGCGCCAACGAACGTTGGCGCCGAATCAGCGCTCACTACGATTTGACCGTAGCGAGCGCTTGAAAGTTCCTGCTTATTTCGCTTTACCGAAAATCAGTGTGCCATTCGTGCCGCCGAAGCCGAACGAATTCTTCACTGCATAATCGATCTTCATATCCCGCGCCGTGTTGGCACAGAAATCGAGATCGCAAGCCGGATCCTGGTTGAAGATGTTGATGGTCGGTGGCGACACCTGATGGTGCAATGCCAGGACCGTAAACACCGCTTCCAGACCGCCCGCGCCGCCCAGCAAATGGCCCGTCATCGACTTGGTCGAGTTGACAACCAGATTCTTGGCGTGCTCGCCGAAGGTGCGTTTGATGCCCATCACTTCCGCCACGTCGCCTTGCGGGGTCGACGTGCCGTGCGCGTTCAGGTACTGAATCTGATCCGCGTTCAAGCCGGCGTTATTGAGGGCCGCGATCACCGATTTGCTGCCGCCGCTGCCATCTTCCAGCGGCGAGGTCATGTGATAAGCATCTGCGCTCATCCCGAAACCATGCACTTCGGCATAGATCTTGGCACCACGGGCCACCGCGTGCTCGTAGTCTTCCAGCACCATGACGCCAGCGCCCTCGCCCAGCACGAAGCCGTCGCGGTCGGTATCCCACGGACGCGATGCCGTTGCCGGATCGTCGTTGCGGGTCGACAAGGCGCGCGCCGAGGCGAAACCGCCCAGGCCCAGCGGCGACACGGTCGATTCAGCGCCACCGGCGATCATGACGTCGGCATCGCCGTACTCGATCATGCGCGCTGCGGCACCGATGCTGTGCAAACCGGTGGTACACGCCGTCACGATCGCCAGATTCGGGCCCTTCAGACCATATTTGATCGAAAGGTTGCCAGAGATCATGTTAATGATCGAGGCAGGCACGAAAAAGGGCGAGATACGGCGCGGACCGCGCTTTTCGTACTCGGACTTGGTTTCCTCGATCAGCGGCAAGCCGCCGATACCGGAACCGATGATCACGCCGATGCGCTCGGCGTTTTCTTCGGTCACTTCCAGGCCGGAGTCCTGCATCGCCTGGATGCCGGCAGCCATGCCGTAATGGATAAAGGTATCCATGTGGCGTGCTTCCTTACCGGAGATATACTCTTCGATATTGAAGCCTTTGACTTCACCGGCAAAATGCGTGGTGAATGGCTGTGCATCAAACTTGGTAATCGTGGCAATGCCGGATTTACCTTCAATGATTGCGCCCCACGCCTCGGCAATAGTATTGCCGACAGGTGAAACGCAGCCCAGGCCGGTGACAACAACACGACGGTTTTTAGAACGGCTCAAGCGATTCTCCTGAAGTCGGTCAGACAGGCTTAGGCCTTGACGTGTGCGGTGGCGTAGTCGATCGCCTGTTGCACGGTGGTGATTTTTTCAGCTTGTTCGTCAGGGATTTCCATTTCGAATTCGTCTTCCAGGGCCATGACCAGTTCCACGGTGTCCAGGGAATCGGCGCCGAGATCGTCGACGAAGGAGGATTCGATTTTGATGTCTGCTTCTGCAACGCCCAGTTGCTCAGCGACGATTTTCTTAACGCGTTGTTCGATATCCGACATGTTATGGCTCCAAAGTGTGTGTTACGGAAAGTGCGCGCATTTTATCAGGTTTGCGCGTCCGAATACTAATTTCGGTGTCTGCTGCTAATTCGACCGAAGCTGCTGCTAAAAGATGCGATTATAGACAAAAACGGCCATTGAATGATGCCACAAACGCCCGCCCCGTCTAGCTTTCACATCAATTCATGTACATACCGCCGTTCACGTGCAGGGTGGTGCCCGTGATGTAGGCCGCTTGCGGCGAGGCCAAAAAGGCCACCGCCGCCGCCACGTCTTCCGGTTTGCCCAGGCGGGACAGGGGAATTTGCGTCAACAGGGCCGCGTGCTGCTCTTCGCTCAGGGCCTTGGTCATGTCGGTATCGATGAAGCCAGGGGCGATGCAGTTCACGGTAATGTTGCGGCTGCCGATTTCGCGCGCCAAGGCGCGGCTCATGCCTTCCACGCCGGCCTTGGCCGCCGCGTAATTCATTTGCCCCGGATTGCCCGACGACGCCACCACCGACGTGATATTAATGATACGCCCAGTTTTGGCTTTCATCATGCCGCGCAGTACGGCGCGCGACAGGCGGCCGACGGCCGACAGGTTCGTGGAAATCACGCTGTCCCACTCTTCATCCTTCATGCGCATGGCCAGCTGGTCTTGCGTAATGCCCGCATTGTTGACGAGGATGGACAGGCTGCCGTAGGTTTTCTGCACTTCATCGACGACGGCCGCGCAGCGCGCCGCATCGGTCACGTTCAGGACCAGACCCTTGCCCGTGACGCCTTCGGCGGCCAGGTAATCGGTGATCGCTTGCGCACCGCTTTCCGAGGTGGCGGTGCCAACCACGGTAGCACCCTGTTTGCCCAGTTCGGTGGCGATGGCGCGGCCGATGCCGCGCGAGGCGCCCGTGACCAGCACGACTTGATTTGCTAAATTCATGAGTATCCTTAAAAGCAAGCGCGGCAGGCAGGCTGCCGCGATCTGATGTTTATTTGAGCTGCGTCAAAATGCGTTCCAACGAAGCCTGATCGACGATGGCGTCGCCCACCAGCACGGGATCGATGCGCTTGGCCAGTCCCATCAGGACCTTGCCCGGGCCGCATTCGATCACTTGCGTGATGCCGTCTGCCGCCACTTTTTGCATGGTTTCCACCCAGCGCACGGGACTGGCTGCCTGGCGCACGAGCGCATCCTTGATGCCGGCGACGTCGTTGACGATGGCCACGTCGACGTTGTTGATCAGGGCGATCTGCGGCGCGGCGAACGTCAGGCCGGCCATGTACTCGCGCAGGCGGTCCGATGCCGGTTTCAGCAGCGACGAGTGGAATGGCGCGGAAACGGGCAGCTTCATGGCGCGTTTGGCGCCCTTGGCCTTGGCCAGTTCGCAGGCACGCTCGACGGCCGCCGTGTGGCCGGCGATGACGACTTGCGCAGGCGCATTGAAATTGACGGGCTCGACCACCAGGGCCGGGTTTTCCGCCGCCGCTTCCGCACAGGCGGCGCG
Organism: Janthinobacterium sp. GW823-FHT03B06; assembly: GCF_058796955.1. Lineage (NCBI taxonomy): Bacteria > Pseudomonadati > Pseudomonadota > Betaproteobacteria > Burkholderiales > Oxalobacteraceae > Janthinobacterium > Janthinobacterium sp. GW823-FHT03B06. Next base: position 142,526 of record NZ_JBXAJE010000002.1, read on the forward strand.
CACGTCGTCGTCCGACAGACCCAGCACGACAGCCATCGTGCCCTGCCCGACCGGTACGGCTTCCTGCATGGCTTGCGCGCGGAAACGCACGAGCGGCACGGCATCCTTGAACGAGATCACGCCGGCGGCGACCAGCGCCGAATATTCACCGAGGCTGTGGCCGGCCACGACCGTCGGCACGGGGCCGCCGGCCGCCAGCCAGGCGCGGTAGAAGGCCACGGCCGCCGTCAGCATCACCGGTTGCGTATTGGTGGTCAGGTCCAGCTCTTCCTTCGGACCTTCGGCGATCAGCTTGCCCAGGTCGCATTGCAGGGCGTCCGACGCTTCGGCGACGGTTTGCGCAACCACGGGGTTGCCGGCGAAACCATCGAGCATCGCAATCGCTTGCGAGCCTTGGCCTGGGAAAACAAATGCAAATTGTGTCATGTCGACTCCGTTTTTTTACTATTTAGAGAATCAGAGACCCAAAGGCAACTGCTGGGGTACGTCCCTGCGGGATCGGAATGCATTCCATTGGAATGTATTCCCCCGACGGGTCGGACCCCAAAGTCAGCCTTCAGCTATCACATCCTTGCCAGCACGGCGCCCCAGGTAAAGCCGCCGCCCACGCCTTCCATCATGACGTTGTCGCCCTTCTTGACCCGGCCGTCGCGCACGGCGATGTCGAGCGCCAGCGGGATCGAGGCGGCCGAAGTGTTGCCATGCTGGTCGACGGTGACGACCATCTTGTCCAGCGGCAAGCCGAGTTTCTTCGCCGTGCTGTTCATGATGCGGATATTTGCCTGGTGCGGGATCAGCCAGTCGATCTGGTCCGACGTCATGTTGGCGTGTTCGAGGGCTTCGTGCGCGACCTTTTCCAGCACGGACACGGCCAGTTTGAAGACGGCGGGGCCATCCATGTACAGGAAGGCGCTGCCGTCCAGCGCGCCGCCAGCCAGGCTGCCCGGCACGCTGAGGATGTTCGAGTGGCGGCCGTCCGCGTGCAGCTTGGTGGCCAGAATGCCAGGGTCTTTCGACGCCGTCATGACGATGGCGCCGGCGCCGTCGCCGAACAGCACGCAAGTGCCGCGATCGTCGAAATTGAGGATGCGCGAAAACACTTCGGCGCCGATCACCAGCACGTTTTTATGCATGCCCGACTGAATAAAACTGTCGGCCGTGGCCACCGCATACACGAAACCGCTGCAGACGGCTTGCACGTCGACGGCGGCGCAATTGTTCGTGATGCCCAGCTTGTTTTGCACGATGCAGGCGGTGCTGGGGAAGCTGCCGAAGAAGTCGGGGGTCGAGCTGGCGACGATGATCAGGTCGAGGTCGTTGCCGTTCAGGCCAGCCATCTCCAGGGCCTTTTTGGCCGCTTCCACGCCCAGGTCCGAGGAATTTTGCGTTGGCGCCGCGTAATGGCGCGCCGAGATGCCGCTGCGCGACACGATCCATTCATCTGACGTCTCGATGCCCTTGGCGGCCAGCTGTTCGGTCAAGTCCTGGTTGGTGACGCGCTTCTCCGGCAGATAGCTGCCGGTACCGATAATTTTGCTGTAAGTTTTGCTAAAAACAGTCATGCAAGTACCCGTCCACTAAATGGTAGAGCTTGTTGATGTAGGTTCATCCGGAACTGGCGTGCGCGGCATCAACTCGGCGATCAGGCTGGCCAAGTGCGCTTGCACGTCATTTTTTGCCGCATCAAAGGCGCGGCGCAAGGCCCATTCGAAGGAATAAGCATCGGCGCTGCCATGGCTCTTGAAGACGAGGCCACGCAAGCCCAGCAGGCTGGCGCCGTTGTAACGCGAAGGATTCAAACGGTTGCCGATGGCTTTCAGGGCCCCGCGGGCGATCAGCGCGCCCAGCATGGTAATCGGATTGCGCTTGAATTCGGAAGTGAGCACGTCTTTCATGAAGCGCGCCAGGCCTTCGATGGCCTTCAGGGTCACGTTGCCGACGAAACCGTCGCAGACGACGATATCGGTCGTGCCCTTGAAGATATCGTTGCCTTCCACGTTGCCGTAGAAGTTCAGCGCGCCACGCTCGTGGTCGGCCTGCAGCAGCTTCGAGGTGAGTTTCACCACTTCATTGCCCTTGATATCTTCCGTGCCCACGTTCAGCAAGCCGATCGTCGGGCGTTCGATACCCTCCATGGCGGACACGAGCACGGAGCCCATAATGGCGAACTGGTGCAAGTGATGCGGTTCGCAATCGACGTTGGCGCCCAGGTCCAGCATGTAGGTCGGGCCGTTCTTTTGATTCGGCAAGATGCTGCAGATGGCCGGGCGGTCGACGCCGGACATGGTTTTCAATACGTAGCGCGACACGGCCATCAGGGCTGCCGTATTACCGGCGGAAACGGAGGCTTGCGCCACACCGCTCTTGACCTGTTCGATGGCCACGCGCATGGAGGAATCCTTCTTGCGGCGCAGGGCCACTTCCAGGGGATCGTCCATGGTAACTTGTTCGGAGGCATGCAATACCGACAGGCGCGGATGCGTGTCGGCTTTATGTTTCTTCAGTTCGGCACGAATCACGTCTTCCAATCCAACAAGGATCAGTTCGGCTTCAGGCTCATGTTTTACGAAGGAAATTGCTGCGGGGATAGTGACTGAGGGACCGTGATCTCCGCCCATGCAGTCGATAGAAATTTTGATTGTCATTTGTGTTGATTCAATACCGCTGCGGGCGTGCGGCAAGATGTGAATCGGACTGGAGCATATGCAGGGCGCAGCATGTCATGCACAGGCCTGGACAGCGTGATTCAAAATGACGGGTGTGCAAGATGAATTGCAGCCGATAAAAAAGAAGAAGCGGCGCCACGCCGAATAACCACGCAACACCGCTTTCATCTTACCCAACAAAAACGTCGATTACTCGTCGTTTTTGGTCTTCAACACTTTACGGCCACGATAGAAGCCGTTAGGGCTGATATGGTGACGCATGTGTGTTTCGCCGGTAACTGGCTCGACGCTCAATTGCGGCGCGACCAGGAAGTCGTGCGAACGGTGCATGCCGCGCTTGGAAGGGGTTTTCTTGTTCTGTTGAACTGCCATGATGACTCCTAATACATAAGTTCTAAAATTTTAGCACAATCGATTGGCAAATACATGCGAATCGAGTATCCCAGCGGCAAAGACTACCCGAAAATAGCCCGGACCGACATCGTTTATTACAATTACATTTCACTACACTTGCCATACTCGATTACTACACGCGTTTGACACGTTCTTTACAGGAAGCATCAAAAACCTACTGCGCTTCCCGCTATCGCCTCGGCGTTGCTCAGCGTACCTTCGTACGCTTGCGCTACTCAAGACGATATCGGGCCGCTCGCTACGGTTTTTTAAGGCTTCCTTTCTTACACTACTTATTCTGGCTTCAAGTCTTTCAGTGCCGCGAACGGCGACTTCTTTTCAGTCTTGAGAGCATCGAGCTGCGCCGTATCGGGGCAGACGTCGTGTTTGGGTACCTGCGGCAGGGCCAGCAAGGCTTCATCTTCGATCAGGGCCGCGGCATCCATGCTGCGGCTGCCGACGATCACGTCGATCGATTCATCGTTGATGATTTCTTCGATCTCGTCCGCGTGCTCGTCATCCTTGCCCAGCATCAGAGTGGTCGTCGAATCAATTGCGTAAGCATACGGAGTCAGGCAGCGCTGGCAAACCAGCTGAACGGTGCCGTTGACCGACAAGGTCAGTTGTGGGTAGCCCAGCTTGCTGGTGCCGCCGACGATCTTCCAGGCGATCTCGCCGGAATTATCTGCACAATCCTTGGTCAACCGGGTCATTTCAGCGACAGGAGTTACACCCTCGCGGCTCCCGCTGATACGACAAAAATCAAAGGCGTCGATCACAAAAGCATTCATTGGTAGAAAATTTCCCCGGAAAACCTGCGATAATAACAGGGTTTTTAGCACGGAGTCAAAGGCTAAGCATCTTTTTTGACGCAATCATTGCCATCAACATGACAACTTCATCAACACCGTCATGCCGCATGGAGCCTCAGTTATGGGCTCTGCGCCCTGGAATTTGCGTGAAATCCCACTGACATCGACCTGCGCGGCCATGCCGGCCGCCATCCACTACCGAATGATACCAACTTCCGCCCCATTGCGCTTGATTCTTGCATCGAGCTCGACCTACCGCAAGGAATTGCTGCAACGCCTGCGCCTGCCTTTTGAGGTGGCCGTGCCCGATCTCGACGAAAGCCCCCTGCCAGGCGAAAGCCCCAGCGCCACGGCCTTGCGCCTGGCGCAGGCCAAGGCACAGGCCGTGCTCGACCGCTATCCTGGCAGTCTCGTCATCGGCTCCGACCAGGTCGCCACCCTGGACGGCGCGCAGATCGGCAAGCCCGGCAACCATGACTATGCCCTGCGCCAACTGCAAACCATGCGCGGGCGCCAGACCGTGTTCCACACGGCCCTGTGCCTGCTCGATGGCCGCCAGACGCCGGCAGTGGCGCAGGTGGAAGATATCCAGACCCTCGTCACCGTGCGCGACTTGCCCGACGCGGAACTGGACGCCTACCTGCGCATCGAGCAGCCGTACGACTGCGCCGGCAGCGCCAAGAACGAAGGCCTGGGCATCGCCCTGCTCGAACGCATCGACAGCACCGACCCGACCGCCCTCACCGGCTTGCCGCTGATCGCCCTCACCGGCATGCTGCGCAAGGCGGGCGTGGCGTTTTTTAAAATTTAAAATACCCCTAACGGCAACATCTGGGGTCAGACCCGACGGGGGAGTGCGCTCCAATGGAGCACACTCCGATCCCGAAGGGACTGCCCCCGGCAGTTTGACGTTGGGGTACTAACATGACTGACTAAAATCCATGACCGGCACCCTGTACCTGATCCCCAACCACCTCGGCCTGTCCGATGGCGCCATCGACCCGCTGGCCCGTATCATTCCCGAGCAGGTGCGGCAGATCACCTCGCAACTCGATTATTTCGTCGCGGAAAACGCCAAGACGGCGCGCGCCTTCCTGAAATTGATCGGCAACCAGCATCCGCTGGCCAAGCCGCTGCAGGAAATCACGATTTCCGAACTCAACGTCAATACCCCGGCGCAAGCGCTGGCCGGCTTGCTGGCACCGCTGCTGGCGGGACGCGATGCGGGCCTCGTGTCGGAGGCGGGCGTGCCCGCCGTGGCCGACCCCGGCGCCGACCTGGTACGCCTGGCGCATCAGCACGGCATTAAAGTGCGTCCGCTGGTGGGCCCGTCGTCGATCCTGCTGGCCGTGATGGCCAGCGGCTTGAACGGCCAGAGCTTCGCCTTCAACGGCTACCTGCCCACGGACGCGGCCCTGCGCGCCAAGCGCATCAAGGAACTGGAAAGCCGTTCGCGCAATGAAAAGCAAACTCAGCTGTTCATCGAAACGCCCTACCGCAACGCCGCCATGCTCGAAGCCCTCGTGGCGCAATGCGCGCCGTCTACCCTGATCTGCGTCGCCACCGACCTGAGCCTGGACTCGGAAAACGTGCAGACGTGGAATGGCGGACAGTGGAAGAAACAATTGGCCGCCGGCAAGGCACCTGACTTCCACAAGAAACCCACCGTGTTCTTGCTGCTGGGACAGTAATTCCTCGCCAGCCAATAAAAAACGCCACGGTCGACTGCACCGTGGCGTTTGTATTACCTCACTACGACAGTCACTATACGCGGCGCGTGCCCGTATTTTTCTGTCCGCCCTTGCCCGTTTCCAGCACGAACTTGGCGCCATCGTCGCGGCCCAATACCTTCACCAGGTACGGCATGACTTCGCGCAACATCGGCTCCAAGGTGTACGGCGGGTTCAGGATGAACATGCCGCTGCTGTGCAGGCCGAAGCCGTCCGGCGACGGCGTGTTGACGGTCAGGGTCACGTGCAGCCAGTCCGAGCTGGGCAATTGCTTGAGCTTGTCGGCGAACTGGCGCGATTCCATGCGCTGCAGCACCGGGTACCAGACGGCGTAGATGCCGGACGGGAAGCGCACGAGGGCGTCGGCCAGGGTGTCCTTGACCTTGCGGTAATCCATCTTGTCTTCGTATGGCGGGTCGATCAGCACCAGCGCGCGGCGCGATGGCGGCGGCAGCAGGGCTTTCAGGCTCTGGAAACCGTCCGCCTTGGTGATGAGCACGCGCTTGCCGCGCACGGTCGGACGCTCGCCCTGGGCCAGCGCATGCGCCTCGACCTTGCGGAAGTTGTCAGCCAGAATCTTGGCATCGGCAGGATGCAGTTCGAACAGGCGCAGACGGTCTTGCTCGCGGCTGACCTTGTCGGCGCAGTACGGCGAACCCGGGTAGTAGCGCATCTTGCCGCTCGGATTCATTTCCTTGATCAGCTTCATGTACTCGGCCAGCGAGGCCGGCCAGTCCGTACGGTCCCACAGGGGCGCGATGCCCGTTTCGTACTCGGCATTTTTCGAGGCATAACCGCCGTCGAGCGCATACACGCCCGCGCCGGAATGGGTATCGATATAACTATAGGCGGTATCTTTTTGATTCAGGTATTGCAATAACTGAATCTGCACATAATGTTTCAACACATCGGCGTGATTACCCGCGTGAAAGGCGTGGCGGTAACTCAACATAAGCTGGCTAATTCCATAATAAAAATAAACAAAGGCGGGAGCGCTGACACCGGGCAGGGCATGAAAACAGACTGGAGGGGGTCAGGCTGCGGGGCCAGGAAACAGCATGGACCAGCGTAATCAGCGCGCAATTATCAGCATTATCCACCAGAAAGGTGTATTGCATCAAAAAACACCCATAAACAAGCTCATGCATTCTCGGGACTGAGGGGGCCGGGCGCGGTAGAATACGCGCATCGGGCGCCCGCGCCCATCCGCCTACTGATCTGATACGACCATGCACAGCCTGACCCTCACGACCGATAACCGCGCCGACGTCGCGGCAGCCCTGGCCGGCCCGCGCTGGACGGTGGCCTGCCTGTGCGCGCTGTGGTGCGGCACTTGCGGCAGCTACCGCGCCACGTTCGAGGAACTGGCCGCGCGCCATCCGGACACCGTCTTCGTCTGGATCGACATCGAAGACCAGGCCGACGTGGTGGGCGACCTCGACATCGACAACTTCCCCACCTTGCTGATCCAGCGCGAGGATAACGTGGCCTTCTTCGGCACCGTGCTGCCCGACGGCGGCCTGGCGCACCGCATGGTGCAGGCGCAGCAGGCGCTCAGCGCCGAGGAACTGGCGGCGCTGGCCACCAGCACGCAGGAACGGCGCGACTGGCAGCGCGACTGCAATCTGCGCCATTTACTGGCTACCACGCTGGCCTGATCCGCATCAAGCCAGGCGCAGCGGCAAGCTGCGCAGGCGTTTGCCCGTCAGACTGAACACGGCGTTGGCCACGGCCGGCGCGATCGGCGGCGTGCCCGGTTCGCCCACGCCTTCCGGATGCTCGGCGCTGGCGATGATGATGGTTTCAACCTCGGGCGTTTGCCCCATGCGCAGCACCGGATAGTCGTGGAAGTTGCCTTGCTCGACCTTCCCTTCCTGGAACGTGATCTCGCCGCCCAGCGCCGCCGACAGGCCGAACAGCACGGCTGACTCCATCTGCTGGGCGATGATGTTCGGATTGACGGCGATGCCGCAATCAATGGCGCACACGACGCGCTGCACGCGGATCTCGCCGTTTTCCACGGACACTTGCGCCACTTGCGCGACGATGCTGCCGAACGACTGGTGCAGGGCCACGCCATGCGCATGGCCGGGCGGAGCACTGCCCGCCCTGGCGACGGCCGCATCGAGCACGGCCAGGTGGCGCGGATGCTGCGTCAGCATGGCGCGGCGGAAGGCGATGCCATCCTGCCCCGCCGCATGCGCGAGTTCGTCGATAAAGCTTTCCTTGAAGAATGCATTATGCGAATGCCCGACGGAGCGCCAGTAGCCGACCGGCACGGCACTGTCGGCGATCACGTGGGCGATGCGCTGGTTGGCGATTTCATACGGCATGTCGAATTCGCCTTCCGCCGTGGTCTTGTCCGGCCCCGCGCCGGGCAGGCCGAAATTACGCTGCAGGTACTGGTGCGTGATGGAGCCGCTGACGGATTTATTGTCCCAGGAAGCGATGCGGCCATGCTCGTCGAGCCGGGCCGCAAAGCGGGCCAGCGCGGCGGGACGGTACATATCGTGCCTGGTGTCCTGTTCGCGCGTCCACACCAGCTGCACGGGCGCGCCATCGCACTGCAGCGCGATGGCCACGGCCTGCGCCACCATGTCCACTTCCAGGCGGCGGCCGAAACCGCCGCCGAGCAGCAGCACTTCGATGCTGACATCCCGCGCATCGACGCCGGCCACTTTCGCCGCCACGTCGACGGCGATGCCGGGCGCCTGCGTCGACACCCACAGCATCACCTTGCCATTTTTCACCTGCGCGGTGCAGTTGACGGGTTCCATGGCGGCATGCGCGAGGAACGGCGCGCGGTATTCGGCCTTGACGCTGCGCAAGCCTTGCACGGCTTTACTTTCCACCTCGCCGCTGGCGTGGTAGGCATAACCGGCTTCGCTGTCCAGCAGGCGGGCAAATTCCGCATACACGCCGGTGCTGGACAAGTTCGCCTGCGGACCCGCCTTCCACTGCGTCGGCAAGGCGGCCGCCGCCTGTCTGGCGCGCCACCAGGTGTCGGCCACCACGGCCGCGCAAGACACGCTGCGCTGGGCCAGCTGCGGCGTCAGGTCCAGAACTTTCTTTACGCCGGGCATGGCCAGGATGGGCGCCGCATCGAACGCGGACAAGGTATCGCCCAGGCGCGGCGGCAGATGCAGGGCCGCGTACAGCATGCCGGGCGGACGCGCATCGATGCCGAAACGCGCGCTGCCGTTGACTTTGGACGGCGTGTCGCGGCGCGGCGCCGGCTGGCCGATCAGTTTGAAATCCTTGGGCAGTTTCAGCACGGGCGTGCCCGGATCGATGGCGGCGGCGCGCTGCGCCAGGCTGGCGTAGCTGGCGCGCCGGCCATCGGGGTGGAGCACGTCGCCATTTTCCGTGCGGCATTGCGCGGCCGGCACCTGCCACAACGCGGCGGCGGCTTGCAGCAGCATGGCGCGCGCGGACGCCCCCGCCTCGCGCATCGGACCCCAGCCATCCTTCACGCTCGACGAGCCGCCCGTGACGATTACGCCCAGTTCGCGCGCCGCCTTGGCCACCGTCCACTGGGCCAGCGCTTTGACGCGGCCCTGGTCATCGGGATGGAACGGCAGGCTATCCTTGAGCATGGCGACGTTGCCGAAGATTTTATCGTTCGGCGCCTGGATCAGCTTGACGCTGGCCAGCGGCACGTCGAGCTCCTCGGCCACCAGCATGGGCAAGGCCGTGTGCACGCCCTGCCCCATCTCGCTGCGCGGCATGGCCAGGGTCACCGTGCCATCCGTGCCTATGGCCAGCCAGCCGTTCAAGGCCACGGCGCCATCCTGGAGCGGCAGCGGCGCACTGCCATGCAGGCGCTGGCGCGGCGGCAGCACGCCCCATCCCAGTACCAGGGCGCCCACGCCGGCCACGCCGAGGCCGAGGCCGCCGAGCAGGAAACGACGGCGCGACGGGGAGGATTGTGCGGCCATGGGCTGTCCTTTATAGTAATGAGTGATCGATCCAGCGCTCCAGCATATCCTGTGCCAGCACCGGACGGCTATAAAAATAACCTTGCGCCAGCTTGCACCCATGGCGCAGCAGGAAGGCCGCCTGCTCTTCCGTCTCCACGCCTTCGGCGATCACCGACAATTGCATGCTCTTGCCCAGCTGGATGATCGCAATCGCAATCGCTTCGTCATTGACGTCCGTCGAGATATCCTTGATGAAGGAGCGGTCGATCTTCAAGGTCTGCACGGGCAGCTGTTTCAGATACGCGAGCGAGGAATAGCCGGTGCCGAAATCGTCGATGGCCAGGCCCACGCCGATGGCGTGCAAGTCGTTGATGAAACCGAGGGCGTCGCCCGTATTCATGATGACGGACTCCGTCACTTCCAGCTGCAGCCGCTGCGGCTCGAGACCCGTTTCCTGCAAGATGGCGGCCACCATGCCGGCGATGCTGCCCCGTTCGAACTGCTTGACGGACAGGTTGACGGCCATCTTCGGCACATGCAAGCCCTGCGCCTGCCAGCGCATCATCTGGCGGCACGCTTCGTCGAGCACCCATTTTCCCAACTGGTTGATGAAACCGCTGTCTTCGGCCAGCGGGATGAAACGCGCGGGCGGCACCAGGCCCAGTTCCGGGTGGTTCCAGCGCACCAGCGCCTCGACGCCGACCAGGCGGCCCGTGTCGATTTCCACCTGCGGCTGGTAATTGAGGAACATCTCGTTCTTCTCGATCGAGCGGCGCAAAAAGGTTTCCAGACGCAGCCGCTCGACGCCCTCGCCCGTCATCGACGGCGCATAGAAGCGGTAGCCGTTGCGCCCGCGCGCCTTGGCCTGGTACATGGCCACGTCAGCATTGCGTATCAGCATGTTCAAGTCCAGCGCATCGTCCGGATACAGGCTGATGCCCACGCTGCAGGTGACGAACAGTTCGTGGTCGGCCACCGTGAACGGCTGGTCGAACATGGTCATCAGCTTTTCCGCCACCTGCGTCGCGCCGTACTCGCCGTCGATACCCTCGAGCAGTACGATGAACTCGTCGCCGCCCAGGCGCGCCAGGGTGTCGCCTTCGCGCAGGCGGGCCGCCAGCTGGCCGGCCACCTTCTGCAGCAATTCGTCGCCCACGTGGTGGCCCAGGGTGTCGTTGACGTTCTTGAAGCGGTCGAGGTCGATGAACAGCACGGCCAGCTGCTCCTGGTCGCGCGCGGCGCGCAGCAGCGCGTGCTGCAGGCGGTCGTGGAACAGCAGGCGGTTCGGCAGCGCCGTCAGCGGATCGTGGTGGGCCATGTGGTCGAGCTTTTCCTGCGACTCCTTGACCAGCGTGATATCGCTGAACACGCCCACGTAATGCGTGGTGCCGGCGCGCGCGTCGCGCACGGCGCTGATGGTCAGCCACTCCAGATACAGCTCGCCGTTCTTGCGCTGGTGCCAGATCTCGCCGCGCCAGAAACCGCTGGCCTTCAATTCGTCCCACATGGCCTGGTAGAACGCAGAGTCGTGGCGCGCCGAGCGTGTCAGCGAGGAATGCTGGCCCACCGCTTCGGCTTCGGTATAGCCGGTGATCTGCGTGAAGGCGGGATTGACGGTGACGATGATGCCGCCCGCATCGACCACCATCACGCCGTCGGCGATATGTTCGAGCACGGTGGCCGACAAACGCAGCTTTTCCTCGGCTTCCTTGCGCGCCGTGATATCGGCATACACCCAGATGCTGCCCTCGTTGGGGCGCAGGGGATCGAGCGCGCAACCGCTGACCAGCGCCCAGAACAGGCTGCCGTCGCGGCGCTTGTACTGGCGCTCCTCGCTGAAATCGCCGCCCGCGGCCATTGCCGGATACTGGCGCTCACCCGCCTCCTCGAAGTCATATGAGGTCATGAACACGATGGCGGTGGAACTGCCCGTCATCTCGGCATGGCCGTAGCCGAACAGTTCCTCGCAGCGGCGGTTGACGGAAATGATGCGGCGGTGGCGCACGAACATCACGCCGAACATCACGTTGTCGAGGATCGCGCTCTGCTCCGTGAGCAGCGCCTCGATGCGCATCTCGTGGTGCTTGCGCTGGCTGATGTCGGCAATGATGCCGTCGATCCAGATGACGCCCTGCTCGCCCGCCTGCGGCTGGCCATTCTCGGCCACCCAGCGCTCGATGCCGAAAGCGTCGATGATGCGGTATTCGAGCGCATACGGCCGTTCGTCGGCCACCGCCTGGCGCACGGCGCGGCGGTGCTCGCGCCGGTCTTCCGGACAGATCAGGTCGGCCCAGGCATGCGTGGTGCCGCGCATGAACTGATGCGCCGAATAGCCGGCGATCTCTTCGATGGCATCGCTGACGAAGTCGATGGGGCCGTCGGGCCGGTAGCGGAAAACGGCACCCGGCACCTGCGTGACGATGGTGCGGAAACGCTCTTCGCGCTGCCCCACATCCTCGAACAGCTGGCCGATGGCCGCGCGCATTTGCTCGAGCTGGGCCGTCAGGCGACCCAGTTCATCATTGCTGTGCGACGTCAGCGGCGTGTCGAAATCGCCGTGCGACAGGCGGTCGGAAAAGCGCGTCAGGCGGCGCAGGGGCTTGAGCAGGCGGCGGTTCAGGAACAGCACGATCAGCGCCATCGACACGGCCAGCTGGGCGCCCAGCACGAAAATATAGGACATCTGCTTTTCGCGCAGCTCCTGCTGGCTGCGCGCGTCGTCCATCTCGACGACGATATGGCCGATGCGTTCGCCGCGCACGAGAATGTCGCGTTCGGCGCGGTACAGATTGCCCACGGGCCGCTGCGGCGCCTGCAGACGGATGAATTCCGTGTCGCCCTGCCCCAGCACCTTCACCAGCAGCACGGCGCGGTCGCGCATCACCGATTCGACCAGCGAATGGGCCGATTCCGCATTCATGTTCCACAGCGACTCCTGCATGCCCAGCGCCAGGATGTCGGCATTGCGCTGCAAGGCTTCGTTCAGGCTGGTCCGCGCCGACTGGCGCTCATGCACGCCGACCAGCACATAGCTGCCGAAAATGGCGGGCACGACCAGGCCGCCGAACACCACCAGCAGCAGGGCGCCATAGATCGATGAGCCGTACAGCACGCGCAGGCTGGCGCGCAGGCGCTGGTAAGGTGAATTAAACATGCGGCAACAGGGCAACAGGGATCAGGCGGGCGATCATCGAACTTTACAGGGGAATTCAGGTGACAAGGCGGGAAGAAACTTTTTCAAAAGCAATTATGCATGGAAAAAGCGGGAAAAGTCACCAATAAACACGTGTCAGCATCCAGGTCATGCTATATAGACAGGCTTGAAAAACCACACGTGGGCCGGCGCGCCCGGGCGGCGCCAGCAAAAAAGCGCGCGGCTTGCTATCATCGCGCCACTTTACCTAGAGGAACCACCATGACCTTCTCCATCTACTCCGCTTCGATCCCCGTCTTCAAACAGATCCTGGGCAGCCTGGCCGCCATCCTGGACAAGGCGGAAACGCACGCGCAAGACAAGAAAATCGACCCGAACGCCCTGCTGCAATTCCGCTTGTTCCCGGACATGCTGCCGTTCGTGCGCCAGATCCAGATCGCCACCGACTTCGCCAAGGGCTGCGGCGCGCGTCTGGCCGGCGTGGCCGTGCCGCCGTATGAAGACAGCGAACAGAGCTTTGCAGAGCTGAAAGCGCGCATCGTGAAAACCATCGCCTTCCTGGAAAGCCTGCCGCAAGCGGACATCGACGGCAGCGAAACGCGCGCCATCACCACCGGCAGCGGCGAAAAGACCAAGCACTTCACGGGCCAGACTTATCTGTTCCACTACGCGCTGCCGCACTTCTTCTTCCACGCGACGACCGCGTACGACATCCTGCGCCACAATGGCATCGAAGTGGGCAAGAAGGATTTTATCGGTAGTTATTGATCGCTAGCGTCAACAGTACCGGGGTCAGACCCTCAATGCCGCTCACACAAAAGTCATCGCCGGCATGTGAGGGGGTCTGACCCCAGCAGTTGCCCTTGGGTTAGCTAAGTATTCCGGCGCGGATACCCCTGCGCCAGGATGCGCACCCACACCACTTCCTTCTCCTCGTCCGTCATCGACACCCAGTGGGCCACTTCCACCACGGTGCGGCCGCAGCCGCGGCAAATTTCATCGAACGTCGTCGAGCACACGGCCACGCAAGGCGTGTCTGGACGCGGCGGCAATTCCTTGTCAGCCATCAGGATACCTTCGGCAAGCCGAGCTTTTCCCAGCCTTCGACGCCCAGCGCTTCCAGGGTGGCGATATTCTTGTCGAAGATTTCCGATGCTTCCGGGAAGGCCTCGACGGCGCGCTCGATGCTGTCTTCGCGCAGCAGGTGCAGGGTCGGGTACGGCGAGCGGTTGGTGTAGTTGCTGATGTCGTCCTCGAACGTCTCGGCAAACTGGTAGTGCGGGTGGAAACTGGCCACTTGCAGTTCGCCGGCCAGGTGCATGTCTTCTACAGCCGCGTCGGCCACATCGAGGAACTCGTTGTAGTCGAGGAAATCGTTCAGGGTGTAAGGGTGGATCAGCAAGGTCGTGTCGATCTGCTCGGGGTCCGTGTCGGCCAGGGTTTGCAGCTCGTCCATCAGCATCGCCAGCAGATCTTCCGGGTTCTCCGACTCGCATACCACATAGCGGATCTGCTTCTTGACGTGCACGGCCTTGGCGAACGGGCACAGGTTCAGGCCGATCACGGCCTTTTCCAGCCAGGCAACGGTATTGGCGATGATGACGGCGTTGTCGTCGTCGTGGCGCGGCGGGGTGTTCATATACTTGACTCTCTATCAATAAGGCAGCCGGCAGCCAAATGGCCGGCCAAAGCCAAATTGTACGCACTCTTTGCGCAGTCTCATACCGGACGGGCGCCAAGCTTGCGCCAGCCTCGTCGCCATGTATGCTATAACAGCGGCCGAATCGCACATCTGGCAAATTAAATTTGTAATAATTGCATTATTAGCGACTGGAAACATCGCTATTGACGCCTATGTGCTGTCATCATGCTGACATAATTCTTGACTCCGGCATGTGGATATACGTACACTCGCAACTTGATCATGGGTCTGTCCGATGTTTCTCCGACGACAACAATGGAACACTATGCACGAAAACTCCTTTAAATCTACCGTCCTGGCGGCGTTGGCCCTGGCGCTTGCGCCCGCCCTCAGCCAGGCGTACGAAGCCGGTGTTGAGAGCGATAACGCGCCAGTCGCCGCCGCCGCACCTGCCCTGATCCCGATGACCGCCCAGGTCACGGCGAAACTCCCCACCCTCGACAACCGCCTGCAAAAGACCGACCGTCTGCTGAAAAACCTCAGCGACAATTCCGATCCGCTGCGCGAAGCCGACGTCTGGGGCCGCATCCGCAGCGGCTATGCGATTCCCGACATCAACAACCAGCTGGTGGCGAATCACGTCAACTGGTACGCCACCCGCCCCGACTACATCGCCCGCACCACGGCACGCGCCTCGCGCTACATCTTCCACGTGGTGCAGGAACTGGAAAAGCGCGGCATGCCGACGGAACTGGCCTTGCTGCCGTTCATCGAATCCGCCTTCAACCCGCAGGCATTCTCCAGTGCCAATGCGGCCGGCATGTGGCAATTCGTGCCCGCCACGGGGCGCGATTTCAACCTCAAGCAAAACATGTTCAAGGACGAGCGCCGCGGCGTGCTGGCCTCGACCGATGCGGCCCTGACATACCTGCAGCGCCTGTATGACATGTTTGGCGACTGGCAACTGGCCCTGGCTGCCTACAACTGGGGCGAAGGTTCGGTGCAGCGCGCCATCAAGAAAAATCAGGCACTGGGCAAGCCGACCGATTTCGAAAGCCTGGCCGACCTGATGCCGGCCGAAACGCGCAACTACGTGCCGAAACTGCAAGCTGTCAAAAACATCATCGCCAATCCGGCCCAGTTCGGCCTGACCCTGCCCGTGGTCGACAACCAGCCGTATTTCACGGCCATCGACAAGACCAGCGACATCGACATCACCGTCGCCGCCCAGCTGGCCGAACTGTCGATGGATGAATTCAAGGCCTTGAATCCGCAATTTAACCGCCCCGTCATCATCGGCGGCGAAAAGACCAAGATTCTGTTGCCGCAGGAAAACGCCGCCAAGTTCACCACCAACCTGGCGCAATGGGGCCATGCCTTGTCGAGCTGGACCACGCACAAGATCACCAATGCGCGCGAACGCATCGAAACCCTGGCGTCGAAATTCGGCACCACGGCCGACGTGCTGCGCCAGGCCAACAATATTCCCCAGCGCACCAGCCTGCGCGCCGGTTCCACCATCCTCGTGCCGAAAACCTCGGCCACGATGAACAGCGACATCACCCAGGAAATCGCCGACAGCGCCACCATGCTGCTGGAAGCGGACCGTCCTGAACGGGCCGCCAAAGCGCTGCGCCGCGTCGCCAAGGGCGGCAAGGCGCAAACGGCACCGATCTCGCTGGTGAAGCCGCGCATCCAGCGTGGCGGCGGTAACAGTCGGGCAAAAGCGCGTCACTGATCGCCTGAGTTGTATTGACGCACTTCACCGGCCGCCACAGCTTTGCTGTCGCGGCCGGTTGTACATCCGCCCGACCCACCACCCCAGACAGGAGTCGTCATGGCTTTCTTGCAAGGCAAAAAAATCCTCATCACGGGCTTGCTGTCGAACCGCTCCATCGCCTATGGCATCGCCAAGGCTTGCCACCGCGAAGGCGCCACCCTCGCCTTCACCTATGTGGGCGAACGCTTCAAGGAGCGCATCACGGAATTTGCGGCGGAATTCGGCAGCGAACTGGTGTTCGACTGCGACGTGTCCAGCGATGAACAGATCAGCGCCGTCTTCCGCGACCTGGCGCAGCACTGGGAACATCTGGATGGCCTCGTGCATGCCATCGGCTTCGCGCCGCGCGAGGCGATCGCGGGCGACTTCCTCGACGGCCTGTCGCGCGACAGCTTCCGCATCGCCCACGACATTTCCGCCTACAGCTTTCCCGCCATGGCCAAGGCCGCCCTTCCCCTGCTGCATCCGGGCGCCTCGGTCCTGACCCTGACCTACCTGGGCGCCGTGCGCGCCGTGCCCTACTACAACACCATGGGCCTGGCCAAGGCGTCGCTGGAAGCGTCCGTGCGCTACCTGGCCGAATCGCTGGGCCCGCGCGGCATCCGCGCCAACGGCATCTCCGCCGGCCCAATCAAGACCCTGGCCGCTTCCGGCATCAAGGATTTCAGCAAGCTGCTGGGCTTCGTGGCCGAGCACGCCCCGCTGCGCCGCAACGTCACCATCGAAGAGGTCGGCAACACGGCCGCCTTCCTGCTGTCCGACCTCGCGTCGGGCATCACGGGCGAGATCACCTACGTCGATGGCGGTTTTTCACAAGTGATGGCGGTCAATCCCGAAGTGGAGTAATGCGGTGACGTGTGCCGACCTGGCGGCATGCCAAGGGAATGTATCAGCTGGAGCCCGGCCTGCACGGCAGGCGCCGCCGCTGCCCGCCGACATCGTGGCCATGCTCAATTAAACGGGCGAAATCTACGTATTCCTACTGATTTCAGATAGGAAACATCTTCAAAACGTGGTAGGACTTGCGTTTCTTCCCATTTAGCCCGTGCAAAACGGCGGCAAATACGGTATAGTGTCGTTGTGCGCTGCAATATGTTCCCTTGAAGCGATGGCAACACCGCAGTCATGCACTACAAACTTAGCAGCTTCGCAAGCCTTAGCGCATCCACAGGATGCCGCTTATAAAGCCCTCCCGCCTTGTGTGTCGCACCTGACACCGTCCCGGCGCAAAGCTTTTGTGCCGAAATTTCTTTTTAGTTGAGTCATTTCGTTTTGGTTGGCGTTGCTATTTTGCGTTCTGCTTTTTGCAAGAACGCTGATTTTTACGAAAGAAAAGAATGACATTTGAATCCTTAGGCCTGCATCCGTCCATCATCGCCGCTCTGACCGAATCGGGCTACACCGCGCCAACCGCGGTACAGTCGCAAGCGATTCCAGCCGCGATCGAAGGCCGTGACCTGCTGGTCTCGTCGCAGACCGGTTCGGGCAAGACCGCAGCTTTCATGCTGCCGTCGCTGCACAAACTGGCCAGCGCCGAACAAAGTGCCGCCGGCAAGACGCCGAACCAGGAAATGCAAGCATCGCGCGCCCGCGGCGAGCGTCCACGCTTCAAGGCTGCCCAGCCAAAAATGCTGGTACTGACGCCAACGCGCGAACTGGCCCTGCAAGTGACCACCAACACCGACAAGTACAGCACCGGCATCCGCCGCATCAAGGCTGTGTCGATTCTGGGCGGCATGCCTTACCCGAAACAGATGCAATTGCTGGCCAAGAATCCTGAGATCCTGGTCGCCACCCCTGGCCGTCTGATCGACCACATGGATTCGGGCAAGATCGACTTCTCGCAACTGGAAATCCTGGTGCTGGACGAAGCCGACCGCATGCTGGACATGGGTTTCATCGACGACATCGAAAAAATCGTGGAAGCGACGCCGGAAGGCCGTCAAACCATGCTGTTCTCGGCAACCTTGGACGGCGTCGTCGGCAACATGGCCCGCCGCATCACGAAAAACCCGCTGGTCATCCAGGTGGCAAGCTCGAGCAACAAGCATGAAAACATCACCCAGCGCGTGCACTTCGTCGACGATCTGTCGCACAAGAATCGCCTGCTGGACCACCTGCTGCGCGACGAATCGCTGGACCAGGCTGTTGTGTTCACCGCCACCAAGCGTGACGCCGACACCATCGCCGACCGCCTGAACATCGCCGGTTTCTCGGCTGCCGCCTTGCACGGCGACATGCATCAGGGCGCGCGTAACCGCACCCTGGACGGCATGCGCCGCGGCCAGGTCAAAGTGCTGGTTGCCACCGACGTTGCCGCCCGCGGCATCGACGTGCCGACGATCACCCACGTGTTCAACTACGATCTGCCGAAGTTCCCGGAAGACTACGTCCACCGCATCGGCCGTACCGGCCGCGCTGGCCGCAATGGCCTGGCCATCTCGCTGGTGAACCACGCTGAAGGCATGAACGTCAAGCGCATCGAACGCTTCACCAAGCAATTGATCCCGGTCAATGTCATCGAAGGTTTCGAGCCGAAGAAAACGGCATCGGCGCCACGTTCGAGCGCCCGTCCAGGCGGCTGGAAACCAGGCGACAACCGTGGCGGCGCGAAGCCAGGCCAACGCACGTTCAGCAAGCCGGGCGCACCGCGCAAGGACGGCGCGCCGAGCACCGGCGGCGGCTACAAGGGTTCCAACCCGCGCAGCACCGACGGCGCACGCCGCAGCTACGGCGACCGTTAATCACGGCGCCATGCCGCCAGCAGGCGGCAGGCAATAAAAAAAACGGCCACCAGATTGCTCTGGCGGCCGTTTTTTTATGCCGATTGCCTTTACTTCTTCGACACCTTCTGGCGCGACAGCTTGCGCAGCTTGGCTTGCTCGAAGCGCGCATGCTGCTCCGGCGTCTCGAGCACCAGTGGCGGCACGGCCACCGGCTTGCGGTTGGCGTCCACGGCCACCATCGTGAAATAGCAGCTGTTGGCGTGGCGCACCAGGCGCTGCTGGATGTTTTCCGTCACCACGCGGATACCCACTTCCATCGACGTCGTGCCCGTGTAATTGATCGAGGCCAGGAACGTCACCAGCTCGCCCACGTGGATAGGCTGCAAAAACATCACCTGGTCTACCGACAGGGTCACCACATAGCTGCCCGAATAGCGGCTGGCGCAGGCGTAGGCGACGCTGTCGAGGTATTTCAGGATGGTGCCGCCATGCACGTTACCGGAAAAGTTGGCCATATCGGGCGTCATCAGGACCGTCATCGTCAGTTCGTGGGCCGACCAGTTCATCGCGCTGTCCAAAGTGTTCTCCAAAGGGGAAAATGAAAAAATGAGGGGGATGTGAAAACCGGCCACTGGGGCCGGTTGCCGGGACAGGCTGTTACAGTCCCAGGTTGTCGATGTCGGCCAGCGATTCGCGGCCCTTGTCGGAAATGTCGTGGCCCTCGCCTTCGGCGCGCGCCACGATGTGGGCTTTCTTGCCCAGAAAGTAAGCCACTTCCGTGTCCAGCTTGGTCAGCGGATCGGCGGCGACGGCGCGCAGCCCCATGATGCAGCGGCGCAGGAACAGCAGTTGCTGCGCCTTATCGGTGATGGACAGACGGCCATCGCGTGCATAGCTGAGCAGCTTCAGGCCCGACAGGCGCTTGGCATTGCGGGCAACGCAAGCACTGGGGCGCTCGGTCTTGATGCCGCGTGCAACTTGCTCCAGCGCGTCATATTCATCGGTTGTTAATTTCTCGTTCTTCATTACTTTTCCATAAAAGGCCAGGTGTTCGGCCCCCATGGTACGCGCCCCGCTGCGCATCGGCAACAGGCAACGTGCATCTACCGCCGCCGGCCAGGCGGCCAGGCGGCGGAAACACGCGTGTGATGAGCGTTATTTGTAGCTGCGCAGCAGCAGCCATGCGAGGCCGCAACCAGCAACGGCACCCGCCAGGGCCAGCGCCACGAGGTGTTTGCTGGTGATCACAGGCCGCCGGCCCAGGTAGATTTTGTTATGCAAGGAATTGCCCACGATGGTCTCCTGTACAAGAATTTTTATGATGTCTCATTATAAGAACAGAATCGTGACGGCCGCATGACACTCGACAGTTGGGGCTTGATTTGTATCCACTCGGCAACATTTGTGGGCATTTTTGTTGTTTAAATGGCGTACCTCCGGCGAGGCCCGCGCCTTCCATTTCTGACTGGAAATAAACACGGCGCGCGCCTGCCCACCGCAGGCCTTGGCGCGGCGCCATGGCACGAAAACCGCTCAATGCATTTTCACGGGCGGTGGCGGCGGCGTTGGCTCCTCGACCGGCACGGGGTCGATGTGCGGCGGCTGTTCCGGCGGCGGCGTGAGGGGATCGCCTTCCGGCGGTGGCGGCATATCGGGTTCGGGCGTGCTGTGTGCACGCAGCGGGGAAAAACGGAATTGTGGCTGCATGGTGGCCTCCTTTGCCCCACTCTAGCCGATGCGGCCAAATCCTGGCGCCCGCCAGTGGCACGCTGCAGGGGAACTAAACGGCGTGGCGCCACTCCAACTTGGCAGGCATCCCCTACAGCACGAGTGCAAGCGACCCTATGGCGCGCAAGAAAATCCTCTTTATGGCCGAGGCAGTGACCCTGGCCCATGTTGGCCGCCCACTGAGCCTGGCCCAGGGCCTGGACGAGGAAGCGTACGAAGTGCACTTTGCCTGCGCCGATGGGTATGACTTTTGTTTCAGGCAAGCCCACTTCCGCCGCTGGCGCATCGACAGCATTTCATCACTGCAATTTCTGCAGGCGCTGGCCCACGGCAAGCCCGTCTATACGGAAAGCACCTTGCACGCGTACGTGGAAGATGACTTGCGCCTGCTCAATGCCGCCCAGCCCGATCTCGTGATCGGCGACTTTCGCCTGTCGCTGTCCGTCAGCGCGCGCCTGCAGCACATTCCCTACATTACCGTCAGCAACGCCTACTGGAGTCCCTGGGTGCGCCAGCATTACACGGTGCCCAGCCTGCCCCTGACGGGCGTGCTGCCCATCTGGCTGGCCGATCCCCTGTTCCGCCTGATCCGCCCGCTGGCCTTCGCCTCGCATGCCGTCCCCCTGAACCGCGTGCGCCGACGCCATGGCCTGCCATCGCTGGGCAGCGACCTGCGGCGCATCTATACGGATGCCGACCGCACCTTGTACGCCGATATTCCCCAGCTATTCCCGCCGCATGGCATGCCACCCACGCACGACTACCTGGGCCCCATCATCTGGGCGCCGCCGCTCGACTTGCCGGACTGGTGGCAGCGACCGGAACTGAGCAGCGGACGGCCGATCGTCTATGTCACGCTGGGCAGCTCGGGCCAGGGGCAATTGCTGCCGCGCGTGCTGCGCGCGCTGGCGCCCCTGCCCGTCACCGTGCTGGCGGCCACGGCCGGCACCATCCGCGTCGATGCCGTGCCGCCGAATGCCTATGTCGCGCCCTTTCTGCCGGGCGACGCGGCCGCCCGCCGCGCCAGCCTGGTGATCTGCAACGGCGGCAGCCCCACCAGCCAGCAGGCGCTGACGGCAGGCGTACCCGTCATCGGCATCGCCGGCAACCTCGACCAATTCCTCAACATGCACGGCATCGCGGGCGCCGGCGCCGGCCTGCTGCTGCGCGCCGACCGTTTCCAGGAAACCGCCCTGCGCCATGCCGCCACGCGCATGCTCGACGATGGCCGCGCCAGGCTGGCGGCGCGTCAACTGGCCACGGCCATGCGCGACTATGTGCCAGGGCAACGCTTGCTGCCCCATCTGCACGCCCTGCTGGGCTCGTCGCCCCGTGGTAGCCAGCCTTGAGGGGCGCCGTCGGTTTTTCTTACAACGCGTCCGGCAACACCTGCACTGTGTCAACAAAAGCACGCCAAGTCATTGATTTCAAAAGAACCTCATGCGTTGGCATGGAAGTCGCTTAAGTCTGGCCATGAGCACCTGCCGACAGGACTCAGGCAAGACTTCCAGACTCACTCAACCACGAGGTGAATGACATGAAACTTTCTAAACTGAAACTGCTCCCGGCGGCAGCGACACTGGCCATGCTGTGCGCGGCCGGTAGCGCACAAGCGGGCGCCTACGGCTATTCCTACAACAACATCTTCGGCCTGGTCATCGCCGTGCCGACGGGCCAGATCACGGTGGCCAACAGCACCACGATTTCGCGCAGCACGGCCACCCTGAACGGCGTGAGCGTCATCAACGGCGGCGCCGGTTCGCTCGACGCGCCGCGCGCCAACGTCGGTGCCGTCACCAAGGGCGAAAACGACTTCACCCAGCAAGGCCCCACTGGCACCTATTCGCGCGGCGATGCGCAGATCGTCAGCACGCAGTTCCCGTCGTTCCCGCCCGGCTCCACCTCCACCCAGGTGGTGAACGTGGCCGAAGCCCATCTGGGCGGCCCTGCCGGTACGGCCGATGCCTCCGGGCGCAATGGCTCGACCACGGGTTTTTCCGTCGATTTCGTCGTCGGTTCGCCCACGGCGACGCTGAGCTTTGACTTCCTGGCGTCGCCCTTCATGCAGGTCTTCCTGCAAAGCACGGTCGGCCAGTTGTCCACGGCCACGGCCAACCTGGTCGTCACCTTCACCATCACGGATGCGGCGGGCCTGACGGTGTTCAACTGGACGCCCGATGGCGTGATCGGCTCGGGCATCTTCGGTGGCACGGAAAACGCCGACGGCGCCAACCTGAACACCAGTCTGGCGACCAATTTCCTGACGCGCGGCAACCTGTTCACCTACGACCCTTCCGGCTGCGGCACGCCCACGGGCACGGGCGTGGGTACGGGCTGCGGCAGCAACTTCAGCTCCGTCAGCAATGCTTTAACGGCCGGCAACTACACCTTGACCTTGAATGCGGTGGAAAGCGTGGACCTGGTGAAACAGGCGGTGCCGGAACCTGGCACTCTGGCACTGCTGGGTCTGGGCCTGGCTGGCCTGGGCTATGCCCGCCGCCGCAAGGTTGCCGCCTGAACCAGGCAACAGGGGGATTTACAGGCGAGGGAGTCTCCTCGCCTTTTTTTATGTGGCAAGCCTGTCGGTTTTCCTTACAACGCGGCCGCCCGGCAGATGAGGATTTTCATGACTACATTTTCTTGTACCCGCTTGCCAACGGCCTTGCTGGCCTTGCTGTTGCTGGCCAGCAGCGGCACTGCCGGCGCCGCCGCCTATGGCTATTCGTACACCAGCGTCTTTGGCCTCGTCATCAGCAACCCCACCGGCTCCACCACCTTGGTCAGCAATATCGACCTGTCGCGCACCACCGCCACGCTCAATGGCAGCAGCGTCATCCACGGCGGCAGCAACGAGATCGATGCGCAGCAAGCGACACGCGGCGCCGTCACCAAGGGGGAAAATGATTTTACGCAACAAGGCATGGGCACGGCCTCGTTTGCGCGCGGCGAGGCGCAGATCGTCACCTCGCAAATCCCCCCCTTTCCACCAGGCTCGACCAGTACGCACACGGTGAATGCGGCGGAAACCTTTCTCGCGGGCGGCGGCAGCGCCGACGCCTCGGGACGCAACGGTTCCAGTACCGCGATGACCGTCAATTTCGTCGTCGGCCAACCGGGCGCGACCCTGGCCTTCGACTTCCAGGCCCTGCCTTTCATGCAGTTGTACCTCGATGCCCTGGCCGGCACGGGCTCGGCGGCCACGACGAATATGGCGATGACGTTTACCATCATCGATGAACATGGCCAGATCGTCTTCAACTGGGCCCCCGACGGCAACCTGGGCTCCGGCATCCTGGGCGGCACCGAACTGGCCGACGCCGCCAGCCTCAACACAGGATACGCACAAACGCCGCTGACCAGCGGCAGCGTGTTCACCTACGATCCCGGCGGCTGCGGCGCGCCCACGGGCACCGGCATCGGCACGACGTGCGGCGGGCAGTATGGCGCCGTCACGGACAATCTGGTGGCAGGCAGCTATACCCTGGTATTGAACATGCTGAACAGTTCCGAACTGGCCTATGTGCCGACGGACACGCCGATACCGCTACCTGGCACCTTGCCGCTGCTGGTGGCGGGTCTGGCGGCGCTGGCTGCCCTGGCGCCACGGCGGCGGCGCTGAACGCACAGGGAGTCACGCCTCACGGCCCAGCCGTGGGCGCCACCAGCAAGTCTTGCAGCGGACGGCGCAGCGAGCGCGCACTGGCCGCCGGCCCGGCGCCGATGCGCCCTAGGAACACGGCCCGCTCGACCGCCGCCGCCCCCAGCACGCCCTGGCATTGCACGGCCAGCTCCTGCGCCATGTCCTGCATGCCATCGGTGCGCGAAAAGGCGCGCCGTTCGCGCACGTAGCGGGCAAAGATCAGCGGCGTCAGTTCCGGCTGCAATTGCAGTCCCAGTTGCGTGGCCGTCAGCCAGAAGCGCTGCATGGCGCGGCCGGCCGCCACGTAATCGTCGATATGGCGCGGCGGCGCATCGGCCAGCAGCACGAAATGCGCGGCACAATACAGGCCCGGCAGCAAGTCCATCTGCAGCCGCGGGGCAATGGTGCCTCCCAGCCAAGTATTAAAAAAATCCACGCGGCGCCAGCTGTGCATGACCCAGCGCATCAGCCGCGCCGTCATGGCATCGACGCCGAGCGCCTGCTCCGGGATGCGGTCGGCACTGAAGCGCGCCCCCCATTCGATCACGTCGCGGTGCACCTTGTGCGCTTCGGGCATGGTCAGGCGCAGCTTCGCATTGTCGAACATCAGCCGCGCGCAGGCCAGGCGCGCGCGCCCGCCTTCGAACCACTGCACGCCGTAGCCGGGCGGCAAGCTGGCCGCCAATGCCGCCTTTTCGCTGGCGCGCAGGCTGCGCGTGCTGAGCCGGCGCCGCTGCACGCTGCGCCGGGGCAGGAAGGCCGCCAGCGGATCGGGCAGCATGCCCGGGCTGTCGACCAGCCGTACATCGAAGGTGGGCAAGGTGTCGGGCATGGACAAACGCCGGCGCGCTTCCATGCGCAAGCCGTGACAGCTGGCCGCCAGTGCCATGCTTTCAAGCAAGGCACCCAGCGACAGCTGGCTGGGATGGCCGTCGAGGTCATACACGCAATGGCTGCGCGTATCGAAACCATGCACGACCACGTGCCGCTGGTCGACGACTTCAAAGCGCCACGGCTGCGTATTGTCGCCGCTGGGCGCCCAGCGCGCCTGCTCGAGGATGTTTTCCAGCACGGGATCGTTCAGCAATGCTTGCGCCATTTATGCCCCCTGTGCGGCGCGGCGCCGCTTGATGATGGCCATCGTCAGGCGCTGCAGCGGATGACGGTTGCCGCCTGGACGCCAAGTATGCACGAGCTTGTTGCGGTAGGCGTCGAAATGCACGCCGTGCGGTGCCGCCATCACCTTGCCCCGTTTTAACAGGATTTTCAAGGCTTCCGTGGCGGCCGCGCCCGCGCACAGCTGGCAGCCCATGATGGTCGACGGTCCGCGCCGCTCCTTCAGGTTGATGGCGGACGGGTCGACCAGATACGGGCCGTGCAAGCCGGACGGCGCCAGCCCGACGAGGAAGCGCAGGGCCTTCTCTTCTTCGGGCAAGTCGCCCCAGCCAAAATACTCTTCGAACGTCATGCCGCCCGGCATGAAGCTGAGCACGGCCGTGCCCATGCCCAGCGGCGCGGCCGTGATGGCGGGAATGCCCAGGCGCGCGCACGTGGCGAAGGTGGCCTGGCGCGCGGGGAAGGCAAAGAAATCCAGGCCATCCACGTACAGGTCGACACCGGCAAAGAACTCCGCCAGGTTGCTGTCGTGTATGCCGTCGGGAAATTGTTTAATCTCCAGTTCGGGATTGATGTCCTTCGCCATCTGCGCCAATACGGCCACCTTGGGCTGGCCCAGGGTCGACATCATGGCGCCGGCCTGGCGGTTGAAGTTGGCGATATCGAAGGTGTCGAAATCGGCGATGTGGAAGGCGCCGATGCCCAGCCGCGCCAGGGTCAGCAAGTGCACGCCGCCCACGCCGCCCATGCCCGCGATGGCCACGCGCTTGCCGCGCAAGCTGTTTTGCTCCGCCTGCGTGACCCAGCCCAGGTTGCGGGCAAATGCCGCGTGATAGGAAAAACCTTCTGTCATGCTCACCTCTTCTGTGCATCCATTGCGGACGAAAAAGTTTGGACAGGTGAGCCGGGGATAAGTTCCCCCGTGACAGATAAAAAGCGGCTAGCGCGTCAGGCGCCGCTGCGCCGCGGCCGGCGCCACGGCGCCCACCTTGAACACGCTGACGATCTGCGCCAGCCCGGCCGCCTGCTCGTTCATGGCCTGCGCTGCCGCCGATGCCTGCTCGACCAGGGCCGAGTTTTGCTGCGTCATGTTATCCATCTCGACGATGGCCTGGTTGATCTGCTCGATGCCGGCGCTCTGCTCGGCGCTGGCCGAGGAAATCTCGGCCACGATATCGGTCACGTGCTGCACGCTGGAGACGACTTTTTCCATCGTCTCGCCCGCCAGCGCCACCAGTTTTTCACCGGCGCCCACTTGCTCGGCGGAGCTGTCGATCAATTGCTTGATTTCCTTGGCGGCACTGGCCGAGCGCTGAGCCAGGTTGCGCACCTCGCTGGCCACGACGGCGAAACCACGGCCCTGCTCGCCCGCGCGCGCCGCTTCCACGGCCGCATTCAGGGCCAGGATATTCGTCTGGAAGGCGATGCCGTCAATGACGGCGATGATGTCGCCGATTTTCTTCGACGAGGCATTGATGGCGCCCATGGTGTCGACCACCTGGCTCACCACGCCGCCGGCCTGCGTCGCCACTTGCGAGGCAGAAATGGCCAGCTGGTTGGCCTGGCGCGCATTGTCCGCATTCTGGCGCACGGTCGAGGTCATTTCTTCCATGGTCGAGGCCGTTTCTTCCAACGATCCCGCCTGCTGCTCCGTGCGCGCCGACAGGTCGTGGTTGCCCGAGGCGATCTCGCCCGATGCCGTGGAAATCGATTCCGCATCGCTGCGCACCTGGCTCACCAGATGCGCCAGGTTGTCGCGCATGGCCTTGATGGCCATCAACAGACTGGACGTATCGCCGGGACGCGTGTCGATCTGCGTGGTCAGGTCGCCCTGGGCGATTTGCGCCACGATGGCGGCGGCATAGTCGGGTTCGCCGCCGAGCTGGGCCAGGATGCGGCGCAGCATCAGGGCCGCCAGCGCGCCCACCACCAGCATCAGCGCACCGCCGATGGCCAGCAGCACGCCCGCCTGGGCCCAGAATTTGTGGTTGATGTCATCGATATACGTGCCCGTGCCGATCAGCCAGTCCCACGGTGCAAATTTCACCACGGCATACATCTTCGCCACGGGGTCGGGCACGCCCGGACGCGTGCCGTCCGCCTGCACGAGGCCGATGCGGCTGTTGGCCAGCGCGGCGCGGTAGCGGTCGCCCGACTGCTTCATGTTCTTTTGCGGCGTGCCGATGCGCGACGCATTCGGATGCACGTACAGCAAGTCCGTGCTGAAATCGCGCACAAAGTAATACATTTCGTCCTTGACGAAGCTGCCGATGGCCAGCTTGGCCTGCTGCTGGGCCTGCTCCCGCGTGAGCTTGCCCGACTGTTCCAGCGCGTACGCCTTTTCCACGGATGCGTTGGCCAATTCGACCAGCACCGTCAATTGCTCGACGCGCTCGGCCATCATGGTCTGGCGCAGGGAATACAGGGAGAAGGAAGCGATGAGGACGATGCCCAGCAAGGTGCTGAAACACAGGAGGAGAATGCGTGAACGGAGTGTCATGGGTGCCTGGAGTGAATAGGAAATTTAATTGCCCGATGGAAATCTTTTCAGAAAAGCAAAACGGGCGGCGCTACCGGGCTGTGCCCGGCAGGCACCGCCCGCTGTAAGTCGTGTTTAAAAGGTCAGGCCAAGGCTTCCTTGGCCGCCTCTTCCGGCGTCAAGCCGTCGTAGAACTGGTCGGTAAACCACTCGACCTGCTCTTCGATGTGATCCTGCGCCTGCGCCACGGTGGCGCCGCCGGCCACGAGGAAGCCTTCGACCTCGATACACCAGTTGATCAACTCCAGGGTTTCCGGATCGAGCTCTTCTTTCTTAGCCATCGTATTTCCTTGCTTGTTAAATTGCAATATCACATCAATAAGCGGCAGTTTAACAGCTTCGCCACGCTGCCGCCCATGCAGATCAAACACGAGGATTACTTGGCTGCAACATTTTTACGTTCCGGATACAGCACCACCTGCACATAATTGTGCATGTCCAGGTAGCGCTGCGCCGCCAGTTTGACGGCTTGCGGCGTGATGGCGCGCACGCGTTGCTCATAGCGCAGAATGTGCGCGGGGTCGCGCCCCTGCGTCACCGAACCCATCAACTGATTCATCCAGTAGTTGTTTTCGCGCAGGGATTTCTGCTGGCGCGTGATCCAGT
This sequence comes from Janthinobacterium sp. GW823-FHT03B06, assembly GCF_058796955.1. Lineage (NCBI taxonomy): Bacteria > Pseudomonadati > Pseudomonadota > Betaproteobacteria > Burkholderiales > Oxalobacteraceae > Janthinobacterium > Janthinobacterium sp. GW823-FHT03B06. The sequence goes on from NZ_JBXAJE010000002.1 coordinate 170,978, forward strand.
TCAGCTTGACCTTTTCCAGGTCGGCCACGGATGGCCCGTCCGCCTTCATCTTGTTGATTTCGGCAAAGGCGGCGGCGATCACCTTGTCCACGTTTTCCGGTCCCGTCGGCAAGTTCAAGGCCACCGAATAATGACCGTACGGATGCTGGCCCATCGAGGTTTCAAAGCCGCCGCCATAGATCATGCTCATCTTTTCGCGCAGCACTTCGATGACTTTCAGGTTCAGCACCTCGCCCAGCGCCTGCAGGGTCAGCTTTTGCTCGTCCGAATACGCGACGTCGCCATTGAAGGTGATGGAAATCGTACTCTTGGGCTCGCTGCCCATATAGATATCCTTCTTGACGACGCCGGTCACCGGGCGCATGCCCACGTCGCGGTAGGCGTGCGCCACCTCGCCCACGGGCAAGGTGCCCAGGTAGCTGGCGATCAGCGGCTTGATCTTGTCGAGCTCGAAGCTGCCCGCAAAGATGAAGGTCATGCCGCGCGCGCTGGAAAAACGCTGGCGGAAGATGTCCAATGAGCGGTCCAGGCCCACCTTGTCGAAATCGGCCGCACGCGGCACGCCATCGACGCGGGGGTTGTCGCCATACATGGCGTGCTGGATGGCGTCGTAAAACACGGCTTCCGGCTGCGCCATGCTGTTTTTCGCCAGGTCCTGCTGCTTGCCGATGAAGGACTGGTACAGGCCCGCATCCTTGCGCACGTCGTTGAAATACAAATACACGAGCTGCAACATGGCTTCCACGTCGGCGCTGCTGGCCGAGCCGCCAAAGCCTTCGCTCAGTTCGCCCAGCGAAGCGCCCACATTGACCGTTTTGCCGGCCAATACTTTTTGCAAGTCCAGCGGCGCCAAATCCTTCAGACCCATGCTGCCGACCACGGCGCTGGCGTAGCGGGCGTTGTAGATGTCGGCGTCGCCAAACAGCGACTGGCCGCCGAAGCGCGTCGAGCCCATCAGTACCTGGTCATTCTTGAAGTCCGTCGGCTTGAGCAGCACGCGCACGCCATTGCCCAAGGTCAGTTCCGTCACGCCGATGGCACTGTTCAACTTTTCCGAAACGATGCTGCCGCCGGCCGGCGGACCGTCCATCAGCTTGCTGGCGAGCACTTTCTCCGTGCGCGGCTCGACCTTCTGCTGCTCGGCCTTCGCCACGGCGTCGAGCAATTGCTGCTGCGTCGGCACGCTGGACGTCGCATCGCCCGCTTTCGGTTCGGCGCCCATGAAGACCACCAGCTTCTTTTGCTGGTCGGGAATCACCTTGGCCACCGTTTCGTTGATTTCCTGCAAGGTTACCTGCGGCAAGAGTTCCTTCGCGTACAGCAATTCATTGGCGATGCCGGGAATGGCTTCCTGCTCCAGGAAGTTGCGCGAATACTCGGCCACGAAGCCGGCCGAATCGGATTTGTCGCGTTCGCTGTACGCGCGCTCGTAATTGCGCAACATATCCTTGCGCGCGCGGTCCAGTTCATCCTGGCTGAAACCGAAGCGGCGCGCCCGCTCGTCTTCCTGCACCAGCGCATCGACGGCCGGCTGCACGCCGCCCTTGCCCAGCAAGGCATAGGCGCTGAACGATTCATAGCCGCGCACCAGCTTGCCCATGCTGCTGCCGCCCTGGATGAACGGCGGGTTCGCTTGCTGCGTCAATTCCTGCATGCGCGCGCTGAGCATTTGCCCATACAGGTTTTCGATCATCTGGCGGCGGTAGTCGGCAATGGTGACGGGCTCCTGCGCGGCGCGGATCGGGTAGCGGATGAAGACGCTGTCGTCCGGTGCTTCCTTGTCCGTGATCACCACCGCTTCCGTTTGCGAGCGCTGCGGCACTTCCGCATACAGGCGCGGACGCGGTTTCGCGGGGTTTTTCAGCTTGCCGAAATGCTGGCGTATCATCGCTTCAGCCTGTTTCGGCTCCACGTCGCCGACCACCATCACGGCCATCAGGTCGGGACGGTACCAATCCTTGTAGAAACGCTTGATGGCTTCCGGCTTGAAGGTTTTCAACACGGATTCCTTGCCGATCGGCATGCGTTCCGCATAGCGCGAACCGTTCAGCAGCTTCGGATACAGCACCTTGTTCATGCGGTCGCTGGCGCCCTTGCCCAGGCGCGCCTCTTCCAGCACGATGCCGCGCTCGCTGTTGATGTCGGCCGGATTGAATTTCAAGCCGTGCGCCCAGTCTTCCAGCACGAGAAAACCTTTTTCCAGGTTTTCCTTCTTGTTCGTGGGAATCGGCAACACGTAGACGGTTTCATCGAAGCTCGTGTAAGCATTCAGGTCGGCGCCGAACTTCACGCCGATCGATTGCAAATAGGAAATCAGCTCATTGCGCTTGAAATGCGTGGAGCCATTGAAGGCCATGTGCTCCGTGAAATGTGCCAGGCCTTGCTGGTCGTCATCTTCCAGGATGGAACCGGCTTTCACCACCAGGCGCAATTCCACTTTCTGCGCGGGACGGGCATTTTTCTTGATGTAGTAGGTCAAGCCGTTCGGCAGTTTTCCGACGGTAACTTCTGGTGCCAGCGGCAAGGGATCGCTCAAACGGATTTCCGCCTGGGCCATGCAGGCGCACGCCAGCAAGACGGCGCCCGAGATCAGGCGTAATTTACTCAGCTTCATGTATTCTCAACGGTAAAATTCAGTAGCCATACCTTACACTGAAATTCTGTTTCCGCCATTAAAAACAGCTTAGGAAAAACCGCTTTTCCCAGGCAACTTTGCCGAATGACAAACTCAACGGTGTCCTGCCAGCTTTTTTCAATTGTGCTAAAGTATTGCCGCCGGTCATGTGGACCGGCACAACAATACGTCTTCGGGGCGGGGTGCGATTCCCCACCGGCGGTAAGACCGGCAACGGTCAAGCCCGCGAGCGCTTTCCAGGCACCGCTTGGCGAGGTCAGCAGATCCGGTGTGATTCCGGGGCCGACGGTATAGTCCGGATGAAAGAAGATGTGCAGTAGTGTGATGTCCCGTCGCCACGGCGATGCGGCCAGTTGCGTCTATTCGCTTGCCCTGCAGCGTTTTTCGCCTATGCGAGGAGCGTTTCACCATGTTAGTCAACAGCTATACCCTGCTTTCCAACGACCTGGAAGGTCGCATCCAGTCCGCCCTGGCCGCCATGCGCGCCGGCATCCCCGTCATCCTGCTCGACGATTTCGACCGTGAAAACGAAGCCGACCTGATCCTGTCTGCCGAAAAATTGACGAACGAAACCATGGCTTTGCTGATCCGCGAATGCAGCGGCATCGTCTGCCTGTGCCTGCCGACAGATGTCGTCAGCGCGCTGGAATTGCCGCCCATGTCGCCCGACAACGGCAGCCGCTACGGCACGCCGTTTACCGTCTCCATCGAGGCGCGCGACGGCGTCACGACGGGCGTGTCGGCCGCCGACAGGGTCACCACCATCCGCGCCGCCATCGCGCCGGACGCCAAGCCCGCCGACCTGGTGCGCCCCGGCCACGTCTTCCCCCTGCGCGCCGCGCCCGGCGGCGTGCTCGAGCGCCGTGGCCACACGGAAGGCTCCGTCGACCTGTCGCGCATGGCGGGCCTGAACCCGGCCGCCGTGCTGTGCGAGCTGATGAACCCGGACGGCACCATGATGCGCGGCGACGATATCGAACGCTTCGCCGAACTGCACGGCATGCCGATCCTCACCATCGAAGAACTGGTGGAATGGCGCAGCACGCGCGAGCAATAACGCTGCAATAGCGCTTCAGGCGGCCACGGCCTTCGGCACATGCACATGCCGGTACACGAGGCCCGCCGCCAGGCCATACGCGGCGGCAATCGTCGCGTAGGCCAGCGGCAGGCGCAGCGACCATTCGGGCAGCATGTGCAGGATGCTGCCGATCAGGGCCACGCCCACCAGGGCGCCGATCTGGCGGTTGGCATTCAGGGCGGCCGCCGCGCTGTTCGCATGCTGCTTGCCGGCCACCCGCATCACGGTGGCCGTCATGGCGGGAATGGCGATGCCGATGGCCACATTCATCACAGCCGTGCCCAGCGCCAGCCAGCCATACGGCGTGCCCGGACGCAAGCCCATCAGCAGCAAGGCCATCACGGCGCCCACCAGCAAGCCGGCCAGCATGGGCCTACGCGTGCCATGGCGCGCCGCAATACGTCCCGCCATGAAATTGCCCACCGTATAGGCCGCCATCATGGGCAGCAGGCGCAAGCCCGACTGCAGGGCGTCGGCGCCGCCCGACTGCTGCAGGAACAGGCTCAATAAAAACAGCTGGCCGAATACGCAGAAATTGATCAAAAAACCCACGCCATTGGCCGCGCCAAAACTGCTGCTGTGAAACAACGCGCGCGGCAACAGCGGATGGCTGCCGCTGCGCTCGCGCCGCAGCAATTGCCAGGCCGACAGCAAGGTCAATGCCCCCGCCGCCACGACGCCGGGAGACAGCCAGCCCAGCACGGGACCTTCGATCAACACGAAACTGAGGCCCGCCAGCGCCGCCACGCCCAGTGCATGGCTGAACAGCGACAAATCGCGCGGCTGACGCGCCGGCGCCACCAAGAGCAGCTGCGCCATGACGATGGCCAGCAGGCCCAGCGGCACGTTCACCCAGAATACGCTGCGCCAGCCGAACTCGTGCACGAGGATACCGCCGATCAAGGGGCCGGACGCACCGGCGACGCCCACCAGCGCCGACCATGCGCCCAGCATGCGCGTGCGTTCGCGCTCGTCGTCAAAACTGTGCGTGAGCAGGCTGAGCGAACTGGGCATGAACAGGGCCGCGCCCGCCCCCTGCAGCAGGCGCGCGGCCGTCAGGAAATACCCGTCGGGCGCGGCGCCGCACAGCACCGAGCCGAGCAGGAAGACGCCGAGGCCGCCCTGGTACACGGCTTTCGGCCCGTAGCGGTCGGCCAGCGCGCCGCCGGCCAGCAGCAGCGCGGCAAACGTCAAGGTGTAGCCGTCGACCACCCAGACCAGGCCCGTCAGCGGGATATGCAAGTCCAGCGCGATATCGGACAGCGCCACGTTGACGGCCGTGACGTCGAGCATCGCCATGACGAAGCCGAAGGCCAGGGTCAGCAAGATCAAGCCGTTGGCGCGGCGCGGTGGTGAGGCAGTCATGGTATTCCTTGCAGTACAGGGGCAGCCAGTATGCGAGCATTGCGCGATGCAGTAAACAGGCATAAACTCGGCATCTTGATGCAAAAATGCATCACAAAAAAAGGAAAATACAATGGACTGGGATAACGCGCGCATCTTTCTCGCCATCGGGCGGGCCGGCACCCTGCGCGGCGCGGCCGCCCTGCTGGGCATCGACCAGGCCACGTGCGGGCGCCGCCTGGCCGCGCTGGAAAGCTCGCTGGGCGCCACCCTGTTCCTGCGCACGCCATCGGGCTACGTGCCCACGCCGGCCGGCGAGCTGGCGCTGACGGCGGCCGAAGCGATGGAGCGGGCGGCCGACAAGCTGCAGCGCGAGATGCAGGGCGTCGATAACCGTTTAAGCGGCCTGGTGCGCGTGGCCACCACGGACACCATGGCCAGCCATTTCGTCATCCGCGCCATGCAGCGGCTGCACGCGGCCCACCCCGACATCCGCATCGTGCTCAACGTGGCGCCCGCGCTGGCCAGCCTGACGCGGCGCGAGGCGGACCTGGCCGTGCGCGGCGTGCGCCCCACCGACCCGGACCTGATCTCGCGCCACCTGGTCAAACGCAGCCTTGGCCTGTACGCCTCGAAAACCTATCTGGCCGAACGGGGCGAACCCGTGCGCGGCACGGCGCTGGCCGGCCACGACATCGTCATTTACCACCAGTCCGTGACGCCGCGCCACGCAGAGAAAATCGCCGGCGAATCCGTCGCCAACGCCCGGGTCGCCATGGAAGTGAACTCGGCGGCCATGCTGCAGGAAGCCACGCGCGCGGGCCTGGGCGTGGCCGAGCTGGCGACTCATCTAGGCGACATCGACCCGCAGCTCGTGCGCATCTGGCCCGAGCGGGCGGAAAGCTACGACGTGTGGCTGGTCATGCACGCGGACCTGAACCGCTCGGCCCGCGTGCGGGCGGCAGCCGACGCCATCATTGCCAGCGTGGCCGGCCCGGCGCACTAGGCGCAAGTCCATCCCCAAAAAAAATCATTCCCAAAAGAAACTTTATCTCTTGTGAATCTGATAAAATTCCTCCCCCGCCGCGCACAGCCGCCGCCAATCGCCGCGGGATCCCTCAATCCCCCTGGAGAATTTTTATGCTTATCTGGCAAGGCTTCGGCATACTTGGCCCCCTTATCTGTTTGATCGTCGTACTGGCCGCGCAAGCGCTGTTTGGCGCCACCCTGGGCGAGGCCTATACGAAGAGCCACACATGGACCCTGGCCCTGGCCTTCCTGCTGGCAGCTGCCGCCAGCTGGTATGCGGGCGTACGCCTGAACAGCGCGCCCGGACGCGAACTGATCGACCCGGCCACGCAGGAGCGCGTGATCCTGCGCCAGCGCCACACCCTGTTCTGGATTCCGATGCAATACATCGCCGTGCTGATGGTCGTCATGGCCGGCTTCGCCCTGTTTGAGTAAGTAGGTCGTGGGAAATTATTGTGAAGTTATGACGAACAGAACCGGATGCGCTGCAAGGCGCCCGTTGCGACGCAGTGCAGGCACTGCTAGCAGCAGGTAACGCCGCAGAGCGCCGGTTATGGAAGTCAGAAATCACAATAATTTATTACGACCTACTTCAGCGCGCACGCCTGACGTGCCCGGCGGGCGGGCAGATGTTAAGATGCCATGATGACCCTATCCGTCTCCCTCATCATCAGCCTGCGCCGCCTGCACCGGGCCACCATGGCCTGGCTGGTCAGCTGGTGGCGCATGCTGCATTTCGCCATCCTCGTGTTTTCGCTGGCCCTGTCGCCATCGAGCTATAACCGCGACAACCGCCCCATCCTCGCGCACCGCCTGGTGACGAACACGGCGCCCAATCTTGTGTGGTTCAGCGTGGCCTGCGCGCTCGTCAGCCTGGTGCTGATCCGCATCGTCGTCGTCAGCGCCCAAAGCTACGGCCTGTCGCGCTATGCGCTGGAAATGGTGGTGCGCGTGCTGGTGCTGGAATTGATACCGCTGACGGCCGCCCTGTTCGTGGCCCTGCGCCTGACCCTGCCCGACGGCATTGCTTTCGCGCAAATGCGCTCGTCCGGCATGCTCGATACCATGCAGCGCCAGGGCGTCGACCTGCTGCGCCGCGAATATTTTCCACGTGTCATGTCGGGCATCTTCGCCGTGTGGATGCTGGCCATCGTCAGCTGCGTCACCTCGCTGATCCTCGCCTACCTGACGATCTATGGCTTTACGCCGTGGGCGCTGCAAGGCTACACGCGCGTGGTGGGGCAAATTTTCAATCCGGCCGTGGCCCTGATCCTGATGCTCAAGGTGATCTTCTTCAGCTTTGCCGTGGCCCTGATCCCGCTGGCCTCCTCGTACTATCCGGAAGACCCGCACGGCCGGCGCAACCGCCTGTGGGCCGCGCACGGCCTGTCCGAAATGCTGCGCCTGTTTTCCGTCATCCTGCTGATCGAAGTGGCTTCGCTGATGGGCAATTACTACTGATGCCCCGCCCGCCACCGCCAGCGATCCCGAACCACCCATACGAGAGCCAGAAGCCATGAGCCAACCGCAAAATCCCGACCAGGTCGACGTCACGGCGCCCGCCGGTCTCGCGCAAGATAGTGTCCTGCCCGCCCCGCCGCCCGTGCGCCACGCCGAACTGAAGGCGGCCATCCTGCTCATCTTCATGTTCGTGCTGGTGGTCGGCTCCGTCGTCTACCTGATGTATGCGCGCGGCGCCTTCGAAGCCACGCAAACCCTGGTGCTGACGGCCGACGATTCCGACGGCGTGGGCGTGGGCGCCGACCTGACCTTTTCCGGCTTTCCCATCGGCCGCGTGCAGCGCATCGAGCTGGCGCCGGACGGCCGCGCACGCGTCATCGTCGACGTGCCGCGCAAGGACGCGCACTGGCTGCGCAGCAGCTCCATCTTCACGCTGGAGCGGGGCATCGTGGGCGGCGCCAAGCTGCGCGCCTACAGCGGCATCCTGACGGACCCGCCGCTGCCCGACGACGCCACGCGCGATTTGCTGGTGGGCGACATGGCGGCGGAAATCCCCCGCCTGCTGGCCGCCGCCAAGGATTTGCTGAACAACGTGGCGACCCTGACGGGCAGCGATTCCGCGCTCGACGGCACCTTGCGCAATGTGCAGGCCGTGACGGGCAAGCTGAGCGGCCCGGGCGGCGCCATGGGCTTGCTGACGGGCGACGACAAGCAGTCGCGCCTGCTGGTCGAGCGGGCCAACGCCCTGCTGGTCACTGCCGACCAGCTGGCGCGCCGCACGGATGGTCTGGTGGCCAATGCCGATACGCGCGTGTTTGGCGACAAGGGCGTGATGACGGATGCCCAAGCGACCATCGTGCAGCTGAACGCGCTGCTGGCCGACACCCGCGCCAGCCTGAAAAAAGTCGACGCCGTGCTGGTCGAGGCGCAAGCCGTGGGCGCCAACGCCAAGGCGGCCACGGCCGACCTGGGCCCGCTGCGCGCCGATGTGGAAAGCAATCTGCGCAAGGTCGAACAGCTGGTCAATGAAATCAACCGCAAATGGCCGTTCAAGCGCAATCCGGAGATCAAACTGCCATGAAAATGTCCCGCCCCGCTCTCGCCGCCCTGCTGTCCACCTTGCTCGCCGCCTGCTCCAGCGGCCCGCCCGTGCCCGACTGGAAAATGAATGCGCAAAGTTCCGTCGAACGGTTTCAAGCGGCCTACCTGGGCGGCAACGCCCTCGTCGAACAGACGGAATTCCGCCGCGCCCGCAGCCAGGTGGCGGGCACGGGCAAGCTCGAACTGGTGGCGCGCATCGAACTGCTGCGCTGCGCCGCGCGCGTGGCCAGCCTGGCCTTCGAGGACTGCACGGGCTTCGATGCGCTGCAAGCGGACGCGAACGACGCCGACCGCGCCTATGCGGCTTACCTGGCCGGCAAGGCGCAAGGGGCCGATGTCGCCCTGCTGCCGGAAGCGCAGCGGGCGGCAGCAGGCGCCGCATCCGACACGGCCGCCGCCAGCGCCGTGGCGGCCATCGATGACCCGCTGTCGCGGCTGGTGGCGGCCGGCGTGCTGCTGCGCTCGGGCCGTGCCACGCCGGCGCTGCTCGACACGGCCGTCGCCACCGCCTCGGACCAGGGCTGGCGCCGTCCGCTGCTGGCCTGGCTGGGCGTGCAGCGCCTGCGCGCCGAACAGGCGGGCGACACGCAAGCGGCGCAGCGCATCGCGCGGCGCATGGCGGTCGTCGAGCAGCCGCCGGCTCCCTGAGCGCGCCGATGGCGGCCCAAGGCAGGCGGAATCAGGCATAATTCAGCCAGGATGACAGCTATGCCGTGCAGGCAGCGAGGTGTGACGATGCAGTTCGAGGATTTCGACCTTTCCACTCCCGATACCGGCCGGCATGCCGGGGCGGCGCCTGGCGATGACGCACCGGCGGCTACGGCCGTGCGCCTGCAATACCTGCTCGACAATACACCCTCCATCATCTATTGCACCGTGCCCAGCGGCGACTTCAAGATGACTTTTGTCAGCAACAATGCCTTGAACGTGCTGGGCTACCAGCCCGAGGACATGGTCGCCGATCCCAATTTCTGGTTCGACCACATCCACCCCGACGATGCGCCCGGCATCTTTTCCAGCCTGGCGCAGATCTTCGTCGAAGGCGCGCGCGCCTATGAATACCGTTTCCGCGTGCGCGACGGCAGCTACCTGTGGATGCACGACAGCCTGCGCCTGGTGCGCGACGAGCACGGCGTGCCGTTCGAGGTGATCGGCTCGCTCACGGACATCACCGAGCGCAAGCGCATGGAAGCGATGCTGCAGGCGCGCGGCGAGGAGCAGCAACTACTGATCAGCAAGTTGCAGGAAGCGCACGACCAGCTGCTGCAATCGGAAAAGATGGCGTCCATCGGCCAGCTGGCGGCCGGCATCGCGCATGAAATCAACAACCCGATCGGTTTCGTCAACTCCAACATGAGTTCGCTGCAAGGCTATGTCGGCACCCTGTTCGACGTGATCGGGCAATACGAAGCGGCGATGCGCGAGCCGCCGGACGGCCCGGCCCTGGCCGACAGAGTGACCCAGGTGCGCGCGCAGGCCGACCTGGCCTTCCTGCAGGACGACATCGGCGACCTGGTGCGCGAGTCGATGGATGGCTTGAAACGCGTGCGCGACATCGTGCAGGCGCTGAAGGATTTTTCCCACGTGGGCGAGACGGACTGGCAAGTGGCCAGCCTGCACGCGGGCCTGGACAGCACCCTCAATATCGTCGCCAACGAGTTGAAATACAAGGCGCGCATCGAGAAGCACTATGGCGAGCTGCCGCCGATCCTGTGCCTGGCCTCGCAGCTGAACCAGGTGTTCATGAACCTGCTCGTCAACGCGGGCCAGGCCATCAGCAGCGACGGCGTGATCAGCATCCGCACGGGCCACGCGGGCGACTGGGTGTGGGTGGAGATCGGCGACACGGGCGCCGGCATCGCGCCCGAGCACCTGAACCGCATCTTCGAGCCGTTCTTCACCACCAAGGCCGTGGGCAGCGGCACGGGTCTGGGCCTGTCGCTGTCGTACGGCATCGTCAACAAGCACGGCGGACGCATCGAGGTGGCGTCGGAAGTGGGCCAGGGCACGCGCTTTACCGTGCACCTGCCGCTGCAGCCGCCCACCGCCGCGGCCGCGAACGCCTAGGCGTCCTTCACGGGCGCGTACACGCGGATGCTGAGGCGCCCGCCATTCTTGCCTTCGAAATCGAGCAGCTGGGCGATCACGCGGGCCGTCAGCACGTGTTCGGCCGCCAGCAGCATCAGGCCGTCGCGGCTGATTAGGTCGCGCGACAGCACCATGCCCGGTTCCAGCTGGCCCGACAGCACGGTCAGGTCGCGCGCCGGCGGCTCCGTCTCCTCCATGATGCCGCGGAAAGCGGCCACCACGGCCGGGTCGTAGCGCTTGCCGACGCTGTCGTAGATCAGGGTGCGGGCCTCGTCGGCGCGCAGGCTGCGCTGCACCATGGCGCCGATCTGCAAGCCGTCGTAGTCGGACGCCAGCGCCAGGATGCGCGCGCCCATGGGAATGGCCAGGCCCACCAGGCCATCGGGAAAGCCGCCGCCGTCGAAACGCTCCAGCTGCGAGCGCAGGATCACGGAGACGGCGCGCAGCTCGTCGAGCGCCATCAGCAGCTGTTCGGCGCGCAGCGGATGCTTGCGGAAGGCGGCCAGCTGCTCGCCCGTCCAGGCGCTGGCCGGCAGTTCCAGCACGTCGTCGCTGAGGCTGAGCTTGCCGATATCCTTGAGCAAGGCCGCGATGAACACGTCGCGCGCCTCCTGCCCTTCCAGGCCCAGCGCCTGCGCCAGCTTGCGCGACAGCTCGGCCACCCGCCGCGCATGGCCGGCCAGCTTGCCGCCGCGCATTTCGATCAGGTTGGAAAACACCTTGATCGTCGTCACGAACGTGGCTTTCAGGCGCTCGTTGGCCGCCTGCACCTCGTCGTGCGACTGTTTCAGCTGCTGCGTGCGCGTGGCCACCTTCGCTTCCAGGCTGGCGTTGAGAGCCTGCAGCTCCACGTTCTGGCTGGCCGTCAGCGCTTCCAGGCGCCGTTTTTCCTGCTCCAGCGCGCGCCGTTCCAGCGCGTGGCGCACCACCAGCACGATATCGTTCTCGTCCCACGGCTTGGTCACGTAGCGGTAGATTTCGCCCTGGTTGATGGCGTCGAGGATGGACTGGATGTCGGCATAGCCGGTCAGCAGCAGGCGGATGGTGCCGGGCCAGCGCTGGCGCACCTGGGCCAGGAACTGCGCGCCATCCATGTGCGGCATGCGCATGTCGGAAATGACCAGGTCCACCGTCTCGCTCTCGAGCAGGGCCAGGCCGGCCGCGCCGCCGTCGGCCGTCAGCACGCGGTAGCCGTGCGGGCGGAACAGCCGCCGCAGCGACGACAGGATATTCGGTTCGTCGTCGACGCACAGGATGGTGGGCGGCGCGGCCGCGGTGCTGGCGCTGGCGCTGGTACTAGTGCTCGTGCTCGTGCTCATGCTGTCCTGTTCGTTCATGGTGTGACGGGCTGCGCCTGGCGCACGGGCAAGGTGATGCGGAAGGTGGTGCCGCGGCCGATGATGCTGCGCACGTCGATGCGGCCATGGTGTTTCTGCACCGTCGTATAGGCCAGCGACAGGCCCAGTCCCGTGCCCTTGCCGACGGCCTTGGTGGTAAAGAACGGGTCGAAGATGCGCGACAGGTGTTCGGGCGCGATGCCGCCGCCCGTGTCCTCGACCTCGATCCACACTTCCGTGGCGTTGTCGCTGCCCGTGCGCAGGGTGATGCGTCCGCGCGCCTCGCCCATGGCGTGGGCCGCGTTGACGACGAGGTTCATGATCACCTGGTTCAGCTCGGAAGGCTGGCATTCGATATCGGGAATGTCGCCATATTCGCGCACCACGTCGGCCTTGTACTTGACCTCGTTGTTCACGATATTGAGCGTGGTATCGATGCCTTGGCGCAGGTCGGCCCAGACCCACTCCTGGTGCGCATCCGTGCGCGAAAAATCCTTCAGGTCCTGCACGATGCGGCGCACGCGCGAAATGCCTTCCTTCGACTCGCCCATCAGCATGGGAATGTCGGTGCGCAGGAAGTCCAGGTCGATCTGTTCGCGCAGCGCGCGCAGGCGCGCCGCCACCACGGGGTCGGCGACGGCCGGCTCGGCGTCCTCGTAGGCGTCGAGCATGCTGAACAGGTCATCCAGATAACCTTCCAGGGTGCCGACATTGGAAAACACATAGCCGATGGGATTGTTGATCTCGTGCGCCACGCCGGCGGCCAGCTGGCCGATCGACGCCAGTTTTTCCGACTGCAGCAGCTTTTGCTGGGCCAGCGACAGCTTGCTGTTCAATTCCGTCAGGGCCAGGTTGCGCTCGCGCAGTTCCAGATCGGCGATCTGGCGCTGGCGGATATCGTCGGCCAGGCGTTCGTTCATTTCCGCCAGCTGGGCCGTGCGCTTGGCCACCAGGTGTTCCAGATTGTCGTGCGCCTTGCGCAGCGCCAGTTCCGCCAGGCGCCGCTCGCTCACGTCGCGCAGGGTTTCGATGGCGCCCACCAGGCGTCCCTGGCGGTCGCGCAGGGGCGCCGCCGTGAAATGCAGCCAGTGGCCGTCGGGCCCGATATCGGCAAAGAAATCCTCGGCCTCGAAGGCGCCGGGGATCACGGGAGAACGCTTCAGCTTGCCAAGGTAAAGGTCATTTTCGCCGAGCGCGATATCGTCGGCCACCAGCAGGTCGGCCAGGCAGGCGCGCGGCTGCGGATAAAACGCCTTCCAGTGGTCGCGCGTGCCGACCATTTCGGCGGCCGTAAAGCCCAGCAGCTGTTCGCAGGCGCTGTTCCAGTGCGTCACCACGTGGTTCGTATCGATGGCGAAAGTGGCCACGGGATGGCCGTCGAAAAATGCCGACAGCGCGATGGTGTCGCCCTGGCGGCGTTCCGGCATGGCGGGCAGCGCCTGTCCTGCATCTGTTTCCATGGCCTCTATCCTGTTCATGCCAGCATGATCCGCGACATTTCATCGAAGGTGTGTTCCGTTTGCGCCAGCAGCGCCAGCCAGGCCTGCTCGTCCAGCGCGACGCTGCGCCAGCCCGCCGGCGACAGCGGCGGCACCAGCGCATCGTCGACCCCGGCCAGATCGAGCGCCAGGGCGACGGCATTGGCCATGTGCACGGCCAGCGGCAGGCCGCCCGCTTCCAGCCGGTCGATGGCATAGTGGTCGGCCACCGCCTGCTGTATTGCCTCGGGAAACTTCCAGTAGGCGGCCAGGGCGCGGCCCACCTGCGCGTGATCGATGCCGATGACGGCCAGTTCCGCCTCGGCCATCTGGCAGTCGTGCGCCTGGCGGTAGCTGCGCACGAGCGCGTGCTCGGCCGGGAAGCGCGTCACCAGCACCAGGGTGCCCAGGTCGTGCAGCAGGCCGGCCGTGAATGCCGTTTCGGGATTGACGCGCAAGTGCGGCGCCAGCAGGCGCGCGGCGATGGCCGTGGCCAGCGAATGGCGCCAGAACGCCTGGAAATCGAAGCCGCCGCTCACCGGCGCGAAGCTGCCCGTCAGGGCGCAGGCCGTGACGACGGTGCGGATGCTGTGAAAGCCCAGCACGGATACGGCTTGCGGAATGCTGGTGACCTTCGATTGCATGCCGTAGAACGAGGAATTGGCGATGCGCAGAGTCTTCGCCGCCAGGCCCTGGTCCAGCTCGATCTTTTGCGCCAGCACGTGCACGTCCGTGTCGTCCTGGTCCATGCTCGACAGCAGTTCCAGCACGACCACCGGCAGCGAAGGCAGTTCCTGTATCTGGCGGATGATATGTTCAAAGCTAAGCCGTGTCATGCCGCGCCCCCTTGCCGGTAGCGCTGCACCAGCGCCAGCAGCTGGGCCCCGGCGGAATCGGGCGGCGTGGCGCGGAACAGCACGGCCAGCCGTTCCAGGCGGCGCAAGCGTTCCTGCTCGGCGTGCGCCTGCGCGGCGGGGTCGGGCGCCTCATCCATGACGACGTGGCAGCGTTCCACATTGCGCCGGCGCAAAGCCGCCAGGTTCGCCGCCGTCAGGGTGGCGCCCTGGGCCAGCAGCACGGCGCCGCTGGCGTCGTTCAAGGCCTGCGCCAGCACCATGCCTTCCTGCGCCTGCTCCATGGAAATTTCGCGTCCGCTTTCACTCATGTATCCGCTCCATGACGACTCAGGGTGACCAGGCTGCCGCGCGAGCGCGAATGCAGGCCCATCGGATGGACCGCCACGGTATATGGCTGGCCATCGATGGCTGCCAGGCAAAGCGCGCCCTGCCCGTCGAACAATTGCGGCAAGACGATCGCCGCCTCGTTGCCCAGCAGGGCCGCGCCCCGTTCGAACAGGTTGGCCGCCGCCGCGTTGATGAAGGCGATCATGCCGTCCTCATCGAGGCCGATCACGGGCAGCGGCAGAAATTGCAGCAATTCGCGCGCGATGCCGAGGCTGACCTCGTCGCGGCTGATCTGATGCTGCTGCTGGCGCACCAGCGCCTGCATGGCGGCATTGGCCGCCGCCAGCGCCTGGTTGGCGTCGCGCAGCTGCGCATTGAGGCGCACATTGTCGTCGTCGATGCCCTTCAGGCGAAAGGCTTCGGCGATATGCTCGCGCAGTTGATGGTCTTCCCAGGGCTTGGTGAGAAACTTGAAGATGGCGCCCTCGTTGACGGCGTCCGTGACGGCCTGCAACTCGGTATAACCGGACAGCATGATGCGGATGGTTTGCGGACACAGCAGCTTGGCCTTGCGCAGGAAGTCGGCGCCCAGCATGCCCGGCATGCGCTGGTCCGACACGATCACGTCGACGGCATGGCTGGCCAGCACGTCCAGCCCTTCCTGGCCGCTGTTGGCCGTAATGATATGGTAGCCATCGCGCCGCAGCAGGCGCTTGAGGGAAGCGAGGATATTGGGCTCGTCATCGACCAGCAGCAAGGTGCGCGGCGCCGCCGCAGGCTGCTGCCCGGCGTCCGCCGCCAGCGCCGCCATACCCGGCATGCCATGCTCGTCGTGCACATCCATCGGACCATCCTCTCATCGCCATGGCGATATCGGAGCTTGCCTGGAGGGGAATCTGCCGCGCGAGACAGTCTTGCGAGTCTTGCGCGGCAGCCAGCTTGCGTTGAAATTATACGACTAAATATTCCTTCATTGCACTTATCCTGCACTTATCCGCGCCGCGCCGGACAAGGCGTGTTGCGGTAGAACACAAAGCCGCCCAGGCCGATGGCTTGCGTGTCGGCTTTCACGGCGTACACCAGCGTGTTCCTGGCCGCATCGACCCTCAGCAGATTCTTGTGCAGCACCGTTTGCGCGTGCGACAGTTCCAATGATGGGGTCGGCGCCAATGCCAGACTTAGTTCGGACGTGGCCGCGTCATACGTCCAGCGGCCCGGGTTGAAAAAGGCGAAGCCGCCGTCGAAACGCAGGCTGCCATCCTTGAACTGGGTCAGGCAAATGCCGGGAAATTCGCTGGGCGGGTTGTACCAGGTGGCGGCCACGGCGGCATCGGCCGGCGTCTTGCCCGGCATCTGCATGCCGGTGCTGTCAGTTTTGCCGCCCAGGCCGGCGCAACCGGCCAGCGCCAGCGCGCCCGCCAGCACGCCCGCGCGTATGGTGTATATCATGTGCATTGCCGTCCCCTTGCTTTATAGAAACACAATCTTAAAGCGGGATGGCTGGCCGTTCAAGCGGCCAGCGCACATAAGGCCAATTTAATTGTCCCCGGCCGACTTCGCCGCCATGGCAGCCGCTTCGCGCAATTTGTCCTTCTTGCTCTTGCGCGCGCCCTTCACGCCGCCGTTCACCGTGTCCGTGACGGGATGCACGGGCGCAGGCAGTTCCGTCGGCTCGAAACCGGCCACCACTTCGCGCACGATGCGCAAGTCGTTGCGGTTTTCGATCAGGCGGAAATGCGCTTCCGTGTCGGCCGTGACGAAACTGATGGCCGTGCCGCTTTCGCCGGCGCGGCCCGTGCGGCCGATGCGGTGCGTGTAGTCGACGGCCGAACGGGGCAAGTCATAGTTGACGACGGCCGGCAGGCCGGCGATGTCGATGCCGCGCGCGGCCACGTCGGTGGCCACCAGCACCTGCAGCCGGCAGGCCTTGAAGTCGGCCAGCAGCTGGCTGCGCGTGCCCTGGCTGAATTCGCCGTGGAAGGCGCCCACGTGCAGTCCCGCGCGCTGCAGCTTGTCGGCCACGTGTTCGGCCGCGTACTTGGTGGCGACGAACACCAGCACGCGCTCCCACTGCTGCTGCAGGATCAGGTAGCGCAGCAGCTGCGTGCGGCGCGGCACGTCGACCGTGATGGCACGCTGCACGATGTCGGGCTTGTCCTGCGCTTCGGACGCCACCTCGATGCGCACGGGCTCCTTGAGCAGGCTGTCGGCCAGCGCCTGCACGCTGTCGGGGAAGGTGGCGGAAAAGAACAGGTTTTGCCGCTGTTTGGGCAGCAGCGCCAGGATGGCGTTAATTTCCTCGCTAAAACCCATGTCGAGCAAACGGTCCGCTTCGTCGAGCACGCACAGCGACACGCCGCCCAGCTTCACGGCATTTTGCCGCACCAGGTCCAGCAGGCGGCCCGGCGTGGCGACGACGATATCGGCGCCGCCGCGCAAGTCCATCATCTGCGGATTGATCGACACGCCGCCGAACAGCACGGAAATCTTCAGTTTCACGGGCAGCGGCTTGGCCAGCGCGTGCACCGTCTGCCCCACTTGCGCGGCCAGCTCGCGCGTGGGCACGAGGATCAGCGCGCGCACCTGGCGCGGGCCGGAAGCGGGCGCCATCAGCGCCTGCAGCAGCGGCAGCGCGTAGGCGGCCGTCTTGCCGGAACCCGTCTGGGCCGCGCCCAGCACGTCGCTGCCGCGCAGGATGGCGGGAATGGCGGCCGCCTGGATGGCCGTCGGCGCGGCATAGCCGGCCTTGTCGACGGCACGGACCAGGGCGGGAATCAGACCCAGGGAGGAAAATGGCATAGCGGGCCTTCTTTATTCGTAAAGTGAGACCGGCCGCAATGTGCGGCCGGTCGGAATAGCGACAGTATAAGGCAATGACCGTTAACGCCCAACCAAACCTACTGCGCGTCGGCATAGGCGGCCTGCGATGCTCACTGTACTATTCGTACAGTTCCGCTTCTCGGCCACCTCTTCCTTCCGCTCGCTACGGTTTGATTGAGCGTCGTTGCGACAGTAGATCATTGCTTGGGCATTTGCAGCGTCGGATGGCCCGCGTCATCGTAGCCCGGCATGCCGCGCCGGATCGTATGCGAAAAGTCCGCATCGTCGTTGGCGGCCCGCGCGCGCGCCGTGATGTGACCGCCATCGCGCAACTGCTGGAAGGTCTGGCCAGGTACCAGGCCCTTGACGTCGAACAGATAGCGGTCGAGGTAGCCCGAGGCCATCAGCCGGTAATCGAGCGGCAGGCCCGGCACGATGCGGCGCACCATCTCGAAGACGATGGTGGTGCAGTTGGCCGTCAGGGTGTTGTAGAACTGCGGCTGGGCCTTCAGCGCCTGCGCCTCGTCCAGGTAGGCGAGGAACAGCGAGCGCATGGCCGCTTTCGGCATCATCACGCGGTACAGATGCATGTCCTCGCCGCGCGCATTCGTGCGCACGCGCAGGATGTCGCGCTCGTCGGCGGCGATCAGGCTCATTTCAAAATGCTTGAAAAAGCCGCCGATGGCGGAAAAGCTCTCGCCCTTTTCCTTGCGGATCTCGATGGAAAACGTCAGAAAGCGCCCGTCGGCGAAGCCGAACGAGATCAGCGTATGCGCGATGTACGGCCCCGTCCAGTACGACAGCGCCGTATCCACCGTGCGCAGCTCGTCGAGGTCGTAGCTGCGCTGCTCCCACTTGACCGTGTAATCGTCGTCGCTGCGCCAGTCGAAATTGCGCACATTGTCCAGGGTGACGAGGTTGCCCTTGAGCGTGCCCGTGACATTGCGCGCCACGTCGTCGGCCCACACGCGCTGCTGTTTCGGCGCGATCAGGCTCCACCACACGAGCAGCAGGATGAAACCGGCCGCATACGGCAGCAGTACGCGCGCGTCGCCGCGCGTCCACCACAGCGCGATGCTGGCCACGCCCAGCGCGGCCCACAGCAGCGCGCCGATGGCTTGCGCCGCCGTGCCGCCGGACAGCTGGTACCACAGCGCCAGCGCACCCCACAGTGCGGTCAACAGGATAATCAGGGAAACGGCCATTTTGCCAATGCTGGCCAGCACGGAGCGGGCATGGTGTGATAAGAAAGTCATGCCCTGATTATAAGGGCAAGCGCAGGAAGAGGTGCGTCCGAGCAAGTACAGCCGAACAACAGGCACTGGCCGCACATCATTGCTTGCCTGCTAATTTATTTCATGAGAGCATATTGCAAAAATAAAATGTATAGACAAGGCATCCTCTCACCGCAGTGCGGCCTTGCCGATTTCCGGAGACACCTTTGCAAGCCCCTTCCCTCTACGCCCTCGCCGGCAGCCTCAATTCCCTGTTCATCATCGTCAGCCTGTACGGCCTGTGGTCGCAGCTGCAAAAAATCTGGCGGCGCAAGCGCGATGCGGGCATCGGTGCCGGCCAGACGACGGACATCCTGTCGATCAACCAGTTCACCGTCAGCTTCCTCGCGTATTGCGCGTTCTTCGTCTACGGCTATTCGATCACACCGTTCAACCACTACATCGTCTGGCCCCGTTTGGTCGCTTCCCTGATCGCGCTGGCCATCCTGCATGAAATCGAGCGTGACCGCCGCAGCCGGGCATCGCGCCATGCGCTGCTGGCCTGCGCGCTGCTGCTGTGCGCCGGCGTGGCGGGGCTGGCCTTCGGTCCCACCTTCACCGATGAAAAGCGCGTGATCTCGCAAAGCCTGATCGTCGCCGTCACCGTGCTGCTGGCGCAGGGCTATGCGCACCAGATCCGCCTGATCTGGCGCTCTGGCAGGACGGGCGCCGTGTCGTTAAAGATGAGCCAGTTCATCCTGGCGATGGATGTCAGCACCATCTTCTTTGCCTGCGTCATGGGCCTGTCGACGGGCTGGCCATTGCTGCTGCTCGCCAGCGTCAGCGCCACGACCAAGCTGATCATCATGTGGCTGTTCCGCTGGGAGAAGAGCAGCCGCGCCGCGCAGGTCAAACGGCAGGCACCGGCCTGAGGTTATTGCCCGCTCAGCGCCCGCATTTCCGCATACAAATTCGCCTTGCCCTCGAAGCCGATGCCGACCAGGTCCGGCATGGTGATGTGGCCGTTTTCGACGCGCACGCCGTCGGGAAAGCCGCCGAACGGCTGGAATAAATCCGGATACGATTCATTGCCGCCCAGGCCCAGGCCCGCCGCGATATTCAAGGACATCTGGTGGCCGCCGTGCGGGATGCAGCGGCTGCGCGACCAGCCGTGCTGGTGCAGCATGTCCAGGGTGCGCAAATATTCCACCAGGCCGTAGCTGAGGGCGCAGTCGAACTGCAGCCAGTCGCGGTCGGCGCGCATGCCGCCGTAGCGGATCAGGTTGCGCGCATCCTGCATGGAAAACAGGTTTTCGCCCGTCGCCATGGGCTTGTCGTAATAGCTGCGCAAGGTCGCTTGCAGCTCGAAGTCGAGCGGATCGCCCGCCTCTTCATACCAGAACAGATCGTACTGGCGCAGCGCCTTGGCGTAGGCGATCGAGGTGTCGAGATCAAAACGGCCGTTGGCATCCACGCACAGCTTCTGCCCATCCTGCAGCACCTCCATGATGGCGTCAATGCGGCGCAAATCCTCGTCCAGCGAGGCGCCGCCGATCTTTTTCTTGACCACCGTGTAGCCGCGGTCGACATAGCTGCGCATCTCGTCCTGCAAGGCGGACAGGCTCTGGCCCGGGTAGTAATAGCCGCCCGCCGCATACACGAACACCTGTTTGTCGGGCACGCCCGTGCCGTGGCGCTCGGCCAGCAGCTGGAACAGCGGTTTGTTCTCGATCTTCGCCACGGCATCCCAGATGGCCATGTCGATGGTGCCGATGGCCACCGAGCGTTCGCCGTGGCCGCCCGGCTTTTCATTGGTGTACATGCAATCCCACACCTTGTGCGGATCGAGGTTGCTGCCGTCGTCCGTGACGAGGCTGGCGGGATCGGCATGGAGGATGCGGGGGATGAAGCGCTCGCGCATCAGCATGCCCTGGCCGTAGCGGCCGTTCGAATTGAAGCCGTAGCCGACGACGGGCTTGCCGTCGCGCATCACGTCGGTGACGACGGCCACCAGGCTCAAGGTCATCTTCGTGAAATCGATGTAGGCGTTGCGGATGGGGGAAGAGATGGGGATGGTCTTTTCGCGGATCTCGACGATTTTCATGCGGCTCTCCTGTGGATGAAAACAATGACGCCAGCTTACCGCGATACAAAGCCATATAATCGATCTCAATTTAAAGCATTATTCACTTGAAGTGAAAGATGAACCATGAAAACGGACGCCACCACGGAAATGGCCTTCTTTGTGCTGCTGGCCAAATTGGGCAGCCTGTCGGCCACGGCGCGCGAGCTGGGCATCACGCCGCCCGCCGTCAGCAAGCGATTGGTACTGATGGAGCAGCGCCTGGGCGTGCGTTTGCTCAACCGCAGCACGCGGCGCATCAGCCTGACGGGCGACGGCGAAAGCTATCTGCGGCAGGCGCGGCAGATCCTCGACGATATCCGCGCCATGGAGGAGTCGCTGGCCAGCGGCGGCGCGGAGCCGCGCGGACTGCTGCGCGTGAATGCCACCCTGGGCTTCGGGCGCACGGTGATCGCGCCCCTGCTGTCGCAATTCGCGCTGCGCCACCCGCAGCTGGAAGTGCAGCTGCAGCTGACGGACAGCCCCATCAACCTGGTCGAGCAGGCGTACGACCTGGGCATCCGTTTCGGCGACTTGCCCGACACGCGGCTGTCGGCGCGGCGCATCATGTCGAACCGGCGCTTCCTGTGCGCCTCACCCGCCTACCTGCAGGCGCACGGCACGCCGCGGACACCGGACGACCTGGCGCAGCACCGCTGCATCGTGCACCGGCAGAACGACGACGCTTACGGCATCTGGCGTTTGAGCCGTGGCCGCGCCAGCCACACGGTAAAGGTGCGCGGCACGGTGGCCAGCAACGATGGCGACGTGGTGCTGGGCTGGGCGCTGGACGGGCACGGCATCCTGCTGCGTTCGGAATGGGACCTGGCGCGCTACCTCGACAGCGGCCGCCTGCGCGTGGTGCTGGCCGACTATACGCTGGCGCCGGCCGACCTGTACGCCTACTACCCGAGCCGCCACCAGCTGCCCGCCAAAGTGCGCGCTTTTATCAATTTTCTCATCCAGCAATTGCAGCCGGAAGCGGCCACAGCGGCAGAATCGGGTTAAACTATAATATTGCGATATGGCAATATTATGAAGGAGTAGGTTTTGCTAGTCATACTCGGATTTCTCGTCGTGCTGTTTTCCGTCTTCGGCGGCTTCGCCATGCAGGGGGGACACTTGGGCGCCCTGTTCCAGCCGCTGGAACTGCTGATGATCGGCGGCGCCGCGCTGGGCACCTTCTTTGTCGGCAATGACGCCAAGGCCATCCGCGCCACGTTCGCCGCCCTGCCCACCCTGTTCCACGGCTCGCAATACACGAAGGCGCGCTACATGGAACTGATGGGGCTGATGTATGAAATCCTCAGCAAGATCCGCAAGGAAGGCTTGATGTCGGTCGAGGACGATATCGACGACCCCTACCGCAGCGCCATCTTCGTGAAGTACCCGTACACGCTCGGTGACGAGCACATCCTGGAATTCATCACCGATTATCTGCGCCTGATGGTGTCGGGCAATATGGACGCCTACCAGATCGAAAATCTGATGGATAACGAGATCGAGACGCACCATGAAGACGCGGAAATGCCGATCCAGACGATTTCGCAGCTGGCCGACGCCATGCCGGCCTTCGGCATCGTGGCCGCCGTGATGGGCGTGGTGCACACGATGGCCTCCGTCGGCTTGCCGCCGGCCGAGCTGGGCGTGCTGATCGCACAGGCGCTGGTGGGCACCTTCATCGGCATTTTGCTGGCCTACGGCTTCATCGCGCCGCTGGCGAGCTTGCTGCGCCGCAAGCACCATGAAACGGCGAAGATGTACCAGTGCGTGAAAGTGACGTTATTGGCCAGCCTGAATGGCTACGCGCCGGCGCTGGCCGTGGAATTCGGCCGCAAGGTCATTTCCGCCACGGAACGCCCCTCGTTCAGCGAACTGGAAAACCACGTGCGCCAGGTGCGCACGAAGAACTGATCCCGCCTGCCTGCTTACCCCGCGCGTCAGGCTTGCGGCGCCGTCCAGACCAGGTTCCACAGGTGGCCGTCGATATCCTCGAAGCCCTGGTCATACATGAAGCCATGGTCTTCGGGCGGATGCGGTATGCGGCCGCCAGCGGCGGCGGCCTTGGCGATCAGGCTGTCCACCTCTTCCCGGCTTTCGCAACTGAGGCAAATGACGACTTCATTGGCTTGCCGGGCATCCGCGAGCGGCTTGTCGATCAGGGACCGGAAGAACGGTTCGGTCGTCAGCATGGCCTCGATGCTGCCTTCGACGATGTTCATGAACGCCGCGTTCTCGCCGCTGAAGCGGGAATTGAAGGTGAAGCCGAGCGCGGAAAAGAAGGCCCTGGATTTATCCAGTTCCTTCACGGGCAGGTTGAGGATGATCTGTTTGTTCATGGCGATTCCTTGCTTCCTTGGTGAAGGTGGGATGGGCAAGCGGTGCGCCTTCCCTGCGACGGGTGACGGCATACCAAATTGACACGCTTACGAAAAAATCGTTCCTCCAGAATATCAATAAATACTGAAGAAAGGCGCGGACTATGCTCAGGACTTGCCCTCGATGCTGGCGGCGGCTCGGGCGCGGGCCAGGCTTGAGCACGCGCCAGCCACCGCGCGCAGGCGTTCTTCCAGGTAGGCGCTCACGCGCGGATGCTGGCTGAAGGCGACGTTGAAGCGGATGTGCTGATCGGGCGTGTCGTTGGCCGAAAACGCGGCGCCGCGCATCAGCAGGATCTTGTTGCGGTAGGCATCCTGCACCAGCAAGTCCACGTCCAGCCCTTCGGGCATGCTGCCCCACAGGAAAATGCCTGCGTCGCCGGGCTGCTCGAACAGCACGCCGGCCGTGCTCAGCTGACGCGTGCTGGCGTTGCGCGCCACCATGATCTTGCGTTGCAGCCGCTCCAGGTGCTTGCGCAGATTGCCGGCCTTGAGCACTTCCAGCAGCACGTATTCGTTCAGCGCAGGCAAGGTCATGATGGAATGGATCTTGGTGCGCATCAAGGGCTTGAGCAGGGAAGGCGCCGCGGCCAGGTAGCCCATGCGCAGGGCCGGGCTCAGCGCCTTGCACAGGCTCGAGTAGTAGATCACGCCGTCCAGTCCGGACAGCGACGCCAGCCGCGTGCTGTGGCCCGGCTGGAAATGGCCGTGCACGTCGTCTTCGGCGATCAGGAAGCCGTACTGCTGCGCCATGATCAGCACCTTGTGCAGGTTGGCGGCGCTGCTGCTCCACCCGGTGGGATTGTGCAAGGCCGTCTGCATGAACAGCAGGCGCGGACGGTGCGTGCGGCAAGCCGCTTCCAGCTCGTCCAGATCGAGGCCATCGGGGCGGCGCCGGATGGGCACCAGGCGCACGCCGTCCTGGCGCAGCCTGCCGAACATCAGGAAGTATCCGGGGTCTTCCACCAGCACCGTATCGCCGGGCTGCAGGAACGTGCGGCAGATCAGATCGATGGCATGGGTGCCGCCGAACGTGGTGAGGATGTGGCTGGCGTCCGCCGCGATGCCGATGCCGCGCAACAGCAGCGCGATCTGCTCGCGCAGTTCGGCCAGCCCTTGCGGCGGGCAGCGCGAGGCCATGCCGGCCGCGCTGCGCGCCAGACCGCGTTGCACGGCGGCCGCCGGCAGCGCGTCCTGCAGCCAGGTGGGCGGCAAGGCGCCGCTGCTGGCCAGCAGCACGCCCGGCCGCTGGTCGTTCACTTGCTGGCTCAGCCAGACCGGCTCCTGCTCCTGTCCCGCTTCCAGCGCCACCTCGTCGGGAATGGCGCGGCCGGCGTCGGCCGGTGCGCAGACGAAGAAGCCTGTCGTGCCGTGCGTATCGATGACGCCTGCAGCCACCAGCCGGTCATACGCGACCACCACGGTGTTGGTGCTCACCGCAAGCTGCGTGGCGAGCTGGCGGATCGACGGCAGCCTGGTCCCGCCAGGCAGCACGCGCTGCGCGATCTGCTGGCGCAGTGCGGCCTCGATCTGCTTGAACAGGGGAATGGGTGAGGAGCGGTCGATGGCGAACATGGCGCAAGTCTAGCGTAAAAACGTCAGGGCGAGGACCAGCAGGATGGCGCCCATCGCCAGATTGAAGATGCGCTGGTTGCGCGGTGCTTTCAGCACGCTGCGGATCGACACGCCGAACAGCGCCCACATGGCGTTGCACGGCATGCCCACCACGGTGCCGGTCACGGACACCAGCAGCGCGCTGGCGAGCATGTTGCCGTGCGCCGGCATGAAGACCGACGCCATGGTGATCGCCTTGAGCCAGCTCTTGGGGTTCAGCGCCTGAAACAGCGCCGCCTGCGCAAACGACACGGCCTTCGGTGCGCTGCTTCCCGCCACCGAGGCGCCGGCCAGCTTCCACGCCAAAAACACCAGATACAGCGCGCCCGCGATCCGCAGTAGCTGCTGCGCCATCGGATACGCGACGAACACGCTGCCCAATCCCACGCACATGAGCATGGTCTGCACAAAGATGCCGGCCTGGATGCCGAGGATCACCGGCAGCGCCCCCCGATAGCCGAAATTGGCGCCGGTGGTGGCCAGCATGACGTTGTTGGGCCCGGGGGTGGCGGACATCACAAAGCAATAGCTCATCAGGGGTAAGAGTTCGGTCATGGCAGGCAGTCGCAGCGTGGAGAAGGCCCCAGTCTAGAAGCGCGGCACGGCGGCGACAAGGCACAAGGCGGCGTGTACAGGCACATGCTGTATCAGCCGGACGACTGCTACAGCGGCGATACGAAAGTCAGGATTTTTGCGGCAACATCAGGCCGCTTTGAAACGCCAGCTTGATGTCGCTTTCGTTCGAGTAGGCAGAAGATGCCCACACCTCGCCTGCTTGAAGCCTGGTGAATGTCTGGATGATATTGCGCCGCCATGGGGATGGCCTGGAAGAAAAGTATCCAGTGAAAAAACGCTGCGCCTGTTCCTGCGTCCCGAAGCACAACAGGAATGACAAAGGGGTAGACGATGGATCGCAAATGGCGGGAAAACCGCCCCCATGCGACGCAAGATGTTCAAGCGCCCGCGGACGATCGGCGAACAAGGAGAACAGCGGCAGCGCGCGTTCGGCAAGCAAGTGGCACATCTGCTCAATCGAGGAACGCGCCGTCGAACCCGCCACCTGCCAGATCATGGCGCTGGCATCTTTTTCGGATCGAAGCAGGCCGCCGAACAGAACGGCGCCATCGTAACCAGCTCCGCCGCCCTTCTCCGCAAGCCACTTCTTGAGGGCCTTGCTGGCGATGGAAAGGTCGACCTTCATGCGGACATCGCTGCGGGAATTATAGCGCTCGGGCTCGAACGACACCTCGAAAACGGTGTCCTTATCGGCAGCCACCTTCTTCCAAACGGTTCCTGCCTTGTTGGGCTTAAAGCCATGGGGCGCGAGAAATTTCCCCACTTCCTGGCAAGCGTGAAGAAACTGGGCTTTTGGATCGCCATGACGGTTGACGGGATCGGCCGACCACGCTTGCCATTGGCTGTAGCGCTGGTCGAGGATGGGTTTCAGTTGATCGAATTTCTCCCAGGTATTCTCGACGTGATAGACGCTCGGATACTCAAAGCCGTGCGCGGCGGCGTGACGGTTGAACACGTCGCAATAGTCTTGCAGAAAACTGCCATGCTGTCGGGCAAATGCCGACTTTGCGTCGTAATAGTCAACGGCGAAAGCATTGCCCTGATCGTTGAGATCTTCTTCCCATAGTTTGCCATCGCAAGCATCAATCAGAAATTGTAGTCCGGTAATTTCCCGACTGAGCAGGCGCCTTAACTCCCCGGCGGAATCCGTGCGGTGGAAATTGCTCGCCATGTCCTGGTGAACCAGCCAGGCCAGGAACATGCCGATATGGATGCCGCCATGCTCTTCCGGCAAATCATCGGGATATTTTCCACCAGAATGCCAATCAATCCTGTCATATGCCATTGTGCAAACCTATAAGAATATCGAAATAATCACCTTGAGCGACTCCAGCATCATGACCAGCGTGCTTGCCAACGGCCTGACCTGGATGGCCATTCAGGGACCCGGCGCCGTCTCCTCCGGGCAGCTGACCTCGTCCTCTGGCGTATACAAGGTCATCGGTACGCGCTGGCCGTCGACTTCCAGCTCGCGCACTTTCGGCGGCACCAGCTGGAACTCGCCCGCCTGCAGTTTTTCGCGCAGGGGCTTGCAGCGCAGGGCGTCCGTGGGGATTTGCCCGCGCGCGGTCCAGCTGCCGTCGTCCTTCTCCGCCA
Source organism: Janthinobacterium sp. GW823-FHT03B06 (assembly GCF_058796955.1). Classification (NCBI taxonomy): domain Bacteria; kingdom Pseudomonadati; phylum Pseudomonadota; class Betaproteobacteria; order Burkholderiales; family Oxalobacteraceae; genus Janthinobacterium; species Janthinobacterium sp. GW823-FHT03B06. Next base: position 198,033 of record NZ_JBXAJE010000002.1, read on the forward strand.
GCAAGACGGAAGAGGCGCGCGGGTCGTTGCTGATAAGTAATACTTCCTGCTTGCCGTCGCCATCGAAATCGAGCAGGTAGGCGTCGCACTGGGGCCCTGCCCGCTTCAGGCAGGCGGGCAGGCGCCAAGCCGGGCTCACTTGCGTCCAGTCCTGGCGCAGGAAACTCTGCGGCAGCTTGGCCGTGGCCGGGCGCAGGGTCAGGTTGATCGACACGTCGCTCAGCGCGCCCGTCTCGTCGAGACGGTTCTGGCGCTTGAGCATGGCCTCGGCGCGCGCCCGCACGATGGCGGCATCCGGGCCCGTCGTGCGCGTCTTGAGTTCCTGCAAGGCGGCCTGGCCGTAGCGGGCGCCCTGGAAGCGCAGGTATTCGAAATCGAATTTGTCCACGCCAACCTTGCCGCTTTCCAAGCGCGCCATCTGGCTGGCCACGGAAATGCGCGCCGGGTCGGCCAGCGGCGAGAACAGGGCGAACAGCACCAGCAGGGTAACAAAGGCGGTCGCCACGTTGACGTTGGCGATCAGGTGCAGCCAGTCGCCGTACTTGCTGGCCGCCCAGGCATAGCCGGCGGCGTAGCAGGTGGCGATCAGCAGGCAGGCGGCGGCGATCAGGCGGTCGGAGGTCCAGCCATGCGACATCACGCGCAGGGTCAGCGCATAGATGGCGATGCCCACCACCCACGGCAGCAGCAAACATGCCAGGCGCGTGCCCAGGCGGATCCCGCGCGCCACGCCATGGCCCACTTCGCCATTCTGGAAGGCGGCATTGATCAGCACCACCAGCACGCCGGCCATGCCCAGCAACACGGACGCCGCATGGCGCGTGGCCCACAGGCGCTCGAAGCCGATGAATGGCAAGGTCAGCAGGAAGCCGGAGACGAGCACGGCGGCAATCGGCACCAGCCACGACAGCAGCACCAGCAGCAAGGTGCGGATGCCGCGCACGATGGATGGGCGCACGTCCGTGATATGGATGGCGAACGAGAACGCGAAGCAGATGACGGGAATCACGAACCAGGCCTGGCCCAGCAGCTTTTTCAGGAAACTGAGCTTAATCAGCAGAAACAGCTGCCCGCCCAGCCACAGCACCAGCCACAGGCCCAGCACGAACAGCAGGGAGAACAGCAACTGGATGCCCAGCTTCCAGGCGATTTCAAAGTAGGTCGGATAGCGGGCGATGCGCTGGCCATCCTGGGCGCTGGCCAGCACCAGCGCGTGGGCGATATACAAGCCGACGACGCAAAAACCGAACAGCTGGGCGGAAATGACGCGCAGGGGCGCGCCCGGCTTGTAATTGCCCCAGATCACGTGTTCAGCGCCGCGCGCCACATCATGCCAGGCCAGCACGGCCAGCACGACAGCCGCGCCCGCCATCCACAGGGCGATGCGCTTCACCGACATATGGCCCAGGCTGGACACCAGCAGGATGGGCAGCAGCAAGCTGATCAGCATCAGCGGCCCCAGCAGGTAGGCTTCCGTGGCGGGCCACACCTTGTCCTGCGCCGTGCTGTACAGCCAGTACAGCAGCAAGCCTTGCAGCAGGCCCGTCACCAGGCGCGTTAACGCGATGCGCGGCGCCACCACCGGATCGAGCAACGCCATGTTTTTTCCTGCGGCATCCTGCTGCATAGTCATTCCTTTAATAGTCGTTTATTGCTGTAAAGCACGGCCATTATTGCATTTCGTTATATTCATCTCAACAGCGATTCGTGCGCGCGCCCTTCCCGCCCATCCCCGGCGCGGTGCAATGGCAGGCTTTGCGCGAGGCCCCAGGCCAGTTCCGGCACGAGGAACAGCCACAACAAAGGCTGGCCCGTCTCCAGCAAGGCCCACGCCATCCAGGTGGAAAACAGGTAGCGGGCCGCCGCGTCGTAGCGGCCCAAGCGCGGCTGCGGGTCAAGCACGCGCAGCACGGACCAGACCATCACCACGCTGCCAAACAAGCTGCTGATCAGCAGATGCAAGGGCTCGAAGAGAGGCAGCGGCGCGCCGCCCAGGCCCACATTGAGGACGTTCAAGTGCTCGCTCAGCAGCAAAAATGTCCACGGCGTGGTAAACGGGGCCGTCATGAGCACATCATAAATGGCGCTGGCGCGCACCACGCGGCGGAAGGCGGAAACGGACAACATGGGAACTCCTGTCAGTGGAAAGCGCCCATGATCGAGGCTGGAGTACACTCCAGGGTCAAGCATTTTATGAAAGAAAAGAACCATGCAGATCGGCGAAATGGCACAGGCGACGGGCTTGAGCCGCGATACCCTGCGCTTCTATGAAAAACGGGGCTTGCTGCGCGCGCGGCGCGGCGCGAATGGCTACCGCGACTACCCGCCCGAAGCGGCCGACTGGCTGCGCTACCTGCGCACCGCGCAGCAGCTGGGCTTTACCCTGGCGGAAATCGAGGCCGACATGCCGCTGCTGGCGGCCGCCGGCGATCCCGCCACGGCGGATCTGCTGCGCGCGGCGCTGGCGCGCAAGCTCGGTGAAATCGATGCGCGCATCGATGGACTGACGCAGTTGCGTGGCGAACTGGTGCGGCGTATGGGGGCGGCAGCGGCGGCGTGCCCGTTGCGCGGCGATGCCGGTGCGAATCCCTGAACTGCTGCCGTGGCTGTTCTTGCTGGGCGCGGGCAGCGCGCAAGACCCCTGACGTTAAAAAACCGCCTGTGCATGGCAGCAGGCGGTTTGATGTCGGGCAACCCCGGTTTACTTGGCAGCCTTGCGGCGGCGCAGGAAACCCATCAGGCCAAGGCCGGCCAGCAGCATGGCGTAGGTTTCCGGTTCCGGCACGGCGGCCATCACGGACACGTTGTCGATGACGGCGCCCGAGTAATTGTCGTATGACGTGCCGGCCTTGGCGGCACTGGCAAACGACAGGGTCGCCAGGCCGGTGGAAGCGGCAGTGAAGCTCAGGGTGTTGCTGTACAAGGTGTTGGACGCGGCAGCGGTCGAGTAGAAATTACCGGCCGCGCCACCGAAATTGACGCTCACGCCCTGGCCTGCGGGGCCGCCGGAATTGCGCGCCATGTCAAAGCTCAGATTGTAAGTCTGGCCGGCAACGACATTGAAATTTTGCGACAGGAAACCAGGACCAGGCGTGCCCAGCATATCGATGCTGTAGCCATCGATGGCGTTATACGCATTGCGGATCAGGTCGACGGAGCTGGCGCCCACGGTCCAGCCCGTAATGGCCGAGGAACCGCTGTTGACGACTTTAAAACCGCTGTCGAAGGTGTAGCCGGAAGCGACCGTGTCAAAATTGCCGTTCGTAATCAGGTTGACGGGACTGGCGCTGGCGGCACCTGCGGCAAACAGGGCGACAACTGCTGCGATGGTGGCGATTTTCATGATCTGATTTCCTTGCTTTATTGATATTAAAGTTTCCTTAAGTGAAATCATATCTCAGCCTTGATGAAAATCAAAGAACTTTACAGAAATATATTGAATGTAGATAATTTGCAACGCTTTTAGGCGCGCTGCGCCGTCAATCGAGTTCCTGCCGCGCTACCAGGATGCCGTCCGCATCGGCATAGATCCAGTCGCCCGGATGCACGGCCACGCCGCTGAGCTGCACGCGCACGTCGCGCTGGCCGGCGCCCGTCTTGTTGCTCTTGCGCGGATGCGTGGCCAGGGCGCGCACGCCGATCTGGCAGACATTGATTTCCTCGCTGTCGCGAATGCAGCCATCGACAACGATGCCGGCCCAGCCATTGCTTTCGGCCAGCACGCCCAGTTGACCGCCCACCAGCGCGCGGCGCAGGCTGCCGCCGCCATCGATGACCAGCACGTGGCCCTGGCCCGGCGTTTCCAGCGTGCTGCGCACGAGGGCGTTGTCCTCGAACACTTGCAAGGTGGTGGCGGGCCCGCTGAAACGCACGCGCTGGCCGAAAGCGCGGTACACGGGCGGCAGCACGGCCAAGGTGCCGTCGTCGAGCATGGCCGCATAGTCGTCGCACAGGTCGGTGGTGGCAAAGGTCATGGAGATTCCTTTCGTAGCAGATGGCAACGATTCTATGCCTTTTGCAGCGCGGCGGCACGTGTTTTGCCGCCCACTCCCACGGCCGTGGCAATCGCCAGCGCCTGGAACAGGCCGATAAACACGAACAACAGGGCCGGATGGTCGCCATCCATCAGCGCGCCAAAGAACAGCGGACCGACGGCCAGGCCGCTGTCGAGGCCCGAATACACGACGCCATACACGCGCCCGGTGGCATTCTTCGGCGCCGCGGCGCGTATCATCAGGTCACGCGACGGCCCCGCCACGCCCGAGGTCAAGCCGATGGCGCCCATCAGCACCACCGCGCCCCAGGCCGGCACGACGGCCATGGACAGCAGCACGGCCAGCAGCGCGGCGGCGGAAAAGGCGATCGCCACGTTGCGGTCCGGCTGCTTGCTGCGCGCGCCCACCACGCCGCCGGCCAGCATGCCCACGGCCGAGGCCAGCATATAGGCCGTGTAGGCGCTGGTGGCCAACGCCAGGCTCATGCCGTACAGCTTGACGAGGGCCACGCTGGCAAAGCTCTGAATGCCGCCCAGGGCGATGGCGGTAATGAAGAAGAAGGCAAAGCACATCCACACGGCAGGCAGGCGCAGGAAATCCAGGGTGCCTTCGCCGCCAGCCGGCTGACCCGCTGCGGCCTTCTTGACAGGCTCGGGGCGGATGGCATGACGGTTCAGGAACAGGATCAGCAGCACGCCGAACGGCAGCACGGCAGCGCATTGCAGCGCGATTCGCCAGTCATAATGGGTGGCGACATAGGTCATGAACAGCGGTGCCAGGGCCCAGCCGATGTTGCCGCTGATGCCATGCACGGAAAAGCCGTAGGCCACGCGGGCCGCCGAAACGCGCTGGTTGAGGATGGTATAGTCGGCCGGATGGAACACGCTGTTGCCCATGCCGGCCAGCATGGCGCCCAGCATCAGCGCGGCATAGCTGTGCGCGGTGGACAGGGCCAGCGCCGACACCCCCAGCAGAAAGACGCCGGAAAACAGCACGGCGCGGGCGCCGAAGCGATCGACGACAAAGCCGGCCAGCGCCTGCCCCACGCCCGAGATGATGAAAAACACCGTCATCAGCAGGCCCAGCTCCGCATACGACAGGTCGAATGCGGGTTTCAGCCAGACGAACAGGGCCGCGAGGATCAGATGGTAGAAGTGCGACACGCCATGCGCCAGCCCCACCAGGGCGATGACGCGCGCATCGCCGCGCAAGGTTGGAAGTTCGGATGCTGAGTTAGTTGTTATCATGTCATACCCTGTCTTATACTGGTGAAGCTCAAGTGTATGCAAAATATCATTGTCTGTTTTCCGACAGGATGACATAATTTATCGAATTAAGGCCAAGCTGATGGGTGTACCTATCCTCCACCATACCCGCATGTGTCCGCCGCGGGAAGCGCCCAGCGCGACCATCCCCGTGACGATGATCGCGCGCGACCTGCAACCCGATGAATTCTTGTTACCGCATACCCACCCCTGGGGCCAGGTCACGATGGCGCTCGAAGGCGTGCTGCGCATCACTGCCAACAACAGCAGCTGGGTGCTGCCGCCCATGCGCGCCATCTGGATCGCGCCCAACGTGGAGCATGCCGTCACGATACTGGAAAAAACCCGCTTGCGCCCCCTGTGCATCCACGCCGCACGCGCGCCGTTCGCGGGCCAGGATTGCAAGGTGCTGGAAGTGTCGAACCTGCTGCGCCAGCTGATCATGGCGCTGGAACAGCTGGATCCGGGCCAGGAACCGGCGCGCGAGGCCTTGCTGGCCGAACTGATCCTCGATGAATTGAAACGCTCGGCCACGCGCCCCATCCGCGTCCCCTTGCCCAGCGACAAGCGCCTGAAGACCCTGTGCGACAGCCTGATCGAGAAACCGGGTTTGAATCAGACCCTGGAACACTGGGCGCAGCTGGTCGGCGCCTCGGAACGCACTCTGGCGCGGCTGTTCGAACGCGAATTGGGCATGAGTTTTGGCCAGTGGCGCCAGCAGGTGCGCCTGGCGCACGCGGCGCCCCTGATCGCGCGCGGCGTGCCGCTGTCGCAGGTGGCCGAAGAACTGGGCTACGCCAGCCAGTCGGCCTTTTCCGCCATGTTCAAGAAAACCTTCGGCAGTTCGCCATCGGCCTTCTTTGCGCACGGCGAACGAATATAGCTAGCGCGTCGATATCGTGCTCAGGGCAAGGCGGTGCAACACCGCCATCGGCGCTTTAGCGGTGCGCCCTCAGGCCATGAAGTCGAAGAGGGAATTCTTGCCCGTATAGCCCGGCAAGGCCGAGTTCGTTCCCATCTGTTCCTGGGCCGAATAGGCTTTGATCAGCGCCTGCGCCTGGGCCGTCAGCGCCTTGGCCAGCACGGCTTTCTTGTTGGTCAGCGTGGTGATGTCCTTGCCGACCGTCTGCACTTCCTTGCGGATGATGCTCGTTTCACCTGTCAGCTCGCCGATCTTGCTGGAAAACTGGTCCGCCACGCCCTTGCCGTTATTCGTAAACAACTTGCTGACGGCATCCGGATCGGCCGCGATGGCGGCCTTGAGTTTTTTATCGTCGAGCACCAGTTCTCCGCTTTTGCCCAAGGTCACGCCAGCACTGCTGAGGATGGAGGCGGGCACGCCCGTGCTGGCCGTGCGCAGCACTTGCTCCATCTGCGAACGCACCTGACCCAGGGCCGTGTCGGATTTCAAGTCGCCCTGCTGCAGGCTTTGCAGCTTGCTGTTGAGTTCATTGTAAGCCGTGACGAAGCTGGCCACATTGGTCGCGATCTGGCTGCTGTCCTTGGCGATGACGAGATCGGTCGTGCCCTTTTTCTTCAATTCGATGGTGGCGCCCTCGACCGCCGTCGTCAAGGTATTCGTGGCGCTCTTGATCTCCTTGCCGTCGACGGTGAGCAGCGCATCCTGCGCGGCGGCCGTCTGCTGCAGGCCCTTGCCGGCGCCGGGTGCATAGCTGAGCAGGTTGCTGACGGCAGCGTCGCCGGACACGCTGATGCGCATGCTGCTGTCGGCGCCGCTCTTGCCATTGATGGCCAGCGAATAGCCATCGGCGCCCTTCACCACGCTGGCATCGACGCCCTGCTGCTTGAGCGCGGCGGCGATACCGTCAAGGCTATTGTTGCTGCTGTCTATCGTCAGCGAAATGACCTTGCCGCTGCCGGGCGTAAATTGCTTGCCGTCGGCCGTGCCCACTTCGATTTTGACCAGCGCCGGCGCCCCCGTGCCGATGGCCGCGCTCGACGATTTCTGCGCGCCGCTGAGCAGGGTCTGTCCCTGCGCGAGTTGCTTGACGTTCAGCTCATGGCTGCCGCTGACGGCCTTGTCGGTGGTGGTGGCGCTCAGCACATCCTTGGCGCTCGACGTGGCCGACGTGGCCAGGCCGCTGCCGGCCATGTTCTTGGCCACGGTCTGGAATTTTGCCAGCGCCGATTGCAGCTGGCCCAGGCCCGAGAATTTGGCCTGGTCGCGCGCCAGGCTGGCGTTGAGCTTGACGACGCCCGTGTTCTGCGACTGCATCTGGCGCTCCACCTTCGCATACACATCGGCCGAGATATTGCCCTGCGTCGTCTGCTGCGTGTTGTTGGTGTAAGCCCTGCTGTTGATGGTCGAATTAAACATGGTAGGCATTCCCGTCGGGTGTATGGTCATGGCACACGGTTCAGGTCTTGACCGTGCTGCGCTGGAAACGGACGGCAGGCGCGCGTGGCGCGGCAAGGTCCCTCTTCTGGTTGATAATTATGCAGTATTACCGGAATATCAAAACAGCGAACAGAACAGGTTTTTCCTGACTGCAAACCCATATGCACCATTTTAGCGCATTTCATTTGCAGCCGATCTTGTCTTGTTTCAGCGCATGAATCTCGAAATGGCGCTGCTGACAGCCATGTCCAGCTGCGGGAAAGTGAGTCCCACCTTGAAACCTGCACTGCTGAAAATGCAGTGCGAGACGGACACGCGCGCCTCAATGATGTGCGCCGCGCCATCGTAAAACAGCTCGAACAGCACCTTGCCCTGCTTGCCTGTCGGCAGCGGTTCCGCGATGACGGCCGTCATGCCGCCCGGCCCCACGTCAAGGGTGCGCGCCGCCACGGGGTCCGCGCCGTCCATCACCAACATTGCCTTGGCACGCAATATCTTGCGTGCGCCCTGCCTTTGCTCAACTAACACTATATTCCGCTTCTCTATTAATTCATTGTCGACGCGAACTCGCTACGCGAATTCATCGGACAAATATTATAGTTCCAAACGGAAACTTTGTTTGACTTACCTCAAGCTTGGCATTTAAACCATACCAACTCTTACTCCAGGTCGCGCAATTTATTGAACGCTTCGTCGATGCGCTCGACGCCGATGACCTTGAGGCCTTCGATGACTTGCTTCGGCAGGTTGGACTTGGGCACCACGGCCAGGGTAAAGCCCAGCTTGGCCGCTTCGCGCAAGCGTTCCTGGCCCCGCGGCGCGGGGCGGATTTCGCCGGCCAGTCCCACTTCGCCAAACACCACGAGCCCCCGCGGCAGGGGCTTGTTGCGCATCGACGAATTGATTGCCAACAACACGGCCAGGTCGGCCGCCGGTTCCGTGATTTTGACGCCGCCGACGGCGTTGATGAACACATCCTGGTCGAAGGCGGCGATGCCCGCATGGCGGTGCGCCACGGCCAGCAGCATGGCCAGGCGGTTCTGCTCCAGGCCGACGGACAGCCGGCGCGCATTCGGCAAGTGACTCGTGTCGACGAGGGCCTGGATTTCCACCAGCAGGGGGCGCGTGCCTTCCTGCGTCACCATCACGCACGAGCCAGGCACCTGGTTGTCGTGCTGCGACAGGAACAGCGCGGACGGGTTCGACACCCCTTTCAAGCCCTTTTCCGTCATGGCGAACACCCCCAGCTCATTGACGGCGCCGAAACGGTTCTTGATGGCGCGCACGAGGCGGAAACTGGAGTGGGCGTCGCCCTCGAAATACAGCACCGTGTCGACGATATGCTCGAGCACGCGGGGGCCGGCCAGCGCCCCCTCTTTCGTCACGTGGCCGACCAGAATGATCGTCACGCCCGTCTGCTTGGCCGCCCGCGTCAGCTGCGCCGCGCATTCGCGCACTTGCGCCACGGAACCGGGCGCCGAGCTGAGGGCGTCCGAATACACGGTCTGGATCGAGTCGATGACCACCACTTCCGGCTTCAGGTCGTTCAAGGTGGAGAGAATTTTTTCCAGCTGGATCTCCGCCTGCAATTTGAGTTCCTTGGCGTCGATGACGAGGCGCTTGGCGCGCAGGGCGATCTGCGCGCCCGATTCCTCGCCGCTGACGTACAGCACGCGCTTGTGGTGCGACATGTTCGCCAGCGCCTGCAACAGCAGGGTCGACTTGCCGATGCCGGGGTCGCCGCCGATCAGCACCACGCCGCCCGCCACCATGCCGCCGCCCAGCACGCGGTCGAATTCCTCGATGCCCGTGCCGAAGCGGGGCACGTCGATGGCGTCGATATCGTCGAGCGACAGCACGGGCGCCGTCTGCGCCAGCGACATGTGCTGCGGATTCGAATAGCGGTTGTTGCCGCCCGTCTCGGGCAGAGTTTCCACCATGGTATTCCACTGGTTGCACGAGGTGCATTGCCCCATCCATTTGTTGCTGATGGCGCCGCAATCGCTGCAGGTGTAGATGGTCTTGACTTTTGCCATGGTGTACTTTGCCCGGGTAAATGAAATAACTGGTTATATATACAGTATATACAAACCGCGCTTCCGCGTCACCCTACGCTTCGATCACCGGTACGCGCGGCGCCAGCGCGCACATGAGCTCGTAGCCGATGGTGCCGGCGGCCAGCGCCACCTCGTCGATCGGCATGCCCTGCCCCCACAAGGTGACGCTGCTGCCGACCTTGGCGCCCGGCACGTGGGTCAGGTCGACCATCAGCATGTCCATCGACACCCGGCCGATCAGCCCCGTGCGCACGCCGTCGACCAGCACGGGCGTGCCTTCGGGGGCGTGGCGCGGGTAGCCGTCCGCATAGCCGCAGGCCACCACGCCCACCTTGACGTTGCCGGCCGCTTGGTAGCGGCTGCCGTAGCCGACCACCTCGCCGGCGGCGATGTCCTGGATGCCGATAATGCTGCTGCGCAAGGTCATCGTGGGCAGCAAGCCGAACGCCTGCGCGGACGTGCCGCCCGGGGCGCCGCTGGGCGTGCCGCCATACAGCATGATGCCGGGACGCACCCAGTCGCTGTCCAGATGGTGCATCAACACGCCGGCCGAATTGCACAGGCTGCGCGGCAGCGGCGTACCGATGCTGGAGGCGCCCGCTTCAAAACGCAGCATCTGCTGTTCCAACGGCAAGCGCGTGGGACCCGCCTCGTCCGCATTGGCGAAATGCGTCATCAGGGTGATCGTGCCGATATGCGGCATGGCGCGCAGGCGCGCATACGCACCCGCCACGGCAGCCGGCGTGAAACCCAGGCGGTTCATGCCCGTATTCATTTTCAGGTGCACGTCGATGGCGTGCGGCAGGCGGGCCGCTGCCAGCATGACGATCTGTTCTTCGCAATGCACGCTGCCATTCAATCCATATTGCGCCATGACAGGCAAATCGCTGGCATCGAAAAAACCTTCCAGCAGCAAGATGGGTTTGGTCCAGCCCAGTTCGCGCAAGCGCACGGCGTAATCGACCTCGACCAGCGCCAGGCCATCGGCCTCGGCAAAGCCCCGCATGGCCCGTTCCAGCCCGTGACCATAGGCATTCGCCTTGACGACGGCCCATACCTTGGCGCCGCGGGCGCCGGCACGGGCGCGCGCCAGATTGTGTTGCATGGCATCGAGATGGATGGTGGCGATAAGGGGCCTGGGCATATGCGTCGTTCACGGCGGGTGGGAAAGCCGTATTTTACCGGATGGGCCGCAAGCGGGAGCCGCAAGCAGGTCCGCAGCGCGTCCGAGACCGGCGCCCAGGACACCATGTATAAAATGCTCACATATATGTGTATTTTTCTACGGCAGAAAAATTAAGCTTCGCTTAGGCAAGACTATGCAAAGCAGCCCCTGCCAAACTTGGGGTTTGCCGTTTTTTCGTGGTATAAAGCAAGCCAGATATGATTTCAGGCAATCCAGAATGAATCGTGGTTTTTATACCATCATGGCGGCGCAGTTCTTTTCCTCGCTGGCAGATAACGCCCTCTTTTTTGTCGCCGTCGATTTATTGGTGTCCATGAAATCCCCGGCGTGGATCACGCCGCTGCTCAAATTGTCGTTCGTGCTGTTTTACGTGCTGTTGGCCGCTTTTGTCGGCGCCTTCGCGGATGCTCTGCCGAAAGGCAAGGTCATGTTCATCGCCAACATGGTCAAGATCTTCGGCTGCGCCCTCGTCTTCTTCCACGTGCACCCGCTGCTGGCCTACGCCGTCGTCGGTTTCGGCGCGGCCGTGTACTCGCCCGCCAAGTACGGCATCCTGACGGAACTGCTGCCGCCGGAAAAGCTCGTGGCGGCGAATGGCTGGATCGAAGGCTTGACCGTCACTTCCATCATCCTCGGCACCGTCATGGGCGGCGCGCTCGTCAGCGGCCACGTGTCCGACATGCTGCTGTCGATCGACATTCCGCTGGTCGACACGGGCATCACCAGCAAGACGGAAGCGGCCTTGTGCGTCGTGGTGGGCATCTATGCGCTGGCGACCCTGGCCAACCTGAAGATTCCCGACACGGGCTGCGTGTATCCGCACCAGGAACGCAATCCTATCAAACTGATTACCGATTTTGCCAATTGCTATTCCATCTTGTGGAAAGACAAGCTGGGCCAGATCACACTGGCCGTGACGACCCTGTTCTGGGGCGCCGGCGCCACCTTGCAGCTGATCGTGCTGGAATGGGCCAAGCAGTCGCTGAACATGCCGTTCGACAAAGCGACCAGCCTGGTGGGCGTGGTCGCCATCGGCGTGGCCGCCGGCGCCGTGCTGTCGGCACGCTTCATTCCGCTGCGCAAATCGCTGACCGTCATTCCGCTCGGTATCGCCATGGGCGTGATCGTCATGATGATGACGCAAGTACATTCCGTATGGATCGCCTACCCGCTGCTGATCCTGATCGGCGCCCTGTCCGGCTTCTTCGTCGTGCCGATGAATGCCCTGCTGCAACATCGCGGCCACGTGCTGATGAGTGCAGGCCATTCCATCGCCGTGCAGAACTTCAATGAAAACCTGTCGATTCTCACCATGCTGGCCGTGTATTCGATCATGATCCGTTTGCACCTGCCGCTCAACATCATCATCACCCTGTTCGGCCTGTTTGTTGCCGGCACCATGTACGCCATCATGCGCAAGCACAAGCTGAACCAGGCTGAGCATGACAACTTGTCATTGATTGGCGAGCAGAAGCATTAACTTCCGGGGTCAGACCCGCCGGGTCTGACCCCAACATTACGCAGGTAGCGCACCCGCTATCCGCCGTGCGGCAGCCTGCTGCGTCCAGTCATGCGGCACGACAAAACCGCGCGTGCGCTCCACTTCCCAGCCTTCGATAGTATCCACGGTGGCGACCATCACCGGTTGCGCCAGATCAAACAACTGCGTGCGCAGGGCCTCCACGTCGAGCACGTCCACGTCGCGGCCCTTGAACGGCGCCAGCCATTGCAGGCGCGGCAGCACAACGTAGCGCTGCTCGGGCAGTTGGGCCGGCGTACACCAGAAACCGTGACCGTGTTCGGGGGAAATACCGTCCATGGCGGGCGTCACGCCTGCCGGATAAAACAGCCAGCCCTTGACCAGCGCCTGCGCCGCGCGCACGGGGTGCGCCAGCAGGGTTTGCGCGGCCGGATGGCGGGACAGGGCCAGTTGTTTGTCGAGAATCTTGCGCATCTTCAAGCCCAGGGTGTCGGCCAGGTTGGGGCCGATCAAATGGTTGAAGTCGCCGGGATCGGGCGCCCCTTCGAGCAGGTAGAACTTGGTGGCAAATTCCCAGTGCAGCAATTCACTCTCGTCACGCAGCAGAAAATCAAACTCGCCCACCGTGTCGTTGCGGTTGACCTGCACTTGCAAGCCATGCGCGGCCAGCAAGCCATGTTGCTCAAAATAAAAGGCCAGCAGCTTTTCAGCGTACAGGCCCAGGCGGGAATAGAATCGGGGCCCCAGCGCCGCATCGAGCGGTGACGGGTCATCCTGCAGCGCCCCCAGCCACGCCGCCACGGCAGGCGTGACGGGGGGCAAGCTGGCGATGCGCCCGCCCCAGTAGGGGCTGGCAGGATCGAGCAAGTCGGGCGAGTCGAGCAGCCAGGCCAGCGCACGCACGCGGGGGTGCGTCAAATGTCCCCAGCGGCGTTCGAAGCGGGCCTGGAAGGTAGAGACGGCCGTATCAACCACCGTGCGTGCTTTTCGCCAGGCACAGGTCGGCCCAGGCGCGCGCCTTGGCCTTGCCCGTCCCGTCCTGCAACAGTTGCTCTGGGTGGAAGGTGGCCACGACGGACGCACTGCCCAGCTGGCGCACCTTGCCCCGTACGGGTTTTTCGCCGGGATTGATGCCGGCGGCGGCCATCGAACCGAGGGTGACGATGGTGCGCGGCTGCAGCAGGGCCAGTTCGCGGTCAAAATACGGACGGCAGGCGGCCGACTCGGCCTCGGTGGGCAAGCGTTCCTGGCCCGTCTCGTCAAGCGGACGGCATTTCAGCAGGTGCGTGATGTACACGTCGCGCCCCGCGTCGACGTCGATGGCTTTCAACATATTGTCGAGCAACTTGCCCTGCTCGCCCGGCAAGGCGCGCCCTTCCCGTTCTTCCAGGCGCGAGGGGCTGCTGGCCAGCATCAGCCAATCGCCCTGGCGGTCGCCACGGCCCATGACGACGCCCTTGCGCGTCTTGCACAAGTCGCAGCGCGCGCACTTGGCGACGGCCGACGTCAAGCCTTCCCAGTCGAGGGCGGCGATGTCACTATCGCTCAGCTGTCTGGCAGGCGGCGGTGGCGGCGCATCGTCGAACCAGGCCGTGTCGTCGGGCGCGGCGGCAGGCACTGGCGTAGCGGCAACGACGACGGGCGCAGCAACCTCCACAGTGTCCACGACTGCCACCTCGGCCAGCATTTCGATCACAGGTGCCGGAACAGCGACGGTTGCGGCAACTTCGGCCACGGGTTCCGCCACGGCCACTTCCGCCTCCACGGCGGTCTCAGCGACGACGTCGACAGCCTCGGGTGCGGCGCCCTGGCGCAAGCGCCACAAGGGGCCGACGCCCATTTCATCGAGAAAAACGGCGCTGCGGCTCATAAGGTATAACGCATCACGATGGCGTCCTCACGTTGCGAGTTGCTAGCCGGGTAGTATCCCTTGCGCCGGCCTATCTGTTCAAATCCATAGCGCTGGTAAATATCGAGCGCGCGCGTATTCGACGGGCGCACCTCCAGCAGCATCGATTCCATGCCCAGCTGGCGCGCGCAGGCGCAGGACTGGTTCAGCAGGAAGCGGCCCAGCCCCTGGCCCTGGATGGCACCCTCGACGGCAACGTTGAGCAAGTGCGCCTCATCGACGACCAGCATCAGCAAGAAATAGCCAAGCAAGGTACCATCCACGTCGCGCAGCACCCAGGCCGGATAGCCGCTCTTGAGGGAATCGACAAAGTTGCCGTGCGTCCAGGGATGCGGGTAGACGCGCTGTTCCAGCGCCAGCACCTCCAACAGGTCTGCTTCCTGCATCGGCTGATAGTCGAGGCGCAGCAAGTCCCAGCCTGCCGCGCTGTCCTTGCCCGTCTCCATCATTGTGCCGACTCCGCAGCGGCCTTGGCGGCCTGCATGTCGAGGCGCTCGGCACTCGTGTAGGCGATCTTGTTGCGCAAATACAAAGGCTGCGCCTCGGCCGCCGTCACGCACTGGCCGGCCGCAAAGGCGATGCGCGCCAGCTGCGCCACTTGCACGGCGTGCGGCATGATGGCGGCATCGGCCGTGGCGGCGCACGGCAACGCGGCCAGCGCTTCGGCGTAGGCACCAAAGCCGTTGCCGCAGCCGGTCACGTCGCCCTGCGGCGCCACGCCGGCCGGCGCGCTCAAGGCCGGCGGCAGGACGGCTTGCAAGCCATCCTGGTAATCATATTGCGCCCAGTACACTTCGCCCATGCGGGCGTCGAGCACGGTCACGATGTGCTGTGCGCCATGCTGCTGGTGGCACGCGAGGGCCATGGCGTCGAGCGTGACGACGGGCACGACAGGCAGCTTGGCGCCATAGGCCAGGCCTTGGGCGATGCCGCAGGCCGTGCGCACGCCCGTAAACGAGCCGGGGCCTGAGCCGTAGGCGATGGCGTCGACGTCGGCCAGGGTCACGCCCGCTTCGGCCAGCAATTCCTGCACCATGGGCAAGATCGACTGGGAATGGGTGCGCACGCCCGACGAGGCGCGGGACAGGACGACATCGCCGCGCAACAAGGCGCAGGACGCGAGTTCGGACGATGTTTCAATGGCAAGCAGGGTGGGAAGTAAGGTAGACATAGCGTATTTTACCTTGCCAAGCCCGGGAGCGACATGCCGTGCAGGTCAACAACAGCCCACTTGCACAGCCTGCGCCCGAGGACGGCTATAATAAAAGGCTAAGCTGATTGCTTGACCGGCGTCATTGCGCCATGCCAGGCAATCCATACGCGACACTATCACCCCACTCTTGCCCTGGTCCGCTCCGTGAATCCACTTCTTGCTAAACTGCAACCATATCCATTCGAAAAGCTGCGCCAGCTGTTTGCCGGCGTGACGGTCAATCCCGAGTATGCGCCCATCAGCCTGGGCATGGGCGAACCCAAGCACCCGACGCCAGCCTTCATCGAGCAGGCGCTGGTCGACAATATCCACGGCCTGGCCAGCTATCCGACCACCATCGGTTCGGAAGCCTTGCGCAGCGCGATTGCCGGCTGGCTGGAACGCCGCTACGGCATCCCCAAGCTCAATCCTGCCACGCAAATCCTGCCCGTGAACGGTTCGCGCGAAGCGCTGTTTGCGCTGGCGCAAACGGTGATCGATCCGGCAGCCGGTTCGCTCGTGATCAGCCCGAATCCGTTTTACCAGATCTATGAAGGCGCGGCCTACCTGGCCGGCGCCGAACCGTATTTCGTCAATTCCGACCCGGCGCGCAATTTCGGCTGCGATTACGACGGCGTGCCCGCCTCGGTATGGGAAAAGGTCAAGCTGCTGTTCCTGTGTTCGCCGGGCAATCCGACGGGCGCCGTGCTCACCCTGACGGACTGGGAACACCTGTTCGCCCTGTCCGAGCGCTACGACTTCGTCATCGCCGCCGACGAATGCTATTCCGAGATCTACCACGGCGACACGCCTCCGCTGGGCGCGCTGCAGGCGGCGCACATGCTGGGCCTGTCCACCATCGAGCGCCCGTATGCGCGCCTGGTGGTGTTTTCCAGCCTGTCGAAGCGCTCGAACGTGCCGGGCATGCGTTCGGGCTTCGTTGCCGGCGACGCGGAAGTACTGAAAAAATTCCTGCTCTACCGAACCTACCACGGCGGCGCCATGAGCCCCGCCGTGCAGGCGGCCTCCGTCGCGGCCTGGAACGACGAAACCCATGTCGAGGAAAATCGCGCCAAGTACCGCGCCAAGTTCGACGCCATCACGCCGCTGCTGCAATCGGTGATGGACGTGCAATTGCCGGACGCCGGCTTCTACCTGTGGGCCGACGTCAGCCGCACGGGACTGTCCGACACCGAATTCGCGCAACGCCTGTACGCCGAATATAATGTCACGGTATTGCCTGGCAGCTACCTGGCGCGTGACGCGCACGGCATCAATCCGGGCCGCAACCGCATCCGCATGGCCCTGGTGGCCGAAACGGCCGAAGGGCTGGAAGCGGCGTTGCGCATAGTAAAATTCTGCCAGCAGCTTTCCGCATCCGCATCAACCAACTAAATGAACAAGACATCATCATGAGCCAACAACTGCAAACCATCATCGACCAGGCCTGGGAAAACCGCGCCGAGATCAATCCGCGCAACGGCACGGCCGAACTGCGCGACGCCGTCTCCCACGTCATCAATGGCCTGGACAACGGCAGCATCCGCGTGGCGGAAAAAACCTCGGGCGACTGGGTCGTCAACCAGTGGGTCAAGAAAGCCGTGCTGCTGTCGTTCCGCCTGGAAGACAACGTCGTCCTGCCATCGGACGGCACGATGCAGTTCTACGACAAGGTGCCGACCAAGTTCGCCAACTACACGGCCGAAGACTTCGCCAAGGGCGGTTTCCGCGTGGTGCCGCCAGCCGTCGCCCGCCGCGGCAGCTTCATCGCCAAGAACGTCGTGCTGATGCCGTCCTACGTCAACATCGGCGCCTACGTCGATGAAGGCGCCATGGTCGACACCTGGGCCACCGTCGGTTCCTGCGCGCAGATCGGCAAGAACGTCCACCTGTCCGGCGGCGTCGGCATCGGCGGCGTGCTGGAACCGATGCAAGCGAACCCGACCATCATCGAAGACAACTGCTTCATCGGCGCCCGTTCGGAAATCGTCGAAGGCGTGATCGTCGAAGAAAATTCCGTCATCTCGATGGGCGTGTACATCGGCCAGTCGACCAAGATCTACGACCGCGCCACGGGCGAAGTGACCTACGGCCGCGTGCCGGCCGGTTCCGTCGTGGTCTCGGGCAACCTGCCTTCAGAAGACGGCAAGTACTCGCTGTACTGCGCCGTGATCGTCAAGCGCGTGGATGCAAAAACCCGCGCCAAGACCGGCATCAACGAACTCCTGCGCGGCATCTGATGACACCTCTGTAAACCTGCTGCGCGTCGCGGGGCGCGACCGGCGATGCTCACCGTACGCATGTACGGTTGCGCTTCTCGGCCACGCCGCGCATCCGCTCGCTACGGTTTGCAGAGGCGTCGAGACGCACGTAAAAAATCATGTCCTGCCATCCGGCGGGACATTTTCATTTCCGACTAGCAACTTCAATCGTCCCGCTGTCCTCTCCCATCCTGTCCTATACTGGATGGCATGAATACTCCTCCCGTATTGATCGTCGGCGCCGGTCCTACCGGCCTCATGCTTGCCTTGCGCCTCGCGCGCCATGGCGTCGATTGCCGCATCATCGATAAAAACAGCGGCCCCGGGCAGGCGTCGCGGGCCATGGCCGTGCATGCGCGCACCCTGGAGTTTTACCAGCAGCTGGGCTTTGCCGACGAACTGGTGCACCTGGGCATCAAGATCAATGCCATGCACATCCACGAAGGCGGCGAAGAGTTGGTGAAACTGGCGCTGGGCGAGATCGGCGAAGGCCTGAGCCCCTATCCTTTCGTGCTGAGCCTGCCCCAGGACGAGCATGAACGCTTTCTGATCAGCAAGCTGGCGGCGGCCGGCGTGCACGTGGAATGGAATGTCACGCTGGACTTGTGGACGCAGGACGATAGCGAAGTGCAAGCCATCCTGCTCAACAATGGCGAACGACAATATTGTACGTTTGACTATATCTGCGGCTGCGACGGCGCCCGCAGCAAGGTCCGCGAGATCGCCGGCTTTGACTTTTCCGGCGGCACCTACGACCACTTGTACTACGTGGCGGACGCGCAAGTAGCCGGCAAGAATACGGATTTGCACGCCCACCTGGGCGCGAACTCTTTCGCGCTGATGTTGCCCGTGCGCACCAGCGGCATGCAGCGCCTGATCGGCATCCTGCCCGACCGTCCCGACGGCGCGCCCGCGCCCGTCTTCGACGACGTGCGCGGCGACGTGGAAACCCTGCTGGGCATCCACGTCGAACACGTGAACTGGTTTTCCACCTATAAAGTCCATCACCGCGTGGCGGGCCAGTTCCGCGCGCGGCGCTGCTTCATTTTGGGCGACGCGGCCCACCTGCACAGCCCCGTGGGCGGCCAGGGCATGAATACGGGCCTGGGCGATGCCGTCAACCTGGCCTGGAAGCTGGCGCAAAAGCTGCATGGCCAAAGCAATGATGCCCTGCTCGACACCTATGAAAGCGAGCGCATCGTGTTTGCCCGCAAGCTCGTCGCCACCACCGACCGCGCCTTTCAGGCCATCGTCGCGCAGGGCATCGCCGGGCAATTCCTGCGGCGCTGGCTGGTGCCGCACGCGCTGCCCTTCCTGTCCGGCTTTGCGCGGGCGCGCCGCTTGCTGTTCAAGACCGTGTCGCAAATCGAGATCAGCTATGAAGACAGCGCCCTCTCCGCCGGCCATGCGGAATACCTGCGCGGCGGCGACCGCCTGCCCTGGTTCTCGGACGGCACGCAAGACAATTTTATCGCCCTGCGCAGCATGGATTGGCAATTGCACATCTATGGCGAGCCGGCGCCCGAACTGCTCGACGAGGCGCGCGTGCTGAAACTGCCCGTGCATTGCTATACCTATAACGTGGCCGCCAAGCTGGCCGGCCTGGGCCGCGACGCGGCCTACCTCGTGCGCCCCGACGGCCACATCGCGCTGGCCCTGCACCTGCAGGAAAGCGGCGCCCTGCGCGCCCTGGCCTTGCGGCTGGGCCTGCATTTCGGTCCCGTCGAACCGGGCAAGGCGGCGCCCCGGCCGGTGTAAGAGACAACGCCGCAGGTTTGTGCTGCATCAAGGCAGATAGAGTTAATCTCCTTGCTTTGTTTGCTTTGTTTGCTTTGTTTGACTTGCTATCCTATGCTGAGACTTGCCTTTCAAGGATACGGCCATGTCGAACACACATCGCAACCACTCAACAAATGACCAGCCCGCCTGCGAAGCCGAAGATGCTGAATCGGCATCCCCGCTGGCTGAGCAGCTGGCCGCCACACTGGCTGCCAGCGCCACAGGCTTGCGCTTCAACATTGCGCAAGACACCTTCCAGGAAGCCTATGCATCGCTGCTGGATGCCGTGCCGCGCGACGACCGGCCCGCGCTGCTGGCGCAAATGCGGCACGATCTCGATATCGTGGCAGAGCGGGAGCTGAGCATGGCTTCCGGCAACGATACGCAGACAGGCCACGTCAGCACCCGGCAATTCATGCGCGGCCTGGAAGAACAGGAACGGCATCAGCGTGAAAAAGACCTGGCCTCGCACAGCTTGCTGTCCGGCCCCGAATTGCGCGCCCGGCTGGCAGTCACGCCGCAGGCACTCAGTGCGGCACTGAAAGCCAGACGCCTGTTCGCCTTGCGCGGCGCCTCCGGCGAATATGTTTATCCGGCATTTTTCGCCGATCCCCGCCACGACCGGCACACCCTGGAAAAAATCAGCAAAATTCTCGGTGACTTGCCCGGCGCCGCCAAATGGGACTTTTTTACCGCCCCGCGCCTGTCGCTGGGCGGTAAGTCGCCGCTGCAAGCCTTGGCAAAAGGAAAACTCGACGCCGTGATGGCGGCCGCCCGCGCCTACGCCGACGAATAGCGGCGCCCCCGTGGCAACCTTGCGCCTGCCCCGCTTGCCGCAACTGCCCGCATCGCTGCAAACGGTGCGCTGCGATCCTGCCACCTTGTACCGGGTTTCCGGCCATGCCACGGGTGAACCGTACTTCGGCAGGGCGAATACCTACCGCTTCGACGATCCCCACCCGCAAGCGGCGGCCCGTTTCGGCACCTGCTACCTGGGCACCTCGCTGGCCGTGGCGCTGGCTGAAACCCTGCTGCACGACCGCAAGCCCATCCGCAACCACTTCATCATCGGCCTGGCCGTGATACAGGCGCGCTTTGTCATACTGCTCACGGGAGAAGCACTCGTCCTGGCCGACTTGACGGGTGCCGCCCTCCGGAAGCTGGGCGGCCACGCGGGACTCGGCGGCACAGCGTCGTATCAAACGACCAAAGCCTGGTCGGCCGCCATCCATGCGCATCCGGATGAGGTCGATGGCATGCTCTACATGTCGCGCCACAAGAATGATGAAACGGCAGTGGTACTGTTCCACCGCGCCACGCCCAAGCTGGCGATGGCGTCCGCCACGCCGCTATCCGCGCACCGCGACTTCGGCCAGGTGGCCACGCAACTGGGCATTCGCAGCGCCTGGCCCTGAACCTGCCCGTAACATGCAACCGTGTTGCACTGCCGCATCGGCTGCGCATCGACTGTATAATGGCGGCTACCATCGCATTTTGACCTGGCGCAAGCGCCGCGATCAAGCGAACCGCATTCATTCCCCTTAGCCCTACCCATGACGACCATTACACTCTACGGTATCCCCAACTGCGATACCGTCAAAAAGGCCCGCACCTGGCTGGCCGCGCAGCAACTCGATTTCACCTTCCACGACTTCAAGAAGCAGGGCCTGGAACGCGCCACCGTCGAGGCGTGGCTGGCGCAATTGCCATGGGATGTGCTGGTCAACAAGAAAGGCACGACCTGGCGCGCCCTGTCCGACGAGCGCAAGGCGTCCACCGTCGATGCGGCCAGTGCCCTGGACCTGATGCTGGAAAACCCGTCCATCATCAAGCGCCCCGTGCTGGACAAGGATGGCCAGTTCAGCGTGGCGTTTTCGGATGCGCAGTACCAGACCCTTTTCTCGCTGTAACCATACTTAGTTGACCACCGGAACGATGTTGCCGGCACGACCTTACCCATGACCACCTCCAAAACCCTCGCCCTGACCGAAAAACTGATCGCCCTGTCCTCGGTCACGCCCGACGACAAGGGCTGCCAGCAGCACCTGATCGACCTCCTCACCCCGCTGGGCTTCGTCTGCGAGACGATCCAGTCGAACGACGTCACCAATCTGTGGGCACGCCGCGGCACGACGTCCCCCGTGTTCGTCTTTGCCGGCCACACGGACGTGGTGCCGACCGGCCCCGTCGAGCAATGGCGCTCGGAACCGTTCATTCCCACGCACCGCGACGGCAAGCTGTACGGCCGTGGCGCGGCCGACATGAAGACGTCGATCGCCGCCATGGTGGTGGCTTGTGAGGAATTCATTGCCGCCACGCCGGAGCATACTGGCTCGATCGCCTTTCTGATCACCAGCGACGAGGAAGGCCCGGCCACGGACGGCACCGTCATCGTCTGCGAGCAACTGAAGGCGCGCGGCGAGCAGATCGACTATTGCCTCGTGGGCGAGCCGACCTCGAGCGCGCAGCTGGGCGACATGATCAAGAACGGCCGCCGTGGTTCGCTGTCGGGCCGCTTGACCATCAAGGGCGTGCAAGGCCATATCGCCTACCCGCACCTGGCGAAAAACCCGATCCACGAAGCGGCGCAGGCGCTGGCCGACCTGGTCGAGGAAAAATGGGACGCGGGCAACGAGTATTACCTGCCGACCTCGTGGCAAATGTCGAATATCAACGCAGGCACGGGCGCCAACAATGTGATCCCGGGCGACATGGTGATCGACTTTAACTTCCGCTTTTCCACGGCCAGCACGGCCGAGGGCTTGCAGGAACGGGTCCACGCCATCCTCGACAAGCATGACTTGCAGTACGATTTGCAGTGGACCCTGAGCGGCCTGCCCTTCCTCACGCCGCGCGGCACCTTGAGCGATGCGCTGTCGTCGGCCATCCTCGAAGAAACGGGCCTCACGACGGAGCTGTCGACCACGGGCGGCACCTCGGATGGCCGGTTTATCGCGCAAATCTGCCCCCAAGTGATAGAATTCGGGCCGCCCAATGCCAGTATTCACAAGATCGACGAGCACATCGAACTGCGCCACATCGATCCCCTGAAGAATATTTACCGGCGCACGCTGGAGCATTTGCTGCCCGTCTGAACCAGAATACCGAGGCCCGTCACGGCGGGCCAGAACACCGTCTTTTCGAGAATGCCATGACCCCGAACCCGTTTTCCACGCCACGCGACCTGCTGCGCTACGCCGTTACCCGTTTTAATACCGCCAAGCTGTTTTTCGGCCACGGCAGCGCCGAAGCGTTCGACGAAGCGGCTTATCTGATCCTGCACACCTTGAAGTTGCCGCTCGACAAGCTCGAACCGTTTCTCGACGCCAAGCTGCTGCCGTCGGAAGTGGCCAGCGTGATGACGGTCATCGACCGCCGCAGCATCGACCGCGTGCCAGCCGCCTACATCACCAAGGAAGGCTGGCTGGGCACGTATAACTTCTACGTCGACGAGCGCGTGATCGTGCCCCGCTCCTTCATCGCCGAGCTGATCCCTGAATACTTCTCGCCGTGGGTGGCGGAACCGGAAGCCGTGGAAAACATCCTGGAACTGTGCACCGGTTCGGGCTGCCTGTCCATCATGATGGCCGACGCCTTTCCGAACGCCCAGGTCGACGCCGTGGACATTTCCGCCGACGCGCTGGCCGTGGCCAAGCGCAACGTCGACACGTACAAATTGCAAGACCGCGTGAACCTGATCGAATCAGACCTGTACACGAACGTGCCGGCCAAGAAATACGATTTGATCATCAGCAACCCGCCGTACGTGAATTCCGCGTCGATGGGCGCCCTGCCCCAGGAATACCTGGCCGAACCGCAAATCGCCCTCGACGGCGGCAGCGACGGCATGGACCTGGTGCGCAAGATCATCGCCGGCGCAGCCGAGCGCCTGACGGACGACGGCATCCTGATGATTGAAATCGGCAACGAACGCGCCTACGCGGAAGCGGCCTTCGGCGAGCTGGGCCTGACTTGGCTGACGACGAGCGCCGGCGACGACATGGTATTCCTGCTGACGGCCGAGCAGCTCAAGCTGGTTTGATCGACTTGGTAGGTCGGATTAGCGTAGCGTAATCCGACATGCCTGTGCGGCACCCGTCGGATTACGCCCTTCGGGCTAATCCGACCTACACGATGTTTTTACGGCGAGGGGTAAAGCCCAGCCTTTACAAAGAAAAAAATGATACGTTTCCTACAAGTAAGCCTGATGCGCGGCATCAAACCGTTGCTCGAACAAGTCGATGTCACCCTCAATCCGGGCGACAAGATCGGCCTGATCGGCGCCAATGGCGCGGGCAAATCGAGCCTGTTCGCCATGATGCGCGGCGAATTGCACCCTGACCAGGGCGAGATCGATTTCCCGGCCAAATGGCGCGTGGCTTACGTGGCGCAGGAAACGCCGCCGCTGGACCGTGCCGCGCTCGATTACGCCATCGACGGCGACGTGACCTTGCGCAAGCTGGAAGCGGAACTGGCGCGCCTGGAATCGGAACCGGCCACGTCGGAAAACGGCATCGCCATCGGCGAGATCTACAGCGCCATGGCCGATGCCGATGCATATACCGTGCAGTCGCGCGGCGAGCAATTGCTGCTGGGCCTGGGCTTTACCCTGGACCAGATGCAGCAGCCTGTCGCCAGTTTCTCCGGCGGCTGGCGCATGCGTCTGAACCTAGCGCAAGCGCTGATGTGCCCGTCCGACCTGCTGCTGCTCGATGAGCCGACCAACCACTTGGACCTGGACGCCATCATCTGGCTGGAAGACTGGCTCAAGCGCTACGCCGGCACCTTGCTGATCATTTCCCATGACCGCGACTTCCTCGATGAAGTGGTCAACGTCGTCGTGCATATCGACGAGCGCAAGCTGAAACGCTATTCGGGCAACTATTCGAGCTTCGAGCGCCAACGCGCAGCGCAGATGATCCTGGCCGCCGGCGCGCTGGAAAAGCAGCAGCGCAAGCGTGCCCATCTGGAATCGTTCGTGAACCGCTTCAAGGCGCAAGCCTCGAAAGCCCGCCAGGCGCAAAGCCGCATGAAGGCGCTGGCGAAGATGGAAGAACTGGCGCCGCTGCGCGCCGCCGCCGAATTCTCGTTCGAATTCCGCGAGCCTTTGAGCGCCCCGAACCCGCTGCTGGTGATGGAAGACGTCGATGCGGGCTACAAGATCGAAAACGAAGCGACGGGCGAGATCACGCACAAGACCATCGTCAACGGCATCAAGTTTTCGCTGCAGATCGGCCAGCGTATCGGCCTCCTGGGCCAGAACGGCGCCGGCAAATCGACGCTGATCAAGACCATCGCCGGCGAACTGATGCCATTGACGGGAGACGCCACCATGGGCAAGGGCCTCAACATCGGCTACTTCGCCCAGCACCAGGTGGAAATGCTGCGCCACGACGAATCGCCGCTGTGGCATCTGGCGAAGATCGCCCCGACCGTGCGCGAGCAGGAACTGCGCAACTTCCTGGGCGGCTTCAACTTCCCCGGCAACATGGTCACCGCGTCGATCGCGCCGTTCTCGGGCGGCGAAAAAGCCCGCCTGGCGCTGGCCCTGATCGTCTGGCAGCGGCCGAACCTGCTGCTGCTCGATGAACCGACCAACCACCTGGATCTGGAAACGCGCGAAGCGCTGACGGAAGCGTTGGCCCAGTTCGAAGGCACGCTGGTCGTCGTGTCCCATGATCGCCATTTGCTGCGCGCCACCACGGACGAATTCATCATCGTCGCCGACGGCAAGCTGCAGCCGTTCGACGGCGACCTGGACGACTACAAGGATTGGCTGTTCAAGACCAAGCTGGGCAAGGGTACCGATGTGCTGCCGGCCGCCGGCAAGGCCAACAAGACCGACTTCCCGGTAACGTCGTCCGTCCCTGCGCCGGCCGCCGCCCCTGCCGCGCCCGTGCGCGACAAGCGCCAGGAAGCGGAAGACCGCCAGAAGGCGGCCGCCCTGCGCAAGCCGATCGAAAACAAGATCAAGCGCCAGGAAGAGCAGATTGCCAAGCGCAACGCGCAAAAGGCGGAAACGGAAGAAAAGCTGGGCGAGCCGACCATCTACGACGCGGCCAACAAGGCCAAGCTGAAACAGTTGCTGGCCGACCAGACCTTCTTCACCAAGGACCTGGCGCAGCTGGAAGCGGAATGGCTGGACTTGCAGGATCAGCTGGAAAAACTCGGTTAATCAAGCAGCGACAAAAGACGACCTTCAGGTCGTCTTTTTTTTTAGGCCACCTGCATGGGACCGGGGCTGCGGATTGCCATCAGGCGGTCGATGTCGACGAGGATCAAGCGGCGTCCCGCCACCGTGGCCAGGCCCATCAGGTAATCGGCCTCCGCCTCGCCAAGGCCAGGCACGGCGGCGATGTCGGCGGGCGCCAGGCTGACGATATCGGTGACGCCGTCGACCACCATGCCCATCACGCCATTACTCAGCTGCAGGATGATCACGTCGGTGGCCGGGTCTGGCGCGCCGTGGGCGCTGCCGAACGCGGCACGCATATCCACTATGGGGATGATCACGCCGCGCGAGACGGCCACGCTGTGCAGCACTTCCCCTTCCGAAGAAAAACGGTCGAGCTCCTTGAGGGCACGCAATTCCCGCACGCAGCGGTAATCGAGGCCGTATTCCAGGCCGCCCAGCCGAAAGCTCAAGTACTGCGTCAGGGATTGCGCGGTGCCGCGTTCCGCCGTCGCTGCGGCGCCAGGCGTGGTCGTGGGCTGCATGGTGTTCCTTTCATCCGGTAAGCGCTGCCAGGATGCGCAGTGGCGCAACGTTGGCCCATGCTAACCAGCATCCCCGCCTCCAGCGTTGAGAAACATCAACTTTCCCGGAAGACATCATCGACTGGCCGCCCGCCCTTGCGCCGGCGCAGCCATCTTCCCTTACAATACCCACATCACTCCCTACAGGCAGGCCATGCAACACCTCGTCAACCCCGCTGAAGTTGAATTTTCCGCCATCCGCGCCCAGGGCCCGGGCGGGCAGAACGTCAACAAGGTGTCCAGCGCCATCCATCTGCGCTTCCCCATCGCCGCCTCGTCGCTGCCGGAAGCGTACAAGGAACGGCTGCTGGCCCTGCGCGACAGCCGCATCAGCAAGGATGGCGTACTGGTGCTCAAGGCGCAGCAGTCGCGCAGCCAGGAGCAGAACAAGGAAGAAGCCTTGCGCCGGCTGCAGGAAATCATCGACAGCGTCACGTTCCTGCCCGCCGTGCGGCGCGCCACCAAGCCCACGCGCAGCTCGCAGCGGCGCCGCCTCGACAGCAAGAGCACGCACAGCGTCCTCAAGCAGTCGCGCGGCAAGGTCACGGATTAAACGCTAGGGCGGTGGCGCATACGTCCACTCCAGGCTGCCCGTGCTGTCCGCGAACACGGCTTGCGTGGCCGGCGTGGCGCTGCGCAGCAAGGCCTTGATCTCTTTCGGCGGCCGGTCGTAGACCTTGGCCGGCCCGGGCGGCACGACCAGGGCGCGCACCGTCGTTTCTCCATCGACCAGGCCCAGGCTGCAGCGCGACTGGCCAGCCGTCGCCTGCCGCTCCTGGCGCAGCTGCGCCACCAAGGACAGCATTTGCGCCTGCAGAATTTCCGACTGCTTGACTTCCACGCGCAGCCGCGCCACTTCCTTCAGGACGGGAGCG
The DNA here is from genome assembly GCF_058796955.1 of Janthinobacterium sp. GW823-FHT03B06. Taxonomy (NCBI): domain Bacteria; kingdom Pseudomonadati; phylum Pseudomonadota; class Betaproteobacteria; order Burkholderiales; family Oxalobacteraceae; genus Janthinobacterium; species Janthinobacterium sp. GW823-FHT03B06. The sequence continues at coordinate 225,147 of NZ_JBXAJE010000002.1, forward strand.
ATGCGCGCGGCCAGCTTGTCGTATTGCAGCTGTTGCGCCGGCTGCAGCTGCAATTCGCCGCGCCGCAGCTGGCCCGCCAGGGTCAGGTAGTTGCGCACTTCCGGCAACTGCGCGATGGCATCAATTTCCTGCTGGCGCTTGTGCTGCACCTGCTGGTACTGCGCGGCCTTGGCCAGACTCTCGGCGATCTGTTGCTCCAGGGCGCTCAAATCGGGCACGAGGGGAAATAGCAGCATTTCCACCTGCTTGCGCGGGCCAGCGCTGCCGATGCGGATGGTGCGCGCCGCCACGGCGCAGCCTTCGGCCAGTTCGATGACGACCTCGTCGGCGATGATCTCGCAATTGCTGGCGCTGTCGATCACCACGCGCGTGCCGGCGATGACACAGCTTTCGGCGCGCTTCACATGCACTTCGCCGCTGAGTGCCTGCAGCACGGAACCGGAAGCGACGCCCTCGACGCGCACGTCGCCGTGTTCATTGAACGCCGTGCCGCCCACCAGGTTGCGCTGCAACAAGATCAGTCCGCCATGCGAGTGCAAATGGCCATACACGTCGCCATGGATGGTGATGTCGCTGCCGTCGAGCTGACGCTGCTCCTGCACGTCGCCATATTCCTCGTAGGCGGCGCGCAGCTTCAGATTGCCCGTGGTGCGGCTGCTGACGCCTTCGCGGCTGACGATCTTGTTCTCGATGGAGATCTTGCCGCCCTCATCGACATTCACGTAACCAGCCTGGGTTGCCACGACGAAATCGCCATCGCTGAAATGTTCGACCGCCGTGCCCGGCCCCGCCACTGTGGCCAGGTCCAGCGCCAGCGGCGCGGGCGGCGGCAGGGCCTTGCCGGCCAGGTCATAGCCGGGCAAGCCGGGCGCACCTGGCAGCAGACGCAGCAGGCGCGCGTGTTTTTTGACTTGCGGAAAGCGGTTCTTGAAGCTGAGCAAATCGAGGCGGCCATCGGAGCGTTCGCGCGGCGCATCGTCGCGGTGGATGCCTTGCGACACCTCCACCAGTTGGGCGTCGCGCCCCGGCTGCGGCGGCAGCACCCGCGCCACCGTGATGCGCTCGGCCTTGCCGCTGGCGAGAACGGCGCGCACGGCCACACTATCGATGCCGTAGTGCACACCCTTGCACCACAGGTCAGCCACCAGCTCGTCAAACTCGCGGCGCACAGGCACCTGGCCATCGGCGTCAGGAAGCAATGCTTCAAAGTAAAACTCGGCGCTGTCGCCGTGGATCTTGACCTGTTTATACAGGGCGCGGCGCTGGGGTGAAAATGGCGACACGCGCACGGCGATGCGCAGCAAGGCGTCACCCTTGGGCGCGGCGCGGGGCGTGGGGGCATGGAACAGGGTCAGCAGGAACAAACCGTAATCGAGGCCAGCCAGCAACTGCCCCGACTGGAACAGCTGGTCGACGGCGGCGCGCAGCTGCGCCGGCGCCAGCGACAGGTCCAGGAACACGCCCCCGTCGCGCTGGACCAGGCCGTACGGCAGGCCGCCTGCGAGGGCCGCATCAGGAACGGGTGTGTCGTCGTCGCTCACCACTTGCCTCCCCCTGCAACACATTCAGAGAATTGTCTCAGTGCGCTACAACAATATCACGGGGCGTGGCGGTATGCCGGATTAGCATAATCCTGGCGCAACAAACAGGGGAATGAAAAATGGAGATGGATGTTTCAGGTAAAGTCACGACATCTGGCAAGACCGTAGCGAGCGGAAGTGAATTGTGGCCGAGAAGCGGAACTGTACTTTAGTACAGTGAGCATCGCAGGCCACAAGTCGCGACGCGCAGTAGGTATTGCCGGATGTCATCAACGACGCGGCGGATTCGAGTAAATATCCTGGCCCACTTCGTTGATCTGGCGGCGCAGGTCGCGGCGCTCGTCGGGCGTCATGCGGCCCGTGCGGCGTGAGGCGTCCGCGCCCTCGTTGGCGCGGCGCTGCTCTTCGGCGCGGGTGTCGAAACTGCGTGCGTCACGCTGTTCGCGCAGTCGCGTATCATTGCTATTGCTGCGCTGTACCTGTTCATACCGCTGGGCCTGCATTTGCTGCTGGTCGTCACGGCGTGGCGGCGGCTGGTTTTGCGCCAGCGCCAAGCTGGCGGCAAACACGGAACAAACGGCAAATGCGGACAGCACAGTCGTACGTGCGGCAATAGCTGCGCTGGGAGCGGCGTGAATTTTTTTAGTAAAGATATTCATTGAGTTCCTCTTCCGCGATGCCGTATAAACTAAAGCTGATTTCCACTGTGGCCCCAGTGTATGATGCTTTACACGGTGCAGTAAGAGTAATTGGGTAAAGTTTGTAACACTTTGTAATGGGTCGCCACAGCCCCTTGCCGACGCCGCGCGAGGCGTTACTATAGCAACTAATATAAGATAACACGACACCCTAAATGACCACAACCTCCACTACCGGCAGCAATACAACAACGCAATCGATCCATGGCCACCAGGCAAAAATCATGGTGGTCGATGACGATGTGCGCCTGCGCGACCTGCTGCGGCGCTACCTGACCGAACAGGGCTTCAATGTCTTCACGGCAGAGAGCGCGACGGCCATGAACAAGCTGTGGCTGCGCGAACGCTACGACCTGCTGGTGCTCGACCTGATGCTGCCGGGCGAAGACGGCCTGTCGATCTGCCGCCGCCTGCGCGGCGCGGGCGACCAGACGCCGATCATCATGCTGACGGCCAAGGGCGAGGACGTGGACCGCATCGTGGGCCTGGAAATGGGCGCCGACGACTACCTGCCGAAACCATTCAATCCGCGCGAACTGGTGGCCCGCATCGGCGCCGTGCTGCGCCGCAAGGGTCCCGATGAAATCCCGGGCGCGCCGTCGGAAACGCCGCAAACCTTCGAGTTCGGCGACTTCGTGCTGGACCTGGGCACGCGCACCTTGAAAAAGAACGGCGAAACGGTGCCGCTGACCACGGGCGAATTTTCCGTATTGAAAGTGTTTGCCCGCCATGCGCGCCAGCCGCTGTCGCGCGAAAAACTGATGGAACTGGCGCGCGGACGCGAATACGAAGTGTTCGACCGCAGCCTGGACGTGCAGATTTCGCGCCTGCGCAAACTGATCGAACCCGATCCGTCGAGCCCGCTCTTCATCCAGACCGTGTGGGGCCTCGGCTACGTCTTCATCCCGGACGGACAGCCGCGCTGATCGCTGGCGAGGCATGATGAAGCTTGTTCCCGATATCAGCCTGGCGCGGCTGAAAAGCGGCCTGTTCTGGCGCACCTTTTTGCTGCTCGGCACCTTGACCACGGTCAGCATGATCACCTGGATCGGCATGATTTCCGTCATCCAGCGCGAGCCGCAGGCGCAGCAGATTTCCGCCCAGATCATTTCCGTCGTCACCATCACGCATGCGGCACTGACGCACTCGGCGCCCGAGTTGCGCCGCGAGCTGCTGTTCGACCTCGTCAGCAACGAAGGCATCCGCATCTTCTCGCTGGAAGAGGACGACCGCATCGAGCCGCCGCCCGACAATTACCTGATGCCCGAGATCGAGGCGCTGGTGAAGGCCAAACTGGGCAAGGACACGCGCTTTTCCGCGCGCGTCAACGGCGTGGCCGGCTTCTGGGTCAGCTTCAAGATCGACGACGACGAATACTGGCTGATGCTGGACCGCGAGCGCCTGCGCGGCCTCACGGGCTTCCAGTGGCTGGGCTGGGCCAGCCTGGTATCGCTGCTGTCGCTGTTGGGCGCGGCCATCATTTCCAGCCTGATCAATCTGCCGCTGTCGCGTCTGACGGCGGCCGCGCGCGACATCGCCAAGGGCAAGCAGCCGGCGCCGCTGCCGGAAAAAGGGCCGATCGAAATCATCGAGGCGAACCGCAGCTTCAACCAGATGGTCGATGATCTGAAACAGGTGGAATCGGACCGCGCCGTGATTCTGGCCGGCATTTCGCACGACTTGCGCACGCCGCTGGCGCGCATGCAGCTGGAAGTGGAAATGGCCAACCTGTCGGACGAGGCGCGCGAAGGCATCCAGTCCGATATCGGGCAGATGGACGCCATCATCGGCCAGTTCCTCGACTACGCCAAGCCGACGGAAGCGTCGAGCTTTACCGACGTCGACCTCAGCGGTTTGCTCCACGATATGACGCGCGAAGCGATGCGCCTGTCGGACGTGAAGCTCAACGCCACTATCGCCGATGGCGCGCATGCGATGGGCAACCCCACCGACTTGCGCCGCGTGCTGAACAACCTGATCGAGAATGCGCGCCGCTATGGCAAGACGCCGGGCAGCGACGTGACGGAAATCGACATCGCCTGCCAGGTGCGCACCAGCCACGGCGCGAAAAAGGTCATCATCGAGGTACAGGACCACGGCACGGGCGTGCCGGCGGAAAAGATCGAGCAGCTGATGAAGCCGTTCACCCGCCTCGACACGGCGCGCGGACAAGCCAACGGCGCTGGCCTTGGCCTGGCCATCGTCGACCGCGTGCTGCTGCGCCACGGCGCCGAATTGCAGGTGCGCAACCGCGAAGGCGGCGGCCTGGCGTTTCAGATCAGCTTGCCGGCGGCATAAGCGGCGTAGGTCGGATTAGCGAGGCCTTGCCTCGCGTAATCCGACAACATTGTTGACCTGGGCCGCTGGTGGTGTCGGCTTACGCGCTTTGCGCTAAGCCGACCTACGCCGTCCGATGCAGGTTCCGGCACCAAGGCCGCCCGGCAGCCATCAAGCCGACGCCTGCTCCTGCGCCAACAATTTACTCATCAACAATTCCGTCGCCCCGTAGCCGTACAGGGAATCGCTTTCCATGCCCGGCGTGTCGAAGGGGATAGATTCCTCGCGGTTCAGCTTGGCAGGATCGGCGTCCGCATAGCTGGCGCGCCAGGCGCGCTGCAAGGATTCATTGCGGCGGATAAAGGCCGGCATGGGCCAGGCATCGCGCTCCCAGTGGAGGCTGTCGCCCAGCAGGGGCCAGCGTTCGTTGAGCAGGGCCATGTCGCCCGTGCGCAGGCGGCGCACGGCCTGTTCCGGCCGCAAGCCTTCCAGCTCTTCCAGTGTGGGCAAAGTGTCGCGCTTCGGCCCGAACATATACGCCAGCATGATGCGCCCGGCAGGCGCCCTGCGCGCCACCACGCCGACGGCATAACCGCCGCCCGGCAGGGGCACGGCAAACCAGCTGCCTTCTCGGTATGGTAATGATTTCATTTCTGCAGACTCCCCCAAAATCGTGTTCGGGGCACAGTCTACGCGAAGCAAAGGTTAAATGGCGCATGGTACACCACAACAACAAACCAATAGTTACAATATTTTCTCGTCATAGTGATACTGGGCAACAATTGGCCCCGCCTTGAACAGCGCTTCCTTCATGGCCGTATCGAGGCGCGCGTCGCGGCGGCGCATCCATTCGAGCAGCATGGCCGCTTCCTTGCGGCTCGTGTCGCCCGCATGCGCCAGCACGCGGCGCAGTTCCGGGTCCGTGCACGCCTCGAAGCGCTGGCTGTTCAAGTCCAGCGCCTGCAGCGCGGCGATGGTGGCGCCGATGGCGCGGTGCATGTCGAGCGCGGTGGCCGGCAAGCCGGATTCTTCCAGTGGGACGGTGGTCATGCGCATTCCTTTTCGCGTGGTGGTGACATCGGCTGCATTCTCCACCGCGCCGACGAAAAGCTCAAGCGTCCACAACACGATTTCACCCGTTCGGCCATAATCATGCCTCAGCAACAGCCTACACCTCGGCAGCGGGAGCCCCATGTTCAATTTCGATTTTTACAATCCGACGCAAATCCTCTTCGGCCAGGGCCAGATCGCCGCCATCGCCGGCCTGATCCCGCCGCAGGCCCGAGTGCTCATGACGTATGGCGGCGGCAGCATCAAGCAGAACGGCGTCTACGATGAAGTCAAGGCGGCACTGGCCGGCCACACGGTACTGGAATTTGCCGGCATCGAACCCAATCCCAGCTATGAAACCCTGATGCAGGCCGTGGCCATGGTGAAAAGCGAGCGCATCGATTTCCTGCTGGCCGTCGGCGGCGGCTCCGTGGTCGATGGCACCAAGTTCATCGCCGCCGCCGCCCTGCATGAAGGCGAGGCATGGGACATCCTGGCCAAAGGCGGCAAGATCGTCGAGGCCGCCCTGCCCTTCGGCACGGTGCTCACCTTGCCGGCCACGGGTTCCGAAATGAATGGCTCGGCCGTGATCACGCGCAAGGCCACGCAGGAAAAGCGCTCGTTCATGAGCCGCAAGGTGTATCCGAAATTCTCCGTGCTGGACCCGTCGAAAACGTTCACCTTGCCGCTGCGCCAGGTGGGCAACGGTGTCGTCGACGCGTTTGCGCATGTGATGGAACAGTACCTGACCTACCCCGTGAACGCGTCCGTGCAAGACCGCTTCGCGGAAGGGATTTTATTGACCCTGATCGAGGAAGGCCCGAAAGCCCTGTCGCACCCGGACGACTACGACGTACGCGCCAACGTGATGTGGAGCGCCACCCTGGCCTTGAACGGCCTGATCGGCGTAGGCGTGCCGCAGGACTGGTCCACGCACGCCATCGGCCACGAATTGACGGCCCTGTACGAGCTCGACCATGCGCAGACCCTGGCCATCATCCTGCCCAGCATGCTGCGCGTGCGCAAGCAGGCCAAGCGCGCCAAGCTGCTGCAATACGCGGCCCGCGTGTGGGGCCTCGATGGCGGCGACGAGGACGGCCGCATCGAGGCGGCCATCGCGCGCACGGAATTCTTCTTCCGCCACATGGGCGTCAAGACGCGCCTGGCCGACTACGGTCTGAACCACGCGAGCGTGGACGCCGTCGTGTCCGCCCTGGAAGCGCACGGCATGACGACGCTGGGCGAACAGCGCGAAGTGACGCCCGCCGTCAGCCGCAAGGTGCTCGAACTCAGTTTGTAGATTCGCGTCACAGTGTTGTAAAACGGTCAGCCGGGTGGGACAGCTGGCCGTGCTTCATGCTAAGCTGTCATTTCGCTAGGGGTCCTGGAGCAGTCATCCGGGTGAGAGATACCCTTCGTACCTGATCTGGATAATGCCAGCGAAGGAAAGCGCAAAGTACCTCCCTCCTTTGATAGCTCCTGCGTTGGCGCCAGCCGAACAAGCAGCCTGCCGTGCTCTTTCCCGAGACGGCTTGAACCACGAGCACTCTATGTCCACACCGAATTTATCCGTTTCTGTATTGACCCTGGCCATCCTGCACGCGTTTGCCGCGCCTGCCCTGGCCGCAAATGACGCCGTCGAAGCCGCCGAGCCGCAGGCCCAGAATATGGCCGAAGTCGTCGTCACGGCCAGCAAGGCGCCGGCCGCCAAGCGCGCCTCCGTGGGCGGTTTCAGCGACGCGCCGCTGCTGCAGACGCCCGCGTCCGTCACCGTCATTTCGCAGAAAGACATGCAGGACTTGCAAATTCGCAACCTCAGCGATGCCGTCAAGCTCGACGCCAGCATCAACGATGCCTACAACGCCGTCGGCTATGCGGAACAGTTCACGATCCGCGGTTTCAAGCTCGACAACAATTCCAGCTACCGCAAGGATGGCGTGGCCATTCCTGGCGACACGCAAATTCCGCTGGAAAACAAGGAACGCATCGAAGTGCTGAAAGGCCTGGCCGGCTTGCAGGCGGGCGTGGCCGCGCCGGGCGGCGTGATCGACTTCATCGTCAAGCGCCCCACCGCCGCGCCGCTGCGCACGGTCACCGTGGAAGCGCGTGAGCGGGGCACCCTGTACGGCGCCATCGACCTGGGCGGCCGCCTGGAAGACACGCGCTTCGGCTACCGCGTCAACGTGGCGGCCGAGCGTCTGCGCTCCTACATCAAGGGCGCGGACGGCAACCGCAAGTTCATTTCCGGCGCCTTCGACTGGCAAATCTCGCCGCAAGCGCTGCTGCAGCTCGACGCCGACTACCAGGACAAGGCGCAGGCGACGGCGCCCGGCTTCCAGCTGCTGAATAACACGACCTTGCCGACCGGCATCAGCGCCGACGCCATGCTCAACCTGCAGCCGTGGACGCGCCCCGTGGAAACCGTCACCAGCAATATCGGCCTGCGCTTCCAGTACGCGTTCAATGACGACTGGCGCGCCACCCTGTCGGCCAACCAGCACTCGTTCAAGCGCGACGACTACACGGCCTTCCCGTATGGCTGCAGCGGACAGGACCTGTACCCCGGCTTCTGCGGCAATGGCGATTACGACGTGTACGACTACCGCAGCCTGGGCGAGACGAAAAAACCGCTGAGCGCGCAAGCCATGATCCAGGGCAAGTTCGCCACCGGCTCCCTGCGCCATGAACTCACGGCCGGCGTCTCGACCTTCCGCCGCAAGGACCGTGCCGGCCTGTATGTGTACGACTGGGTCGGCGTGAGCAACATCTACCAGCCGCAGATCGTCGGCACGTCGCCCGGCGTCACGGGTCCCGTGCGCCTGGTGCGCAAGGATACGGAAAACTCCGTCTTCGTGCAGGATATCGTCAGCCTGGCGCCGAACTGGAAACTGCATGGCGGCTTGCGCCATATCAATGTCGATGGCTACCAGTACGTGCTGAAGGCCGACACGGAAATCCGCGCCAAGCACGATTTCCTGCTGCCGAATGTATCGCTCGTCTACACCCCGCTCGACAATGTGTCCGTGTATGCGGCCTATTCGCAGGGCATGGAACATGGCGGCACGGCCGACCGCAAGGCGATGAATGCCAATGAAGAACTGTCACCGAGCCGCTCGAAGCAGATCGAACTCGGCGCCAAGATGGATGTGACGCCGGACTTCATGCTGGCGGCCAGCCTGTTCCAGATCCGCAAAGGCCTGGAATTCCAGAACACGGCCGGCTACTTCGTGCGCGAAGGCCAGGCCCAGCACCGCGGCCTGGAATTGTCGGCCCAGGGCAAGGCAAGCGCCAACCTGAGCCTGGGCGCTTCCGTGACGGCCCTGAACAGCCAGCAGTCAGGCACGGGCAATGCCGACCTCGACGGCAAGCGTGTACCCAACGTGCCCGCCTTCAAGGCGGCCGTGCATGCGGACTACGCCGTGCAACAGGTGGCGGGCTTGAGCGTGAACGGCAGCTGGGAATATGCGGGCAAAAAAGCGTTTGAGTACAACAACACGACCTTCGTGCCGTCGTACCACGTGTTCAACCTGGGCGCCGCTTACGCCACGCGCATCGCCGGCACGCGCGCCGTGCTGCGCGCCGCCGTCAACAACGTGGCCGACAAGTTCTACTGGCGCGACGTGACGCCGGAATCGGACGGCTATCTGTACCCGGGCGCCAGCCGCACCTTCAAGGTGTCGGCGCAGTTCGATTTTTAATTTCTGTAAAGATTGATCCAGGGCGCAAGAGACCTGGCACGGGCACGACGGCGAGGATGGCGAGGAAGCTGGAAATATTTCCTAATAGGAATTGATTTTATTGCTACAATAAATATCATTATTTGCAACTACCCACCCTTGCCGATGCCTACATTGCCACGCGCCTTGCCCTTACTCGTCGCCGTCCTGTTCCCGACTTTGGCGGCCAGCGCTGCCTGGTCGGCAGAGCGACTCATCCCCATCGAACACTTCACCAAGCGCGATGCCGTCAGTAAGCTGCGGCTTTCGCCAGATGGCAAGCATTTGGCCGTGACGGTGCAAGTTCCCCAGGGTGAACGCATGGTTCCCACCATCGGGATCTACAGCCTGCCCGAGATGCAACTGGTCGGCACGCTGCGCCTGCGTATCTTTGAAGTGCCGATGAGCTACTTCTGGCTGAACAACCGGCGCCTCGTCATGCGCAAGGGCGAGGAACAAGGCTCCCTCGAAAAGCCCATGTCGACGGGAGAAATCCTCGCCTTTGACCTCGACGGCAACAAGCAGGAATATTTGTATGGCTATGAAATGTTTCGCTCATCAAGCCGCGGACAGTATCAGGATGATTATGGCTACGCCTATATCAATACCATTCCCCGGCCGCGCACGGGCCATGTCTTTCTGTCCGCCCAGGACTGGGATCGCGACCGCTCGATGCTGTATGACGTGGACAGCAAACAGGGCGTGCGCAAGCTGATCGCCAATATTGCTGCGCCGCGGCTGAGTTACATCTTGCAGAATAATCAGGTGCCACGTTTTGCCTATGGCTGGAACGACGAGCTCACTCCCATCTTGTATCGCTATGACGATGCCAGCAGCGAATGGCGTCTGCATACGATGCAGAAAGGCAGGAATTTCATTCCATTCCAGTTCACGCCGGACGACAGCGCGTTTTTCGCCTTTCAGAACAACGATAACGGCCCGTATTCGCTGATACGTCAAGAACTTGCCAGCGGCAAACAAACTGTCCTGGCGCAGGATGCCGTCGGCGACGTCAGAACTGCCATGCTGGCGCCCGACGACACGCCATTTGCCGTCGTCATCGACATCGGCAGGCCACGCACCGTGTACGTCGATCCTGCCAGCGATAGCGCCAGACTGCACCAGCAATTGAGCGCCTCGTTTCCGGACGATCATGTCCAGTTCATCAATTTCACGGACGATGGCGCCACCTTGCTGTTTGCCGTTTCCAACGACCGCGATCCGGGCAGCTATTACCTGTATCACAAAGCCAGCAACAAGGCCGACCTGCTGTATGCGACCATGGCCGACATCGATCCGGAACAGATGGCCCCGCGCCGGCCGATTGCCTTCAAGGCACGTGACGGACTGGACCTGCATGGCTACCTGACCATGCCGAAGCATGCTCCCGGCGTCAAGCTGCCTCTGGTGGTGATGCCCCATGGCGGCCCGCACGGCATCGCCGACACCTGGTATTTCGATAGCGACGCCCAATTCCTTGCCAGCCGCGGCTATGCGGTGCTGCAGGTAAACTACCGTGGCTCCGATGGTCGCGGCGAGCGGTTCCGGCGCGCCGGCTATCGCCAATGGGGTACGCTGATCCAGGATGACATCCTCGACGGCCTCGCGGCCGTACTGGCGCAGGGTGAAGTCGATGCCAGCCGCGTCTGTTCGTATGGCGCCAGCTTCGGCGCGTATGCGGCCATGATGCTGCCTGTCCGTGCGCCTGGCGCCTTCAAATGCGCGATTGGCTATGCCGGCGCGTATGAACTGAAGCTGCTGCAGGACGCCCCCATGACGCGCCGCCTCAAGTATGTGCGGCGCGAGTTCCAGGACTATCTGGGCGAGGATACACGCGAACTCGATGCCATTTCACCGAGCCAGCAAGCGCAGCGGATCAAGGTGCCGGTGTTGCTCATCCATGGCGACAAGGATGAGACCACGCCGCCCGTGCAGGCCGAGCTGATGCGCAAGGCGCTGATTGCCGCCAATAACGCGCCCGAATGGATGATGGTGGAAGACGAGGGGCATGGCTTTTACAAGACGCGCAACGCCACCGCGATGTATCGGAAACTGGAAGCATTCCTGCACCAGCATATTGGCAGGCCTTAACGCTGCAGGACTGCCGCAGCCCTCGCCATCCAGCCGTCAACCTGCTTCAAGCGCTGCGCGAGTGGACCGTTGACCAGCAGGTAGGCGATGCCGCGCGCGTCCAGCTCGTCGAGCAGATAGCGGTAGATCAGCTGGCGCACGGCTTCCGATTCGCGCTGCAAACCGTCTGGCGTCCAGGGGCTGTCGGGAGCAGTCACGATGGTCGCGTGGTATTGATGGCCGGCGGCCAGCGCCGCCAGCGGCGCATCGGCGCCATTGAAATAATGGCGGCTGTAGACCGCCGTCATCAAGGGCGTCGTGTCGCAGAACAGGAAGTGACGGGCTTGCGCAGCGGCCGCGTCTTCGCGTTCAACTTGCGTACGCGCAATCCCATACTGGTCTTCCGCCACAGGCACCCTGCCCTGCGTGGCGACGAATTCACGTAAATACTCAGGCACCCAGACGGTGCCGTAGCGCTCGGCCAGGGCCGCCGCCAGGGTCGACTTGCCCGACGATTCCGCGCCCAGGATGGCCACGCGCACGCAGCGGCCCATCACTTGAGGACCATTGCATCGGGCGCGGCTGGCGCCGCTTTTTTCCACGCCAGCAAGCCGATCGTGGCCATGACGACAAACACGGCATACAGGATGGCCGTCAGGGTCAGGTCCTTGTGCAGGTACAGCCACACGTACAGCACGTCGACGACGATCCAGACGATCCAGTTTTCCAGCTTCTTGCGCGACAGCAGGAATTGCCCCACCAGGCTGCCTGCCGTGAGGAAACCATCCGCGTGAGGCACGTCCGTGTCGGTCGAAGTCAGCAGCCAGGCCAGCAGCACAAAGCCCGCCAGCCACGCCAGGGCGCTGCCCAGCCAGCCGCGCATGCCCAGCCGCGTGACGGGCAAGGTCTTGCCGCCGCTGGCCGGATGCAGCCACTGGTACCAGCCCCAGAACGAGACGCTGATGAACAGCAGTTGCAAGGCCATGTCGCCATACAGGCGCGATTCGAAAAACACGAAACCGTAGGCGGCCGAGGAAATGATGGCGAACAGCCACGCCCAGTGATTCTGGCGGATGTTCAGCGCAACGGTTGTCAGTGCCAGGACAAAGGAAATCAGTTCAAGCGGCGTGGTGGCAAAACCCAGCAGGAGAAGCGTATCGTTCATGGGAATCGTGATGAGGCTGGTGGTGCAGTATGCAATACCGGCCATGAATAAGCAAGATTGCCCTTGCCGTCCGCCCCTCCCCGCCTCAGGAGAAGCCCGCCCTGGCGGCGCGCGCCAGCGAATGCCGCACGATCAGCTTGTGAAACGGCCGGATCAGCATGATATAGGCACGCCCCACCCGGTTATGGCAATGCACGACGCTGGAGACGGTCACGTTGCCATGGCGGCCCGCGTCGCGGTTGCGCAGCACCGACAGGCGGAAATCGAGGTGGCTGTCATCCTCGCCCAGGATGATCTCGTCGTCGCTGACGGCATAGATGCGGAAGATGCCGATGCGCTTGCCGGGCCGCGCTTCCATCTGTTTTGCCGTCCGGATGCCGAAACGCGCCACGATGGCATCGCGCAGCACCATCAGCTTGCGCGCCCAGCCCGGCTGCTTGCCCAGCAGCTGGCGCGCCAGGCTCTGCATGTCCATCTGGCGCGCCTGCGCGGTGGGCAAATCGACGGCGTAGGCGTCGGCCAGGTTGCTGCCGGGATACAGCGGGGCGATGCTGGCGCCTGGCGGCAAGTCCACGGTGCGGACGGCAATGTTCATCTCATGCATGTGCTCTCCATGTTTTCAGTGATAACATGCCCATCATACACGACAATGTGAACAGCGATAACATCGAATGACAACAACGAGCACCTACCATCACGGCAACTTGCGCGACACCCTGGTCGCCACCGTCATCGCGCAACTGGCGCAGCAGCATGACGCCGCCCTCTCGCTGCGCGAACTGGCGCGCACGGTGGGCGTCTCGGTCGCCGCCGTGTACCGCCACTTTCCCAGCAAGGAAGCCCTGCTGGCCGAGGTGGCGGCGGCCGGCTTCGCCAGCCTGATACAGAAATGGGAAACGCAGCTGCCGCCGCCGGGCAGCCTGCCGGCCGAACAGCGCTTTCAATTGCTGGGCCAGCAATACATCGAATTCGCCCTGGCTGCGCCGGCCCACTACCGGCTGATGTTCGAGCACCAGGACGTGCGCCAGTTCCCCGCCCTGCAGGAAGCGGCGCAGGCGTGCTTCCAGTACGTGCTGCAGACGGCAGGCGCCGCCGTGCGCGAAGCGGGCCTCGATCCCCGCTGGGACAAGGCCGCCGCCAGCGCCGGCTGGTCGCTGGGCCACGGCTACGTGATGCTGCTGCTCAGCGGCCGCCTGGCGATGGCGGACGGCGGCGACGCGCTGTCGCCGGCCATGGTGCCGCGCTTTTTTCAATTGCCGGTGGAGGCGCTGCGGCAGGCGCCGCCGTCAGGAGCTTTTGACTCATGCACAACATCTCGATAGACACGCTCTCCGTCATCGCCAGGCAATGACTTGCCGTCACGTGCCTGCAACGCTTTTGCCGGCGCTTTGATGTGGATCATCCTGCCCTGTCCGCGTTCGCCGCTCACGTGTGGAAAGTGGCGCAGGTCGGGCCAGAGGATTTTGCCGCCTGGGAACGGGGCTTCGCTTCCCTGGCTGTGACGGGCATGGGCGATCCCTGGCCGGAAGACGTGCGTGCGCCACTGCCCGGGCACCTGCTGGGCACGCTGGAAGCACTGGCGCAGCATGTGCTGGAAACGAGCGCCTGTACCTGGCATGGCGATGACCTTGCGGCCAGCAGGCGCCAGCTGGAAGCCGTCTTTGACATCTGCGTCCGGCATGACGTCGCCGTGCCGCAGCTTGGGCACTATGCGCAGCACGATGCGGCGCTGCGCGGCGGCTGGGGGCCGGCGCTCACGGACGAAGAAGTCAGGGCGTGGCAAGCCCTGATATAGCGCTCACGCCAGAAAGTCTTGGCGCACCTGTTCGAGCAGGCGCTCCTCTTCATCCGTATCGGCATCGATTTGCGTGACCACGGTCCAGAACGGCGCGCACGTCTTGATCTGCTCGAAAGCACGGCTCGTTTCCAGCCGCACCATGGTTTTCCTGAGGCTGTGCAGATAGCCTTCCTCGATGGCGCAGAGCAGCTCGTCATCAGCGACGTCGATCAGCTCGCTCAACGCGCCTTCGATCCTTGCGTGGCCCTCTTCCCATAGTTGCCCGATTTCCGGCACATCGGCTTCCATGCACTCGTTCGACCAGTCCGGAGGATAGTAATCACGCGCCCTGTTACCGGGATCGGTGTCAAAGCTCAGCGAAATGGACGGGAACGATACGGCGTTGAAGGCAAAGGCTGAAAATGCCTGATCCTTGAAAGCGGACGCGCCCAGCAGCGCCAGCGAGGCATTGGCCAGCCTGAACCAGGTTGCTTCAACGTCATAGGCTGTTTCAAACGCGTGCCAATCCGGCGGTAAATCGGGAGTCTGGGGCATGGGAACCTGTCGAAAAAGAATAGCGGTGGATAGTGCGCGGAATTATACGTGGCGCAGCCCATGCGGCAGGTCGTGGCGCGTGCACAGTGTGGGCGATGCCGGGGAGGCAAACCGGCGGGACGCTGCGCCTAGCCGGCGGCCAGGAAGTACGGTTTTTGTAACTGCGAGGCGTCGCTTGGCTGCGGGGTGGCTGGTGGTGGGCTGATGCCCTTGGCGGCATGCAGCAAGGTATCCCTGTCGCCATTCCAGGGCGGCAGATCGGCGGGCGGGAGCGGCAAGACCTTGTCCAGATTAGGAAAACGCGCATTGGGATTGAATCCAAGTTCACGGCTAAGTACGCCGTAACGTTCCGCTCGCGCTTTATCAATGTACGGAACCAGCATATTTGCAAGATCAAACGGATCGCCGAATTCAATCGTGAGTTTGTTTGCGCATTTCTCGCAGCCCAGCCTTACTCCGGTATGTAATACTTGCAAGGCACGCTCTTTGGTTTCAGTTGTTCTTTCCCCATCAGACGTGCCGTCAGGCGTTCTTAATACAACATATAAATAAGATAAATCATATGCGGATGGGCCATATCCCTGCCCCAGTGCACACTCCATCATCTTGATTGCCACAGGAATATTCCCCCACATTTCAGCACCCGGATAATCCTTCCCCGCAGTGAGTTTTTCTCCTAAAAAACCCAGCGCTTGGGGGTTACCCATCTGCGCCGCCTTTTGCCAAAAGGCATAGGCACGCGTGATGTCGCCGTTAACGCCCGTGCCATTCGCGTAATACGTCCCCATCCGGTCATAGGCGGCAGGTATGCCCAGGCGCATCGCCTTTTCCACCAGTTGCACCGCTTCTTCCTCACCATATACAGGATCACGCCCTTCCACATACAGGCTGGCCAGATTGAGCATCGCCTTCCAGTGCAATCGCTCTGCCGCCTGACGCGTCAAATCGACGATTTTTTTGTAATCGCGGTCTTCCACAAAAATTTCAGGATCTTCCAAAGCGCGTGCTTCGAGAAACCAGTCCTCGGCTTGCGCATCAATGGGCGGCACCTTGTTCGATTCGATTTCACAAATGAAATCAGGGACATGCGGATTGAAGAGCGGCAGGCTCTGGTTACGTGGCAAGACTTTGTCGTTAGGCATTTTGCAGGCAAGCAGGCAGCACAAGACAATCAGCGACGCAAGGCGTCCTCTTGTGGCAGCCATGCTGGATTGATTGCTATCCATTACCTTATCCAAGATCAGGAAGGGACGCATCCATCAAATGCCACGTCACGTCGCCATCTGGCAAGTCCAGCAGCCAGTCGCGGCGCGGTCGCGGGAACGGTGCGCCCTGGGTCAGCCAGGCCTGGCGCCAGTACTGGTTGACGATGGCCTGCAGCGGATGGTCGGCCGCCACCC
The DNA here is from genome assembly GCF_058796955.1 of Janthinobacterium sp. GW823-FHT03B06. Lineage (NCBI taxonomy): Bacteria > Pseudomonadati > Pseudomonadota > Betaproteobacteria > Burkholderiales > Oxalobacteraceae > Janthinobacterium > Janthinobacterium sp. GW823-FHT03B06. Next base: position 241,396 of record NZ_JBXAJE010000002.1, read on the forward strand.
ACGGTTGCCAGACGCCGCTGACCGGACAGACCTGGTCGCAAGCGCAGCTCAACAAAGGCTCGGGCCGCGCCACCTCGCGCAGCAAACCCTGCACCGCGCGCGGTTCCACGGCGCCATGGTTGTGCCGTATCGTCAGGCACTGCTCCCACGTCACGGGGCCATAACGACTGTTTCCATCAGCATCCAGCGTGCTGAAATGGCGGAACGCTTCGCCTTTGTGAAATAGTCGGGCCGGTTCCGTCAAGCCCTGCCCAGCGGCAGGTTGCCAGTATGCGGAAAATGGCGCAGTCGGCGCATCGCTGTGCAAGCCGGTGGGGCGCAGCGCATAGTCGGCGGCCAGGAAATATGGCTCTTTTGAAAGCGAGGCGGCGCCTGGCTGCGGGGTGGCGGGCGGCGGACGGATGCCCTTGGCAGCATGCAGCAAGGTATCCCTGTCGCCATTCCAAGGCGGCAGATCGGCGGGCGGGAGCGGCAAGACCTTGTCCAGATTAGGAAAGCGCGCATTGGGATTGAATCCAAGTTCACGATTAAGTACCGCATAACGTTCGCCGCGAGCCTTGTCAATGAACGGCACTAACATATCGGACATATTGAAAGGTTGGCTGAACTCTATTGAGAGATCGCGTGCGCACTGCGCGCAACCCAGGCGGACACCTTCATGTAAAACTTTTAGTGCGCGGTCTTTTGTTTCTGGCGTCCGATGATCGCCAATTATTGTGCCATCTGCAGTTCTTGGCGCAGCATATAAATAATATAAATCATATGCCGCTGGACCATAACCTTGGGCAACCGCACACTCCAGCATTTTGGTCGCTACAGGAATGTTGCCCCACATATCGATACCTGGGTGATCCTCTCCAGCAGTCAATTTTTCGCCGAGAAAACCCATTGCCTGTGGATTTCCCATCTGCGCCGCCTTTTGCCAAAAAGCATAAGCACGCGTGATGTCGCCTTTGACACCCGTGCCATTCGCGTAATACGTCCCCATCCGGTCATAGGCCGCCGGTATGCCCAGCCGCATTGCCTTTTCCACCAGTTGCACCGCTTCTTCCTCACCATATACAGGATCGCGCCCTTCCACATACAGGCTGGCCAGATTGAGCATCGCCTTCCAGTGCAATCGCTCTGCCGCCTGACGCGTCAAATCGACGATTTTTTTGTAATCGCGGTCTTCCACGAAAATTTCAGGATCTTCCAAGGCGCGTGCTTCGAGAAACCAGTCCTCGGCTTGCGCATCAATGGGCGGCACCTTGTTCGATTCGATTTCACAAATGAAATCAGGGACATGCGGATTGAAGAGGGGCAGACTCTGGTTCCGTGGCAGGACTTTGTCGTTAGGCATTTTGCAGGCAAGCAGGCAGCACAAGACAATCAGCGACGCAAGGCGTCCTCTTGTGGCAGCCATGCTGGATTGATTCCAAATCATTGCGTGCTCCATCGCTACGGCATTGCGTTACCCAAGATCAGGAAGGGACACATCCATCAAATGCCACGTCACCTCGTCGGCAGGCAAATCGAGCAGCCAGTCGCGGCGCGGTCGCGGGAACGGTGCGCCCTGGGTCAGCCAGGCCTGGCGCCAGTACTGGTTGACGATGGCCTGCAGCGGATGGTCGGCCGCCACCCACGGCTGCCAGACGCCGCTGATCGGACAGACCTGGTCGCAAACGCAGCTCAACAAAGGCTCGGGCCGCCCCACCTCGCGCAGCAAACCCTGCACCGCGCGCGGTTCCACGGCGCCATGGTTGTGCCGTATCGTCAGGCACTGCTCCCACGTCACGGGGCCATAACGACTGTTTCCATCAGCATCCAGCGTGCTGAAATGGCGGAACGCTTCGCCTTTGTGAAATAGCCGGGCCGCTTCCTTCACTCCTTGCCCTTGGGCGGGTTGCCAGTATGCGGAAAACGGCGCAGTCGGCGCGTCGCTGTGCAAGCCGGTGGGGTGCAGCGCATAGTTGGCGGCCAGGAAATATGGTTTTTGCAACAGCGAGGCGGCGCTTGGCTGCGGGGTGGCGGGCGGTGGGCGGACGCCCATGGCGGCGTCAAGCAGGCTCTTTCGTTGACCATCCCAGGGCGGCAGATCGGCCGGTGGCAATGGCAGGATTTTATCGAGGTTGGGAAAGCGGCGATTGGGGTTGAAGCCGAGGGCACGATTAAGTACCGCATAACGTTCACCGCGAGCTTTGTCCACATATGGCGCCAGCATATCGGCAAGATCAAAAGGAGAACCAAATTCAATTGCCAGTGCGCTCGCACATTCTGCGCAGCCAAACTTGACACCCTCATGCAATACATTTAAAGCACGCTGTTTGGTTGTAGGAGTTCGATCGCCAATCTCATCGCCATTCGCAGCTCTTGGTATTGCATACAAATAGTGCAGGTTAAACGCAGCAGGCCCGTATCCCTGAGAAAGCGCACATGCCATCATTTTTATCGCTACAGGAATATTGGCCCAATATCCTGGAATCGCACCATCTGTTCCCGCTCTTAATTTCTCTCCTAAAAATGCCATCGCCTGAGGATTTCCCATGACAGCAGCCTTTTGCCAGAATGCATAGGCGCGAGTGATGTCGCCGTCAACGCCGGTGCTATTCGCATAATAAGTCCCCATCCGGTCATAGGCCGCCGGTATGCCCAGCCGCATCGCCTTTTCCACCAGTTGTATCGCCTCTTCATTACCGTATAACGGATCGCGCCCTTCCACATACAGGCTGGCCAGATTGAGCATCGCCTTCCAGTGCAATCGCTCTGCCGCCTGACGCGTCAGAGCGACGATTTTTTTGTAATCGCGGTCTTCCACGGCAATTTCGGGATCTTCCATGGCGCGCGCTTCGAGGAACCAATCCTCGGCTTGCGCATCGATGGGCGGCACCTTGCTTGCCTCGACTTCGCAAATGAAGTCAGGAACATGCGGATTGAAGAGCGGCAAACTTTGGTTGCGCGGCAAGACTTTGTCGTTTGGCATTTTGCAGGAGAATAAAGGTATACATAGGAAAACTGCCAAGATAAAAAATGGCGGGCGAATGAATATGTTTTGATGCGGTCTCATGGTCACCCCAAGCGTATGGTAGAACTTCGGCTATCTTCTAATGGCAACAAAAAACCAATCATTTTTTTTAATTTTGCTCCTCCTTGTTTTGCCAGCTTTTTCGTTCGATTGGCCTTCATTAAGTTTCCCCACTTCTCAAAAGCATCCACAATCTCCGCCTTCGTCCCGCTCCCGCCATCGACCAATCCCCCGCTATGCATACGCCACACCCGCTTGCGCAAATCGCGGGCCACGCGGTGGTCGTCGGTGGCGATATTGATCTCGCTGTCGACGGCCATGCTGCGCTGGTTCAGGTTGGCGCTGCCCAGCGTCATGAACACGTCGTCGACCAGCATCAATTTGGAATGGATGTAGATTTCACGGTAGCGCCAGCGGTCCTTGTCAAACGCACTGACATTGAGCATGGCCACCGATACCTTCAGCCCGAATTCGCTTTCGAGTGTCATCACGCCGGGTTTGTTGATGCCGTTGGCATGCTGCACCACGTCGGGCAACTTGACTTCCACCTCGTTGGTGATGCCGAATCCGCCTCTGACATGCCGGGTTTTCGGCTGCTTGTTGTAGTCATCGATCATCTTGTTTTGACCCGTCATGCCAGCGTGCTGCCCCAGCGCCGCCAGCGTATCGTGGGTGCGCGGCACCATCTGCGCGCGCTCCGGCACGGGGATGACGATGAATACGTGCATGACCGGCATGTCTTCAAGACTCTTGCCCGCCTTGACACTGCCGGCCTTCCACGCGGCGACCACCTTCTTGCGCTCGGCCAGCAAGTGCCGGGCCCATTCTTCATACTGGAAATACTGGTTTTCCACGTACAGGTAGCCGGCCGCCAGGCTGGCCTGGGTCACGGCGCGAAAGTAGGTTTCCTTGATCGTCTTGTCCTGCTCCTCGGGCTGCGTCAGGACGATCTGCACGGTGGAGTCATCCGGCCCGGCCTTGCGCAACAGCTGGGCCGGCGGGTTTTTACATGACGAATACCAACTCACGCATTCCCCGGCGGCCTGATGCGTGCGGTCGTCGATCGCGCGGTCCCATGCCTTCACGAAATTGTTGTACAGCTCGATCAATGCCTTACCACCGTCGATGCGGCAGGCATAATCCTGGTACGGTTTCAGCGTGGAGAACCCGCCGTCCGCGGCCATTCCCTGCAAACACTCGCGCCGCTCGTTGACACCGCCCTGTTCGCGGCGCGTGTCGTCGAGCAGATGGGCCGTCGTGTCCCAATAATCGGTCACCGAGTTCAGGCCCATCACGTAACCGACGGCCTTGGCTCCCTCTTCGTGGGCGAAATCGATCAGGATCGTCTTCTGGTGATGCGTGCCCAAGTAGCTCATGCCAGGTTTTTCAATTTCCCCCATCGTCAGGCCGTGCGGCTGGCTTGTTTCGGTCGCGATACTCTTGCCTATCGCATGGCTGTTGCCGTGTCGCAGGTGAATCGTCAGGCGCCCCAACAAGCCATGGAACGCGGCCGCATACCAGCTGTAGCAGTATTCTTCACGCGCCAGCATCGGGATATCCTCGGGCCGTACCCTATCGCCCCTGTAACCGCCGCTGAACATCTCTTTCTTGGCGACCGCGTCCTGCAACATCGCCAGGCTGCCTTTTGCGCTGATGTTCTCAAAGCGCTGTCCACCGGTTTTCCATGGCGAGGTGCCATGCGAATGGCCCGGCATATTGTGCACCATTGGTGAACCGATCCGGTCATGCCAGATCAGCAAGCGCACCCTGAGGTGACGCCGCGTGGTGGCGTCGATCAGCAAGTCGCCAAACGTCTCGCCACGCGGCCAGGTGGCGCTGTTGCCGCGCACCAGTTCCATGCCCGGGTCGAAACCCCAGCAACACAGGTCGATGGACTTTTTAGCCTTGGCGATCTCGCCGGCGATGTCGGCGAACCCTTCCTGTCCGCAAATGAACAGTGTCAGCCTGTTGTTGTGCGTAATCGGATGAGTGGCCTTGCCCTTCAGGTTGCGGTTTTCCAGCAGCCACTGGAGCGAACTGGTCGCAGTCCGTCCGACTTCGTCGATATGGGTGGTTTCGATGCGGCCGCTCGATTCCGGCATGGCGCTCTCCAGTCAGTGTCGTGCATCATTGAACCCAGCGGCTGTCGCTGGTGTCGTCGAACGCGCGCAAGCCGCGGTTCGACAGCGTGTGTTCGCCGTCCGGCGCCGCGTCCGGGTCGAAGCGTGTGCTCGCCTGCAATGAAAACTCTTCGCCATTGCCAAGGACGACACGGTAGCGCGGCGTGCCGTCCTGGTGCGCGATCAGGATGCGGCCGAATTCGTCAGTCAAGCCGCGTTCGACTTCGGCTTCCCCGTTGTACAGCGTGTACGGCACATTGGCGTACTGGCCGCCATCCGCATGGGCCTGTATCGTATGCTGCAATTGCCCCGCTACCGGCGCGACGGGCGGTTCCAGCTCCGGCTGCGGCCGGTTCTTGGGCGCCAAGGTTTCCAGGTTTCCATGGAACAGCGTCGGCGACGCGGTAAAAAACTGTACCTTGTCGCTAATTTCAAGCATGCAATTGGCGCCATGCAGACGCACGCCTTTGCGGCCGCGAATATGCACCCAGTCGGTCTGACTGATCAATTCCAGCACCTTGTGAGCAACGATATCGACCGCATCGGTTTGCGCCGCGATCTGCACCGGGCCAGCCGCGGCGATCAGTTTCATGCCCGCCTTGTGGACGAACAGGCGGAACGCCGCGCCGATGCTGGCGAACAGGCCGCCGCCGGCCGCCAGCGACAGATCGCGCCCGGTCGTCAGCGCCGTGTGCTCGGCACTGGCGATGTGCGTCGATTGCGCGCTCGTCGTTTCGATACCGGCCGGACTGGCCAGCACCAGATGCGGCTTGGATAGTTCGGGAAATGCGCTTTCGCCACTGCCGGCACCGCCCTTGATCCCGGCATGCTGGTCATTGAGCACATCGGCGGCGGCGCCCTGCTGGGCGGCGCTTTCTTGCGCGCCGTAATGCTGCGCCAGGGCGGCAAGCGCCTTGTGCCGTTCAGCAGCCTCGGCCAGCCGGCGCAAGGTTTCATCCATGCTCTTGATATGCGAGGCGGCGCCAGGGCGCGCTTCGGTGGTCAGCAACATGCCGCGGCCGGCGCGCGCCACGCCCCAGGCGTCTGACGCCAGTTCCCAGCCCTCGCCACGCGCATCCTTGCGCCCGCTGGCGTCTTCGATGCGGCTGATGCAGCCGAGCGACAATTGGCTGTGCTGATGATCGCTTTTCAGTTGCGCCTGGATGCGCTGGTGCGTGTCGTCGAGCACCAACTGATTACCGCGCACGCCGCAGCCGCCGCCAGGCATCAGCTCGGCGCTGCGCCAGCCGCCCAGCATGCCTTGCCCCGGCAAATTCCACGGCGGCGCATGGTTGCCGTTGTACACTGCGCCGACGATGACGGGACGGTCGATATTGCCGTCGAGAAATTGGATCAGCACTTCCTGGCCGATGCGCGGCAACGCGATCTGGCCGAACGCCTGGCCCGCCCATGGCGTCATGACCCGGATCCATGGCGAACTGCCCGCGTCGAACTTGCCCAGCCGGTCCCAGTGGAATTGCACCTTCACCCGGCCCAGCCCGTCGGTATGGATGGTTTCGCCTGCCGGCCCGGTGACGATCGCCGTCTGCACGCCGGGCAACGCACAAGGCGTGCTGTTGAAGTGCCGCCCCGGATACCAGCGGATGCTCTTGCGGATGCAGTTAAACCGGTTTTCATAATGCGACTTCGCGCCCGTGCCTGCCTGGTAATTGTTGCTGGCGATATGATCGACGGACAGGATCAGGTATTCGCGCGCGCCGATGTCCGGGCGCGCCTCCTCACCTCTGGCCGGCATGGATTGCTGGGCGCTGAAGTGTCCGCCCAGCGTGAAACTGCGCCCGGCCTGGGCGCAGCGGTGATTGCCGCCAGCTTCGAAGTATTGCGCCTGGCAGTTCTGCTCCTCCAGGCGGCGTTGCGCCAGCGCTTCGCCGTCGCCCATGCCGGCATAGCCATAGCCGGTGTTTTGATACAGTTCATGGGCAAACACGTCGCCCTGCTGGTGCAGCGCATAGCCGCTGGCGCGGCTGGCATACGGATGCTTGTAGTTGAAGCTGGCCAGCGTGAGCGAGCCTGAAGCGATCTTGCGTATTGCCTGCCAATCGCGTATGCCGTCGCGCTCCAGCGAGCCCGCGCCGCTGCGATACACCATCTCGTCGGCTTCGCTGGCATGGCCGTCGCCTGGATCGATGCTGTCGCTCAGCCAGGTATTGTCGCCCAGACACAGCGTATGACCGTCGGCGCGATGTTCATACCAGTAATGGATACCCTGGTCTTCCCAGCGCCGGTGCAGATGGTTGTAATCGGTTTCATTATGCTGGTTGGCGCAGCTTAAAATTGCTTTTTCCTCATGCAGCCGGTTTTGCCAGTCGCGCTGCACATAATGCTCGAAGGTCGTTTCGCTGATGTCGATGACCGTGCGTTCGTGGAACGAGACGTTGTCCATGCGCAGCCTGGACAACGCCAGCCAGGGTTGCAGCACCATCTGGTAGAACGCGAAACCGCCATCGCTGCGCAACAGGCGAAATTCGCCGACATAACCATTAAAATAGCGCAAGCTGCCATCATCGCGCACCAGCGAAATCGTGACCATGCGTCCCATCATCACCGTCAGGGGGACGTGGAGATTGTCGGACAGCAGTTCGACGTCGAAGCGGAAGTCGCGCGACATTTCCTCGTGTGCCCGCAAGCTGTTGACCAGCAGCGCGGTATCGGGCGGACCATCCTCGCGCGGAAAATCCATGCGCAGCAAGCGGCTGTCCTGGACTCGCCTGTCCGCCCCGAAAAGCCGCGCCAGATCGGCTGCCAGCTCGCCATCATCCATGTTGCCTCCATCCCATAGTTTCCCTGGTCCATGCTAACCATGGTGGACGCCGGCATATTGATGGAACTCAAACCAGTTGCCCATACGCAAAAAAGCCGCATCGGCCCTGGGGCGGATGCGGCTTTGTTCCAGCGCTTGCTAAAACTGATTACTTCGCGGCTTTGACTGCTTTCGGATACTTGATGCTCATTTCCTGCAGCAAGTTATCCGCGTGGTCCACTTCCTTCATCACCCACAGCATGTAGCGGATGTCGAGGTGGATGGCGCGCGTGATGGCCGTGTCGAAGTACCAGTCCTTGGTGATCGATTCATACGTCGAATCGAAGTTCAGGCCGATCAGTTCGCCGCGCTTGTTCATCACGGCCGAACCGGAATTGCCGCCCGTGGTGTCCGCGCTGGTGAGGAAGTTGACCGGCACGGTACCCAGCACCGGGTCGCGGAACTGGCCGTAGCGTTTTTGCTTGACGGCGTCGATCAAGCCTTGCGGCGCTTCGAACGGGGCCTTGCCCGTGACTTTCTCGACGATGCCTTCCACGGTCGTGAACGGCCCCTTGGTGATGCCGTCGCGCGGCGAGTACGGCGAGACCGTGCCGTAGGTCACGCGCAGGGTCGAGTTGGCGTCAGGATAGACCGGCTTGCCTTGCGATTTCTTCCACGCAATCACGGCTTGCATGTATTGCGGAATCACGCGCTCCAGGTTGCCGTCGATTTCCTTGCGGCGCTCTTCCAGCGCCAGTTCCACCGGATACAGCTTGACGGCCAGCTGCATGAAAGCATCGTCGGACTGGGCAACGGCAGCCAGGTCCTTGTCCAGCCAGGCCAGGCGCTTGGCCGTGTCAGCCAGTTGCGTCTGCTGGTACAGGGCGGCCACGGCGCCTGGTGCCGGCAGCAGCGCGTCCAGGCCTTGCGGATGGCTCTTCGCCGCCAGCTGCGCGTAACGATTCAGGCCCGCTTCAAAGCGCGCCTGGTCGACCTTGTTGACGTACGACTGTTCCAAACGGGCCAGACGGGCCTTGATGAAGGCCAGGTCGCGCTGCTGGAAGCCCGATTCGCGCTCGGCGTCCGGCTTCTGGCGCTCTTGCGACAGACGGTAGACGGTGCGCGCGCTTTTCAGCAGGTCGCTGTTGGTGGCCACCGTCCAGGCGAACTCCTCTTCGCTCAAGGCCATGTCGCTGGCGATCGCCGCGTCCAGTTCGGCCAGCAGGGTGGCCGACACGTTCGGCTGTTTCGCGTACCAGGCGCGGAACTCGGCATCCTGCCCATCCTTGATGGCGGCGATGTCCTTGCGGGCGAAACCATCGAGCAAGCCCTGGGTTTTCTTCAGCACGTTGTTGATGCTTTTCACCACGCTCGCATAGCGCACGGCGGCCGCCGCATCGCCCTGCGTGGCGGCGGCCATCACGGCCAGGTCGGCTTGCAGTTCGGACACTTTCAGGGGGAAGGCCGTATCGCGCGCGAAGCGGATTTCCGCCGGCAGCTTGTAGCGGCTGGTGCGGCCGGGGTAGCCCGCCAGCAAGATGCCGTCGCCGGCCTTCAAGCCTTCGGCCGAGACCACCAGGAAGTCCTTGGACTTGTAGGGAACGTTGTCGGGCGACGGGTCGGCCGGACGGCCATCCTTGCCCACGTAGGCACGCAGGAACGAGTAGTCGCCCGTGTGGCGCGGCCATTCGTAGTTGTCGGTGTCGCCGCCGAAGTTGCCGATCTTGTCCGATGGCGCATACACGAGGCGCACGTCGCGTATCATCATCTGGCGGATGCGGTAGTACTCGAGCCCGCGGTGGAAGGCAGGCACGGAGCAGCGGTACATCTTGTCCGTCTCGCATTCGGCGATCAGGTCCTTGATGCGCTTTTCCACAGCTTCGTGGCGCGCGCGGCCGCTCATGTTGGCCGTCAAGCCTTTCAGCACGCGCTCGCTGACGTTTTCCACCTTGTCCGTCACATACACGAGGCTGTTCGGACCGCCCGGCAGCTCGCTAGCGCGCGTCTTGGCCAGAAAGCCGTCGGTGATGTAATTGTGTTCCGGCGTGGAATTGCGCTGCACGGCGCCGTAGGCGCAATGGTGGTTCGTCACCACCAGGCCCGCGTCGGAGACGAAAGCGGCCGAGCAGCCGCCCAGCGACACGATGGCGCTCATCGGGTGCTTGCTCAGGTCGGCGAGTTTTTCTGCAGGAATGTCGATGCCGACCCGTTTGAGCTCGGCTTTCAGCTGTGGCAGCTGGTGTGGTTGCCACTGCCCTTCGTCGGCGTGTGCGCCGGCGAACGCGCCCAACAAGGCGACTGGTAAAACGATTGTTTTGAACAAGATATGCCCCTCCGTAAATAGCAGGCGAAAGTATAGCCTGTCCAAGGGACCTGAGTCGGCAAAAATTAACCCATTGCAATTTCTGTATCAGGCGGCAGGCTGCCTCACTCCCTGCAGGGGAATCTGCAGGGCCAGGCGGCAGCCGGCGCCCGATGCGGGCAAGCCCACCTCGAAGTGCCCGCCCAGCGCCGTCACCCGCTCGGCAATGCCGATCAGGCCAAAACACTGCTTCTTGCGCTGCTGCTGCGGCGTGATGCCGATGCCGTTGTCGCTGATGGTCACGTACACGGCGCAGGCATCCGAACTGAGCTCGATCTCGACCTGGCTGGCCTGGGCATGGCGCATGACGTTGCTGAGCGCTTCCTGCACGATGCGGAACAGCACGATCTCAGCCTGGCTGCCGATGGCGGCAAACAGCGCCTCGTCGCGTATCAGCAGGCGGCAGGCGACGCCGCTGCGCTTGCGGAAGTCGCCCACCTGCCATTCGATAGCGGCCTGCAAGCCCAGGTCCAGCGCCATCGGGCGCAGTTCGTTGATGATGCCGCGCACGCTCTTGATGGTCGTGTCGACGTTGCTGAGCACGGCGCCGACGCGGCCGTGCAGGCGCGGATGGGAACCCTCGGTGCGGGCGCTGAGCATGGAGATATCGATGCGCAGCGCCAGCAGGTTTTGCCCCAGTTCATCGTGAATATCGCGCGAAATGCGCTTGCGCTCGTCTTCCTTGGCCGTTTCCAGGTGCAGGGCAAGCTGGCGCAGCTGCGCGTGCGACTGGCGCAAAGCGCCATCCATCAGCTTGCGTTCCGTAATGTCCGTGTGCGCCACCACCACGCGCAACGGCCCTTCGCCGAGGAAACGGCTGATCCTGGCCTGCGACCAGCGGGGCCCCGAGCGCGTGGCAAACTCGTATTCGAGCGCAAACGTGTCGGCAGTACCGGCAATGACGGAGCGGATGCCGGCGGCCAGCTCGCGTCCGGCGCTGCGCTGCCAGCGCGGGTCGGTCTCGCAAAATTCCAGGTACTGCAGCGGCGGCTGCTTTTGCCCGACGAACGCCAGGCAAGCCTGGTTCGCATGCACGACGCTGCCCGCCTGGTCCAGCACCAGCACGCGGTCCGTCAGCGAATCGATGGTGGCGTGAAAGAAGCGCTCGGCATCGCGCAAGGCTTCCTGCGCCCGCTCGCGCTGGTGCACTTCCAGCTGCAGGTGCTGGTTGGCCCGCAGCAGTTCGGCCGTGCGGTCGATGACCCGCTGGTCCAGTTCGCGGTGCAGTTCGCGCAAGTCCGCCTCGGCCAGCTTGCGTTCGGTGATATCGGAAAACACGCCGACAAAATGGCTGATGGCGCCATCGGCCGTGCGCATGGGCGTGATCGACAGCGATTCGACGAAGCGCTCGCCATTCTTGCGCCGGTTCACCAGTTCGCCATACCAGCTGCCTTCCTCGTGCAGGCTGCGCCACATGGTTTCATAGAAATGCGGCAAATGCGTGCCGCCGCCGAGGAAGGACGGATCGCGTCCGATGGCTTCCTCGGCCTGGTAGCCGGTGATGGTGGTGAAGGCGGGGTTGACGGAAATGATGCGGTTGGCGCTGTCCGTCACCAGCACGCCTTCGCGGATACTGTCGAGGATGACGAAGGCGCGCCGCAAGGCCGATTCGCGCGCGTGCTCATCGCCCAGGTCCGTCACCAGCATGCGCGCCGTGGCGCTGTCCGCGTCGAAATTGGCTTCGATGCGCACCATGCCGCCCATGCCGCCCGCCTCGCCTTCGAACAGTTGCGCCTCGAGCACCTGGCGCGCGCCGCAGGTAAAGACGGTGTCGAGGAAGCGGCGGAAGCCGCCCTGCGCCTGGGGCGCGACGAATTGCTCGAAGCGCCGCCCCAGCAGCTGGTTCTTGTCGCGCTGCAGCAAGCCGCAGGCGGCCACGTTGACACGCGTGATCACGCCCTCGCGCGCCAGCGAGAAGTAGCTGACGGGCGCCTGTTCATACAGCTGCGCATAACGGTCGCGGCTGCTTTCATATTCATTCTTCAGCTGCTCGAGCTCGGCCAGGGCCGCGTTCTGCATTTCCAGCTCGATCTGGCTGACCTGCAACTCATGCAGCTGGCGTATCACCTCTTCATTCGACTGCGGCACGGGCTGGCGCTGCTCCGCCGCCAGTTGTTCGGCCTGCTCCCGCAATCGGGCCGGCACGCTCTCCTCGTCGAATGGTTCGCTCATGAGGCGCTCTCCCCTGCTTTCCCGTCTGCCGCGACGCCGGACTGGATCTGGCGCAGCTGGGCTTCCAGCAGCTTCGATTCCGTGATGTTGATGAAGGTCACGACCACGCCATCGATCACGTTTTCGATCGTGCGGTACGGCATGATGCGCACGTTGTACCAGCGCCCGTTCTTGGTCGGCACTTGCCGTTCGCAAAACACCAGGCTGCGGATCACTTCGAGCGCATCGTCTTCCAGGCCCGGATAATCGAGGTCGTTGACGATGTCGCTGAGCGGGCGGCGCAAGTCCGTCTGGATCAATTTGTAGATTTGCGTGGCCGGCGCCGTGAAGCGGCGGATGCGCAAATCGCTGTCGAGGAAGATGGTGGCGATATCGGTGCTGTTGAGCAAGTTTTTCATGTCGCTATTGACGAGCGACAAATCATCGACCTTCGATTGCAGCTCGGCATTGACCGTGTACAACTCCTCGTTGAGCGACTGCATCTCTTCCTTCGAGGTGGTCAGCTCCTCGTTCGTCGACTGCAGCTCTTCATTGGTCGACTGCAATTCTTCGTTGGCCGATTTCAATTCCTCGCGCGAGGTCTGCATTTCATCGCGCACGGCCTGGATTTCATTGCGCGCCTGCGCCAGCTGCTGTTCCAGCTCCAGCACCTTGGGGTTAGGCGAACGGCCGCGCCGCGCCTCGGCCACCAGAGGCGCACTGGAAAACGTGACAAACACCATGCCGCGCAGGGATTCGGGCTGGCTCAGGGCTTCGGCGCTCAGATCCACGCCCAGCGATTGCCCCAGGTGGTCCTTGACGACCAGGCCCTTCAGGCGTACCACGCTTTCGCTTTGCAGCGCCTGCTTGATCAGGCTGGCCAGCTCGTAACGCAAGCCTTCGCGCGCCATGGCATGGATATTCCAGTTGGCCTTGCCGGCCGCCGGTTCCAGGAAGGCGCCCGTGCGGCCGTTGATGTAAAGAATGTCGCCATCCTGGTTCAGCAGCGCGGCGGCCGGCGAATATTTCTGGAGCAATAATTGCTCGACATGGGCTTGAATCTTTCCAGTCATGCTGACTTCTCTCGTGTCGCTAGGTGTGGGGGGGGATGCCAACGATACCTTGGTGGGAAAATACGTGGGCAGGCGCTGGCGCGCCAGATTGTCGAGGCGGCGGTACAGCCGGGTCGACGTGGTCAGCGGCGAAAACAGCTCGGAAAAATGACCGGGCGTATCGGCGCTGCCCAGCAGTAAAATCCCATCGCGGTTCAAGGCGTAATGAAACAGGGGAATGAGGCGCTGCTGCAGCTTGGCATTCAGATAGATCAACAGGTTGCGGCAGCACAGGATGTCGAGCTTGGTGAACGGCGGGTCCGAAATGATGTTTTGCTGGGCGAAGATGATCGTGTTGCGGATCTCTTTCTTCACATGGTAGCCGTGCTTGTCATTGACAAAGAAACGCTCCAGCCGCTCGGCAGATACGTCGCTGATGATGCTGTGCGGAAAGCGCCCCTGGCGCGCGCGGTCGATGGCATCGGCCGACAGGTCGGTGGCGAAGATCTGCAGGCTGTATTTCGACGGCGGGTTGATGCCGGCCACCACTTCATGGAACACCATGGCCAGCGAATACGCTTCCTCGCCCGTGGAACAGGCGGGCACCCAGGCCTTGAAGGCGCGCCCGTCCGGGTGGGCCGCCAGCATTTGCGGCACGACCACCATCTTCAGGTATTCCCACACTTTCGGATCGCGGAAAAAGCTCGTCACGCCGATCAACAATTCCTTGAACAGCAAGTCGATTTCCGCGGGATTCTCGCGCAGGTAGGGAACGTACTCTTCCATCGACGTCATTTGATACAAGCTCATGCGCCGCTCGATACGCCGCAGCACCGTGTTGATCTTGTAGTCGGTAAAACTGTTGCCCGTGTGCTCGGACAGCAGGGCGACGATTTCCTGCAGCGAATTGCGGCCGTTCGGCTCATGCCCCGGCAAGCTGAGGAAACTGCTGCGGAACAGATAGGTGATGATCTTGTCAGGCATCTTGTCGGGGAAATCGACGAGGTCCACCACTTCGGCGACAATCGCGCTTTGCGGCATCATGTCGAACTTGGCCGTATCGGGATGCTGGGCCAGGGTCAGGCCGCCCGCCTGCTTGATCGCCTGCAGGCCGCGCGTGCCGTCGCTGCCCATGCCGGAAAAAATCACGCCGACGGCCAGTTCGCTCAGCTCGCTGGCCAGGCTTTCGAAAAAGGTATTGATGGGCAGGCGGTGTCCGCGCAGCTGCACCGGCTCGCTGAGCACGAATCGGCCCTTGGCCAGGCCCAGGTCGGCATTCGACGGGATCACATAGATATGATTGGGCCGCAACTCCGCCTGGTGCGTGATTTCCGTGACGGGAATGCTGGTGGCGCGCTGCAACAATTCCGGCAGCATGGCCTTTTGCGTGGGATCGAGGTGCTGGATCACCACATAGGCAATGCCGCTTTCCTGCGGCACGTTCGCCAGGAAAGCGACGATGGGATCGAGCCCGCCGGCGGAAGCGCCGATGGCCACCACGGGAAAAACGATGGTGGCCACGTCGGGAACGGACATATTACTGTGTTTGCTGCGTGTCATCGTCTGCAAGAAAGCAGCCACGGCGGGGCCGTCAGGCTGGGAATTGATAATCTTGCATTCTAGCACTCAAGATGGGCAGGAAAACGCGAATTTGGCGCAGGGGTTTTCGCCTGCACCGGCCTGCCCCTGATCGCCCCCTTACTGCGCCTGCGGCGCATGCCAGCCGCCGCCCAGCGACTGGATCAGGGCCACGGCCGTCGTCTGGCGGTCCGCCTGCGCCTGCACCAGCGAGCGGCGCGCCGACAGGGCCGTCACCTGCGCCGTCACCACATCCGTGTAGCCTACCTGGCCCGCGTTATAGCGGTTCAACATCTGCTGTTCGACCTGGTCGGCGGCCGACGACGCCTGCTGGCGCAAGGCCAATTGCTCGGCCAGCGCGCGCGTGGCCGACAACTGGTCTTCCACGGCGCCAAAGGCACTCAATACCGTCTGGCGGTAGCGCGCGACGGCCGCCTCATGGCCCGCCTTGGCAGCATCGACACTGGCCGTGGTGGCGCCCGCGTTGAACAGCGTTTGCGCTGCCGACACGCCCAGCGACCACAAGCTGCTTGAAGCGTTGAACAGGTCGCCCACCTTGCTGGCGCCGGAACCGTAGGAACCCGTCAGGTTCAGGCTCGGATAGTAGGCCGAGCGGGCGATGCCGATCTGCTCGTTAGCCACGGCCACCCTGCGCTCGGCGGCGGCGATGTCGGGACGGCGCTGCAGCAGGGTCGATGGCACACCCAGCGGCACCTCGGGCACGGTCAGGGTCCACGGCGCCACGGCCAGACTGAAGTCGGACGGTGCGCGGCCCAGCAGGATGGCGATCGCGTGTTCGAGCTGGGCGCGGGCGCGCGTCTGGCTCGACAGGTCGATCTGCGCATTGGCCAGCTGCGTCTGCGCCTGCAGCAGGTCGGACTTGGCGGCGATGCCCGAGTTAAAACGGTTGCCGGTGATCTCGAGCACGCGCTTGTAGCCATCGATGGTGGCGTTCAGCAGCGCGATCTGCGCATCGCTCTGGCGCAGCGAAAAGTAATTGGTGGCCAGCTCGCCCTGCGCCGACAGACGCGCGGCGGCCAGGTCCGCCGCACTGGCGGCCGCGCCGGCATCGGCGCCCGTCACGCCGGCGCGCAGCTTGCCCCACACGTCCGGTTCCCACGAGGCGCCGATGGCGGCCTTGAAGTTGTTGTTCGTCTGCTGCTCGCCGCCGCCACCGGAACGGGCGCCGCTGCCCGTCAGGTTCACGGTGGGGAACAGCGAGGCGCGCTGTTCGCGCACCAGCGCGCGCGCCTGCTCGTACGAAGCGATGGCGGCCGCCACGTTCTGGTTCGAGATGTCGATGCCTTCGGCCAGCTGGTTCAGCTGCGCGTCGCCGAACAGGGTCCACCAGGGACCGCGCTCCAGGGTGTCGGCCGGCGCGGCCGGTTGCCAGCCGGCCGCCTCCTTGAACGTTTGCGGCGCGGCGGCCGTCGGCGTTTCATACGCGGGGCTGACGGCGCAGCCGGCAAGGAGAACTGCTGCGGCCACGGCCAGCAGGCGGCGTGCGGGAACGGCGGATGGAATAGGTTTTACTTGCTTCATGATTGTGTGCTCGGGTTATCTGGCCCAGGAATGCGGCTCAATTGCTGCTCGTCGGCGCTGCGCGTGCGCAGCTTGTCGAGCAGGATATAGACCACCGGGGTGGTCAGCAATGTGAGTAACTGGCTGGCGATCAGGCCGCCGATGATGGCGACCCCCAAGGGCTGGCGTAGCTCCGACCCCTCGCCGAAACCGATCGCCAGCGGCAAGGCGCCAAGCGCCGCCGCCAGGGTGGTCATCAGAATGGGGCGGAAACGCAGCAAACATGCCTCGCGCACCGCCTCCACTGCACTCAAGCCGCGCGAACGCTCGGCCTCCAGCGCGAAGTCGATGATCAATATAGCATTTTTCTTGACGATACCGATCAACAGGAACACGCCGATCAGGGCGATGATGGAAAACTCCATGCGGAACAGCAGCAAGGCCAGCACGGCGCCCACCCCCGCCGACGGCAAGGTCGACAGCACGGTGACGGGATGGATCAGGCTTTCGTACAGGATGCCCAGCACGATGTAGATGACCACGATGGCCGCCAGGATCAAGAGCGGCTGCTCCTTGTTGCTGTCCTGCGCGCTCTTGGCCGAGCCCTGGAAGCTGCCGCGCACGTTCACCGGCATGCCGATTTCCGACTCCGCCTGGGCCACGGCGGCCTGCCCGTCGCTGAGCGGATAGCCGTCGGCCAGGTTGAACGACACGGTGGTGGCCAGCTCGCCGCCCTGGTGGTTGATCGAGGTCGCGGTCGCGCTTTCCGCAAAGGTGCTGAACGAGGACAGCGGCACCATGTGCGCCAGGGTCGTGGACAGGGCCGAGCCGCTGGACGGGTCGCGCGCCGCCGTCGTGTTGGACGTCGCCGCGCCCGTCGCCGCAGCGGTGGTGCTGGCCGTCGCCGTCGTGCTGGTGGCCGCGACGGCCGCCGCATTCGACGCCGGCACATACACGGAGCGCAGCGCTTCCGGGCTTTGCGCATAGCGGGGCGCCACTTCCATGATCACGTGATACTGGTTCAGCTCATCGTAGATGGTCGCCACCTGGCGCTGGCCGAAGCTGTTGTACAGCGCATTGTCGATATCCTTGACTTGCACGCCCAGTTGCGTGGCGCGGTCCTTGTCGATGCTGACAAACGTTTCCACGCCGTTTTCCGCCTGGTCCGTGTCCACGTCGATCAGGGCCGGCTGCAGCTTCATCTGGTCGGCCAGTTTCGCCGCCCACTTCTTCAGGTCCGCCTGGTTGTCGCTGATCAGGGTGTACTGGTAGGTGGAATTGCTCGAGCGCCCGCCCATGCGCAAATCCTGCACGGGGTTGAGGAACAGCGAAATGCCCGTCACCTTGGCCAGTTGCGGACGCAGGCGCGCGATCACGGCTTGCCCCTTGTCCGTGCGCTGCGAGGCCGGCTTCAAGTCGATGAACATGAAGCCGCCCCCTGCCCGTCCGCCGCCCGTAAACCCCACGACGGTGGCGACGGCCGGGTCGTCCTTGATGATGTTGACCAGCTGGCGCAATTTACTCTGCATGGCCTGGAACGAGATGCTCTGGTCGGCGCGCATGCCGCCGTTGATCTGGCCCGTGTCCTGCTGCGGGAAGAAGCCCTTGGGCGCGGCCGCGAACAGGTACACATTCAGGCCGACGACGAAGACGAGGATGGTCATCACCAGCGCGGCGCTCGACAGCGCCCAGTCCAGGCAATGCTCGTAGACTTTCAGCATGCGCTCGAAGCCGCGCTCGAACCAGCGCGCGACCCGGCCCGGCGGCTGGTGCTGCTGGCCGCTTTTCAGCAGCCAGGCGCACATCATCGGCGTGGTCGTGAGGGAGATGACGAGCGAAATCATCACGGCGGCCGACAGGGTGACGGCGAATTCGCGGAACAAGCGCCCCACCTGCCCGCCCATGAACAGCAGCGGGATGAAGACGGCCACCAGCGACAGACTGATCGACAGCACCGTAAAACCCACTTCGCGCGCGCCCAGCAGGGCCGCCTTGAAGCGGTCCATGCCCGCCTCGATGTGGCGCTGCGTGTTTTCCAGCACCACGATGGCATCATCGACGACGAAGCCCGTGGCCACCGTGAGCGCCATCAGCGACAGGTTGTTGAGCGAAAATCCCAGCATGTACATCACGCCGAAGGTGCCCAGCAGGGAGACGATGGTGGCCACGGCCGGGATGATGGTGGCGCGCACGCTGCGCAAAAAGGCGCTAACCACCAGCACGACGAGCACGATGGACAGGATCAGGGTGAATTCGATTTCGTGCAGCGACGAGCGGATGGAATTGGTGCTGTCGGACGCCACCTGCAGCTTGATGTCGCCCGGCAGCTGCGCCTGCAGTTGCGGCAGCAGCGCGCGCACGCCGTCCACCGTGGCGATGACATTGGCACCGGGCTGGCGCGTGATCAGCACGATGACGGCCGGGTCGCCATTGAACAGGCCCAGGGTATTGTTGTTCTCCACGCCGTCGACCACGTCGGCCACGTCGTCGAGGCGGATGGCGGCGCCGTCGCGCCAGGCCACGACCAGGCTGCGGTAGTCGTTTGCTGAGCGCCCGCCCGACGCCGTCGCCGCGCCCGAATAGATCTGCAGGCTGCGCTCGTCGCCGGAAATGGCTCCCTTGGGCCGGTTGGCGTTGCTGGCCTGGATGGCCGCCCGCACGTCCTCCATCGACAAGCTGTAGTGATTGAGCTGGTACGGCAGCAGTTCCACGCGCACGGCGGGCAGCGAACCGCCGCCCAGTTCCACGTCGCCCACGCCTTTGACTTGCGCCACCTTTTGCTGCACCAGGTTCGACACGGCATCGTAGATCTGGCCCGGCGTGCGCGTTTTCGACGTCAGCGCCAGGATGATCACGGGCGCGTCGGACGGATTGGCCTTGCGGTAAGTGGGATTGCTGCGCAGGGTGGCCGGCAAATCCACGCGCGCGGCGGCAATCGCGGCCTGCACTTCGCGCGCGGCCGAATCGATCTTGCGGTTCAGGTCGAATTGCAAATTGATGCGTGCCGAGCCCGTGCCCGACGACGACGTCATTTCGTTCACGCCCGAGATCACGCCCAGGCGCCGCTCCAGCGGCGTGGCCACCGACGTGGCCATGGTCGCGGGGCTGGCGCCGGGCAGGCTGGCGCTGACGGAAATGGTCGGATAATCGACCTGCGGCAGCGGCGAGACGGGCAGCACGAAGAAGGCGCCGATGCCCGCCAGCGCGATGCCGATGGTCAGCAGCACGGTGGCGATGGGACGCTTGACGAACGGTTCGGACAGGTTCACGCGGCGCTCCCCGCACCCGGCTTATCGAGACTGACAGCGTTCTTCCCTTTGCGCGCGAAGCGCTGGCCCAGGCGGTCGAAGCCCAGGTAGATGACGGGAGTGGTGAACAAGGTCAGCACCTGGCTGACGATCAGGCCGCCGAAGATGGCCAGGCCCAGCGGACGGCGCAACTCGGCGCCCTCGCCCCAGCCCAGCATCAGCGGCACGGCCGCGAACAGGGCCGCCAGGGTCGTCATCAAAATCGGGCGGAAACGCAGCAGCGCTGCCTGGTGGATGGCTTCCTGCGGGCTTTTTCCCTCGTCGCGCTCGGCCTCGATGGCGAAGTCGATCATCATGATGGCGTTCTTTTTCACGATGCCGATCAACAGGATGATGCCGATGATGCCGATCACGCCCAGGTCCTGCCCGGAAATCATCAGGGCCAGCAAGGCGCCCACGCCGGCCGACGGCAGGGTCGACAAAATCGTCAGCGGATGGATGTAGCTTTCGTACAGCACCCCGAGCACGATGTAGACGCAGACGACGGCGGCCAGAATGAGCCACAGCTGGTTCGACAGCGAGTTTTCATACGCGCCGGCCGCGCCGAGGAAGGTCAGTGTCACCGACGGCGGCAAGGCGATGTCTTTCGCCGCCTGGCGGATGGCGTCGACGGCGCTGCCCAGCGCCACGCCTTGCGTCGTGTCGAAGCCCAGGGTCGTGGCCGGATACTGCGCCACATGCGTGATCTGCAGCGGCGCCTGTTTTTCGCTGACGCTGGCAAAGGCGGACAGCGGCGTCGACTTGCCGGAGCCCGTGCGCACCTGCAGGTCCGACAGGTCGGACGGCGTGGTGACGATGCCCGGCTGCGCTTCGAGGATCACGCGGTACTGGTTGGTTTCCGTGAAAATCGTCGAAATGATGCGCTGGCCGAAGGCGTTATACAAGGCGTCGTCGACGGTGGCCGTGGTCACCGACATGCGCGCGGCGCTGTCGCGGTCGATGGCGACCGTCACGGCGGCGCCCGTGGCGCCCGCATCCGTGACGACGTTGCGCAACTGCGATTGCTCGCGCATGCGGGCCGCCAGCTTGCCCGCCCACTCCGTGACGGTGGCCGTGTCGGCCCCTTCGAGCGAAACGCGGTATTGCGTCGGGCCCGATTCCGCGTCGATGGTCAAATCCTGCGTCGGCTGCAGATACAGGGTCACGCCGGCCACCTTGGCGACGCGGTTGCGCAGGCGTTCCATGATCTCGTCCTGGCTGCCGCTGCGCGGACGCTTCAGGTTGATCAGCATGCTGCCCGTGTGCAGCATGGTGTTGTTGGCCGCATCGACGCCGACGAGGGAACTCAAGGTATCGACAGCGGGGTCTTCCAGCAGCGCGCTGGCGGCCGCCTGCTGCAAGGCGGCCATGCGCGCGTACGAGACGGCTTGCGAGGTTTCGATGCGCGCCTGCAGCTGGCCCGTGTCCTGCGTGGGGAACAGGCCTTTCGGGATGGTGATATACAGGACGACGGTCAGCAGCAAGGTGGCCAGGGCCACGAGCAGGGTCAGTCCCTGGCGCTTCAGTACCCACACGAGCGCAAGGTCGTACTGATGGATGACCTTGTCGAGGAAAGCCTGGATGCGCTGGCCCGTGGCGCTGATTTTTTCGTCGGCGTGGCTTTTCAGCCAGCGCGCCGACATCATCGGCACCAGGGTGAGCGACACCACGGCGGAAATCAAGATGGTGATGGCCAGGGTCATGGCAAATTCGCGGAACAGCCGGCCCACCACGTCGCCCATGAACAGCAGGGGAATCAGCACGGCGATCAGCGAGACGGTGAGCGAGATGATGGTAAAGCCGATCTGCGATGCGCCCTTCAATGCGGCGGCCATCGGCGTTTCGCCCTCCTCGATGTAGCGGGCGATGTTTTCGATCATGACGATGGCGTCATCGACGACAAAACCCGTGGCGATGGTCAGCGCCATCAAGGAGAGGTTGTTCAGGCTGTAGCCGAGCAAATACATGACGCCGCAGGCGCCGATCAGCGAAATCGGCACGGACAGGCTGGCGATCACCGTGGCGCGCAGGCTGTGTAAAAAGGCGAAGATCACCAGCACCACCAGCAGCACGGACAACAGCAGTTCCATTTCCACGTGCTCGACGGAGGCGCGGATGCCCGTCGTGCGGTCGCTCAGCACGTCGAGCTTCATGGCCGCCGGCAGGCTGGCCTGCAGGTCGGGCAGCAGGGCCTTGATGGC
Source organism: Janthinobacterium sp. GW823-FHT03B06 (assembly GCF_058796955.1). NCBI lineage: Bacteria > Pseudomonadati > Pseudomonadota > Betaproteobacteria > Burkholderiales > Oxalobacteraceae > Janthinobacterium > Janthinobacterium sp. GW823-FHT03B06. Next base: position 263,433 of record NZ_JBXAJE010000002.1, read on the forward strand.
GTCCACCGTCTTGATGACGTTGGCGCCGGGCTGGCGCTGCACGTTCAGAATGATGGCCGGCTGCTTGCCCGACCAGGCACCGAGGCGCGTGTTTTCCGCGCTGTCGACGACGTTCGCCACGTCAGCCAGGCGCACGGGCGCGCCGTTTTTATACGTGATGATCAGGCGCTTGTAGTCTTCCGCCGTCACCAATTGATCGTTGGCGTTGATGGTAAACGAGCGCGTGGGTCCGTCGAAACTGCCCTTGGCGCTGTTGACGTTGGCCGCCGCGATGGCCGTGCGCAGGCTGTCGAGGCCCAGGCCGTACGAGGCCAGCAATTTGGTGTCGCCCTGGATGCGCACGGCGGGACGCTGGCCGCCCGACAGCGAGACGAGGCCCACGCCGTTGACCTGGCTGATCTTCAGCGCCAAACGCGTGTTGACGATGTTCTGCACCTGCGTCAGCGGCATCGTGTCCGACGTAATCGCCAGGGTCAGCACGGGCGCGTCGGCCGGGTTGATCTTCGCGTACACGGGCGGCGCCGGCAAGTCGGTCGGCAGCAGCGAGCCGCCCGCGTTGATGGCCGCCTGCACTTCCTGCTCGGCCACGTCCAGGGTCTGGCCCAGGGTAAATTGCAGGGTGATGAGGGAAACGCCGGCCGCGCTGGTGGAACTCATGCGCTGTAGACCCGACATCTGCCCGAACTGGCGCTCCAGCGGCGCCGTCACCGTCTGTCCCATGACTTCGGGACTGGCGCCCGGGTACAGGGTCTGCACCTGGATGGTGGGGAAGTCCACCTGCGGCAAGGCGGCCAGCGGCAGGAACTTGAAGCCGACCAGCCCCGCCAGCACGATGGCCAGCATCAGCAGCGCCGTGGCGACGGGGCGCTGGATGAACGGCGTCGATGGACTCATTGCGCTGCGCCCTTCGCCGGAGCGGTCGCCGGTGCACTGGCCGATGCGGAGGCGGTGGCCGAAGCGCTGGCCGCGCCCTCAGCATGCTGGCGGCGGTGGCGGCGTTCGCCGTTCGCGCCGGCAGCACCTGCGCCGCCCATGGCCGGCTTGTCGCCCGCCAGCATGACCTTCGCGCCTTCCTTCAGGCGGTCGGCGCCTTCCGTGATGACTTGCTCTCCCGCTTCCAGGCCGGCGCGGATTTCCACCATGTCGGTGGTGGCCTGGCCCCGCGTGACCATGCGCACGGTGACGGCCTTGTCGGCCTTGAGCACATACACGAAATCGCCGTTGTTACTGTGACGCAGGGCCGTCACGGGTACCAGCACGGCGCCCGTGATGTTGCCCAGTTCCAGCCGCACGTTGACGAACTGGCTGGGGAACAGGGCCATCTTGTCGTTCGTGTAACGGGCCTTGGCGCGCACGGTGCCCGTCTGCACGTCGACCTGGTTGTCGAGCGCCGTCAGGCTGCCTTTGTCCAGGGTATGCGTGCGCGTGCGGTCCAGCGCCAGCGCCGCCAGGGCCGAGCCGCCATTCAGGCGCTCCTGGATGGTCTGCACCTTATCCTGCGGCACGGAAAATTCCACGTCGATGGGCGAGAGCTGCGTCACGACCACCACGCCGCCCGTGTCGCTGGTGCTCACCAGGTTGCCGATATCGACCACCTTCAGGCCCGCGCGGCCGCTGATCGGCGATACCACCTTGGTGTAGCCGAGGTTCAGCCTGGCCGTGCCTTCGGACGCGCGGTCCGTCATGACGGTGCCTTCCAGCTGCTTGACCAGGGCTGCCTGCGTATCGACGTCCTGGCGCGCGATGGAATCCTGGCCCAGCAGGGTTTGATAGCGTTTCAGGGTCAGGCGCGCGTTTTCCAGCTGCGCTTCATCGCGCTGGCGCTGGCCCGTGGCCTGCATCAGCGCCATCTCGAACTGGGCCGGATCGATCTGCGCCACCACCTGGCCCGCCTTGACCATGCCGCCTTCCTTGAATTTCAATTCCTTCAATATGCCCGACACTTGCGGGCGCACCGTCACAGTGGATGCGGCCGTCACCGTGCCCAGCGCATCGAGCACCACGGGCAGGTCGGACTTGACGGCCGTGGCCACGCCGACGGTGGTCGAGGGAGCGCCGCGGCGTCCGCCAGGCCCGCCGGGTCCGCCCGGGCCACCGGGACCGCCCTGGGCGCTGGCGCCGGAATGGGTCAGATACCAGGCACCGCCCCCCAGCGCCGCCATCACGGCCAGCGCGATGACCGTGCCGACGATTTTCGAACGGCGGCTGCGCCGTGGGGTATGGGGTGTTGTCTGCGAATCCATCGCTTATCCTTGTAGTGGCCGCTGGCACGGCGATTCTGTGGCGCCGGCCGAGGTGGAACACACTCAGGACGGACGACCGTTTTTCGGGGTTGTTTCGGTACACAGCCGGGGAGTCAAGAGCTGAAAATCAGCTGAAAAAACATCGCTCTCCAGCGTGAAACGACTCTAGCATAGTCATGTAACTGTTTCATTTCTACTTGAAACAATTACACACAGCCTGGCAGGCATGGGAGGACCAGGCGGGCCGGCAGGCGGGCCGACCCTGTGGGGTAACAGTGGAAAAATCAGGCTTGCGGGGCGTCATCGCCCGGCGTGCGCCAGACGCGGGCGACTCGCATGCAGATACAAACTCGCTACAAATCTCCCGCCAGCCGCCTTGACCCGGCGCCGCGCGGGGATCAAGTGGTCACAGACGGCGGCGATTCTTTACCTGAATTTACATGGTCATGCCGAGGATGACATCCTGGTAGTCGGTGCGGCCGACGCGGAAGGTGCGCCGTCCCACCTGCGCAAAGCCGCAGCGCGCATAAAACGCCAGCGCGTCGTGGTTTTCCGCGTACACGCCCAGCAGCACGCGCCCTGCCCCGCCGGCGCGCGCTTGGCTCAGCGCCGCCTGCATCAGGCGCTGGCCCACGCGCCGGCCCTGGAAGCGGTGCAGCAGGTAGATGCGCTTGATTTCCAGGTCGTCCGGACGCGGGTCCGCCACCGGCAGGCTGGCGGGACTGAGCACCAGATAACCGACGGGTGCGCCGCCGGGCATGGCCTCGGCCAGCCATAAACGCATGGCCGGCAGCGCCAGCCAGTCGCGGTACAACTGCGCGTCATGCTGGCGCTGGCAATGGGCGATGACGTCGGCGCCATCGAGGATGCCGGCGAACGCTTCCAGAAAGGTGGCCTGACCCACCAGCGCCAGCGCCTGTTCATCGCCCTTGATGCAAGGGCGGATGGTGATACCCGTGGGTCCACTCATGTCGCTTGCCATAGTCTGCTCCTCAAGGAAAACAAGCCGGGCGAAGCCGGCTTGGGGATGTCATCTATATTGCCGTGTAAGGCCTGACCTTACTTGCCGCCCAAAGGCACCTCGCACAGGCAGTGCGTAAGCGCCATGAACGGTTTGCGCTCGCGCGTGATGCCCGACAGCCAGGAGAGGTCCTGCGCCATGCCCAGCGCCGCATCGGCCGGCAAGCCCGTGCCGGCCAAGCCCAGTTTCACGTGCTCGCCCAGCCCCAGCGAGGCCATGGCCTTGGAGCCGAACATGCCGATCAGGCGATCGACGTTCGACGTTTCCTGTTCCAGGTAGGTCACGCGGTAGTCGGCGCCCAGATTGGCCCGCTTGGCGGCCGAGGCCAGCGCATCGCCATAGCTGCCGATGCGGTCGACCAGGTTGCGCTCTTTCGCCTGCAAGCCGGTCCAGACGCGACCCTGCGCCACTGCATCGATCTTTTCCGGCGTCGTCTTGCGCGCCTTGGCCGCCAGGTTCAGGAAGTCGCCATACACGTGGTTGATCGAACCCTGGATCACTTCGGCGAAGCGGGGATCGAGCGGGCGCAAGGGGTTGCCCGCGTCGGCCAGCCACGTGGTCGGCGAGCCGGCCGTGTGGATGCCCAGCTTTTCCACCACCTTGTCGGCCGTCGGCAGAATCGCGAACACGCCGATGGAGCCGGTGATGGTAGCCGCGTCGGCGATCACTTCATCGGACGAGGTGCTGATCCAGTAGCCGCCCGAAGCGGCCACGTTGCCCATCGAGACGACCACCGGCTTGCCGGCGGCGCGCGTCAGTTCCAGTTCGCGGCGGATCAGTTCCGAGCCGAAGGCGCTGCCGCCCGGCGAATCGACGCGCAACACGACGGCCTTGATCGACTTGTCTTCGCGCGCCTGGCGGATCAGGCGCGAGGTGGACAGGCCGCCGATGGCGCCCGGCGGCGCGATGCCGTCGCCGATCTCGCCCGAGGCGATGACCACGCCGACGGCGTCGCCGATGTGCACGGGGCGCAGACGCGCCAGGTAATCGGTGTAGTTCACCTGGCGGAAGTTCGTGCCTTCCGTGTTCTTGGCGCCGCGCGCCATCATGAACTGGCGCAGCTCATCGCGCGTTTTCAGGCCGTCGACCAGTTTTCCATTGAGCGACAGCTTGGCAATGTCGCCACCGGCAGCCGTCATCAAGGCTGGCAGGTTGTCGATCGTTTGCATGATGGCGCCGGCCGGCAGCTTGCGCGCCTTTTCCACGTCCGTCGTGTAGGTGGTCCACAGGCCGTTGTTCAGGTAGCGGTCCGCTTCGGCCGCCGCTTCGGACGGGCCGTTGGCGATGAAAGGCTCGGCCGCGCTTTTATACGTGCCCACTTTCAGCAGGTTGACCGTCACGCCCACCTTGTCGAGCGCGTCGCGGTAGTAATTGCGGTAGCGGCCAAAGCCTTCCAGCATGACGCCGCCCATCGGGTGCAGAAATACCTCGTCGGCCTTGGCCGCCACCAGGTACTGGCGCTGGTTGTAGCTCGAACCCCAGGCCGTCACTTTCTTGCCCGTGGCGCGGAAACGCTCGACGCCGGCCGCCACTTCGCGCAGCGACGCCAGGCCGCCGCCCTGCAATTCGTCGAGCAGGATCACCATGGAACCGATGTTCTTGTCCTTGCCGGCCGTGTCGAGCACCGCCAGCACGTCGCGCAGCTGCACGCTTTTCTTGACTTCGCCGCTGACATTGGCCAGCACGGCCTCGCGCACGCCGCCCGGGGTTTCCTCGACCAGCGGGCCTTGCAAGTCGAGTACCAGGGTGGTCTTGTCCGCCAGGGGCTTGGCGCCGCCGCCAAAGATGGCAATCAGGATGGCGATGACGATCAGCAGGAAAATCAGGTTGATGACCGCGCGGCGGGTGGCGTCCAGCGCGCGCCAGAATGCGCCAAAGCCGCGGCGTAGCGGCGGGAAGGGGTTGAGTGACATCGATGCTCCGTGAGGTTATGTACCTAAAGGAAATCAATATAGCTGAAAATGGCCGCGATCGCCTTGGGATTCGTCTTATTTTGACAAGTATTGCGTGTCCTGGCCGCCCTGCCCCGGGGGCGTGGAAATGAGGAACAGGCCAGCCAGCACCAGGGCGCCGTTCAGGATCAGCAGTTCCAGGCCGATGCGGTAATGCTCGAACAGCCGCGCCTGCTCCCCTTCGATCAGCGCGCACAGCAGCGGCCCGGCCAAGGCCACCAGCGGCACCCAGCGGTCGCGCACGCCACGCCGGCTCAGCAGGCCGAAAGCGAACAGACCCAGCAGCGGACCATAGGTATAGCTGGCCAGCTTCAGGATCACGCCTATCATGCTGGGGTCGTCCAGCCATTTGAAGGCCATGATCAATATCAGGAACAGCACGGCGAACCCCAGGTGCACACGGCGGCGCCAGCGCATCTGCGCGGCCGCGCTCAAATCCTGCCTGCGCTGCACGCCCAAAATATCGATGCAGAAGGTGGACGTGAGCGCCGTCAATGCCCCATCCACGCTGGGAAACAGGGCGGAAATGAGCGCGATGAAAAAAATCAGCTGCACCACGGCGGGAAAGTGCCCCAGCACGACGGCGGGAAACAGTTTATCGCCTGTCGCGCTGATGCCGGCCAGCGGCGCATACAGGTGCAGCAAGCCGCCGAGGAAGAGGAACAGCAGCAGCACGCCCGTCAGCACCACGGTCAGGCTGAGCATGTTCTTTTGCGAATCGCGCAAGGTGCGCACGGAAATGTTCTTTTGCATCATTTCCTGGTCCATGCCCGTCATGGCGATCGTGATGAACATGCCGGCAAGAATGTGCTTCCACACATAGGCGGGGCTGTCCGGATCGACGGTGAAGATGCGCGTGAGGCCTTGCGCGCGCATGCGCTCGAGGCTGTCGATGAGGGACAGGTCCATTGCGCGCAGCAAAAACACGCTGCAGATGACGAGGCCGGCCAGCATGCACGCCGTTTGCAGGGTATCGGTCCAGACGATGGTCTTCACGCCGCCCTCGTACGTGTAGAGCAGGATCAGCAGCAGCACGACGCACGACGTCAGCCAGAACGGCACGCCCAGGCTGTCGAGTATGGTGGCTTGCAGGATATTGACTACCAGATACAGCCGCGCCGTGGCGCCCAGCAGGCGCGAGACGATGAAAAACGCCGCCCCGCTCTGGTAGGAGCGCCGGCCAAGGCGCACTTCCAGGTAGAGGTAAATGGAAGTGAGCTGCAGCCGGTAGTACAGCGGCAGCAAAATAAACGTGATAGCCAGGTAGCCGAGCACGTAGCCGATCATCAGCTGGATGTAGCCGAAACCGTTGCTGCCCACGGCGCCGGGCACGCTGATGAAGGTCACGCCCGTGAGCGTGGTGCCGACCATGCCGAAGGCCACCAGCATCCAGTTGCTGTCCTTGTTGCCGATGAAGAAACTCTCATTGGTGGCGTGGCGCGAGGTGCGCCATGCCACGCCCAGCAGGATCAGGAAATACGCGAGGACGACGGCAAACAGGATCGCTGGGGACATGGCAGATACGGTACTGAGCTAAGGTGGGCGGCAATATACACCGGATTGCCGCGCCCGTTGCTGGAGGCGGCTAAAAGCGCCCCCCCCCCCCAGCCAGCCGCCACACTAGCCGCCCGAGGCGCGCCGCGCGGCATGCAGCGCGGCCAGCGCCGTTCTGAAGTGCACATTCGGCGTTTCCTGGCAGAAGTTGTCCGCCGCGCCGCTGCCGCCCAGCAGCGGGCTCACCAGCGGCGCATAATGCATGCCCTGGCGCAATGGGCCAAGCTGGCTTTCGACGGCCTGCAGGCGACGCGCATCGACCAGGGCAAAGCGTTCGGTCAGCACCTGTGCAAACAGTTCCTGTGCGCTATGCGCAAGCACGAACGATTCGAAGGTATCGATGGCGAACAGCAAATAGAGCACGCTGTCGCCATCATGGCGGTAGCCGAGCTGATCGCCAAAGCAGGTTTCGGCAAAGAACACGGGACCGCCCTCTGCCGGGCACGGGAAAATCTCCGTCCAGAAATCTTGACGGTTCCACTCCTGCAGGCAATCGCGCGGCGCCGGCGTTGCGCCGTCACCAAAAAAGTACAGATCGTTGCGGCCGAAATAGCCGCCGCCCACCTGCCGCAGAAATGCCGCGAGGTCGTCGGGCAAGGCCACGCCCAGTACGTGCTCCGTAAAGGCAGCCAGCTTGCCGGCATCGGCGCTCACGCGCTGCGCCGGGGGAAACGCGTGTAAAAACGCCTGGTACTCGACATCCATGCACATTGCTCCATTAGTTTTCGGTACGGTCATTGACGGTGGATAACTCAGCAGCCGGTCGGTTTGACTTTCTCCACTTCCAGGCCGAACCACGGGCGCAAGCGCGTGCCGATGACGTTGCCCAGGAAAGCGCAGACCAGCCACAGCCAGCCGTGCAGGCTGCCCGAGATGATACCGCTGAAATAGGCGCCGATGTTGCAGCCGTAGGCCAGGCGCGCGCCGTAGCCGAGCAGCAAGCCGCCGACGACGGCGGCGATGATCGAGCGGCGCGGGATGCGCCACACGGGCGCGTAGCGGCCGGCCAGGGCCGCCGCCAGCATGGCGCCCAGCACGATGCCGATGTCCATCACGGAAGTCTTGTCCTGCGTCAATGGCGCGGCCAGCGCGGCCGCGTTGGCCTTGGACGACCAATAGGCCCAGCTGGCAGTATCGATGCCGATCGCGGATGCCGCTTTCGCGCCCCACAGGGCGAACGCGGACGTCACGCCCCACGGACGGCCCGACAGCGCCAGGGTGATGAAATTGAGTACGACGAGCGCGATGGCGCCCGCCACCAGCGGCCAGGGGCCGTGCAGCCAGGGCGACGCCTGCGACGGGCGCAGCGGTGTCGCGACGAGCTTGCCATGACGGCGTTTTTCCACCAGCACCGTGATGCTGGCGATCATTGCAAAAACGAGCCAGTTCAGCGCCAGCGCGGGTACCAGGCCCAGGCTTGTGACGAGGGAAATGGGTTTCAATTGCGGCAATGCCGTCCAGAACGGCATGTGCGCCGTGCCGATCACGGAGCCGACGATGAAGGCGGCCAAGGTGATGAGCATGCGCGTGCTGCCCCCGCCCACCGTGTACAGGGTGCCGGAGGCGCAGCCGCCGCCCAGCTGCATGCCGATGCCGAAGATGAAGGCGCCGAAGATGACGGACGTGCCGGCGGGAGACACCAGGCCCGCCACGGGCGTGCCGAACAGGGTACCGGCCGACAGCGCGGGGAAGAACAGCGCCACGCCCACGGCCAGCATCAGCATTTGCGCGCGCAAGCCGTCGCCGCGGCCATCGGCAATGAAGACGCGCCAGGCCGATGTAAAACCGAAGGCCGCGTGATACAGGGTGATGCCGAGCAAGGCGCCCACCACGTACAGCGCGGACTGGGTGGCGCCCACCGTCAGCGCCAGGTACCAGGCGCCTAGCACGATGAGCAACAGGGCGACGCCCAGCGGTTTCGGGTTGATGGCGGCGCGCAGGCGCAGCGGTGACATTGCGGTATCGGACATGGGGAATATGGGCGAGAGAAAGGGAAACACCATTGTAAACCCTGCTCTCGCCCGTGCCAGCAACTTGCTTGCAGATCAAGCAGGCTTAGTGCCCCACCGCATGCAGCGATTTCTCGCCGCCGCTGCGCACGGGAATCGGGTTCAAACGGTCCATCCGGCCGCTCAAGGCCGTCAAGCCGAAGGCGCCCAGCACGACCAGCGCGCCGATCCAGCCCGTGTGCACGAGACCCAGGTGTTCCACGATCAAGCCGCCGCCCCAGGCGCCGCCGGCGATGCCCAGATTAAAAGCGGCGATATTCAGGCCGGAAGCGACGTCCACGGCGCGGGGCGTGAAGTGTTCCGCTTGCTGCACGACATACACTTGCAAACCGGCCACGTTACCGAAGGCCACGGCCCCCCACAGCAGCACGGTGATGACGACGAGCACGGGATGCGGCGCCGTGAAGGTCAGCAGCAGCAAGACGGCGGACAGCAGCAAGAAGATCAGTTTCAGGGCGCGCACTGGCCCCTTCTTGTCGGCCAGCTTGCCGCCCCAGATATTGCCGAACGCCACGGACACGCCATACACAAGCATCACCGCACCCACGGCGCCGGCGCTGAAACCCGACACTTGCTGCAGGATCGGCGCCAGATAGGTAAAGGCGATGAAGGAACCGCCATAGCCGACGGCCGTCATGGCGTACACCAGCAGCAGCCGGGGCTGGCCCAGCACCTGCACTTGCTGCAGCAGCGAGGCGGGCTTGCTGTGCTTGATGGTCGACGGCACGTACAGCAGGCTGCCGATGAACGCCACCAGACCCAGGGCCGAGACGGCGAGGAAGGTTTCGCGCCAGCCGAAATGCTGGCCGATGAAGGTGCCCAGCGGCACGCCCGTCACCAGGGCCACGGTCAAGCCCGTAAACATGATGGCGATCGCGCTGGCCGCCTTGTCCTTCGGCACCAGCGAGGTGGCGATGGTCGAGCCGATGGAAAAGAACACGCCATGCGCCAGCCCCGTCAGGATGCGGGCGACGACGAGGGTTGCATAGCCCGGTGATTTCCACGCCAGCAAATTGCCCAGGGTGAACAAGACCATCAACGACAGCAACAGGGTTTTGCGCGGAATCTTGCCCGTCAGGGCAGTCAGCACGGGCGCGCCGACGGCGACGCCCAGCGCATACAGGCTGACCAGCAGGCCGGCCGACGGCAGGTTGACGCCCAGGTCCGCGGCGATGGTGGGCAACAGTCCCACGATGACAAACTCGGTGGTTCCGATGGCAAAGGCGCTGAGGGTCAGCGCGAGCAAGGCAATGGGCATGGCAAACTCCGATAAATGATGTTGGCATGCAGTATCGGGGTTTTCTTTATTCCGAAAAATACCTGATCGGGAAGAAGATAATTGCGCCCAACTCAACAATGCAATGGTCTGCTACACTGGCCGCATCAACACGGGGTCACCACCATGAATTCAGAAAAACTGGCGCTGCTGGTCACGCGCGAAATGCCATACGGGAAATATCAGGGACGCTTGCTGGCCGACTTGCCGGGACATTACCTCGGCTGGTTCGCGCGCGAGGGCTTTCCCTCGGGCGAACTGGGCAGTTTAATCGCGTTGATGTACGAACTCGACCACAACGATTTACGCAGCTTGCTCGACCCCTTGCGCACGCGCAAGTCGCCGTGGCGGCCGGGCGAGTAAGGAACAGGTCAGAACTGGCGCAGCTTCTTCGCCAGCATGGCGCTGAACTCGCCATTTTCCACGAGCTTTTGCAGCTCGCTGGCGCCGCCGATGAGCACGCCGTTGACGAAAATCATGGGAAACGTGGGCCAGCCCGTCCACATTTTCAAGGCATTGCGGCAGTGCCACTGGTTCAGATAGCTGCCGTATTGCAGGTACTGATAAGGCGTGCCCAGCACGTCGAGTATCTTGCGCGCCTTGCGCGGGAACGGGTTGAGCGCCATGCCGACCACCACTACCTGGTGCGCGGCGATGGCCGCCTGCACCTCGCGCACGATGTCCTGGTGCTTGCTGCCGATCAAAGGGCGGGCGGCGGGATGGATCTGGGCTTCGTCGAGGATGGCGCGGGTCATGAAAGTCCTGGGGTCAGTGGCACGTGGCGTGCGGATCACGCATTGTGCCACGCACACGGACTGGCGTGGGCTACACTGCGCTTCTTCTCCCCTACACGTCAATATATGCAAGCAATCCCTCCCATGGCTGAGTGGCGCCGCACCCGCCGCCTGATCGGCTCGCTTTTTCTCGCCGCCTGCGCCTCCAGCGCCCTGGCCGCTGCCGATCCCGGGCTTGAAAGCGGTCTGATCCAGGCGCTGCACCTGAAAAAGGGCACGACGCAAAGAGTGGGCACCTCCGGCAAGGCCATCGCCGCCTACATGCGCGAAGGCTACATCGGCAAGCACCCGGACCAGCGCTTCGACTACACCGATTATTACCTGTTGAAAAAGCCGGCCGGCTTCATGGGGCATGCACTGGTGCTGATCGAGGAAGAATACATCACGCAATACATCGGCTGCTGCGTCAGCCCCGGGGCGGGCGTGACGCTCAAGGTGCAGGGCAGCACGCAGAAGCTGCAGGAGTTCGCCATCGCCCAGCGCTGCACCTTGACCGACCCCGTCGATATCGGGCATGCACTGAGCGAGGTTGCCATCCAGGCCCGTCTGCCCCAAGGCCATTACGCGTCCTTGAGCTGCCGCGAACGCGATGCGGAGCGCGAAAAGCCTTGATGGCTGACAACCGTCAAAACAGCTCGTCGAGCAGCAAATGGAATGCCAGCTTGCCTTGATCGATATCAAGGAGCCCATATTGCTCAACAAACCTTTGCTGTAGCGCGGGATCCAACTCACCGAGAGCACGCCAGGCGATGGCCAGGTCCTGATAACGGTCGGCAATGCCCGCCCGTCCCACGTCGAGGCAGCCGAAGACCTGTTCTTCGTGCAGGAGGATATTTTCCAGCGAGAAGTCGCCATGCGTGACGACGAGGTCGGGCGCGACGGGCTGGCAAACCTGCAGCGCCGCCCACACCTGCTCCGCCGTCCAGCCTTTCCGTTCAGCATCGAAATCATCGGTGTCGACCAGGCCCGCATCGATGCGCTGGCGCGCCTGGGCCAGCCGGACGGCAGGGCTGGCGTCGAACGGGCAGGCATCGACGGGCAGCGCATGCAGGCGGCGCAGGAAGGCTGCCAGCGCGTCGGCCACGGCGGGGCCAATCTCGGGATTGGCTTCCAGTAATTCGTGCGCCGTCTTGCCCGGCAGCGCCGCCGTCAGCAGCCATGCCTGCTGCGGGTCTGCCGCCTGGGCGAACTGGAGCACGACCGGCACGGGCAGGTATTGCGCCAGCCAGCGCAGCCGCGCCAGTTCATCGGCCAGCTCGGCGGCGGCAACACCCTTGCCATGCTTCAAAAACAGGTCCGGCGCGCCGTCCCTGCCCTGCAGCCTATAGACGGCAGCGTCCGATTCACCGGCGCTGTCGCGCACCCATCGATAGCCGGCCACGGCGGCGCGCAGGCTGGCGGGCATGGCTGCCGTCACGGCCGCTTGCTTCTTGTTGGAGATCGTCATCCGCCCGATCCTATGCCAGCGGCACGTGCAAGCCCATCTTGAGGCAGGTCAGCGCCACCGAGGTACGGTAGCGCCGGATATTGTCGTCGCCGCCGAACAGGCGTTCCGTCAGTGCCTCGTATTCGGCCATGCTGCTGGCGGTAATGATCAGCAGGTAATCGGCCTCGCCCGTGATGCCGTAGCACTGCTGGATGGCAGGCTCGGCCATGATGCGCGCGCGCATGCCGGCCGTGCGCTGCGGGTGCTCGTCGTGCAAATGCACTTCCACCGTCAAGATCAAGGGACGGCCCAGGCGGCTTGCGTCGAGCACGGCCACTTCATGACGGATCACCCCGCTCTCGCGCAGGCGGCGGATGCGCCGCTGCACGGCCGGCGCCGACAAATGCACGGCCTGGGCGATTTCACGCTGCGAAGTCGTGTTATCGCGCTGCAGGATGTCGAGTATCGCTAGGTCGAAGGCATCGAGGTCGGGCGAAGGCGTGAGCGAAAGTTGCGTCATGGAGGTCAAAATGCAGTGCAAATATCGGAGCAGACACAATAAACTTTCACCATTCCGATATCAAGCCTTTTATCACCATGCCATTACGCCGCTATTCCTCGTTCATTCCCCTGCTCGCCATCCTCGGCTCCGTCACCGCGCTGGGGCTGGGCACCTCATGGGCCAAGCACAGCCTGTTCCCGCTGGTCGGTGCGCAAGGCACGACGGCCGTGCGTGTGGGCTTTTCCGCGCTGCTGCTGTTGCTGTTCTGGCGCCCGTGGCGCTGGCAGCTGAGCCGCGCCGACCTGCGCACGGTGGCCCTGTACGGCGCGGCGCTGGGCTTGACCAACCTGTGCTTCTACATGGCCTTGCGCACGATCCCGTTCGGCATCGCCGTGGCCATCGAGTTTTCCGGCCCGCTGGCCGTGGCGCTGCTGGCCTCGCGCCGCCCGCTCGACTTCGTCTGGGTGGCGCTGGCCGTGGCGGGACTGGCGCTGCTGTTGCCGCTCGGCCACGACATCAGCAATCTCGATCCCACGGGCGTGCTGTTCGCCCTGGGCGCGGCCGTCTGCTGGGCCTCGTACATCGTCTTCGGCAAGCGCGCCAGCCATCTGCATGCGGGCCATTCCGTCTCGCTGGGCCTGGCCATGGCCGCGCTGGTGGTCGTGCCCGTGGGCGTGATGCACAGCGGCACCGCCCTGCTCTCGCCCGCCGTGCTGGGCATCGGCCTGGGCGTGGCCCTCATTTCCAGCGCCATCCCGATTTCGCTGGAAATGGTGGCCCTGAAGCGGCTGACGCCGCAAGCGTTCGGCATCATGAGCAGCATGGAACCGGCCGTGGCCGCCATGCTGGCCTACATCCTGCTCGACGAGCGGCTCGGTGCCGGGCAGTGGCTGGCGATTGCCATGATCATGGCCGCGTCCATGGGCAGCTCGTACATGGCGCAGCGGCAGAGACGCGGCGCGGCAGCGCTCAGGCCCGAATACAAATCGTGAAGCGCGCGCCGCCCAGCGGCGAATCGTCGATGGCGATGGCGCCGCCGTGCAGCGCGACGGCCCTGGCGGCGATGGCCAGCCCCAGGCCGTGGCCTGCGGCCGCATGGTCCTGCTCGCGCTCCAGGCGGTAGAACGGGGCGAACACCCGTTCGCGCTGGTCGGCGGGAATGCCGGGACCATCGTCCTCGATAACGATGCGCAGCGCCTCGCCATCGCGGAAGGCCGACAGCGCCACGCGCGCCACGGCATATTTGGCCGCATTGCCCAGCAGGTTGCCGACGGCGCGCGCCAGCAGGCGGGGGTCGCCGCGCAGCTCGCCCAGGTCGGTGGCGATGCCGGCGTCCACCTGGCGCGGCAAGGCCGCCGCCAGGCAGGCGTGCAGCAGGGGCGCCAGGGGGAACGACTGGCGCGGCAGCGCCTGCGCATGATCGAGCTGCATCAGGCCCAACAGCTCATTGACGAGGGTTTTCAGTTCATCGACATCGGCGCCCATGGCGTCGACGCGCCGCTGCAGGTCGGGCTGGCCGTCCGCATGCCGCGCGGCCAGCAGTTCCAGGCCGAATTCCAGCCGGGCGATCGGCGTGCGTAGCTCGTGCGAGACCGACAGCAGCAAATGCTTGCGCGCCTCCAGCAGGGAGCCGATGCGCCCGGCCATGTCGTTGATGCGGCCCGCCAGCGGCGCGATGCTCGACGCGGGGCTGACCCGCGCCCGCGCGGCCAGGTCGCCCTGCCCGAAATCGTCGGCCATGCGCGACAGCGCCGCCAGGCTGCGGCCGTGTGCGCGCGTACACCATCCGAGCGGCAGCAGCAGGCATAGCGCGATGACGGCGAAACGGATCGCTTCCATGCGCAGCGCCTGGCCCACGTCGATGGGCAGCTTCTGCGCGTGGAGCACGTCGTCGTCGCTGCCGGCATAGCGCGCGCCCGTGACGTCGACGCGGCGGTAAAAGCCCTTGCCGCCCACGTCCATCACGACAGCGCCTTGCAGCAGCGGCGCGCGCCGGGCCGCCGGCAGCGCCGCCAATACCGTGGCCAGCGGCTGCAGTTCCAGCGTGACGTCCGACACTTCGCGCACCTTGTTCAGGCGCGGCAGCCATTCGTCGGCGGGTGCCTGGTCGATGTACTGCTCCAGCAGGAAGATCTGGCCGGCCGCCTGGTCGCGCGCGATGTGCTCGAGCGGATCGCCGAACAGGCGGCTGAAGGTGAAGTAAATGACGCCGCTGCCCAGCGCGATGGCCAGCAGCACCAGCAGCGCGAAACGCCAGAACAGGCGGTTCATTCCCAGGCCGAGGGCGTGAGCAGGTAGCCTTCGCCCCACACCGTCTTGATGCGCTCGGCGGCGGTGTCGTCGAACTTGCGGCGCAGGCGCGAGATGCAGTTGTCGATGCTGCGGTCGAGGCCATCGAATTCGATGCCGCGCATCTTGACGAGGATGTCGTTGCGCGACATGACCTTGCCCGCGGCATCGGCCAGGATGGCGAACAGCTTGAATTCGGCGCTGTTCATGGCGATTTCCTGACCGCGCCAGTGCACGGCGCGGTTCTCGCGCGACACGCGCAGCTGGCCGATGACGATATCGCTGCCGGCCGCCGCGCTGCCGCGCCGCTGCAGCGCGCGCAAGCGGGCCAGCAGCACGCGCGGCTGGATCGGCTTGTTCACGTAGTCGTCGGCGCCCTGCTCCAGGCCCGAGACTTCGTCGAAGGTGTCTTCGCGCGCCGTCAGTATCAGGATGGGCACGGCGCTGAGCTGGCGCAGCTGGCGGCACACCACCAGGCCGTCGACGCCGGGCAGGGTCAGGTCGAGTATCACCAGCTCGGGCTGGGTATCGCGAAAACGCGCCAGGGCCTGGTCGCCGCGCGTGACCACGTCGACCGCATAGTCGTATTGCTCCAGGTATTCCTTGACCAGCGCGGCCAGCCGCGCATCGTCCTCCACCAGCATGACACCTTGCATCGCTCCTCCGCGCCGCCATTTTTGTGGCGTATTGTAGTGGAGCGCGGCGCGCCTGTGGCAAATTCGACAATCCGGTACACATTGCTACACTTTCTATACAAATGCGGCCTACAAATTGAGGACAATTCGAAGACAAACACGGGCGGATTCCGGGACGCTGTTTGCCTAACATTCATGGCTCTTACCTCAACCGGAATCCGAACATGAAAAAATTTGCATGCAGCACCCTGCTCGCCGTCGCCGCCACCTCGCTCGTCCACGCCGAAGGCCTGTACGTGGGTGCCAACATCAGCCCGGCCAGCGACGGCAAGATCCAGTATGCGGCTGGCGGCGCGACAAGCCAGCGCGACGCGAGCGGCAAGGCGCTGCCTTTCGGCGTCTTCGCCGGCTATGAACTGACGCCGGCCTGGGCGCTGGAGGGCGGCTACCGCGCCAGCGGCGGCGCGACCCGCTTCGACCTCGACCCCGGCTACCGGCTCAGGGTGCGCCCCAGCGCCGCCTACCTGGCGGCGCGCGGCACCTGGCGTCTGGACGAGGACTGGTCGCTGTTCGCCAAGGCGGGCATGGCGCGCAGCCGCGTCAAATTCTCCATCGACGGCAGGAATGCGCCGCCCGGTGAATCGGCCGGCAAGACGGGCCTGTACGCGAGCGCGGGAGCGGCTTACCAGATCAACAAGGACGTGGCGCTGCAGCTCGAATGGGAGCACGCCCCGACAGTCAGATACGAAGGACTCGACAGCACGATGAACCGCATCGCGCTCGGTGTCCGTTTCGGTTTTTAAAGGATGGCATGCACAAGTTCGCTCCCCGTTTTTCTCCCCGGTTTTCTCCCCGGCTGTTGCTGCCGGCGCTGCTGCTGGCCGGCGGCGCCGGCGCGCAGATGATGCCCGACGGGAGCCGGGACATGTACGTGGGCGCGGCCGTCACGGGCAGCTCCGCGACGGACGATGGCGCGCCGCGCGCCGCCGTCCTGCGGCCGCTGCTGCAGGTCCAGTGGAGCAATGGCGTGTTCGTCTCGGCCAGCGGCGTGGCGGGCATGCACCTGTCGGCCACGCCGGGCATTGAATACGGCCCGCTGCTGGCCGCCAGCAATGCGCGCGATCCGGAAGATGGCTGGCGCCTGCGCGGCACGCGGAGCATCAAGGGCTCGCCCGACGTGGGCGGCTTTTATGGCTATTACCTGGGCGAGCAGATGCGCGTCACGTCGAACCTGGTGTACGACACGAGCGCGCACGGCTGGCGCGCGCAGCTCGCCGTGCAAAAGACCCTGCCCTCGCTGGCGGCCCATCATACGGTGACCCTGTCGGCCGGCGTGTCGCTGGCCAGCGGCGCCGTGATGGAGGAGCGCTACGCCGTCAGCGTTGCTGCCGGCGGCGCGCGCGACTACCGCCCGGCCGGCGGCGTCACCGCCATCGAGGCAGGCGTCAACTGGAACTGGGCGCTGAGCAGCAAGTGGCTGCTCAACAGCGCCGTCACGGGCACGCGGCTGGGCAGCGGGCCGGCCGGCAGTCCCGTCATCGAACGGCGCAACGTCATCAGCTGGTCCACCGGCCTCGGTTACCGGTTTTAAGCGGCATGCGCACATCCCTGCTTCTCGGCCTGGCATTGCTGCCCGCGTTCGCAGGCGCCCAGGAAGGCGGCGACTGGATCGCGTATCGCGACGCCTACCGCCACATGATCTGGTTCGAGAAGTACGGCAAGCCCAAGCAATTGCTGCAGCAGCATCTGCGCTTGCGTCCGCGCGACGCCAGCGTGTCCACGGATGGCTTGCGCCTGACCTTGCACGGCAAGGACGCGCAGCTGGCGCTGCCGCTCGATGCTTTGGGGCGCGCCGTTTTCCCGTTTTCCAAGGCTGCCTATGACGACAACGCGGAGCTGACCTGGAACCGCAAGCCGGGGCAGATCTCGTCAAGCGCCTGGGTCTCCATCGTCACGCGGCCCGATGGCGTGTATGCGGCGGCCGACCTGCGCGCCGCCTGCGAACAATTCCTCGCCTATACGCGCTACGCCGGCAGCGCTGGCGGCAAGCGCTGCGCCGGCGTGCAGTTTGCGTATGCGAGGACGGATGCGGCGCAAGTGCGCTATCAGGGCGGAGATGGCGCGGCGTTCCCGCTGGCGGCGCAGGACGGCCCCGCCTTTCCCGGCGACGCCGCCAGCGGCTTTCGCGTCTACGCCTTCCGTTTCCATGCGCATCCGGACGGGGGCCAGGTACTCACCGGCGGCACGCCGCTGGCGATCGCCGCCCTGCTGGAATAAGGCGGACCGCGCTCAGTGCGCGGCCGCCCCCGCCACGTGGGCGGCCCGGTTCCTGCGCGCCAGCCACGCCAGCGGCAACAGGGCCAGCAAGGCAGCCGCCACCCCGGCCCATGGCGACGACGCCATCAACTGGCGCGACACCATCAGCGCACCGAGCATGGAACCGAAGGAAATGCCGAGGTTGAACGCGGAAATATTCAGGCCCGAGGCAAAATCGACGGCTTGCGGCGTGTAGCGCTCGGCCGTGGCCAGCATGCCCGCCTGCAGGGCCGGCGACAGGCCGAAGGCGAACACGCCCCAGACGAACAGCATCACCGTCATCAGCCACTGGGACGTGATGGCCAGCGCCACGCCCACTTGCGTGGCGGCCAGCAACAGCAGCATCGATCGCAGGGCGTTTTGCCAGCCCAGGTGGCTCGTCAGGTAGCCGCCCGCCAGGTTGCCGGCAAAGGTGGCGACGCCGAACACGATCAGCAGGGCGCTGGCCATGGTGGCGGAAAAGCCCGTCACATCCGTCAGGATGGGCGTAATAAACGTGAACGCAGCAAAGCTGCTGCCGAAGCCGAAGGTGGTGACCGCCATCATCGTCAGGATGGGGCCGCTGCCGAGGGCCGCCAGCTGCGTCATGGCCTTGCCGCCCTTGCCCTGCTGCAAACCGGCCGGCAGCCAGCGCGCCATGGCGCCCAAACCCAGCGCAGCCAACACCACCACGGCAAAGAAGGGCAAGCGCCAGCCCATCAGGTTGCCGAGGAAGCTGCCGAACGGCACGCCGATCACCATGGCCAGCGTCAGTCCCGCAAACATCACGGAAATCGCCCTGCCCGCCTGCGCCTTGTTCACCAGGCTGGCGGCCACGGTGGCGCCGATGGCAAAAAAGGTGCCGTGCGCCACGGCCGTGATGACCCGTCCCGCCAGCAACAATTCGAACGTGTGGGAAAAGGCGGCCAGCAAATTACCGGCCAGGAACACGCTCATCAGCCCCAGCAAGGCCGCCTTGCGCGGCAAACGCGACATCAGCAGCACCAGCAGCGGCGTGCCGATGGCCAGCGCCAGCGCGTACAGGCTCACCAGCGAGCCGGCCGATTCGATGGAAATGTGCAAATCTTTTGCAATGGCGGGCAAGATGCCGACGACGATGAATTCGGTCACGCCGATGGCAAAGGCGCCGACGGCCAGCGCCAGCACGCCGGGCGGCATGGTGCTGGCTGAAGGGGAAACAGGGTGTGCGGTGGTCATGATGGCTCCAAAAAATAGTTCAAGCGGGCCAGTGTATCGAGATAAATACTTTTGATATAGACTCTAATAATGGAAACACCTGTGAAATGGATTCAATAATGGCCAGGCAAGACATCAACCGCGCGTTCGAGATGGCCGTGTTCGTGGCCGTGGTGGAAACGGGTGCCTTTTCCGCCGCCGCGCGCCGCCTGGCCCTGACGCCGTCGGCCGTCAGCAAGCTCGTCAATCGCCTGGAAGCGCGGCTCGGCGCCCGTTTGCTCCAGCGCAGCACACGCCAGCTGCATACGACGCCCGAGGGCGACGCCTTCTTCGTGCAGTGCAAGCGCATCCTCGACGATATCGATGGCGCCGAGCGCGAAGCATCGCAGGGCGCCGCGCCGCGCGGACGCCTGCGCATCAACTGTTTCGTGCCGTTCGGCGTGCGCCACCTGCTGCCCATCCTGCCCGAGTTCGCGCAGCGCTATCCCGACATCGTGCTCGACGTCGTCGTCAGCGACGCCATCGTCGACCTGCTGGAAGACCGCACCGACATCGCCATCCGCACGGGCACGCTGAAGGCATCGAACCTGGTGGCGCGCAAACTGGGCGAAGACACGATGGTCGTCGTCGCCTCGCCAGCCTACGTGGCGCGCCACGGCCTGCCGCGCACGCCGCAGGAATTATCTGAACACAATTTATTGGCCTTCAACTTCCGCTGCCAGAACGAAACGTGGCCCTTCCTCGACGGGAGCGGCGGCACCTTGCAGGTGGCGCCGCAGGGCAATACCTGCGTCAGCGATGGCGAAAGCATGCGCCAGCTGGTGCTGGCGGGCATGGGTCTCGGGCGCTTTTCGCGCCAGCACGTGCAGCGCGACATCGAGCAAGGCCGACTCATGCCAGTGCTGCAGGACTACAATCCCGGCGACAAGGAACTCGTGCACGCCGTCTTCGTGGGACCGGGCCTGCAAGTGCCGGCCAGGGTGCGCGTGATGCTCGATTATCTGCTGGAAAAAGTGCAGCTGGGATGAGCGCCGCCCGCCGGCATCGCGTCTTATAATCGGCCATATCGCTGAACTTCCAGGGAGCCGCGCCATGCATGATGACTTGATCCGCACCTTGCAAACCCGCTTCAGCCGGCACATGCACCGCCATCCGGGATGGACCTGGGACAAGGTGCTGGCGCGCTTGAACGCCGCTCCCGCCAGCCTGGTGGCATTGCAGAAAATGGAAGACACGGGCGGCGAACCGGACGTCATCGGGCACGCCGGCGAGACGGACGCCGTCACGTTTTGCGATTGCTCAACAGAAAGCCCGATCGGCCGGCGCAGCCTGTGTTTCGACGCGGCGGCCCTGGCTGCGCGCAAGGCCAACAAGCCGGCCGGCAGCGCGCTCGCCATGGCGCAGGCGATGGGCATCGCCTTGCTGACGCAGGCGCAGTACCGGCAGCTGCAAGAGCTGGAACCGTTCGACCGCAAGACCTCGAGCTGGATCGCCACGCCGGACAGCATCCGGGCGTTGGGCGGCGCCCTGTTTGGCGACCGCCGCTATGACCAGGTCTTCGTCTATCACAACGGCGCCGAATCGTATTATGCGAGCCGGGGCTTTCGCGGACTGCTGCGCGTCTGAGCGACGCCGGTTCAGACCGCCTCTTCCAGGCGCAATTGCCGGCCTTCATCGAGCATCAGCTCGAATTCGGCCGCCGGCACGGCCGGGCTGAACAGATAGCCTTGCAGCTGGTCGCAGCCGAGTTCGCGCAGGAAGCGCATCTGCTCGGCCGTTTCCACCCCTTCGGCGACGATTTCCTGGCGCAGCTGCTGCGCCATGGTGACGATGGCGCGGGCGATGGCGCAATCGTTTTCCTCGAAGGGCAAGCCGATGACGAAGGAGCGGTCGATTTTCAATGTGCTGATGGGGAATTTCTTCAGGTAGGCGAGGCTGGAATAGCCGGTGCCGAAGTCGTCCAGCGCCAGCGCCAGTCCCATGGCCACCAGCTGGTTCATGATGCCGATGACCTTGTCGGCGCCGCGCATCAGCAGGCTTTCCGTGATTTCCAGCATGATCTGGTCGGGCCGCACCTGGTAGCGCTCGAGTACGGCCGCTATGCGCGCCGGCAACTGTTCATCGAACTGGCGCGCCGACAGGTTGACGGCGATGGCCGGCATGTGCAGGCCACGGTCTTCCCAGCTGCGGATCTGGCGGCACGCCTCGTCCAGCACCCAGGTGCCCAGCTCCAGAATCAGACTGGTTTCCTCGGCGACGGGGATGAAGACGCCGGGCGAAACCATGCCGCGCATCGGATGCTTCCAGCGCAGCAAGGCTTCCGCGCCTACGATGCGTCCGCTGGCCAGGCTCACTTTCGGCTGGTAATGCAATTCCAGCTCCTTGTCGCCGAGCGCCAGCCGCATTTCGCTTTCCAGGCGCAGATGCTCCTTGGCCCTGCGGTTCATGTCTTCGCGGTAGAACAGGAAGGTCGATTCGATGGTCTGCCCCGCCTTGGCCACGGCCACGTCGGCAAAGCGGAACAGGGCCGGCGCTTCCAGGCCGTCTTCCGGATACACGGTGATGCCGATGCTGGCGCCCACGTGCAGCGCGTGCGCGTCGATATTGATCGGCGCCTCGAGCAGGTTGAGCAGCTTTTGCGCCACGTTGGCCGCGTGTTCGCGCTTTTCGATGTGCAGCAGGGCCACGACGAATTTGCTGTTGTCGACGCGGGCCAGGATGTCCGCGTCGCGCAGGGCGCCGCGGAACAGCTGGCCGATGGCGATCACCAGCTGGTCGCCCACTTCATGGCCCAGCGTGTCGCTGATGGAACCGATGCGGCTGATGTCGATGACCATCAGCGCGCCATGCGTGCCTTGCCGTTTCGCTTCGGCCAGACCCTGGTCGACCAGCTGGTTCAGCAGGCAGCGGTTGGGCAAGCCCGTCAGGCTGTCGTAGTTGGCCATGCGCTGCATGCGCGCCTCGGCATCCTTGTGCACCGAGATATCGGAAAACAGGGAAAATACATGGCTGATTTCGCCGAATTCGTCGCGCACGACGCTGATGGTGACGTCTTGCGGGAACAGTTCGCCATTCTTGCGCTTGCCGATGATTTCGCCGCGCCAGGAGCCGTGACCGCGCATGGCGGCGCGCACCTTGGCGCGGAAATCCGGATCGTGCACGCCCGAGCGCAGCAAGTCCGGCGTGCGGCCGATGGCTTCGGCCGGCGAATAGCCGGTGATGCGGGAAAACGAGCTGTTGATCGAGACGATGCGCTCTTCCGCATCCGTGATCAGCACGGCTTGCTCGCTGTCTTCGATGATGCGGGCGTGCAACCGGACCTTGTCCACGTCGGACAGCGGCTCGCTCATGGCCGACAGGCGCACGGCCATGCCGCAGCCCTTGCCCGCCTGGTCGTGGATCACATGGCGGTGCATGCGCAGCCATGTCACCATGCCCGACTTCTTGCGCCGGCGCACATCGGTGGCCACGTCGCCCTGCGTGAAATGCAGTTCCAGCACGCTCGCTTCCGCGTCGTCTTCCGGATACAAAAACAGGATGTGCTGGCCCAGGGCTTCCAGTTCGGAATAGCCGAACATCTGTTCGGCGCCATGGTTCCAGCCGATCAAAAAGCCGTCGGGATCGATTTCCAGCAAGGCGTCGGGGGGCGCCACGCGCACCACGGGCCGGCTGGCGCCGCGCAGCCGCTCCAGCTCTTCCTCCAGCCGCGCCAGGGTGGCGGCCTGCTGCGGGCCCGCCTGTTCACGGGCATCCTGGGCCAGGCGCAGGCACAGCGCGACCTTCGCCTCAAGCATGGCAACCCCACTCTTGGACCAGGTCAGGGGAAGGTATCAGGGGCGCTGCGGTGTGTGTAATCATCAAAATCCCACTGTGGGGCGTGGAGGTCGGGCGGGAAATACTGTGAATATGGTAACTTAAAAGTGTTGGCGTATGTCAACATTTTAAGGCCTACGCCGAATGGCCGGGCAGATGTTGCGCCAGGCGAGCAAACACATCAGGTTCGCGCATGCGCGCCATCCACCAGCGCAGCGCGGCGCCATCCTCGCCCACTCTCCAGGCCAGGTAAAACGTTTCCGACGGTTTCGGCTCTTCCACGGCCTTTTCCACCAGCAAGCCACGCGCGATGGCGGCGCGCGCGCACGGCCCCGGCAGGAAGCCAAAGCCCAGCCCCAGCACCTGGTAATCGAACTTGACCTGCATGTTCGGCACGCTCAAGGCATCTTGCCCCAGCAGCAGCCCCACCGTGCGCGGCGCCATCTGGCGCGCCGAATCGGCCACCACCACGGCCCGGTGCTGCTGCAAATGGCCGCGCGACAAGGGTTCGGCCACCTGCGCCAGCGGATGCGTGGGCGCCACGGTAAAGACGAAGTCGAGCATGCCGATCGGCTGCGCGATATAGCCGCCGCCCGCCGGCCCGTCGCCTGGCGCGCCCACCAGCAAATCGGCGCGCCGGTCCAGCAACGCCTCCCAGGTACCCGACAGGGTGTCTTGCGACAGGCGCAAGCGCGTCTGCTGCGCCACGTCGTAAAAGGCGCGCACGTCGTCGGCCAGGGCCACGGCGGAAAACATGGAATCGATGCCGATGGACAATTCCGTTTCCCAGCCGGACGCCACCCTGCGCACGCGGTGTTCGAGGTCCTGCGCCGCCTTCAGCAAATACCTGCCCTCTTTCAGCAATTCCTGGCCAGCCGCCGTCAACATGACTTTCGGGCCATTGCGCTGGAACACCTGCACGCCCAGGTCGTCCTCGAGCTTGGCCACCGTATAGGAAATGGTGGACGGGACTTTATGCAACTCCTTGCCGGCCGACGAGAACGATCCACGGCGGTCGATGGCGTCGACGATTTGCAGCGCTTCCAGGCTCAGTCTTAACATTCGATTTTTTCGATCATAGGTCGCAAGATTTTCCGTTTTTCTTTCTCTTCTGAGGCGCCTATACTTTGTTCATCGTACAGCGAAGGGCAGAGAGAAGCCAAGGCATAGCGCCAGGCAACGGTCCTTCGAAATTATCGCACATTAACCTTTAGAAACGGAGTTCACCATGTTACAGATTCGTCATAGCGAAGAACGCGGCGCCGCCAACCACGGCTGGCTCAATTCCCACCACAGCTTTTCCTTCGGCAGCTACCACGATCCGCTGCACATGGGCTTTGGCCCCCTTCTGGTGATCAATGAAGACCGGGTCACGCCAGGCCAGGGTTTCGGCACGCACGGCCACCGCGACATGGAAATCATTTCGTATGTGCTCGACGGCGCGCTCGAGCACAAGGACAGCATGGGCACCGGTTCCGTGCTGCACTACGGCGATGTGCAGCGCATGAGCGCCGGCAGCGGCGTGCGCCACAGCGAGTTCAACCATTCAAACACGGATGGCTTGCACTTCCTGCAGATCTGGATCCAGCCGAACGTGACGGGCATTCCCCCCAGCTATGAAGAGAAACACTTCACGCCGGAAAGCAAACGGGGCAAGCTGCGCTTGATCGCCTCGTCCGACGGCCGCCAGGGTTCCGTGCTGATCCACCAGGATGCGGCCATCTACGCCAGCATCCTGCAGGAAGGCGAGCAAGCCGAACATGCGCTGGAAGAAGGCCGCCTCGCCTACGTGCACCTGATCCGCGGCAGCCTGGTCGTCAACGGCACGCCCTTGAAAGCGGGCGATGCGCTGAAACTGACGCAGGAAGCGGCCGTGATCCTCACGCAAGCAGAGGACGCAGAGTTTCTGGTCTTCGATTTACCGAAATAATTGATAAATACAAAGAAAGAGAAAATCATGGAAAACAGAACCAACGTATTGCTGCCCCTCGGCCGTGCCGCCCTTGGCGTGCTGTTCTTTGTCTCGGGCCTGCTGAAAATCGGCGGCTTTGCGGGGGTGGCCGGCTACATGGCCAGCCAGGGCTTGCCGATCGCCAATATCTTGCTGGTGGGCGTGATCGCCCTGGAAGTGGGCGGCGGCCTGCTGCTGATCACGGGGTGGCAGGCGCGCTGGGCGGCGCTGGCCCTGGCGCTGTTCCTGATTCCGACCACCGTGATCTTCCACGCCTTCTGGAGCGCCGATGCGGCCCACTTCCAGGACCAGCTGACGAATTTCCTGAAGAACCTGTCCATCTTCGGCGGCATGCTCTTGCTGGTGGAGCGCGGCTTTCGCCAGGCCAAGTGAGGCCAAGGCTGCCTGACCGGACGGACCCGTCATCGACGCGTCCGGTCCGGCCGGCAGCCTGTCATCGTTTTGTCATCAAGCTGACATGGCGCTGTCACATACGCTGACTATCATGCGGTTGCCTTTAAATCACGCAACCACAGGACATCGCAGCCCATGAACAAGCCCAACGATCTGGCCATCCGCGCCACCGATCTGAACGACATCGACAGCAACGCGTCCCACGACAACCATTTCAACAGCATCCTGAACGCCCGCCTGAGCCGCCGCAACTGGCTGCGCGGCAGCGCCGTCACGGCCGCTACCGCCGTCATGGGTTCGATGGGTCTGTCCGCCTGTGGCGGCGGCAGCGATGCGGCGGCCGTCACACCGACGCCAACGCCGGCACCCGAAAAACTGCTGGCCTTCACGGCCGTGCCGAAAAGCCTGGCCGACGTCGTGTCGGTGCCGGCCGGCTACACGGCCACCGCGCTGTATGCGCTGGGCGACTCGCTGCGCGCGGCCACGCCAGCCTACAAGAATGACGGCAGCGATACCGATTTCGACAACCGCGCCGGCGACCACCACGACGGCATGGAATACTACGGCCTGTCCGCCGCCGGCGCGCCGCTGGCCTCCGGCGCCGAACGGGGCTTGCTGGCGATGAACCACGAAGCGACCACGGACGAAAAACTGTCCTCGCACTTCCTGCACGTGAATGGCGGCACCACCACGCTGCCGCGCCCCGCCGCCGAAGTCGACAAGGAAGTGGCCGTCCACGGCCTGAGCGTGGTGGAAGTCAAAAAGACGGGCAGCGCCTGGGCCACCGTCAACGATTCCGCCTTCAACCGCCGCGTCACGCCGCTGACGGACATCGAGCTTGCCGGCCCCGTGCGCGGCAACGCCCTCGTGGTGACCAAGTATTCGCCGACCGGCACCAAGACGCGCGGCACCATCAACAACTGCGGCACGGGCAAGTCGCCATGGGGCAGCTACCTCTCCGGCGAAGAAAACTGGGCCGGCTACTTCACGCGCTCGGCCACCGACAACGCGGCGCGCGGCGACAAGTCCGTGGTGTCGCTGAACCGCTATGGCCGCAGCCAGGGCGGCGCCTCGCGCCACGGCTGGGAAACGGGCGGCAGCGACGACAAATACGCGCGCTGGAACCTGAGCAAGATCGGCGCATCAGCCGACGGCAGCGACGATTACCGCAATGAATTGAACGGCATGGGCTACATCGTCGAGATGGACCCGTACGACAAGACCAAGGCGATCCGCAAGCGCACGGCGCTGGGCCGCTACGCGCACGAAAGCGCCGCCTTCAGCGTGCCAACCGTGGGCCAGCAGCTGGCCGTCTACATGGGCGACGATTCGCGCAACGAATACATCTACAAATTCGTCACGACGGCCGTCTGGGCCGCCGCGGATGCGACGCCTGCGGACCGTATCGCCACCGGCGACAAATACCTCGATTCGGGCAAGCTGTACGTGGCCAAGCTGGCCGCCGACGGCACGGGCCAGTGGATCGAGTTGTCCCTGTCGAACGCGCAGATCCAGGCGTACGGCGCCTACAAGTTCGCCGACCTGGCCGACGTGCTGGTCAATGCCCGCCTGGCGGCCGACGCCGTGGGCGCGACGAAGATGGACCGTCCGGAATGGTGCTCGGTCAACCCGGCCAATGGCGAGATCTATTACACGCTGACCAACAACTCGAACCGCACCGTCAATCCGAGCGGCTCGTCGCAGCTGGCGCCCGACAGCGCCAACCCGCGCGCCTACACGGACATGAAGGGCAGCAGCGCGCAGAACGGCAATCCGAACGGCCACATCATCCGCTTCAAGGAAGGCACGGGCGCGGCCGCGGCCACCAGCTTTACGTGGGATGTCTACCTGTTTGGCGCCGAGAGCGGCGCCGACGCCAGCAAGATCAACCTGTCGAACCTGACGGCCGACCAGGATTTCTCGAGCCCGGACGGCCTGGCCTTCAGCCCCTACACGGGCATCTGCTGGATCCAGACGGACGATGGCGCGTACACGGACGTGACCAACTGCATGATGCTCGCGGCCATTCCCGGCAAAGTGGGCGACGGCGCCAAGTCCACCCTGAACTACGCCACGGCGGCCGGCGGCAACCTGGCGGTCGACACCTTCATCGGCAAGAAACCCACGGCCGACACGCTCAAGCGCTTCCTGGTGGGGCCGGTCGGCTCGGAAATCACGGGCATCAGCGAAACGCCCGACGGCAAGACCATGTTCATCAATATCCAGCATCCGGGCGAAAACACCGCGCTGGCCAACATCGGCGATCCGTCCAAGTACACGAGCCAATGGCCGGCCAACGCCGGTTACGGCGCCGGCAAGCGCCCCCGCTCGGCCACCATCGTGATTACCAAGAACGACGGCGGCCGCATCGGCAGTTGATGTGACGTGCCTGGCGGCGGCATCCGCCAGGCATAGCCCGCCATCGACCTTGTAAAAGGAGGAAGTGCCCCTAAGTAAGGTTCATCACCAGACATTGCAACGACCGAATGGCAGCCAGGGAAAACGTTTCCCTGCTTTTTGGTATGATGGCAAGGCGCGCCGGCACCGGAGTGGTGTCGCGCGCCTTTTATTTTTGACAATTACTTATATGAGCACAACCATGCAAAGCGGCGCAGACCTCCTGGCGACAGGCGAATTGGATTACACGACTTCCTGCGCACTGCCGACGCCGTGGGCCCAGTTCACCCTGCACGCCTTTGTCGAGCACGCCACGGGCAAGGAACACCTGGCCATGGTGCTGGGCGATATCGGCAACGGCGAACCGGTGCTGGCGCGCGTGCATTCCGAGTGCCTGACGGGCGACGTGCTGTTTTCGCAGCGCTGCGACTGCGGTGCCCAGCTCGAGGGTGCCTTGAAACGCATCGCCGAGGAAGGCCGCGGCATCTTGCTGTACCTGCGCCAGGAAGGGCGCGGCATTGGCCTGATCAATAAAATCCGCGCCTACCGCCTGCAAGAAGCAGGCGCCGACACGGTGCAGGCGAATGAACAGCTGGGCTTCAAGGCTGACGCGCGCAACTACACCTTGTGCAAACCCATGTTTGCGCAATTCGGCATCCACAGCCTGCGTTTGATGACGAACAATCCGCGCAAGATCGCGGCCATGGAAGCGCTGGGCATCACGGTGGCCGAACGGGTGCCGCTGCTGGTCAACCGCAATGCGTTCAACCAGCACTACCTGAATACCAAGCAAAGCAAACTGGGCCACATGATGACGCCGGAAACGGCGCCGGCGCTGGAAGACGGCGCCCTGTAATTGCCAACCGGCTTGCCGCGCCGGCGCGGCAGCGCGCCCCCCGTTTCGCTCCTGCTCACGCACAAAGGATGCATGAAATTCTCTGACTACGCCTGCTTGCTGGCCAGCCTGTGCGCTGGCGCAGGCGCCCACGCGGCCCCGGCCCCGGCGCCGGCGCCAGCCGCGGCCACCGCCGCTTCGACTCCCCCCGCCAAGCCGCCGCCGGCCACCGCCGCGCCTGCCGCCACCGAACATGCGGCCCTGCCGCCGCCCTCGTCGGCCGCGCAAAAACTGTACACGGCCGCGCGCGCCGACATCCTGCAAGTGCGCGTGCTGCTGAAAAACGGCCGCACGCAATCGTCCGTCGGCTCGGGCTTTTTGATCGGCACGGGCGACTTGGTGGTGAGCAACTATCACGTCGTGTCGCAATTCGCCCTCGACCCGGACACCTATGTGGGCGAATGGGTCGACACGAGCGGCCAGCGGGGCAATGTGGAATTGCTGGCCGTCGACGTGCTGCACGACCTGGCCGTGCTGCGCGTGAACCGCCATGGCACGGGCTTTTTCAAGATGCCGGAAGCGCTGGCACCCCTGACGCAGGGCCAGTACCTGTACTCGATGGGCAACCCGCTGGACCTGGGTTTCGCCATTTCGGAAGGCTCGTACAACGGCGTCGTCACGCGCAGCTTCTACGACCAGCTGATGTTTACGGGACCGATCAATTCCGGCATGAGCGGCGGCCCCAGCGTCACTGCGAATGGCGACGTCGCGGGCGTGAACGTGTCGAAACGCCTCGACGGCGAACTCGTCAGTTTTCTCGTGCCGGCCCGCTATGCCCAGCAATTGCTGGCCAAGGTCGCGCAGCAAGGCAAGCCGCCGAAAGACTTCAAGCCGCTGGTGACGGCGCAACTGCTGGCGCACCAGGACGTCATGCTGGCGCGCCTGCTCGACACGCGGTTGAGCTTGAAAGCCATGGGCCCGTACCGCGTGCCCGTGCGCGAGTCCGACCAGATGCGCTGCTGGGGGCGCTCCAACGTCAAGTCCGACAAGCCTTATTTGCTCGACAACACCAGTTGCGCCATGGAGTCGGCCATCTTCATTTCCGGCGCCCTGCAGACGGGGCAGGTGTCGATGCGCCACGAATTCCTGCGCAGCAGCGAACTGGGCCCGCTGCGCTTTTCCGAGCTGGCCAGCGCCTCGTTCAAGAATGAAAGTTTCGGCAGCTACAAGAGCGCGCACCTGACAGGCCCCCATTGCACCGAACAGTTCGTCAAGAACAAGACCCTGCCCCTGCGCGCCGTGCTGTGCGTGCGCGCCTACCGCAAGTTTACGGGCCTGTACGACTTTGCCCTGCTGGCCGCCAGCACCGATGAGCCACTGATGAGCCTGCAAAGCCGCATCGACGCGCGCGGCGTGTCCTACGCCAACGGCATGCGCGTCACGCGCACCTTCCTCGAAGCGCTGTCGCGGGAAAGCAGCCGCAAGCCATGAAGCCGCCCTATTACCTTGAAATCCTCGCCGAGAATGGCGAAGTGCAGCGGCGCCAGCGGATGGAGTCCCTGCCGATCCGCATCGGCCGCGGCTATGACAACGACTTCATCCTCGACGATCCGCATACGGCGGCCGAGCACGCCATTGTCGAGGACGATGGCGCAGGCGGCCTGCTGCTGCGCGACTTGGGCAGCCATAACGGCGTGATCCACCGGGGACAGCGTCAAGCGCAAGTGGCCCTGAACGGCAACAGCATCGTGCGCCTGGGCCACACGCGCCTGCGCGTGCGCGCCAGCGACCATCCGGTGGCGCCCGAACTGGGCGACACGACCAGGCATGACTGGGAAGGCTTGCGCCCGGCCGTCGCCGGCCTGGCCATGATCGGCGCTTCGGCCGCCTTCAGCAACTGGCTCAGCGATGCCGATGCCTTCGATCCGATTTCCTACCTGATGATCATCGCCACCGCGCTGGCCGGCGGCCTCGTGTGGTCGTCGATCTGGGCCGTGGCGAACCGTCTGTTCGGCCATGTGGCGCGCTTCGGCCGCCACCTGTTCATCATCGGTTGCGGCTTGCTGGCCATGGAAGTGTGGGAACTGGGCAGCAAGGTGGCGGCGTATGCGTTCTCGCTGGAAGCGCTGACGCGCTACGGACGGCATGTGTTCATCGTCATCGTCTGCGCCATGATCTACTACCATTTGTGCACGATCAAGCCCCAGCATCCGCGCCGCTTCGGCCTCGTCGCCGTCGTGCTGGCCATCCTTGGCTCGACCCTGATTTTGCTGAGCAACCTGCAGATCAGCGGCCGCCTGGCCGACGAGGCGTACATGTCGGCGATCTACCCGCCGGCCTTGCGCCTGAGCCCGAATCACACGACGGATGCCTTCTTCCGCGACGCGGCCAGCCTGCAGCGCGCCGTCGACGCCGAACGGGGCAAGGCGGCCAAGGGCGCCGACGAAGACGAAGACAGCGGCGATTGACGATGCAAGCGCCGCCAGGCAAAAAGCCCGCCGAGTCCTGACAGACCGGCGGGCTTTTTTTAAGTGCGCCGCGAGGCGCGCAGCGTATCGCTGTTTAGAACTTGGCTTCCTGCTTGCGGCGCGCCGTAAAGCCCAGCAAGCCCAGGCCGACCAGCAGCATGGCGTAGGTGGTTGGCTCAGGGACGGCCGAGATCAAGCCATCGTTGGCGCCGAAGCTGACGAAATTGCTGTTGCCCGCCTTGAACTGCGCTTGCTGGCCGCCATCGCAGCAACCTTCCAGGCCATAAATGCTCAGGGTATGGTTACCGGCCGACAAGGCGCTCGAACCGCTGAGGAACTGGCTGCCATTGTTGTAGTTGCCTGCCCACCACATGTCATTGCTCTTGAAGTCCAGCGCCACGCCGTCCAGGAACAGGGCGCCGCCCTTGCCGAAGTCAACGCCGCTGCGGAAGCTCCAGGCGCCCGCATCGGCCGCGCTGACGCCAAAGTTGATGACGGATTTGAAAGCGATGTTCGAGCCGCTGCCGAACAAGCCGCTGTTGTTGACGTTATCGTAGCTGGCAATCGTCGTCGAGCCATAGCCGGCGCCTGGCGTGGCCACGGCGGCGTTCACTGCGGATTCATAGGCGGCGGCGGAGCTTTGCGCGCCAGCGTTCGAATAGCCGGTGGACACGGTGATGGTGCTGGCGTTCGCGTGGGCAAACGCACCGACAACGATCAGGGACAGGGCGATTTTAGGCAAGTTTTTCATGATGGTATCCAGTAAGTAAGTATTCAGTGGGCGCAGCAAGGGGCACTGGAGCTGAATACACGCTGCATTGAGGCGTGTCGGCATAGCGCCAGGAATTGCAAGGATGAGCGGTCGGGGGCGTGAACTTCCGCGTGACAATGCGGACTTGCGGCGTGCCATGGCGGCACTGCAAGCGTCCTGGAAAGGGTTCGGGTTCCCGGGACAAGGCCAGACAATTGACGGGTCAGGTAAGACGATGGAGCTATTCTAGCGTAAATTCCCCAGAAGAAAAGTATTTTTCTTTTGACCATGAAAGATATTTTTCTGACAATCACCTGCCCAGCGGCAGAAAAGCGCCAGCTTCCACTCTGGCGCGACGGCCATCTGCGGCGCGCGGCATGTCGCGGCGGCACCACAGATCAGGCCGTCAGTGTCGCATCGCGCGCATTTCTTTTCGCATGCCGCTGCACCACGGGGCGAAACAGCATGGCAAAATGTAGTCACGCTGCTATCTGTCCGATGAGGGGGAAAGAGGAATGGTCGACCTGGAAGAACTACGCTATCTGGCACTGTCGTTTCCCGACACGAGCGAGGAAGAACACCACGACCGTCCAGCCTTCCGCGTGGGCGGGAAGATCTTTGCCACCCTGCCCGATGACGAGCACATCAACGTGCTGCTCGATGCGGAAGCGGCGCATATCGCCACCGTCATCACGCCATCGGGCTGCGAGAAACTCTGGTGGGGCGAACGGCTGGCCGGCATCACGGTATGCCTGGCGGACGCGGAGCTGGACATGCTGGCCGCCGCCCTGACAGCCGCCTGGCGGCGCAAGGCACCGAGCGACCTGGCCAAAACCATCGCCCCGACGGGATAGCTACATCGGCCAATTGCGCAGCAGCAAACCCACCATTTGCTGCAATTGCTCGCGCGAGACACCGGCGGCCGCCTGGATGGCCATGCCCTGCGACAAGGTCACGACAAAGCGCGCCTGCTGCTCCGGGCAGGAATCGGGCGGCAAATCCCCCTCCTCCTTGGCACGCCGCAAGCGGTCGCGCAATTTGATTTCACCGCGCAGCCGGCGCGCGAACAATTCATCGCGGATCGGCAAGGCGTCGTCGCTGCAGGCCAGCGCCGCATTGACGCCCATGCAGCCGTGCGGGCCGTCCGGCATGGTTTGCGCGTCGACATACTGCGTCAGCAGGGCTTCCACCACCTGGCGCGCCGTCGGCTGTTCCAGTGCCGCATCGAAAAACCGCATGCGCGTGTCGCTGTAGCGCTCGAGCGCCTTGTGGAACAATTGCTCCTTGTTGCCGAAGACGGCATACAGGCTGGGCCGGTTCATGCCCATGGCCTTCGTCAATTCCGGCAAGGAACTGCCCTCATAGCCCTTTTCCCAGAACACTTTCATGGCGCAATCGAGCGCCTCGTCCGCGTCGAACGTGCGTGGCCGCCCCGTTTTCGCCTTGACGACTTCCTTTTTTTTATCTTGTTTCATACCGTTCGGTAAAAAATTATTGACAACACTGTCTGCCTGCCCTGATTATATACCGACCGGTTAAAAACCTCCCGGCTTTTCAGGAACCCTATGCACACACCTTCCAACACCTCTGCCGACGATACCACCGTGGCGCCGTGGCTCGCCGTCTTATCGGTCGGCATCGGCGCCTTCGCCCTCGTCACCTCCGAATTCCTGCCCGTCGGGCTGCTGCCGGCCATGGCCGCCGAACTGACCATCAGCAAGGGCCAGGCGGGGCTGATGATCACCACGCCCGGCATCGTTGCCGCGTTCGCCGCCATCTTCGTCACCGTCGGCTCGGGCCGGCTGGACCGCCGCATCGTGCTGCTGGCGCTCACCGCCCTGCTCGTCGCCTCGAACCTGCTGGTGGCGCTGGCGCCCTCGTATGCGTGGATACTGCTGGGCCGCGCCATGCTGGGCGTGGGCGTGGGGGGGTTCTGGGCCATCGGCAGCGCCATCGGACCGCGCCTGGTGGCGCCGCAACATGCCTCGCGCGCCATGTCCATCATCTTCGCCGGCGTCTCGCTGGGCACGGTGGCGGGCGTGCCGGCCGGCGCGCTCGTGGGCGAGCTGGTGGGCTGGCGCGTGGCCTTCGGCGCGGCCAGCGCCATTGCCGTGCTGGTCTTCATCGGCCAGCTCTTGCTGCTGCCCAAGCTGCCGCCGACGCAGGCCATCCGCCTGCGCCAGTTGCCGATGATTTTCGGCATCCGCAAGGCCAGGCTGGGCCTGATCGCCACGGCCATGCTCTTCACGGGCCAGTTCGCCGCCTACACGTATATCGCGCCCTTCCTCACGCAAATCTCGCATCTGGCGGCCGGCACGGTCAGCGCCATGCTGCTCGTGTACGGCGCTTCCGGCTTCATCGGCAACCTCGTGGGGGGCTGGGGCGCCGGCCGCTACGAACGGGCCGCGCTGATGGTCACAGGCGCCGTGCTGGGCCTGTCCACCCTCGCCCTGGCCGCGTTCGGCAGCCACTCGGTGACGGCCATGCTGCTGGTGGCCGTCTGGGGCTTCGGTTTCGGCGCCATGCCGATCGCCGTCCAGACGTGGATGTTCAAGGCGGCGCCCCATTTGATGGAAGGCAGCAGCGCGCTGTTCGTTGCGATCGTGCAAGTGTCGCTGGCATCGGGCGCCTTGCTCGGCGGCATGGCCGTCGACCGGCTGGGCGTGTCGAGCGCGATGGTGGTGGGCGGCCTGTTCGCCCTCGGCTGCGCCTTGACGATCGCGCTGTTCGGAAAACCGCAGGCCGCCGCCAAGGCCGGCGCGGCGTGCCCAGCGTCGTAGGACCGTGCCTTCAGATGCGGCCGCGGCGGAATTCGCCGAGGAATTTCGTCACTTCGGCCGGCGTCATGGGCACGTCCGCATCGCCGTGATAGGCATACAGGAAGGGCGTGCCACCCAGGCGGTCCGTCAGCTTGGCAAAGAGCAAGAAGCGGCTGCCCAGCGGATAGCGCTGCAGGTCAACCAGGCGGCGCGAGCACTGCACGGCCAGTTCGGGAGAGAAGGCCTGGCCCGGCACGGGGCGGATTTCCACGCGGCTATGAATCGCGCGCGATTCGACGGCAACATGCCGGTATGCATAAGTATCACGGGCCATGCCGCCACCTTGAATGAAATAAAGGCGCCATCTTAAGCGAAGATGGCGCCTGGCGTATTACCGCGGCACGATGCGCAGCAGTCGGCCATTGTCTTCGTCCGTCAGCGCATACAGGTAGCCATCCGGTCCCTGGCGCACGTCGCGCACGCGCGCGCCGATGTCCAGGCGGTCCTGGCCCGTCACCTTGCCGTTCGCATCGACGGCGATGCGGCGGATATCCTTGGCCGCCAGGCCGCCGCTGAAGATGCTGCCGCGCCAGGCGGCGATCTTGTCGCCCGTATAGACGGCCAGCCCGGACGGGGCCGGCGACGGCACCCAGGCCACGCTGGGATTGAGCATGCCGGGCACCTCATGCTTGCCGACGGGTTCATGCGTCTTGTAGTCGGCGCCGTAGCTTTGCAGGGGCCAGCCATAGTTGCCGCCCGCCACCACCAGGTTCAGCTCGTCGCCGCCATACGGACCGTGTTCCGTGGCCCACACGCGGCCGGAAACAGGGTCGAGTGCCAGGCCCTGCACGTTGCGGTGGCCGTACGACCAGATTTCCGGCAAGCCCCCCTTGGCGGCCAGCGGATTGCCGGGCGCCGGTTTGCCGTCTTGCGTCAGGCGCAGGATGGAGCCCTGGTGCGTGGCGAGGTTTTGCGCCTGCTCGCGCGCCAGGCGGTCGCCGATGCGCAGCGGCGGATTGCCGCCGTCGGCCACGCTCATCAGCAAAGTGCCGTCCGGCAGCCACAGCAGGCGCGAACCGAAATGCTGGCCGCCGCTCTTGTCGGTCGCCACCTTGAACAGGGTCTCGATGCCCGTCACCTTCTTGCCGTCGAACACGCCGCGCACGAGCGTCGTGCGGTTCGCGTCATTGTTGCCCGTTGACACCGTCATGTAGACGCGCGGGTTCGGCTTGCCCGCATCCTGCGGATGCAGCACGATATCGAGCAGGCCGCCCTGCCCGCCCGTAAACACCGTGGGCATGCCTTCCAGTGCCACGTCCTCGAATGTCTTGCCAGTGAGCAGATGCAAGGTCCCCTGCTTGCTGGTGACGAGCGCGCGGCCCTCGCCCAGCCAGGCGATGCCCCACGGCTGGCGCACGCCCTGCGCGACGGTCTCGGCCTTCCAACCCTGTCTGGCGGCGGGCGGCTCGCCCGTGGCTTGCAGTTCGGCCCAGGCCGCTGGCGCGGCAGTCAATGCCAGTGCAAGCGCGATACCGGTACGGCGTAACTGGAACATGGCGACTCCTGTCGTTAATCGAT
The DNA here is from genome assembly GCF_058796955.1 of Janthinobacterium sp. GW823-FHT03B06. Taxonomy (NCBI): domain Bacteria; kingdom Pseudomonadati; phylum Pseudomonadota; class Betaproteobacteria; order Burkholderiales; family Oxalobacteraceae; genus Janthinobacterium; species Janthinobacterium sp. GW823-FHT03B06. The sequence goes on from NZ_JBXAJE010000002.1 coordinate 299,592, forward strand.
CAATGGTTGGCGTCTCAGGCGCGCAGCAGCAGGGCCACGGCTTCTGCCGCGATGCCCTCTTCCCGCCCAAGGTAGCCCAGTTTTTCATTCGTCTTGGCCTTGATATTGACCTGGCCCACGGTCACACCGAGGTCTTCGGCCACGTTCGCGCACATGGCGGCGATGTGCGGCGCCATTTTCGGGCGCTGGGCGATGATGGTGGCGTCGATATTGCCGATGATATAACCGGTCGCTTGCACGCGGCGCACGGCTTCGCGCAGCAGGGTGCGCGAATCGGCGCCCTTGAATTGCGCGTCCGTGTCGGGGAAGTGGCGGCCGATGTCGCCCAGCGCGGCGGCGCCGAAGATGGCGTCCGTAATCGCGTGCAGCAGCACGTCCGCGTCGGAGTGGCCGAGCAAACCGAGGTGATGGGGAATTTTCACGCCGCCGATGATCAGGTCGCGGTGCTCCACCAGCGCGTGGCAGTCATAGCCCTGGCCGATGCGGAAAGGGAGGTCGGGAGTCGTTGTGTGCATGCAGGTCTTTCTGGAGTCAAGGATGGGCCAAATACAGCTCGGCCGTGTGGATGTCGCGCGGCAGGGTCACCTTCAGGTTGCGCGGGTGGCCTTCGACCAGTTTCGGTGCCAGGCCCAGCGCTTCGATGGCGCTGGCGTCGTCCGTGATCGCCAGCGGATCGGGCGCTTCGGATAGTGCCCGGTGCAGCAAGGCATAGCTGAACATTTGCGGCGTCTGCGCCAGCCAAAGATGATCGCGCGGCACCGTCTGCGCCGATACATGGGCGGGGCCGGCCCGCTTGACGGTATCGACCACGGGCAAGGCCAGCAAGCCGCCGGCCGGGTGGTCGCCCACTTCCATGATCAGCTTTTCGATCAGCGCCGGCGTCAGGCCGGGCCGGGCCGCGTCGTGCACCAGCACCTGGTCATTGGCATCGATGCTGCCGTGCAAGGCTTGCAGCCCGTTCAGGATGCTGTCCATGCGCGTGGCGCCGCCGCAGCGCAGCACGGTGACGCCATGCCCCGCGCCCTGCTCCGGCACGACGGCGTCGATCTGGCCATCCTCGGCGCTGACGACGACATAGGTGTGCGCGATCAGGGGGCTGGCGAGAAAGGCGTCGAGCGCGTGGCGCAGCATGGGTTTGCCGGCGATGGCCAAATATTGCTTGGGACTGCCCGCTTCCATGCGCGCACCCACGCCGGCGGCGGGGATCAGGGCAAAATAACGGACGGTGTTCGATGCTGCGGTCATGCCATTCCTTGTCTAGTTGGCGGGCGCTGTCTTGCCCGACAGGATGTTCTGGATTTCGCCCTTGCACGCCTTGCCCAGGCGCGCATATTCTTGCGGCGAATCGATGGCGGCCTGCAAGGTTTCCACCTTGCGCATTTCCGCCTTAATGTAGGGCAACCAGCCCGTATCGATTTCGCGCGCCAGCGCCGCCTTGGCCGTGCCGCTGGGCGCGTACAGGGGCCGCGCCTCGAAGCGTCTGGCCAGCGCGGCGCGCACGGTCTTTTCCACGCGCGGCAAGTGTTCCATATAGGTTTTCATGTGCCGCAGCTCGTGCGCGAGTATCTCATCATACGCGCACGTGCCGGGGGCAAATTCGCGGCCGATATAGATCACTACGGGCGCATATGTCAGGCTCACGGTAATCTGCGGCGCCACGCATTCATAGCCGCTGGCCGGGTCTTGCAGCATGGGACCGGCCAGCGCGATGGCCACGCGCGAATCCGTCTTCGTCAGGCCCAGCACCCAGGTGTTCGCGCGCGCCGTGCCCTTCATCACCGTCAGCGCCTTATACGGCAGATGCGTGTCGATGCTGTAGCCGTTCTGCTGCACCGTCAGCACGGACACCGTCTTGCTGATCGTGTCTTCGCAGCGCACCTGAAACGGCGTGCGCGCCTGCGCCTGCGCACCCCAGGTGACACAGGCCAGCAGCAGAAAAAGCGCCGCGCGCATGTGCGGAATCAGGCCGCTTGCCAGGCGCCGCTGGTAATCTTGTCGAGCCAGAAGATACCGATGACGGTCTTCACGTCCGTGATGGTGCCATCCCTGACCCAGTCGAGCAGCTGCGGCACGGTGGCCGTAAACGTTTCCAGGAATTCGCCCTCGTCGAGCTGGCGTTCGCCGGCCACGAGTCCCCGCGCCAGAAACAGTTCCAGGTGTTCGTCGGAATAGGCGATGGCGTTGTGGATGGTGGACACGAATTGCCAGTCGCTGGCCGTGTAGCCCGTTTCTTCCAGCAGTTCGCGCTGGGCGCAGGCCAGGTGCGACTCGCCCGCATCGATTTTACCAGCAGGAAATTCGATGAAGACCCGGTCCAGCGGATAGCGGTACTGGCGTTCCATCAGCACCGTGCCGTCGTCGAGCAGCGGCAGGATCACGACGGCGCCCGGATGCAGGACGAATTCGCGCGCCGTGATCTTGCCGTCCGGCAGTGCAACACGGTCGCGCTGCACGCGCAGGAAGCCGCCCTGGTAGACGAGCTCGCCGTCGACCTTGGTTTCAATCAATTGCGTATCAGTGGCTTGGGTATCCATACATTTCCTTATGTTCAATAAAAAACGGCGCCAGAGGCGCCGCTTTCGGAGGATGGTGCCTAGCGGCGTTTACGCAGATAACGAGTCACGAAACCTGGGAAAGCCAGCACCAGGAACAGGCATCCCGTAATGGCATAAAACTCCCACGTCTGCGGGAAACCGTTGCCGATGCGCGCTTCCAGCGCGAACGCCACGGCGCCGACGATGAAGTACAGAATCACCATCTCCAGCAGGCGCAGCGCCAGCGGCTTGCGCCAGCCCTGCTCCGCTTGCGCCGCCTTTTTCAGCGGCACGGCGGCAAACAGTTTCTCGTTCAGGAAAGGCAGGTTGGCGCCCAGGATGCCCAGGGCGATCACCAGCCAGCTCGAGGCGGTGACATCCATCGGTCAGGACGCCAGGGTCTTGGTGATGGCGGTCGCGCAGGCAGCCAGGATGCTGTTAGGCATCACACCGAGGGCCAGAACGAACACGCCGTTCAGTGCCAGCACGACGCGCATGTCGCCATGCACGACCAGCGCATTGCTGTCGGTCGGCTCGTCGAACCACATCATTTTCACGACGCGCAGGTAGTAGAAGGCGCCGATCAGCGAGAACAGCACGGCGGCGATGGTCAGCCACAGCTGGCCCGTCGCCAATACCGAAGCGAGCACCGAGTACTTGGCCATGAAGCCCATCAGCGGCGGCACGCCGGCCAGCGAGAACATGAACAGGGTCATCACCAACGCGAAGATCGGGCTGCGTTTGCCCAGGCCTTTGAAGTCGGCCAGTTCTTCAGCTTCGAAACCGTTACGTGCCAGCAACATGATCACGCCGAAGGTACCCAGGGTGGTAAACACGTAGGTGATGACGTAGTACATCGAGGCGCCGTAGGCGGTGGCTGCGCCGGCCGCGTTGAGCGTGTTGTTCGGCGCGTCGACGGTGCCCGACAGCAAGCCCAGCAGCACGAAGCCCATTTGCGCGATGGTCGAGTACGCCAACATGCGCTTCAAATTCGTTTGCGCGATGGCGGTGAAGTTACCGATCGCCAGCGACATCACGGCCAGCACCAGCAGCATCTGCTGCCAGTCATGCGCCATCGGCAGCAAGCCTTCGGCCAGCAAGCGCAGGGTGATGGCGAAAGCAGCCAGTTTCGGCGCCGCGCCCAGCAGCAGGGTCACGGCCGTCGGCGAACCTTGATACACGTCAGGCACCCACATGTGGAATGGCACGACGCCCAGTTTGAAGGCCAGGCCCGCGACCAGGAACACCAGGCCGAAGACCATGATGGTGCCGTTGGTCTTGCTGTTTTCCAGCGCCACGCGCAATTCGCCCAGGTCCAGCGTGCCGGATGCGCCGTACAGCATCGAGATACCGTACAACATGAAACCGGAAGCCAGCGCGCCCAGGATGAAGTATTTCATGGCCGCTTCCGTGGCCTTGGCATTGTCACGGCGCAGAGCGATCAGCGCGTACAGCGACAGCGACATCAGTTCCAGACCCAGGTAGATGATCAGGAAGTTGTTGGCCGAGATCATGATCATCTGGCCCAGCAGTGCAAACAGGGCCAGCACGTAGAACTCGCCGCCCAGGTTGCCCGACAGCATGCTGCGGTCGGTGGCATAGGCGCGCGAGTAGATCAGGGTCAGCGCCACGGCGCCGTACGAGAACAGTTTCAGCAACTGCGACATCGGGTCCGACACGAACATATTGTGGAACGTGTAGACGGTGGTGCCCGCGTTGAAGTCGCCCACGGTCAGCAAGGCGCAGCCGGCCAGGGTCAGCAAGGACAGCGCATAGGTGATCGAACGCTTCGCCGCAGGCAAGAACATATCGATCAGCAAGAGCGCCGACGTGGCGATCAGCAGAAAGATTTCCGCGTACAGCGGTACCAGATTAGGTGCATTAGTCATGTTATCGGTCTTCTATTTAAGGCAACTTGCTGATGGCGACATGCTGCAGCAGGTCGGCAACCGAAGTTTGCATCGTGTCGGTGAACGGGGCTGGGTACAGACCCATCACGAGCACGGCGATGGCCAGCACAGCAAGCATGAAGAATTCACGTTTGTTGATGTCGGTCAATTCGGCCACGTGCTTGTTCTTGATCTTGCCGAACACCACGCGCTTGGCCATCCACAGCGAGTACGCCGCGCCCCAGATCAATGCCGTTGCAGCCAGCAAACCGATCCAGAAGTTGTATTGCACCGCGCCCAGGATCACCATGAACTCGCCGACGAAGCCGGACGTCGCTGGCAGACCGCAGTTGGCCATCGAGAACAGCACGAAGAAGGCGGCAAATTTCGGCATGCGGTTCACGACGCCGCCGTAGTCGGCGATGTTGCGGGTATGCATGCGGTCATACAGCACGCCGATGCACAGGAACATCGCGCCGGAGATGAAGCCGTGCGAAACCATCTGCACGATACCGCCCTGCACCGAAATGTCGTTGAACATGAAGAAGCCCAGGGTGACGAAACCCATGTGCGCGATCGACGAATAGGCGACCAGTTTTTTCATGTCGGTTTGCACCAGGGCAACCAGACCGATGTAGATGACGGCGATCAGCGACAAGGCGATCATGAAGCCCGACAGGTAGTGGCTGGCGTCCGGCGTGATCGGCAGCGAAAAACGCAGGAAACCATACGCGCCCAGTTTCAGCATGATGGCGGCCAGCACGGCGGAACCGCCCGTCGGCGCTTCCACGTGGACGTCCGGCAACCACGTATGGACGGGGAACATCGGCACTTTCACGGCAAACGCCATCAGGAAGGCCAGGAAGATGAATATCTGTTCATTCATCGACAGCTTGAACGCATGCCAGGCCAGGATATCGAAGGTGCCCGACACATTGCGCAGGTAGATGATGGCAACCAGGGTCAGCAGCGAACCGAAGAAGGTGTACAGGAAGAACTTGAACGACGCGTACACGCGGTTCGAACCGCCCCAGATACCGATGATGATGAACATCGGGATCAGGGTTGCTTCAAAGAAGAAGTAGAACAGCAAGCCGTCCAGTGCGCAGAACACGCCGATCATCAGGCCCGACAGGATCAAAAACGAGCCCATGTACTGGGCGATGCGCTTCTCGATCACTTGCCAAGCCGAAATGACGACGATGACCGTGATGAAGGCCGTCAGCGGCACGAACCACAGCGACAGGCCGTCGATACCCAGCGAGTACCAGATATTGAAGGTTGCTATCCACGGCGCTTTTTCGACGAATTGCATGCCGTGCGCGGCGTTGTCGAAATGCTGGATCAGCGGCAAGGTGCACAGCATGCTGAGCACGGCGCCAGCCAGCGACAGCCAGCGGGTAAAGCCCGCTTTGCTGTCACGGCCAAGAGCCAGGATCAGGACGCCGCAAATGATCGGCACCCAGATCGACAGACTCAGGTAAGGAGGTAGTGTAGAAATCGTAGACTGCATCATGGTTCTCAGTATTCTTTTATCAGGTCAGCTTACTTAGCGGGCCAGAATGGCAGGAAATAGATCAGGAAGCCCAGCACGCCCAGGATCATCACGAATGCATAGTGATAGATGTAGCCGGTCTGCAACACTCGCGACAGCGAGGACAGCCAGGCGACAACCTTGGCGCTGCCATTGACGACGAAACCGTCGATCAGCTTCTTGTCACCGAAGTTCCACAGGCCATTACCCAGCAAGCGGGCACCGCCGGCGAACACGACTTCATTGAACTTGTCCATGTAGTACTTGTTGTCCAGCAGGGTGTGGATCGCGTGGAACTTGGCAAAGAACCAGGCCGGTACGCGCGGGTTGACCATGTAGCAGTAGTAGGCTGCCACCACGCCGGACAATGCCAGCCAGAACGGTGCCGTCGACAGGCCGTGGATCGCCATCGCCATCGCGCCGTGGAATTCATGCGACAACTCTTCCATTGCCGGATGGTTTTCGCCAACGAAGATCACGCCCTTGAAGAAATCGCCATGCAGCATCGGGCCGATCGTCAGGTAACCGATGATCAAGGAAGGGATCGCCAGCATCACCAGCGGGAACCACACGACGAACGGCGATTCATGCGGCTTCTGGCCAGGTTCCAGGCCGTGGTGCGCGTGGTCGTCTTCCTCTTCTTCATGGTGGTCGTCATGTACATCGCCGTGCGCGCCATGGGCCGCTTTCGGTGCGTGGTGGTCGTCATGACCGTGCGCGTTTGGCTGGCCGAAACGTTCCTTGCCGTGGAAGACGAGGAAATACATGCGGAACGAGTAGAAGGCGGTGACGAACACGCCAGCCAGCACGGCGAACTGGGCAAAGCCAGCGCCCCAGATGTGCGTCGCTTCGACGGCTTCGATGATGCTGTCTTTCGAGTAGAAACCGGAGAACAGCGGCGTGCCGATCAGGGCCAGCGAACCGACCAGGGAAGTGATCCAGGTGATCGGCATGTACTTGCGCAGGCCGCCCATGTTGCGGATGTCCTGGTCATGGTGCATGCCGATGATGACGGAACCGGCGCCCAGGAACAGCAGTGCCTTGAAGAATGCGTGCGTCATCAGGTGGAACACGGCCACGGAGTATGCGGACGAACCGAGCGCCACGGTCATGTAGCCGAGCTGCGACAGGGTCGAGTAAGCGACGACGCGCTTGATGTCGTTCTGGATGATGCCCAAAAAGCCCATGAACAGCGCCGTGATGGAACCGATCACCAGGATGAAGGACAGTGCCGTGTCGGACAGTTCGAACAGCGGCGACATGCGCGAGACCATGAAGATACCGGCCGTCACCATCGTTGCGGCGTGGATCAGTGCCGAAATCGGGGTAGGACCTTCCATCGAGTCAGGCAGCCACACGTGCAGCGGGAACTGCGCCGACTTGCCCATCGCGCCGATGAACAGGCAGATGCAGGCAACGGTCAGCAGGGCCCAGTCGGTGCCCGGCATCGTCAGCAGCGCCAGTTCGTCTTTCTTGGCGAACACTTCCTGGTAGTTCATGGTGCCGGCGAATGCCAGCAGCAGGCCGATGCCCAGGATGAAGCCGAAGTCGCCCACGCGGTTGACGAGGAAAGCCTTCATGTTGGCCACGATGGCCGTCGGACGCTGGTACCAGAAACCGATCAGCAGATAAGAGACCAGGCCCACGGCTTCCCAACCGAAGAACAGTTGCAGGAAGTTGTTGGCCATGACCAGCATCAGCATCGAGAACGTGAACAGCGAGATGTAGGCGAAGAAGCGGTTGTAGCCTTCGTCGTCCTTCATGTAGCCGATCGTGTAGATATGCACCATCAGGGAGACGAAGGTGACCACGCACATCATCATCGCCGACAGCGAATCGATCTGGAAGCCCACTTCCATCTTCAGGGTGCCGATCGTCATCCAGTTATAGATCGTGCCATTGAATGTCGCGCCATCCATCACTGCCAGCAGTGTCTGCACGGACAGGATGAACGCAATCAGTACGCCCAGGATCGTCGCGGTATGCGACGTCTTGCGTCCGACCAAATTACCCAGGAACTGGGTGCCAAGCAAGCCTGCAATCGCGGCACCGGCCAGCGGCGCCAGCGGTACGGCAAGAAGGAGGTTAGGGTTGAGGAGTTGCCCCGCCATGATGAACCTTAATCGTTATTATTCGAGAGATCGAGTCTGAAAAACATCAGCCTTTGAGGCTGTCCAGGTCTTCGACGTTGATGGTATCCAGATTACGGAACATCACCACCAGAATAGCCAGACCGATAGCCGACTCAGCGGCGGCAACCGTCAGGATGAAGAAAACGAAGATCTGACCGGCCGCGTCGCCCATGAAATGGGAGAACGCGATGAAATTCATATTCACCGCCAGCAGCATCAATTCGATTGCCATCAGCAATACGATGATGTTCTTGCGGTTCAGGAAAATACCGACGATCGAGATTGCGAACAGGATCGCGCCCAGGACCAGAAAATGTGTGAGCGATAATGTCATGGTGCCTCCTTAACTTCCGGCTCAGCCGCAGGACGCTCGACGACCGCGTCCATCTTGATGATCTTCAGGCGGTCGTTGCGCTTGACGCGCACGGCATCGCCTGGAGCAAAATGCTTGGTGTCCTTGCGTTTGCGCAGGGTCAGTGCGACCGCGGCAACGATGGCCACCAGCAGCACGACGGCGGCGATCTCGAAGGCGAACACGTATTTCGTGTAGATCAGCAGGCCCAGTTCCTTGGTGCCGCCCAGGTTGACGTTCACCGGTGCGACGCTAGGCGCAAAGTTGCGGAAACCGTGCCACAGGACGGCGGCCATTTCCAGCACGATGATCACGCCCACCGTCACCGACAATGGCAGATAGCCCCAGAAGCCTTCGCGCATGCGGTCGATATTGATATCGAGCATCATGACCACGAACAGGAACAGCACCATCACGGCGCCGACATACACCAACACCAGCACGATGGCCAGGAATTCAGCTTGCAGCAGCATCCAGATGCCCGCTGCCGAGAAGAAGGACAGTACCAGGAACAGTACTGCGTGGACCGGATTACGGGCCGTGATGACGCGCGTCGCTGCCAGAATCAAGATCAGCGCGAAGGCGTAAAACAAAATTGTTTTAAAGTCCATAAAAAACCCAATAGACGTACAGATGAACGAGGGGCGCGCCGCAGCTTTGGGGCTGCGGCGCATCCATCAGCGATAAGGTGCGTCGGCGGCGCGCGCAGCGGCAATGTCATTTTCATAACGATCACCTACGGCCAGCAACATCTCTTTCGTGTAATACAAATCCCCGCGTTTCTCGCCGTGGTATTCCAGGATTTGCGTCTCGACGATCGAATCGACCGGGCAGGACTCTTCGCAGAAACCGCAGAAGATGCACTTGGTCAAGTCGATATCGTAACGCGTGGTACGGCGCGAACCGTCGTCACGCTGTTCCGATTCGATCGTGATGGCCATCGCCGGGCAAACCGCTTCGCACAGTTTGCAGGCGATGCAACGTTCCTCGCCGTTCGGGTAGCGGCGCAGCGCGTGCAAGCCACGGAAACGGGGCGAGATCGGTGTCTTCTCTTCCGGGAATTGCACCGTGATCTTGCGCGAAAACATGTACTTGCCTGTCAGCGCCATGCCCTTGATCAGCTCGCCTAACAAGAGGCTGCTGAAGAAATCTTTTACCTTATCCATTCGTATGCACTCTCTTACTTCCAAATATTCCAGGATGTCTGCATCCAGGCAGCGACGAAGACCAGGTAGACCAGCGTCAACGGGATAAACACTTTCCAGCCGAGGCGCATGATCTGGTCATAACGGTAGCGTGGGAACGTACCGCGTACCCAGATGAACACCGACACGATGAAGAAGGTCTTGGCGAACAGCCAGAAGAAGCCGCCGAAACCACCCCAGAACTCAAGGAAAGCAAATGGTGCGGACCAGCCACCGAGGAACATGATCGAAGCCAGGGCGCCGATCAGGATCATGTTGGCGTATTCGGCCAGCATGAACATGGCGTAGGCCATGCCCGAGTACTCGACCATGTGGCCGGCCACGATTTCCGACTCGCCTTCGACGACGTCGAACGGGTGACGGTTGGCTTCAGCCAGGCCCGACACCAGGTAGATGACGAACATCGGCAGCAGCGGCAGCCAGTTCCACGACATGAAATTGACGCCCTTGTCGGCGAAGAAGCCGATCTGCTGGCCGCCGACGATGTCGATGAAGTTCAGGCTGCCCGAGACCATCAGCACGATGACCATCACGAAGCCCATCGGGATTTCATACGAAATCATCTGTGCCGAAGCGCGCATGGCGCCCATGAACGAGTACTTCGAGTTCGAGGCCCAGCCGGCGATGATGATGCCGTAGACTTCCATCGAGGTAATCGCCAGCAGCATCAGCAAGCCGGCGTTGACGTTGGCCAGCACGGCTTGCGGGCCGAACGGCACGACCGACCAGGCGGCCAGGGCCGGCATGATGGTCATGATCGGGCCGATCACGAACAGGCCTTTGGCGGCCTTGGACGGGATGATGATCTCTTTGAACAAGAGTTTCAGCGCATCGGCGATCGGCTGCAGCAAGCCCAGCGGACCCACGCGGTTCGGGCCCACGCGGATCTGGATCCAGCCGATCAGCTTGCGTTCCCACAAGGTCAGGTAGGCAACCAGGCCCATCAGCGGCAACAGCACGCACAGGATCTTGATCAGGGTCCAGAAGAACGGCCACGAGCCGCCCAGCAGATCCTGACCGCTGCTGTTGATGACGTTTACAAATTCAGGCAGAGCCATCAGATTTTCCCCTCTGCTGTTTCAACTGTGATGTCACCGAACATGCCGCCCAGGCTGGCCGTCGAGGCATGCGCCGCCGACACTTTGACCACATTGGCTGGCAGGCCGGCATGAAGTGCCGCCACCAGGATGGCGCTGCCGGAGCCTTGCGCCACTTTGACCTTGTCGCCCGCCTTGATGCCCAGCTTCTCGGCCAATGCTGGCGACAGATGGGCTTGCGGCACGGCGCCGTCGACCGTGCGCAGCAGCGGTTCGGAGCGGCGGACCAGCGCGTCGGCGAAGTAGATCGGCACGTCGGCGATGCGTTGCAGCGCAGGCGATGCCGGTGCGTAGCTTGCCGCTTCCGGTACGTTCTTGGCGATATTGTTCAGCTGTGCCGACAGATCGGTCACGCCAGCGCCGAACGCTTCGTCGCGGATCGCTTCCGAGGTGTCGTAGTCGAAACCGGCCAGGCCCAGGATGTTGCCCAGGACGCGCAGCACTTTCCAGGCTGGACGGGTTTCCGCCAGCGGTTTCACGGTGCCGTTGAAGCTTTGCGCGCGGCCTTCGCAGTTGACGAAGGTGCCCGAGGTTTCAGCGAACGGAGCGATCGGCAGCAAGACATCGGCGTAATCCATGCCGTGCTTGAAGGCCGACATCGCCACGACCATGTCGGCGCCATCGAGGGCGGCGCGGGCCGCTTGCGGATTGGCGGCATCGAGTTCCGGCTCGGCGTGCAGCAGCACGTAGGCTTTTTTCGGAGCAGCAAAGGCGGCTTGCACGTTGGCGCGCGGCTTGGCGACCAGGTGCGCGCCTACCGTGTTGGCCGCTTCCGTCAGGTAACCGAGCTTGGCGCCCGTCTGTTCGGCGATCCATTGCGCGACAGCATGCAGTTGCGACGCTTGGGGGTGTTGCGTTGCCGCGTTACCCAGCAGCACGGCACCGTGGTCGCCGGCCATCAGGCTGGCGGCGATGGCGACGGCCACGTCCGAAGCAACAACTGCTTCAAAACCGGCTGGCGCGGTGATTTCTTTCGCTTTAGCAACAGCGACGACCACTTCCGACAAGGCCGCCAGCCAATCACTTGGCGCGACGATCATCTTGTTGGCGATGGTGATCAGTTGATCATCGTCGGAGGCGTGCAGGATCGACAGCTTGGCGCCGCCCTTGACGGACGCGCGCAAACGCGTGGCCAGCAATGGGTGATCCTTGCGCAGGAACGAGCCGATGACGAAGGCGCGCTTGATCTGGCCAAATTCGTTGATCGGCATGCCCAGCCATGGCTTAACGCCGGCGTCCAGCGCGAAATCGGTCTGGCGCAGGCGGAAGTCGACGTGCTCGGAACCGAGGCCGTGGGCGACTTTTTGCAGCAGGACCAGCTCTTCGACGGTCGAATGCGGGGTGGCCAGCGCGGCGATGGCGTCAGCGCCATGCTCGTGCTTGATATTTTTCAAACCGTGCGCCACGTATTCCAGCGCGGTCTGCCAATCGACTTCTTTCCACTCGTTGCCTTGTTTCAGCATCGGGGACGTCAGGCGTTCGGCGCTGTCCAGCGCTTCGTACGAGAAACGGTCCTTGTCCGAGATCCAGCACTCGTTGACGGCTTCGTTTTCCAGCGGCAGTACGCGCTTGACCTTGCCAGCTTTCACTTGCACGATCAGGTTCGAACCGAGGCCGTCATGCGGGCTGACCGATTTGCGGCGCGACAGTTCCCACGTACGGGCGCTGTAGCGGAACGGCTTCGAGGTCAGTGCGCCGACCGGGCACAGGTCGATCATGTTGCCCGACAGTTCGGAGTCGACCGTCTGGCCGACAAACGACACGATTTCCGAGTGCTCGCCGCGGCCGATCATGCCCAGCTCCATCACGCCGGCCACTTCCTGGCCAAAGCGTACGCAGCGGGTGCACTGGATGCAGCGCGACATCTCTTGCATGGAGACCAGCGGACCGGCTTCCTTCGGCGTGACGACGCGCTTGTCTTCCTTGTAGCGCGATTCGCTCTTGCCGTAACCGACGGCCAAGTCTTGCAACTGGCATTCGCCGCCCTGATCGCAGATAGGGCAATCGAGCGGGTGGTTAATCAGCAAGAATTCCATGACCGACTTTTGCGCCTGCACAGCTTTATCGCTGGCGGAGCGCACGATCATGCCGGCACTGACCGGGGTCGCACAAGCGGGCAAAGGCTTGGGCGCCTTTTCCACTTCGACCAGGCACATGCGGCAGTTCGCTGCGATCGACAATTTCTTGTGATAGCAGAAGTGCGGAATGTAGGTTCCCAATTTGTTGGCGGCGTCCATCACCATGCTACCAGCAGGGACTTCGACTTTTTTGCCGTCTATTTCGATTTCAACCATGGTGATCGTTACCTGACGCAGCTTAGATATATGCGGGCACTAAGCAATGCTTGTGCTCGATATGATATTCAAATTCTTCACGGAAATTCTTAATGAAGGCCCGTACCGGCATGGCAGCCGCATCGCCCAGCGCGCAAATGGTGCGGCCCTGGATGTTGTCGGCGATCGAGTTGAGCATGTCCAGGTCGTCTGGACGACCCTGCCCCTGCTCGATGCGGTGCACCATGCGGTACATCCAGCCTGTGCCTTCACGGCAAGGCGTACACTGGCCGCACGATTCTTCAAAGTAGAAGTAGGACAGGCGTTCCAGCGCCTTCACCATGCAGCGTGTTTCGTCCATCACGATGACGGCGCCCGAACCCAACATCGAACCGGCTTTCGCGATCGAGTCATAGTCCAGGTCGGTCTGCATCATGATGTCGCCGCGGATCACCGGCGCGGACGAGCCGCCAGGAATCACGGCCTTGATCTTTTTGCCACCGCGCATGCCGCCTGCCAGTTCCAGCAGGGTCGCAAACGGGGTGCCGAGCGGCACTTCGTAGTTGCCCGGTTTTTCCACGTCGCCCGAGATCGAGAAGATCTTCGAACCGCCGTTGTTCGGCTTGCCCATGGCCAGGTATTTCTCTGGACCGATGTTCAGCACGAAAGGCACGGCCGCGAAGGTTTCCGTGTTGTTGATCGTCGTCGGCTTGCCGTACAGGCCGAACGAGGCGGGGAAAGGCGGCTTGAAGCGCGGCTGGCCTTTCTTGCCTTCCAGCGATTCGAGCAGGGCCGTTTCTTCGCCGCAGATGTAGGCGCCATAACCATGGTGCGCGTGCAACTGGAACGAGAACTCGCTGCCCATGATCTTGTCGCCCAGGAAACCGGCGGCGCGCGCCTCTTCCAGCGCTTCTTCGAAACGCAGGTATTCCTGGAAGATTTCACCGTGGATATAGTTATAACCGACGGTGATGCCCATCGCATAAGCGCCAATGGCCATGCCTTCGATCAGGGCATGGGGATTGTAACGAATGATGTCGCGGTCCTTGAAAGTGCCCGGTTCGCCTTCATCTGTATTGCAGACGAGGTATTTCTGGCCAGGGAACTGGCGCGGCATGAAGCTCCACTTCAAGCCGGTAGGGAAACCCGCGCCGCCACGGCCGCGCAAGGACGAGGCCTTGAGGTCGGCGATGATCTGTTCCGGCGTGATTTTCTCTTCCAGGATACGCCGCAGGGCCGAATAGCCGCCGCGGTTCACATAATCTTGCAAATGCCAGTTCTTGCCATCCAGATCCTTCAGGATCAATGGATCGATATGGCGGTTGTGGAGTGACGTCATTTCTTGAGTTCCTCCAGCATGGCGTCGATTTTCTCGTTCGACATCCAGCTGCACATGGTTTTATTACTGACCAGCAAGACCGGCGCATCGCCGCAAGCACCCATGCACTCGCCTTCAACCAGGGTGAACTGGCCGTCTGCGGTGGTTTCGCGGAAATCGATACCCAGTTTCTGCTTCAGGTACTCTGCAGCGCGCACGCCGCCCGACAGGGCGCATGGCAGGTTGGTGCACACGGTGATCTTGTGCTTGCCCACGGGTTTCACGTTGTACATATTGTAGAACGTGGCCACTTCCTGCACGGCAATCGCCGGCATGCCGATGTAGTCGGCCAGTTCCTTCATGGTTTCCGGCGCCAGCCAGCCCAGTTCATCCTGGGCATGGGCCAGCGCGGCCATGACGGCCGACTGACGCTGGTCGGCCGGGTACTTGGCCAGCTCGCGGTCAATTTTCTTATAGCATTGCTCTGATAACAACATACTTTTTGCCTCTTAGCGGTCAATACTGCCGAACACGATATCTTGCGTCCCGATGATGGTCACGGCGTCGGCAAGCATGTGCCCACGCGCCATCTCGTCGAGCGACTGCAAGTGGGCGTAGTCTGGCGCGCGCAGTTTCATGCGGTACGGCTTGTTGGCGCCATCGGACACCAGGTACACGCCGAACTCGCCCTTCGGATGCTCCACGGCGCTGTAGGCCTCGCCCGGCGGCACGTGGAAACCTTCCGTGAACAGCTTGAAGTGGTGAATCAGCGATTCCATGTTGGTCTTCATGTCGACGCGGCCCGGAGGCGCCACCTTGCGGTTGCTGGTCATGACAGGACCTTCATTGTTGCGCAGCCACTCCACGCATTGCTTGATGATGCGGTTCGACTGGCGCAGCTCTTCCACGCGGACCAGATAGCGGTCGTAGCAATCGCCGTTGGTGCCGATAGGAATGTCGAAATCCATCAGGTCGTACACTTCGTACGGCTGTTTCTTGCGCAAATCCCACTGCACGCCCGAGCCGCGCAGCATGGCACCCGTAAAGCCCATGGCCAGCGCATCTTCCGGCGAAACGACGCCGATGCCGACGGTACGCTGTTTCCAGATACGGTTGTCGGTCAGCAGGGTTTCGTACTCGTCCACCGAGTTCGGGAAACGGCGCGCGAAGTCTTCGATGAAGTCCAGCAGCGAACCCTGGCGGTTTTCGTTGAGCTTGCCGATGGCCTTGGCGTTGCGGATGATCGACGCCTTGTGCTGCGGCATCGCGTCCGGCAGGTCGCGGTACACGCCGCCCGGACGGTAGTAGGCCGCGTGCATGCGCGCGCCCGAGACTGCCTCGTAGGCGTCGAACAAGTCTTCGCGGTCGCGGAAGCAATACAGGAACGGGCCCATGGCGCCGACGTCCAGCGCGTGGGTGCCGAGCCACATCAGGTGATTCAGGATGCGCGTCATCTCGTCGAACATGACGCGGATGTATTGCGCGCGCAGCGGCACTTCCAGACCCAGCATCTTTTCGATGGCCATCACGTACGCATGTTCATTGCACATCATCGACACATAGTCGAGACGGTCCATGTACGGCACGGATTGCAGGTAGGTCTTCTGTTCGGCCAGCTTTTCGGTGGCGCGGTGCAGCAGGCCGATATGCGGGTCGGCGCGCTGGATGACTTCGCCATCCATCTCCAGCACCAGGCGCAGCACACCGTGCGCGGCCGGATGCTGCGGCCCAAAGTTCAGGGTGTAGTTCTTAATCTCAGCCATTATTTCATCCCGTAATGTTCTTCGCGGATCACGCGCGGCACGTTTTCCCGCGGCTCGATCGTCACGGGCTGGTAAATCACGCGCTTTTGTTCCGGATCGTAACGCATCTCGACATAGCCGGAGACGGGGAAATCCTTGCGGAACGGATGGCCGATGAAACCGTAGTCGGTCAGCAGGCGGCGCAAGTCGTTGTGGCCTTCGAAGAGGATGCCCAGCAGGTCGAATGCTTCGCGCTCGTACCAGTTGACGGCGCGCCAGATGCCGACCACGGAGGGCAGCAGCGGCATGTCGTCGTCGGGCGCGAACACGCGCACGCGCACGCGCCAGTTGTGCTTGACCGACAGCAAGTGCGAGACGGCCGCGAAACGCAGGCCATCCCAGCTGCCGTCGCCATAGGTCGAGTAGTCGACGCCGCACAGGTCGAGCAATTGCTCGAAATGCAGGCTCGGATCATCGCGCAAGGTCTGCATCACGGCCAGGTAGTCCTCGGCCTTGACCTGCAAGGTGACTTCGCCCAGCGCAACCGTCGTGCTAACGCGATCGCCCAAGGCAGTGCCGAGGGCGTTTTGCAATACTTCTAAATGTGTTGTCATAATCTGAAGCGGCCCGGTTAGCGTGCGATCGTGCTGGTACGCTTGATCTTGTTCTGCAACTGCATGATGCCGTACAGCAAGGCTTCAGCGGTCGGTGGACAGCCAGGCACATACACGTCGACGGGCACGATGCGATCGCAACCGCGCACCACGGAATAGGAGTAATGGTAGTACCCGCCGCCATTGGCGCAGGAACCCATCGAGATGACCCAGCGTGGCTCTGCCATCTGGTCGTAGACCTTGCGCAGGGCCGGCGCCATCTTGTTGCACAGGGTACCGGCAACGATCATGACGTCGGACTGACGCGGCGACGGACGGAACACGACGCCGAAACGGTCCATATCGTAGCGGGCTGCGCCCACATGCATCATTTCGACCGCACAGCAGGCCAGACCGAACGTCATCGGGAACATAGACCCGGTGCGCGCCCAGTTGATCAGCTTGTCGGCCGAGGTGGTGATGAAACCTTCGCTTAATACGCCTTCAATAGCCATGGCTTATTCCCAGTCAAGGGCACCTTTCTTCCAAATGTACCAAAATCCGACCACGAATTCAGCGATGAACACCATCATCGTGACGAAACCGGCCCAGCCCAGGTCGCGCATTGCAACGCCCCATGGGAAAAAGAATGCCGTTTCCAGATCGAACAAAATAAACAGGATTGCGACCAGATAGTAGCGCACATCGAATTTCATGCGCGCGTCTTCGAATGCTTCAAAACCACATTCGTACGGGGAGAGTTTTGCTGCGTCAGGCTTGTTAGGGCCTAACAGGCGCCCCAGGAGCTGGGGAGCGATACCGACACCGAGGCCGATAATAATGAACAGCAGGACGGGGAAGTAATTTTCGAGGTTCACGATTGATAAGCTTATATTGAACGATCGGTTAAATGAGGACGCTGCGATCATTTGCAGCGTATCTAACGCACGACCCCAATCAAAGCTAAGACCAGGATCGAACGACACATCCTCGTAAAAAAAGCCAGCAACTTTGTACGAGCCATGGCTCGTGCGCCGTTGCTGGCTTCTGATTTCTGGTGCCGACGACGAGACTCGAACTCGTACAGCTTGCGCCACTACCCCCTCAAGATAGCGTGTCTACCAATTTCACCACGTCGGCGGTAAGGCCCGTATTCTACTCTGCTTTGCCGCTAAAGTTAATGCACAAATGCATCAAAACACAGATAAAAACGATAAATTTTTACATCTTCCAGCGCGTCACGATTTTTTCCTGCCGCACTGCTGAAACATTGAGCAATAATCTGCCCGTAATGAGAATTACTCTCGATGAGGTATCGAGCTGCTACAGAATTACTTCGGAATCGCGCCTGCCGGGGTGCTGGCAACCGGTGCGGCCGCTGCCGGAGCACTGGCCGCCGGAGCTGCCGCAGGTACCGTCGTCGGGATCGCGCCCGCGCCAGTGACCGGCACTGGCTTGACGACTTTGTCCATCACGCCGCCGCCCACCGTGGTGGCGCGCTGATTGGCCATCAGCGACAGGGCCAGCGTGGCGCCGAAGAAGATCGCGGCGGCAACGCCCGTCGATTTCGACATGAAGTTCGACGAACCCGTCGCACCGAACAGGCTGCCCGAGGCGCCCGAACCGAAGGCGGCACCCATGTCGGCGCCCTTGCCGTGCTGCAGCAACACCAGCGCGATAATCGACAATGCCGAAATAACCTGTACTACCACTACCAGATTGAACATCATGTTCATTGCAATTCCATTCTTAGTTTAAATTAATTCAATCGGCGGCGTGAATAATCGCCAGGAAATCCGCCGCCTTCAATGCTGCTCCACCGATCAGACCGCCATCGATATCCGGCATCGCCATCAATTCTTTTGCGTTCTCCGGCTTCATGCTGCCGCCGTACAGGATCTGCACGCCGGCGGCCGCTACCGCATTCTTTTCTGCCAGCTGGGCGCGCAATACCTGATGCACGTCCTGCGCCATCTGCGGCGTGGCCGTCTTGCCCGTGCCGATGGCCCAGACCGGCTCGTAGGCCAGCACCAGCTTTGCCACGTCGTCGGCGGAAATGGCCGCCAGCACGGCACCCAGCTGCTGCGCCACGACCGCGTCGGTCTGGCCCGCTTCGCGCTGCGCCAGCGTCTCGCCGATGCAGACGATAGGCGTGATGCCTGCCGCCAGCGCTGCAACCGTCTTGGCCGCCACCTGCGCATCGCTCTCGCCATGGTAGGCGCGGCGCTCGGAATGCCCAATCACCACATAGCCGCAGCCGAAATCCTGCAGCATGGCGGCCGAGATTTCGCCCGTGTAGGCGCCGCTGGCGTGCGCGGACACATCCTGCGCGCCCCAGCCCAGCGCCGTGCCTGCCAATTGCGCCTGGCACTGCGCCAGATACGGCGCAGGCACACAGACGGCGCTGGCGGCGCCAGAAGCAGCCAGGCCAGCAACTATTTCAGACAATAACACCGCGTTCGAGGTGCGACTGCCGTTCATTTTCCAATTTCCGACGACGAGTTTGCGACGCATAGTAGCCTAAATTCTTAATAACCCGTCATTCTAACTCCGGCACCGATGCCGGTCAAACAGGCAGTGCCCCGTTTCAGGCAACTTGCAACATGATCTTGCCCACGTGCGTGCTCGCTTCCATCAAGGCATGCGCCTCGTTGGCCTTTTCCAACGGGAAAGTTTGATAGATCACGGGCTTGATCTTGCCCGCCTCGATCAGCGGCCAGACGGTCGTGCGCAGGTGGTGCGCGATGGCCGCCTTGAAGGCGACGGAACGGGGGCGCAAGGTGGAACCTGTCACTGTCAGGCGACGGCGCAGCAAGGCGCCCAGGTCCAGTTCCGCCTTGGTGCCGCCCTGCACGGCGATCAGGCCGATGCGGCCATCATCGGCCAGGCAGTCGATTTCGCGCGGCAGGTAGTCGCCGCCCACCATGTCGAGGATGACGTCGACGCCTTTGCCATCGGTCAACTCCTTGACGACGGCAACGAAATCTTCCGTGCGGTAATTGATACCGCGTTCGGCGCCCAGCGCCTCGCAGGCGCGCGCCTTCTCGTCGCTGCCCGCCGTGGCAAACACGCGGTGGCCGAGCGCGGCCGCCAACTGAATGGCCGCCACGCCGATGCCGGACGTGCCGCCCTGCACCAATAACGTTTCGCCATCGGCCAGCGCGCAGCGGTCGAACACATTGCTCCAGACGGTAAAGAAGTTTTCCGGCAGGGACGCGCCTTCCAGCGCCGTCAAGCCTTTCGGCAAGGGCAGGCACTGGCCGGCGGGTGCGGCGCAGTATTCGGCATAGCCGCCGCCCTGCACCAGCGCGCAGACGAGGTCGCCCTTCTTGAATGCCGTGTTGGTGAAATCGCCATCGACGACTTCGCCCGCCACTTCCAGGCCCGGCAAGTCGGAGGCGCCCGCAGGCGGCGCATACTTGCCCAGGCGCTGCAGCACGTCGGGGCGGTTGATGCCGGCCGCATGCACCTTGATCAACAGTTCGCCCGCCTTATATTGCGGCGTGGGACGTTCGGCGATCTGCAAAACGTCGGCGGGACCTGGCTGGCTGATGGCAACTGCACGCATGGCGGGACTCTTTCAAGGGAAAACGGCGATTGTACGCCAAGCCGTCCACCCTTGCAGGCCGCTACATGGCCTCTCAGCCACCGCCCGTTTTCGACTGGCGCGGCAAGGGCGTGCCCGGCTTCCATTGGGCCGACAGGGCCTGCCCTTCCTCGACCTGCTCATGCGTCATCTTGCGCACCACGGCGGCGCGCTGGTCGGCCGCATTCGCGCTGCCATTCGCGGCCGCCAGGTTCCACAGCATGTAGGCGATGACATTGTCCTGCTGCACGCCGCCCATGTGATAGCGGTACATCAGGCCCAGCACCTGCTGCGCCTCGGCATGGTTCTGCTCGGCCGCCTTGCGGAACCAGCCGACGGCCTGCTTGTGGTCCTGCAGCACGGCGTTGCCCGTGTAATACATGGCGCCCACCACGTACTGGGCGTCGGCCTTGCCCTGCTCGGCCGCCTTGCGGTGCCAGAACATGGCTTGCTTGTAATCCTGCGGCAAGCCCCGCCCCATGTAATACATCAAACCCAGCAAATGCTGGGCATCGGCATTGCCGGTCTTAGCAAGGGGCAATATTTCTTTGTAAGCCAGCGCGTAATTCTTGTTGTTGTAGGCGCTGGCGCCTTCGGCGAAGCCGGCCCGCGCGGGTAGCTGTATCGTCAACAGCATGAGTAATGTAATGATCAGTTTTTTCATCGGAATGGGATGTGGTCTGACAACTTATTCTTGTCCTGCAGAAGGCCTGCGGCAGGATGCTTTTACTTCCAGCTAACTTTGCCCAGGCCCTCGACGCTGACATCGCGATTGGCCGGCTTGCCGTACACCACCACCGAACCGAGTCCGCTCAGGTTCAGCTTGGCATTCGTATGGGCATTCACCGTAGCATTACCCAGGCCGCTCAATTCCAGGTTGACGGCATCGACTTCAAACTGCTGCGCGTTCAGGCTGCCCAGGCCGCCCAGGCTCGCTTTCAGCAGGCGTCCGCGTCCGCCCAGCACCACGGAACCGGCGCCCTGCAAGTCCAGCTCGGCGCGCTCATTGTTGCCGATCCAGAGCTGCATGCTGCCCACGCCGCCCAGGCTGGCATTGAGCTTGCGGTAATCGCCCACCAGCTTGATGCTGCCCGCCCCTTCCAGCGACAAGGTCAGCTCCTCGCCCTTGAAACCCGTGATGTCGGTGCTGCCGAAACCTTCCGAGCTCAGTTCGCGCAAGTTCGGCAAGACCAGGTCGGCGCGGATCGACGAAGGGCCGAGCTTGAAGCCGCGCACTTCCGTTTCGATGTGCAGGGTGTCGCCGCTTTGCGCCGTGCTGACATCGGCGATGTAGCGCTTGTCGGCCGTGATGCTCAGCGAAGGCACGTTGCCCTGGCGGATGCGCACCTCCATCACGCCGTCGAGCTTGACCCGCACCACGCGGGCGTCGACGTTGCGCATCTCCAGCAAGCGGGTCTCGGCGGCCACGCCGCGCACCAGGCCCAGTGTCGCCAGGAACAGCAGCGCCAGTTGCAGTATCTTTTTCATGTAGTGCATCCTCGGTATCTTGTTTTTATGTCTTGCGGCGCCCGCGTCGGGCGGCCGGCATTGCATCGCGCCTTGCACTCTAGCAGCGCGGAAAATGACTGGCAATCAATTATGCGAAACGGGCTTTTTCGGCCGCGTTCAGGCGCCTGGCCTTGACGATCACCACTTGCATGGCAGCCTTGTTTGCTGGCGCAGCCACGGTGGCCGTGGAACTGGCCACTTGCAGGGCCGGGGCGGCCGGAGCGATGGCGTAGCAGCCGGCGCCGAGCACGATGGCGGCGGCAACGGCGATGATTTCCATGTTTTTAGCGACGTTCATGTTGTTCTCCTCGGGTGTCTGGCAGTGGGCTTGCGGTATGGTGTCACTATAGCCATACCACCCCCGCCAGACACGCCGATTGCGACGAACTGCGCTTTTGGCAGGCTGGCCTGACAAAAACGCGGATGAACGCGCAGATCGCTGCGCTTGCAGCTTAAAACTCTTCCCACTCGTCGGCGCCGGACTTGGCCGCCTTGACGGGCTTGGCCGGCGACAGCGCACGGGCCGGCGCGCGCGGCGCTGGCGCGGCCGGTTTCGCCTTGAGGCGCGCCACCGGTGCGGATGCCGCAGCAGGGCCAGCATCGCCCAGGCGGAACATGCCGACGGCTTGCGCCAGGTCCACGGCCTGTTCCTGCAGGCTTTCCGCGGCGGCCGCCGCTTGCTCGACGAGGGCCGCGTTCTGCTGCGTCATGGTGTCCATGTGCGTGACGGCCGTATTGATCTCGCCGATGCCGGCGCTCTGTTCGCGGCTGGCCACCGTGATCTCGCTCATGATGGTCGTCAGTTGCTGCACCGAGGCCACCACCTGGTCCATGGTCTGGCCCGCTTCATTGACGAGGCGGCCGCCCGCATCGACCTTCTCCACCGAATCGCCGATCAATTCCTTGATTTCCTTCGCCGCGCCAGCGGAGCGTTGCGCCAGGTTGCGCACTTCGGACGCGACCACGGCAAAGCCCCTGCCCTGCTCGCCCGCGCGTGCCGCCTCGACGGCCGCGTTCAGGGCCAGGATATTCGTCTGGAAGGCGATGCCGTCGATCACGCCGATGATGTCGACGATCTTGCGCGAGCTTTCCTGGATGCCGGCCATGGTGCCCACCACCTGCTGCACTACGCGGCCGCCCTTGGCCGCCACTTCCGAAGCGGACACGGCCAGCTCGTTGGCCGCATGCGCGTTTTCCGCATTCTGCTTGACGGTCGAGGTCAGCTCATCCATGGAGCTGGCTGTTTCCTCCAGCGCGCCCGCCTGCGCTTCCGTGCGCGAGGACAGGTCGGCATTGCCGGCGGCGATATCGGCCGATTCGCTGCGCACCAGGGTGCTGATGCTGCGGATCTGTACCAGCACGGTGGCGATCTTTTCGACGAACAAATTAAAGGCCTTGGCGATCTGCGCCAGCTCGTCCGAACCTTCCGCGTCGAGGCGGCTGGTCAGGTCGCCGTCGCCCGTGGCGATCGCTTCCATCGCATCACGGACCAGACCGAGGCGGCGCAAGGCGCGCGCGACCAGCACGCTCAAGACGGTGGCGGCCAGGGCCAGCACCAGCAAGGCCGTCAGGACCGAGGCGCGCAGCATGGAAGTCAATGCCTGCGTCGCTTCCGCCCGGTCGAGCACGGTAGCCAGCAGCCAGTCGCTGCCTGGCACTTTACTCACATGCAAGATGCCGTTACGGTCGCCCAGGCGGATGGCGGCGCCGTCGCCGCTCTTTTCGATATCGGCCAGCGCCTGCGCGCTCAGGCCCGGGTCCAGTTCGGCCAGCGGCTTCAGGGTCAGCTTGCCGTCCGGGTGGGCGATGATCTTGCCGCCGCCGTCGACAAGGAAGGCGTAGCTGGATGCCGTCGGCTTGATCGAGGCGACGTTTTGCACGACGGCATCCATCATCACATCGGCCGCCATCACGCCCGTCACGCTGCCCTTGCCGCCCAGCGGCTCGGCAAACGTCACCACCAGCTTGCCCGTGCTGGCGCCGATATACGGCGCCGTGATGATGGGGCCGCCCACTTCGGACGCCAGCTTGTACCAGGGCCGTGCCGTGGGATCGTAGTCGGCGGCGCGCTTGCGCTCCTGCGAAAAGACGGCGTGCTTGTCGGCAAAGCCGATATACGCCATGTCGAACGTGCCTGCCTGCTCGGCCGCCTTCAGCGCCGGCAAGGGATCGGCCGCCGTGGCGCCCTGCTTGAGCGAGCCCACGACGGCTTGCTTGGAACGCAGCCATTCGGCGATGGCTTGCGCATGGCTGTGCGACAACTGCAGCATCTGCGTGTCGAGCGCGGCCAGGGTACTTGCGCGCGTCGTGAAGAAATTGGCGATGGCGACGGCCAGCATGGCCAGCACGACGATGGAAACGGCGATGGCGATCAGCCGCGCCTTAAGGGAGGACAACATGGTGCATCCAATAAAAAAGAGAAAATCGGGAGGGATGCGCCATGGTCAGGGAATAAGATTTTGTCGTCAAGCAATACCGACTCTCAATTACCCATAAACAACAATTGATACCTTATATTAAGCGCGCGATAATATAATATTAACTATATCTCGCCGCGCAGCTTGCGCAGGGCCGGCGATTCGCCGCCCGTTGCTTCGATGCGGAAGCGGGCAAATGCCTGCTCCAGCGCGGGATACCGGCGCAAGCCGCCCTCCGTAAAATAGCGCCCGCCGGGGATATCGCCCCACGGCAGCGGTGCGCTCAAGGCACCGCTGCCCGCCAGGGCCAGCAGCGGCTCGAGCGCGCTGCGCAGGTCGGCCACCTCGCCGTCGGCGCTCGCCAGGCGCGCCAGCAACTGCTCCAGTTCAGCGGCATGGGCTTGCAAACGCTGCTGATCCATCTTCTCTCCTCAATTCTTGATCGTGCCGATCAGCACGGGGGCCGACCACAAGCTGCGGTTGGGGAGCAAATACTGCTGCGCCCCGCCCTTGCGCCGCACCAGCCCGCCCAACTCTTCCGTCGGCGCGACCTGGCTGACGAACACGTTGACGGTGCCCTTGGGCATGATCTGATACACATCATACAGCGGCGCCTCGCTCTTCAAGGGCAAGCCGAAGCAGTCGGCCAGGGTGGCGCAGCGGCCCGATGCCAGCTGCAACTGCGCGCTGGTGGTGAAATATGGCGAATACGGCGACACATTCTGGCCATGCGGCACGATTTTTACCAGCGCGGCAGCCATGGGCTGCAGGTCCGGCAAGGTGCTGCCGGACGCGAGCTGCTCGACGGCCCGCGCATAGAGGGTGTCGGCCGAGGCGGCAGGATCGGCGGCGCGCAGTTCGCGCAAAAATTGCTGCCCTGGTCCGCTATCGAGATAGGAGTCGATAGCGTCCCGCGGCAAGCCCGCCGTCCTGAAGGTGCTGAGGTCATTGATTTCGCGCGCATGCACGGCGCGCAAGGCGTCGAGGTCTTGCGCCGGCATGGCCCCAGACGCGGCGGCGATGGGGATGGGCAGCGGCACCGGCGTGGGTGCGTTGTCCAGCTGTGCCCAGGCGCCGGGCGAAACGGCAAGCAGAAAGGCGGCGGCCAGCCCGCAGAATGTGCGCATGCTGCATCTCCTTGGAAGACTCGTTCGAGGGAAAATCCCACTTCGAATCTACAAGGCGCGGCAGCGGCCGATACGCGCTGGATCAAGGCCCGTGCACGCGTCGGCATACATCTTCGATACAGCGCAAACGCCGCGCATAAAAAAACCGCCAGGGCTTGCGCGCTGGCGGTTGTTGAGCATGCGGCCGAGGCCGCATTCAGGCGAACTCGAAGGAAATTAAGCGGCTGGCGCTTCGTTGCCTTCGGCAGCTTTCATCGACAGCTTCAGGCGGCCGCGGTCGTCCGTTTCCAGCACTTTGACGCGGACCAGCTGGCCTTCTTTCAGGTAGTCGGCCACGGCGTTGAC
The DNA here is from genome assembly GCF_058796955.1 of Janthinobacterium sp. GW823-FHT03B06. NCBI lineage: Bacteria > Pseudomonadati > Pseudomonadota > Betaproteobacteria > Burkholderiales > Oxalobacteraceae > Janthinobacterium > Janthinobacterium sp. GW823-FHT03B06. The sequence continues at coordinate 325,245 of NZ_JBXAJE010000002.1, forward strand.
GCGCTCGTTGGCGATCTGCGAAATGTGCAGCAAGCCGTCCTTGCCTGGCATGACTTGCACGATGGCGCCGAAGTCCAGCAGTTTCAGCACGGTGCCTTCGTAGGTCTTGCCCACTTCGACGGAGGCCGTCAGTTCTTCGATGCGGCGCTTGGCTTCCTGGCCGGCGGCAGCATCGACGGAAGCGATGGTGACCACGCCTTCGTCGCTGATGTCGATCTGCGTACCCGTCTCTTCGGTCAGCGCGCGGATCACGGCGCCGCCCTTGCCGATCACGTCACGGATTTTTTCCGGGTTGATCTTGATGGTGATCAGACGCGGTGCGAAATCGGACAGTTCGGTTTTGACGTGCGGCATGGCTTTTTGCATTTCGCCCAGGATGTGCTCGCGGCCTTCCTTGGCTTGCGCCAGCGCCACTTGCATGATTTCCTTGGTGATGCCCATGATCTTGATGTCCATCTGCAGCGCCGTGATACCGTTGCGGGTACCGGCTACCTTGAAGTCCATGTCGCCCAGGTGATCTTCGTCGCCCAGGATGTCGGACAGCACGGCAAACTTGCCGCCTTCCTTGATCAGGCCCATGGCGATACCAGCCACGTGTTCTTTCATCGGCACGCCGGCGTCCATCAGTGCCAGGCAGCCGCCGCACACCGATGCCATCGACGAGGAACCGTTCGATTCCGTGATTTCCGATACCAGGCGCACCGAGTAGCTGAACTCCTCGGCTGCTGGCAGGGCAGCGATCAGCGCGCGCTTGGCCAGGCGGCCGTGGCCGATTTCGCGGCGTTTTGGCGTACCGACACGGCCCGTTTCGCCGGTGGCGAACGGAGGCATGTTGTAATGCAGCATGAACGAATCGGTGAACTCGCCCATCAGCGCATCGATCTTCTGGCTGTCGCGGGCGGTGCCCAAGGTAGCGACGACCAGCGCCTGCGTTTCGCCGCGCGTAAACAGCGCCGAGCCGTGGGTGCGTGGCAGCACGCTGGTGCGGATCGAGATCGGACGCACGGTGCGCGTGTCGCGGCCGTCGATGCGTGGCTCGCCGTCCAGGATTTGCGTACGCACGATCTTGGCTTCGATGTCGAACAGGATGTTGTTCACTTCAGCGCTGTCGATCGACGCGCCGCCGTTGGCAGCCGCTTCGGCCGACAGGTCGGCGATCACTTCCGACGTTGCCGCCTTCAGCTTGGCCGTACGCTCTTGCTTGTCCTTGGTTTGATACGCATCATTGATCTTGGCGTTGGCGAAATGCGCGACGCGGGCGATCAGTGCTTCGTTTTTCGGCGCAGGCGCCCATTCCACTTCCGGCTTGCCGCCGTCACGCACCAGGTCGTGAATCGCGTCGATGACGACTTTCATCTGGTCGTGGCCGAAGACCACGGCGCCCAGCATGATTTCTTCGGACAGCTGTTTCGCTTCCGATTCGACCATCAGCACGGCCGTTTCGGTACCGGCGACCACCAGGTCCATTTCCGACGTTTTCAGTTGCTGGACGGTCGGGTTCAGGATGTACTGGCCGTTGGCGTAACCGACGCGCGCGGCGCCGATAGGACCGTTGAAAGGCACGCCCGACACGCACAGGGCGGCGGAGGCTCCGATCATGGCGGCGATGTCCGGATCGATTTCAGGGTTGACCGACAACACGTGAATGATGACTTGCACTTCATTCAGGTAGCCTTCCGGGAACAGCGGACGGATAGGACGGTCGATCAGACGCGATGTCAGTGTTTCTTTTTCGGAAGGACGGCCTTCGCGCTTGAAAAAACCGCCCGGAATTTTACCGGCAGCATAGGTTTTTTCGACATAATCAACCGTCAAAGGGAAGAAATCCTGGCCTGGCTTGGCATCTTTGCGTGCCACCACCGTTGCCAGAACGACGGTATCTTCGATCGACACCAGCACTGCGCCGGATGCCTGACGTGCGATTTCGCCGGTTTCCAGGGTCACTTGATGTTGACCGTACTGGAAGGTTTTCGTAACTTTGTTAAACATGGGGTATCCCTTTTCTAATTGCCGACAGATTTTCAGGGGCTGTCGTTCACCTCACCACAGGCGGCGTAAAAATGCTGCCTTTACTTGTTACCACCTTTGCTACTTTACTTTTAAAACATGATATCGGTAGAGAATACTGTACTTCTCGACATAAATCCGGAATTCAAATGACAAAATGCCCGCGTCAGCGAACTGGCGCAGGCATTTCTGTATAAACCTTGTACGGCAAAAATTACTTGCGCAGACCAAGTTTAGCGATCAGGTCGCGATAACGGGTAGCGTCTTTAGCCTTCAGGTAGGACAACAGGCTCTTACGACGGTTGACCATCATGATCAGGCCGCGGCGGGAGTGGTGATCTTTCGAGTGGGCTTTGAAGTGGCCGTTCAGTTCGTTGATGCGAGCTGTCAGCAGTGCAACTTGCACTTCAGGGGAGCCGGTGTCGTTTTGACCACGTGCGTTGTCCGCGATGATAGCGGCTTTGTTGATGTTTTCTACTGTCATGATAAACCTTTCACATGCGGTGCACAGAGTCTGAACCCTATCCACCGTGAACTACGATTATTAAAATACTGGCCTAGGCTTCCAACCAGACGCGCAAGTATATCGGAAAAATGCCCGCCTGTATCCTGCCGTGCGGGCTTTTCTCGGTGCATGATAGGATTTTCCTGCATTTCAGGAGGTCCAACATGAAAAAACTGCTCAAATTAGCAACACCACTGCTGTTTGCCGTGCTGGCCGGCTGCGCCAGCTGGAACGCCCCGCCACCGCAGCCGGGCGAACCGCGCACCGCCGTGGAAGCACGCCTCGGCCGTCCGACGAATATCTACCAGTTGCCCACGGGGCCCGAACTCGAATACGCGACGGGGCCGTACGGCCAGTACACGTATATGGCCCGCTTCGGCCCCGACGACAAGCTCATTTCCTACGAACAGGTGCTCGACACGCCGGGCTTTGCCCGCATCAAGGTAGGCGTGTCGACGCAGCAAGACGTGCTGCACACCCTGGGCCGCCCGACGGAAACATCGTATCTGCCGCTGCCCAAGCTCCACGTCTGGTCCTACCGCTACAAGGAATCCGGCGTGTGGGATTCCATGATGCACGTGCACTTCGACCACGACGGCATCGTGCGCATGATGATGAACGGGCCCGATCCGGACAAGGAAGAGCGCCGCTTCTTCTGGTGACGAGCGTCTTGCACCAAGACTAGCGCCTATCCCAAATGCAAATTCTGGGGTCAGACCCGGCGGGTCTGACCCCGGCTTACGGCTGCGGGTCGATGCGCTCGTCTTTCGCGTGTAATTTATTCAGCGCCGACAAATACGCCTTGGCCGACGCGACGATGATGTCGGGGTCGGCGCCCACGCCGTTGACGATGCGCCCGTCGCGCGACAGGCGCATCGTCACTTCGCCCTGCGACTGCGTGCCCGTGCTGATGGCATTGACTGAGAACAAGACCAGTTCCGCGCCGCTGGCGGCCGCGCTTTCGATGGCGTTGACGGTCGCGTCGACGGGGCCGTCTCCCCGCCCTTCGCAGCTGCGCTGTTCGCCGCCGACGAGAAATTCCACGCGCGCATGGGGCACGGCGCCCGTCGTCGACTGCTGCGCCAGGGAGATGAAACGGTAGTGCTCACTCTCCTGCGCCTGCTGCTCCTCGCTGACGAGGGCCATGATGTCTTCGTCGAAAATCTCGGATTTGCGGTCGGCCAGCTCCTTGAAGCGCAGGAAGGCGGCGTTGACTTCCGCCTCGGATTCGAGCGCGATGCCCAGCTCGTGCAGGCGCTGCTTGAAGGCATTGCGGCCCGACAGTTTGCCGAGGACGATCTTGTTGGCCGTCCAGCCCACGTCTTCGGCGCGCATGATTTCATACGTCTCGCGCGCCTTTAAAATGCCGTCCTGGTGGATGCCGGACGCGTGCGCAAATGCGTTCGCGCCGACCACGGCCTTGTTCGGCTGCACGGCGAAGCCCGTAATTTGCGACACCATTTTCGAGGCGGCCACGATTTGCGTCGTATCGATGCCCACCGTCAGGTTGTAATAGGCGGCGCGCGTGCGCAGCGCCATCACCACTTCTTCCAGCGCCGTGTTGCCGGCCCGCTCGCCCAGGCCATTGACCGTGCATTCGATCTGCCGCGCGCCGCCGATCATGACGCCGGCCAGCGAATTGGCGACAGCCAGGCCCAGGTCGTTATGGCAATGGACAGACCAGATGGCTTTATCGGAATTCGGTATGCGTTCGCGCAAGCGCTTGATGGTATTGCCGAAGATTTCAGGCACGGCGTAGCCGACCGTATCGGGGAAATTGATGGTGGTGGCGCCCTCGGCGATCACGCCCTCCAGCACGCGGCACAGGAAATCCTCGTCGGAGCGGCTGCCGTCTTCGGGGCTGAATTCGATGTCGTCCGTGAACTGGCGCGCGTAGCGCACGGCGTTCTGCGCCTGCAGCAGGACTTCCTCGGGCGTCATGCGCAGCTTCATCTGCATGTGCAGGGGCGAGGTGGCGATAAACGTGTGGATGCGCTTGCGCTCGGCGGGCGCCAGCGCTTCGGCGGCGCGGGCGATGTCGCGGTCGTTGGCGCGCGACAGCGAACAGATGGTCGATTCGCGCACGGCGCCGGCAATCGCCCGTATCGACTCGAAGTCGCCCTGCGAGGCGGCGGCGAAGCCCGCTTCGATCACGTCGACCTTCATGCGCTCGAGCTGCTTGGCGATGCGCAGCTTTTCCTCGCGCGTCATGGAAGCGCCCGGCGATTGCTCGCCGTCGCGCAAGGTGGTGTCAAAAATGATGAGTCGGTTGCTGGTGTTCATGGCTGCTCCTGGCTGGCTGAAGACTGGCGACGCTACCGACTCGCCGTATTAATGCTCGGGGTCGGTCTGGATGATGCTGACGGGCTTGCCCTTCGCCATGCGCCAGAAAAACACGGCGTAGCCGGACAAGCCATAGACGACGAAAATCGGGAACAGCACTTTCGGCGGATCGATGGAAATGAGCGCGAAGAACAATGCCAGCAGGAATACCACGATGAAGGGCACGGACTTGCGGAAATTCACATCCTTGAAGCTGTAGAACGGCACGTTGGTGACCATGGTCAGGCCCGAGAACAGGGCGATCGTCCACGACACCCAGGCCAGCTGGTTGCCGGCAAATTCCAGGTCGTTCATGAGCAGGATGAAACCGGCCACCATGGCCGCCGCCGCCGGGCTGGGCAAGCCCTGGAAGAAGCGTTTGTCGACCACGGCGATGTTCGTGTTGAAGCGGGCCAGGCGCAGGGCGGCGCCCGCGCAATACACGAAGGCGGCCAGCCAGCCCAGTTTACCCATGCCGCGCAGCGACCATTCGTAGATCACCAGCGCCGGTGCGGCACCGAACGACACCATGTCGGACAGGCTGTCGTACTGGGCGCCGAATTCGCTCTGCGTATTCGTCAGGCGCGCGATGCGTCCGTCGAGGCCGTCGAGGATCATGGCGATGAAGATGGCCCAGGCCGCGTGTTCGAATTTCTGGTTCATGGCCATGACGATGGCGTAGAAGCCGCAAAACAGGGCTGCCGTCGTGAAGGCGTTCGGCAACAGATAGATGCCGCGGCGGCGCAAGGTTTTCTTGCCAGTGCCATCGGTCACCGGCTGGCGCACGAATTTGCTGAAGCGGGACGCTTTGGATACTGCGGGGGTGCCGTTCTTGCCTCTACGACGGGGGAAGTTTGCCATGTTGTTCCATATCTTGTGTACTGCGGGGGAATCGGTGCCAGATGGCAGGCGCATGACTGTCAGGGCATGCGCCTGCCGATGTTGTCATTATAGAGGAGCCGCCGCCAAAGAAAAGCGCGGCGGCGTCAAGCCGGCAATATTGACACCAATACTAGCCTTATTTGAACTTGACCTTGGCCACCAGGCCCATGTTGAGGGTCGTTTCGCCCGGTTCAAAGCTCGGTTCGGCCACCTGGCTGCCGCCGTAGCCCATGGAATCGGCGCTCATGGCGCGCGCGCCTGCCACGTTCGCGCGCTGCGCATAGTTGCCCGAACCTTCGAAATCGATGGTGTCGATCACGGCGTCATTGACGTTGCGGCCCATGGCGCCGGCGATGGCGGCCACGCGCTCGCTGAGGTTCTTGTAGGCGGCGGCGATGCGCTGGTCGTCGAGCTTGCGCACGGTGGCGGGCGCCAGGCCGAAGTTCAGGCGGTTCAGGGTCAGCACGCCTTGCGCGGCCGACACGGTTTTCGGCAAGGCGGCCAGGTTGGTCGTCGTCACCTGCAGGTACTGGCCCACTCGCCAGCCGGTCGGCACCCTTGGCTTGGCGGCGACGCCCGGCGGCAAGGGCGCCGTTTCCGGGTACACGGCATACGTGTAATAGCCCTGTGTCTTCAGCACGGCTTGCGGATCGGCCTTCTTGACGATGGCCGTGCCCTGGTTCATCTTCTGGTTGACGCGCGAGGCGGCGGCGGCCTTGTCCTTGTCCTGCTCTTCGATGGCCAGGGTGACGGTCACCTGGTCGTTCGCGTGCACCACTTCGCCATTGGCGGGCACCACCACGAGGGTGCCGGAAGTGGGCAAGGCCTGGGCTTGGGCGCCCAGGGCAACGGTAGCGGCGGCTGCGGCCAGCAGCGATTTCATGACGGTCATGGTGTTTCTCCAGGAAAATAATGGGGCAAAAACGACCATGGGGCCAACAGCCCCATGATTTTTAAAACATGCTGACGCGGAAATTTTCCCGCCGCATTGATCAGCTTACTTCAGCTTACTTGAACTTGACCTTGCCGACGACGCGCATGTCGAGCGTCGTTTCGCCCGGCTCGAAGCTCGGTTCGGCGACGGTGCTGTCTTCGGCCATCTTGGCGCTGCGCATCATCATCGGCGCGGCGGCAGGACGGCTTTCCGTGGCGTAGTTGCCCGAACCTTCGAAGTCGACCGTATCGAGCACGGCGTCCGAGACGTTGCGGCCCATGGCCTTGGCGATGGCAGCCACGCGCTCGTTCAGGTTTTTATAGGTGGCGGCGATGCGCTGGTCGTCCAGCAAGCGGATGGTTTCCGGCTTCAGGCCGAAATTCAAGCCATTCAGGGTCAGCACGCCTTGCGCCGCCGACACGGTTTTTGGCAGGGACGCCAGGTTGGCCGTCGTCACTTCCAGGTACTGGCCGACGCGCCAGGCCGTTGGCAAACGCGGCTTGGCCACGGCGCCAGCCGGCAATGGACGCTCTTCCGGATACACAGGGTAGGTGTAGTAGCCGTACGATTTCAGTGCCGCCGACGGGTCGGCCTGCTTGACGATGGCGATACCCTTGTTCATCTTCTGGTTGACTCTCGACGCAGCGGCAGCCTTGTCCTTGTCCTGTTCTTCGACGGCCAGGGTAGCGACCACCTGGTCATTGACATGCTTGACTTCGCCAAACGCGGGGACCACCACCAGGGTGCCGGAAGTCGGCAAAGATTGGGCTTGCGCGCTCAGGGCAACGGTGGCTGCGGTGGCAACAAGGACGGATTTCATCACGGTCATGGGGGTACTCCTAGGTAGTTAATGTGGCTGACAGCCCGCGAAAGGGACGCTTTTGCCATCCCTTTCGCCTGAGAAACTTGTCAAACTGTGTAGATTCTAACGCCTCATTCATTCCCGTGGCGCAAATTAACAAATCGTCACAAAATGTGCTTGCCAGTCACATCTGCTCACATTTCAACACACTGTTATTCAAAATAACAATGTGTTAATGACCCAGCACCGCGCCGCCGCTGCGCCGGCCCGGCTTGAAACTGTGGCGGTGCGCGCACCAGGCGATGGTCAAGGCCACCAGCAGCAAGGCCAGCATGGCCCACGGGAACGATGCCGCGCCATAGCCGTCGAGCAGCATGCCGCCCGCCAGGCCGCCGCCCGCGATGGCCACGTTCCAGATGGTCGCCACCATCGCTTGCGCCACGTCCATGCCGTCGCCGGCCGCGTCCGCCGACGCCGTCTGCAGCAGGGTGCCGGCGCCGCCAAAGGTGATGCCCCAGATGGCCATGCTGACATAGATCACGGCGGGCGAGTCCATCGCCAGGCCCAGCGCCACCATCACGAGGGCAAAGGCGGCGATGCAGCCCAGCACCAGCGGGCGCAGCCAGCGGTCGATCAGCTGGCTGACCAGCCAGATGCCGGCCAAGGAGCCCACGCCATACACGAGCAGCACCAGGTCGACGCGGGGGCGCAAGCCGGACGGCGCCAGGAACGGCGCGATATAGGTATAGAGAATGTTATGCGCCAGCATCCAGGCGACGATCACCGCCAGAATCGGCCGCACGCCCGGCGTCATGAACACCTGGCGGATCGACAGACGCTCGCCGTTCTTTTGCCCCGGATAATCGGGCACGATCAGCAGCACCCACGCGACCAGCACCACGGCCAGGCCGGACATGATGCCGAAGATGCTGCGCCAGCCCAGCACGCCGCCCATCAAAGTGCCCAGCGGCACGCCCAGCGACAGGGCCAGCGGCGTGCCGATCATAGCGATGGCCATCGCCCTGCCCTGCTGCTCGACGGACACCATGCGGCGCGCGTAGCCGGCCATCAAGCCCCAGGCCAGGCCGGCCGCCATGCCCGTCACGAAGCGCGCGACCAGGGCGACGATGTAGCTGGGCGCCAGGGCCGTCGCCGTATTGAAGATCAGGAAGCCGATGATGGCCAGCAACAGGACATTGCGCCGGCGCCAGGTGCTGGTCAGCGCCGTCAGGGGGATCGCCGTCAGGATGGAACCGATGGCGTACACGGTCACAAGCTGGCCCGTCATGACTTCGGAAATATTCAGGTCGCGGGCAATCTGCGGCAGCAAGCCGGCCGGCAAGGTTTCCGACAGGAGGGCGAGAAACGCCGTCATGGCCAGGGCCAGCAAGGCCAGGATGGGAATGGAAGAGTCAACAGCAGCCTGCGAGGGCCCCGTGGCGGTGATACGGTCAGTCATGGAGGTCTTTCTGGTTGCGCAAGCGGCTAAAAAACTAGCGCCTGGCGTGCTACAAAAGCGGTGATGCGCGTTGCGGTCGGCAGATACCGAAACAGATGCAGTCCATGGGAAACTGCAAAGGAAGGGCGGGATTGTAAAGCAAACGCGCCAACAGCGTGTGCACGAAATCAACCGTACTCAAGCTGGCGTCATGCAAGCATCATTGGCCGCCTTGCGCGGCGAAAACCAGGCATTCGATTTCGGACTGTACAGGAAGGCGCAGATGACGGCGAACATGAGCGCGCCAGGCAAGACGTTCATCTTCAGCGGCAAGGTCGCCAGACAGAACGCAATGTCGATCACGCCCCACACCAGATACACGGTGCGCGCGCCACGCTGCCTTTGCAGCATGGCCAGCGCTGTCACCAGGGTAAGGCCCAAGCTGAAGAGCATCATCGCGTATTGCACCTCGGCGGGAATCACGCCGTGCCCCATGCCGGCCAGCATGGAGGGATCGTTGCGGCCAAGGTAAGCCGAGGCCAGCGATAACAACGAGCCGAGGACCAGAAACCAGCAGCTGATGGCAACCGAGACGGGGCGCTTGACCACATGAAGATTCCCGACAAAAACTTTAGAAAAAACGAGCATGGTGCTGACGCTATGGTTGAATGGGCCTGATTGTAACGGATGTTGGCGGCCAAACGCCCGCGCAAAAAAAAGCCGGCTTGCGCCGGCTTCGTGTGAGGAACGATTGCTGCTTAGTTCTTCGACTGGTCAACCATCTTGTTCTTGGCGATCCAAGGCATCATGGCGCGCAGTTTCGCGCCCACTTCTTCGATCTGGTGCTCGGACGTCAGGCGGCGGCGCGAGATCAGGGTCGGTGCGCCTGCCTTGTTTTCCAGGATGAAGCTCTTCGCGTATTCGCCCGTTTGAATGTCTTTCAGGCATTGACGCATCGCATCCTTGGTGGCCGAGGTCACGACCTTAGGACCGGTCACGTATTCGCCGTATTCCGCGTTGTTCGAGATCGAGTAATTCATGTTGGCGATGCCGCCTTCATAGATCAGGTCGACGATCAGCTTCAGTTCGTGCAAGCACTCGAAGTACGCCATTTCAGGCGCGTAACCCGCTTCCGTCAAGGTTTCGAAACCGGCCTTGATCAGTTCCACGGCGCCGCCGCACAGCACGGCTTGTTCACCGAACAGATCCGTTTCGGTTTCTTCGCGGAAGTTCGTTTCGATGATGCCGGCACGGCCGCCGCCGTTGGCCGAGGCGTACGACAGGGCGATATCGCGGGCGATGCCCGATTTGTCCTGGTACACGGCGATCAGGTGGGGCACGCCGCCACCCTGGGTGTAGGTGGCGCGCACGGTGTGGCCCGGCGCTTTCGGTGCGACCATGATCACGTCCAGGTCGGCGCGTGGCACGACTTGGCCATAATGCACGTTGAAGCCGTGGGCGAAGGCCAGTACGGCGCCCTGCTTGGCGAATGGCGCGATGTTTTCGTTGTAGACCTGGGCGATGTTTTCATCCGGCAGCAAGATCATGATGACGTCGGCCGCTTTCACGGCGTCGTTGACTTCCGCTACTTTCAGACCCGCTTGCTCGACCTTGGTCCACGAAGCGCCGCCCTTGCGCAGGCCGACGGTGACGTTGACGCCCGAATCGTTCAGGTTTTGCGCGTGCGCGTGGCCTTGCGAACCATAGCCGATGATGGCGACGTTTTTGCCTTTGATCAAGGAGAGGTCAGCGTCTTTGTCGTAAAAAACTTTCATGGTATTTCCTATCATTTGATGATGCGTTGTTGTTTTAAATGCGGCCCCAGGGCCGCGTAGTGCTGCTTATATTTTTATACTTTGAGGATGCGTTCGCCGCGGCCGATGCCGGAACCACCCGTACGGACGGTTTCCAGAATGGCGGCGCGGTCGATCGAATCGATGAACGCGTCGAGCTTGACCTTGTTGCCGGTCAGTTCGATCGTGTACGTCTTTTCGGTGACATCGATGATGCGGCCACGGAAGATATCGGCGGTGCGCTTCATTTCCTCGCGCTCCTTGCCCACGGCACGAACCTTGATCAGCATCAGCTCGCGTTCGATATGCTGGCCTTCGGTCAGGTCCACCACCTTCACCACTTCAATCAGACGGTTCAGGTGCTTGGTGATCTGCTCGATGATGTCGTCCGAACCGCTGGTGACGATGGTCATGCGCGACAGGGTCGAGTCTTCCGTCGGCGCCACGGTCAGTGTTTCGATGTTGTAGCCGCGTGCCGAGAACAGGCCCACCACACGCGACAGGGCGCCCGCTTCGTTTTCCAGCAAGACAGAAATAATATGGCGCATATTAGAGATCCTCCGAACCGAGCATCATTTCGGACAGGCCTTTGCCGGCTTTCACCATGGGCCACACGTTTTCGGACTGGTCGGTAATGAAGTTCATGAATACCAGCCTGTCTTTCATGCCAAACGCCTCTTTCAGCGCGCCGTCGACGTCGCCCGGTTTTTCAATTTTCATGCCCACGTGGCCATAGGCTTCCGCCAGCCTTTCGAAGTCGGGCAGCGAATCCATGTACGACTCGGAATAGCGCGAACCGTAATCGATTTCCTGCCACTGGCGCACCATGCCGAGGAAACGGTTGTTGAGCATGATGATCTTCGGCGTCAGGTGATACTGCTTGCACGTGGCGAGTTCCTGGATGCACATCTGGATCGAACCTTCGCCGGTAATACAAGCAACGGTGGCGTCCGGATTGGCCATCTGCACGCCCATGGCGTACGGCAAGCCGACACCCATGGTGCCCAGGCCGCCGGAATTGATCCAGCGGCGCGGCTTGTCGAAGCCATAGTATTGCGCCGCCCACATCTGGTGCTGGCCCACGTCGGACGTGATGAAGGCGTCGCCCTTGGTGATCTGGAACACTTTTTCCACCACCGATTGCGGCTTGATGACCAGGTCGGAAGTCGGGTATTTCAGGCATTCGCGGCCACGCCATTCGGCGATCTGCTTCCACCAGTTGCTCAAGGCATTGACGTTCGGCTTGGCTTCGGCCGCGTCGAGTTGCGCGAGGAACTCGATCAGCACGTCCTTGACGTTGCCGACGATGGGGATATCGACCTTGACGCGCTTGGAAATCGACGATGGATCGATGTCCACGTGGATGATCTTGCGCGGATGCGAGGCGAAATGTTTCGGGTTGCCGATCACGCGGTCATCGAAACGGGCGCCGATGGCGATCAGGACGTCGCAGTTCTGCATCGCCATGTTCGCTTCATAGGTGCCGTGCATGCCGGGCATGCCGACATACTGCTCGCTCGAGGCGCGGTAGCCGCCCAGGCCCATCAAGGTGTTGGTGCACGGGAAACCCAGGCGGTCGACCAGCTTGTTCAGCTCGGCCGAGGCATTTGCCAGGATGACGCCGCCGCCCGTGTAGATCATCGGGCGTTCGGCTTGCAGCAACAGCTGCACGGCCTTGCGGATCTGACCCGAATGGCCCTTGTCGACGGGACGGTAGGAACGCATCTCGACTTCCTTCGGATAATCGAAATGGCATTTGTGCATGCTGATATCCTTGGGGATATCGACCAGCACGGGTCCCGGACGGCCGGTACGGGCGATAAAGAAGGCTTTCTTGATCGTCGCTGCCAGGTCCTTGACGTCCTTGACGAGGAAGTTATGCTTGACGACGGGGCGGGTGATGCCGACCGTGTCGCATTCCTGGAACGCATCCTGGCCGATGGCGTGGCTCGGCACCTGGCCGGAGATCACCACCATGGGAATCGAGTCCATGTACGCGGTCGACAGGCCCGTGACGGCATTCGTGACGCCCGGACCGGACGTGACGATGGCGACACCGACTTTGTTCGAGCTGCGCGAATAGGCATCGGCGGCGTGGATCGCGGCCTGCTCGTGGCGTACCAGGATATGCTGGAATTTGTTTTGCTGGAAGATGGCGTCGTAGATGTAGAGTACGGCTCCGCCCGGATATCCAAAGACGTGCTCGACGCCCTCTTCAGCCAGACAGCGCACGACAATTTCTGCGCCCGTAATTGGTCCTGCTGCTGCTTCGGTATTCATGAAACATTCCTTTCAAGGTCCATTGGAGATTGATCGGATGTTCTTTCCTGACGAGGTACGCCTAACGCAACAGTGCTCCTGCTTCCCTTTTCATGCGGTCACGCAATTTCTTTGGGCACCCATAGATACCTTACAAAACAACGCTTAACGCAACTCGTTTGGCCGGAGTTTCTGTGGCGCCTGTACGAACCGCTCGCGCTTGTGGCGCGGGTTAGAACAAACTGCCTACAAATGAAAGCGCGTCTTGCCGCTGCTGGCCTTGTGTGCCGGTCGCGACCTGACCATAGGGCTTTGGGGTGTTCAAAGCGTCCCATACGTTATCGCGTTGCACCATGATGGTCAAGGAAAATGTCGGCCTCGCTGCATTTTTGCTCGCACAACGTGCAAAAACCCTGCGGAAACGCACATTTTTTGCTAGCATGCACGGGGTTGCAAAAAGCATACCCGCCCCCATTTCGCCCACCGCACCCCGCAGCCGCTAAGATCCCCATACCGCATGGCAACAGACAAAGAATTATCCGACTTTCTAGAAAATGTCGAGCGGCGCGCTTTCAAGCAGGCCGCCTACGCGGTCCGCAAGGAAGAATCGGCCCTCGACATCGTGCAGGACGCCATGATCAAGCTGGCCGAGAAATACGGCGACAAGCCGGCCGCCGAGCTGCCGATGCTGTTCCAGCGCATCTTGCAGAACACCATCCTTGATTATTTCCGCCGTGAAAAAGTTCGCAACACCTGGGTCAGCCTATTTTCCGGCATGAAGCCCTCGGGCGACGAACATGAAGATTTTGATATACTTGACACCTATGAATCGGAACAGGGCTCCAGCGCCGCCGAATCGTCGGCCGACCAGGTCGAACGCGCGCAAATCCTTGATTTGATTGATGCCGAGGTACAAAAACTGCCCTCACGTCAACGCGAAGCCTTCCTCATGCGTTATTGGCAGGACATGGATGTGGCTGAAACAGCGGAAGCGATGGGTTGCTCCGAAGGTAGCGTGAAAACACATTGCTCTAGAGCTACCCACACGCTCGCCGAATCGCTGAAAGCCAAGGGAATTAAATTATGAACACCGACGATCTCAATTTCGCTTACAAAGTGCGCCATGCACTGAACGAAAAACTCGACGACCTGCCCGCATCGACCACCGATCGCCTGGCAGCGGCACGCAAGCAGGCTCTGTCGCGCAAGAAGGCGGACGCGCCCGCCGCTGTCGCCGTGCGCCAGAACGTGTTCGCCGGCGTCGCCAGCAGCCTGTTCGTCGAGCCGCTGTCGTGGCTGGGCCGCATGAGCGTCATCATCCCCCTGCTGCTCCTCGTCGGCGGCCTGGTGGGCATCTATCAGTTTGAGCAGGAACAACATATTGCCGAACTGGCAGAAATCGATGCCGCCGTGCTGTCGGACGAATTGCCGCTGTCTGCGTACATGGACCATGGCTTCAACGCCTACCTGACGAAACGCGAGCAATAAATGGCAGGCACGAGCGTACGCAAAGGCTGGCTGGCCGGCGGCATCGGCCTGGGCGCCTGCGCCCTGGCGGGCGCCGCCTGGGTAGGCGCGCAGCAACATCCCGCGCCCGCCGCGCCTCCCGTGGCGCCAGCGCCCGTGGTGGCCCCGGCCCCGGCCTCAGCCGTCAAGCCCGGTTCGCCCCGCACAGCCGGCAAGGGCGGCACGCCGCCCAAGGCCAGCGAGAATCCATCGTGGAACAAGCTGTCGCGCGCGCAGCAGGAAGCCCTGCAGCCGCTGGCGGGCGAATGGAACAAGCTGGAACCGCTGCGCAAGCAGAAATGGCTCGATATCGCCAGCCGTTTTGCCTCGATGACGGCGGACGAGCAAATCCGCGTGCATGAACGCATGCGCGAATGGATCAAGCTGACGCCGGAACAGCGCCGCCTCGTGCGCGAAAACTACACGCGCACGAAGAAGATTGATCCGGGTCAAAAAACCGCGCAATGGGAGCAATACCAGCAATTGCCGGAAGATCAAAAGAAAAAGCTGGCGACGGAACTCGTGCCGAAAAAACCGCTGGGCAAGGTGCCAGCGATCAATTCGACCACGAGCAAGCCGCCCGTGATCGTGCCGCCCGCCACGCCGGCAGCGCCTGCCGCCGCGCCCGTCCTGCCGCCAGCCGCTGCGCCAGCGGCGGCCGTGCCGCTGACGGATCCTGCCGCGGCCCCCGCCGCCGTGCCTGTCACGCCACCTGTTACGCCTGCCCCACTGCCGACCAATGTCAAATAGCACGCCCGCCGCCAGCATCACTTCCCATCCCACGATCAAGCGCCGCCTGATTTCCATGGTGTACGAGTCGCTGCTGGCCCTGGCCGTGCTGTTTTTGCCCTTCCTGCTGTTTGAACTGGCCGTGCAGGGCGCGCATACGCCCATGACGGAACACATGCGACAATGCCTGGCCTTCCTCGTCATGGGCGCGTATTTCATCCACCAATGGAGCCGCGAAGGGCAAACCCTGGCCATGAAGACGTGGCGCCTGAAAGTCGTGCTGCCGGGCCACGCCCACGTGCCGCTGCGCGTGGCTGCCTACCGCTACATCCTGTCATGGATGTGGCTGCTGCCAGCGCTCGTGGCGGCGTATGCCTTCGACCTGCAGCACTGGACAGCGCTGGGCGCCATCGGCGTGGGCATCCTGGCCTGGTCGGCCACGGCCCTGTTCACCGGCAACGGGCAATTCCTGCACGACAAGCTGGCGGGCACGCAGATCGTGCAATTGCCGGCACCCGCGAAAAAGTCGAAGAAAGTCGCCGCCTGAGTTTTATGCGGCTTGACCTGGGTCATTGAAGCGCCACGGGGGCTCTGCGATCATGGCATGCCATGAATAATACCGCCCCCCTCCCCCACACACGCTTCGCCCCCTATCGCGAGGAAGTCTGCAGCGAAGACGACGTCAAGCATCTCGTCCACACCTTTTATGCGGCCGCGCGCGACGACGCCATGCTGGGCCCCATCTTTGCCGCCGAGGTCAAGGATTGGGATGCCCACTTGGCAACATTGGTCGATTTCTGGTCAGGCTTGCTGCGCGGCACCATGCGCTACCACGGCAAGCCGCTGGCCCAGCACGCGAATATGGAAAACCTGACGCCGTGCATGTTCCGCCGCTGGCTGACCCTGTTCTTCGCCACGACGGAAAGCATGGGCAACCCGGTCCTGCAGGAAAAGGCCGATACCATCGCCTTGAATATTGCCGAACGGCTATGGAAAAGCTTTGCGGAAAACCACGCCATCGTGGCACCGCAGCTTTAGAACCTCTCGTAACCTTGAAGGTAACGCCATTGCCCCACGGGCATGGCGCCCATCGGGATGCGGCCGATGCGCAAGCGCTTCATGGCAACGACGTCCAGTCCCACCATCTTGCACATATGGGCGATCTGGCCCAGCTGCACGTTTTTCAGGGCGAAGCGCAGGCGCGTCTCGTTCTGCCAGCTGACCTTGATCGGCGGCAAAGGCTTGCCATTGAAGGGCAAGCCGTGATTGAGCAGCGCCAGGCCATTCTCAGCGATAGTGCCCGACACTTCCACGATGAATTCCTGCTCCACCGTTTTCGCTTCATCGACCAGCTTGCGGGCGACGCGGAAATCCTGCGTGAACACTAGCAGGCCGGACGCCATGGTGTCGAGCGGATTGGTGATGGTCAGGCCGATCAAATGGCGCTTGAGGAAACGCGTGATGGAGCTGGGCGCCACGTTTTCCGGCGTAAAAATCTCTTCGGGACGCAAACAGCTCAGGGCAGGCTTGCCTTCCGCGCCGACGCCGCCATTGATGCCGGCCGGCTTGTGCAGCAGGATCGTCACGGGCGGCATTTCTTCCAGCGTGGCGTTCGGCAGCAGCACCACGGTCTGGTTGTCGGCCACGCGCGCGCCCGACTCTTCCACCAGCACGCCATCGACCGTCACCCAGCCGCCCTCGATATACAGCTCGGCCTCGCGGCGCGAACAGGGCACGTCTTCGGACAGGCGCTTGGCCAGGCGGACGGTGGGCATTTCGTGTGGTGTGGTCATGGGGAGGCGCAAAAAGCAGGAGGAGGAGAAAGCCGGTATTGTAACCGACCCGCTCCTCCCCTTTTACGACTTGCGCTGCTGATTGTCGGATTACGCTGCTGATTGTCGGATTACGCTGCGCTAATCCGACCTACCCGACCTACCTGACCATGTGCGGTTTTGTAGGTTGGCTTAGCGGCTTGCCGCGTAAGCCAACAATCAGGCTTGCGCCTTGGCCAATTCCTCGGCAAAGAAGCGGTGGCCCATCTCTTCCAGGCCCAGCGTTTGCAGCACTTCCTGCAGGCGCTCCGTCGGGCGCTGGCGCGGCAGATTTTTGTAGCTGGCGATGATCAGTTCATTCTTCATCGAATGCTCCCAGCCCACCAGTTCCGTCACGCTGACCTGGTAGCCATGGGCTTCCAGCTGCAGACAGCGCAGCACGTTGGTGATCTGGCTGCCGAACTCGCGCGTGTGCAGCGGGTGGCGCCACAATTCCGTCAAGACGTTCTTGCCCAGGCTCTTGCCCTTGTTCTTCTTCAGGACGGAAGCGACTTCGGCCTGGCAGCACGGCACCAGCACCATGAACTTCGCCTTTTTCTTCAGGGCGAAGTGGATGGCGTCATCGGTGGCCGTGTTGCAAGCGTGCAAGGCCGTGACGATGTCGATCTGCTGCGGCAGCAGGTTCGATTCCGTCGATTCGGCCACGGACAGGGGCAGGAACGACATGCCGGGGAACTTGAATTTCTTCGCCAGCTCTTGCGAGCGCTGCACCAGCTCTTCGCGCGTCTCGATGCCGTAGATGTGCGAACCGTCGTTGCCGTTCTTGAAGAACAGATCGTACAGAATGAAACCCAGATACGACTTGCCGGCGCCGTGGTCGACCAAGGACACGCCGGGGTGGTCCAACTGCACTTCGCGCAGCAGCGGCTCGATGAACTGCGTCAGGTGGTACACCTGCTTGAGCTTGCGGCGGCTGTCCTGGTTCATCTTGCCGTCGCGCGTCAGGATGTGCAATTCCTGCAGCAAGGCGACCGACTGGCCATCCTTGATCTCGGGCATGTTGCTGGCGGCCGTGATGACGTCTTTCGGCGCAGCGGCTGCGGTGGCGGCGGGTGCCGCGCCCTTAGCGCGCTTCATCGATCCACGCCATCTGTATCGCTTCGAGCACTTTTTCGCCGCCGCGCGTGTGGTCATCGTCGAAGCCGTCCAGTTCCACCACCCAGTTGTGCAGGTCGGTGAAACGCACGGTCAGCGGATCGATGTCCGGATGCGCATCGAACAAAGCCTCGGCGATCGCGTGTATGTCGGACCATTTCATGTTAGTGGCTGCCTTCGCTGACCTGGTTGATCGTGTATTTCGGGATTTCGACGACGAGGTCGGCCTCGGCCACGATGGACTGGCACGACAGGCGCGACACGGCTTCCAGGCCCCAGGCCTTGTCCAGCATGTCTTCTTCCAGTTCCGTCGCTTCGTTCAGGGATTCGATGCCTTCGCGCACCAGCACGTGGCAGGTGGTGCAGGCGCACGATTTTTCGCAGGCGTGCTCGATGTCGATGTCGTTTTCCAGCAGGATGTCGCAGATGGACTTGCCGGCCGGGGCTTCGATGACGGCGCCGTCCGGGCAAAGCTTGGCGTGCGGCAGGATAACGATTTGTGGCATGGTTTCTTCTTTCAGTCTGTCATTCGGAGCGCCGCCGCGGCGAGTGCCTGCGGCGTGCTGTTCAATTAGTGTTATACGACCTGATCCAGCGACTTGCCGGTGAGAGCAGTACGCACGCTGCGGTCCATGCGGCGCGAGGCGAAATCCTCGGTGCCGTCGGCCAGCGCCTCGATCGCCAGTTTTAATGCCTGGTGGTCGATGGCGCCGCTTTGCGACTGCGCAATGGCGTCGCGCACCTTCGTCATCAAGCCATCGACAGCCACGCGCTCGGTGTCGTCCAGCAAGCCGCCGTCCTCGTCCAGCGCCGACTGCGTGGCCAGCAGGATGCGTTCCGCTTCCACCTGCTCTTCGCGCAGCGCGCGCGCCACCATGTCGGTGTCGGCCGAGGTGTAGGAATCCTGCAGCATGCGGGCGATGTCGTCGTCGCCCAGGCCGTAGGCCGGCTTGACGCTGATCGACGCTTCCACGCCCGAGCGCAGTTCGCGCGCCGAGACGGACAGCAAGCCATCCGCATCGACCTGGTACGTGATGCGGATGCGCGCGGCGCCCGCCACCATCGGCGGAATGCCGCGCAATTCAAAGCGCGCCAGCGAGCGGCAATCGCTGACCAGTTCGCGCTCGCCTTGCAGCACGTGCACGGCCAGGGCCGTCTGGCCATCTTTAAATGTCGTGAATTCCTGGGCGCGCGCGCACGGTATCGTCGAATTGCGCGGAATGATCTTTTCCACCAGACCGCCCATGGTTTCGATACCGAGCGACAGCGGAATCACGTCCAGCAACAGCCAGTCGTCGCCGGCGGCACGGTTGCCGGCCAGCAAGTTCGCCTGGATGGCCGCGCCCAGCGCCACCACCTTATCGGGGTCGATATTCGCGTGCGGCGTCGTGTGGAAGAATTCGCTGACGGCGCGCTGCACGTGCGGCATGCGCGTGGCGCCGCCCACCATCACCACGCCGTCGACGTCGTCCGCATCCACGTTCGCGTCGCGCAAGGCTTTCTTGATGGCATTCATGGTCTTGGCCACCAGGTGCTGCGTCATGGCGG
This sequence comes from Janthinobacterium sp. GW823-FHT03B06, assembly GCF_058796955.1. NCBI lineage: Bacteria > Pseudomonadati > Pseudomonadota > Betaproteobacteria > Burkholderiales > Oxalobacteraceae > Janthinobacterium > Janthinobacterium sp. GW823-FHT03B06. The sequence continues at coordinate 344,897 of NZ_JBXAJE010000002.1, forward strand.
CAAAGTCCGCGGCCGTGATGCGCAGGTGGATCTCTTCGCCCGAGTTCAGGGCCGCATCGATCATCGTTTCCGGCTTGGTCGACAGCGTTTCCTTGATCTCGCGCGCTTTCACCATCAGGATGGCCGTGTCTTCGTCGGACAGCGGTGCCAGCTTGGCCTGCTCGCTGATCCAGCAGAACAGGCGGCGGTCGAAATCGTCGCCGCCCAGGGCCGAGTCGCCGCCCGTGGACAACACCTCAAACACACCCTTGCTCAGCTTCAGGATCGAGATATCGAAAGTGCCGCCGCCCAGGTCGTACACGGCGTACACGCCTTCGGAGGCGTTGTCGAGGCCATACGCGATGGCGGCAGCCGTCGGCTCGCTCAGCAGGCGAAGCACATTGATGCCGGCCAATTGCGCCGCATCTTTCGTCGCCTGGCGCTGCGCATCGTCAAAGTAGGCGGGCACGGTGATCACGGCGCCCACTAGGTCGTCGCCGAGCGAGTCTTCCGCGCGCTGGCGCAAGGTGGCGAGGATTTGCGCCGACACTTCGACGGGGCTTTTCACGCCGGCCACGGTTTTCAGCTGCACCATGCCAGGCGTATCCTGGAAGTCGTACGGCAGGTTTTCCGCGTAGGCGATGTCGGCCAGGCCGCGGCCCATGAAGCGCTTGACGGACACGATGGTGTTCTTCGGGTCGGTGGTTTGCGCGGACAGGGCCTTGTAGCCGATGTTGGCGTGGCCGTTCGGCAGGTAGCGCACGACGGACGGCAGCAAAGAGTGCCCTTCTTCGTCGTTGAGCACCTCAGGAATGCTGTTGCGCACGGTCGCGACCAGGGAATTGGTGGTGCCAAGATCGATGCCGACGGCCAGGCGGTGCTGGTGCGGCGCGGTCGACATGCCTGGTTCGGAAATTTGCAGAAGTGCCATTGTATTCGTGCCTCGATTAATTTTTTGCGTGATGCAGCTGATGCCTGGTGCGCATTATAAGACGGGGGCCGGACTGGCGCTTGGCACGCCGGTCAAGCGATCGCCGGGTCAAGCCTCGATGGCCTCATAGGCAAAACGCACTTCCTCGCCGAATTTGTCGAGGAACATCAGGGCGCGCACGCTTTGCGCCGCATTCACGTAGTCGGCGGCGTCCAGCTGGGCGGCCACCTGGGCCAGCAGTGCCTTGCGTTCGCCGCGCAGCTGGCGGTCCAGGGAGTCGAGCGCGTCGGCATCCTTGCCCGCGCGCGCATCGCCCAGTTCCTCGCGCCATTCCATTTGCTGAATCAGGAAGCTGACGGGCATGGCCGTGTTCGATTCCGTCTGCAGGTCGACGCCATTGAGTTCGCACAGGTATTGCGCGCGCTTTTGCGGGCTTTTCAGGGTTTGGTAGGCTTCATTGGCGCGCGTGGCCCATTGCATCGCTACGCGCTTCTCGGCGCTGCTGGCGTTGATGAAACGGTCCGGGTGGACCTTGCCCTGCACGTCGCGGTAGGCCGCGTCCAGCGCGCTCATGTCGAGCCCGAACTGCGCCGGCAACTGGAATAATTCGAAGTGGTTTTGCATAATTGTCAGTGGTCGCTGTACCGCAATCGATGGGTACAGCGCACCGACCGGGGTCTTGCCAGCTGTTTAAATCCTGAAGGACTCGCCGCAGCCGCAGGCGTCTTTTTCGTTCGGATTGTGGAACTTGAAGCCTTCGTTCAAGCCTTCGCGCGCGAAATCGAGTTCCGTGCCGTCGATGTAAGGCAAGCTTTTCGGGTCGACGAAGACTTTCACGCCGTGCGATTCGAAGACGCTGTCTTCGGCCGCCGCCTCATCGACATATTCGAGCTTGTAGGCCAGGCCCGAGCAGCCCGTGGTGCGCACGCCGAAGCGCAGGCCCATGCCCTTGCCGCGCCGTTCGATATAACGGTTGATGTGTTTCGCCGCTTTTTCGGTCAGTGTGATCATGTATTTCTCCGTAACTGCCCCGGCCTTGCGGCTGGGGCGGGCTACCAACGATTAAGCTGCTGCCGGGTGACGCGTTTGATAATCCAATACCGCCGCCTTGATGGCGTCTTCCGCCAGGATGGAGCAGTGGATCTTCACTGGCGGCAGGGCCAGTTCTTCGGCGATCTGCGTGTTCTTGATGGCCAGCGCCTGGTCCAGGGTTTTACCTTTGACCCATTCCGTTACCAGCGAGCTCGACGCGATGGCCGAACCGCAGCCATAGGTCTTGAATTTCGCGTCTTCGATCAGGCCATCGGCGCCGACCTTGATCTGCAGTTTCATCACGTCGCCGCAGGCGGGCGCGCCCACCATGCCGGTGCCGATGGTTTCATCACCCTTGTCGAAAGCGCCCACGTTGCGCGGGTTTTCGTAGTGATCGAGTACTTTGTCCGAGTAAGCCATTTTGATGCTCCTTTAATATTCTTGCCGGCCCCATTCACGAGGCCAATTTATCTTCAAGTGCCTGGAAAACCGTAGCGAGCGGCAGTGAGTTGTGGCCGAGAAGCGGAACTGTGCTGTAGCACAGTGAGCATCGCAGGCCGCAAATCGCGACGCGCAGTAGGTTTAACAGGTGCTTTTAGTGGGCTGCCCATTGGATGGAGTTAATATCGATACCCTCTTTGAACATGTCCCACAGCGGCGACAGTTCGCGCAGCTTGTGTACTTTCGATTTCAGCAGGTTCACGGCGAAGTCGATGTCTTCCTCGGTCGAGAAGCGGCCGATGGTGAAGCGGATCGAGCTGTGCGCCAGTTCGTCGCTGCGTCCCAGGGCGCGCAGCACGTACGATGGCTCCAGGCTGGCCGAGGTGCAGGCCGAACCGGACGACACGGCGATATCCTTGATCGCCATGATCAGCGACTCGCCTTCGACGTAGTTGAAGCTGACGTTCAGGTTGTGCGGCACGCGGTGGTCCATGTCGCCGTTGATGTAGACTTCTTCGATCTCCTGCAGGCCCTTGGCCAGGCGGTCGCGCAAGGCCTTGATGCGGCCGATTTCGCTGTCCATCTCTTCCTTGGCGATGCGGAAGCTCTCGCCCATGCCGACGATCTGGTGCGTCGGCAAGGTGCCCGAGCGCAGGCCGCGCTCATGGCCGCCGCCGTGCATCTGCGCTTCCAGGCGCACGCGCGGCTTGCGGCAGACGTACAGGGCGCCCACGCCTTTCGGGCCGTAGGTTTTATGTGCCGTGAAGGTCATCAGGTCGACCTTGGTCTTTTGCAAGTCGATGACAACCTTGCCCGTCGCTTGCGCGGCGTCGCAATGGAAGATGATGCCTTTCGAGCGGCAGAACACGCCGATCTCGTCGATCGGCTGGATCACGCCGATTTCGTTGTTCACCAGCATCACCGACACGAGGATGGTATCCGGGCGCACGGCCGCGGCCAGCTGCTCGACGGTGATCAGGCCGTTGTCCTGCGGTTCCAGGTAGGTCGCTTCGAAGCCGATGCGTTCCAGTTCGCGCACCGTGTCGAGCACCGATTTGTGCTCGGTCTTGACGGTGATGATGTGCTTGCCCTTGGTCTTGTAGAACTGTGCCGCGCCCTTGATGGCCAGGTTGTTGCTTTCCGTCGCGCCGGATGTCCAGATGATTTCGCGTGGGTCGGCGTTCACCAGGGCCGCCACGTGGCCGCGTGCCTCTTCCACGGCTTTTTCCGCCGTCCAGCCGTACATGTGGCTGCGCGATGCCGGATTGCCGAACTGCTCGCGCAGGTATGGAATCATCTTGTCGGCGACGCGTGGATCGATCGGCGTGGTGGCCGAGTAATCCATGTAGATCGGGAAATGCGGTGCGGTTTCAAAGTGCACTTGGCCTACGTTTTTTTCTGGGGCGTTCATCAATAACTCCTGCAATCAGCAACTTGGTATTTTGTTATGTTCAACCGAGGGCGGCGTGGTTACGGTGCATCACCATCACGCTTTGTTCGGCAATCTTTTGTCTCTGCTGGTCGACCAGGTCCTGCAAGGACACAGAATCCAGATAATCGACCATTTTTTCGTTGAGCGTGGACCACAATTCATGCGTCATGCAGCGCGCGCCCGTGGCCGCGTCGGCGCCGTGGCAATGCTCCTTGCCGCCGCACTGCGTGGCATCGAGCGGCTCGTCGACGGCGATGATGATGTCGGCCACCGTCACCTTGTCGGCACGGCGCGCCAGGCTGTAGCCGCCGCCCGGGCCGCGGATCGATTCGACGATCTCATGCCGGCGCAGCTTGCCGAACAGCTGCTCCAGGTAGGACAGGGAAATCGACTGGCGCTGGCTGATGCCGGACAAGGTGACCGGTCCCTTGCCCTGGCGCAGGGCAAGATCGATCATCGCTGTCACGGCAAAACGGCCTTTTGTAGTCAGACGCATACATCCTCTGGTCAACTGGTTTAAAATATTGCGGTTTTTCAACTCCTCAAACCCTGAGTAGTTGAATGATTTAGTCAAGTATAACAAATTCGGCGGGGTTTGTCAGAGCGCCCCTCGATGACCACAGGGCTGGCAGGGGCATGGCCGGCCGCGCCAGGCGCGGCGGCATCAGGAAAACAACAATACTGCTCAGGCACGCAGAGCGCTACGTACTTTCATTAACTCAAACCCCAGCAGGTTCAAGCCGTCCCAGCGGGCCGGATCGCCGATGCGCGGATTGTCCGACGCCAGGCCCACGCCCCAGATGCGGTCGACGGGACTGGCTTCGACGATGACGCGCTCGCCCGTACCCAGCAAGAACTTGCGCAGCGCGGCTTTTTGCGAGAACTTGGCGAAGTTGCCATCGAAGACGATGCCCGCGCGCGCCGCCTCCCACGCCCTGGCGTCAAAATTGGCCACTTCGCGCCCCAGCTTCTTCACTTCCGACGGCCGGGCGGCCGCCACGATGCGCGCCTGCACGGCCGTGTCGCCGAACAGGGCCGCCTTTTGCGCCATCATGTAGTGCTCGGCCGTGGCATACGTCACGCCAGCGAGGCTGAACGGCGACGGAAACCACTGGCTGAAGCAGCTTTTGTCGGGCACCTGCGGCTGCGCCGGCGTGTGGCCCCAGAAATACAGATAGTCGGGCTCGCCGCCCGCCGCGATCCACGCCTTCAATTCTTCCACGTTACTGATTTGCATATTCCCCGCACTTCCGCCAGACAGGCGATGATTCAAGCTCAAGCACGCAACAGTTGCATCGGCCCAAACAGGGCCTGCATGTCGCTGTTGCCGATAAAGGACAGATTATACGGATGTTCCGCCGTCACCTGCGGCAAGGCTGCGGCCACCGGCAAGCGTTTGATGAGCTCGGCAATCTTGCCCCACAGCACCAGTTGCGGCAAGGCCGCCCCGCCCTGCAGCGCCAGCGCTTCCAGCACCACCTGCAGGAAAGGCAGCCAGCCGCGCGCATCCTGCACGGGCGGCACGTGGGCACGGAATACCAGCGCCGCATTGAGCAGCAAGAAACCCTGCTCCGTCATCTTGCGCTGCAAGTCGGGCAGGGTCTGGATCGCGCCGCTGCCCGGCAGCTGCGCGGCGGCGGCCACGGGCGCCATGGCCACGCCGGACGTGTCGCCGCCCTGCAGCTGGCCATCGGCCACCAGCAGCATCTTCATGAAGTTGCGCAGGGATGTGGCGCGGTTGACGGGCTTCGACAGGCCCGTCGCCGACCACAGGCTGCCCACGGCGCCATCCATGAAGCACACGCCCGTGGCGCTGTCGGCGCGCGGATACGGTCCCTCGCCCACCAGCACGTAGCGCACCTGCGCCAGCGGCAGGGCAAAGGCGGCGAACAGCCGGCCCTGCGTGGGCAGATAATCGTCGGCAGCCAGCGCCGGCAGGTAGGCGGGATCGGCCGCCATCACGGCGTGCAAGCCGCGCAGCAGGACGGGACGCCAGGAAGCATGCGCCAGGGACAGGGCATCGGTGATGCTGGCAGGAACGGTTGTTGCGGTCATGGCGCGTCAGTAAAATATTTGGGCAAACGCAAATTGTAGCCTACCGGCAAGCGGGTATTGACTGCCCAAATCAAGCACGCATAAAAAAACCCCGCCTGGTGCCCGGCGGGGTGTTCTGGCTCGCGCCTTATAAAAGCTATTCGGCGTCGGGCTGCTGCGACGGATGGGCGGCGGCAAACGCCGGCAAGCCGGCGCAATGCGCGTGGATGCGCGCCACGCGCGGGTACGGCGCCAGGTCGATGGCGAAGCGCTGCGCATTGAACACTTGCGGCACCAGGCAGCAGTCGGCCATCGTCGGGCTGTCGCCATGACAGAACAGGCCAACTCCGGCCGGATCGCCCTGCGCCAGCAGCGCTTCCACGGCCGCCAGTCCCTCGGCCATCCAGTGGCGGTACCATTCCTGCTTGGCCTCGTCCGACAGCCCCAGGGTGTTTTTCAGGTATTTCAGGACGCGCAGATTCGTCAACGGATGGGCGTCGCAGGCGATCGCCAGCGCCAGCGCGCGCACGCGGGCGCGTCCCAGCGCATCCGCCGGCAGCAGCGGCACCGCTGGCCGCGTCTCGTCGAGGTATTCGAGCATGGCCAGCGACTGCGTCAGGATGGCGCCCTCGTCGTCGAGCGCCGGCACCAGGGCCGACGGGTTGACGGCGCGGTAGGCCGGCAGCAGCTGCTGGCCGCCGTCCTGCAGCAGGTGCACCGGGATGCTGTCGTAATCGATGCCCTTCAAATTCAAGGCGATGCGCACGCGGTAGGCGGCCGAACTGCGGAAATAGGTGTACAGCTTCATGGCGCGGCCTCCCCCTCAGGCGCGGCCGGCGCTGTTGCCAACATACAGCGCGACCGTCTGCTCGATGCTGCCGAAGATGCTGGCGCCGGCCGCGTCGCGCATCTCGATGCGCACCGTGTCGCCGAACTTCAGGTACGCCGTTTTTGGCGCGCCGTGTTCGATGGTTTCATACATGCGCACTTCGGCCAGGCAGCAGTAACCGACGCCGCCGTTTTCGATGCTGGAGCCGAACAGGTTGCCCTGCTTGTTCGACACGGTGCCGGAGCCGACGATGCTGCCGGCGCCCAGTTCGCGCGTCTTCGCCGCATGGGCGACGAGCTGCGCAAAATTGAAGGTCATGTCTTCGCCCGCATTTGGTTTGCCGAACGGCTTGTCGTTCAAGTCCACCAGCAGCGGCAGGTGCAGCTTGCTGTCCGCCCAGTCGGCACCCAGTTCATCGGGCGTGACGGCGACGGGCGAAAACGCGCTGGCCGCCTTCGACTGGAAGAAACCAAAACCCTTGGCCAGTTCGCCCGGGATCAGGTTGCGCAAGGAGACATCGTTGACCAGCATCACCAGGCGGATCGCTTTCGCCGCGTCGTCCGCGCCGGCGCCCATGGCCACGTCGCCCGTGACAACGGCCACTTCCGCTTCCAGGTCGATGCCCCATTCTTCCGAAAGGGCGAAGATGGGGTCGCGCGGGCCGATAAAGCTGTCGGAGCCGCCCTGGTACATCAGCGGATCCGTGTAGAACGAGGCCGGCACTTCCGCGTTGCGCGCCTTGCGCACCAGTTCCACGTGGTTGATGTAGGCCGAACCGTCGGCCCACTGGTAGGCGCGCGGCAGCGGCGAGTGGCACAGATTGGCATCAAACGGCTGCGCGTCCGGCGCCTGGCCCGCGTTCAGGGCCGCGTAGGCGGTTTCGAGCTTGGGCGCCACAGCGTCCCAGTTGTCGAGCGCCGCCTGCAGGGTGGGAGCGATGGCGGCCACGCGCTGGTACTGGCGCAGGTCGCGGCTGACGAGGATCAGGGCGCCGTCGCGGCTGCCGTTTTTCAGGGTTGCGAGTTTCATGGGTTTCCTTGTTCGGTGTCTGTTTCAGAAGGTATCGGTCTGCGGCGCTCAGGCTTCGGCCGGCGCGTGCATCCAGGCGGCGTGCTTCGGCGCGCGGCGCGTCTGCGACCATTCTTCCAGCATTTCCCATTTGACGGCGTCCAGTTTGGCCATCATCTCGGGCGTGCCCACGTTGGCCGCCAGTTCCAGGCGGTGGCCGTTCGGGTCGAAGAAATAGATCGACTGGAAGATGGCGTGGTTCACCGGGCCCAGCACCTCGATGCCGGCGGCCACCAGGCGCTCCTTGGCGGCCAGCAGTTCTTCCATGCTGCCCACTTCCAGCGCCAGGTGCTGCACCCAGGCCGGGGTATTGCGGTCGCGGTCCATCGGCGGCTGCGTCGGCAGTTCAAAAAAGGCCAGCACATTGCCCTGGCCCGCGTCGAGGAAGACGTGCATGTACGGGTCCGGCGCCTTGGTCGACGGCACCAGGTCTTCGGCGATGGCGAGGACGAAATTCATGTTCAAATGCTTGACGTACCACTCGACGGTTTTCTTCGCGTCGATGCAGCGGTAGGCGACGTGGTGGATTTGCTTGATCTTCATAATGTCTGTCTCCGATGGATGGCGGGTTTTTCAGCTTTTCACCATTAGAATCGAGTTACAGCTATCATACAAACAATTTTTAACCATCGATTTATCGGATTATCTTATGAGTCCCAGCCTCCGGCAGATGCGCGCCTTCGTGGCGCTGGCCAAGACCGGCAGTTTTACCCTGGCCGCCGAATACCTGCACGTGACGCAGTCCGCCTTGAGCGGCTTGATCAAGGAACTGGAGAGCGTGCTGGGCGTGCGCGTGGTCGAGCGCAGCACGCGCAAGACGCAGCTGTCGGAAATCGGCCGCGAACTGTATCCGCTGTTTGAAAAGATGATCGAAGACCTCGACGGCGCCATGGCCGGCATCGCCCAGCGCAAGGCCCTGAAGACGGGTCTGGTGCGCATCGCCGCGCCGCAGATGATGGCCTGCACCCTGCTGCCGGAAGTGATCGCCGCCTACCGCCAGGCGCACCCGGAGGTGCAGCTGCGCCTGGTCGACTGCCCCGTGGAAAACGTGTCGGCGCGCGTCTTCAGCGGCGAAGTCGATTTCGGCATCGGCCCCGAGCGCGATCCGACGGCGGAAATCGCCGCGCAAGTGCTGTTCGAGATGCCCTTCGTACTGGTCTTCCCCGAGCAGCATCCGCTGCAGCAGAAAGAGCGCGTGACCTGGGCCGACGTGGGCGACTACCCGTTCATTTCGCTGCAGGGCCAGTTCACAGAGCGTTTGCTGCGCGACATGCACGGCGCGTTTCGCGAACTGTCGCTCAATCCCTATAACGAAGTGACCTTCATGACGACGGCGCTGGCCATGGTCAGCGCCAACCTCGGCATCACGGTCTGCTTGCCGTACGCGGAACCGATGGTCAAACTCTACAAATTGCACATGCGCACCCTGCACGAGCCGGAACTGACGCGGCGCTTTTTCGTCTACACGAAGACGGGGCGTTCGCTGTCGCCGGCCGCCGAAAGCTTCATGGCCTTCCTGTTCCGCTTTGTCGAGACGCACGAGTGGAACGTGGGAGCGGGGGGCCCGGCCGCCCGCGACACCCCGCCGGCCGGCGGCCTCGCCGACGCCCCTTTATAATGGCGCATCGCCCCTTATCCGCTTGCACCATGACCCAGCCTGACCAGCACGCCCTGTCGCCCACCGACGCCGCCACCATCGCCATCAACCAGCGCATGAACAAATTCGACGGCCATGAGCAGGTGTGGCTGTTCGGCTATGGCTCGCTGATCTACAAGGCGGACTTCCCCTATATCGAACGTCGCCCCGCCAGCATCGAAGGCTGGACGCGGCGCTTCTGGCAAGGTTCGCACGATCACCGGGGCACGCCGATGGCGCCGGGCCGGGTCGCCACCATCGTGCCGCAGGCGGGCGCCGTGTGCGACGGCATGGCGTATCTGATCACGCCCGAAGTCTTCGCCCACCTCGACCACCGCGAAAAAAACGGCTACCTGCGCCTGGCCACCGACATCACCTTCGACGATGGCAGCAAGGTCGAAGGCCTGGTGTACATCGCCAACGAGGAAAACGCCGCCTTCCTCGGCGCCGCATCGGAACTCGATATCGCGCGCCAGATCGCCCGATCAAACGGCCCCAGCGGTCCGAACAGCGAGTACCTGCTGCACCTGGCCAGCGCCCTGCGCGAACTGGGCAAGAGCGATCCGCATGTATTTGCCATCGAGCAACATCTGGCGCAGCTCCAGGCACATAGCCAGGACAGCGCCGCGGCACACCCCTGCGGCATCAGCGCTGACGCCGGTTTAACTTAAAACAAATCCAGCTGCCCCGCATTGCCTTTTTTTACTTTTGCACCCAGCGGCGGCACCACCAGCGGCCGGCGGAATTGCGTGCAATCGAGCTGCTTGAAGCGGCCGCCCTTGCCGTGCAGCCCCAGCCGGTGCACGGCCTTTTCAAAGCGCTGGCGGATGAGGTCAGCCCACACCCCCTCGCCGCGCATGCGCGCGCCGAACGCGCTGTCGTAATCCTTGCCGCCACGCATTTCGCGCACCCGGTTCATCACGCGCTGGGCACGCTCCGGAAAGTGCGCTTCCAGCCATTGCTGGAACAAGGGGCTCACTTCCCACGGCAGGCGCAGCACCACGTAATGGGCGTGGATGGCGCCCGCGTCGCGCACGGCTTCGAGCAACTGCTCGATTTCCGGCTCCGTCACGAAAGGGATGATGGGCGCGATGCTCACACCCACGGGAATACCCGCCTCCGTCAGGGTGCGGATGGTGCGCAGGCGCCGCGCCGGGGCGGCCGCGCGCGGCTCCAGGGTGCGCGCGATGGCCGGGTCCAGCGTCGTGACAGTGACGGCCACGGCCGCCAGGCGCCTGGCCGCCATGGGCGCCAGTATGTCGATATCGCGCTCGATCAGCGATGACTTCGTGATCAGCGCCACGGGGTGGTCGCATTCGTGCAGCACTTCCAGCACGCGCCGCGTCAGCTGCCGTTCGCGTTCGCACGGCTGATACGCATCGGTATTGACGCCCAGGGCGATCGGTTCGGGCACATACGACGGCTTGGCCAGTTCGCGCCGCAACAGTTCGGGGGCGTTCACCTTGGCGTAGATGCGGCTTTCGAAATCCAGGCCCGGCGACAGGCCCAGATAGCTGTGCGTGGGGCGGGCAAAGCAATAAATACAGCCATGTTCACACCCCCGGTACGGGTTCAGCGACACGTTGAAGGGCAAATCGGGCGAAGCGTTGCGCGTGAGAATGGTACGCGCCTGTTCGTCGCTGACCTGCGTCTTCCATCCCGGTGCCGTCTCTTCCCCAGCCGCCTCGTCCAGGCCGCCCACGCTCCAGCCGTCATCGAAACCGGCGCGCGCATGCGTCTCGTGGCGCCCCTGCAGGTTCGAGACGGCCCCGCGGCCCTTTTGCGCTTTCAGCGATTGCGGCGGCAACATGGCTTGCCCGGCAAAGCTGTCATCGTGCTCTGGAATGATTGCTTTCATGAACGGCCCCATCAACTGTATATACGTACAGTATACTATGCCGCTGTGCGGCCAAGATCAAGGGCTACCGTGCTGTCGTTTCAAGCTTTTTCGCCATGCGGCATGACATAACTCAACTGCTGCGCGACAAACCCGTCAAATGCCGTGATCAAGGGAACGAAGCGGGAAGCGTCTTGCTCCAACTGCATCAGGGCATAACACGTCGCTTCCAGCGTCGATAACTGGTCTGGCGCATGCGCCTTGCGGATCAGATAATGGGAAGCGGGTGTATCGCGCAGCGGCAGGCGCGGCAGCTGTTGCAACAGGGGATTCAGATACAGCATCTTGCGGCTCTTGCGCCAGGTGGCGTCCAGCACCACCAGCCGCAATTGGCTCGAAAATCGGGCCGGATCGAGCAAGATGGACGGGTCGAGCGCTGGCGGCGGCGCGATGCCCAGCGAACGGTCGCCTGGCGTATCCGGGTACAGCAGCACATTGTGCTTGTCGGCCAGCAGTTCAGCGAGAGCCTCCGGGGCAAACTGTTCGCCCGTCAACAGGCGGCTGTTGGGCAGGCTCAGATGCAGCAAGCGGGCGCTGCCCTTGGCATTGTGGACTTCCAGCGGATGCTGGAGGATCAGCACGTCCACGGCGTGGGCGACGGGGGCAGTCCAGCGGCAAATGCAGCTGGACGCAGCGCGCAGGCAGACCGGGCAGCGTGCGCGTTTGGCGGGTTCAGCCTGGAAGGAGGATGCGGCGCCAGGGCTGGCGATCGCGCTGGAAATAGAGCTGGAGGTACGGCGGGTGGTCATGGCGGAGCGCGTTCGCGGGATTCTTCAAGCCGCGATTGTAGCGCCCGTGCCATGCCAAGGGAAAGCTGCGCTTAAAACACCTGCGCTTAAAACTCTTCCCAGTCGTCGGCACCGGATGCCACCGTCGTCTTCGGTGTGCGTGCGCGCACAGCGTCCGCTGGCGCCGCCTTGCCCGGCGCAGGCGCGGCCACGGCGGGTGCCGGCGTCTGCGGCGTGGCGTGCCGCATGGCAGGCCGCACCGCAGCTTTGATGGGCGCAGACGCCGTCACGGACGGGCCAGCACTGGCCGAAACATAGCGCTGTGTGGCATCGAGCTTGAACACGCCCACCACGTCGGCCAGCTTGGCCGCCTGTTCCTGCATGGATTCGGCCGCCGCAGCCGCTTCTTCCACGAGGGCCGCGTTTTGCTGCGTCACCTGGTCCATCTGGCCGATGGCCCGGTTGACTTGCTCGATGCCGGTGCGCTGTTCATCGCTGGCGTCGGTGATCTGGTTCATGATCTGCGTCACATGGCTGATGCTTTGCACGATCTCGTCCATGGTGCGGCCCGCCTTGTCCACCAGTTGCGAACCGGCCTCGACCTTTTGCACGGAATCGTCGATCAAGCCCTTGATTTCCTTGGCCGCCGCGCTGGAGCGCTGCGCCAGGTTGCGCACCTCGGAGGCCACGACGGCAAAACCACTGCCCTGCTCGCCGGCGCGGGCCGCTTCGACGGCCGCGTTCAGGGCCAGGATATTCGTCTGGAAGGCGATGGCGTCGATGACGCTGATGATGTCGACGATCTTGCGCGAGGAATCGTTGATCGAGCCCATGGTGCTGACCACTTCCGAGACCACCACGCCGCCCTTGCTGGCGATCTGCGAGGCGTCGATGGCCAGCTGGTTGGCGCTGCGCGCATTGTCGGCGTTGAGTTTCACGGTGGAGGTCAGCTCTTCCATGGACGATGCCGTCTCTTCCAGCGAACTGGCCTGCTCTTCCGTGCGCGACGACAGGTCCAGGTTGCCGGCCGCGATTTCGCTCGACGCCGTGCTGATTGATTCGGTGCCGGCGCGCACCTGGCCCACGATACTGACCAGTTTATCGTTCATGTTTTTCAGCGCGTGCATCAGCTGTCCCGTCTCATCGCGGCTTTCCACCACGATATGGCTGGTCAGGTCGCCGGCGGAAACGGCTTGCGCCACCTCGACTGCACGCGTGATGGGACGCGTGATCGAGCGCGTGATCCAGTAGGCACAGGCAATGCCCAGCAAGATGGCCACCACGCCCAGCGAGATCAGCAGCAGACGGCCGTTTTCGTAGCGCGAACGAATTTGCGCAGCCGTTTCATCGAGCAATTTGGCTTCCAGCCGTTCCAGCTTCTTCAACGACGCCAGGTAGATGTCGCGCTTGGCGGCCATGTCGCCTTCGTACAGGCGCTTGCCCAGTTCCAGATCGCCCGCATTCTTGGCCTTGAACACATTCTTGCGTACTTCCGTGTAAGCCTTGCGCGTGCTCAGCACCTCCTGGTACAGCGATTGCTCTTCGGCATTCAGCTCGCTTTTGCCGATAGCGTTCTGAATTTCCGTGGCGCGTGCCGACGAGACGGCCATTTCCTGTTCAAACTGCTTCTGGTGTTCGGGATCGCCGACTTTCCAGGCGGCCGCCGTGCGCGCCGCGTTCACCTCGATGACCTTGGTCCATTCACCGATCAGGCGCTCGTTGCGCACCTTGACGTTGACCAGCGCATCGGTTTCCTTGCTGGCGCTTTGCATCTGCACGATACCCACCACGGTCAGGGTCGTCAACAGGAGCAGGACGGCGGCAAAACCGCCACCGAGACGTACGCCGATTTTGAGGTTTTTCATTGCGTGATTCCTATCTGAAAAAAACAATGCACAGACGCCACGAAACCGACCTGCTGCTACGTATCAATATAGCAGGCATCTGCCGTGCGGCAATCACGAGCGGCGACGCAATGGCAGGCGCGTCACCAGAATGGCAGCACGCCGCAGCGCACCACTTTGGAGCAGATTGTGAGTGAATCAGAGTGGTATTGCAAGAAATAACATGCAGAAAAGCAACAACCAGAAGACGGTATGCCGCCACGAACGGGCGGCAGGCAAGCAAGGTCAGTTTTGCTTCACATAGATCAATTTTGATGTATCGAAACCCAAGCCACCGGCTTTCTCGATCAAACGCCGCTGCAAGGCAGGATCCATGGTGGGCGTGCGCGACAGCAACCAGAAGTAGGACTTGTCGGGGCCGCTGATCATGGAATAGCTGTAATCTTGCTGGTCCAAATCAAACACGATGTAGGAACCATAGAAGGGACCGAAAAAAGACACTTTCAGGTAGCCGACGTCTTTCTTGTCGACGAAATACGCCTTGCCTTCCGCTTCCTTCCACTTCGCGTCCGCATCCTGGTAGCCGCGGTTGAGCACTTTCAGGCCGCCATCCTGGCGCAGGCTGTAGTCGGCCGTCACGTGGCTCAGGCCCCGCTCGAACGAGTGGTCGAGGCGCGCGATCTCATACCATTTGCCCAGATAACGGGTCGTGTCGAAATTGCTGACAGGTACAATATTCTCGGGCCGGCCTACGCAGCCGGCCAGCACGAGCACACATAGCAATAATATTCTTTTCATGTTTTTCTCCATCGGGTTGAATCAGTCAGGGCAGCAGCGCGCGGTCGACGATGCGGCGGATTGCGCCATTGGCTTGCATGCGCACGATGGCCGCATTGAATTGTTCGATAAAGTCATCGCGATAAGGGTAGGCGGCGGGCCGGCGCTCCGTAAAACCCAGGTGGCCCTGCTGGCTGGCCAGCTGCGCGGTTTCCTGTATCGCCTGCATCGGCGTGCCCGGCGCACCCTCGCGCCGGATGCGCTGCAATTCCCACTGCGCCGACAGGCGGTCGCTGACATAGCAATCGATACGCCCGCGCATCAGCTTGAGCAGATTCGTGCGCGTGCCCTTGGCCGTATCGAACACGATGCTGGCCGCTTGCAGGGCTGCCGTCTGTTGCGCATCGCCCAGCAAAAAACCCGCGTTCACGCCGATGTGCAGGCCGCCGTAATCGGCGGGCCACTGCCGCAGCGCGCGCTTCGCCAGCACGTCCTGGTTGCACAGCACCACCAGCTGCTCCATCAGCAGCGGCACGGAATAGCGCACGTACGGCCGCTCGCTGCGCCACGAATACGGCGGATACAAGGCAAACGCCTCGCCTGTCTGCAGCATCAGCACGCCCCGTTTCCACGGCACGGGACGCAGTTGCACCGCATATTGCGGCATCGATTGCACGGCTTCGCGCACGATCTCCGTGTAGATGCCTTTCAGCTGGCCGTTGTCGACGTAGGAGTACGGCGGATAATCGTCGTCGCCATAGATCACCAGCGGCGTCGCCCCCTCCGCCCGCGCACTGGCAGCGAGGAACAGGCATAGCGCGGCAGGCAGGATGAACATTCTGGACATGCCGGAAGATTAGCATGGAAGCGCGCAAACCGATCATCCGTTCGCGCTGTTCGTGCCCAGCATTTCGTCGAGTTGCGCCAGGGTGCTTGAATCCTTCACGACGGCGCGCAGCCACAGGTGCAGCGGCAGCTCGCCCCAGCTGGCGGCCTTGTCGGCCAGGTAGGCGACGGGGCTGTGCGGCTCCGTGCGGCGGAAAAAATCGGCCACCTGGCGCAGCTGGGCCAGCGCCTGCTGGCGCTGCACGATGGCGCTCCCGCCTGCGCCTGCGTCAGCGCCCTGGCCAGCGGCCCTCGGCGCGTCGGCAAAGTCCGCATCCGGTGACAGCGGCGCGATGAAATGAATGGCGTTTTCCAGCGCTTCGCGCGCGGCGCGAAAACTCGGACCGTCGACGCCGAAACGCGCGTCGACGCTGCGCTCGAACGCCAGCAGCGACTGCATGCAGTACTGCGCATCGGCCAGCAAGGCGTCGGAAAAGGCGCGCGAGTTCCTTTGCCGCGCCGCCTCCATCTGCGCCAGGGTCACGCCTTCGTCGTGGCGCGCATCGCCCCAGCCCTGCTCCGCCGCGCCCGGCGCCAGGCTGGCGGCCGCGCGCTGGCGCGCCGCATCGAAATCCTGCAGCGAAAACAGGCCGTCGGCGCCTTCCGTCAGCGGAATCTCGCGCAGCAACTGCGGCGTGCGCGAGAGCAGCCAGAAGACATTGCCGATGCGCTGCTCCTGGTCGCCCTCTTCCGCCGGCGGATACAGGCCATCCCAATAGCGCTCGCACAGGCCGGCCAGCAGCGCGTAGCCGTCGCCCAGGCCGCGGAAGTGGCGCGTTTTCGCGTGCGCTTCGGCCAGCCAGACGGCCACGCGCAAATCCTTGCTGTGCGTGGCGATCAGCTGTTCGCAGCGCGTCGCCACGAAAGGCCAGTCGGCTTCCTTCAGCGCCGTCACCCACTCGCCCTGGTCCAGGCTCGGGTCGTCGTGCTGGCGCGCGCGCGCGATGGCGTCGAGCTCCTGGCTGAAGGTGATGTCTTCGCCGCAGGGACTGACGGCGCTGACGGGGTGCAGCAACTGCTCCAGATTGAACATGGTGCCCTCCGCGGGGTGACGTTACTTGCTGACGTTATTTGATGGTGTATTTGAACTGCCCCTGCTTATTTGCAGTGACGCGTATCGACGCGAGCGGCTCGCCTGCCGCCATGCGCGCCAGCACCGCTTCGGCGATCGCCGGCAGCAGGCTGCCGTTCAGAATTTGATCGACATTACGCGCGCCCGAATCGACCTCGGTGCAGCGCGCCAGCACGGCGTCGACCAGGCCAGCATCGTGACTGAACTGCGCCTGGTGGTTGCGCGCGATGCGTGCGCCTATCCTCGCCAGCTTCAGGGCGATGATTTCGGCCAGCACCGCGTCGTTCAGGGGATAAAACGGCAGCACTTTCAGGCGCCCCAGCAGGGCCGGCTTGAAGTGCGCCACCAGTTGCGGGCGCACCAGTTCTTCCAGCGCGGCCGGCGTGGGCAAGTCTTGCGCGACCCGGTTCAGGCAGGCGGCCATCATGGCGCCGGACCCCAGGTTCGACGTGGCGATGATGATGGTGTTGCGAAAATCGACTTCGCGCCCTTCCGCATCATCGAGCACGCCCTTGTCGAACACCTGGAAGAACAATTCGAGCACGTCGGGATGGGCCTTTTCCGCCTCGTCGAGCAGCACCACGCTGTAGGGCTGGCGCCGCACGGCTTCCGTCAGCACGCCGCCTTCGCCATAGCCGACATAGCCGGGCGGCGAGCCTTTCAGGCCGGCCACGCTGTGCGCTTCCTGGTACTCGCTCATGTTGATGGTAACGAGCTTGCGCTCGCCGCCGTACAGCAGATCGGCCAGCGCCAGCGCCGTTTCCGTCTTGCCCGTGCCCGACGGCCCCGTGAACAGGAACACGGCTTGCGGCTTGTTCGGGTCGTCCAGGCTGGCGCGCGCCGTGCGCACGCGCTGCGCCACCGCGTCGATGACGTGGTCCTGTCCCAGCACCCGTTCGCGCAGCGCGCCCTCCAGGGTCAGCACCGTGCGGATCTCGTCCTTGAGCATTTTCCCCAGCGGGATGCCGGTCCAGCCGGCGACGATGCCGGCCACCACCTGCGCATCGACTTCCAGCGGCGACAGCGGCGCTTCTCCCTGCAGGGCCGCCAGCTCTTCCTTCAGCGCCAGCAGGCGCGCCGCGCCGATCTCGCCCGGCCGCTCGCCGCGCAGCTGCGCGCGCAAGTCGCCGATCTGCGCCACCAGCGTTTTTTCGCGCTCCCAGCGCTGCGCCAGCGCCGCGATCTGCGCCTGTCCTTCGTCATGCTCGCGCCGCAGCTGCGCCAGGCGCGCGGCGCCGGCCTTGTCGGGCGCTTCGCCATCGGCCGCCTCGCGGCTCAGCGCGGCGATTTCCGCGCCGATGCGTTCCTGCCGCCGGTTCGCGTTTTCCAGCTGCGCCGGCGTGGCGCGCTGGCCCAGCGCCACCTTGGCGCACGCCGTATCGAGCACGCTGATGGCCTTGTCGGGCAGCTGACGCCCGCTGATGTAGCGGTGCGACAGGCGTACCGCCTCGACGATGGCGGCGTCGCGCACGCGGATGCCGAAATGGCGCTCCATCAGCGGCGCCATGGCGCGCAGCATGGCGCAGGCGATGTCTTCGCTCGGCTCTTCCACCTTCACCACCTGGAAGCGCCGCGCCAGCGCCGCATCCTTTTCAAAGTACTTTTTGTACTCGCTCCAGGTGGTGGCGGCGATGGTGCGCAGGGCGCCGCGCGCCAGCGCCGGTTTCAGCAGATTGGCCGCGTCGTTCTGTCCCGCCTGGCCGCCGGCGCCGATCATGGTATGCGCCTCGTCGATGAAGAGGATGATCGGATGCGGGCTTTTCGCCACCTCGTCGATGACATTTTTCAGCCGGCTTTCGAACTCGCCCTTCACGCTGGCGCCGGCCTGCAGCAAGCCCATGTCGAGCGCGTGGATGTGCGCGCCCTGCAGCACCTCGGGCACGTCGCCGGCGGCGATGCGCAAGGCCAGGCCTTCCACCACGGCCGTCTTGCCCACGCCCGCCTCGCCCGTGAGTATCGGATTGTTCTGGCGCCGGCGCAGCAGGATGTCGACGGCCTGGCGTATCTCGGCCTCGCGGCCGATCACGGGATCGAGCTTGCCGTCGCGCGCCAGCTGCGTCAGGTCGGTGGTGAACTGGTCCAGCGCCGGAGTTTTGCTGGCCAGGGCGGCAACAGGATCTTCGGACAGGTCGGCAAGCTGCGGCACTGCCGCGCTTTCCTCTTCATCAGAACCTGCCGTCAGCTTGTCCGGATGGTGTTTCAACTGCTCCACGCTGAAGCGGGCGAACAGCTTCGAGCCGCGGTACGCGAGCTGCGACAGTTCCGGCTCCGTCAGCAGCGCCAGCAACAGATGGCGGCTGCGGATAGGCCCTGGCCGCGTCGTGTCCAGCGAAGCGATCAGCCAGGCGTGTTCGAACAGCAGCGGCAAGTGGCGCGAAAACACGGGCGTGCGCGCGCTGCCCGTCCGGAAGCCGCCGATCTCGCGGCGCAAATCCGCCTCCAGCGCCGTCAGGCTGATTTCGCTGCGCCGCGCGATGGTGACGAAATCGCTGCGCTCCTGCTCCAGCAGCGCCAGGAACAGGTGCTCGACATCGACTTCGTACTGGCCCAGTCCCACGCAGATGGCGGCGGCGCGGGTGGCGGCCGTGCGCGCCGTGTCATTGAGTTTGGCGATCAGGGTTTTCAAATGATTGCTCATGCGGCGGCTCCCTTGCGGTTGATCGAATAGCGCAGCGACGACGGCTGCAGCACGGCGTCGAAATTGACCGCCTCGCCGCCTGCCATCACGGCCAGGGTGCCGCTGATGACGAAGCCGACGCGGTTGATGCTGCCCGCTTCGCGCTCCAGGCGGGCGCGCACATTGCGCAGGCGCGGTTCATGGCGTTCGATGGCCGCCTTCAGCGCGGCGCAGATGCGGGCGCGGTCATCGCTGCTGGACAGGCACATGCCGGCGAAATCGATGAGGCCATAGTTGACGATGGAGGCCGCGCATTCCGGATAGGCGTCGAGCGCGCCGGGCGGCAGGGCCACGCGCGTGTTGAGCAGTTCCTCCAGGTCGCGCGCCACCGCATCCTTCAATTGTTCCAGCGACAGGCGCACCGCCACGCCGCCCGCCGCACTGCCGCCGTCATCCATCAGGCGGTCAAACAGGCCAGGTACATAACTGTCCATGCGCTCTCCTGAAAAATCGGCGCGGCGCGCGGCGAAGGTGGCCGCCGCGCGCCGCGCACCATGGATCAAGCCACGCGGTTCGCGGCCAGGTCCCAGCCGCCCGAGGTATTGCCGCCGGCGCCGCCCGTCACTTTTTGCTGCGTGTATTTCCACTTCACTTTCGAGAATTTGAAGCCGACGTGTTCACCGAGGATGTCGCCTTCTTCCACATTCGGCGTCACGGCGCCGATCAATACGTTCTCGATTTCGATTTCAAAATACTTGACGCGCTCCCCCTGGCCGTCGGCGCGCATGAATTCGAAGCGCGCCTTGGGGATGGTCTTGCCGGCCGAGCAGGTCTGCAGCAGCACCGGCGAGGCCAGATCGGCCAGCTTGGAGATGACGATGTCCTTGTGTTCGCAGCGTTCGGCCGTGTGGCCGCCGCCCGTCGAAGCGGTGGCGGACTTCGGCTGCTCGACGCTCCAGCTGACCGATTTGCATTCGATCCAGTCCTTGTGCTTGTCATCGGTGGACTCGCCCTTGATGCCGTCTATCTGCAGATATACATCGATTGCCATGGTGTGCTCCTCTGGTTGAAAGATGGGTGATTCAGGAATTGGTCGACTTCGGCAACTCCGCGACCAGTCGGAGCGAAACGGATAATTCATCGAGCTGGAAGTGCGGCCGCAGGAACGACACGGCGCGGTACACGCCGGGCCGGCCCGGTACTTCATGCACCTGCACGGACGCTTCGCGCAGCGGGAACTGCGCCTTCTGTTCCTGGCTGGCGTTATCGTCGAGCAGCACGTACTGCATCAGCCAGCGGTTCAGAAAATCTTCCACGCTGGAGGCGGCGGCAAAGCTGCCGATCTTGTCGCGCATCATGGCCTTCATGTAGTGCGCGATGCGCGAGACGGCGAAGATGTACTGCAGCTGCGACGACAGCACCGCGTTGGCGTTGGCCGCGTCGCTGTTGTACTTGCGGCTTTTCTGCGCCGACTGCGCGCCGAAAAACGCCGCATACGCCGTGTTCTTGCAATGCACCAGCGAGATGAAGCCCAGGTCCGACAACTCCTTTTCGCGCCGGTCGGTGATCGCCACTTCGGCCGGGCATTTCAGGGCCACGTCTCCCTCGTCCGTCTTGAAGGTGTGGGTCGGCAGGTCGTCCACCAGGCCGCCGCCCTCCACGCCGCGGATGGCGGCGCACCAGCCGTAGTCGGCAAAGGCGCGCGTCAGCTTGCTGCCAAACGCATACGCGGCGTTACACCACAGGTATTTGTGATGATCGCTGCCGTCGACTTCCTCGACAAAGTTAAAACCGTCGACCGTGGTGCCGTCGACGGGATTGAACGGCAGCCGGCCCAGGAAGCGGGGCAAGGTCAGGCCGACGTAGCGGGCGTCCTCGGATTCGCGGAAGGCTTTCCATTTCGCGTACTCGACGGTATCGAACACCTTGGCCAGGTCGCGCGGCTTGCCCAGGTCACCGTAGCTTTCCAGGCCAAACAGTTCCGGCGCAGCCGAGGCGATGAAGGGCGCGTGCGCGGCGGCGGCGACGTGCGACATCTGCTCGACGAAATACATGTCTTCCGGCTGGCGCGAGATGGCGAAGTCGCCCAGCAACGCGGCAAATGGCGCACCGCCGAAGGTGCCGAATTCCTCTTCATACACCTTCTTGAACATGCTGCTCTGGTCGAACTCCAGCGCGGCCTGGAAATCCTTCACCAGTTCGCGCTTGGTGGCGTTGAACATGCGGATCTGCAGGCGCGTGCCCGTGTCGGAATTGCCGACCAGGTAGCGCAGCCCCGTCCAGCTTTGTTCGAGCTGCTGGAACGGCGCCGCGTGCATGATTTCGCTGAGCTGGGCCGAGATCAGGCGGTCGATCTCCGCCACGCGCGCGTCCAAGGTGGCCGACAGGCTGCTCGACATCAGCACCGTGCCGTCGAGCACCTGGGCCACCAGTTCCGAGATCAGGTCGCGCGCGCGCGCATGTTCGGCACCGGACTTGGCGACGCGGCTTTGCTCGACGATCTGGTCGAGCAAATCGGTCGCGGCCGGCGCGCCGGGCGTGGATACTGCTAGGGCCTCTGCCTGGGTACTCATCTCAATCCTCCTGCGCCGGGAACTGCGGTTTCAGGGTAGCCAGGCTGTCCGTGTTGTTCAGCACTTCCGTCAGCAAGTCTTCCAGCTTGTCGTTGCCGGCCAGCTTGTTGCGCAGGTCGGCCAGCTTGGTGCGCGCCTCGAGCAGCTTGCGCAAGGGATCGACCTGGCGCACCACCGATTCCGGGCGGAAGTCGTCCATCGAGCGGAAGTGCAGATCGACGGCGAACGTGCCGCCCGCCTCGCTGATACGGTTCGGCACGGCGAAACGGGCCACCGGCTCCACGCCGGACAGCACTTCATCGAAATTGGCGCTGTCGATGGAAACGAACTTGCGGTCCTTCAGGCGTTTTTTCTCGCTGTCAGGGTTGCCGCCAAAGTCGCCCAGCACGCCGACCACGAAGGGCAGCTCCTTGTTTTCAATCGCGTCGCCGATCTCGACGTCATAGGTCATTTGCACGCGCGGCGCGCGTACCTGCTTCAGGCGTTTTTGCACGCTGTCGGACTTGGACATGTCGCTTCCTTTGCAAGGAGATGGTGGGGATGCTCGCTTATTTCAGGCCGCTGAACGGGTCGGCCGCGCTGCCTTGCTGCGCCGCGCCCTTCGCCGCCGGCGTACCGGAACCGGCCGCGCGCTTGCCGGCCGCCGGCGGGCGCCTGGCCGGCGGCACCAGGACGTCTTCGCCTATGCTTGCGCGCAGCAGCTTGGCCAGGTCCTGCGCTTCCGAGCGCAACGAACCATTCAGATTATTTTGCCGCGACAGATCGGCCAGCGCCTTGCCGGAAAGGCGCAAGCCGCTGACGGCGACGATGCTGTTGGCCACCTTGTCGTCCGGGTCGCGCTCCAGCGCTTCAAGCGCATGGCCGATGGCGTCGCCGTACTGGCCGCGGTCGAACTTCATCTGCGCCATTTGCAGCCACGGCGCCTTGTCGGCGGGATAGCTCGCGCCGCCGCGCTGAAGCAGGGTCATGGCACGCTCGTACTGGCCGGCGCGCGCCGCCGCATCGGCGTCGCTCATCACTTGCGCCAGGGTCGGTGCGGCAGGTTTTGGGGACGCCGACTGATCCGGCGTGGCGCAGGCGGCCAGCAGCAAGGCGCTGGCAAGGCAGACAATACGGAGCGATATCGTGGCTGGCTTCATCGGGGTACTCCTTCACGTGGAGGACGCTACCGCTGGGAAAGATGGGCGGCGTGAAGACTATTATTGATCGGCAATTTTTTACCAAATTGAGATTAATCAGCAAAGAAGAAGTTCCACGCTACAGCCGCGTAGGACGACATGAATCCTGATCTGGCGCAGTAATTGTCTTGATCGCAGACCGATCTTGCGCCAACGCAAGCAGGTCGCCCGTGCATGCGTTTAAATGACTGCAACACTTTTGTTTCCACACTACATCTTGCAAAGGTCGCCCATGCCACCTGACGCCCTGCTCCGCCCGGCCCGCGCCACCGCGCTACCGCTGCTGGCATTGCTGCAAGCGTTGCTGCTGACCGGCTGCGCGGGCGGCGCCATCGGCACCCTGGCCAACGCGGCGCTGCAAATGGCCGGCGTGGCCAAGCCGCCGCCGGAACTGCCCGACGCGCAGCAGCCGCCGCGCAACGTCAGCATCCGCCTGCACGCGGCGCAGCGCCTGAACACCGATGCCGACGGCCGGCCGCTGGCGCTGGTGGCGCGCATCTACAAGCTGCGCCAGAGCGCCGCCTTCGAGCAGGCGCCTTACGACAGCTTCCTCGACGCGCAGCGCGAAAAAGCGGCGCTGGGCGCCGACCTGATGGAAGTCAAAGAGGTGCTGCTGGTGCCGGGCCAGCGCTACGAAGTGCAGGAAAAAGTCAGCAAGGAAGCGTATTTCATCGGCGTCGTGGCCCTGTTCCGCGCGCCTGCGACACAGCGCTGGCGCGCCACCTTTGCCGCCGCCGACGCGGAACGCAGCGGCATCACCGTCGGCCTGCATGCGTGCGCGCTCAGCATCAGCGGCACGTCCACGCTGTCGGCCCCGCGCTGCCAATAGCACCAACAGACACGCCACACATTCAAGGAGAAACGAGATGGGCATGGCAGCGAAAGTCTTGTGGGGAGAAGGCCTGTTCCTGCGGCCGCAGCATTTCCAGCGCCAGGACCAGTATCACGAAGCGCGCCTGCATCACACGGCCAGCGCGCTGCATCCCTACCTGTGGGGCGTGGCGCACATGGAGTGGGACCTGGCGGCGCTGAAGACGGGCACCCTGCGCCTGCAGGCCCTGTCGGCCATCTTCCGCGACGGCGAAGTGTTCGAGGCGCTGGGCGACGGCGCGCCCGGCAGCGATATCCTGCCCCCGCCGGTGGACCTGGAAGCGCTGCCGCCGGCGGTGCAGGAAGTGACGTATTACGCGGCCCTGCCCATCCTCAACCGCGAAGGCATGAATTACACGGCGCAGGCGCCAAATGCCGGTACGCCGGCGGCCACGCGCTTCGCGCACGCCATGCGCGCCACGCCCGACCTGTTTACGGAGTCCGCCGTGGCCGACGTGGCCTATCTGAAAAAGACCGTGCGCCTGATTCCCGACAGCGAGGCGCGCGGCTCCTACGACTGCCTGCCGCTGATCGCCCTGCGGCGCACGGTATCGGGCGGCTTCGAACCCGTGCCCTCGTTCATGGCGCCCAGCCTGGCGATCGCCGGCGCGCCGCGCCTGCAAGGCGTGCTGGAACACCTGCTCGACGCCTTGCAGGCGAAAGTGAGCGCGCTGCACGGCCACCACCGCGAACCGAGCCGCAACGTGATCGAATTCCGCTCGGGCGACGTGTCCTCGTTCTGGCTGCTGCACACGGTCAGCACGGCCGCCGCCGCGCTGATGCACTATGTGCGCCACCCGGCCCTGCATCCGGAGCGCCTGTACGAGGCGCTGCTGGGCCTGGCGGGCGGCCTGCTCAGCTACTCCAAGCACTACACCCTGGCCAGCCTGCCCGCCTACGACCACGCGCAGCCGGGCGCCTGCTTCGATGCCATCGACGCGATCATCCGCGAACTGCTCGACACCGTCATCTCGTCGAAGTATTTTTCCATCGCCCTGCTGGAAGACAAGCCCTCTTACTACCTGGGCAAGCTCGATTCGGGCAAGATCGATCAGCACACCACCCTGTACCTGGCGATACGCGCCGCCATGCCCGCCATCGAGCTGGTGGACGTGGTGCCGCTGCGGGTGAAAGTAGGCGCGCCCGACGACGTGGAAAAATGCGTGCTCACGGCCATGCCCGGCCTGAAACTGTCGCATGCGCCGCAAGTGCCGGCGGCCATTCCCGTGCGGCCCGACACCTATTATTTTGCGATTGAAAACCGCGGCGCGCTGTACGAGCAGATGCTCAAGGCGCAGTCGATTTCCGTCTACGTGCCGGCCGGCATACGCGACCTGCAGCTGGAACTGATCGCGGTGACGGCATGAGCCAGCTCATCGAACGGCGCGCGGCGCCCTCCCTGCTGGGACCACGCGGTGCCGCCCCGGCAGGCAGCAGCCGGCATGCGGGCAGCGCCCTGCTGGACCTGATGCACGAAGGCTTTTACATGCTGTTCATGCTGAAGCACGGTTCGGCGCCCGGCGACGAGCAAAGCTTCATGGACCGCATCACGGCCTTCCTCGACGACTTCGAACGCGAAGCGAAGAAGATCCGCGCCGATGGCGACGATATCGAGGCGGCCAAGTATGCGTTCTGCGCGGCCGTCGATGAAATCATCCTCGCCTCGCCGTTCGCCCTGCGCAAGCAGTGGGAGCGGCGCCCGCTGCAGCTCCTGATCTTCGGCGACCAGCTGGCCGGCGAACACTTCTTCGACCGCCTCGACGCCTTGCGCGGCAAGGGCGCCATGCGCGTGCAGGCGCTGCAGGTGTTCCACATGTGTTTATTGCTGGGATTCCAGGGCAAGTATGCGATCGACGGCGGCGAAAAACTCAGCTATCTGACGGCGCGCCTGGGCGACGAGATCGCCCACATCAAGGGCAAGAGCCGCGGCTTCGCGCCGCGCGCGGAACGCCCCGACCAGGTGGTCAACAAACGCGGCAGCGACGTGCCGCTGTGGGCGCTGTCGAGCTTTTTCGCCCTGCTGGCCATCTGCGCCTACCTCGGTCTGAAAACGCATCTGACGCGCGGCACGCAAACGACCCTGGCCGCGTATGCGGACCTGGTCAAGCTGGCGCCGCGGCCCGCGCACCTGACCATTACTCTGCCCTGATCAGTGGGCGCGGATCATTGAGCAATGCGGAACTCGATGCGCCGGTTCCTCGCCCGGCCATCGGCCGTGGCGTTGCTGGCCACGGGACGGTCCGGCCCCTGGCCCGACACCAGCACGGTATCGGCCGCGACGCCCTTGCTGGCCAGGTAGGCGCGCACGGATTCGGCCCGTGCCTGGCTCAGGGCCACGTTGCTGGCGCGCAGGCCCGTGTCGTCCGTATGGCCGATCACCTCCACCTTGCGGCCCCGCAGCCTGAGCATGGCGGCCGCCATCTCGTCGAGGATGGCCTGGCCGGCCGGCGTGATGGTGGCCTTGCCGCTGTCGAATTCAATGATGCGTTTATCGAGCGCCGCATCGAGCAAGCCCTGCTCGGCCTCGGCCGCCTTGACACGCAAGCCATTGTTGACGGTGTAGGTGGGATTGAGGCTGGTGGCGATATCGCTGGCGATCTGCTGGCGCTGCGCCTCGTTCGCCACTTCGCCGCGCACGCTGACGTTGTTGCCGGCTATGCTGATCTGCCCCCGTGAAATCAGCTTCAGGTTCGGCGCGATCAGCTTTTGCACGTAGCCGTTCCAGTTGGCCGGCACCGCCACATTGCCGATGCTGATCTGGTCGACCACGCGCTCGGCGCCATACAGTTCGCGCAGGCGGCCCAGCACGGCCGCCTTGCCCGCCTCGTCGGCCAGGGTGCCCGTGACGAGGATCTGGCCCGGCATCGGCGTCTGCGGCGCTTGCGCCTGGGCGTGGCAGGCAGTGGCGGCAAGCTGCAGCAGGAAGAAAACGGTTGGTTTCATCGCAATCCCTCAGGTAAAGGTATTCGTGAACATGGCGCAGGCCGAGCGCAGCGACAGCTGCTCCTGCTGCAAACAGGCGGACAACCGGCGCAGCGCCGATGCGTGTCCCAGCTGCTCCTCGACCCAGTCGAGCTGGTCGAAGATGATCAGCCGTTCGCTGCCGGCCTGCGGATCGATCAGCGCGCGCAAGCCATGCGGGTCGGCGCCGCAAAAACCGATCACCAGCACGGGCGCCTCGTCGAGGTGGGAAAAGAACAGCGCCAGTTCGAAATCGGCCTGGCGCAGGAAAGGCGCGATCAGATGCAGCCAGAAGCTGGCCACCAAGTCGCGCAGCTGCGCGTCTTGCGGCAGCGGCAGCACCAGGCTTTTTTCCAGGCGCGGCAAGCCGCTCCGGCGCACCGGCTGCAGCAGCAGGCCCAGGCCCAGCAGCAATTCGCGCACCGTCACGGGGAACGCGGGCGAAGCGAGCATCGTTTGCAGGCCATGCACGGTCTGCGCCTGCAAAAAGGCGGCCAGCCGTGCCGCGTGCTCAGGCGCGGCCGGTTCGACCTCCACCACGTTGCCAGCCAGCGCCAGCAAGGCAGGACCCGGCTCCGGGCTGGCCACGATGCCTTGCGACAGCTGCTCCACGCGCTGCCACAGGGGCGCCAGCGCCAGCGGGCTGCAGCCGACAAAGGCTTCGGCGTCGTCGATTTCCAGCGCGCCCATGGCCATGAAGGGAAAGCGCCGCTGCGACTGGTCGTTGCTCGCTTCGAGGCGCCCGGCGATGGCGCGCCGGCTGCGCGTACCGACGAAGGCAAAGCGCAGCGGCGGTAAGGCGTCGTAATTGAGCTTCCAGCGCGGCTCCACCGTCAGCGCAGTCATGACCTGCGCCAGCCAGTCGTCGAGCAGCTGCACCAGCGCGTGATTGTCGCAAGCCTTGATGAAATCGCCGCGCGCGGGGATCTTGCCGAAGTAGCCGAGGCGCACCGGCTGCTGCGCGCGCATCATGGCGACACTCCCGCAGCCGCAGCGATGACCGGCACAGAAGCCGGAGCACCCACGATGGTCTCGGGCAGCTGCATGCCGCGAAAGCCCTGCTCCTGCACCGCCGCAGTTCCGCCCGCACCCGTCGCCGTCGTTTCCGCGCTGCTGGTGATTTTCAGGTCGACCGCCACGGCCACCTCGCCGCGCGTCCAGCGCAGTTCGAACACGCCGCCGTCCTTGCGCTTCTTGGCCGCCGCATCGATCATGCGCTTCAAGCCAAATTGTCCCGGCTCGTTGAACAGTTCCACCGTGCGCCCGTCGAAGGTGACGGCCGTGATGCGCGCCCCCTGCATGCCCGCCGCGCCCTGCGGCCCCGGATGGACCATGTTCGTCCACTGCGCCGGCGTGTTGCGGTAGCGCAGCTGCTGGCCGTCGATCTCCACCGTGTATTCCAGGGTGCCCGGTGCGGGCGACGGCTGGATCTGGAACACGGTTTGCGCCGCCGTCGACGTGGCCGCCACGCCGCCCGCGCCCAGCGGCGCGATCCAGCCGGGGAAGCGCGCCACCACCTGCGGCGACAGGCTGATGCCCATGTCGGCCCAGGTGCGCGGCGCCAGCACGTCGCCGCGCCGCACCACCAGGGGCCCCATGGACGTCGTGACGAATTTCGCCACCAGGCCTTCCGGGCCGAAGAACTGCCCGATCTCCAGGTTGCTCGCCTCAATGCGCGCGCTTGGGGCAAACGGATATTTGTTGGCCAGCGATTTCTGGAACGGTTCGTACACCTGCGCCGCCCAGGTCTTGTTGATATCGAGTTCGGCCGGCGCGACGATGACGGCAAAGGTCTGCATCAGCGGGCGCACGAGGATGGGGCGTATCGCCTGCTTTTGCGCGTCGCTCATCCCCGTGAGCAGCTGCTCGTCGACCAGTTTCAGGGCGTCGGCCAGCTCGGAGCCGCTGCCCTCCAAGGTCTGCTGCATGAACTGGCGCGCGCCCGGCCCTGCGTCGCCCTGGTTCTTCAGCAGGTTCAAGCGGCTGCGCAGTTTCGACAGCGCTTCCAGGTAGGCGCGCATCAGCGAGGCATTGTTGTCCCTGGCCGCCACCAGCTTGCCCACGCCGGCAAATTCGCGTCCCACGGGGCCCATCGGTTTGTCCAGGCGGGCCGGATCGAGCTGCGCATTGACGCCGGGACTGGCCGTCAGCTGCGACGGCGCGCGGCGCAGCACGGTTTCCTTGAACCACGCGATGATGCCCCGCTCGGCCTTGCGCAATTGGGCATTTTGCAGCGCCGGGTTGTCCCACGAAGTTTCTTCGTAAATCGTCGTCAGCAGTTTGGCGATCGGCGACGACTGCGGGTCGCCCAGGCGGTTCATCGCCTGCACGGCGCCGTCAAAACCTTTCAGGTCGGCGACGGCGACGCCCTGCACGAATTTTTGCCACTCGCGCGCGTAGTCGGCCTTGTACATGGCCACGAGGTTTTTCTCGATCTGCTCCGGACTGCCTTCCAGGGTCAGGTCGTCGGTGGAGGCGCTTTTCAGCACCCAGTCGGCGCTTTGCAGTTCGCGATTGGCGGCGTCGCGAAACGCGCCCTCGACGAACTTTTCCCAGGCCTGGCGCGTAAAGGCGCCGGAGACGGCATAGCTGCCCGCCAGCAGGGCCTGATCCTGTTCGCCGACGATACGCGCCACCGTCATGCCGGGAAAGCGCGTCGAGGCGCGGGCCTTGATGTCGGCATACACGCGCTCGCGCGCCGGCATGCCGCGCACCACGCGGCGCAGGTTTTCGCGCGCCTGGTCGACCAGCGCCAGCTTTTGCTCGATGCGCGGCCAGGACGGGTCGCCGATCTGCGCCAGGTAAAACGTCAGCAGCCGTTCGGCGCTGCGTATCATCTGCTCGCGCGGCATGGCGCCCCGGTTGCCCTCCAGCCAGCCGCGCCAGAAACGCGTCATCTGGTCGTTCAGGTGGGTGCTTTCCGCATGCGTCTTGTCGGCCAGCATCAGATAGGTTTTCAGCGCGTTGTAGGCGTCTTCCACATTCGTCGCGCTGGCCGCCTGGTATTGCACGTTGCGCGGCGCGGCGGGCGCCGCAGCGGGCGATGCGGCGCCCGGCGTCTGCGGCGTGCGCGCCGTGGGCTGCAGCTGGTCGGCGCTGGCGTTCATCTCGAACAGCAAGGCTTCCAGCGCGCCCGCCACAGGGGTCAGCATGACCTGGCGCGCGCCGGCGAAATATTCCTCGCGCAGCTTGCGCTCCAGTAAATCGCCCTGATACAGGCCCAGGCGCAAGGACCACGGCCTTTGCTCCCGGTACGCTTCCAGCTGCTCGATGCGGTCCTGCAAGATCTCGAGCGCTTCCAGGCGCGACTGCAAGTCCAGCCGCTTCTCCTGCAGCTTCACCACTTTATTCAGATCGGCTTCGACGTTGGCCACCAGTTGGCGGTTGCCCAGGTAGGACCAGCTCCAGCCGCCCAGGCAGGCGCCCAGCGACACGGTGGCGGCAAAGAACACGGCATATTTGAAGCGCAGCCTGGCGCGGTTGGCATAGGTGGCCACCAGGTGCTTGTCGGCAAAAATCACCTTGCGGAACAACTCCAGCAGGAAATAGCCATGCTGGCGCGCGCCCGATGGCGCCGTGGCCGGGGCCGGCGCGAAGGCCAGGTCGAAGCGGCGCGCCACCTGCTGCGAGGAGGCACTGACGGGCTCGCCCTCCTGCAGCGCGCTGGTCAAGTAAAAACCGCGGAACACGGGCTGGAACTGGAACGGGTTTTCCTCGAACAGGGTGGCGATGAAGGCGCGCAGGGCCGGCTTGATGGCGGCAAATTCCAGCGGGAAGGTGAACACGCCGGGCGCCATCGTCTTGCGTTGCCGGTGCGCCATGTTGGCCAGGCTCAGCTCCGTCAAGCCATCGTGCAATTCATCGAAGCTCTGGTCGAAAAAACTCAGCAAGTCCGCCGTGGGCAGCTTGCGCTGGTAGGGCATGGTGGCGCCCCATACGCGCTCGCGCTCGCTGCGTTCGGCATCGGCAAAAAACTCCGTGAAGCCGGCGATCAGGTCCGCCTTGGTAAACACGATGTACAGGGGCGCGAACACTTCCAGGCGCTCGATGACGTCCTGCACGCGCTTGCGCAGGCTGCGCGCCAGCTGCATGCCGACGTCAGGGTCGCCCTTCAATTCGGCGATGCTGACGGCGATGAGGATGCCGTTGATGGGCGCCTTGCGCCGGTATTTTTTCAGCAGGTCGAGAAAGCCGAACCACTCGCCCCGGTGCTCGTCGACGACGGAGTAGCGCCCTGCCGTGTCGAGCACGATGCCGTCCGTGGTGAAAAACCAGTCGCAGTTGCGCGTGCCGCCCACGCCCTGCACGATCTTGCCGTCGGCGAAAGGAAACTGCAGGCCCGAATGCAGGATGGCGCTGCTCTTGCCGGCGGCCGGATTGCCGATGATCATGTACCACGGCAATTCGTACAGGGCGGCGGCGCCCGACTTGAGGCCCAGCTTGGAGGTCTTGATGGTCTCGATGGCGGCCAGCATGCCCGTGCGCACGGCGTCGAGTTCGCCCTGCTGCGTGTTGCTGGCTGTCGAGGACGAGGCCGCCTGCGCGGCGGCGATCTCGGCCTCGTTGAGGATGGCCTGGCCCAGCGCCTGCGCATTGCGCCGCGCGCGGCGACGGCGCCACAGCCACAGGCCCAGCCACGTGACAAAAGCCAGCAGCAGCAAGGCCAGCGCCCAGATCAGCGCCACTTCCAGCACCTCGGCGCCCAGGTACAGGGACACGGCCAGCGCCACGAAGCCGAAGATGGTCAGATTGCGGCTGTCGGTGAGGAAATGCCAGAGTCGTCGCAGCATGATGAGCCCAGGGTGAGGTCGCAAAACAGGAGGAACGCCGCCGCGCAGCGAGGCGGATTCGGCCCATGCTGACAGCAATGCGGCGCGCCTTTGTTGACATACGACAAGTATCTGGTGCCAGCGCACGGCCCGCGCCGGTGTGCAATTGACGCTGCGCAAGTAAGCTTGCAGCGGTGAAATTCAGGCCGGTACGCGGCGCTAGAATGGCTGGCGCGGCTTACTTGCCCGGCCCGCGCGGTTGCGGCAATTCCGTGTGGCCGAAATCCATCATGGTCCAGCGCCCGCCCCAGCGCAGGCCCACCGATTCGGCCGTCACGCCATACAAACGGTAGCCGCGCATGGCCCAGGCATTTTTTTCAGAAATGATGAGCTTTCCTTCATGCATGAATGCGCAATCGGCGGCCAGGCCGTACTGGTGATAGCTTTGAAACGCCCTGGCGTTCGTCACGTTCGGCCCGGCCGCCGCCAGCTGGTCCTGGCGCGCGGGGCTGCGATAGCCCTCCAGCAAGACCATGTCATAGCCATGCACCTCCTTCATGATCTTGAAGACCAGCAGCAGGCGTTGCGCGAAATCGTGGTCGAGCAATTGCCAGTTGCGGCTGGCGCCGCCCAGCAGCGGGCGCAGCTGCGTGACTTCGGCAGTGGAAAACAGCAGCGGCGGCAAGGTCGGTGGCGGTACCAGCTGTTCGCCCTTCAGCAAGTCGCTGACCTGGTCATTGATGACGTGTTGCTGGTCGGCATAGCCGCGCAGGGCGATGCGGTCGCTGGACAGCCAGGCCAGCAGCGGGGGCACGATGACCAGCACGCTGCCTGCCAGGCTCAGCCAGCGATGCCGCCACAGCAATTGCCAGGCGCGTGCCATGCCCGAGCCCGTGTGCTGCTGCACGCGCTGCCACTGCGCGCCGCCGCCCCGCTGCAACCCTTGTGCGCGCCGCTGCATGCGCCAGCCCAGGTTGACGAGCGTGTGCAGCACGATGGCGCGGCCGCCGGGAAACAGCAGCAGCCAGCAAGCGAGACAGGCGAGCAGGAAATACATCAGGACCAGGGCGACAAACATGGGATGGGGCGCTCCGTGACGGGAATCGGCGGGGCCGGGCAATCCATTGCTCGGCGGTATCGTTAGATCGTAGGCGTCCGCGGCCCGCATAAGCGCGGTTTACATCAAGGTCAGTCGAATTTGATCCATTGCGGAGGTGATATTTTGTCTTTACTGAAAACCGGAGATGGCCAGGCGCGCGGTCCTGACCTGCTGAGCACGGCCGGCGCGGCTGGCGCGCGCATCGAAGGCAAGGGCATCCTGTCGCAGCTCGAGCACGGTGCCGCCGCGCCCGCAGCCATGCCGGCCCCGCGCTGGCGCCCCGGCTGGCGGTACGGCGCCGCCGGCGCACTGTGCCTGGCGGCGCTGATCATGGCCGTGCTCGCCTACGACACGGAGGTGCCGCCCCTGCCGCCGGCGCCCGCCACAGCCATGACCGAGATTCCGCCCGCTCCAGCAGCAACGGCGCTGCCGCACGCGGCACAGGCGGCCACCATCGTCAACACGGCGGCGCCGCCCTTGCCTGCTGCGGTCGCCGCCACAGCAAGCGCGCCGCCCAAGACGCCGCCGCCCGCGCGCCAGGCGGCCGCCCGCCCACAGGGAGCGAAACCGGCCGCAGCATCCGGCGACAGCGACGTCGCCTTGCTCACGGCGATGGTCGCCCATGCGCACCGGCAGGAAGGCATGGCGCCGCCAGTGCGCGACGTGGTGCTGCGCAGGCAGGAGCAGGGACAGGGACAGGGACAGGAACAGGAACAGGACACGGCGGAACTGTTGCGGCGCTGTCAGCAGCTGGGCCTGATCGAAGGCATGCTGTGCCGTTCGCGCATCTGCTCGGGCCGCTGGGACAGCGATCCCGCCTGCCATTGAACGCCTGGGCGCCGCATGAAACCTCAGGCGCGCTCGGACACTTCGATCAGGTTACGGTCCGGGTCGCGCAGATACACGGAGCGGATGGGCCAATTGGCGCCCGTGCGGGACACTGGTCCTTCCTCAATGGCAATGCCCAGCGCCGCCAGATGGGCGATGAACACGTCCAGCGGCACGGCGGCGATGGAGCACAGGTCCAGCGCGCCGGGCGTGGGCAGGTCCGCCTTGGGCAGGAATTCCTTGCCGGCTTCATGCAGATTGATCTTTTGCGCGCCAAACTTGAAAGCATGGCGGCCGGCGCCGAACGTTTCCAGCTGCATGCCCAGCACGCGCGTATAGAAATCGATGCAGGCCGGTTTGTCGCGGGTGGTCAATACCAGGTGATCGAGGTGGTCTATCATATAGTTTTCGGATGAGCGGCCGCGTCCATGCGGCCTTGCAAGAAACCTTCCATCAGCGCCAGCAATGCCTGCGGCTGCTCCTGGTGCGGCGTATGCCCGCACTGCTCGACCATGGCGGGCATGGCGTTGAGGGCCTGCGCCACGATCGTGTCGACCTGGGCCGCGCTGCCATACTGGTCCTCGCTGCCCTGCACCACCAGCGCCGGGCATTCGACGGAAGGCAGCAGGTATTCGATGTTCCAGAACTGGAAACCGTAGCTGAGCCAGGTGTCCGACCAGGCCTTGAAGATGGTTTCCGTCTTGTCGCCATGGTATTTCGCCAGCGCCCGCAGCTTGCCCGCGCCAAACGCCGCGTCCGCCACGCGGATGCCATCGAGCGTGATGCCTTCGACAAACACGTGCGCCGCCTCGGTAATGATGCCACGCAAGCGCGGCGGCTGCTGCGCCGCATAGATCAGGGCGATGCTGCCGCCATCGGAGTGGCCGACGAGAAAATGGTCCTGCCCCGGCAGCAGTGCCGCCAGCACTTGCGGCAGTTCGCACAGCGCGTAGTCGTGCAAATAATGGAGTTGGCGCCGCGCCGCCAGCGGCGACGACCGCCCATAGCCATGACGGTCATACAGCAAGCCGCGGCACCCCGTCGCCTGACATAGCTGCGCGGGAAAATCTTTCCACATCGCACAGCAACCGAGTCCTTCGTGCAGGAATACCAGGCAGGGCTTGGCGGGGTCGCCTTCGATCAGTTCGTAATAGATATCGGTTTCGGCACTCAGGTTCAGTATCGGCATGGGCTAGGCTCGCAACGGGTTCCGTATCGGCAGGTCGGCTGGGCCTATTGTGCCATTGTCCTGCGCCGCATGCGTGGCGGCCCCGTAAAAATAGCCTGGGGGAAAATATCTTGCCGCCTGCTTGCAAGGTGTTTGCGCCAGCACAATCGCACGCCGCTTTTCCGGCGGCCCAGCGCGCTTTCCGCCCCTGCGTATGCCTAGAATGAATTACTCCAACAGGATGGAGCAGGCGGCTACCTTATCAGCCAGGACGTGACACTGGCCGTCACGGCAGCACAGATAGGGCGTCTTGCCGCACGACGACAGGCGCGGCGTCCAAACTATCGATCAGGAGTACATCATGGAAATGAAAGTAGAACATCGCACCGGCAGCAACCTGGCACTGGATGAAACCGATACGCCGATGGAGCAGGAAGGCCAAAGCGCCCAAGGCGCGGCCGCACAGGACTTGAACCTGAGTCCCGCCGCCTTCACCACCTACTATACGTGGACGGCCAATGGCGTGCATCCTTCGGTCAACTTCGCCAATGCCAATGTGCACGCCAATTCGCGCGTATTTCTCAATATCAGCGAATATGGCGCGAATCCCCAGGACCGTTTCATCGGCGCCGCCCGCATGGCCGTGTATAACATCGCGCCATACAACGGCGGCTTCCGTGCCTGGGTAGAAATCTCCTGGGGCAGCCCGCTCAAGGTGCGCTTCGACGTGTTTGTCGATCCCTGATCCGGGCATCATTGCGCGTGCACCTGCCACCAGCGGGATGGCATCGCGCAGGCCGTTGATACACTGACGGGATGGCAAGCATGGATGAAAACCATGCGCACATGACAAAAGGGCCACGTGTTGCCACGTGGCCCTTTGCTGCTGCTTGTTCTGGCTCCCCGACCTGGACTCGAACCAGGGACCTGCGGATTAACAGTCCGTCGCTCTACCAACTGAGCTATCAGGGAAAGGAGGCCGAATTATATACGTCAAAATTTCCCATGTCCAGTCGTTACTACATGGTTGCTGCATGACCAGCAAAACAGGCAGCCAGGGAGCATGCCTCGCCACGCGGCGGGCCCCGTCTGCGCGCCGCCAGGCAAGATAGTAGAATAGCCATGCCTTGCCGATACGCAAGGCGCACAACGGCATGCCGGCAGCGGGGCGTCAACCACGCCGCCGCGCGGACATGCGCTTGCAAGGTTCGCCTTGCCCCTGGCTGACTGCTCTTACCCGACATGACAGAATCAAGCGCAACCCTGGTAGACAAGGCCGGCAGCGGCGACAGCTCGGCAGAAATTGCCGAACATATGGCGGCCGCCATCGTGGCGCACCAATTGCCGCCCGGTACGCGGCTGCGCGAAGAGGCGCTGTGCCGGCTGTATGGCGTCAGCCGCACCAAGATACGCGCCGCCCTGCTGATTCTCTCGAAAGACAAACTCATCCGCATGGTGCCCGACAAGGGCGCCTTCGTCAGCCAGCCCACCGAAGCGGAAGCGCGCGACATCTTTGCCGCGCGGCGCATCATCGAAGCGGCCCTGGCGCGCGAATTCGTCGCGCAGGCCAAACCTGCCGACTACAGGATGCTCGATCGGCACCTGAAAGCGGAACGCCTGGCGCTGGCGCAAGCGACGCCGCTGCGCTCGCAACTGCTGGGCGACTTCCACGTCTTGCTGGCCGATATCGCCGGCAACGCCGTTCTGCGCGACATCGTGCGCGAACTGGTGGGCCGCAGCTCGCTCATCACCATGCTGTACCAGTCGGGTCACGCGGCCGCCTGCTCGTGCGACGAACACGGCCGCTTTCTCGATGCGGCACGCAGCGGCGACGCCGATCTGGCGGCGCGCCTGATGGTCGAGCACCTGGCGCATGTGGAAGCGGCCTTGCGCTTCGACGGCAGCGCCGGCGACGCCAAAAAAGACCTGGTGGCCGCGCTGCTGATGTAAGCGGCGCCAAAAAAAAGGCCGCCCTGCTGGTGCGCGGGCGGCCTTGTCAGTGCTTGCAGGCAAACTTGCTATTCGCCCAGGTAGATGAACTTGAACAGGAAGATGGCGGCGATGATGTAGGCCACCACCGAGACCTGCTTGCCCTTGCCCGTCAACAGTTTCAATACCGCATAGGTGATGAAACCAAAGGCCACGCCGCTGGCCACCGAATACGTAAACGGCATCATCAGCGCCGTGATGGCGGCCGGGATGCTTTCCGTGCTGTCATCCCAGTCGATATACGTCAGTTCGCGCAGCATCAGGCAGGCCACGTACAGCAGCGCGGGCGCCGTCGCGTACGGCGGCACCGTGTGCGCCAGCGGAGCGAAGAACAGGCTGCCCAGGAACAGCAGCGCGACGGCGACGGCCGTCAAGCCCGTACGTCCGCCCGCCTGCACGCCGGCTGCGCTTTCGACGAAGGCGGTGGTGCTCGACGTGCCCAGGCAGGCGCCGGCGGCGATCGCCGTGCTGTCGGCCAGCAAGGCCTTGTTCATGCGTTCCATCTTGCCGTCTTTCAGCAAGCCGGCACGGTTGGCCACGCCCATCAGCGTGCCCGTCGCATCGAACAATTCAACCAGGAAAAACACCAGCACCACGTTGACGATGCCGATCGACAGCGCGCCCATGATGTCGAGCTTGAACAGGGTCGGTTCGATGGCGGGCGGCGCCGAGACGATGCCGTTGAACTGGTTGCCGCCAAAGAAGAAGCTGGCGATGGTGATGGTGAGGATGCCGATCAGGATGGCGCCCGGCACTTTCAGGCGGTCCAGCGCGACGATGATGAAGAAACCGAGGATGGCCAGGATGGGCGCCGCCTGGTGCAAGTCGCCCAGCGCGATGATGGTGGCGGGATTCGATACCACCACGCCCGCGCTTTTCAGCGAAATGATGGCCAGGAACAGGCCGATACCGACCGTAATGGCCGTGCGCAGCGCGGGCGGGATGCTGTTGATGATCATCTCGCGTATCTTGAACAGGCTGACCAGAATGAACAGGCAGCCGGAAATGAAGACGGCGCCCAGCGCCACTTCCCAGCTCATGCCCATGCCCTTGACCACCGCATACG
Source organism: Janthinobacterium sp. GW823-FHT03B06 (assembly GCF_058796955.1). NCBI lineage: Bacteria > Pseudomonadati > Pseudomonadota > Betaproteobacteria > Burkholderiales > Oxalobacteraceae > Janthinobacterium > Janthinobacterium sp. GW823-FHT03B06. Next base: position 382,600 of record NZ_JBXAJE010000002.1, read on the forward strand.
AAAAATACGCGTTCAAGCCCATGCCCGGCGCCAGCGCGATCGGGTAGTTCGCGTACAGACCCATGATCAGTGTGCCGATGGCGGCCGCCAGGCAGGTGGCGACAAACACGGCGTCTTTCGGCATGCCCGCGTCGCCGAGGATGGTCGGATTGACGAAGATGATGTAGGCCATCGTCAGGAACGTGGTCAGGCCGGCCAGCAGCTCCGTGCGCACATTGGTCCCGTTGTCCTTCAGTTTGAAATAGCGTTCCAGGAACTGCATGATTAACCCCTTGTTTTGGTAAAACCGCGCGCCTGGTCTTGGACTATGCGCATCTTTTTTTCTTGCAACAACTGCTTACTTGCTTACTTGATTACTTGATTACTTGCCTGGCGCGCCGGCCGGCTTGAAGGCCCACCAGCGGCTGCCCGCGAAATTCCAGACCAGCCCGATGCCCGTCGCCAGCACCTGCGCCAGCCAGTAATACCAGCCCAGCTGGTGTACCAGCAGCCACATCAGCCCCGTATTGATGCACCAGCCGATGCCCAGCAGGGTGAAATACTTGCTGGCCGCCTCGCCATGGCCCTTGTCGCTTTTAAACGTGAAAAAGTAATTCAGGAGGTAGTTGACGACGGAACCGAGGATGTAGCCGATGCCGGACGCGGCGGCGGCGCTGATGCCCGCCCATTCCACACCGCCCCACAGCACGCTGTATTGCACGGCCGTGCCGGAAGCGCCGACGGCGGCGAAACGCAAGAATTGGTGATGCAGGGAATGGGACATTGTCAGTTTTCAAATGAACGATAGCAGGGTCGGGCCAGAATAAAAAATGGCTACGATTGCTCGTAACCATTTTTCAGCCTGCATTTTACTGCAAGTTGCGCCCAACGTTCATATTCGCCGCCGATACTCCACGGCTCCGATGCCTATTTCTTGACTTGACGGCGCCGGCGCAGCCACACGCACAGCGCGATCAGCAGCAAGATGGCCGCGATGCCGCCCGGCAGCATGAACGGCTGCACGCGCGCCAGCACGGGTTTCTCGCCGCCGCTGCGCGCCTGCGCCACGTAGGCAGGCGTCACCGACATGTCCGGGTTGCCGTACTGTTTCAGCACGTAATTGGCGATCGAGGCGATCTGCTCATCCGTCAAGGGCTGCACGTACGAGCGCTGGTCGAAACGGGGCATGAACGCTTCATGCTCTTCCCCTTCGATCTTGCGTTCGACGCCAAACAGGATGGCCGAGACCAGGTTGGCCGGCGTGTTGCCGCCCGTGGCCGTGTTGTTGAACAGGGCCGGATAACTTTGCCCCGTGCTGCCGGTGCCGCTGGCCGAATGGCAGCTGGCGCAATAGCCGGAAAACAGCACGGCGCCGCTATTCAAGGAGTGACGCTCGGTGGCAGCGGCCATGCCGCGCAATGCCGCTTCCTCGCTGGCGGCGCTGCCGTGGCTGAAGGCAGCCTTGGTCTGCCCCGGCGCGCGCACGGGCGGCACGGTACGCAGCCAGGCGACGATGGCGGCCACGTCGTCGTCGCGCAAGAATTGCAGGCTGTTCTGGATGGCTTCGGCCATGCCGCCCGCCGCCTGCCCCTTGCCTTCCACATGACCCGTCTTCAGGTAAGCCGTGAGTTCCGCATCCGTCCACGCGCCGACGCCGCTGACCTTGTCGGACGTGATGTTCGGCGCATGCCAGGAGCCGAGCGCGGCGCCCGCCAGGGTCTGGCTGCCGATCTCCGCCATCAGCGCGTTGCGCGGCGTATGGCAGGCGCTGCAGTGCGCCAGCCCTTCGGCCAGGTAGGCGCCGCGGTTGATCTGCGCGCTCTTCGCCGGATCGGGCACGAAGCGTTTATTGTCGAGGAACAAGGTGTTCCAGCCCAGCATGGACAGGCGCACATTGAACGGGAATGGCAGGGCCGTCTGGCGCGCCGGCTCGTCGACGGGTTTGACTGCCTGCATGAAGTAGTAATACAGGTCGCCCACGTCCGTATCCGTCAGCTGCGCATAGCTGGTGTAGGGCATGGCCGGGTACAGGTGGCTGCCATCGGCGCGCACGCCTGCGCGCAGGGCGCGCGCAAAGTCGGCTTCCGTGTAGCGGCCGATGCCACCTTTTTTGGAGGGCGTGATATTCGTCGCATAAATCGTGCCCAGCGGCGAATCGATGGCGTAGCCGCCCGCATACGGCTTGCCGCCCGCCGCCGTATGGCAGGCCATGCAGTCGGCCGCGATAGCCAGGTAGCGGCCCCGCTCCAGCCGTGCATCGGGCTTGGCGGCTGTGCTTGCGGCCGGCGCGGCCGGACGGTCCGGCGTCAGGGTGACGGGCGGCGCCGGCGGCACAGGTGGTAAAGCACGCGCGGCCAGCGGCAAGCCGGCCGCCAGGGTCAGGCCCAGCAAGAAACGGCGCATCATGCAGCCTCCCTTGCCAGGGTGCGGGCGATGTCGTCGGCCGCGCGCAAGCCGAGCGCGGCCATGCTGAGGGTCGTGTTGACGACGCTGGCCGACGGCATGGCGCCGCCGCCCGGCAGCCACAGGTTGGCATGGTCGTGGGCGCGGCAATTGCCGTCGACCACGGAGTCAAGACGGTTACTGCCCATGATGACGCCGCCCATGATGTGGTTATTCGCATTCAGGCTGTCGGTGATATGGAATTCCACGGCGCCGAACAGCTTGCCGATGTGTTCGAGCTGCGCATGCGCGGCCTTCGCGCCATCGCGTACGTAATCGCCTACGTCATAGTAGATGTCGGGACAGGCCAGGCCCAGCGGGTCCTTGCGCGTCTTGCTCAAGGTCAAACGGTTGTGCGCTTCGGGCAGCGGTTCCAGGCTGATCGACAGGTCGACGCCGAACGCGGCGCGGCGGCGGATCTCGTCGTCGAGGTCCTTGCCCACCAGGCCCAGCTTCAATGACTGCTGCGTTGCAGGTCCCACCCTGGTGATATTGTTCAAGATCATCTTGTTGGCCGAATACTGCGCGCGGAAGGCGCCGTCGCGCGGGCCCACCAGGCAGCTGCTTTGCGCGGGGCCACGGCCCGTCCAGATCGGTTCATTGGCCAGGAAGGTACAGTGGAAACCCGAGTGGTCCATCATGTTGCGGCCGACCTGGTCCGAACTGTTGGCGATGCCGTTCGGATTGTTCTGGTTCGCCGCCAGCAGCAGCAAACGGGGCGTTTCGATGCCGTTGCAGGCGATGACGAAGGCCTTGCCCGTCGCCATGTGCGACTGTTTCTTGGCGTCATACCAGTGCACGGCCGTGACACGGTTGTTCTGGTCCGTGTCGATGCGGTAGACGACGGCCTCGGCCAGCACGCCCGCGCCTTTCAGCTCGGCCCGCTCCACGTGGTGGATGCCGTTGTACATGGCGCCGATCGGGCAGATAGGCTGGCAATTGTTATTGCCGCAGCACGTGGGACGGCCCTGCCATGGGCGCGTCGAGCGCCCTTGCGGGATCGGCACGGAACGGTAGCCGTGCGGGTTGACCACTTCGGCGAAGCGCTTGTCGCCATAGCCCCAGGGCACCATGTCCATCGGGTACGGCGCGCTGCGCTCGCTGGGCGACTGCAAGGCGGGATCGTTGGGGCCGGCCACGCCCATTTCCTGCTCGGCGCGGCAATAGTAGGGTTCCAGTTCCTCATAGGAAATGGCCCAGTCGCGCCCGACGCCGTAATCGCTCTTCATGCGCATGTCCGACGGCAAATGGCGCCAGCACGACGCGGCCCAATGCCAGGTCGTGCCGCCCACCGTGCGCAGATAGCCCTGCTGGAAACTGCTGCCGCTGGGACCGGACAATTCCACATAGTTATTCTTCGGGAAATACAGGGGCGCAGGCGCATTGTCCGCCTGCGGATACAGGCCCTGGAAGTCGGAACCGACGCGGTTCTCGAACGGCATGTTGCGCCAGTTTTCCACGGCTTGTCCCCGCTCGATGCGCAGGCCCGCTTCCAGCATGATCACGGAATGGCCTTGCGCGGCCAGCTGGTCGGCCATCATGGCGCCGACGACACCCGTGCCGACGATGACAACATCGGCGACGACGTCGCCATTACTCTTGAATTGCGGTGATTTCATTTTGCTTGCTTGCCTTTCGGTTCGGGAGTGCCGGTAGTGGCCGGGGCCGGTACGGGTTTGGGCGCCACGGGCGCGGAGACGCGCACGGCCGGCGGCGCCTTCAGCCACCACAGGGGGCCGTAATTGCAATAGGTCGGCACGACCTGGCCATCGGCCACCGTGCGGTACATCAAGGCTTCCGCATACGCGACGACGATGGACTTCGTGCCCTGCGCCGCATTGCCGGCGACGGTGCCCGTGTACCAGGCGGCGACGATGGCCAGCGCCAGCTCGCGCAAGCCGGCGTCCGCAGCGGTGGCGGCCGCCAGCAGCGCCTTGGCTTCCTGGCCCGTGACGAGCAGCGCGCCCAGTTGCGGCAAGCGCTCGGCGAAGCCGGGCACGTTCGTGCGCATGGCTTGCTCGATGCGCGCCGCCGTCGCGGCGGACAGGTCGCGGTGGCCCGTGATGGTTTGCGACAAGGTGTAGAACAGCATCGTGGCAGGCGCCAGGCCGGGCGCCGGAGCGCTGGCTGGCGCCGACATGGCGGCCGAGAGCGGATTGCTCCAGAAACCGGCCTGCGCCAGCAAGGCGGCCAGGCCGATCAGGGCGTGGCGGCGGCTGATGCGGGGAAGGGATGAAACGGATGTTGCAGATGGTTCGCTGCCTGGATAGTTCATGAGACTCCCGCAAGACTTGTTGTTTTATTGACTTCGATGATTGCGCCACATTGCATTTGCGCATAAATGGAACCGGTTCCACATTATCCTACAGAAGTAAATTGTCTGCCAATGTAGTATTACTATTGAGAATTTGCCCTGCGCGATGCCGGCATCGCACGAGGGCGGCGTCCGGCGATATCGATGGCCATACGGGCCTCGTGCCGGTCAGGCTGTACCACGATTTATGGGGCCGCTTGGGCATCGCCCCCATGCCGGCACAGCTTCAGGCGCTGCGCAGGGGGCAATGGTCACGACGCCGCGGCATTTTCCTCGCGCCACTTGCGCACCATCTCGCTGCTGATTTCGCGTTCGTAGCAAATGGGGGCATAACCGCCCTTCCTGCTCCATGCGCTGCGTCCTCCGCAAGCGCTGCCATTCTTGGCGGCATGGTAGGGACAGGGGCAGCGCCCGGGATAGGCGGCAATCGATTCGGCGATGATCTGCTGCTTGACCTTCGCTTCGGACAAGGGCTGGCGTCCCTGGCCGCTGGCAAGGGGCGCGTAGACGATGCCGGCGGACAGCATCAGCACCAGGGCGCAGATATTCTTCATGGGAAGGCTTGTGTTCATCGAGAGGCGACAAATATGCCTTGCAAGTATGACAGATGCTTTTCGACACATCTGCGTGCAATGTCACAATGCAAAAAGCCCAACCGTAATGGCTGGGCTTTTCGATACTGCTGATGTTCTGGCTCCCCGACCTGGACTCGAACCAGGGACCTGCGGATTAACAGTCCGTCGCTCTACCAACTGAGCTATCAGGGAAAAGAGGCCGCATTCTATAGCGCAAATTTTCAGTTGTCCAGATTTACGCGAAAAAAATTATGCGCGGCATACCTCAGCCCGGATTTTCCTGCGGATGATAGTCGAACACGAGTACGCGGCCCAGCCATGGCTTAAGCAGCTCGACAAAAGCCTGGTGCGCGGCATGGGTCAGATACGCATCGCGCGCGCCCGTATCGGCAAAACTCAAGCTGAAGCAATCGGTAAAGCCGTCATCGAGGCCTTCCGGGCTGACGTTCGGCCCCCATTCGAATTGCAGCACGCCGAGGATGCGATGTTTAAGCTGGGAAAATTCATAGACCAGCTCGGCATGCTTGGCCGGTGTGATGTCCTCAAGAAAATCACAGAGAACGATATGGCGCAACGGGATAGAACAGGTCATGGTGGCAACTCTCCTATGGGGTTGCATTCAGGATAGCGCAAAACGGGAAAAGACACAGGCCGCAGCCCGCCATGGCGCCACTGCGGACGCGCTGCAGATATTTTTCATATGCAACATGTTATTCGGATAACATCCTAAATGGACACCCCATACCTGCCAGCAACCATCCATACCAGCCCATGACAAAAAACAGCATAATGGCCGTGTTATTCATCGCCTTGATTCCATTTTATGCATGTAAAGCACAACCCGTTCCGCTTGCCATCGACGTGCTGCTGACTCCCGACATTGGCGGGATAAAGCAGTTTGTGGAAATCAAAACAGATGACTCCAACAAGCCTGCTCTTCTCTTTCTATCGGGCGGGCCGGGAAGTTCGATGATGAAGAATGCGGATGCGTTTACCGCCATCCTGAAAAAGAGATTTACGCTTGTGCAATGGGACCAGCGCGATGCAGGAAAAACCCTGAAACTGAATCCTTCGCCAAGCCAGCCTTCCGTCGCGCAGATGGAGCAGGACACGTACCAGGTCATCACGTTTCTACAAAAAGAGCTCAAGCAGGAAAAAATATACTTGCTGGGCAGTTCCTGGGGCAACGTCCTGGGCTTTTATATCGTCAAGCATCATCCGGAACTGCTGCATGCCTATTTCGCGTCCAATCCTGTCGTGAGCCAGCTGGAAAGCGAGAAAGAATTGCTGAAAACCTTGAAAGTGCATTTCAAGGACAATGCCGTCGCCAGCCAGGAACTGGACAGCGTCAGTTTCCCGTTTGCAAGTGACGAAAGCATGTTTTATTTAAGGAAATGGCTTTTTTATAAGGATGGCAAGGAATTTGCCACGAGCGAGGGCTTCAAGACGGGCTTTCTTCAATGGTCGAAAACCTGGTCGCCAGTCTGGAACGAGGTCATGAACATCGATCTGCCCAGGACCTTGAAGAGCGTTGACTGCCCCGTGTATTTCTTCGTCGGCAAAAACGATATCCAGACCTCGACCAGGATCACGCAAGCGTATTTTGAAACATTGAAGGCGCCAAAGAAGGGGCTGTTTTTCTTTGACCATTCCGGGCATCAAATTCACCAGGATGAACCGGTGCAGTTCCAGGAAGCCATCATCAAGACATTGAATGCGGCGCCGAAGTCCTGATACAACGCCCCGTCACGGGAAGCCACTCCCGGAAGCCGACAGGCTGGCCTGGCCGCCGGCAATGCCGGCGGCGGCCTTGCGGATCAGCGTCGCCACCGCATGGGCTTGCGAAATGTAAATGGCATGGCTGCCGGCGACTTCGACCACCTTCGAGCCCGCGCGTTCGGACATCTTGCGTTGCATCGCCGGCGCAATCATCTTGTCCTCCGTCGCCACCAGGTACCAGCTGGGCTTGCTCCTCCACGCTGGCGCGCTGACCACGCCGGTCAGCGCGGCCACTCCCCAGGGCACTTGCGATACCGCCATGAAGCGGGCCTTGTCCCTGGGCACATCGGCCGCGAAGGCGGCCGCAAACTTTTTCTGGTCGAGCAACAGGAAGCCATCGTGCGGCGGCAAGATCGGCGGCACAGGTGCGCCAGGCGGGGCATTCTTCAGCAAGGAATCGACGGACTCGCCTTGATCCGGCACAAACGCCGCGATGTAGACCAATGCCTTGACCTTGGGATCGTTCCCCGCTTGCGTGACCACGGCACCGCCATACGAATGACCAACGAGGACCACGGGACCCGGCGACGCGGCGATGACCCGTCCGGTCGCGGCCACATCGTCCGCCAGCGATAGCGTTGGGTTTTGCACAATGGCAACGTGACAACCCTCGTCACGCAGCGCCCGGTAAACGGCTTCCCAACCCGACCCGTCGACAAAACCGCCATGCACGAGCACGATCGTTGCCGACCCAACACTTGTGACCTCATCCATTTCAGCCCCTCCAGGAAGTTGAAGGCGATGACAGGCCTGCCGGCGCCTTGTCGCCTCCAGCATAGCGCCGGGTGCCTGGCGGCCTATGCGCGGGATCAAGAGTGATGACACGGATGCCTCATGCAGGCTCTGAAACGCGAAAAGCCCAACCGGTGAAGGCTGGGCTTTTCGATACTGCTGATGTTCTGGCTCCCCGACCTGGACTCGAACCAGGGACCTGCGGATTAACAGTCCGTCGCTCTACCAACTGAGCTATCAGGGAAAAGAGGCCGTATTATATAGGGCAAGCAAGCACATGTCCAGATTCCCCCAGGGAAATTTCTATCCCGGACAGCAGCTGCCCGCCGACAGCGCATGTCCAGTCCTAAAATAGGTTGACAGTGTTTATTGCTGCACAAACGCCCGATGCACCGCATCGGGCGTTTGGTACTTCAAGGCCGTATGTGGTCGTTCCTGGTTGTATATCCGCACCGATTGCGCCACCATTTTGCTCGCCTGTTTCAGGTCTGCAGGTCGGTTCAGCAAGAACTCGCCTTTCAGGATGCCGTTGATACGTTCGGCCAGCGCATTCTGATAGCAGTCGTAGCCGTCGGTCATGGAGCAAGTCAGTCCATGACGACGATGAATTTCTTGATAGTAAGTCGAGCAGTACTGGATGCCCCTGTCTGAATGATGGATCAGCGGCGTCTTGCGCTGTCGTGCTCGCAGGGCCATCTTCAAGGCCTCGCTGACCTCTTCGGTTTGCAGGCTTGCGTGCACGTGATAGCCCACGATCTTGCGCGAATACGCATCCGTTACCAAGCTCAGATAGACGAATTTTCCGGCGGTCGGGAGATACGTGATATCGGCTACCCACACCTGCTCCGGCCGCGTGGCGAGCACTTGTCCCGGCCCCTCCTTGAGTAAATTGGGATGGCGCCGGAAGCGGTGATGGCTATTCGTGGTCTTATGATAGGCCCGCTGTGGTTGCACCAGCAGCCGCTCCTGGCGCAAGATATCAAAGAGTCCATCGCGTCCCAATTTGATTTTTGCACCGGAAAAGGCTGCACCGAGCATGCTGTGCAGCTTGCGCGTGCCGATGCGTGGCTGGCGCAGGCGTATCGGCTGCACCAGCTTGACGACAGTTTGCGCCCTGTCCAGGCAATGTCGCTCGCGCTGACGGCGCTGGTAATACGCTTGGCGGCTGATGCCGACACAGCGGCAGGCCCGTTCGACGCTTAATCCTTCGACTTGCTTGCGCGCGATGACCTGCCCAAAGGCTTTTTTACCGGCACCCCGTATTCGTCACGCAGGACGTCGAGAACCGCCTCGAACAGCGCGGATTTCTGTTTTTCTTCCTTGAGCTGACGCTCCAGCTCCTTGATGCGCTGCTCTGGCGTCAGTGGCCTGGCTGGTGTGTCTGTCATGGTCGCTCTCCGTTGGCTTCGGTCCCTGGGATGCGTCCAATCCTGCAGGCCGTGTTTGCGACACCATACCAAAACTGTCGACCGACCCTGTATTCCGTAGCGCGTTTGCGCCTGCTTGTACGTCATCTCGCCTTTTTCAACCTGCTCGACAACGCTCAATTTAAAAGCCAGGCTGTAATCTCGCTGACTGCGTCGAAACCCTTGTTCCATCGGACACTCCTTCTCTGTAACGAAAAAGTGTCAACTTATTCCAGGACGGGTCAGCAAAAACAAAAAAGGCCACGTTTTTCAACGCGGCCTTTCGAATTCTGGCTCCCCGACCTGGACTCGAACCAGGGACCTGCGGATTAACAGTCCGTCGCTCTACCAACTGAGCTATCAGGGAAAAGAGGCAATATTATATGTCGCTTGTTCCATATTTGCAAGACGGATACTGCATCTTCACAAACACGGCCATCGCCGACTTTCTACTGCCATCAGCGCCGCACTTGCATGCAGCGCCGAAGAAGCAAGATCTTAAAGCACTTTGGCGATCGCGTCAATAACGATGTCGATGTTGCGCGAATTCAATGCTGCCACGCAGATACGGCCCGTGTCGACGGCGTAGATCGATTGCTCGCGCAGGGAAGCCACTTGTTCCTTGCTCAGGCCCGAGTACGAGAACATGCCGATTTGCTGGCGCACGAATTCGAAGTCGTGGTCTGGCGCCTTGGCTTTCAGCTTTTCCACGAAGGCATTGCGCATTTCGCGGATGCGCACGCGCATGCCGGCCAGTTCCTCTTCCCACAGCTGGCGCAGTTCCGGCGTGGCCAGGACGGTGGCAACGACCTTGCCGCCGTGGACTGGCGGGTTCGAGTAGTTGGTGCGCACGACGCGTTTCAATTGCGACAGCAGGCGGGCCGCCTCATCGGCGCTGGCGGCGACGACGCTCAGGGCGCCCACGCGCTCGCCGTACAGCGAGAACGATTTCGAGAACGAGTTCGACACCAGCAGCGGGCCGCCCGCGTCGGCAAAGCGGCGCACCACGGCGCCGTCTTCGGCGATGCCGTTGGCGAAGCCTTGATAGGCCATGTCCAGGAACGGCACCAGGCCGCGCGACGTGACGACGGCGATGATCTGGTCCCACTGGGCCACGCTCAGGTCGGCGCCGGTCGGGTTGTGGCAGCAGGCGTGCAGCACGACGATGGAACCGGCCGGCATGGCGTTCAGGCTGGCCAGCATGCCGTCGAAGTTCACGCCATGGGTGACGGCATCGTAGTACGTGTAGTTATTCACAACGAAACCGGCGTTCTCGAACAGCGCGCGGTGGTTTTCCCAGCTCGGGTCGCTGATGTAGACCTGGGCACCCGGCGCGAAGCGCTGCAGGAAGTCGGCACCGATCTTCAGTGCGCCCGTGCCGCCGATGGCTTGCACGGTGACGGCGCGGCGCTCTTGAATTACAGCGCTATCGGCGCCAAATACGAGTTCTTGCACCGCCTTGTCGTAGGCAGCGAGGCCTTCGATCGGCAGATAGGTGCGTGGGGCGGCCTGTTCGATCAGGATGGCTTCCGCCTTGCGTACGCAAGCTAACAGAGGCACTTTACCGTTGTCGTCATAATAGACGCCAACGCCCAGATTGATTTTGGCGGGATTCTGGTCCGCGTTAAATGCTTCGGTGATGCCCAGGATCGGGTCGCGTGGGGCCATCTCGATGGCGCTAAACAGACTGGCAGAAACAGTTGGGTTCGTCATGATAAGATTGGATTCGATTGGAAGCAGGTTCACAGCGGAGTTGTAGACAGCGCCCCGAAATACAACGCCAGGGCCGCCAGCAGAGCACTATTCTAACAAAGGTCTGATTCACATGCCCGAATTATCTACCGCCAGCGAGGCGGAAAGCGCAATTATCTCTTTCCCGGACTCCCCCTTCAAGCTGCACCAGCCCTTCCCTCCGGCCGGCGATCAGCCCACGGCAATCGACCAGCTGTCAGAGGGGATTGCCGACGGACTGGCCTTCCAGACCCTGCTGGGCGTGACCGGTTCGGGCAAGACCTACACCATGGCCAACGTCATCGCGCGCATGGGCCGGCCCGCCATCGTCTTTGCGCCCAACAAGACCTTGGCGGCGCAGCTGTACAGCGAGTTCCGCGACTTTTTCCCGCAAAACGCCGTCGAGTACTTCGTCAGCTACTACGATTACTACCAGCCCGAAGCCTACGTGCCGCAGCGCGACCTGTTCATCGAAAAGGACTCGTCGATCAACGAACATATCGAACAGATGCGGCTGTCGTGCACCAAGTCGCTGATGGAACGGCGCGACGTCATCATCGTCGCCACCGTCTCGGCCATCTACGGTATCGGTAACCCGAACGAATACCACCAGATGATATTGACCCTGCGCGTCAAGGACAAGGTCGCCCAGCGCGACGTCATCGCGCGCCTGATCCAGATGCAGTACACGCGCAACGAGGTCGATTTCGGCCGCGGCACCTTCCGCGTGCGCGGCGATACCATCGACATCTTCCCCGCCGAGCATGCGGAGCTGGCCGTGCGCCTGGAAATGTTCGACGACGAGATCGAATCGATCCAGCTGTTCGACCCGCTGACGGGCCGCGTACGGCAAAAGATCCCCCGCTTCACCGTGTACCCGGGCTCGCACTACGTGACGCCCCGCTCCACCGTGCTGCGCGCCGTCGAGACCATCAAGGACGAGCTGCGCGAGCGCCTCGAGTTCTTCCGCAAGGAAAATAAACTGATCGAGGAGCAGCGGCTGGAACAGCGCACGCGCTTCGACCTGGAAATGATGGCGGAGATCGGTTTCACCAAGGGCATCGAGAACTACTCGCGCCATCTGAGCGGCGCGCTGCCGGGCGAACCGCCGCCGACCCTGGTCGATTATTTACCGCCCGACGCATTGATGTTCCTCGACGAGTCGCACGTGCTGACGGGCCAGCTGAGCGCCATGTACAACGGCGACCGCTCGCGCAAGACCAACCTGGTCGACTACGGTTTCCGCCTGCCGTCCGCGCTCGACAACCGGCCCTTGAAATTCGAGGAATTCGAACAGAAGATGCGCCAGACCGTGTTCGTCTCGGCCACGCCGGCCGAATACGAAAAGACCCACTCGGACCAGGTGGTCGAACAGGTCGTGCGCCCGACCGGCCTGGTCGACCCGCAGATCATCGTGCGTCCGGCCAGCAGCCAGGTGGACGACCTGATGTCGGAAATCGTCGAGCGCATCAAGAAGGACGAGCGCGTGCTGGTGACCACCCTCACCAAGCGCATGTCCGAGCAATTGACGGAATACCTGGGCGACCATGGCATCAAGGTGCGCTACCTGCACAGCGATATCGAAACGGTGGAGCGCGTGGAAATCCTGCGCGACCTGCGTCTGGGCACCTTCGACGTGCTGGTGGGGATCAACCTGCTGCGCGAGGGCCTGGACTTGCCGGAAGTATCGCTGGTCGCCATCCTCGACGCGGACAAGGAAGGCTTTTTGCGCTCCGAACGCAGCCTGATCCAGACCATCGGCCGCGCCGCGCGTAACCTGAACGGCACGGCGATCTTGTACGGCGACCGCATCACGGACTCCATGCGCCGCGCCATCGACGAGACGGAACGCCGCCGCGCCAAGCAGATCGCCTTCAATACGGCCAACAACATCATCCCGATCGGCGTGAAGAAATCGATCCGCGAAATGATCGACGGCGTCTACAGCCCGCAGGAAGCGCGCGAGACCCTGCAGGTGGCGCAGGAAGCGGCGAAGTTCGAGGCCATGAGCGAAAAGCAGGTCAGCAAGGAAATCAAGCGCCTGGAAAAACTGATGGTCGACCACGCCAAGAACCTCGAGTTCGAAAAGGCGGCTCAGGTGCGCGACCAGCTGCACATCCTCAAGCAGCAGCTGTTCGGCGCACCCGGCACCGACAACGTGGCGTCGATACTGGGCAAATAAGCCCCACGCGCTGGCATGGCGCAGGTCGGATTAGCTGGCTGACAGGCCAGCGTAATCCGACATCAGTACTTAAACCAACGCCAGCAATATTGTCGGATTACGCGGCGTGCCGCCGCCAATCCAACCTACGCGGCTTCATGCTTTCACATCGTCGATATACGCGCGGATGATGCTGGCGAAATCCGCATCGGCCGTCAAGCCTAGCGCTTCGGCCCGTGCCGTGTCCCAGGCGCCGGGCCAGCTCTTGACGATGCGCTCGACGACCGGATCAGGGGCATAGCTGATGCGGGCAACGACGTCCGCGCCGGCGACTTGTTCCAGCGCGGCGATCATCTCGCCCACGCTCACGCTCAAGCCCGGCAAGTTCACCGTGCGGCTGGCGCCAAACATCTCGCCCGCCAGTTCGTGGCCGGCGATCAGCGAGGCGATGGCGCCGCGTGGCGACAGCAGCCACAATCGCAAATCGGTGGACACGGGGCAGACGGCCGCCTCGCCATTCAACGGTTCGCGGATGATGCCGCTGGCGAAAGACGACGCCGCCTTGTTCGGCTTACCGGGACGCACGCTGATGGTGGGCAGACGCAGCACGCGGCCATCGACAAAGCCGCGGCGGCTGTAGTCATTGAGCAGCAATTCGCCGATGGCCTTTTGCGCGCCGTACGACGATTGCGGGTTCAGCGCGGTGGTGTCCTGCACCACGTCCGGCAGCTTGCCGCCGTAGACGGCCACGGAGCTGGTGAAGACCACTTTCGGCTTATGTCCCAGTTCGCGGCAGATATCGAGCAGCAAACGCGAGGCATCGAGGTTGATGCGCATGCCCAGCTCGAAATCGGCTTCCGCCTGGCCGCTGACGATGGCGGCCAGGTGGAAGATCGACGCGGTCTGCACATCAATGGTGGCGCGCATCAACGTACCGTCGGCGATGTCGCCCGTGACGACCTTGACTCTCGCATCGTTGAAATCGTGCGCGGCCACCACGTCGACCAGTACCAGCTCGCTGATGGTCTGCAGCTGGCCCTGGCTGTCCGTCAGCTGGCCTTGCACCAGCAACTGGCGCGCCAGGCGCTGTCCCAGGAAACCCGCACCGCCGGTAATCAGTACTTTCATCTTCATGCTCCTTGTGTGTGGTGGTAAGCGGCAAGCCAGCCCAGGCCATCCTCGGTGCGACCGCGCGGACGGTATTCGCAGCCGATCCAGCCCTCGTAGTCGAGCTCGTCGAGCAGCCTGAATAAATACGGGTAATTGACTTCGCCATCGTCCGGTTCGTTGCGGGCGGGAACGCTGGCGATCTGCACGTGGCCGATGCCGTCGAAGTTGTTTTGGAACGTCATGGCGATATCGCCCTCGACGATCTGCGTGTGATAAAAATCCATCTGCACCTTGACGTTGGGCGCACCCGACTCCAGGCGCAGCGCATGGCCCTGCGCCTGCGTGACGAGGAAGTAGCCGGGCATGTCGCGCCCGTTGATCGGTTCGATCAAGAGCTCGATGCCATGCTCGCCCACGGCTTTCGCCGCGTACCGCAGGTTGGCCAGGTAGGTGGCGCGGTGCAGATTGACGTCGGCGCCCACGGGCAGCAGGCCCGCCATCATGTGCACGCGCGGCGTGCCCAGCGCCAGCGCATACGCGATGCCCTGTGCCACGCCAGCGCGAAATTCCGCTTCGCGGCCCGGCAGCGAGGCGATGCCCCGCTCACCGGCCGCCCAGTCGCCCGGCGGCAGGTTGAACAGCACGTTCTGCAGCTTGTTTTCGCGCAGCCAGCCGGCCACTTCCTGCGGCGCGTGATCGTAGGGGAACAAAAATTCGACGCCCGTGAAACCCGCTTGCGCCGCGGCGGCAAAGCGCTGCGGGAAAGGCACTTCATTAAACATCATGGTCAGATTGGCGGCAAAACGGGGCATGCGTGTCTCCTTGAATTCTATAGTTCGAGTTTGAATGTCTGCTTCAGGTCCGCGATCTGCGCCGCGTCGAGCGGGCGCGTGGGCACGTCGCGCAGCAGCAGGAACAGCTTGGCCGTCTCTTCCAGTTCCTCGGCCGCATACACGGCCGCTTCCAGGCTGGTGCCCGACACGACGGGACCGTGGTTGGCCAGCAGCACGGCCGAGTGCTTGCGCGCCATGGCGCCGATCGCGCCCGCCAGCGCCGGGTCGCCCGGACGGTGATACGGCACCAGGGGCAAGCGCCCCACCTTCATCACAAAGTATGGCGTGAGCGGCGGGATGCAGTCGTCATGGTTCAAGCCGCACATGCACGACACGGCGGCCGAATGCGTCGAGTGCAGGTGCACGATGGCGCCCGCGCTGCTCCGCTCTGCGTACATGGCGCGGTGCAGGAACGCCTCCTTGGACGGCGGCGCTCCGCTGATCAGCTTGCCGTCCCAATCGAGCTTGGACAATTGCGCGGGATCAAGCCGGCCCAGGCTGGCATTCGTTGGCGTGAGCAGCCAGCCGTCGGACAGGCGCACGCTCAGGTTGCCGCTGCTGCCCGCCGTCAAGCCCCTTTCGAACAGGGACTTGCCGAAGTCGACGATCAGCTCGCGCTGGCGCGATTCGGTGGCGCTCATGCCAGCACCTGCCAGGCCTTGCTGAAGAAATCCACGGTGCCGAAATTGCCGGACTTGAGCGCCAGCGCCAAAGGCGCCCTGCCTTCGTCACCCGGCGCGGCCAAGGCTTGCGTCCAGGGCACGCCGGGGTCGATCTCGGGACCGATACGCAAGCCCGCCACGCCCAGCGCGTTCACCACGGCGCCCGAGGTTTCGCCGCCAGCGACGATCAGCTGGCCCACGCCGAGGCGCACGAGCCCCTGCGCGATGGCGGCCAGGGTTTCCTCGACGAGGGCGCCGGCCCGCTCCACGCCCAGCTGCGCCTGCACGGCGCGCACGGCGTCCGGCGTGGCCGTGGCATAGATCAAAATGGGGCCTTGCGCCAGGTGCTGATTCGCCCAGGCCAGCGCCTGCGCCACCACGGCGTCCACCACCTCGCCGCCCGCGGCCAGCGACAAAGGGTCGACGTGGAAGGACGGCGCCAGTTCGCGCAGGTGCGCCACCTGCTGCTGCGTGGCCACGGAACAGCTGCCCGAGATCACGGCGCGCAATCCGGAGGCCGGCGGCAAGCGCCCCGCCTGGCCCGCAGGCGATGGCGACAACTGGCCCCGCTGTCGAAAATTCTGCGGTAATCCCAACGCGATGCCGGAACCGCCCGTGATCAGTTTCAAGTCCGCGCAAGCGGCACCGATGGCTTCCAGGTCGCGGTTCGACACGGCATCGACGACGGCGAAATGGCAGCCCTGGCCGCGCAAGTCCGTGAAGCGCTGGGCGATGGCGGCCGCGCCCTTCTCCACCACACTGTAATCGGCCAGGCCCACCTTGGCCTGCACCTGCTGCTGCAGCACGCGCACCAGATTCGAATCCGTCATCGGCGTCAGGGGATGGTCGCGCATGCCAGATTCGGCCAGCGGCACGTCGCCGACGAAGAGGTTGCCCTTGTAGATGGTGCGTCCGTTGGCCGGGAACGCTGGGCAGGCGATCGTGAAGTCCGTGTCCAGCGCCCGCATCAGCGCTTCGGCCACGGGGCCGATATTGCCGCGCGGCGTGGAGTCGAACGTGGAGCAGTACTTGAAGTAGAACTGGCGGCATCCGGCTTGCTGCAGCCAGGCCAGCGCGGCCAGCGATTCGGCCACTGCCTCTTCCGGCGCATTCGTGCGCGACTTGAGGGCGATGACGACGGCGTCGACATCGGCCGGCGGTGGACCTTGCGGCACGCCGATCAGCTGCACCGTGCGCATGCCGGCCTTGACCAGCATGCCGGCCAGGTCGGTGCCGCCCGTGAAATCGTCGGCGATACATCCCAGTAATACAGTCATCATGATTCCTTTTTGATTCAGTTACGCTTTCGCCGGCAGATCGATACCGGGGAAAGTTTTAATCACGGCCGCATCGTCCTCGCCGCCAAAGCCAGCGGCCGACGCCTGCATGAACATCTGGTGCGCCGTGGCCGACAGGGGCAGTGGAAAGACGCTCTTTTTCGCGTAATCGAGCACGATGCCGAGGTCTTTCACGAAAATGTTCACGCTTGATAACGGCGTATAGTCGCCCTTCAAGATGTGCGGCACCCGGTTCTGGAACATCCAGGAACTGCCGGCGCTGTTCGAGATCACTTCGTACAAGGCATCGGCATCGCAGCCGGCGCGCAAGCCCAGCGCCATCGCTTCGGCGGCGGCGGCGATGTGCACGCCGGCCAGCAGCTGGTTGATCATCTTGACTTTCGAGCCCTGCCCCGGCTGTTCGCCCAGGCGGTACAGCTTTGCACTGATGGCGTCAAAAATACCGGCGCAAGCGTCGAACGCATCGGGTCCGCCGGCCGCCATCACCGACATCTCGCCGGCTTGCGCCTTGGCCGCGCCGCCGGAAATGGGCGCGTCGATGAAGCGCAGTCCCATGGCCGCCAGGCGAGCACCGAGCGCTTCGGCAAATTCGGGCGCCACGGTGGCGCAGGCGATGACGACGCTGCCCGGCGTCAGGGCGCTGGCCGCGCCGTCTTCGCCAAACAGCACGGTTTCCGTCTGCTGCGCATTGACGACGACGATCAGCAAGGCCTGCACCTGCGCCGCCAGCGCGGCCGGCGATTGCGCCGCATGGGCGCCCTTGTCGACCAGTGTTTGCACGGTTTCCGGGCGCACGTCGCAGGCATGCACTTCAAAGCCCGCGCGCAGCAACGATTGCGCGATGCCCATGCCCATGGCGCCCAGGCCGATCACGCCCACTTTTTTCATTTCTACGTTCATCTGCTACTCCAGTCTTATTTGTTCACCAGCTTGGCCGGCACGCGCATGATGATGAATGCGCCGATCACCAGGATGCCGGCCAGCAGGTAGATGGCGATGTCGGTCGATTGCGTCAGGTCCTTGATGGAACCGATCATGTACGGCGCCGCGAAGCCGGCCAGGTTGCCCACCGAATTGATGGCGGCGATGCCCGCGGCGGCCGAGACGCCGCCGAGGAAAGCCGTCGGCAGGCTCCAGAACATGGGCGAGGCGGCCAGGATGCCGCCGGCGGCGATCGTCAGGAAGAAGATGGCCCAGCCCGTGTTGTGGGCGCCGGCCAGCGCGCTGCAGACGATGGCGGCGGCGCCGACCACCAGCGGGATCGCCATGTGCCAGCGGCGTTCGCGGTATTTGTCCGAGCTGCGGCCCAGCAGGATCATCGATGCCACGGCCACCGAATACGGGATCGCCGTGAACAGGCCGATATTGAGCACGCCCGTCACGCCGGCTGCCTTGATCAGGCTGGGCAGCCAGAAGGTCAGCGAATACTGGCCCATCACACAGCAGAAATAAATCAGGGCCATGACCCAGATGCGCGGGTCGGCGAACATGGCGCGGATCGACGGGTGCGAGACCTTGCCCTGCGCTTCCGTGGCGATGCGCTGCTCGAGGATAACTTTTTCATCTTCCGTCAGCCACTTCGCGGCGCGGATGCTGTTGTCGAGGTAGAGCAGCACGGCCACGCCCATCATCGCGGCGGGTATCGCTTCGAGCACGAACATCCACTGCCAGCCCGCATAGCCGTGCCAGCCGGCGAAGGTTTCCATGATCCAGCCCGACAGAGGGCCGCCGATCAGGCCCGCCACGGGAATGGCGGCCATGAAGGTGCACACCATGCGCGCGCGGCGCTCGGACGGATACCAGTAGGTCAAATAGAGAATGATGCCGGGGAAGAAGCCCGCCTCGGCGATGCCGAGCAGGAAGCGCATGACGTAGAACTGGGTCGGCGTGGTGACGAACATGAAGGCGCCCGAGATGATGGCCCAGGTGATCATGATGCGGGCGATCCACACGCGCGCGCCGATCTTGTGCAGCATCACGTTGCTGGGCACTTCGAACAGGAAGTAGCCGAGGAAGAACACGCCGGCACCCAGGCCGTACACGGTTTCGGAAAACTGCAGGTCGGCCAGCATCTGCAGCTTGGCGAAGCCCACGTTAACACGGTCGAGGTAAGCGACGATGTAGCACAGCATGAGGAAAGGGATGATGCGCCAGGTCACCTTGCGATAGACGGCGTCGTCGATGGTTTTCTGGCTGGCGGCCACGCCGGCCGCCTGTCCGGGCAATGCTTGTGATACGTCCATGCTTGTCTCCTGATCGCTGGGGGATCGACCGTGCCGGGTTTTTATGGTCCACCGAAGGTGGCTGGCAACTTGTCTAAAATTTGTATGGATGTATATTATGTGTGTGTTTTGTGTGTGTCAAGCTGTATATTCCATATAATGGCAAGCAGGCAAGCCCGCATAAAAACCGCTAGCACAAGGATGCACCCGATGGACCGCACGTTCCGCTTTACCCTTCCCCCGCCGGAGCCCGCCGCGGGCAGTTTTACCACCGGTACCCTGGGTGCGCGGGTGGCGGCACGGCTGCGCCAGCAAATCCACAACGACGGCCTGGCCGGCGGCACGCGCTTGCCGTCGGAGCAAGCCATGGCCAGCCACTTCGGCGTGAGCCGCACGGTGCTGCGCGAAGCCATCGCCCTGCTGCAGGCGGACGGCATCGTCGCCACGCGCAAGGGCAGCGGCACGTTCGTGTGCGCGCAGGATGGCGCGAAGACGGGCGAACGGGGCGACGAACTGACGGAGCAGTCCGTGCAGTCGCTGCTGAATCTGATCGAGGTGCGGCAGGGACTGGAAGCGGAAATCGCCGCGCTGGCGGCCGTGCGGCGCACGCCGGGCCAGCTGGCCGACATCGAACACGCGCTGCGCCGCATCGAGGAAGCCGTGGCGGCCGGCGTCGACGGCGTGGAAGAAGACGTGCGCCTGCACCTGTGCATCGCCGAAGCGACGGGCAACCCCTATTGGCCGAAATTCGTCGCCATGTTCGCCGACCCGATCCGCGCGGCCGTGAAGGTGACGCGCGCGAATGAAGCGCGGCGCGCGGACTTTTCCATCGAAGTGCGGCGCGAACATGAAAAGATCGTGCAGGCCATCGCCGACGGCGACCCGCAGCGGGCACGCCAGGCGGCCATGGAACACATGCAGCACGCGGCCGAGCGCGTGCGCCTGGCCGACCGCGAATTCTGGCGCGGCGACGGCGGCGCGCTGGCGCGCACGCTGGGGCGCGATCCCATCATGCAAAAATAAGGTCCAGGTCCTCGATTCTCCTGCGCCGCACTGCAGCGCTCATGCCCGCCGCCCCTGCTTTCCTATGCTCGCGCTCATCATGTCGAACAGGGTGCGTGACGCGGGCGGCATCGCGTGCTGATGCCGGCTGATCAAGCCCAGCGTGCGCTTGA
The DNA here is from genome assembly GCF_058796955.1 of Janthinobacterium sp. GW823-FHT03B06. Taxonomy (NCBI): domain Bacteria; kingdom Pseudomonadati; phylum Pseudomonadota; class Betaproteobacteria; order Burkholderiales; family Oxalobacteraceae; genus Janthinobacterium; species Janthinobacterium sp. GW823-FHT03B06. Next base: position 403,019 of record NZ_JBXAJE010000002.1, read on the forward strand.
CGGCGGGATTGACGAGCGGCACGCCGACCACCGCGCCTTGCCGCTCCGGCAGAATCGACAGGCCCGGCACCGCCGCCACGCCCAAGCCCGACTCCACCAGCGCCAGGATGCCTGACACGTGGTTGATCTCGCACGAGATCCACGGGTGTTTTTCCACGCCGGCCAGCGCCGCATCGAGCACGCTGCGGTTGCCGCTCGACTTGGCCACCGAGATATAGCGTTCGTCGACGGTATCCTTCCAGCTCAGCTTCTTGCGCTTGGCCAGTCTGTGATCGGCCCGCATCGCCAGCACGTAGGTCTCGACGTAGATGGGCTGGAAATGGATCTCCGGATTTTCCGCGCCCGTAAAGCTGATGCCGAAGTCCGCCTCGCCGGACAGCACGAGGTTGAGCACGTCCTGCGCGCTTTCGTCATGCACGCGCACGCGGATTTTCGGAAACTGCGCGCTGAAGCGCTTGAGCACGTCCGGCAGGAAATGCCACACGGCCGAGGGCACGCAGGCAAACGTCACCGTCCCCGTGCGGTGCGCGGCCAGGTCGGCCACGCCCAGCACGGCATCTTCCAGGCCGTTGAGCGCATCGCGCACGTTCACCAGGAACACCTGCCCGACGTTGGTCAGCTGCACGCGCCGGGTGGTGCGCTCGAACAGCTTGACCCCCAGCGCATCCTCGAGTTTTTCGATGCGGCGGCTGAGCGCCGGCTGCGACAGGAACAGGTCCGCCGCGGCCTGGCGAAAGCTGTTGCGCTCCGCCACGGCCACGAAGGCCTGCAAATCATGAAGCTCGTAATTGATGCGCTGCATGCATTAATTCCCGGAAAAATTGCAATTATCAAATTATGCCATTTCAACGATGATGGGGTCTGAATGCTGAGCCTCGCCAAGAAGGCCTGAACTGAAAAAGGAGACATGATGCGACACCATTCCACGTTCGCGCTTTTACCGGCGGCCGGCGGCGCAACGCTGCCGGCGTCACGGAAACACACCTCAACAACCGCCACGGCACGGGCTTGACACCCGGCCTCATGAAAAAATTTTAACATCAGGAGAACCATCATGCCTCAGCATACTCTGCTGCAAACCTCGCGCCCGCTGCTCGCGGCGCTGGTGCTGCTGGCCGCCGGCGCGGCCCATGCCGCCGACATCCGCGTGGTCAGCTCGGGCGGCTTCGCCCAGGCCTACAAAAACCTGGCGCCCGCCTACGAACGCGCCAGCGGCGACCAGTTGCTGTCCGAATGGGGTCCGTCGATGGGCACCACCAGGAATGCGATCCCGGCGCGGCTGGCGCGCGGCGAGCCGATCGACGTCGTCATCATGGTCGGCGACGCGCTCGACAAACTGATGCAGGAAGGCCGCCTCGTCCCCGGCAGCAAGGTGATCCTGGCCAATTCGCCGATTGCCTGCGCCGTGCGCCACGGCGCGGCAAAGCCCGACATCAGCACCACCGAGGGCTTGCGCAGCGCTTTCCTGCAGGCGCACAAGGTGGCCTATTCGGACAGCGCCAGCGGCGAATACATCGAGAAGCAGCTGATGAAGACACTGCACATCGCGGAGCAGATGCAGGGCAAGGCCGCGAAAATTCCCGCCACCCCCGTCGGTGAAATCATCGCGCATGGCGAGGCCGATTTCGGCTGCCAGCAGCGCAGCGAGCTGCTGCCGGTCCAAGGCATCGACATCGTCGGCCTGCTGCCGCCGGAAGTGCAGTTGATGACGCAATTTTCGGCGGCGCTGGTCCCGGGCGGCAAGGAACCGGAAGCCGGCCGCGCCTTGCTGCGCTTCCTCGCCGCCCCTGCCAACGCCGGCGCGATCGAAGCGACCGGGCTGCAGCCGGCATCGGCACCAGCGACAGCAACGCACTAGGCGACGTCACTCATCTTTCATCGAGGTAAATCATGGCCATTCCATCGACCGCCGCACCCCTCGCCGAGCCGACAGCGCCGCGCGCACAGGCACGCCCTCCTTCGCGCATCGCCACCGTCATCCGCGTCACGAGCGGGAACTTCATCGAAATGTACGATTTTTTCCTGTTCGGCTTTTACGCGACGTATATTGCCAAGGCCTTCTTCCCCGCCACCAGCGAATACGCGGCCCTGATGATGACCTTCGCCACCTTCGGTGCGGGGTTTTTCATGCGGCCGCTGGGCGCCATCATCCTCGGCAGCTATATCGACCGCATCGGCCGCCGCAAGGGACTGGTGCTGACCCTGGCCATCATGGCTTCCGGCACGGCGCTGATCGCCTTCGTGCCCGGCTATGCCACCATCGGCTTGCTGGCGCCGTTCCTCGTGCTGATCGGGCGCTTGCTGCAAGGTTTCTCCGCCGGCGTGGAGCTGGGCGGCGTGTCGGTCTACCTGTCCGAGATGGCGACACCCGGCAACAAGGGCTATTACGTCAGCTGGCAATCGGCCAGCCAGCAAGTCGCCATCATCTTTTCCGCGGCGCTCGGCTACTATCTCAACGAAACCTTGAGCAAGGAATTCATCGCGGACTGGGGCTGGCGCATCCCGTTCTTCATCGGATGCTCCATCATCCCCGTGGTGTTCTACATCCGCCGTTCGCTGCAGGAGACCGAGGCCTATCTGACGCGCAAGTCGCATCCGACGTTTCGCCAGATGCTCAAGACCATCAGCCTCAACTGGCCGCTGGTCGTCAGCGGCGCGATGCTGATCGTGCTGACGACGGTGGCGTTCTATCTGATCACCGTCTACACGCCGACCTTCGGCAAGAGCGTGCTCAAACTGAGCACCAAAGACAGCCTGCTCGTCACCTTGTGCATCGGCCTGTCGAACTTCCTCTGGCTGCCCGTCATGGGCGCGCTGTCCGACCGCATCGGGCGCTGGCCCATCATGGCCGCGTGCGCGGCGCTGACGATGCTGACCGCGTATCCGGCCCTGTCCTGGCTGGTCGCCCATCCCAGTTTCAATCACATGCTGATGGTCGAGCTGTGGCTGTCCTTCCTGTACGGCAGCTACAACGGCGCCACCATCGTCGCGCTGACGGAAATCATCCCGGCCAGCGTGCGGACCACGGGCTTTTCGCTGGCCTACAGCCTGGCCACCGCGCTGTTCGGCGGCCTGACGCCGCTGGTGTCGACCCTGCTGATCGAAAGCACCGGCGACAAGGCGGCGCCAGGCTACTGGATGGCGGGCGCCGGCGCCATCAGCCTGCTGGCGACGTGGCTGATCTATCGCGGCATCGTCAAGGAGCGCCATCCAGTTCCCGATTGAACCAGTACGGCCTGGCCAGACGGCGCATTACGGCCAGGCTGGCCGGCGCATGTGGAACAGGCTGGCCGGTCCGATCTCGAAATAATCGGCCGGGCCGCCGCCGCGCAATATCGGCGCAGCGGCGGCCGTGTCGTACACGCCGTCGACCAGCAGATGGCGCGCGATGTGCACGCCCACCACTTCCCCCAGCACCAGCCAGCTGCCGACACCGTCGCCATTGACGCCTTGCAGCTCGATGATCTGCGTGCGCCGGCATTCGAAGGACACGGGGCTTTCGGCCACGCGCGGCACGTCCACGATGCGCGAGGCGGCCGGCGTCAGGCCGGCCAGCGCGAATTCGTCGACTTCGGGCGGCGCCGGCGCGCAACTGGCGTTCATGGCCTCGGCCAGCGGACGGGTCGCCAGGTTCCACACGAATTCGCCCGTCTGTTCGATATTGCGCAAGGTATCCTTGCGGCCGATGCTGGAAAAGCCGATCAGCGGCGGATGGTAATTGAAGGCGTTGAAAAAGCTGTACGGCGCCAGATTGAGCACGCCCGCACTGCTGCGCGAGGCGATCCAGCCGATCGGACGCGGCCCCACGATGGCGTTAAAGGGATCGTGCGGCAGGCCGTGGCCCTGCGCAGGTTCATAAAAATGGATGGGGTCAAGCACGCGGATTCCTGAAGTCAAAGGAAGTCAACGGCGCCCGGGATGGAACGCCTGGAACGACAGCTTACTGGAATTGCCGCCACCGCGTTGCCAGCCCGCCGACGCGCCGGGTGCGCTCGCGCACGCAGCACGACAATTGTATGGCGCACGGCCCTTGGCCTCGCTTATGATGGGGCAACTCAACCCTTATCATTGCGCTATCGCCCATGCCTACCCTCACGCTGCACCAGAAAGTGTTCCTGCTCCTCTTGAGCATCGTCACCATCGGCTTCGGCTGGATATTGGCGCCGTATGCGGGCGCCATCTTCTGGGGCGTCATCCTGGCGATCCTGTTCGCGCCCGTGTACCGCTGGCTGCTGGCCAAAACCCGGGGCCGCGCCGGCCTGGCTTCGCTTCTGACCTTGCTGTTGATCATCGTCATCGTGATCCTGCCGCTGTCGCTCATTTCCGTATCGCTCGTGAACCAGGCGGCCAGCGTCGTGGAGATGGTGCGTTCGGGCGAAATCACGGTCGCCATGTTCTTCAATAAAATCATGGCCGTGCTGCCGCAGTCGCTGATCAACCTGCTCGAGCGCTTCAACCTGACCAGCCTGGCGAGCCTGCAGGACAAGCTGGCCGAGGGCGCCACGCAGGTAAGCCAGGTGGTGGCCGTCAAAGCCATCAATGTGGGCCTGTACACCTTCGAATTCCTCACCAGCCTGTGCATCATGCTGTACCTGCTGTTTTTCCTCATGCGCGATGGCTCGACCCTGTCGGCCCGCATCAAGAACGCCGTGCCGCTGAGCCGCAAGTACAAGCAGCGCCTGTTCACCAATTTCACCACGGTGATCCGCGCCACGGTGAAGGGCAACATCCTCGTGGCGATCGCCCAGGGTGCCCTCGGCGGCCTGGCGTTCTGGTTCCTCGACGTGCCGGCGCCCCTGCTGTGGGCCGTGCTGATGGCCTTCCTGTCGCTGCTGCCGGCCGTCGGCGCCGCCCTCGTGTGGGCGCCCGTGGCAGCCTATTTCCTGGCCACGGGCGCCATCTGGCAAGGCGCCGGCCTGGCCGCCTTCGGCGTCTTCGTCATCGGTCTGGTCGACAACGTGCTGCGCCCTATCCTGGTGGGCAAGGACACGAAGATGCCCGACTACGTGGTGCTGCTGTCGACCGTGGGCGGCATGGCCCTGTTTGGTCTGAACGGCTTTGTCATCGGCCCCGTGGTGGCGGCCCTGTTCATCGCCTCGTGGGACCTGTTCGTCTCGGCCAGCGAATTCCAGGCTGAGGATTAAAGCCTGGCACTGGGGGAGCGGGCAATGCCACGGCCAACATCAGCATGGCCCGGACCGCTTGCATTGATCCGGTGATTGCACTATCGTTGCTGCACGCGCGTGTTGCCAACCTTGCACAGGAGATCCCACCGTGTCGCTGATCCTCTACGGCCATCCCTTTTCCTCGTACACGCAAAAGGTGCTCATCGCCCTGTACGAAAACGCCATACCGTTCGATTTCCGCTGCCTGGCGCCGGACATGCCGCAGCACCTGCAGCAGTGGCTGGAACGCTGGCCGCTGCGCAAGTTTCCGCTGCTGGTGGATGGGGAGCGCAACGTCGCCGAGACCAGCATCATCATCGAATACCTGCAACTGGCCCATCCCGGCCCGCTGCGCCTGCTGCCGGACGACGCCATGCAGGCGCTGGACGTGCGCTTTCTCGACCGCTATTTCGACCTGCACGTCATGACGCCCGTGCAGCATGCCGTCGGCGCCGCCCTGACGGGTGACCCGGCGAAGACCGAGGAAGGCCGCGTGTTTGCCGGCAACAAGCTGGACCTCGCCTACGCCTGGCTGGAAACCCGCCTGGCCGGCAAGACGTGGGCGACGGGCGAAGACTTTACCCTGGCCGACTGCGCCGCCGCTCCGTCGCTGTTCTATGCGGACTGGACGCAGCCGATTCCCGCCACGCTGCCCCTGCTGCACGCCTATCGCGCCCGCTTGCTGGCCCGTCCATCGTTCGCCCGCGCGGTGGACGAGGCACGTCCGTACCGCCACCTCTTCCCCCTGGGTGCGCCGCAGCGCGACTGACCCTGTTCAGTAAACCTGTTCAGGCAAACACGGGGCGGAAAAAACTGCGCTCGTAGCTGACGATGCAGCGCGTCTCCTCGGCATAGCGGAAGGCGGCCTGGCATTCGGCGTCCAGCATCGAATCGCTGCGGTACTGCTCGTACAAGGCCAGGCTGGGGAACGAGAACATGGCCAGGGCCACATTGCTCGCGCCTTCCGACGGCAAAAAGTAGCCGTGGTGCTGGCCGCCGAAGCGCTCGACCAGCGGTATCCACAGCTTGCCGTAGGCTTCGAATTCCCGCAATTTGTACGGGTCGATGATGTAGCGCAGGTAACAGGTAATCATGCGGTCTCCTTGTGAACGTTCAACTCCATCAGCATGCCGGATTCCCAGGAGCCGATGGCGGACAATGGCGAGCCAGGCAAAAAGTCCAGCGCGCAGGGATACATCAAAGCGTGTTGTGTCAGCACGTCGAGACCCGGCCAGCCATACAACAGCAGCTTGCCCTTGCCGATGCGTCCCAGCGCGCTGCCGTCGGGCAGCCAGCGCAGGGCGTCGCCCGTGCCGCCGCCCGCCTCCACCGGCACCGTGGCCAGCCGGCGGCCATCGGCCAGCGCATACACCGACAGGAACTCCTCGCCGCCCGCGTGATGCAGCACGGCCAGGGACGCTCCGTCGGGCGATGGCGCGCACGACTTCAGTCCTGGCAGCGACAGCACCTTGCGCCCGCCGCCCGCCTGCAGGGGCCAGTCCCATACGCTGCAGTAGTCGGGCGGCTGCACCTGCCCCTCGTCCACCGATTTGACGCCGTGCAGGACCAGCAAGCGCCGCCCGCCGTCGATAACGTGGACACCGCGCAGCATCTCGCCCGGGTGCTCCTGCATGAAGCGCACCTCGCCCGTCTGCGCGTCGCGCAGCCGCAGGCGGCCATCCCAGGCGCCGTCGGCAAGATACTGCCCGCACGGCGACCACGCGGGGCCGCAGCCTTCGCCATCCTTCCTGTTCTGGAAATTGAGCAGCAGTTGCCCCGATGCCGCTTCCACCACGGCCAGCTGGCCCGTCGTGCTCTTGATGGCCAGCCGGCTGCCATCGGGCGAAAAGGCAAGGTCCGACATGTGCGCGATGAATTTGCCGCGCCACAGTTTCTGGCGTGCCGCCACGTCCCACAGGACCAGGTCGCGCCCCAGCACCGCCAGGCGCGTGCCGTCGGGCGAGAACCGCACGCCGTAGCTGCAGCCCAGCTTCAGCGGCTTGCGCGCTGCCGTCATGGGCGCGCCAGGCGGTAGACCACGCTGTCGATATCGTAATGGCGTTCCATGCCCACATATTGCATGCCCAGGCGCGTCATGACCTTGATCGAGGCGGCGTTGTCGGGATGGGCCACGGCCACCACTTCCGGTGCGCCGACGACGTCGAACGCATGCGCGACGATGGCGGCCGCCGCCTCGCTGGCATAGCCCTGCCCCCAGCCCGTACGCGCCAGGCGCCAGCCGATTTCAAGGGGATTGGCCCTGTCGCCGGAGAGGTGCTGCAGGCAGGCCATGCCCACCAGTTCACCGTCATCGAGGCGTATCAGCGCCCACCACGAATAGCCCCATTCGACCCAGCGGCCCATGATGCGCGCGATGGCCGCGCGCGTCACCTCTTCGGTCTCGGGCTGGCCCGCGTTCAGGTAGGTCATCACCTCGGGATCGGTGTTGAGCGTGCGCATGCGCTCGTAGTGGCTCTCGTTGATCGGTTCCAGGCGCAGCCGCGCCGTCGTCAGTATGGTCATCGCATTTCCTTGGACGAAAAAAAAGACGATACACGATCGTCTTTTTTTTGCAAGCGCGCACGCAATTACTTGCCTGCCTCGCCCTTCTTGATCCACGCCGCCAGCTGGTGCGGACGCAGGCCGTCGTAGTCTTCGAACGGCTGATGGATCCACGGATTGTGCGGCAGTTCGTCGAGGAAGTAATCGGGACGCACGACGGAGCAGCCCTTGAGCCAGATCACGGCCGATTTGACTTCGGTCACGTCTGGGAAGTTTTCCTTCAGGTGACGCGTGACCTTGTCCAGCGTGACGCCCGAATCGGCCAGGTCGTCGACCAGCAGGATGCGGCCGGCCAGCGGGCCCTTGGTCATGGTCATGTACTTGGCGATATCGAGGTCGCCGCGCACCGTGCCCGCGTCTTCGCGGTAGGAGCTGGTCGACAGGATGGCCAACGGCAAATCAAAAATGCGCGAGAACACGTCGCCAGGACGCACGCCGCCGCGCGCCAGGCACAATACCTGGTCGAATTTCCAGCCCGATTCGTAGACCTTGAGCGCCAGGCGCTCGATCAGGCGGTGGTACTCTTCCCAGTTGACCCAGAGATGTTGATCGTTCGATTGTGGGGTAGTCATGATAGTGAAATCTTATTATTAGCGTGATTAAAAAAATCCGCCTTGCGGCGGATTGTGTCCAGCAGCTTACTCGAATGGGTGACGCAGCACGATCGTTTCTTCACGATCCGGACCGGTCGAAACCATGTCCACCGGTACGCCGACCAGTTCTTCGATGCGCTTGATGTAGGCGCGCGCCGTGGCAGGCAGGGCCGCCAGCGATTTCGCGCCGACCGTGCTTTCCGTCCAACCCGGCATCTCTTCGTACACGGGCACGCAACGGGCGGCTTCTTCAGCGCCCGATGGGAAGATGTCCGTGGCCACGCCGTCGATGGTGTAGCCGGTGCACAGTTTCAGCGTTTCGATACCGTCCAGCACATCCAGCTTGGTCAGGCACATGCCCGTCACGCCGTTGATCTGCACGGAGCGGCGCAGCAAGGCGGCGTCGAACCAGCCGCAGCGGCGGGCACGGCCCGTCACGGTGCCGAATTCATGGCCGACTTGCGCCAGATGGTGGCCAACGCCTGCATCCGTTGGCAGTTCCGACGGGAACGGGCCGGAGCCGACGCGCGTCGTGTAAGCCTTGGTGATGCCCATGATGTAGTGCAGCATGCCAGGACCGACGCCCGAACCGGCGGCGGCATTGCCGGCCACGCAGTTCGACGAGGTGACGAACGGATAGGTGCCGTGGTCGACGTCGAGCAGGGAACCCTGCGCGCCTTCGAACAGCAGATTCGCGCCGGCCTTGTGCGCCTTGTACAGCGCGCTCGACACGTCGGTGACCATCGGACGCAGACGCGGCACATAGGCCAGCGCGTCATCGAGGGTCTTCTGATAGTCGACTTTCGGCGCCTTCAGGTAGTTTTCCAGCACGAAGTTGTGGTAATCGAGGTTTTCGGCCAGCTTTTCGGCAAAGCGCTTCTCGTTGAGCAGGTCGGCGATACGGATCGCGCGGCGCGCCACTTTGTCTTCGTAGGCCGGGCCGATGCCCTTGCCGGTGGTGCCGATCTTCGCATCGCCACGCTTGGCTTCACGCGCCAGGTCGATCGCGGTGTGGTAAGGCAGGATCACGGGTGCCGCGTCCGACACTTTCAGGCGCGAGGCGACTTCGACGCCGACCGCTTCGAGCTTGTCGATTTCGCGCAGCACGTCCGGCACGGAAACGACCACGCCGTTACCGATGTAGCAGGCGACGCCTGGACGCATGATGCCCGACGGGATCAGCTGCAGTGCGGTTTTGACGCCGCCGATGACCAGCGTGTGGCCTGCATTGTGGCCGCCCTGGAAGCGCACCACGCCTTGGGCGTGATCGGTCAACCAATCGACGATCTTGCCTTTACCTTCATCGCCCCATTGGGTGCCGATGACAACAACGTTCTTTGCCATAATTTTCTTTGACATCACTCAACCTAAGTTTTTAAGAATCCAGCTACTACCATTATCGGCAAGTACCAGCACGCGATCGCACTCGAACTCGTCTTGTTCATTACTGTGACCCGGCATACTCTGGATCACGACCTCGCCCGCCTTGCGCAACTCGGCGATTTTTTCCTTCAATTCTGGCGCGCTGCCCCACGGCGCGCGGATCGAATGCTTCCGTTCCGCGGTCGGCAACAGGCGCGCCAGTTCGCGCAAATCGAGCGAGAAGCCGGTCGCGGGACGTGCCCGGCCGAACGCTTCGCCGACGTGGTCATAACGGCCGCCGCGCGCAACCGCGTTCGGCAAGCCTGGTACATACAGCGCAAACATCGCGCCGCTTTCATATTGGTAGCCGCGCAGGTCGGCCAGGTCGATCGCCACTTCGGCGCGGCCCAGCGCGGATCCTGCCAGCGCGGCCAGTTCGGCCAGCGCCTTGAGCACGCCCGGCAGCGGCGGCAGCACTTCGCGCGCACGCGCCAGCACATCGATGTCGCCGTACAGGTTCGGCAAGGCCAGCAGCGCATCGCGCGTGACGGCATCGTAGGATGCGGTCAGGGCACGCAGGCCCGGCGCATCTTTCGCGCGCAGCAAGGCGTACAGCGCAGCTTCGTCACGCCCGGCGGCGGCGTCTTGCGCAATAATAGCGCGCAACAGGCCGACGTGCGACAGATCCAGGCGCACGCTGTCGAAACCGGCCAGTGCCAGCGAAGCGAGCGCCAGTTCCTGAATCTCGGCATCCGCTTCCAGGCCGGCGTGGCCATAGATTTCGGCGCCGATCTGCAGCGGTTCGCGGGTGGCGTGCAGGCCCGACGGACGGGTATGCAGCACGCTGCCGGCATAGCACAGGCGGGTGACGGTGGCACGGTTGAGCAGGTGGGCGTCGATGCGCGCCACTTGCGTCGTCATGTCGGCGCGCAGGCCGAGCATGCGGCCCGACAGCTGGTCAACCAGTTTGAACGTGCGCAGGTCGGTATCCTTGCCAGCGCCGGTCATCAGCGATTCCAGATACTCGAGCAGCGGCGGCATCACCAGTTCATATCCGTACAGACGGAAATTATCCAGCATGAGGCGGCGCAGCTCTTCGATCTTGCGCGCTTCCGACGGCAGAACATCGGCAATATTTTCGGGCAAAAGCCAATTCGGCATGAGGGAGCGAGATACGGAAGAAAGTTGAAAAAATGCATCATGCGAGGCAGCGGCGGGCGCGCCAGGCAAGAGGCCGAACCTGATATTTTACGCGAAAACACGGGCCTTTAGGGATAAGTTGTCCGAAACGCTGCCGCACGGCCCTAAAAACACCGCATTTTACGCCTTCCCGCAACAACTGGACGGGCACAAAAAAACGGGGCCGGCATCGATGCCGGCCCCGCTGCTGCCACCCGTCCTTGCGGACTGGCGCAGTGCGATGCTGTCTTACTTCTTGGACGGAGCGGCCGTGCCGTTACCCTTGAAGTACTTGAAGAATTCCGAACTCGGATCGACCACCATCACGTCGCCCTTGTCCTTGAACGTGGCGCGGTAGGCTTCCAGGCTGCGGTAAAACTTGTAGAACTCCGGATTCTTGCCAAACGCTTCCGCATACACCTGCGATGCCTTGGCATCGCCCTCGCCGCGGATCTTCTCGGCTTCGCGATACGCTTCGGCCAGGATCACCGTGCGCTGCTTGTCGGCGTCGGCGCGGATCTTCTCGGAGTCGGCCGAACCGGTGGAACGCAGTTCATTGGCCACGCGCACGCGCTCGGACTTCATGCGCTCGTACACGGAGTTGTTGATCTGCTCGACGTAATCGACGCGCTTCAGGCGCACGTCGACGATGCCTACGCCGATGGCCTCGGCCTCGGCCGCCACCTTGGCCTTGATCGCCTGCATCACCTTGCCACGCTCGCCCGAGATCACTTCGCGCACCGTGCGCTTGGTGATTTCATCGTTCAGCGCCGCCTTGACGATTTGCGACATGCGGTTGCGCGCACGGCTTTCATCGCCGCCGAAGCTGCGGAAATAGGTCTTCGGATTGACGATGCGCCACTTCACATACGCGTCGACGAGGATATTCTTCTTCTCGGCCGTGATGAAGCGTTCCGGTTCCGGCGTATCGAGCGTCAGGATACGCTTGTCCAGGTAGATGACGTTCTGGAACGGCGGCGGCAGCTTGAAGTACAAGCCTGGCTTGCTGATCTCGTCCTTGACTTCACCGAGGGCGAAGACGATGGCGTATTTACGCTGATCGACGACGAACACGGTCGAGGACAAAAGCATGATCGCGATAAAGCCCGCGATCAGGGCGGCAACGATACGGTTCATTAGCGGCTCTCCCGTTCACGCGAAGAGCGGCTGTCACGGCGCTGATTGACTTCTACTGTCGGCATGGCTTCCTGTGGCAAAACGGTGTTGGCTGCGGGTGTCGCGGCAGCACGGGCGGCAGCAGCGGCAGCATCGGTGGCAGCCGTCTGGGCGATCAACTTGTCGAGCGGCAGATACAGCAGATTGCTGCCCGTCTTGGCGTCAACCATGACCTTGCTGGCACTGCTGAACACTTGCTGCATCGTTTCCAGATACATGCGGTCGCGCGTGACAGCCGGCGCCTTCTGGTACTCGACCAGCACCTGCTTGAAGCGCGACGCGTTACCTTCGGAGTTCTCGGTCACCATGGCCCGGTAGGCCTCTGCTTCCTGCACCAGGCGGAATGCTGCGCCGCGGGCTTTCGGAATGACGTCATTGGCGTAGGCCTGGCCTTCATTCTTCTGGCGTTCACGGTCCTGGCCTGCCTTGACGGCATCGTCGAAGGCGGCTTGCACCTGCTCCGGCGGCTGCACGGCCTGCATCGTCACGTTGTTAATCAACACGCCAGCCTTGTAATCTTCAAGAATCTGCTGCATCAATTTCTGCGTATCAAAAGCCACTTTTTCGCGGCCTTCATACAGCACGAAGTCCATCTTGCTGCGGCCAACCACTTCGCGGATCGCCGTCTCGGCGACCTGGCGCAAGGTGTCTTCCTGGTCGCGCAGGCTGAACAGCCATTCCACGGGATCTTTCAGGGTGTACTGCACCGCGAACTGGATGTCGATGATGTTTTCATCATCCGTCAGCATCAGCGACTCGCTGGCCTGCTTGTTGCGCAGCGAGGTGCGATACCCCACTTCCACCGTGCGCACCTGCGACACGTTGACGGTTTCATCGGTCTGGAACGGATACGGCCAGCGCCAGTTGAGACCGGCCGGCGCCGTGCGCGTGTATTGGCCAAACGTCAGCACCACGCCGCTCTGGCCCTCTTGCACGATGAAGGCGCCGCTGGCGAGCCAGATGAAGACGGCGATCACGCCAACGACGCCGGCGGTGATGCCGGCGCCCTTCATGTCGGGGCGCGGGCCACCGCCGCCACCGTTGTTATTGCCGCCGTTGTCGGGACGGTTCTTCTGTCCGAAAAAGGCGTTCAGGCGCTGATTGAAATCGCGCCACAACTGATCGAGGTCCGGCGGACCTTCGCCGGGCTTTTTGCCTTCTTGGGCTTTCTTGCCGTCGTCCTTGCGATTGCCCCAGCGGGGATCGTTCAGGGACAACTTCAAGCCTGTTTTTTTGAGTAGGGAGACAAGCATAACTATCGTGTTCCGACTTGGGAGTGGGTGGAAATCCTATCGTCCTCGCCAGGCTCTTCGTCCTGGTCCGGGGCGGCGCCATCGTGCTGGTCGTACTGACCGTCAAACTGATCTTCCTGCGGTGCTTCGTCGTTCTGATACAGGTGGGCAGAACGGGGCGCCTTCCTGGCCATTTCGACGATCGCATCGCGCAGCAGGTCAAGCCCGCTGCCCTTCTGCGCACTGACGAACACGCGACTGATCGTAGCATATTCGTCGCGCTCCACCGAAGGCTCCAGCCCGGCCGCATCGATCTTGTTCCACACGAGGATTTGCGGAATATGATCGGCGCCGATCTCTTTCAAGACCAGGTTGACCTGCTCGATCTGCTCCATGCGCACCGGCGACGCGGCGTCGACGACGTGCAGCAGCAGATCGGCATGGATGGTTTCTTCGAGCGTGGCGCGGAAGGCGGCCACCAGCTGGTGCGGCAATTCGCGTACGAAGCCGACCGTGTCGGAGATCACCACGTTGCCCACTTCCTGGCCCAGGTAAACCCGGCGCGAGGTGGTGTCGAGGGTGGCGAACAACTGGTCGGCGACATACACGCCGGCCTTGGTCACGGCATTGAACAGGGTCGACTTGCCGGCATTGGTATAACCGACGAGGGACACCGAGAATGTGTGATTGCGGCCGCGCGCGCGGCGCTGCGTTTCGCGCTGCTTGTGCAGTTTTTCCAGGCGCGCGCGCAGGGCCTTGACACGGTCGCCGATCAGCCGGCGGTCGGTCTCGAGCTGCGTCTCGCCGGGACCGCGCAAGCCGATACCGCCCTTTTGCCGTTCCAGGTGAGTCCAGCCGCGGATCAGGCGCGTGGCCAGATGCTGCAGCTGGGCCAGCTCGACTTGCAGCTTGCCCTCGTGACTCTTGGCGCGCTGCGCGAAGATGTCGAGGATCAGGCTGGTGCGGTCGAGCACGCGCACATTCAGGCGCTTTTCCAGATTGCGCTGCTGGGCGGGCGAGAGGGCGTGATTGAAGATGACGATTTCCAGGCCATCGTTGACGACGACGTCGCCAATTTCATCGGCCTTGCCGCTGCCGACGAAATACGCGGAATCGGGACTGGAACGCTTGGCCGTGATGGTGGAAATCGGGTCCGCGCCAGCCGAACGCGACAACAGCATGAGTTCCTCCATGCTGGCGGCGAAGTCGCTGTGACCGAAGTCAACCCCGACTAGTGCCGCGCGCATGATGGCATCTGATGAGTTGCGGCGAACGCCGACGCCGATGCAAACGCATCAGCGCCGCTGGCGCGGACGGGGGCGATGGAGGGTGAAAGGCGCTGGGCCGTCAAGCTCAACGCTTTACTCCGCTTCAGATTCAATATTGAGATTGACGGCACGGGCCGGCACCACTGTCGAGATGGCATGCTTGTACACCATCTGTGTCACCGTATTGCGCAGCAATACGACATATTGATCGAACGATTCGATATGGCCCTGCAATTTAATGCCATTGACCAGGTAGATCGAGACAGGAACATGCTCTTTGCGTAATGCATTGAGGAATGGGTCTTGTAACAGTTGCCCTTTGTTGCTCATAACAGCTCCGTTGTTTATGTTGTTGTGTAAGAATTGGAGGCGACTCGCTTGATTTCAAGTGCTCTCACACCTTTCAAAGAAAGAAAGATGCGTCATAGCTACTGTAACCTGTTTTCGCGATCGCTGTCGCGCATGGCGCATTAACACTTTATTATTTCCGTGCAAATAACCATTGAATTGGCTGTCGGCGCCGCATTATCTCCGCGGCGCCTTAATATGCACTTAATCCAGCTGTTAACTCATTACTTGCTTGGCGTGCGTGCAAACGGGTTTTTACCCGTACGCAATTCGATGCGCAGCGGCGTGCCGACCAGGGCAAACGTATCGCGGAAATGTTTTTCCAGATAACGCTTGTAGGGATCACCAACGGCGTCGAGCGCATTGCCGTGAATAACGATCACAGGCGGGTTCATGCCGCCCTGGTGGGCATAGCGCAGCTTCGGACGGATCGAACCCTTGCGGCGCGGTTCCTGCTTCTCCACGGCTTCGATCAGGGCGCGCGTCAGCTTCGGCGTCGACAGGTCGCACATGGCGGCCGCATACGCGGCGTTGAGCGACTTCATCAATGGACCGATGTTGGTGCCCTTCAGCGCCGAAATGAAATGCATCTGCGCGAACGACAGGAAATCGAGCTTGCGGTCGATATCGATCTTGATTTCATCGCGCTCGTGCGATTGCAAGCCATCCCATTTATTCACGGCCACGACCAGCGCGCGGCCCGATTCCAGGATAAAGCCGGCGATATGCGCGTCCTGCTCCGAAATATCCTGCTGCGCGTCGAGCATCAGCACGACCACGTTGGCTTCGGAAATCGACTGCAGGGTTTTCACCACCGAGAATTTCTCGATCGCCTCAAACACCTTGCCGCGGCGGCGGATGCCGGCCGTGTCGATCAGGGTGTATTGCTGGCCATCGCGTTCGAACGGGATCTCGATCGAGTCGCGCGTCGTGCCCGGCATGTCGAAGGCGATCACGCGCTCTTCGCCCAGCAGGGTGTTGATCAAGGTCGACTTGCCCACGTTCGGACGGCCGACGAGGGCGATCTTGATGCCGCGGTCGGTCTTTTCCAGCTCTTCAGGCTCATCCGGACGCTGCGCGAACGCCAGGTCCAGCATCACTTCGACGAGGTCGTTGACGCCGTCACCGTGCGCCGACGAGATCGCATACGGATCGCCCATGCCCAATTCATAGAATTCGGACACGACGGCCGTGTAGCGCATGCCTTCGCTTTTGTTAACCACCAGCAAGACCGGACGACCGCTCTTGCGCAGGAAGTCGACGATGGTCTTGTCATGCGGGGTCAGGCCCTGACGGCCGTCCACGATGAACACCACCACGTCGGCCTCGGCCACGGCCTGCTTGGTCTGCAGTGCCATCTGGTGCATGATGCCTTCCTTGGCGACGGGTTCGAAACCACCCGTATCGATGACGAGGAAGGGACGTTCGCCGACACGGCCTTCGCCATAGTGACGATCGCGCGTCAACCCAGGCAAATCCGCCACCAGCGCATCGCGCGAGCGGGTCAGACGATTGAATAAAGTCGATTTCCCAACATTGGGTCGACCTACTAGTGCAATTACCGGCTTCATTGTATTACTCGACCGCGAGAGCGGTCACTGTCCCTGATTGGGTTTGAAAAATCAAATTCGAACCGGCAACAACGGGAGCCGAAACAATCGGGCTACCGTCGGTGCTGACACGACCTATTAATGCGCCATCTTCCCGTGACAGGAAGTGGATATAACCTTGATAGTCGCCGACGGCGACGCTGCGGCCGTAGGAGGCCGGCGTCGACAGGCGGCGGCGCGCCAGCGCCTCATTCTTCCAGGCGCTCTGGCCGGCTTCGCGGCTGAACGCCACCACGGCGCCCTGGTCATCGGCAACAAACACGAAACGCTGGTCGACGGCCACGCCCACATCGGACGAAATCGGCTTGGTCCAGCGCGGCACGCCGGTGGCGGCGTCGAAGCAGCCCGCCTTGCCCTGATACGTGACGGCGCACACTTCGCCTTCGAACACCACCGGCGTGCCGGCGATGTCGGAGACGCGCTCCAGTTCGGTGGCACCGCGCGGTTCGCTGACGACGATCTCCCAGCGTACCACACCGGTCGCTGCCGTCAGTGCCAGCAGCTTGCCGCCCGGCTGGGCCACGTAGATGTTCGCGCCGCCCAGCACCATGCCCGGCGCATTGCGCAAGGTCAATGCCGGCGTGGCGCGCTGCACCGTCCATTTGCGTTCGCCCGTCTTGGCGTCGAAGCCGACGATGCGGTTGTCCACGCTGCGCACCACGACCACGCCCTGCCCCACGACGGGCGCCGTCAATACTTCGCTGGACGCCTGCGCCTTCCACAGCTGCTTGCCATCGGCGTCAAACGCCAGCACGGCGCCCTTGGCGGCGCCGACGGCGACGACGGCACCATCGCTGCCGGCACCCGAGGTGATGTCGCTGCCGGCCTTGATGCGCCACGTTTCACGGCCGCTGGCCGCATCCAGGCGCGCCAGCGCGCCATCGGCGCTGACCACGTACAGGCTGCTGCCGGCCAGCGCAGGCGTCAACGCGTACACGCCGGCCTTGCCGATCGAATACTTCCAGGCGTCGCGCACGGCAATGCTCGATTTTAACTCGACCAGCTTGGCCGGCTCGACTTTCGGATCTTTCGAGGCGAACGGGTTCCAGGACGAGCAACCGGCCATCAGGGCCAACAGACTTGCAGCTACCAGCTTTTCAGTGACACGCATAAGTGTTATCCAACCTTTTTCTTGTACTTGTAAGGGCAAGGCAGGCGGCGCACAACGCCGCGCGGCCGCACCACCATCAGTGTTCCTGTCAGGCGGCGGCCTTGTCAGCCTTGGCCTTGTCTTCCGGTACCGTGCCGCCGATCGCTTCCAGTTTGACCTGGATCAGTTGACGGCCTGGATTGTTCTTGTCCGTCGCGGCTATCGCGGCCAGGTAGGCCGTGCGGGCATCGGCCAGCTTGTTTTGCGCCACCAGGATGTCGCCCTTGCGGTCGGCCACGGCACCGGCAAATTGCGCCACGGTGGCCGTCGCCAGCACCTTCAGCGCTTCATCATAGGCTTTTTCGTCCAGCAGGACGCCGGCCAGGCGCAGCTTGGCGATGGCCTTGTACTCTTCCGTACCGTGCTCGGCCACCCATTGCAGCTGGGTCTTGGCCGTTTTCAGGTCGTTCGCGTCGAACGCCACCTTGGCCGCGGCCAGGGCGCTCATCTGTGCATATGCCGTGCCGCTGAAACGCGACTGCATGTCGCTGGTCGCGCGCATTACCTTGGCCGTGTCCTTGGCGGCGATGGCGTTCTGCAGTTCGTCGTACAGCTGGCCCGCTTGCGCGGCCTGCGTGCGCTGGTAGTACTGCCAGCCAGCCCAGCCGCTGTAGCCGGCCAGCGCCACGATCAGGACCCAGGAGGTCAGATTGCCATTGCGCTGCCACCAGGCCTTGAGGGTTGCCAGTTGTTCTTGTTCTTCGTGATCGTATGCCATGGGTCGTCAGTTTGAATGAGTAGTTGATCGAGGGTAGTACGGTCTTGCTGCAAATTAATGGTGGTGATGCACGTGACCGCCAGGACCGTGGTCGTGGCCGCAATCGTGGTCGCCGATAATCTGGTCCACCACGTAATCGACGACATCGTCGAACGGCACCGTGCTCTGCTGCGCGCCCGCATCGGCTTCGCGCATGGCTTTCACCGTCGCGACATTGTTGGCGATTTCATCATCGCCCAGGATCACGGCAAACGCCGCGCCGCTGGCATCGGCCTTTTTCATTTGCGTCTTGAAGCTGCCGCCGCCGTTGCTCGCTGCGCAATGTAGCACAACGTCCAGGCCCGCATCGCGAATCCGCTCGGCCAGCACGAACGCTTGCAAGCCGGCCTGCTCGCCCTGGTGCACCAGATAGACGTCGCACTGGGCCGGCGCTTCCGGCTCGGCCGCATCCTTCATCAGCAGCACCAGGCGTTCGACGCCCATGCCGAAACCGACGGCGGGCGTCGATTTGCCGCCGAACATTTCCACCATGCCATCATAGCGGCCGCCGGCGCAGACCGTGCCTTGCGCGCCCAGCTTGTCGCTGACCCACTCGAACACCGTGCGGTTGTAGTAATCGAGGCCGCGCACCAGGCGTGGATTGATGGTGAACGGGATATTGTTGTGGTTCAAGATCTTCTGCACGCCGTGGAAATGGGCCAGCGATTCCTCGCCCAGGTAATCGAGCAGCTTCGGCGCGCCATTGACCAGGTCCTGCATGGCAGGGTTCTTGGTGTCGAGGATGCGCAGCGGATTGCTGTGCAGGCGGCGCTTGGCTTCTTCGTCGAGCAGCTCGCTGTGGCTTTCCAGGTAGGCGATCAGGTCGGCGCGGTGGCGCAGGCGCTCGGCCGCGTCGCCGATCGAGTTCAGTTCCAGGCGGATGCCTTCCAGGCCCAGGTCGTCCCACAGGCGGCGCGACAGCATGATGATCTCGGCGTCGATATCCGGACCCGTGAAACCGATGGCTTCCACGCCGAACTGGTGGAACTGGCGGTAGCGGCCTTTCTGCGGACGCTCGTGACGGAACATCTGGCCCTTGTACCACAGGCGTTTCGGACCTTCGTAGACGAGGTTGTGCTCGACGACGGCGCGCACCACGCCGGCCGTGCCTTCCGGGCGCAGGGTCAGGTTGTCGCCGTTCATCGAATCGGTGAACGAATACATTTCCTTTTCCACGATATCGGTCACGGCGCCGATGGCGCGCGCGAACAATTTCGTCTCTTCCACGATCGGCGTGCGGATTTGCTGGAAACCGTAGCTTTGCAGAACGGACTGGGCCGTGTTTTCAAACAATTCCCACAGCGGGGCGTCGGCGGGCAGGATATCGTTCATGCCTTTGACGGCGGTGATTTTATCGAGCTTTTTATTTTCGGACATAGTGTTCTTCTTTGCTTTAACTTGATTGTCGGATTACGCGCGTAGCGCTAATCCGACCTACGCTGCTGCGCCGTAATGGCTTTTAACATAATTGAGGACGATGTCCTGGAATTCCTCGACGATGCGTTCGCCGCGCAGGGTGACGACTTTTTCGCCGTCGACAAACACGGGGGCGGCTGGCGACTCGCCCGTGCCGGGCAGGCTGATGCCGATGTTCGCATGCTTCGATTCGCCGGGACCGTTGACGATGCAGCCCATGACGGCCACGTTCATCGCTTCCACGCCCGGATACGATTTCTTCCACTCCGGCATCTGCTCGCGCAGATACGT
This sequence comes from Janthinobacterium sp. GW823-FHT03B06, assembly GCF_058796955.1. Taxonomy (NCBI): domain Bacteria; kingdom Pseudomonadati; phylum Pseudomonadota; class Betaproteobacteria; order Burkholderiales; family Oxalobacteraceae; genus Janthinobacterium; species Janthinobacterium sp. GW823-FHT03B06. Next base: position 423,128 of record NZ_JBXAJE010000002.1, read on the forward strand.
CTGGATGTTGTCGGCCAGCTCCTGGAAGGTGGTCGACGTCGTGCGCCCGCAACCGGGACAGGCGATCACCATGGGCGCGAACTTGCGCAAGCCCATGGTTTGCAAAATTTCCTGGCCGACGATCACTTCGCGCGTGCGGTCGCCGCCCGGTTCCGGCGTGAGCGAAATGCGGATGGTGTCGCCGATGCCCTCTTGCAGCAGCACGGCCAGGGCCGCTGTCGAGGCGACGATGCCCTTGCTGCCCATGCCCGCTTCCGTCAGGCCCAGGTGCAGCGGATAGTCGCAGCGCTGCGCCAGTTCGCGGTACACGGCGATCAAATCCTGCACGCCCGAGACTTTGCACGACAGAATGATCTTGTCGCGGCCCAGGCCCAGTTCTTCGGCGCGCACGGCGTTTTCAATCGCCGACGTCACCAGCGCTTCATACATGACGGCTTGCGCCGGCCACGGTTCGGCGCGGCCCGCGTTTTCATCCATGATGCGCGCCAGCAAGGCTTGATCCAGGCTGCCCCAGTTCACGCCGATGCGCACCGGCTTGTCATACTTGCACGCCGCCTCAATCATTTGCGCGAATTGCGTGTCGCGCTTGGCGCCCTTGCCCACATTGCCCGGATTGATGCGGTACTTCGACAGCGCGCGCGCGCAATCGGGGTAGTCGTTAAGCAGGGTATGGCCGTTATAGTGGAAATCGCCCACCAGCGGCACGTCGATGTCCATCTTGTCGAGCTGCTCGCGGATGTAGGGCACGGCCGCAGCCGCTTCGGGACGGTCCACCGTCAGACGCACCAGTTCCGAACCGGCACGCGCCAGTTCCTTGATCTGGATCGCCGTGCCGATGGCGTCGGCCGTATCCGTATTCGTCATCGACTGCACCACCACGGGGGCGTCGCCGCCCACCCAGATCTGGCGCTGGCCGTGCGCGATCAGCACCTTGCGGCTGTCGCGGCGGCCGGAAGGACCGGAGCCGATCGCTGTTTTCGAGGTAGCCATAAATATTATCTTCTGAGTTTGCTTGAACGATTACTGCAATTATTTGATGCTGACACGCGAGATCGTGCCGCCGGCCACGGTCGGCAGCTCCAGCTTGGCGCCGCGCAAGGTTGCCTGCACAACACCCGGCTTGCCCACCACCAGAGTGGCCGGACCCGTGATATCGAACGTTTCCGTGCTGCCCGCCTTGACCATGCGCGAAATCAGCGGAGAAGCGCCGGGACGGCGGATCTCGACCCAGGAATCCTGCTCCACCTTCAGCACCAGCGCATTCGCGCCCACGGCAGGGGCAGCGGCAGCGGCGGGCGGCGTGACGGCAGCCGTCGCCGCTGTCGCCGCTGTCGCCGGAGCTGGCACGGCGGCTGGCGGCACGGCGGCGGCCGGCGCCGAAGCGGCGGCAGCGGCAGGTGCGCCCGTCTGCGTATCGTTGCCTGGCGGCGGCGGCACGGAAATCAGGGGCACGGACGGCGTCTGCACGGGCGTCAAGTCCTGGCCCGGCTTGATCAGGGTCGTTTCCACCGGGCCCACTTCCGCATGCGCGGTTTCCTTCCCGGCCTGCGCGGACAGCAGGCTGGCCGGCACGTAGCCGAGTTTATAGGCGCCAAAGGCGGCCGCCACGACGACGGCCACGGCGCCGGCGATCCAGATTGGCGTCTGGTTCGACGAGCGCTGCGTCATCGACGGGAAACGCGATTCCGAGAACGTGGCGGAAATCTCGCGCCGCGCGGGCGCGGCCGGGTCTTGCGCCGGCGCCGGATGGACTTCGATCATGGCCACCAGCGGCGCCGCGTCGAGACGCACCACCTTGGCGTAGGCGCGCACGAAACCGCGCACCACGGCCACGTTAGGCAAGGCCGCCATGTCGCCCTCTTCCAGCGCGATCACCTGGCGCGGCGCCAGCTTGAGCTGGTCGGCCACCTGCTCCACGGGCCAGCCCAGCGCTTCGCGCTGCGCCTTCAACTGTGCGCCTGCCAACGCAAGATTGCCCTGGGGCTGCTGCTGAGGCGTTTCTGCCCACTCTGAATTCATTGGTATCCCTGTCTCACTCATCAAACGCCCCATTTTGATAAGCAGCATATTCGGGGGAGCCGGAATGGTGGTTGCGCAAATGCGCCCCCAGGCCAGCTTCCGCACCCGCATCCCCGAGCTTATGCTGCACCTTGATCCCGAGCCACAGCACATCGGCCGTCTGGCTCTCCATTGTCGCTACTTTACCGAGCCGCTCAAGGTAATGAGCCGCTTGCCGGTAGTCTTGCTGTTGGTAATACACGCGCACCAGGCCGGCATACGTGATTGCCGCGCCAGGTGCGATGCGCTCCGCCTTGAGCCAGTAGTCAGCGGCGCGCGGGTAATCTTTCATGACCAGGCTGCACGCCGCCGCATTATGCAGCGCCAGTTCAGGCGTGCCATAGGCGGCATCTTGCAATGCGGCATCAAAATACGCCAGCGACTGCGCCGCGCGCCCGGTCTGGCACAGAAACTGGCCATAATTATTGCTCAACTCGGGATTGTGGGGCGCGAGGCGCAATGCGTAAAGAAAATCTTTTTCAGCAGCCCCAGGTTGGCGCAGGGCAGCAAGAATCAGGGCCCGCATGCCGCGCGCCTGGACATTGTCCGGCACCAGCTGCACCGCCTGCTCTGCTTCGGCCAACGCCACCACAAACTGATCCTGCATATAATAGGCGCTGGCCAGCTGCAAGCGCAAGGCGGCGCGCTGCTCGACAGATGCAGCTTGCTCCTTGTCTGCGGTGGAAGCACAGCCGACCAGCAGCACAGCCAGGCAAACAGCGGCCATAGCAAGCGAGCGTTGGTAAGCCATGCCTTCCCTCATCAGGAGCGGATCTCCACGATCTTGCCGAAATTGGCGCCAAATTTCTGTTGATACTCAGTCATCTTTTCCATGCGTTCCTGCACCCGGGTGCGGTCCTTGACTTCGCCGGCCAGCTGGCCGCAGGCCGCATCGATATCATCGCCGCGCGTCTTGCGCACGGTGGTGATGATGCCGCCATCCATCAGCACCTGGGCAAACGCCTTGATGCGCGGGTTTTTCGAGCGGAACAGGCCCGACTCGGGAAACGGGTTGAACGGAATCAGGTTGAACTTGCAGTTCACGCCGAACTCGCGGTCTTGCACCAGCGCCAGCAGTTCGCGCGCGTGCTCGTCGCTGTCATTGACGCCGTCGAGCATGCAGTATTCGAAGGTGATGAAATCGCGCGGCGCGAATTCCAGGTAGCGCTTGCACGCCGCCATCAATTCCTTCAGCGGGTATTTCTTGTTCAGTGGAATCAAACCGTCGCGCAAGGCGTCGTTCGAGGCGTGCAGCGAGACGGCCAGGGCCACCGGCACTTCCTGCGACAGCTTGTCCATCATCGGCACCACGCCCGACGTCGACAGGGTCACGCGGCGGCGCGACAAGCCGTAGGCGTTGTCGTCAAGCATCAATTTCAGGGCCGTGACGGTCGGCTCAAAGTTCAGCAGGGGCTCGCCCATGCCCATCATCACCACGTTGGTGATCTGACGCTCGCCTTTCGGGCCCGGTTCGATGCCCTTGGTGCGGCGCAATTCGAATTCCGCCATCCACAGCTGGCCGATGATTTCGCCGACGCTGAGGTTGCGGTTGAAACCTTGCTTGCCCGTCGAGCAGAAACGGCAGTTCACGGCGCAGCCGGCCTGGGTCGAGATGCACAGGGTGCCGCGGTTTTCTTCCGGAATGAACACGGTTTCCACGGCATTGCCATTGCCCACGTCGACCAGCCACTTGCGCGTGCCGTCCGTTGACGTGTGGTCGCTGATGATGGCCGGGGCGCGCACTTCGGCGCGCGTAGCCAGCTTGTCGCGCAGCGACTTGGCCAGGTCCGTCATGGCGTCGAAGTCGGAAGCGCCGAACTGGTGTATCCAACGTTGCAATTGTTTCGCACGAAACGGTTTCTCTCCCAACTCGGCGCAGTAGGCGATGAGTTGCGCGGGATCGAGGTCCAGCAAGTTGGTGAGGGTCGTCGTATTCATGATCTTGTCTATTCTAAAAATCCGTCCCCGCGCGCATTAGGGGCAAAGCACCACAGCGCAGCGGGAACAGGGGGTGATAAGTTATTTCACAGATAACGCCAGGAAATAACGTTATCTAAGGCAATTAAGCCTTCAGTTCTGGGAAGAAGTAAGCGATTTCCACTTTAGCAGCTTCGACAGCGTCGGAACCGTGTACGGCGTTAGCGTCGATCGAATCGGCGAAATCGGCGCGGATCGTGCCTTTTTCTGCTTTCTTCGGATCGGTCGCGCCCATCAGGTCACGGTGGGCCAGAACGGCGTTTTCGCCTTCCAGGGCCTGGATCATGACTGGACCGGAAACCATGAAGTCGACCAGATCCTTGAAGAAGCCGCGCTCTTTGTGCGCTGCGTAGAAGCCTTCAGCTTGTTCGCGCGACAGTTGGGTCATGCGTGCTGCAACGATTTTCAGGCCAGCGTTTTCAAAACGGGTGTAGATTTGACCGATTACGTTTTTTGCAACTGCGTCTGGTTTGATGATCGACAGGGTGCGTTCGATTGCCATGTGTGAAAACTCCAATAAAAGTAAGGTTTAAAACGGTAAATTGATAACTCAATCAACCTTTGATTTTACCATACTCCACCCCATATCACCCAGACAGGCAGGGGCATCTTGCCGCCCTGCCCCTGTTTAATGAAATCTTAAGCTGCTTTTTTGGCAAATTCCGGCCCCCATGCTATCCTTGGGTAAAGCAGTAATTTGAATTGACAACACGGAGGCACTATGAATCAGAACATGCAACGCACCTTTGACCTGTCGGGGGGCATGCAGCAAGTCCGCCACCAGGTCTTGCGCAACACTTACTGGCTGCTGGCACTGTCCATGATACCGACCGTGCTGGGCGCCTTCATCGGCGTGCAAATGCATTTGCCGATGCTGACCGGCGGCATGGGCTTCATCATCTTCATGGCCGTCGCATTCGGCTTCATGTACGCGATCGAGAAAACCAAGAACTCGGGCCTCGGCGTCGCCGTCCTGCTGGGCTTTACCTTCTTCATGGGCCTGATGCTCACGCCCATCCTGACGCGCACGCTCGGCTACTCGAACGGCGGCATGCTGATCATGACGGCATTCGGCGGCACGGCCACCATCCTGGCCGTGATGGCGACGATCGCCACTGTGTCGAAGCGCGATTTCTCGGCCATGGGCAAATGGCTGTTCGCCGGCGTGATCGTGCTGATCCTCGCATCGGTGGCGAACATCTTCCTGGGCCTGTCGGCACTGTCGATCGTGATCTCCATGGTCGCCATCGCCATCTTCTCGGCCTACATCCTGTATGACGTGCAGCAAATCATCAACGGCGGCGAGACCAACTACATCTCGGCCACCCTGCGCATCTACCTGGACGTGTACAACATCTTCACCAGCCTGCTCTCCCTTCTGGGCTTCGCTGGCGGCAGCCGCGACTAAGCGCTAACGCAAAAACGCCCAGGGCGGCGTTGCAGTGCTTTGCCCTGAACGTTTTATGCGCTGCGCTTATGCGCCAGAGCATGAAAACAAAAGCCGACCCGCGGGTCGGCTTTTTTACGTCCGTTCAAATTACTTGATCTTCTCCGCCACCTCGAGCAGGCAGGCGCGGGCGCGGTCCAGGGTCGGGTTGTCGCGCTGGGCCGCATACACGGCGTAGGCGGAATGCGAGAATTCTGGCGCGTCGCGCACGCGGTACAGCAAGCCCCCATCGAGATACGGCTGCGCGCTGCCGATACGAAAATAACTGGCGCCGCCCACTTCCAGCAGGTACACGAGGGCCAGCGGGCCCAGCGAGATCGACACGGGCGGGCTGCTCAGTTCAGGATACGCCGCCTGGTGGTTGGCCGCGAAGCTGGGTCCCCAGTCGACGTACACATAGGTATCGGCCTGCATCTGCCCGTCGGCGCGCGTGGTCACCATCACCAGCTTTTCCTCGGCCAGCAATTCGCCGGCCAGACCCGGGCGCTGCGGCGGGTTGTACAGCACGGCGAGGTCCAGCGAGCCGTCGTGCACGGCGTCGAGCAGGCGCGCGGGACTGTCGACCTCGGCGCGCAAGGCGATTTCGGGACAATCGCGGCTCATGCGTATCAGCCAGTCGCCGAGCAGCGGCTGCCACAGGCTCAGTTCGCAGCCGATGCTGACGGCGTCGTCGCGCCCCGGCGGCAAGGCTACCTGGTGGCGCGCCCGCTCCCACACCTGCACCATGGTGGCGGCGTGGCGCATGAAGCGCTCGCCGGCCGGCGTCAGGCGCGCGCCCGCCTTGTTGCGCACGAACAGCTGGCGCCCCAGCTGCTGCTCCAGGGTGCGGATGCGGGCGCTGACGGCCGTCTGCGTCACGTGCATGCGCTCGGCCGCCATGATGAAGCTGCCGCAGGAAGCCACTTCGAGGAAGGTACGCGCCTGATTGATGTCCATCAAGCCATGATATCAGCTGACGCGATCATAGCCACCGAGCACGCCCTGCTTCGACAAGACCCATTGCCACAGCTGCAGGTCGCGCGCGCGGAAGGCGCCCGCGCAGGACAGCAAATAATATGACCACATGCGGTGGAAGCGCTCGCCCAGCTGGGCCGCAAACTGCGGCCAGGCCTGCTCAAAGTTCGCATGCCAGGCCATCAGGGTCTTGTCGTAGTCGGCGCCGAAGTTGTGCAAGTCCTCGGCGATAAATAAATCATCGATGGCGTCGCCGATCTGGCCGATGGAGGGCAAGTCGCCATTCGGGAAGATGTACTTGTCGATCCACGGATCGCATGCGGAATCGCGCTTGTTCTTGCCGATCGTGTGCAGCAGGAACAGGCCGTCGTCTTCCAGGCAGCGGTGCGCCACTTGCATGAAGGTGCGGTGATTCTTGTGCCCCACGTGCTCGAACATGCCGATGCTGACGATGCGGTCGAATTTTTCATCGGTGTCGCGGTAATCCTGCAGGCGGAAGTCCAGGTTTTCTCCGCCCGGCATGCCGCGCGCGTAGGCGACCTGCTCTTGCGAAATCGTCACGCCCACGCATTGCACCTGGTATTTTTCCGCCGCATAGCGCATGAAACTGCCCCAGCCGCAACCGATGTCGAGCACGCGCATGCCCGGTTCCAGGCGCAGCTTGCGGCAGACCAGATCGAGCTTGGCTTCCTGCGCCTCGGCCAGTTTGCCGGCGTCCTTCCAGTAGCCGCAGGTATAGGTCATGCGCGGATCGAGCATGGCCGCATAGAAGGCGTTGCCCAGGTCATAGTGCTCCTTGCCCACCATCCACGCGCGTCGCTCCGTCTGCAGGTTGAACAGGCGCGCGTACAGCGCGTGGAAGGCCAGGCGCATGGGGCGCACATCGTCGGCCACCCTGGCGCGCAGCAGATGGCAAAAGAATTCGTCGAGCTGCTGCGCATCCCAGTCGCCATCCATGTACGCTTCGCCCAGGCCCAGGTTGCCGCTGGCAAAAGCCCGCTCGGGCACGCCCGGCTTGCGCAGCTGCATGTCCCAGGCGGCGCGGCCATTCAAGTGGATATCGGCCCTGGCCAGCAGCTCGGCCGCTTCGCGGGTCAGCCGCGTGTCAAGCTGGAGTTCCGTACTACTTGCCGGTGCTTGCTGTAACTGTGTCATTTGCTGCGTGTTCATGCCCTGCCGCCTCCAGATGGTTGTCGGTGCCGGTGCGCACCGGCAAGCCCGCTCAGAGGCCCGGCGCCGCGCCAGCCATCAAATTATCCGCCCGCCATCACCAGCTGGATAATGAAACATCATGGCGATTCATATCAAAATAATTGCTGCAAAATGATTTCAATCAATTATTTTATGGAAATATCTTATACAAGAAGCACACCGTACAATGAAAAAAGCCGCCTGTTCGGCGGCTGTTCCCTGCGCGTTCGCGGCAATCCGCGCGACGATCAAAAGTCGTGATTCGGCGGATACTTGCTGTAAAAATCGTTATCCCATTTGAAGTTGGTAAACGCCACCGTCATCGATACGTCGAGCGCTTCGACGAAATGCCAGCAGCCGACGGGCAAAAACAGGATCTCGCCCGGTGCCAGCACGCATTCGCGCACCTGCACGTCGGCCATCAGCGGATAGCGCTGCAGGTCGATGGCGCGTCCGTCGACGGGTGTAAAACAGTGGCGCTGGTTGTACACGCGCGCCACCTCGCAGGCGGCCATGATGCGCAACCGCTTGCGCCCTTTGACTTGCGCCATGAAGTTGTTCGTCAGGTCATGGTGGAACGGCGTCACCGTACCAGCCGGGCCGAACCATAGAAAACCCGTCGGGCCGCCACTCTGCTCCAGGTACTCGGGCAGCTGGCCGATATCGTCCCACAGCTCGCGCAAGGCTTGCCGGTTCTGCGAATTGTTATTTGCCGTCATATAGAAATCATTGGTCGCACCGCTGCCCTCGACCAGGCTCGCGTACTCGCCGAACGCCATCTTGCGCTTGTGCGCCACGCTGTTCATTTCATACTGGGCATCCGCTTCGCGGCCGAACTGCACTTCCACTTCACGCTGCGCAAAATGGTCGCGGAAGTAGGCCGGGCTCCACTTGGCCATGGCGGGCCAGTCATCCATCATGCCCGTGATGATGACGGGCTGGTTGGTCGAATAGTATTCGTCGAGGAATTCCTGCGCGGACAGCTTGTCGCGGCGGGGAATCTCGGGCGGGCGCAGCTGGTTCAGCTTGCGCTGGATATCGATCACCCAGTCGCGCTTGGCCAGGCGGTTCGACAAGCGCACGGCGCCGGCCAGGTAGGGACTGTGCAGCGCCAGCTCCACTTCGCGGCGCGCCAGGGTTTCCGTGATGCCGGCCTTTTGCAGCACCGGCATCAGCGCCGACGGATGGCTGCCCAGCATGAGGTTTTCCGCAATCCAGCTACGCCACTCGCGGCTCAGCTCCTGTTCCTGTTCCTGTTGCTTGACTCCGAATGCCGATACTGCCGCCATCACCCGTCTCCTCTTTTTTTATATGAACAAGCGGCCGGGCAGCAATGCCGCCCGGCCGCATCCTGCTACGCTAGCACACGGTTAGCGTACCTTCCACACCTCGGTCGCCAGCACGCCATTCGCGTCGCCATCGAGTTCCCACGAGAACGCGCCGCGCAAGCCCTGGTCCTTCACGTATTTCACCTTGGTGCCGATGACGGTCGGATCATCATAGCTCCACCACTGGCCGCCCGCCCCCGTGTACAGGTACAGCTGCTTGGTCACGGGATGGTAGTAGCGCGTGCCGGCTTTGGCGACGAGGATTTTATAGTCCTCGATACCCGACTCGTACGTACCCGGCGCCGTGCCCGTGGCCGCCTGGTACAAGCCATCGCCGTTCGGTCCCGGCGCCACGCCCGTCCAGCCGCGGCCATAGAACGGTATGCCCAGCAGCAGCTTGTCGCGCGGCACGCCGGCGGCAATCATGTACTGCACCGCCTTGTCGCCCACGTATTCGCGCGCCATGCCCGTTGACGGATCGGCAGGGTCGGCAAACAGCTGGGCGTTGAAGTTGGTGCTGTTTTCCCAGCCGCCGTGGAAGTCGTACGTCATCAGGTTGATCCAGTCCATGTACTGCGAGTACAGGGCCGGTTCCGTGTTGTCGATCTTGTCCTTGCCGGCACCGACAGCGGCCGTCAACAGGTAGCGCTTGCCGTTGGCGGCGCCGAGCGCATCGAGCTGGCTGCGGAATTCCGCCATCAGCAAGGTGAAGTTGCGCTTGTCGTTGGGGCTGACCGTGTTGTACGGCTGGCCGCCGCCGACCGGGTATTCCCAGTCGATGTCGATGCCGTCAAAGATGTTGGCCGCCGCACCCACGCCGCCGCGACCGCCCTGCACCGGCAGGTTGCCCTTGATGTAGATATCGATACACGAGCGCACCATCTGCTTGCGCAGCGCATCGGTGGCCGAACCGACGGAGAAGTTCTTCGACCAGCTCCAGCCGCCCAGGGAAATGAACAACTTGAGGTTCGGGTGCGCCGCCTTCAGCTTTTTCAGCTGCAGGAAGTTGCCCGACAATGGAGCGTCCCACGGAATGGCCTGGCCATCGACGGTGCGCTTCGGCGTGCGGATGTAGTCGGCCTCGGCATCGCCGCCCGTGCCCGCGTCCGGCGAATTCGGATTCGTCGCGCCCGGCTCCGTCTTGGTGATCATGCCGCATTCGTAGCCGCCGTTTTTCGGATAGATATTGCCGAAAGCGTAGTTGATGAAGGTCAGCTTGTCGGCCACGCCGCTGGTATGCACGTTCGCCACCTCATAGTCGCGGCCATATACGCCCCATTGGGCGAAATAGGAACCGACTTCGCGGCCGGTCGGCGTTGGCGTTGGCGTTGGCGTTGGCGTCGGTGTCGGGGTTGGAGTCGGTGTTGGCGTCGGCGTCGGCGTCGGTGTCGGCGTCGGGGTTGGCGTCGGCGTGGTGCTGCAGATCTCCAGGCTGGTCCAAGGCTTGCCCGTGCCGGCAGCGCCGCTGCTGGTCGACGGGTTGTCGCCCTGCGTCCAGTAGTTGGCGCGGTAATTCGTGCCCGCATAGCTGACGGTGGCGCCCGCGCTGTAAGCCGTGCCGGCCGCCCACGCCAGTGCGCAGGTGCCGCCGGTTGGCGTCGGAGTGGGTGTCGGGGTCGGGGTTGGATTCGGCGTCGGGGTGGGCGTCGGAGTTGGCGTGGGAGTCGGTGTCGGCGTAGGAGTTGGCGTAGTTCCGCCATCGCACGTGCCGCCCGCGCTCCACAGGCTAGGCGTGGAAACGGGGTTCCAGCCCGAGCCCACGTGGTCGGTCTGCGTCACCAGGGCCGTGTAATTGGCGCCCAGGTAAGTGACCACCGTGCCCGCGTTGTACGTGCCGCCCTCTTGCCACGGCACGCAGGCGACCACCGTGCTGGCCGCCAGCAATTGCGAGCCAGCCGGCGCGCTGGCATCGCCGCCACCGCCGCAAGCCGCCAGCACGCCACCGCTGGCCAGACATATCATCATGTTCCTGATCGTTTTTTTGAGTATTAAATTTTCCACGCTGTCTCCTGTTCAGGTTTGCGGAAATACCACTCTGCTTCGATAAAAAGCTACCCTGTGATTTTGTTTTTCTGCAGTTGCAAGAACAGCATGCTGCTGAAAAAATAGGCGGTCAAGTGGTTTTGAAGTGGCCTCGAAGTGGGCAATACCACTTCGCACAAAAAGCGCAGCGGCTTATGCGAACGGCGTGTTGTCCTACTGGACAATCAAAAAACGGCAGAGGGAGGATGAAAAAAGACGCTGGATCGGGAAAAGACAGACCAGTTTTTTAATACGCTGTAAGTGGTATTAGCGCGGAATCAAGGCCAGCGCATGGGGGAGCTTCAGCGCGCCTGAAAAACGTTCAGAGCAAGGCGCCTTGCCGAAGACAGTACGAATAGTACGGCTAGGCAAGGCAACGCAGCTATGGACGTTTTTCCACGTTCAGAGCAAGTCACCTTGCCAAAGACAGTACGTTAGTACGGCTAGGCAAGGCAACGCAGCTATGGACGTTTTTCCACGTTCAGAGCAAGTCACCTTGCCAAAGACAGTACGTACGTAAGTACGGCTAGGCAAGGCAACGCAGCTATGGACGTTTTCTCAGGTGTGCCCTCAGAGCAAATCAAACACTGCCATGGATTCCACGTGGGACGTGTGCGGGAACATGTTCACCACGCCCGCCTTGCTCAATACATAACCCGCTTCCAGCGCCAGGATGCCGGCGTCGCGCGCCAGGGTCGACGGGCTGCACGACACGTACACGATGCGCTTGGGCAGCAGGTCCGGACGCACTTGCGACAGACCGACCAGTGCCTGGCACAGGGCCATGGCGCCGTCGCGGGGCGGGTCGACGAGGATGCGATCAAAACGGCCCAGCGCGATCAGGTCGTCCGTCGTCACTTCGAACAAGTTACGCGTCGAGAACGAGGTTTTTTCCGCCAGGCCATTGGCCAGCGCGTTTTCCAGCGCCCGCTCCGTCAGGGTGGTGCTGCCTTCAATACCGACCACTTCGCTGCCTTGCGTGGCCAGCGGCAAAGTAAAATTGCCCAGGCCGCAGAACAGGTCGGCGACGCGATCCGTCGGCTGCACTTCCAGCAAACGCAGGGCTTTCGATACCAGCACGCGGTTGATGTGGTGGTTCACTTGCGTAAAATCAACAGGCTTGAACGGCATCTTGACGCCGAATTCCGGCAGCAGGTAGTGCAATTGCTTGTCCAGCGGATAGAACGGCACGGCCGTTTCCGGGCCCTTCACCTGCAACCACCATTGCACGCCGTACTCGTCGGCAAAAGCCTTCAATTTCGTTTCATCGTCCGCCGTCAATGGCGACATGATGCGCAAGACCATGGCGGTGACATCTTCGCCGACAGCCAGCTCGATCTGCGGCATCTGGTCGAAGATCGACAGCGACGCAATCAAGCCGCGCAGCGGCAGCAGCATGGCCGAGATGTGCGGCGGCAGGATTTCGCAGCTATCCATGTCGGCGACAAACGCCGATTTCTTTTCATGGAAGCCCACCAGCACGGCATCTTTCTTCTTGACGTGGCGCACGGACAGGCGCGCGCGGTAGCGGTAGCCCCAGGTCGGACCATACATGGGGCGCATGATGCTTTGCGGACGTACCTTGCCGATATGCCACAGGTTGTCTTCCAGCACGCGCTGCTTGATCGCCACTTGCGCCGACGGTTCCAGGTGCTGCATCGAGCAGCCGCCGCAATTGTCGAAATGCTTGCACTTGGGCGTCACGCGCATGGACGATTCGCGGTGCAGCGCCGTCATGCGGGCCATTTCCCAGTTTTTCTTCTTCTTGAACGTCACAAAGCTGACGCGCTCGCCCGGCAGCGCGCCTTCGACAAACACGACCTTGCCCGGCGAGCCGTCTTCGTTTTCAATATGGCCAACGCCACGGGCGTCCATGTCGAGCGATTTGATTTCGATGATATTTTCTTGCATAGCGATCAATAGGTAAGAGTGGGCCAAGACGCAGGGCCGCGCTGGAACTTGCAAACAATGGGGGAAAGGTCAGGCGCCGCGAGCGGGGCGTATGATAGCAGATGCAGCCCCTGAAATACCGGGACCGGGCGTCCTAGAGCAGCGAGTCGCGCACCACGCCGCGTGCCGCCATGGCGCGCTTCAACTTAATCAAGGCTTCCTGCTGGATCTGGCGCACGCGCTCCCGCGTCACGCCCATTTCCTCGGCCAGGGTTTCCAGGGTGGCCGGGTCGTCGTTGTCGAGGCCAAAACGGCGCATGATGACGACGCGCTGCTTGTCGGGCAGCTTGGTCAGCCAGTCGCGCACGAGCACCGTCATTTCATGGTGTTCCGCGCGCGCGTCGGGGCTGTCTTCGCTGGCGCCGGGCAGCATGTCCATCAAGGACGACTGCGGATCGTTGTCGAGCGGCGCGTCGAGCGAGGTGGCGTGCTCGGACAGGGCCAGGATATCCTGCACTTCTTCCACGGGACGCCCCACCAGGTGGGCGATGTCTTCCGCAGTGGCATCCTTGCCATCGTGGTGCTGGGCTTCCAGGTGGTACTTGCCACGCAGAATTTGATTCAGTTCGCGCACCATGTGCACGGGCAGGCGCACCGTGCGCGCCTGGTTCATGATGGCGCGTTCGATGCTCTGGCGTATCCACCAGGTGGCGTAGGTAGAGAAACGGAAACCGCGTTCGGGCTCGAACTTGTCGATGGCGCGCATCAGGCCGATATTGCCCTCCTCGATCATGTCGAGCAGGACCACGCCGCGGTTGATGTAATGCTTGGCGATCGACACGACGAGGCGCAGGTTGTGCTCGATCATGGTTTGCCGGGCTTCGAAATTGCCCTGCTTGGCCAGGGTGGCGTAATGCACTTCTTGCGCCGCCGTCAGCAGGGGCCGCGTGCCGATCTGGTTCAGATAGTGCTGCGTGGTATCGGTCGACAGCTCGGCCGCCAGCACCTTTTTCAGTTCATCGACACTTTCGACCACCACGCTGACGCTGGCTACCTCGCCGCCCTCGCCCGCCTCGACGGCGTCAATGCCGTCGAGCTCGCCGGCATCGTCCGTCACGACTTCGTCTGCCCCGTCTTCCGGCAGTTCCGGGTCATCGTCCAGCTGATCGTGCGGCGCGTGTGTCATTGCTTTACCTAACGGTTAGGCAGGAATTTCGAAGGGTCGACAGGCTTGCCCTGCTGGCGGATTTCAAAGTGCAGCTTGACGCGGTCGGCATCGGAGTCGCCCATTTCAGCGATGGCCTGGCCTTTGTTGACGTTCTGCCCTTCCTTCACCAGGATGCTGCGGTTATGCGCATATGCCGACAATAAACTATTACTGTGCTTCACGATGACAAGATTACCATAACCACGGATTCCGCTCCCGGCATACATGACTTTTCCCGCGCCTGCGGCCACCACTTGCTGGCCGGCCTTGCCGGCGATATCGACGCCCTTGTTCTTGCCTTCGTCAAAAGTGCCGATGACCTTGCCTTCGGAAGGCCACATCCAGCTGATCCTGTCGTCGCCAGGCGCCGATGCGGCAGGGGCGGCAGCGGCGGCGGCCGGTGCGGCGGCGACAGTTGCCGCCGGCGCGGGCGCCGGCTTGGCGTCGCCGGAGCCGCCATCGGCGCGCAGCTCGGCCAGGGTGGCGTCGGAATACGCGCGCTTCTCGCCGCGCGGGCCCGTTTTCTTCGGCACGGCAGGCGCGGCCGGCTTGATTTCCGTCGACGGCGGCATCACGACGGCCGACGTTTGCGCGCCGCCTGTGTCGCCAGTCGGCGGCAGCACGCGCAACACTTGGTCGACCTTGATGTCGTTCGGATTGCTCAAGTCGTTCCAGGCCACCAGGTCGCGGTAATTCTGGCCGTGCTCGAGGGCGATGCGCAACAGGGTGTCGCCGCGCTTGACCGTGTAATAGGCCGGGTCGCGGTCGCGCGGATCGCTGGCGGCGGCACTGCTGCTCGATGGATGGCGCTCAACGACGGGTGCCTGGACGCCCGTCGTGCCGCAACCGCTCAACAGCGCGGCCAAGGTGATGCTACATAGAAGTATGTTACTTTTCTTAATCATTCGCATGTAATTATATGTCCTGCTTGCTAGCTGATCCGGGGATCATATGGTGCCCGGGCGCAAAGGCACGAAATGGCAATCTTCCAGGGTTTGGCTAGTCCATTCCATTTTCCCCACCCGGGTAATGAGTTGTAAGTGTTGCAATTTAGCCCCCACCGGCGCAACCAGACGCCCGCCGGGCGCCAGCTGTTCCAGCAAGGCTTGCGGGACTTCCAGGCCGGCTGCGGCAAGGATGATCCCGTCGAAGGGCGCCGCCTGCGGCAGGCCAAGCATACCATCTCCGTACTGCAAGCGCAGATTCGACACGCGCAGCGGGCGCAAATTGGCCTTCGCCAGCTCGTGCAGGGGCCGGATGCGCTCGATCGAATACACCTCCTTCGCCACCAGCGACAGCACCGCCGCCTGGTAACCGCAACCCGTGCCGATTTCCAGCACGCGCTGCAAGCTGCCGCCCTGGCGCATCACTTCGATCATGCGCGCGACGATGTACGGCTGCGAGATGGTCTGGTGGTGTCCGATGGGCAAGGAGGCGTCGATGTAGGCTTGCGACGCCAGCGCCTCGTCCATGAACAGGTGGCGCGGCACGGCTTGCAGGGCGTCGAGCACCACCTGGTCCTTGACGCCCTGCTTCGCCACGCGCGCCACCATGGCCCGGCGCACGGCCTCCGAGACGAGCGGGTTTTGCCGCGGCGGCGACACCACGGCCGGCTGCGCCCGCTCATTGGCGATGACTTGCGCGCGCGATGGCGCGATGGCCGCGTGCGCGCCATACGGCTGCGCCACGCCGCGCGCCGCGTTTTGCGCCGCATTCTGCGTGGCCGTCTGCGGCGTGGCGATCCTGGACTGGGCCAGCGACTGCCCCCCGCCCTGCCTGGCGGGCTTGCCGGCCAGCGAATCGAGGGAAAGGGGGAAGGTACGCGGCTTGTCAGTCATAGTGAGCGGTCATGCCAGGCCTTTCGCCAGCGCATCGAGTTGGGTGGTATGGGTCAGGTCGATCTGCAGCGGCGTGATCGATACTTGTCCATGTTCAACAGCATGGAAGTCCGTGCCCGGACCGCCTTCCTTGGCCGCGCCGGCGGGGCCGATCCAGAAGATTTCACGGCCACGCGGGTCGAGCGCGCGGATGACGGGCTCGGCCGAATGGCGCTTGCCCAGGCGCGTGGCCGCCATGCCTTGCAATTGCTCGTAAGGAATGGCGGGGATATTCACGTTCAGCAAATACGGTTTCTGCAGGGCGTCGAACTGGCGCTCGACGATTTCCCGCGCCACGCGGGCAGCCGCGTCCAAATTGGCCCAGCCGAACTGCGACTGGGAAAAGGCGATGGAGGGAATGCCGAACAGATAGCCTTCCGTGGCGGCGGCCACGGTGCCCGAATACAGGGTGTCGTCACCCATGTTGGGGCCGTTGTTGATGCCCGAGACCACCAGGTCGGGGCGCTCGATGAGCATGCCCGTCAACGCCACGTGCACGCAGTCGGTGGGGGTGCCGTTGACAAAATAAAAGCCGTTGGCGGCCTTGTGCACGGACAGGGGCCGGTCCAGCGACAGCGAATTGGACGCGCCCGAACGGTTGCTGTCGGGCGCCACCACCACGATGTCGGCAATGGGCGCGAGCGCGTCGGCCAGGGCCGCCAGGCCTGGCGCCAGGTAACCGTCGTCGTTACTGATAAGGATTCTCATAACGAGATTTTACCTGAAGCAATGCCCACACTGCGCATGCCGCACGCCGATAGGCAGCATTTTTTGTGCCGCCGCGCGAACCTGGCGCGCAAGCTCAGCGCTGCTCGATGCGCGCTTCCGACAGCGCCCCTTCCAGCGCCTGCACCTCATCCTCCTGCAAGGCCAGCAAGGCATTCAGGTCGCCTTGCAACTTGTACATTCTTTTCAGCTGCGCCATGCCGCGCCTGCGCAGCTTGCCCGGCACGCCCGGGCGCAGCAGGCAAGACTTCAAATGTTCGGCCAGTTCGCCCGCCTGCGCATACTGTTCCCGTTCGATCATGCCTTGCAACATCGAGATCATGCTGGCCAGGGTGTCCGGCTCGGCCGCATCCTGTTCGTTGGCGCGGCCGGCCAGGATGGTTTCCTGCAAATGCCGCGCACCGTCGAGCACGCTGTCCGCATGCCCCGTGACGGGCGCATTCAAGAGCCGGTCGCTGCCGCTGAGCACGGCGTCTTCCAGCAGGCGCGCCGCCTCGCTGTCGCCCTGCTGCTGCAGGGTGCCGGCCAGTTGCTTCTTGCTGTGCAAGGTATCGAGGTGGTCTTCGCCCAGCAGGCGCGCATGCACTTCCAGCACCTGCTCCTGCACGCTGCGCGCCGCATCGAGTTCACCGCGCCGCAGCAGCGCCTCGGCCAGCTTGCGCTGGCTCATCAGGGTCTCCGGATGGTCGAGCCCGCGCGTGCGCTCGCGCGCGGCCACCTGGTCTTCGTGCAGCTGGCGCGCGCCGGCCCAGTCGCCCTGCCCGGCCACGATATCGGCCAGCAAGTCGCGCGTGGACAGCGTGGCCGCATGGTCGCTGCCCAGGCGCCGCTCCTGCACCCCGAGCACGGCGGCGAGCAGGCGCCGCGCGCCCTCCAGGTCGCCTTCGCGTCCCAGCGCCTGCGCCAGGGCCAGCTTGCTGCGCAAGGTATCGCCATGCTCGGCGCCAAACAGGCGCTCGCGCGCCGCCACCACCGTGCCCAGCAATTGCCGCGCCTGCGCCAGCCTGCCCATGCGCAGCAAGGTGGCGGCGCGGCCATCCATCGCTTCCAGGGTCAGCGGATGCTCGCCGCCCAGCTGGCGCACATAGGTGGCCAGCACCGTATCCTGCAGCAGCAGCGCCGCCGCCAGCTCGCCCTGCAGCAACAGGGTTTTCGCCAGGCAAGCCCGGGCGGCCAGGGTATCGGGATGCTCGCTGCCCAGCACGCGCTCGCGCACGTCGAGCACGTCTTCTTCCAGGAAGCGCGCTTCATCGAGCTTGCCCAGCTGGCGCAGCAGGCGTGCCATGCCGCTCTTGCACGCCAGGCTGTCGGGATGCTCCTCGCCCAGCAGGCGCACGCGGATCTCGACGCTCTGGCGAAAGGCGTCGAGCGCCTGCGCGCTGCGTCCATCCTTGCGGTACAGCTCGCCCAGACGGGCCAGATCGCGCGCCAGCGGCAGGGCCACGGCGCGGCCCGGTTCCAGCTGCAAGGCCTGGCGCGCTTCGCTGATGGCGCCCAGCAAGGCGATTTCGCGGCTCGACTGCCAGGGGAAATAGCCGCCCGTCAGCCAGTGCAAAAAGGCTTCGAAGGTGCGCGTGAGGGAAAAGCGGTCGCCGCCCTGGTCGATGCGCACGGCCAGCTGCTCGCCATAGGCAAAGGTTTTCGTCTGCTGCAGCTGGACTTCGTCGAAATAGCTGTCGAGGGCGATCTGCGGCAAGCCGTAGGACGTGCGCAGCAGGCGCTCGAACATGGGCTGAAAACCGGCGATGCCCTTGTGTGCGTCGCCGCGGCGCCACTCGGCACGCTGCGCCCCGTCGCCCATTTCTATGCGCGACGGCAAGGGGTACACGAGCAGCGGACGCTGTTCATCTTCATGGCTGCGGCGGTACTCGATGGCCCGCGTGACGAGCGCGTCGACGCCTTCCAGGCTTTGCCGGTTCGGCGTGAAGACCACCACCAGCTTTTTCGGCAGCAAGGTGGTGCAGATGCCGGCGCTGTCCGTGCGCCCCGTGCGCGAATCGACGAGCACATAGCGGAAATGCTGGGCCAGGGTATCGGCAAAGCAGCGGAACAGGGCCGGGCAGCTGTCGAACAGCTGGTCCCAGCGCATCTGCGCCAGGCGCTCGCTGTAGCTGGCGTCGAAGCGCCCCGCGCGCATCAGGTACAGGGGACTGCCCTGGTCGACGCGCACCACGTACTGCTGCCAGTCGATGGCGTCGAGCACGCGCTGGGCCAGCGCCGCGTCCTCGCGGCCCCCATCTTCGCGCCCACCGGCCTGCCCGCCAGCGCGCGCGCCCGCCGTTTCCAGGCTGATACGCTCGATCTGCTGGCGGCACGCCTCGAAGAACTCGAGCACGCCCGGCCGCTCCTCGTGCTGCTCGAAATAATGGTGCAGGCCCGGCGCTTCCATGTCCCAGTCCAGCATCAGCACGGGCACGCTGGCGTTTTCACGGCGCGCCAGCAGGACGGCGATGTTCGACAGAGCCATGGTGCGGCCGGTGCCGCCCTTGTAGGAATAGAAGGTGACGACTTCGCCAGGGGCGCTCAAAGGTGGCAGGGAGAGGCGTTGGCATTCCATGACGGGACCTTTTACGTGATTAACGTGGAAAGTGGGGAGGCGGAATGGCGCGCCATTCCGGTGGAATATCGGGCAACACGAAACGGCTGCAATCGTGGCCGGGCGGTGTTGACCGCTTGAGCAAGTGGTAATGCGTGGCGATGCGCTGCACGATGCGTTCGATGTCGGGCAGGTATTGCGGATTCGACTTCAGGTCGCCGCTGGCCAGCGTATAGCCGGAAAAATCGACGTACAGACCCGACTCCGTGATTTGCGGCGGCAAGCCGTCCGGATGGCGCGTCATGATGATGGGAATGATCAGGTGGCTGGGCAGCTCATACCAGGCGCGGCGCTCCTGTTCGATCAGCTGCATGGCGGCAAATTCGCGCCGCGTATAGCCATGCGCTTCATATCTCGGCGTGTACAGCACGATCATGCAGACGCTCTGGCACATGGCGCGCGCCACGCGCTGGTCGATATCGTCGCCGCCGCCCAGTTGCTCGCTGTCGATGAACAGGACTTCCTCGCGGTCGAGGTGCGGCTCCAGATAGCACGCCAGCGCCTCGATGAGGTCATTCTTGAACTTGTTCATGAACGCATATTGGCCGTGTGCATAACTCAAGAAACAGCCGTAGCGGATCTCCATGGCATCCCCCTGTTCCCCGTGCGGCCCTGCCATCGCCGCGCCTCATCCTGCAAGGCATGAGCTCACTGTAGACTGCCCGGCAACAAGACTGTTTGCGCTGGCACAAAGATGTGTCTGGCGTCCTGGACACGCGTCACAATGCCAGAAAATGGCGTGATCGCGCCGCTTTCTGGCATGCCGGGCGCGCAGGCACGCAGCGCGCGAAAAACACTACTCGCTTGATAACAAAGGGAAATAAGCCGGCGCGCGGATGGCGCCGGCAAGCAAGGCTAGGCGTCCTTGGCGGGCAGGTTGCGGAAGAACTCGACCACTTCAGCCGTGTCACGCGTGCGCTTGAACGGCGGCAGGCTTTGCCAGATGCGCTTGCCGTATGGCTTGGAGATGAGGCGCGGATCGCAAATCATCAGCACGCCCCGGTCGCCCTCGTCGCGGATCAGCCGGCCCGCGCCCTGCTTCAGGTTGATGATGGCTTCCGGCAGCGAGTGGTGCATAAAGCCATTCTTGCCCTGCTTTTCCATCACTTCGATGCGCGCGGCCAGCACCGGGTCGTCCGGCGGCGCGAACGGCAGCTTGTCGATGATCACCAGGGACAAGGCATCGCCGCGCACGTCGACGCCTTCCCAGAAGCTCTGGCTACCGATCAGCACGCCATTGCCGGCCGCGCGGAACTGATCGAGCAATTCCGTGCGGCCCCTTTCTCCCTGCACGAACAGGGGAAAGTTCAGGCCGCGCTGCCTGAATTCGTCGGCCAGGCGCTCGGCGGCCCGCTTGACGGCGCGCAAGGTAGTGCACAGGAAGAAGGTGCGCCCGCCCGCCGCCTCGATGATGGGCAAGGCGCAGTCGATGACGGCGTCCGTGTAGCCCAGCGAGTTCGGTTGCGGCAGGTTTTGCGGCACGAACAGCAAGCCTTGCTGGCCATAGTCGAACGGGCTCGGCCACGTGTGCGACGGTTCGCCCGTCAAGCCCATCTGCTCGGAAAAATGCTTGAAATCGTTTTTCACGGCCAGGGTGGCCGACGTGAATATCCAGCTGCGCGGCGTGCCTTCGCGCTGGTTGTTGAAGATCGGCGCGATCGACAATGGCGTTTTATGCAACTGCAAAGAGCTGGAAAACGCTTCTACCCAGAACACGGCTTCTTCGCCTGCCGCTACTTTCGCCTTCGGATCGAACTTCCAGCCGCTCAGCTGCTGCGCCAGTTCGACGCCGCGCACACGGCACTGTTCCAGCGTCTCCGCCCGTTCCGCCTGCGTTTCCAGCACGGCCACCATGCCGTCAAGCTCATCCTTGAGAGTGTCGAGCGCGGGGAAGAAGTCGCTCGACGGGGCGATCTGCGGCAGGGACAGGCGCACGATATCCTGCGGGAACGTCAAACGCAGGTCGCGCGCCGCCTTTTCCACCACGGTGACGGTCTTGGCCCAGTCGATGCCGCGCGCGTGCGCGAGCCCCTCGGCCAGCACGTCGCGGCACAGTTCCAGGATTTGCGAGGTCGACACTGTGTTACCGAAGAACAAAGTGGCCGTATCGGGCAGCTGGTGCGCCTCATCGAAGATGATGGTATTGGCCGAAGGCAGCAATTCCGCCACGCCCGTGTCTTTCAGGGCCACGTCGGCAAAGAACAAATGGTGGTTGACCACCACCACGTCGGCCTGCTGCGCTTCCTTGCGGGCCTTCATGACGAAGCAATCCTGGTAATACTGGCACTCGGCACCCATGCAGGTGTCGCGCGTGGACGTCACCAGGTTCCAGATCATGGCGTTTTCCGGCACCTTGGTCAGTTCGGCCTTGTCGCCGGAGCTGGTCATCTTGATGAAGCGCGAAATTTCGCGCAGATGGCCCACGTCGTCGCGCGAGGTCATGCGCCCGTTCTGCAGCGTGCGTTCCAGGTGATAGTGGCAGACGTAGTTCGAGCGACCCTTCAGCAGGGCGACGGAGACGGGCGCCTGCAGCGCGGCGCGTACGGTGGGGATATCGCGCAGGAACAATTGATCCTGCAAGTTCTTGGTGCCGGTGGAAACAATAGTCTTGCCGCCCCACATCAGGGCCGGTACCAGGTAGGCGAAGGTCTTGCCGGTGCCCGTGCCCGCCTCGGCGATCAGGGTCGTCTGGCTGTCGATGGCGCTGGCGATGGCCTTGGCCATGTCCGTTTGCGAACGGCGCGGCTTGTAGCTGCCCACGGCCGGACCGAGCGGGCCGCCGGCGCCAAACAGGCGCTCGATGTCGGCATCGTGTTTGCCAGGCGCCGCCTGCGGTTCGGCCGGCGGACTGGCTTGCAGATCGGTCGGCTGGCCATCCGGGTTTACTGGCAATAAATTGTGATCGGTCAAAATATACTTAGGTGAAGGCTGGACTGGACGCTACTGGCGCCCCTCAGGCGGGAACGTCGGGCACCAACTGCATTTTCAGCAAGGTGATGTGATCCTTCAATTGCAATTTGCGCTTTTTCAGGCGGCGCAGCTGCAGCTCATCATGGTGGCCATCGAGTATCAGCAACTCGATGACGGCATCGAGGTCGCGGTGCTCCACGTTGAGTTCAATCAGGCGCCGCTCTATTTGCTGTGCATCGCTCATGTGTTGCGTTCCAGGCAGTGTTGGTAACAGTGTTGGGAAACCGGCGCGGCGCGCGCAGGCAGCCATGGTGCATAGTTTAACCTGC
Organism: Janthinobacterium sp. GW823-FHT03B06; assembly: GCF_058796955.1. NCBI lineage: Bacteria > Pseudomonadati > Pseudomonadota > Betaproteobacteria > Burkholderiales > Oxalobacteraceae > Janthinobacterium > Janthinobacterium sp. GW823-FHT03B06. The sequence goes on from NZ_JBXAJE010000002.1 coordinate 445,640, forward strand.
CGCGCGCGTTAGGGCACGCCATTTCCGGCGTGCCCCTGCGCGGCGGTGTTATTTGACCGGCGGCACAGGCACGGCAGCCGCCGGCGCGCTGGCAGCGGCGGCTGCCTTGGCGGCCTTGGCATCGGCTTCGGCCTGGCGCTCGGCCAGGCGCTGGGCCACGCGTTTCTGACGCGCCACGGCGTCAGCCTGTTTCTTCGCATAGGCTGCTTCGCGGGCGGCGCGGCGCGGCGCCTCGGCCGCATCGTCGGCGGCTTGTTTCGCCACTTTCGCCGCTTGCTCAGCCTCGCGTTCGGCAACGCTCTTGCCTTGCGGCTTGGGCGGCGCCGGATCGGGCGTGACCACTTTCACGGGCTTGGGCACGGCCGCGGCCCGCTGCTCGGCATCAAGGCGCGCGCTTTCCTGCGTCCTGGCCAGGTCGATATCGCGCAGGCGCACGGACTCGGCGCGCTTGAAATAATTCGCTTCCGCGTCGATGGCGCGCAGGCGCACGAGGATCAGGCGGCGCTTTTCCTTGGCCTTGTCGAGGCAATTATTCACGAAAAACTTGTTGTAGCACTCGATTTCGCGCGCGGCAAACTCGTTTTCCGCCGCTTCGCGCTCGCTGGCCGACTGCTTCAGCTTGGCGTCCGCCTCTTCCACGGACAAGGTGGCGGGCACCTGCGGTGCGCCGACCTCATCCAATGCCGCGGCACCCTTGTGCGCGCAGGCGGACAACGCCAGAACCAGGCCCAGCGCCGCACCCAGCTTGTATAGTGTATTTGCCATCATGTTCCTTATCCCTGCCTCAAACGATCGCGTCGGCCGCGCCGCGCTGTTCTTTTTCCATGTATTCGCGCGATTGCATCTCGATGATACGCGAAACGGTGCGGTGAAACTCGTTGGCCAGCATGCCGTTCGTGTACAGCTCATCAGGCGGCACTTCGGCCGACATGATCAGCTTGACCTTCTGGTCGTAAAACACGTCGATCAGCCAGGTGAAGCGGCGTGCCTCGGACGACTGCGCCGCCGACATGGCCGGTATGCCGGACAATATCACCGTATGGAAGCGGCTGGCGATTTCCAGGTAGTCATTCTGCGAGCGGGGCCCGCCGCACAAGGTGGCGAAATCGAACCAGATGATGCCGCCGGCGCGGCGCAGGCAGTGGATTTCGCGGCTTTCGATGCGGATGCGCGCATCTTCGTCGGCCGTCTCGGCGATGCGCGTGTAGGCGTCGCGCAGGGCCCGGTCCGTGTCCGCGCCCAGCGGCGTGTAGTAACTCTCCACCTGCTCCAGCGCGCGGCCGCGGTAATCGACGCCCGCGTCGACGTTGATCACGTCGAGCTTGTCCTTGAGCAGCGCGATGGTCGGCAGCATGCGGTCGCGGTGCAGGCCGTCCGGATACAGCAGGTCGGGGTCGTAATTCGAGGTCATGATGAAGGACACGCCATTGGCGAACAGGGCCGACAGCAGGTTGTACAGGATCATCGCGTCGGCGATGTCCGAGACGTGGAATTCATCGAAACAGATCAGGCGGTATTTCTTGGCGATGCGCTTGGCCACCTCGTCGAGCGGATCGGCCACGCCTTTCAATTCATCGAGCTGCTGGTGCACGCCGCGCATGAATTCGTGGAAGTGCAATCGCGTCTTGCGCACCAGGGGCACGACCGAGTAAAAACTGTCCATCAAGAACGATTTGCCGCGCCCCACCCCGCCCCACATGTACACGCCCTTCGGCACGGCGGGACGGTTGATCAGACGCTTGAAGGTGCTCGAGCGCTGGCCCTTGTAGGCCACCCACTCGTCATAGCACAGCTGCAGGCGGTCGACCGCGCGCCGCTGGGCGGCGTCGGCCTTGAAATCACGCTTCTGCAACGCGTGCTGGTAAAACTCTTCTACGTTCATGGGATTCGCTTTAACGCACAAGGGCGCCGGCGGAAAAAATCCGCGAGCGCCCCTGCTGGACTAACTACAATTAGAAGTTCAAGGTACGCTTGTCAACCGCCAGTGCCGCTTCCTTGGTCGCTTCGGACAGCGATGGGTGCGCGTGGCAGATGCGCGCGATGTCTTCGGCCGAGGCCTTGAATTCCATCGCCACGACGGCTTCGGAAATCAGTTCGGACGCCATCGGGCCGACGATGTGCACGCCGAGGATTTCATCGGTGGTCGCATCGGCCAGGAATTTCACCATGCCCGAGGTGTCGCCCAGCGCGCGCGCACGGCCGTTGGCCATGAACGGGAAGGTGCCGGCCTTGTAGGCGATGCCTTCGGCCTTCAGGGTTTGCTCGGTCTTGCCGACCCACGCGATTTCCGGCGAGGTGTAGATTACCCAAGGAATCGTGTTGAAGTTGGTGTGACCATGCTGGCCGGCGATACGCTCGGCCACGGCAACGCCTTCTTCTTCGGCCTTGTGCGCCAGCATCGGGCCGCGCACGACGTCGCCCACCGCCCACACGTTCGGCAGGTTGGTCTTGCAGTCGCCGTCAACGGCGATGAAGCCGCGCTCGTCCAGCTGCAGGCCGACCTTGTCTGCGCCCAGGCCGTTCGTGTTCGGCGTGCGGCCGATCGAGATGATCAGCTTGTCGAACACGGCTTTTTGCGCTTCGCCCTTGGCGTCCACGAATTCCACGGTGACGTCTTTCTTGCCTGGCGTGATCGTACCGATCTTGCAACCGAGGTTGATCTTCAAGCCTTGCTTGGTGAACAGCTTCGACGCTTCCTTGGCGATCTGCTCGTCGACGGCGCCCAGGAAGACCGGCAGGCCTTCGAGCACGGTGACGTCGGAACCCAGGCGGCGCCAGACGCTGCCCATTTCCAGGCCGATCACGCCGGCGCCGATGACGCCCAGCTTGGCGGGTACGGCGTCGATGGCCAGTGCGCCCGTGTTCGACAGGATCAGCTTCTCGTCGAATGGCGCGCCCGGCAGTTCGCGCGCGTTCGAACCCGTGGCGATGACCACGTGCTTGGCCGACAAGGTTTCGTTGGCTTCGCCCGTCACGCTGATTTCATACGCGCCAGCGGCGGCGGCAGCGAAAGCGGCGCGGCCGTGGAAGAAGGCGATCTTGTTCTTCTTGAACAGGTACAGGATGCCGTCGTTGTTCTGCTTGACGACGGTGTCTTTGCGCTTGAGCATCTGGCCCAGGTTCAGCTTCAGGCCGGCGACGTCGATGCCGTGCTCGGCGAAGCTGTGGCCCGCGTGTTCGAAATGCTCGGACGATTGCAGCAGCGCTTTCGACGGGATGCAGCCGACGTTGGTGCAGGTACCGCCAGGAGCGGCGCCGCCCTTGGCGTTCGACCACTCGTCGACGCAAGCGACGGAAAAGCCCAGCTGCGCTGCGCGGATGGCGGCGATGTAGCCGCCAGGGCCCGCACCGATGACAACTACGTCAAATTGTTTAGTACTCATGTTTTGTTATTCCAATCTCTTCGTCTGGTACGAAAATCCACAATAGAAGGTAAATCACCACGCCGAAGCCGAAGGTCAATGTAAACAGGACGAAGACGAGGCGCCAGATCCACGCTTCCATGCCGGAAGCGCGGCCCAGGCCGCCGCAGACGCCGCCAAGCCAGCGGTCGTCGCGCGAACGGCGCAGGCGGTTGAATTCCTGCACCAGGTCGTTCGCCGGGCCGGCAGCGGCACCGGCGCCGGACGTGCTGTCCGGCTTGTCCAGGTTGATATTGCTCAGGAGCTTGGCTTTCGCTTGCGCGAATTCCGCGTCGCTCAGGGCGCCCGCCAGGTGCAACTCGTGCAGACGCTTGATTTCTTCAGAGATGTTCATAGGAATCCTCTTTCATTGAGATCAGCCAGCTGCGTCTTCTGGCAAGGGGTATCAGCTACATTGCCCCGGCGGCTACGCCGGGGGACTACAGTGCTTACAGGTCCAGCAGCAGGCGTGCAGGATCTTCCAGCGCTTCTTTCATCGCCACCAGGCCCAGGACGGCTTCGCGGCCGTCGATGATGCGGTGGTCGTAGGACATGGCCAGGTAGTTCATCGGACGCACCACGATCTGGCCGTTTTCGACGACGGCGCGGTCCTTGGTCGCATGCACGCCCAGGATGGCCGATTGCGGCGGGTTGATGATCGGGGTCGACAGCATGGAGCCGAAGGTGCCGCCGTTCGAGATCGAGAACGTACCGCCCGTCAGGTCGTCCAGGGTCAGCTTGCCTTCCTTGGCTTTCGCGCCGAATTCACCGATTTTTTTCTCGATGTCGGCGATCGACAGCTGGTCCGCGTTGCGGATGATAGGCACGACCAGGCCGCGCGGCGAACCGACGGCGATACCGATGTCGAAGTAGCCGTGGTAAACGATGTCGTTGCCGTCAACGGAAGCGTTGATGATCGGGTACTTTTTCAGGGCGGCGACGGCGGCCTTGACGAAGAAGGACATGAAGCCCAGCTTGACGCCGTGCTCTTTCTCGAACTTGTCCTTGTACTTGTTGCGCAGGTCGATGACCGGCTGCATGTTCACTTCGTTGAACGTGGTCAGGATGGCGTTCGTCGATTGCGATTGCAGCAGGCGCTCGGCGATACGTGCGCGCAGGCGGCTCATCGGCACGCGCTCTTCAGGGCGGTCGCCCAGGTTGGCGGCCGACGGCGTGGCAACTTGTTGCAGCGCCGGCTTGGCAGCGGCTGGCGCCAGCGGCGCAACGGCTGGCTTGGCGGAAGCGGCCAGGGCGTCGCCCTTGGTCACGCGGCCGTCTTTGCCCGAACCGGCGACGTCGCCGGCGGACAGGCCTTTTTCGGACAGGATCTTGGCGGCGGCAGGCATGGCGACATCGCCTTTGGTCGCAGCAGCTGGCGCCGAAGCACTGGCGGTATCTTGGGCAGCGGCAGCCAGGGCTGGCGCAGGCACGGCGGAGACTTCCATCGGGCTGACCTTGGCCGAGCCGTCGGTATCGATGATGGCGATGACTTCGCCGGCAACGACGGTAGCGCCGTTATCCTTGATGATTTGCACGATCACGCCAGCGGCCGGCGCCGGCAGTTCCAGCACTACTTTATCGGTTTCGATGTCGATCATGTTTTCGTCGCGCGCGACTGCTTCGCCGACTTTCTTGTGCCATGCCAGCAAGGTCGCTTCCGCAACCGATTCCGACAACTGGGGAACTTTGACTTCGATTTGTGCCATGTAAAACTCCGTTTATTTTGTTATTGCGGCGCCGCCCCTGCGTAGCAAGGGCGGCGCTCCGTCATGATGTATGCGAGCAGGCGCCATGCACTCGCATGGCGCCCCTTATCGAGCCACTTACTTGGTCAGGATAAAACCTTTCAGCTTCGAGAATGCCGTTTCCAGCAGGTCTTTTTGCTGGGCGTAGTGCTTGTCATAGTAACCGACAGCAGGCGACGCCGAAGCAGGACGGCCGGCGTAGGCCAGACGCTGACCCGATTCCAGGCCTTCGAAGATGTTGTGCTGGATCTGGAACCAGGCGCCCTGGTTTTGCGGCTCGTCCTGTGCCCAGACGACTTCGACCAGATTCGGGAACTTCTTCAGTTCAGCAGCGAACGACTTGTGCGGGAACGGATACAGCTGTTCCAGGCGCACGATGGCCGTGTCGGTCTGACCGCGGGTCTTGCGTGCGTTGACCAGGTCGTAGTAGACCTTGCCCGAGCAGGCGACCACGCGCTTGACTTTCTTGGCGTCGATTTTGTCGTCGACTTCGCCGATGACGGTCTGGAAACCGCCCTTGGCCAGGTCGGTCAGCGGCGAACCGGCATCCTTGTTGCGCAGCAGCGACTTCGGCGTCAGGATGACCAGCGGCTTGCGGAACTGGCGCACCATCTGGCGGCGCAGCAAATGGAAGATCTGCGAAGCCGTCGTCGGCTGCACCACTTGCATGTTGTTGTCTGCGCACAGCTGCAGGAAACGCTCGGGACGCGCGGACGAGTGCTCAGGCCCCTGGCCTTCGTAACCGTGCGGCAGCATCATGACCAGGCCCGAAGCGCGGCCCCACTTCACTTCGCCGGAGCTGATGAATTGGTCGATCACCACTTGCGCGCCGTTGGCGAAGTCGCCGAACTGGGCTTCCCAGATCGTCAGGGTGTTCGGTTCAGCGGTCGAGTAGCCGTATTCGAAGGCCAGTACGGCCTCTTCGGACAGCACCGAGTCAATGACGGTGAACGGCGCCTGGTTGTCCGACACGTTTTGCAGCGGAATGTAGGTGCCTGCATCCCAACGTTCGCGGTTCTGGTCATGCAGCACGGCGTGGCGGTGCACGAAGGTGCCGCGGCCGGCATCCTGGCCCGTCAGGCGGATGGCGTAGCCGGACGATACCAGCGATGCGTAGGCCAGGTGTTCGCCCATGCCCCAGTCCAGGTTCATTTCGCCGCGGCCCATGGTGGCGCGGTCGCCCAGCACTTTTTCCACCAGCGAGTGGACCTTGAAGTCTTCCGGCACAGTGGTGATGCGGGTGGCCAGGCGTTTCAGTTCCGTCATCGGCACGGCGGTGTCGGCCGAATCGGTCCATTTCTTGTTCAGGAACGGCAGCCAGTCGACGGCGTACTTGTTCTTGAAGTTCGAGATGACCGGATCGACGGTGTGCTTGCCGGCGTCCATGGCGTCGCGGAACGCGGCCACCATCTTGTCGCCGCCATCGGCAGGGATCACGCCTTGCGCCACCAGCTTGTCCGCGTACAGCTTGCGGGTGCCTGGATGCTGGCCGATCTTCTTGTACATCAGCGGCTGCGTCAGTGCCGGCGTATCTTGCTCGTTGTGGCCAAGCTTGCGGTAGCAGATGATGTCGAGGACGATGTCCTTCTTGAATTCCATGCGGTAGTCGAGCGCGATCTGCGTCGCCAGTACCACGGCTTCCGGATCATCGGCGTTGATGTGCAGGACCGGTGCTTCGATCATCTTGACGACGTCCGAGCAGTACAGGGTCGAGCGGGCATCGCGCGGATCCGAGGTGGTGAAACCGATCTGGTTGTTGATCACAATATGCACCGTGCCGCCGGTATGGTAGCCGCGGGTTTGCGCCAGATTCAGCGTTTCCATGACCACGCCCTGGCCGGCGAAAGCGGCATCGCCGTGCACCAGGATAGGCAGCACTTGCGCGCCCTGCGCGTCGCCGCGGCGATCCATGCGGGCCTTGACGGAACCTTCGACCACAGGGTTGACGATTTCCAGGTGCGACGGGTTGAACGCCAGCGACAGGTGGACCGGGCCGCCCGCGGTGGAGATGTCCGACGAGAAGCCTTGATGGTATTTCACGTCGCCGGCTGGCAGGTCGTCGCCATGCTTGCCTTCGAATTCTTCGAACAGTTCCTGCGGCGCCTTGCCCAGGGTGTTCACCAGCACGTTCAGGCGGCCGCGGTGGGCCATGCCGATCACGATTTCCTGCACGCCTTTTTCGCCGGCGCGCTGGATGGTTTCATCCATCGAGGCGATGAAGGTCTCGCCGCCTTCCAGGGAGAAGCGCTTCTGGCCCACGTAGCGGGTGTGCAGATAGCGTTCCAGGCCTTCAGCCGCGGTGAGGCGGTCGAGGATGTGGATTTTTTTCTCTGGGGTGAAATTCGGGGTGGAGCGGATCGATTCCAGTTTCTCTTGCAGCCAGCGCTTTTCGGCCGGATCGGAGATGTACATGAATTCGGCGCCGATCGAACGCGTATAGGTATCGCGCAGATAGTTGAGCAGATCGCGCAGGGTGGCGGTCTCGGGGCCAAAATAGGTATTGCTGATGTTGAACACGGTGTCCATGTCCGCATCGGTGAAACCGTAGAAGCTCGGCTCGAGCTCAGGGATCATCGGACGTTCCTGGCGTTGCAGCGGATCCAGGTTGGCCCAGTGCGAACCGAGGTAGCGGTAAGCGGCGATCAGCTGCGTGGCGGCGACGCGCTTGCGGCCCATTTCAGCATCGAAGGAAGCGGTCACTGTGCGGATCGGACCTGCTTTTGCGCGCTCGGCGAACGAGGCGACGACGGAGGCATGTGCCACGTCAGGCTTGTTGGTGCCATCGACGGCAGGCACGTGCTGCATTGCGTCGAAGTAGGAACGCCAGTTATCGGGTACCGAGCCTGGATTGTTCAGATACGCCTCGTACAGGTCTTCCACGTACGGAGCATTCCCACCGAACAGGTAGGAGTTGGTCGTTAATTGCTGCATATATTGCTCACCTTTCTTCGCGCTTCGCGAGGAATTAGCGGGTTAATCTAACCTTCCGCGACACGGCCTGACCGGTTAGCGGATTGCACATCAAGTTGTGGGGAAGGGCTTTTTTATTGCACCAGCATTCTGCATACCGTCATTTAGAATAGCACGCGGTATTGTAACGCAACAACTGCAAGTTGAATTTTATTTGGCAAGCAAATGTAAGCTGTGTTGTTGATTTTCCCGGGCTTGCAAGCCTGTCACTGTTGTGCTTACGGCACATCGGCGGACCTGCCGGCGTGCCGCTTGCGCCCGACTGGTCTGCCCGGCAACGGCCCCGCCGCGATGGCCGCCAGCCAATCGGCATCGCCGGCAAACCACTCGACCAGGAAGTCGAGCATGGTGCGCAGCAGCGGCGACATGTGCTGGCGCGAAGTGTAGACACCATAGATGCCCATGTCCTGCGGCACGTAAGCGGGCAGCAGTTCCACCAGCTGTCCGCTGGCGATCAGCGGCGCGGCCGAATAGCGCGGCTGCATGGCGATGCCCGCCCCCGCCACCGTGGCCACCAGCAGGACCAGCGACTCATTCGCCGACAAACGGCCGCTGACGGGGACAGTGAGCGCTTCCCCGTCATGCGTAAATTGCCACAGGCTCTTGCCGAAATACGTATAGGTCAGGCAGTTGTGCAAGGCCAGGTCTTGCGCCCGGCGCGGCGTGCCGTGCGCCGCCAGGTACGATGGTGCGGCGCACACCACTGACGCGCAGCTGGCCAGCTGGCGCGCGATCAGGTTCGGTTCAAGCGCGTTCGTGATGCGGATCGCCAGGTCGATGCGCTGTTCCACCAGGTTGACGGCGCGGTTCTCCATCTGCAGGTCGACGGCGGCGCGCGGGTAGCGCCGCAGGTAAGCGGTCACTGCGCCAGCGAGCGCCGTCTGCGCCAAGGATTGCGAGCAGGTGATGCGCAACAAGCCGTGCGGCGTGTCGACGCCCTCGGGCGAGGTGACGGCCATGGCGCCGGCCACTTCCAGCATCTGCCGGCAGCGCGCCAGGGTGGCGTCGCCCGCATCCGTCAGGCTCAGGCGGCGCGTGGTGCGATGCAACAGGCGCGCCCCCGCCCACTCTTCCATTTCGGCCAGGTAGCGCGTCACCATGGCGCGCGACATGTCGAGCGCCTCGCTGGCGGCCACCATGCTGCCCCGCTCGGCGATGGCGACGAATACTTGTGCGGCGGTGATACGGTCCATGCGCTACTCCCTTGATTCATCCGATCCATGCAACTAAGTATTGCAATCTACCCTATTTGTCGCGCCTGGTCGAAAGGATAATATGCGACATGAGCACCTAATGCAGAAAGAATAATATGTTTGCACGCGCCGCCCTTCCCTCCCGTACCTTGGAAACCTTCCAGCTCGATGTACTGGGCCGCGCACCGTCCACTTCGCTGCTGCTGAGCGGCGTGGCCGACGCCATCCTCGTCAACGCCCAGTTCCTGCGCGACGATGCGGCGCAGTTAGCGCACACCATCGCCGCCAGCGGCAAGCGCCTGATCACCATCTATATCAGCGCGGCCGAACCGCAAGCGTATTTCGGTCTGGGTGTGCTGCGGCTAGCCTTTCCGCAAGCCCGCATCCTCGCCAGCGGCGCCACGGTCGAGGCGATCCGCCGCCAGGCCGGCGCCAGGGTCGCCCACTGGGGCGGCATCCTCAAGCACAACGCGCCGCGCTGCATCGTCATGCCCCAGCCCTATGAGGGCACCAGCCTGCAGCTGGAAGGAAGACAGGTCGCGCTGCGCCAGCTGGAAGCGGCCTTGAACTGAGGCCGCGCCAGCGGCCTTACAAGGCGGCCAGGAAGCGCTCATACTCTTGCGCGCTGCGCGCCAGCCGTTCGGCATAGCCCGTTTCCTTCGGCCCGTCTTCCGCGCCATAGAAGGCAAAGAAGCGGCCATTGTCGGCGCCGATATACGCCAGGGTGACATCGAACGGCGCCAGCAGCTGCGCCAGGGTGACGTTCCACTTGCCTTGCGGCGTGAAGTCTTCCTCGCGGATGCCTGCCGTGACGCCCAGCGCCACCTTGCGGCCCCTGAAGGCATCGCCGCCCGTGCCATAGGCCCAGCCATACGCCAGCACCTCGTCGAGCCATTGCTTCAACAAGGGCGGGCAGCTGAACCAGTACACGGGGAACTGCAAGACCACGTGGGTGTGCGCCTCCACCAGCGCCTGCTCGCGCGCCACATCGATCTTTCCGTCAGGATAAGCCTGGTGCACGTCGTGGATGGTATAGCGGTCCGGATACCGCGCCAGCTCCTGCAGCCAGCGCTTGTTGGCCACCGACGTGGCGATGGAGGGATGGAAGACGATTACAAGGGTTTTCATCATGCTGCTTTCCTGAAAATGAGAGGGACGCACCGGCCCCGCCTTCTCAGGAAAGCAGGCAAGCCGATGCCCTGCCCCATGGCGCGCCGCAGGTGGCCGCGCGCTTCCAAGGGCAGAAACAGCATAGCCATGCTGGGTACTTTTCACAAGTACGCACATTAACTACCCATACCATACAAAAAGTAAGCTACTAGACTATGGAAAAGCGCCTTGCCATGTGCATCCGCATCAGACCGGCTGGTGCCGCTCGCCCCACTCGCAGAGAGTATGCAGCACGGGGATCAGCGAGTCCCCCTTGCTGGAGAGCGAGTATTCCACCTTGGGCGGCACTTGCGGATACTCCTTGCGGACGATCAGCGCGTCCGCTTCCAGCTCCTTCAGTACAACGCTGAGGGTCTTGAAGGCGATGCCGCCCAGATGGCGCTTGAGTTCGTTATGCCGCAGCACCTTGTTTTCCGCCAGCGCGTACAGGATCAGCATCTTGTATTTCCCGCCGATCAGCGACAAGGTATAGCCAAATGCAGTATCGCCGAGGGCCACGCCGCTGGGGGCGCAGGTTTCTTCATTCATCGCATTGTGCTTCCTGTTGGTCAGAGTGCGAGCATAACAGCCCGGCGGCCCCGGCTTGCGTCGGGCACGCGCATAAAAAAACGGGCCGAAGCCCGTTTTTTTGTTTGCTCGATACCGCCGTGGATTAACGCTTGTCCAGTGGCAGTACTTCACGCGTGGTCGAACCGACGAACAGCTGGCGCGGACGGCCGATCTTTTGCTCTGGGTCGGCGATCATTTCGTTCCACTGGGCGATCCAGCCGATCGTACGGGCCATAGCGAAGATACCGGTGAACAGCGATACAGGGATGCCCAGCGCCGATTGCACGATGCCCGAGTAGAAGTCGACGTTCGGGTACAGCTTGCGCGACACGAAGTATTCGTCGTTCAGTGCAATCTTTTCCAGTTCCATCGCCAGCTTGAACAGCGGATCGTCTTGCAGACCCAGTTCTTGCAGCACTTCGTAGCAGGTTTCACGCATCAGCTTGGCGCGTGGATCGAAGTTCTTGTACACGCGGTGGCCAAAGCCCATCAGCTTGACGCCCGAGTTCTTGTCCTTGACTTGCGCGATGAAGGCAGGGATGTTCTCGACGGTGCCGATTTCTTTCAGCATGTTCAGTGCCGCTTCGTTGGCGCCGCCGTGGGCAGGGCCCCACAGGCAGGCGATACCGGCAGCGATACAGGCGAACGGGTTGGCGCCCGACGAACCGGCCAGACGGACGGTCGAAGTTGATGCGTTTTGCTCGTGGTCCGCATGCAGGATCAGGATGCGGTCCAGGGCGCGCACCAGCACGTCGTTGACCTTGTACTCTTCGCACGGGTTGGCGAACATCATGTGCATGAAGTTGGCGCTGTACGACAGGTCGTTGCGTGGGTACACGAACGGCTGGCCGACCGAGTACTTGTAGGTCATGGCGACCAGGGTTGGCATCTTCGCGATCAGGCGGATGGCCGACACTTCGCGGTGACGCGGGTCGTTGATGTCCAGCGAGTCATGGTAGAACGATGCCAGCGCGCCGACGGTGCCCACCAGGACCGACATCGGATGCGCGTCGCGGCGGAAGCCGCGGAAGAAGAATTGCATCTGTTCGTGCACCATCGTGTGCTTGGTGACGGTGTCGACGAACTTGGCCTTCTGCGCCGCGTTCGGCAGTTCGCCGTTCAGCAGCAGGTAGCACGATTCCATGAAGTCGGCGTTGACGGCCAACTGTTCGATCGGGTAACCACGGTACAGCAGCTCGCCCTTGTCGCCGTCGATGTAGGTGATCGACGAGTTGCAGGCGGCCGTCGACATAAAGCCTGGGTCGTAGGTGAACTTGCCGCTACCGGCGTACAGTTTGCGGATGTCGATGACGTCCGGGCCAACCGTGCCTTTGTAGATTGGAAATTCAAGCGATGGGCTGCCATCGGAGAACGACAGGGTAGCTTTTGTGTCAGAGATATTCATGGGCTCTTCCTTCTCGGGAGTGAGTCGAAATTAAAATCAAAAATTCTGGCTGCAATTCGCACCGCATTCGGCAGTGCTACAGCGCGCCACTCGCACCGTTTGCAATATATCGCCCAGGCGTCTAGGCAATGCGCAGTCGTTGCAGCAGTGCGCGCACATGCGGCAGATCGACTTCGCCTTCCGGCTCTTTACGGGCCAGTACCAGATCCATTAACGCATTGTCCGATAAATCCAGCAAACGCGTCAGCGCGTCAACTTCTTCATCGGTCAATTCGGTTTCATACGCATCGAGAAAACGGGTCAGGATAATGTCGTTTTCCAGCAGGCCACGGCGTGAACGCCAGCGCAGGCGGGCGCGGTTGGCCGGGTCGGCCTGATGCGAGGACAAAATTGATTCTGTCATTTGGTTTACCACTTTACGTGTGCCTTGCGGCACGGTGCTGCTTTGCAGGCGCCGCCTGCAGGCAAGAGAGGATACCCTCTTCCGGCAAACGGCGCCCGGCGGACGCGATCAGGAGGATCAGATCGCGCGGCGGACCATCAATTCCTTGATCTTGCCGATCGCCTTGTTCGGGTTCAACCCTTTCGGGCAGACGTCGACGCAGTTCATGATCGAATGGCAGCGGAACAGGCGGTACGGGTCTTCCAGGTTGTCCAGACGCGCACCCGTGGCTTCGTCGCGCGAATCGGCGATGAAGCGGTAGGCTTGCAGCAGGCCGGCCGGGCCGACGAACTTGTCCGGATTCCACCAGAACGACGGGCACGACGTGGAGCAGCATGCGCACAGGATGCACTCGTACAGGCCATCGAGTTCTTCGCGCTGTTCCGGCGATTGCAGGCGCTCTTTTTCAGGCGGGATCGAATCGTTGATCAGGAAAGGCTTGATCGAATCGTACTGCTTGAAAAATTGCGTCATGTCGACGATCAGGTCGCGGATCACCGGCAAGCCTGGCAACGGACGCAGCACGATAGGCTCCGACAGTTCGTTCAGGTTGGTGGTGCATGCCAGGCCGTTCTTGCCGTTGATGTTCATCGCGTCCGAACCGCACACGCCTTCGCGGCACGAGCGGCGCAGGGCCAGCGAGTCATCGACGTCCGCCTTGATGCGCTGCAGTGCGTCGAGCAGCATCTTGTCGGTGTCTTTCAGTTCGACCGTCAGGTCTTGCATGTACGGCTTGGCATCCTGGTCAGGATCGTAGCGGTAGATTTTGAATTTAAGAGTGCGTGCCATGGTATAGCCTTAGAAAGTACGTGGTTTCGGTTTGAAGGTATCAACCGTCAGCGGCTTGGTCACGACCGGCTTGTATTCCAGTCGGTTGCCTTCCGAATACCACAGAGTGTGCTTCATCCAGTTCTCGTCGTCGCGTTGCGGGTGGTCGTCCTGGGCGTGCGCGCCGCGCGATTCCTTGCGGGCCGCTGCCGAAACGATGGTCGCTTTCGCCGTTTCGATCAGGTTGTCCAGCTCCAGCGCTTCCACGCGGGCCGTGTTGAAGACCATCGATTTATCCTTGAAGGAGACGTGCTTGCGGCGCTCGTCGAGCTTCATGATTTCTTCGACGCCCTTGTTCAGCATCTCGTCGGTACGGAACACGCCGCAGTACTTCTGCATCGTTGCGCGGATGTCGTTGGCCACGCCCTGCACGGTTTCCGTGCCGGTCGAGTTTTCCAGGCGCGCCAGGCGGCCCATGGCAAAGTCGGCAGCATCGGCTGGCAAAGGCTTGTTTTCCTTGGCTTTCAGGCCGCTGTTGACGATGTGGTTGCCGGCCGCGCGGCCGAAGACCACCAGGTCGAGCAGCGAGTTCGTGCCCAGGCGGTTGGCGCCGTGCACGGAGACGCAGGCGCATTCGCCGATCGCGTACAGGCCGTTGACGACCTTGGCCGAATTGTCCGGACCGGTCGGGGTGACGACCTGGCCGTGGATGTTCGTCGGGATGCCGCCCATCTGGTAGTGAATCGTCGGCACGACAGGAATCGGTTCCTTGGTGGCGTCGACGTTGGCGAACTTGTGGCCGATTTCCAGGATCGACGGCAGGCGCTTGGCGATGGTGTCGGCGCCGATATGGCGCAGGTCCAGCATCACGTGGTCCTTGTTCGGACCGCAGCCGCGGCCTTCCTTGATTTCCTGGTCCATCGAACGCGAAACGAAGTCGCGCGGCGCCAGATCCTTCAGGGTCGGTGCATAGCGCTCCATGAAGCGTTCGCCTTCGCTATTGATCAGGATGCCGCCTTCGCCGCGCACGCCTTCGGTGATCAATACGCCCGCACCGGCCACGCCGGTCGGGTGGAACTGCCAGAATTCCATGTCCTGCAGCGGCAGGCCGGCGCGCGCCGCCATGCCCATGCCGTCGCCCGTGTTGATGAAGGCGTTGGTCGACGCGGCGAAGATGCGGCCTGCGCCGCCCGTTGCCATGACCGTCGTCTTTGCTTCCAGGATCATGCATTCGCCGGTTTCCATTTCCAGCGCAACAACACCGATCACGTCGCCTTCGGCGTCACGGATCAGGTCGAGTGCCATCCATTCGACGAAGAAGTGCGTACGGGCGCGCACGTTGCGCTGGTACAGCGTGTGCAACAGGGCGTGACCGGTACGGTCGGCTGCCGCGCAGGCGCGCTGCACCGGCTTTTCGCCGAAGTGGGCCGTGTGGCCGCCGAACGGACGCTGATAGATGGTGCCGTCAGGGTTGCGGTCGAATGGCATGCCGAAGTGTTCCAGTTCGTACACGACCTTCGGTGCTTCGCGGCACATGAATTCGATGGCATCCTGGTCGCCCAGATAGTCGCCGCCCTTGACGGTGTCGAACATGTGCCAGAACCAGTTGTCTTCGGCCATGTTGCCGAGCGACGCGCCGATACCGCCCTGCGCTGCCACGGTGTGCGAACGGGTCGGGAAGACTTTCGACAGAACTGCGACGTTCAGACCGGCTTCAGCCAGCTGCAACGACGCGCGCATGCCGGAACCGCCGGCGCCAACGATGACCGCATCAAAGCGGCGGGTAGGGATTGCAGATTTATATGCTGCCACGATTACACACTCCAGAGTATCTGTACCGTCCAGCCGGCACAAGCGATCAACCACAGCATGGTGGCAATTTGCAGGGTCAGACGGAGGCCAGCGCTTTTCACGTAGTCCATCCAGATGTCGCGTACGCCGACCCATGCGTGGTAGAACAGGGCGACGAAGGTCACCAGGCTGAACAATTTAAACCACTGCTGTGCGAACAGACCGGCCCAGCCTTCATAGCTGAAGTTGCTGCCGGTCAGGAAAGAAATAAGCAGGATGGCCACATAAGCCACCATGACGATGGCGGTGACGCGTTGCGCCAGCCAGTCGCGCAAGCCGTAATGGGCACCGACGACAAGGCGTTTCGGTCCGATATTATTGTCTGCCATGTTTAAAATACTCCAAACAGTTTCAAAGCGACCAAGGCCGTCAACACCAGGCTCACGACCAGCACGGACGACGCGGTCTTGCGGGCCGAATCTTTTTCGATGGCAACGTGCACATCCATGAACAGGTGACGGATACCGGCGCAGAAGTGGTGCAGGAAGGCCCAGACCAGGCCCAGGGTGATCAGCTTGACGAACCAGTGCGAGGCGATGCCCTGGAAGTAGGCATAGGACATTTCGGAACGCAGGCTCAGTTCCAGCATGTACAGTATGCATGGCAGCAAGGCGAAAATGATGAAACCGCTGATGCGATGCAGGATCGAGACGATGGCGCCGACAGCCATACGGTAGTTCGACAATTCGGTAACATGAATGTTACGGAATTGCGGCCGTTCTTTTTTTGGTACTTCTCTTACGGCTTCAGACATAACAAAAACCTCCCCTTTGAATTTCAACTAAATATTGAAGCCGCGATTTTCGCCGATTTTCGCAACCCATACCAATATCTATTGTTACATATAACCAAAATGGTTTTTTACTACAAAATACCGCGCTACTTTCCGTAGTTCACGTAATTTAATTACAGAATCGCTGGCAAAACACGGCCCGCCGGGGGCGGGCCATGTTGTCGCTGCGCTTTCCGTTGTCTCCGTAGCCCGCCTTGCGGCAGGCATCTTGCAAGCGATGCACTTCAGCCTTGCCGCTTGTGCGGACACCCGCAGGCGCCCCGCAGCTTCAGCTGAGTTCATTCTGATAATGGTGGCGACTGGTCAGGTACAAGCCCCGGCGCAGTTCGACCGGCTTGTCGCCGTAGGTAAACGACACGCGCTCGGAACTGAGCAAGGGCGTGCCGAGGTCGATATTCAACAGTTGCGCGGCGCCCGCGTCGGCGCACACGGCGCGGATCTGCTCGGACGCGCGTATCATGCGCGTGCCGAATTCCGTTTCGAACAGGCCGTACATGGGTCCCTTGTATTCCACCAGGCGCTCGGCCGTCAGACCCTTGAAGATCAGGCCGGGCAGCCACAGCTCTTCGACGATGGTCGGCACGCCGTCGAAATACTGGACACGCTTGATGAAGATGACGGCGTCGCCGGACTTCAAGTCCATCAGGCGCGCCACGTCGGCCGGCGCGCGCACGCGCTTGACTTCGATGAATTTGCTTTCGGGATAATGCGGCACGCCTTCGTCCGGCACCAGGCGCAGGAAGCGGAAATGCGCGCGCGCCTCATGGTGGGTGGAAACGAAAGTGCCCTTGCCCTGGCGGCGCATGACGAGATTCTCGGCGGCCAGTTCATCGATGGCCTTGCGCACCGTGCCCTGGCTGACCTTGAAGCGGCCGGCCAGCTCGACCTCGCTGGGAATGAGTTCGCCCGGTTTCCATTCGCCCGATTGCAGGCTTTGCGTGATGAGCGCCTTGATCTGCTGGTACAGGGGACTGAAGGTGGGCGAAGCAGTGACTGCAGGCACGGCGGAAGCAGTGGTATTGCTGGCGGCCGTCACGGTGACTGGCGTACTGGCCGCCGCGGGGACGGGCGTGGCCGGGGTGCCCGCGGTCGGACTGACCGCCCCGCTTGCAGCAGTGGCATTGTTGGTCAGATTGGACGAGGCGGAATTCATAGTCCGACATTTCAACACAAATCACTGCCCGCGTCCAGTAAAACAGACGCGGTTATCTGTCTTATATAAGACATAAGATATGATTGACAGATAGAGATCGGAGGCCTAAACTGCCCTCGATAAAACATGTGAGCCCGCGTTTTATGTTGTCGGCCAGCCACTCTGGCTTCGTGCAGCACGAGCGTGACGGCAGCGTACACCAGCAATTCGGTGGCGCGGGCCGGTTTTGGTATCATTATAGTTTTTCCGGATAAGCGTAAGCCCAGCTTCAAGCCCGTTTTCTTTCCCATTTTTGGAGATTCATCATGGCTAAAACCCCAATGCGTGTTGCAGTGACCGGCGCCGCCGGCCAGATCGGCTACGCCCTGTTGTTCCGCATCGCCAATGGCGACATGCTCGGCAAAGACCAGCCTGTCATCTTGCAACTGCTTGAAATCCCGGACGAAAAAGCCCAGAAGGCGCTCAAGGGCGTGATGATGGAAATCGACGACTGCGCCTTCCCGCTGCTGACGGAAATGACCGCCCACTCCGATCCGCTGACCGCCTTCAAGGATGTCGACGTGGCCGTACTGGTTGGCGCGCGTCCACGCGGCCCAGGCATGGAACGCAAGGACCTGCTGGAAGCGAACGCGCAGATCTTCACGGTGCAAGGCAAGGCGCTCGACGCCGTCGCTTCGCGCAACGTCAAAGTGCTGGTGGTCGGCAACCCTGCCAACACCAACGCCTACATCGCCATGAAATCGGCGCCATCGCTGCCGGCGAAAAACTTCACCGCCATGCTGCGCCTGGACCACAACCGCGCGCTGTCGCAAGTCGCTGCCAAGACCGGCACCGCCGTGAAAGACATCGAAAAGCTGACCGTGTGGGGCAACCACTCGCCAACGATGTACGCCGACTACCGCTTCGCCACCGTCAACGGCAAGGCTGTGAAAGACCTGATCAACGACCAGGAATGGAACGCCAACGTGTTCCTGCCAACCGTCGGCAAGCGCGGCGCGGCCATCATCGAAGCGCGCGGCCTGTCGTCGGCAGCGTCGGCAGCGAACGCCGCCATCGACCACATCCATGACTGGATGCTGGGCACGAACGGCAAGTGGACCACCATGGGCGTTCCTTCGGATGGCTCGTATGGCATCCCGGAAGGCACCGTGTTCGGCTTCCCGGTCACCACCGACAACGGTGAGTACACGATCGTTCAAGGTCTGGAAATCGATGCATTCTCGCAAGAGCGCATCAACCTGACCCTGAAAGAACTGACCGAAGAGCGCGAAGGCGTGAAACACCTGCTGGCCTAAGTCCAGTTCTGGCGGCGCGGCGCAAACGTGCCGCCCGCCACGAAGGCCGCCCCGCGAGATTCGCGGCGCGGCTGTTTTATCAAGTAGTCTTTACCTGCAGAAATGCCTTAAGCATGCACCCTTCCGAGGTTTTATTCCAAGGCAAACGCCAGCCGCTGTTGCTCGCCGCTTGCGACCACTACGCCGGCTCTGAAAAGCTGATGCGTAAATCGATTGCTTTGCAACAAGAGCTTGGTCCCCTGTTCGACATCACGTTCGACTGCGAAGACGGCGCCAGCGCCGGCAATGAAGAATCCCACGCCCTGATGATCGCCGGCCTGCTGGCCAGCGACGACAACCAGTTCAACCGCATCGGCGTGCGCGTGCACGACGTCGACAGCGCGTTTTTCGCGCGCGACGTGGAAATCATCTGCACGGCCGCATCCCGCCTGGCCTACATCGCCGTGCCCAAGGTGGCCGGCGTGCAGGACGCCATGCTGGCCATCGACCTGATCAACCTGCACGCGCGCCGCGCCGGCCGCGACAACCTGCCCGTGCACATCCTGATCGAAACGCACGGCGCGCTGCGCGACGCCTATGCGATCGCCGCCCTGCCCCAGGTCGAATGCCTGTCCTTCGGCATCATGGATTTCGTCTCGGCCCATTACGGCGCCATTCCCGCCGCCGCCATGCGCACGCCGGGCCAGTTCACGCACCCGCTGGTGGTGCGCGCCAAGCTCGAAGTGGCGGCCGCCTGCCACGCGCACGGCAAGGTGGCGTCGCATAACGTGACGACGGACGTGCGCGATTCGGCCGTGGTGGCCAACGATGCCCAGCGCGCGACAGCCGAGTTCGGCTACACGCGCATGTGGAGCATCCACCCGGACCAGATCAAGCCCATCATCAAGGCCTTTACGCCGCGCCTGTCCGAAGTCAACGAGGCCAGCAACATCCTCAACGAAGCGCTGCGCGCCAACTGGGGGCCGATTGCGCAAAATGGCCGCTTGCACGACCGCGCCAGCTACCGATATTATTGGACCGTTTTGCAACGCGCCAAACTGGCGGGCCTCGGCCTGCCCGAGGCGGCTGCTGCATTACTCAACACCCCCTCTTCCAGCACCACTGAAAACTGACAGGAATTACACGATGTCCCTCTCCAAATTAGCAATTGCCTGCAGCGTCGCGCTGGGCGCCATGACCCTCACGCTGGCGCCAGCCAGCTTCGCCGCCACGGCAGAGGCAAATCCCAAGGCCGTCAAGGCCAAGCCAAAGGCCAAGGCCGCCAAGGCAAAAGCTGCCGCCAAGGAAGCCCATCCGCTCGCCATGTCGGTCGCCGACAAGGAAGAAGCCGATGAACCGAACACGGCAGGCTCGGCCTCCACCGATTTCAATTGTGAACTTGGTAATAAAATTACCATCTACACCAATGCTACTGACGACAAACACATCGCCCTGCGCTGGAAGAAGCGCCTGCACCGCCTGAGCCGCGTTGGCACCACCACCGGCGCCAACCGCTTCGAGAACCGTCTGTATGGTCTCGTGTGGATCGGCATCCCGGCCAAAGGCATGCTGCTCGACTCCAAGCAGGGCCGCCAGCTGGCCAATGAATGCAAGGATGCGGAGCAAGCCAAGCCGGCGGCAGTGGTGGAAGCCGCGCCATCGCTGGGCGTGCTGCCGGCGACCGGCGGCTGATGTGCGTAGCAAGGGCCTCTTCGGGGGCTCAGTCATGTTTTGTAATTTGAATAATCAATAATAGACGATACCCAACAAGGAGAGGTCATGTCCCGCAACACTCTGAACACGCTCAAGGACTTTAATATTTCGGACAGCAAGAAGGGCAAGCTGTATTCCCTGCCTGCGCTGGAAAAAAGCCTGGGCATCAATGTCTCCCGCCTGCCAGTGTCGATTCGTATCGTGCTCGAATCGGTATTGCGCAACTGCGACGGCAAAAAAGTCACCGAAGAACACGTCAAGCAATTGGCGAGCTGGGGCCCGACCGCCGAGCGCACCGACGAGATCCCGTTCGTAGTGGCGCGCGTCGTGCTGCAAGACTTCACCGGCGTACCGCTGCTGGCCGACCTGGCAGCGATGCGCAACGTGGCCGCCAAGATGGGCATCAACGCCAAGAAGATCGAACCGCTGGTGCCGGTCGACCTGGTGGTCGACCACTCGGTCACCATCGATCACTACCGCGAAAAGAAAGCGCTGGACCTGAACATGAAACTGGAATTCTCGCGTAACAACGAGCGTTACCAGTTCATGAAATGGGGCATGCAGGCATTCGACACCTTCGGCGTCGTGCCGCCGGGCTTCGGCATCGTCCACCAGGTCAACCTGGAATACCTGGCGCGCGGCGTGCACCACGCAGGCAAGAAAGCCGGCGACGTGTACTACCCTGACACCCTGGTCGGCACCGACTCGCACACCACCATGATCAACGGCATCGGCGTGGTCGGCTGGGGCGTGGGCGGCATCGAGGCGGAAGCCGGCATGCTGGGCCAGCCGGTCTACTTCCTGACGCCTGACGTCATTGGCGTGAACCTGTCGGGCGCATTGCGCGAAGGCTGCACCGCCACCGATCTGGTACTGACGATTACCGAATTGCTGCGCAAAGAGAAAGTCGTCGGCAAGTTCGTCGAATTCTTCGGCGAAGGCACTGAGTCCTTGACCCTGACGGACCGCGCGACGATCGCCAACATGGCACCGGAATACGGCGCGACCATGGGCTTCTTCCCGGTCGACGAAGCGACCATCGACTACTTCAAGGGCACCGGCCGCAGCAAGGCTGAAATCGCCGCGTTCGAAGGCTACTTCAAGGCGCAGAACCTGTTCGGCGTGCCAAAAGCGGGCGACATCGACTACACCCGCGTGGTGGAACTGAACCTGGCGTCGGTCGCTCCGTCGCTGGCCGGCCCGAAACGCCCGCAAGACCGTATCGAAATCGGCAACGTCAAGGCCAACTTCGCCGAGCTGTTCGCCAAGCCGACGACCGAAAACGGCTTCAACAAGAATCCGGCCGACCTGGCTGCCGTGTACGAAACGACGAACGGCGTGAAAGTGTCGAACGGCGACGTGCTGATCGCCGCGATCACCTCGTGCACCAACACCTCGAACCCGAGCGTGATGCTGGCTGCCGGCCTGCTGGCCAAGAAAGCCGTGGAAGCCGGCCTGAAGGTCGCGCCGCACATCAAGACCTCGCTGGCTCCCGGCTCGCGCGTCGTGACCGAATACCTGACCGCCGCCGGCCTGCTGCCCTACCTGGAAAAACTGGGCTTCGGCGTGACCGCCTACGGCTGCACCACCTGTATCGGCAATGCGGGCGACCTGACGCCCGAGCTGAACGCAGCGATTGCCACGCACGACATCGTCGCCTCGGCCGTGCTGTCGGGCAACCGCAACTTCGAAGCGCGTATCCACCCGAACATCCGCTCGAACTTCCTCGCTTCGCCACCGCTGGTCGTCGCTTACGCCATCGCCGGCAACATGACGCGCGACCTGATGACGGAACCTGTCGGCAAGGGCAAGGGCGGCAAGGACGTCTACCTGGGCGACATCTGGCCGACCTCGGCTGAAGTGTCGGCCATGATGAAATTCGCCATGAACGCCAAGGTGTTCAAGGACAACTACGCCGACGTCAAGGGCGCGCCAGGCAAGCTGTGGGAGAAAGTCACCACCGTCTCCGGCCAAGTCTACAACTGGCCGAAATCGACCTACATCGCGGAACCGCCGTTCTTCGACAACTTCTCGATGACGCCTGCGGCTGTGGCCACCGGCATCGAAGGCGCGCGCGCACTGGGCGTGTTCGGCGATTCCATCACCACCGACCACATCTCGCCAGCCGGCTCGATCCAGGAAAACGGTCCTGCAGGCAAATGGCTGAAGGAAAACGGCGTCCTGAAAGCGGACTTCAACTCCTACGGCTCGCGTCGCGGCAACCATGAAATCATGATGCGCGGCACGTTTGCCAACGTGCGTATCAAAAACCGCATGATCCCTGCCAAGGCGGACGGTTCGGCGGTCGAAGGCGGCATCACGATCCACCAGCCTTCCGGCGAGCAAATGTCGATCTACGACGCAGCGATGAAATATGTTGCTGAAGGCACGCCAACCATGGTCTTCGGCGGCGAAGAGTACGGTACGGGCTCGTCGCGCGACTGGGCAGCCAAGGGCACTCAGCTGCTGGGCGTGAAAGCCGTGATCACCCGTTCGTTCGAACGCATCCACCGCTCGAATCTGGTGGGCATGGGCGTGTTGCCGCTGCAATTCATCGGCGACGACAGCGTGCAGACGCTGGGTATCACCGGCAATGAAACCTTCGACCTGAAAGGCCTCGAAGGCGAAATCAAGCCACAGCAACTGGCTACCCTGGTGATCCACCGCGCCGACGGCAGCAGCCAGGAAGTCAAAGTCCTGCTGCGCATCGATACGCCGATCGAAGTCGATTACTACAAGCATGGCGGTATCCTGCCATTCGTGCTGCGTCAACTGCTGGCAGAGTAATCAGCCCAGCTGTGAGGCAAGATCAAAGCGCCGGTTTCGACCGGCGCTTTTTTTCGCCCCTGCGCCCCGTTCCGACTTGAAATTTCGACTATTGGCATGATCTAAGGACAGCTTACGTATTGCGTGCGGCTGAATCCTCTACAATACGGTTATAAGGGTTTATCATTGTTTGACTGATCCATTTTTTTCACTTTCCGAGACTCTTATCCCGCTATGCGTCGTCCTTCCAAAGATTCATCCCATAAACTGACTGCCGACAGCCAGCGCCTGGTCACCTTTGCCCAGGCGATCGTACAGGCAGCCAGCCGTCTCGAAGAGCGGTCCTGGGAACACAGCCTGGATACGCAGCTCCAGAAATTACTCAAAACCGGCCACCAGGACACCATCGACAACACCCTGGGCAGCCTGTTCAAGGAAGACTTGAACGCCTACGACGTGCTGATGGACTGCGTTGAAGCCATCAGCGAATCGACCGTCGTCACGCATGAAGACGTGCGCTACGACGCCCTGCTCGTCGCCGTGCCCATCCTTGCGTGGACGCGTTTTTCCATCGCCTCTGGCCCCATGGCCGGCGACGCGCACGGCGTGCTGTCCGCACATTTCGCCGCCCACCTGCTGGCCGACGGCACGAAGATGGCCATGGCGCCCACCCTGTATTCGATCGACCAGTTGCCGCGCAGCCACGTCGAGACCTATGCCAAGACGCAAAAGCTGGCCCTGGCCGCCCTGAAGGGCACGGCCGTCAAGCCCTCCAGCAAAGAAGCGGAAACGGCGCCCTTCCTGGCCGATACGCGCTACCTGCTGGTGGCCGTGGTGGCCCCTGCCGGCGCACCGCTGTTCCGCTGGCAGACGCCTTCGAGCCAGCTCGACTTCATCGCCGAGCGCAGCGCCGCCCTGGAACAATGGCGCACGCAGGCGACGCCGACCATCGCCCGCCTGCTGCCCGGCTGCGGCCTGGAATTGCTGCTGCCGGAAGCGTACTACGTGGCTTGCCGCGAGGCGGACAAGCTGATACGTCCCGTGTCCGTGCGCGCCGCCGTGCACTACCTGACGCACACGCTGGCCATCGAACCGTCGGAACTGCGCGCCGTGATCGCCGGCTTCGGCGAAGAGGCGGCCGACGGCCAGGTCGACGAGTACCGCATCGCCTTCACCCTGCGCCAGGCGCCGGACGTCATCTACGGCATCGTCTGGCCCCTGTACGGCCAGGAAGACGAGGATGGCACGCCGATCGAAGGCCTGATCCAGGTCGGCATCGCCGCGCTGGACAAGCAAAAGACGCCCGTCGATGAAATCATCGAACACCTGAACGCCGCCGGCGTGACGCAGATCAAGCGCCATGCGGAACGTTTTGTCGGAGAGTATTGCGACGACTGCGGCGCCCCCCTGTTTGCCGACCCGGTCGGCGAGCTGGCGCATGCGGAAATGCCGGAAGATACGCCGCAGGGCACCGAGCATTTCCATTGATGCGGGCTTGTCGGATTACGCGCGCAGCGCTAATCCGACCTACGATGCCGGCATAGGCCGTAGGTCAGATTAGCCGGAACGGCGTAATCCGACTACGGTTTGAAGAGGTGTCGATGCAATAGGTGTCGATACAATGGTTGAAAGGCAGGCCGTAGGTCGGATTAGCCGGAACGGCGTAATCCGACAACAGCGTTGGCGCATAAAAAAGGCGGAACCCCGGTTCCGCCTTTTTCATTTCAACGTCATTTAAAACACTATCACCACTGCGAGAACGGGTGGCGGATCAGGTTGGCATTGTAGTAGCGCGCATCGCCCGACACTTCCGCGCCTATCCATTCCG
The DNA here is from genome assembly GCF_058796955.1 of Janthinobacterium sp. GW823-FHT03B06. Classification (NCBI taxonomy): domain Bacteria; kingdom Pseudomonadati; phylum Pseudomonadota; class Betaproteobacteria; order Burkholderiales; family Oxalobacteraceae; genus Janthinobacterium; species Janthinobacterium sp. GW823-FHT03B06. Next base: position 470,661 of record NZ_JBXAJE010000002.1, read on the forward strand.
GCTTCTCGAAGGGCTGGTCTTCCGAGGCCAGTTCGATCTCGGCCACGAGCAAGCCCGCATTGACGCCCAGGAACTCGTCGACTTCCCACACCATGCCCGCGTGTTCGATGCGGTGGCGGTACTTTTCGATCAGCGGCTGTTCGCACAGGCCGTCGAGCAGTTCGACGGCGTCGGCCAGCGGGATCGGATACTCCCACTCGCCGCGCGTCGCGCCCACGTTGGCACCCTTGATGGTCAGCATCGCCTGTTCGCCCTCGATGCGCACGCGCACCACGCGCTCGCGCGCGGACGACAGATAGCCCTGGCGCAGCAGCACCGCCTGCCCCAGGCCGCGCCAGGCATCGCCTTGCAGCAGGAATTTACGCTCGATCTCGACGCCCATGATCAACGCCGCTCAATCCAGCGACAGCAGGATAGGCTGCAGCATGGCCGCGCCCAGGGCCGCGCTGCGCGCGCCATTCCAGCCCACGCTTGGGTCCGGCAAGTCGGCATTTTCCTTGAACGGCATTTCCAGGGTCAGCGCCAGACAGCCGAAGTGGTGGCCGATGTATTTCGACGCCAGGGTCAGCATGTCCGACTTGTACTTGCTGGCGGCATAGCCGAACTTATCCTGGAAATCGGGGCTGGCCTGCTTGTAGCGTTCGATAAAGGCTTTCTGGTGCGCTGCTTGCGCCGGCGTGAAGTTTTCCAGCATTTCGTTGCCGGCCACAAAGTTGTACGGCAGCGCCTCATCGCCGTGGATGTCGAAGAACATGTCGACGCCCGTTTCGTGGATCTTGTTTTTCACGCACAGCACTTCCGGGCTCGATTCCAGCGATGGCGTCATCCATTCGCGGTTCAGGTTGGCGCCAGCCGCATTCGTGCGCAGGTTGCCGCGAATCGAGCCGTCCGGGTTCATGTTCGGCACGATGTGGAACACGGCGCGCTGCAAGAGTTTGCGTGCGATCGGGTTGGCGTCGTCGAGCAGCGAGTCGATCAAGCCTTCGACGAACCATTCGGCCATCGATTCGCCCGGATGCTGGCGCGCGATGACCCAGATTTTCTTTTCCGCCTGCGGATTGCCGATGGTAACCATGTTCATGTCGCGGCCATCGACAGTGCTGCCCAGGTCCGATACGCGCGCCAGCGGATGCTCGGCCACTTCGCCCAGCAGGCGCAAATGGCGTTCCCACGAGTACGGTTCGAAGTAGGCGTAGTACACGCTGTCAAGTTCCGGCGTGTGCGAGATCGTCATGACCTGGCCGTCGAACGTCGTCGGCACGCGGAACCAGTTTTCGCTGTCGTAGCTGGCCACGGCCTGGTAGTCTTCATAGCCGGCCGGATAGGTGGCCTGGCCCGCGTTCAGGAAGCGCATCGTGCATGCCTGGCCGCGCGCGCCCTGCAGGCGGAAGTGGAACCACTGGTGGATGTCGGCGTGGCTATCCTTGCGCAAGTTCAGGTCGATGGCGCCGGCGCTGGTGGCGCTCACCACGTCGATGGCGCCCGAGTCGAAGTTCTGGCTGATTTTAATGGTCATGTAATGATCCCGTCCGAATGTAAGTGTGCCGGCGTCGCCTCGCGGGCGGCCGCCGTTGCGCTAAACGCAGTGTAAGCTATCCCTCTATTTTCCGCCCTTTGTCCCCGTTCGCAAAGCCTGGCCGGCCGATTCGTGCACCATTCCGGGGCATCGATGGAAAAGCGGGGGTCAAAAGCGCGAAAAATCGGTCTACTGTCGCATCCACCGGACAAAAAACTGAATTGTAACAATGCCAGACACATTAGCGGGCCATCGCGCCCCTATAATTCCTGCTTTCATAGAGTCGCCAGGAAAGAGTCGTGGACAAGAAGTTGACCAATATTCAGGAAAGAAAGTTGCGCGAGGCGCAGGCGCGGCGCGAACACATCATCGACGTCGTCAAAGACCTCATCAAAAAGGGTGGCGCGCGCGCCGTCTCCATCCGCAAGGTGGCCGAGGCGGCAGGATTTTCCACCACCGTCGTGTACGCCCTGTTCCGCGACAAGGCCACCCTGATCGCCCAGGCCATGGACAAGGATTTGCTGGAACTGGTACGCGCCATGCGCACCGCCTGCGCCAACAGCATGGACCCATGGGAACGCATCAGCCTGGTCGGCCGCGCCTACATCGAGTACGGCTTCCAGCATCCGGACGAGTATTCGCTGATCTTCATGGAGCTGCGTCCGCACGCGGAAGTCGACGCCGTCGAAGTGGAACACGGCAATATCGAGCAAGACCCGTATGCCTACGCGCTGCACCTGTTCGGCGAACTGGCGCAGGCGGGTCAGGTACGCCAGGACGAGCCGGCGCTGCACACGATGACGCAAATCTTTTGGCAGTCTCTGCACGGCCTCGTTTCCCTGCGCATCGTCATGGATGCGGGCGACCCATGGACGCCGCACCTGGAAATGAACGCACATATCGACGACCTGCTCGCTGTCGTCACGGCAGGCATCCGCCTGCGCTTTGCACCGTCCTCGTGACGTTTGACCCAGCGCAAACCGCCCGGACGGAAAAGGCGGACAGTGGGGTGACGCCGCCTGCGCTGGTGCAGCGCGGCTCGCGCGAAGGAGTGCGAGATGAACGAAGCCTATGCCACGGACCGGCTTGACAAACAGCAAAGCGCGAACAATGCTGTACGCATGGAAGCGCGCCTGACAAAACTGGAAACGGACCGGGAACATGACCGGCTATGGTTCAAGACCCTGGAACAGCGTCTTGGCGAAGGCCTGGACAACGTGCGTGCGGAATTGCGCGACGAGTCGCAGCTGCTGCGGGCCGACCTGACGCAATTTCGCGGCGACCTGCGCGGCGACTGCCACGCCTTGCGCACGGAACTGGGCGACATCCGCAAACACATGCACACTCACTTCCTGTGGTTCATGGGCATCCAGGCCACCACCACGTTTGCCCTGCTGGGCCTGGGCGCCAAGGCGCTGCATATGTATTGAATTGTGAAAAAGGCAGGCGCGGTGCCGCACCGCCCTGCCCTGTGTTTACGCTGACGCAAACTACTGCGCTGCCAGCATGCTCTGCGTTTCCTGATAGCGCGTATGCCACGACAGCGCCTGTTCCAGGATGTGCGGCGTATGGCCACCGCGCTGGCATGCCGCGTCGTAATACGCGCGCAATTGATCGCGGTAAGCGGGATGCGTGCAGCGCTCGATGATCAAGGGCGCCCGTTCGCGCGGCGCCAGGCCGCGCAAGTCCGCATAGCCCCACTCCGTCACCAGCACGTCGACGTCATGCTCCGTATGGTCGACATGCGAGACCATCGGCACGACGCTGGAAATGCGCCCGCCCTTGGCCGCCGATTTCGACACAAACATCGACACTTGCCCGTTGCGCGCGAAGTCGCCCGAGCCGCCGATGCCGTTCATCATGTGCGTGCCGCACACGTGCGTGGAATTGACGTTGCCATAGATATCGAACTCCAGCGCCGTGTTCAGGGCGATGATGCCCAGGCGGCGCACGATTTCCGGGTGGTTGCTGATCTCTTGCGGGCGCAGCACGATTTTCGAGCGGTAGTGGTCGATATTGTCCATCAGCTTCTGGTGCACGGCGGCCGACAGGGTGATCGACGAAGCCGAGGCAAACGCCAGCTGGCCCGAATCGAGCAGTTCGATGGCGCTGTCCTGCAGCACTTCCGAATACATCGTCATGTTCTGGAAGGGCGAACCGATCAGGCCGTGCAGCACGGCGTTGGCGATGGTGCCGATGCCCGCCTGCAGCGGCAGCAATTCCGGCCCCATGCGCCCGGCCGCCACTTCGCCTTCGAGGAAGGCAATCACATGGCTGGCGATCGCCTGCGTTTCCGCGTCGGGCGGCAAGGCGTTCGACGGGCTGTCGGGGCTGTCCGTGATGACGATGGCGGCAATGCGGGCCGGGTCGATGGCGATGGCTGTGCTGCCCAGGCGCTGGTCGACACGCGTGAGGGGTATCGGTTCCCGGCCCGGCAAGGTATGCGGAATATAGATGTCGTGCAAGCCTTCCAGCGCCAGCGGCGTGGACAGGTTGATTTCGATGATGACTTGCTTCGCCTGCTGGGCGAAGGCGGCGGAGTTGCCCACCGACATGGTCGGGATGATGGCGCCGGCCGCCGTGATGGCCGTCGCTTCGATGACGGCGATGTCGACGGCAGCCAGGTTGCCCGAGCGCAGCTGCTCAGCCGTTTCCGACAGATGCTGGTCGATGAACATGACTTCGCCCTTGTTGATCTTGCCGCGCAAGACAGGGTCGACCTGGAACGGCATGCGGCGCGCCAGCACGCCCGCTTCGGCCATCAGGCCGTCGCTGCCATTGCCCAGCGAAGCGCCAGTGATCAGGGTCAGGCTCAAGGGGTCTTGCAGGGCACGCTCGGCCAGGGCGCGCGGCAAGGCCTTGGCGTCGCCGGCACGGGTAAAGCCGCTCATGCCGACACGCATGCCGCTGTGGAACAATTTGGCTGCCTCGTCGGCGCTCATGATTTTGCTGAGCAAGCCTGGGTGGCGGATACGGTCCTCGTACATCGTGATGCTCCTGATATTCTTAATATTCTCAAACTGGATGGCTGTCATACACCAACCCCATAAGTGGTTTCAGTATAAAATCCCGCTTACATGCATGGCATGAATTAATTTCGCCACATCCAGTCGATATTTTCATGTCGCGCCACTGCCGAGCACCCTCTTGGATATCCGTTCCCTGCGCTATTTCGTCGAAACCGTGCGCCTGTCGAGCTTTACGCAGGCGGCCGAATCGCTGCACCTGACCCAGTCGACCATCAGCAAGATGGTGCGCCAGCTGGAAGACGAGGTGGGCGCGCAGCTGCTGGTGCGCGACGGGCGCAAGCTGACCTTGACGGACACGGGCCGCATCGTCTACCAGCACGGCCAGGAAATGCTGGCAAACATGCGCCAGCTGACCCTGGAAGTGCGCGACACCCAGGCCTTGCAGCGCGGCAGCCTGACGGTGGGCATCCCGCCCATGATCAATGTGCTGTTTACCCCTGTATTAAAAGCCTTCCGCGCGCGCCATCCGCACATCAGCCTGACCCTGCAGGAAGACACGGGCCAGCAGATCGAACGCAAGGTGGCGGCCGGCGAGCTGGAAATCGGCATGACGGTGCTGCCGGCAGACCCGGAACTCGACCTCGTGGCCGTGGAAGTGGCCAGCTACCCGATCTGGGCCCTGGCCGAGCCGGGCACGTTCCAGAAAAACCGCACGACGCTGCCCTTCAAGGCGCTGGCAGACTTGCCGCTGGTGTTATTGAAAGATGATTTCGCCCTGACGCGCAGCCTGCGCCAGCATTTCGCGCAGGCGGGCTTCGCGCCAACCATCGCCGCGCAGAGCGGCCAGTGGGACTGGCTGGTGGCGATGGCGTCGGCCGGCCTGGGCGTGGCCCTGCTGCCCGAGCCGTTCATCCACCGCCTGGCCGGCGAACCGTTGGAGACGGTGCGCATCGTCGAGCCGGAAGTGGCGTGGCAGGTGGCGCACGTCTGGAGCGGGCGCTATCTGTCGCACGCGGCGCGCGCCTGGCTCGAGGTGTGCCAGGACGTGCTGGGCACGCAATTCGCGCACTGACGTAAAAAAGGGTGGCCGAGGCCACCCTTTATGTTGATAACGCTACCTTGTTTACTTGGCGTCGTCGCTGTACATGCTGGCGTACTTCCAGCCGAAGTACAAAATAAACGTGTAGCACAGGGCCGGCACGAGGAACGACAGTTGCAGGTTGATGTGGTCGGCCAGGAAGCCCTGGATGAACGGCACGATGGCGCCGCCGACGATGGCCATGCACAGGATGCCCGAACCTTGCCCCGTTTGCGCGCCCAGCTTGTTCAAGGCCATGCTGAAGATGGTCGGGAACATGATGGAGTTGAACAAGCCGACGGCGATCAATGCCCACATGGCCGTGTGACCGCTGGAGAACACGGCGACGAGGATCAGCGCGATGACGACGGCGGCGTTGAAGGCCAGGGTCTTGCCCGGGCTGACATAGCGCATCACGGCAAAGCCGACGAAGCGGCCCAGCATGGCGCCGCCCCAGTAATAGCTGACGAAATAGGCGGCGTCGGCGTGGCTGAGGCCCGCGATGTGGCTCTCGCCCAGGAAGTTGATCAGGAAGCTGCCGATGCTCACTTCACCGCCCACGTACAGGAAGATGGCCAGCGCGCCCAGCACCAGGTGGCGGTGCGACCAGATCGAGACCTTGTTGCCGTCCTGCGCCAGGGCGGCCGCATCGTCGGCATGCGAAATCTTCGGCAGTTTGGCCAGCGCGAACAGCACGGCCAGGATCACCAGGGTGGCGGCCAGTACCAGGTACGGGCCTTGCACGGAAGCGGCTTCCTTGGCGCGGTAGGCCAGTTGCTCGGCCGCCGGCAGCAGGTCGAACTGCTGCACCGTCAGCACGGTGCCGGACAAAATCAGCATGCCGCCCAGCGCAGGCGCCACGGTGGTGCCCAGCGCATTGAACGCCTGCGTCAGGGTCAATCGGCTCGACGCCGTCTGCGGGTCGCCCAGTTCCGTCACGTACGGGTTGGCGGCCACCTGCAGCACGGTGATGCCGGCCGCCAGGATGAAGAAGGACAACAGGAACAGCGCATAGCTGCCGGTCGAGGCCGGGTAGAACATGGCGCAGCCGGCGGCGGCGATCAGCAGGCCGGCGACGACGCCGCGCTGGTAGCCGATTTTCTTGATCAGCATGCCGGCGGGCAGCGAAACGATGGCGTAGGCGCCAAAGAAGCAGAACTGCACCAGCATCGCCTGGACATAGGTCAAGGTGTAGATCGAGCGCAGATGGGGAATCAGCACATCATTAAGCGAGGTCAGCAGTCCCCACATGAAAAACAGGACCGTGACAATGATCAGGGCGCCTGTATTGTTTTGCGTGCCGGCCTGCGCGGACTGGACGCCCTGGCCTTGCTTTACGTATTCCATACCTTCTCCATTTTTCAATTCCAAGTTGATCTTGCCAGGCATGGAAGCGTTTCCACCCGGGCAGCACCAGGACGCGCAAGCGCCACGCAGATATCAGCGTGGGCCATGACTGCCATCAACGAAATGGGGCAGGCTTGGCGCTTCTTGCGCGCGGCAGGCGCACGGCCGACCGTTTCTCGCCAGAATGACGTCTTGTAGGCGCGGCATGCCTGCGGGCTGCGTCTGAAAACAACATTCGGGGCAAAACAGTCTTGTAGTAAAACTACGATACTGCGCCCGCATTATGCCTTAAAGCCCCGTATTGCGCAGCTTTCCCGGCTGTTATTTCAAAATTGAATAGCTGACATTTGAAATCAAAAGTAGCCTTATAACTTGGAGTCGCTATACTTATATTGCAGTGCAGCACAACGCGGCACGCCACATAAGGAGTCTGCCATGTCTACCGCATTTACTTACCACACCACGCAAAACAGCAATATCGTCGCCACCCTGGTCCACGCCGCAAAACGCGTCGGTGCCTGGCTGAACCAAAGCAGCGACCGCCGCGAGCGCGCTTACGAAGAAGCCTACCTGGCCGAATCGACCGACCGTTACGATCTGGAATACCGCATGCGCGAACTGGCCCGTGCCAACCCGCAGCCAAGCTGGATGAGCGGTCTGAGCCGTTAAGAGTGCCGTAATACCCAGCCACTCATCACAGCCCGTCATCGGCTGTTGCAACATCGATAGCGCCATCCTGCTCGCCTTGCGCTTGAGCACAGGATGGGCTATACAGGCGGGATGCAAACGCCCATTACCATCCTCGCCATCGCCGGCAGCCTGCGCGCCGCCTCGCTGAACACCGCCCTGCTGCGCGCCATTGCCCGGCTTGCCCCGCCGTCATTCGACATCCGCATCCATCCGGGACTCGGTGAGCTGCCGCTGTTCAATCCTGACCTCGACGCCGACAGCCTGCCCGCCGTGACGGGTCTGCGCGACGCCATCCTGGCGGCCGACGTGCTGATGCTGGCCAGCCCCGAATATGCGCACGGCGTGAGCGGGCCCATGAAGAATGCGCTGGATTGGATGGTGGGAAATGAATCGTTCATCGACAAGCCGCTGGTGCTGCTGAACGCCTCGCCGCGCGCCACGCACGCGCAGGCGGCCCTGCGCGAAACGGTGCGCACCATGTCGGCGCGCCTGATCGACGAGGCTTGCATCAGCCTGCCCCTGCTGGGGTCGGGACTCGATGCGGACGGCATCGCCGCAGACCCGGCATTGCGCCGGGCCCTGCTCGCTATGTTGCAATGCATCAGGTCATTTTCATGACCGTCTGCACGTTTTACTATCAATTCATCTAGTTTTACTACGTACTTCTACGGACCGCTCAATGCGGGATCATGCCGGTGAACACATACGCTTGCAGCATGGTGATGATGCCGATGATCACGGCAAACAACAGGCTGTGCTTCAAGGTGAAGCGGAACAGATCCGATTCCTTGCCCACCAGCCCCGTTGCCGCGCAGGCGACGGCGATCGACTGGGGCGAGATCATCTTCGCCGTCACGCCGCCCGTCGTATTGGCCGCCACCATCAAGGTGTCGGACACGCCGATCTGGTGCGCCGTCGTGTTTTGCAGGGAGCAGAACAAGGCGTTCGACGACGTGTCGGAACCCGTCAGGAAGACGCCCAGCCAGCCCAGGAACGGCGAGAAGAACGGGAAGGCGGCGCCGCTGCCGGCCAGCAGCAGGGCCAGCGTGGACGACATGCCCGAGTAATTGGCAACGAAGGCAAACGCCAGCACCAGGCCGATCGACAGCACGGGACGGCGCAATTCCACCACGGTTTCCACGAACGCCTTGACGCCATCGCGCGGCTTCATGCGCAGCATCAGCATCGACAATACGGCCGTCAGCAAGATCGCCGTGCCCACGGCCGACAGCAGATCGAGCTTGAACACGGCGTCATACGCCTTCGGCTCCGCCACGATGGGCATCGTCTTCATCACCAGTTTATCGAGATAGGGCACGTGGATCTTGATGACCAGGCCAGACAGCGCGCCGCCAGCGGCAAACAGCGCCTTGAAGCCGGGCAGGCTCCACACGGTGACGATGGCCGTCAACAGGCCGAACGGCGCCCAGGCACGCATGGTCTGCACCGTCGTGTAGGGAGAGGCGGCGCGGTTGCCGCCGCCGCGCAGGTCCGCAGCATCACCCGCGCCGCCAAAACCGGACAGCGCGGCCGTGCCGCCGCCGACGGCATGCGCCACTTTCGCATTCTTCGGCTGCCACACTTTCAGGAACAGGGTCAGCGAGACCAGGCTGACGAGGGCCGAGGTGATGTCCGGCAGTTCAGGGCCGATATGGTTCGACGTGAAATACTGGGTCACGGCAAAACTCAAACCCGTCATCAGGGCGGCCGGCCACACTTCGCGTACGCCGCGCAAACCATCCATCATGAAGACCAGCCAGAACGGCACCAGCAGCGACAGCAACGGCAACTGGCGGCCCGCCATGGCGCCGATCAGGAATGGGTCGATGCCCGTCACCTGGCCCGCCACGATGATGGGAATGCCCATGGCGCCGAAGGCCACGGGCGCCGTATTGGCGATCAGGCACAGGCCCGCCGCATACAGCGGATTGAAGCCCAGGCCCACCAGCAAGGCCGAGGTGATGGCCACAGGCGCGCCGAAGCCGGCCGCCCCTTCCAGAAAGGCGCCGAAGGCAAATCCGATCAAGAGCACCTGCAGGCGCTGGTCGTCCGTCACCGACAGCACGGAGGCGCGGATGATCTCGATCTGACCTGTCTTGACGACGATTTTATACAGGAAGACGGCCGTGACGATGATCCAGGCGATGGGCCACAAGCCATACGCAAAACCGTAGCCGGCCGCCGCCAGCGCCTGCGGCACGGGCATGCCATACGCGAAGATGGCCACCGCCAGCGCCAGCGCCAGGGTGACGGCGGCCGCCACATGGCCCTTGATGCGCAGCGCCGCCAGGGCGATGAAGAAGAAAATAATGGGCACGGCTGCCGCCAGCGACGACAGCCACAAGCTGCCGAGCGGTGTATAAAGTTGGGTCCAGGTTTGCATGTCGGGTCTCCTCCGGTGGATGCGGGTTAAGTAAAAAACGGCTTTTGATGTAATTGTGTGCAGCGTGTTTTTTGCGGTATGGGGGGGCGTCGCTATTCTTCCTGCCCCCGTGCGTTGAGCAGGTCGGCCAGGCTGCGCGGCGCCGGTTGTAAAGGCTTGCGGTGCTGCGTCCAGCCCAGTTGCGCGCGCGGCGTCAGCAGCCGCAGCCGCGTGGCGACCCAGCGGAACAGGCGGTAGCTGGCGGGGCGCGCGAAGGCGCCGCTCCAGAAGCGCCAGATCAGGCTTTCGCCGCGGCTGAACTTGGCCCCCTGCCCGCGCAGCGGATGCGCCACCTGTTCGTCAGGATTGCGGTTCGCCTCCGTGCGCAGGCGCACCAGCAGCTGCGGAATCGGGATGCGCACGGGGCACACTTCGCCGCAGGCGCCGCACAGGCTCGATGCGGTGGCCAGGTCCGCCGTCGCGGCGAGTCCCAGCAAGTGGGGCGAAATGATCTTGCCGATCGGTCCCGGATACGTGGTGCCGTAAGCGTGGCCGCCGATGCGCGTATAGACGGGGCAGTGGTTCATGCAGGCGCCGCAGCGGATGCATTGCAGGGTGGCGCGCAGCTGCTCGTCGGCATAGGCCTGGCTGCGGCCGTTGTCGAGCAAAACCAGATGCACTTCGCGCGGGCCATCTAGTTCACCGGCGCGGCGCGGGCCGGAAATCAGGTTGAAATACGTGGTGATGGCCTGGCCCGTCGCCGAACGCGTCAGCAGGCTGGCCAGCGGCACGATGTGTTCGAGCTTGGCCACCACTTTTTCCATGCCCATGATGGCGATGTGGACCTCCGGCACGGACGTCGTCAGCCGGCCATTGCCCTCGTTTTCCACCAGCCACAGGGTGCCCGTGTCGGCCGCCGCAAAGTTCACGCCCGACAGGCCGATGTCCGCCTCAACGAAAGCCTGGCGCAGGGCGCGTCGGCCCGTCTGGATCAGGCTGTCGACGTCTTCCGTGTAGGGCGCATCGGGAATGTGCTCGGCGAACAGGCCGGCGATGTCGGCCTTGGTCTTGTGGATCGCCGGCATGACGATGTGCGACGGCTTTTCGCCTGCCAGCTGGACGATGTACTCGCCCATGTCCGACTCCAGGCAGCGCATTCCGCGCGCTTCCAGGTAGTGATTGAGCTCGATTTCCTCGCTGGCCATCGACTTGCCCTTGATGAAGCGCGTCGCCTGGTTGCGCTGTGCGATGGCGTGGATGATGGCGTTGGCCTGCTCGCCATCCTCGGCCCAGTGCACCTGCACGCCGGTCGCTGTCAGCCGCTCCTCCAGCTGCACCAGCAAATCGGGCAGACGCGCCAGCGCGTGCCGGCGTACGGCTTCGCCGATGTCGCGCAGGCGTTCCAGCTCGTCGCCGTCGGGAAATTGGGCGCTGCGCTTGTCCTGTAAAAAATCCATGGCGCCGCGAAAGCTCTGGCGCAGTTTCGGGTCGTCCAGCGCGGCGCGGGCGCGCGCATGAAAGTCCGCCGGCTTGACGAATTGCAGGGGCTTGGCGTTCATGGCTGGCCTCCTTCGTGGGCTGGCAAGTCGTCGATGATCAATACCCACAGCCAGCGCGGGCCATGCGCGCCATACGCGAGGGTTTGCTGGATATCCGACGTTTTCGAGGGCCCCGACACCAGCACCAGGTTGGCCGGCATGCCGTCCGCCCAGCGTTCGGCGCGCGCCGCCGCGTGCAAGTCCACGTGCAGGCTGCTCGCATACACGAGGCAGATGTGCAAGGGCGGCGCCAAGGACACCGTGCGCGGCGTGGCCGCATCGGGCGCGATGACCAGGGTGCCCGTGGCGGCGATGCCGGAGCGCGCGACGGTCAACCCCGCGTCGACGGTGTCGAACAGCTCTCCCTTCCACTGCGCCAGCGGACGGTCAAAAGACAGCGCTGCCACGCCCTGCGGCAAGGCGGCGTGCAAGGCCTGCCCTTCGGCGCTGCCGGTATCGAGCAGCAAACGGCGCACGCCGTGTTCACCGAGGCGCTGCGCCAGCAGGGCCGGCCAGGCATCCGCGCTCACGCAGTCGACTTCCGCGTGCGCAGCGCGCAAGGCTGCCTGCATGGCGGCTATCCTGTGCCGTGCCGGCAGCGGCGCGGCAGCGCGACGGGCCTGGTAGTGATTGTCGATGGCCGTATCGATGGTATCCACCGCTTCGGGCGCCGAGGGCGCGGCGGCGCGCAAACGCCCCAGCATGCGTTCGCGGGCAGTCAATGCCGTACTCATGGCGCGCCTCCCGTGCGGCGCCACAAAAAGCTGGCCAGGTGCTCGACGGGCAGCGGCGCGCCCTGGTGCTGGGCGGCGTGGCCGATATTGAGCAGGCAGCCGCAGTCGGCCGAGACCAGCCGGTCGCAGCCCGTGGCGCAGGCCGAAGCGATCTTGTCGCTGACCATGGCGCCAGAAATGTCCGGATGTTTTAGTGAAAACGTGCCGCCGAAGCCGCAGCATTCCGATTCGCGCTGGTGTTCGACGCGCGTCACGCCGGGCAAGGCGTCGAGCAGCGCCACGCCGTGGGTGCGCGTGCCCATTTCGCGGCGCGCCCCGCACGAGGTATGCAGCACCACGTTTTCATCGGCCTGCCCGGCGCCGGCCAGGGCCAGGCCCGCCAGGTCAAGCTGCAGCACGCAGACAAGAAACTCGCTCAGTTCGTACACGCGCTCGGCCAGTTCCAGCGCCTTGGGACCGGCCACCGGGTCGTCCTGGAACAGCTGCGGCCAGTGGTGACGCATCATGCCGGCACAGGAACCGGACGGCACGATCACGGGCCAGGGCTGCGCAAACAGGTCGAGCTGGGCGCGCGCCACGGCACGCGCCTGTTCCGGGTTGCCGCTGCTGTAGGCGGGCTGGCCACAGCAGCTCTGGCCGCGCGGATAGTGCACCAGCAAGCCTTCCCGCTCCAGCAGGCGCACCGCGTCGAGCCCCGCCTGCGGCACGAACAGGTCGACCAGGCAGGTGGCGAACAGGTACACCTCGTGTGGTGATGGCGGATAGTGGCGCGGCTGGCGCGGGTCTGGCTGCATGAGTGTGTCTCCCCGGCGCTCTGTGTGTTGCTGCGGCGCCGCTGTGTGTTGTTAAGAATGACCGGTTCACGCATAATTCCAGCTTCCGCAAGCCACTTCAAATTGCTCGGACCACTTTAAAACAACACCGGAAGACATCGATGGCGACAGGCATGCAAACGCGGGGCAGGGTCGAGATGGTGATGCGCAGGCTGGAGACGGCCCTGCTGGACGGCAGCTTGCCGGCGGGCGCGCAATTGCCGGCCGAGCGCCTGCTGGCGCTGCAATATGGGGTCTCGCGCAACACCGTGCGCGAAGCGGTGCAACGGCTGGCGGCGCGCGGCCTCGTGCGCAGCCGGCGCGGGGCCGGCGTGTTCGTGACCGATCAATTGCGCACCGGCATGGCGTCACCGTGGAGCCAGCTGGTGGCCGACCACCCCGCCCTGCGCGACGACATCCTGGAATTTCGCCGCGTGCTGGAAGGGGCGACGGCCTATTTCGCGGCGCAGCGGGCCAACGGCGACGAGCGCGCGCAGATCATGGCGCTGCTGGCCGAACTGGAGCAGGCACGCGCCAGCGACGACAAGCACGGCGAGGCGCAGGCCGACGCGCGCCTGCATGAAGTCATCGCGCAGGCGTCGCACAACACCATGTTCCTGCACTTGCACACCAGCATCATCGGCATGCTGCGCGAACACATCACCATCAACGGTACGGGCTTGCGCCAGCAGGACGACGCCACCTCGCTGCAGCTGCTGTCACAGCACCGCACGCTGTGCGAGGCCATCTGCTCCAGCCAGCCCGAGGAAGCGCGCACGGCCATGCAAAGCCACATCGATTTCGTGCGCACGCGCGTCACCAGCGATGACGACTGACGCCACTGGTAGGACCACAGTCCATGGCCACAGCGGCGGCGAAAGCTGCTAACATCGCGCGCCGCCATTGACTTCCTCCTGCCATGACCGTCCTCGTCCACACCCACCCGCTGGTGCTCCAGCTGGAAAACGACTTGCTGCCCCTGTTCCGCGCCGCCCTGCCCGCACTCGCGGCGGCGGCCCCACAGGCGCTCGCCTCCGTATTCGCCTTTTCCAGCGGCACGGCCAGCGCCTTCCACGATTATCATTTCGGCATTTCCTGCCTGCTCGAGGACGTGCCCGACGATGCCCCGGAAGAAGTCGCCCTGCTGGTCAGCGTCACGGGACTCGAGTCGGGCGCCCGGCTCAGCGCACAGGTCGTCTGGGGCCAGCCTTCGGGCCGGGTGGAAACGCAGGCCGAACTGTCGGCGGGCGACCTGCCTGCCTTGCACGCGGCCCTGCCCGGCTTGCTGGCCAGCCTGCAGGAGGCAGCCAGCCGTGGCGGGCCGCGAATGTAACAAGCGCATGTGACAGGCACATGAAAAAGTGCCGGGAAACAACAACTTACGTTTTCCGTAGCGCAACTTTGTTGACTTCCACTAGTCCCAACCCCTATCCTTTCAGTTAAGTTTGGCGAGAATATCTGCCCGTTCATGCGAGCCTGCAGGCAGGGTCCGCCTTGCCTCCACAAAAGTCCATTCCGCATTTTTATTGCAACCATCAGGGCAACGTGCCTGGACGGCCGCTGCCAGCAAATACGGAGCTGACTGCCATGCCATCGCACCACTATTTTCCTGGAACATCCTTGCTCGGCTGCCTCTTCCTGCTGGCCGCCCTGCCCGTGCAGGCGCAGAGCACGGACAGCCCTGCCGCCACCTTCAGCGCCAATGCCAGCCTCACGTCCCAGTACATTTCGCGCGGCTTTCGCCAGACCTGGGGCAAGCCGGCGCTGCAGGCGGGGGCCGACTACGCGCATCCGAGCGGCTGGTCGCTCGGCACCTGGGCTTCCACCGTCAGCGACCGCTACATTCAAGACGCCACGGTCGAATGGGATCTGTACGGCGGCTACAGCGGCACGGTGGGTGAACTGGGCTACAGCGTGCTCGCGTATTACTACAAGTATCCGGGCGCCGTCTACCGCGCCACAGGCGTCAAGTATGACTATGGCGAACTGTCGCTGGGCCTCAGCTACAAGATGCTGTACGCCAAGTACAACCATACGGTCACGCCGGACTTCTTCGGCATCACGCATGCGCGCGGCACGGGCTACCTGGACGTGGGAGCAAATGTCGACCTGGGCAATGCCTGGACCTTGAACCTGCACGCCGGCAATGGCCGGGTGGCGGGCACGGGCAATGCCATCTGGAACTGGCGTGACGCCAAGGTGGGCGTCACCCGGGCCTTCGACGGCGGCTGGAGCGCCAGCGCGGCCGTGACGCGCGCCTGGGGCGCCACCGACGCCTACGACCATTACACCTTGGGCATCCCGAATGCGGCCGGCCAGTTCGACACGTCGAACCCGGCCGCGGCCACGCTGGTCGTGGCCATCAGCAAGACATTCTAGGCGCGCCACCCGCGACGCCCATGGCACCGATACCCCTTCCCATCAAGGAACAGCATCATGCAACTCTCACTGAACAGTAAAATCTGCGTCGCCGCCACCGCGCTCGCCGTCCTCAGCCTCGGCGTCACGGCGGCGGTGATCGGCTACAAGAGCAGCGCCAGCGCGGAAGCGGCCGCGCTGGACCTGGCGCGCACGTCGGCGCGCGAAGTGGCCGGCGCGCTGCAGGCGCGCATCGCCAGCAACCTGTCCAGCGTTTCCAGCCTGGCCGGCGCCATGCGCGGCACCAAGAGCGCCAGCCTGCCCCTGCAGCGCGAGCAGATCAATGAACTGACCAAGGCCACCCTGACCAGCTCGGAAGACTTGCTGGGCGCGGCCGTGACGTGGGAGCCGAACGCGCTCGACGGCAAGGATGCGGATTTCGCCAACCAGAAGCCGTACTACGACGCCAGCGGCCGCTTCATGCCCTACTGGACGCGGGGCGCCGGCGGCAAGCTGCAAGTCGAACCCATCGTCTTCGACCCGAAACCGGGCGCCAACGACTGGTATGACGTGCCCAAGCGCACGGGCAAGACTTACTTTACGGAACCGTACATCTACCCCGTCGACGGCAAGAATGTGCTGATGGCCTCGCTGGTGGCCCCCATCATGATCGACGGCGGCTTCAAGGGCGTGGCCAGCGCCGACTTCATGCTCACGCGCCTGGCGAAAATCCTGGCCGACCTGAAAGTGATCGAGGGCGGCAAGCTGGCCCTGATCTCGAACGGCGGCCTGTACGCGAGCCATCCCGTGCCTGAGCGGCTGGGCAAGAAGGCCGACGACGTGCCTGCGGCCGGCCTGGAAAAAGTGCGCCAGGGCCAGCCGTACGAATATGAAGACGGCCAGGGCTATATCCATTTGCTGCAGCCGCTGCAGATCCACCCCGATATCGCGCCCTGGAGCGTGGAACTGAACTTCCCGAAAAGCGTGGCCATCGCCTCGGCGCGCGACCTGATGATCTATACACTGATCGTCGCCCTGCTGTGCGCGGCGGCCACGGCCGGCATTTTGATCCTTGTCGTCAACCAGCTGACGCGCCCCCTGCGCACCCTGGGCCGCACCATGACGGACCTGTCGAGCGGCGACGCCGACCTGCGCGTCAAGCTGGAAGTCAAGGGGACCGACGAGCTGGCCGTCATCGGCAAGGGTTTCAACGCCTTCGTGGAAAAGATCCATGCCGTGCTGCTGCAAGTGCAAGCCAGCGCCGACAACGTGGCCCGCGCCAGCGCGGAAATTGCGCAAGGCAATAACGACCTGTCGGCCCGCACGGAGCAGCAAGCCAGTTCGCTCGAGGAAACGGCCGCTTCGGTGGAAGAACTGACGGGCACCGTCAAGGAAAACGCCGACCATGCGCGCCAGGCGAATCAACTGGCCGCTTCCGCATCGAGCGTGGCGCAGAAGAGCGGCGAAGTGGTCGGCAAGGTCATCGAAACGATGACCTCGATCAACGACTCGTCGAACAAGATCGTCGACATCATTTCCGTCATCGACGGCATCGCCTTCCAGACGAATATCCTGGCCCTGAATGCGGCCGTGGAAGCGGCGCGCGCGGGCGAACAGGGCCGCGGTTTCGCCGTCGTCGCCACGGAAGTACGCAACCTGGCGCAACGCTCGGCGGCCGCGGCCAAGGAAATCAAGCTGCTGATCGACGATTCGGTGGGCAAGGTCGCGGCCGGCAGCAAGCTCGTCGATGAAGCGGGCGCCACCATGGAACAGGTGGTCGACAGCGTGCGCAAGGTGACCGCCATCATGGCCGACATCAGCGTCGCCACCAACGAGCAAAGCGACGGCATCGCCCAGGTCAACCAGGCGCTGGCGCAGATGGATGGCGTGACGCAGCAGAACGCGGCCCTGGTCGAGGAAGCGGCGGCGGCCGCCGAAAGCCTGCAAGACCAGGCCAGCCATCTGGCCGAGGTGGTCAGCGTGTTCAAGCTGGGCGAGCAGGTGCGCCAGACGGCGCCGACAGCAACGCCGGCGGTAGCCGTGGCAACACCACGCGCCGCGCCGCCAAAGACAGCATCACCGGCCAAGCGCCTGACCGTTGCCAAGCCCCCAGCGGCACAGCACGCGCCGGCCAAGGCACCGGCAGGAGATGACTGGGAAGAGTTTTAAGCCTGCCTTGCCTGGTCATTGCACGCTATCCTTGATGTAAATCAAGTGGCAAATACATTCGGTGAGAATTGCCCCTGAGCCATCCTTTTATACTGTTGCCGCGTCTACGGCACGCATGTTTGCCGGCATAAAAGGATGGGCATGAAAAAAATCGTAGCAGTATTATTGACATCAAGTACCGCACTGCTGGCTGGCTGCGGCGGTGGCGGCGGCGGCAGCAGTGATGCAGGCAATGTCAATGCCGGCTCGACGCTGGCGCCCTACATCGGCACCTGGCAAGCGCCATGCGACGAGCATGAACGCCAGACCATGGTCGTCGCAGCCAAAGCCGACGGCAGCGGCGCGATGGAACTGACCTCCACCACCGAAACCTATCTCAAGACCGGCTGCAGCGGCACCTTGCTGGGCACGGAAACCATGACCGCGAAAATCACGGCGACACCGGATGGCGTGGCTGACGTTCTCGTCAAACTGACGGAGAATGGGGCCGCGAGCAACGTGCGCATCGACAAACTGAACCTGTCCATCCCCGCCTATAGCTTCAACGTCACAGGGCCCGGCGTGCAATACGTGAAGAAAGATGGCAAACAGCAATGGTGCATCGAATATGAAGGCGGCTCCACTTGCCTGCTCGACGAAGGCACGCTCCCCGCGCAAACTATTAAAGGCGGCATCGTCTTGCGTGACAACACTCTCTACACCTTCTCGCATAACGGCAGCAGTTACGTGCCCGACATGCTGTATGTAAAAAAATAGGCTCAGTCATCGGCAAGTAGGGGAAATGGCGGAATCTTCCCTTGGCGGTGCTGTCTGACTCTGCATATTCACCATGCGACTGGCTGCGGCCGTTTCACGGCGTGGCCACGCGCTACCTGCCGAACTACCTGGGCTGGCGCTGAATACCCGACGCCAGGCGCATCCGTTCACCAGAAACGTTACTGAAGGCAACACTGGGAGCGTTCCCACACCTGACGGTGACATAGCCCAAAAATAAACGCACGAGTAGCCGTGGGGCCGCCCGGCCCCGCAGCTTGGCGCGGCGGCGCCATCTCGCCCACCGCCTCGTAGACTCGAGTCCGTTAGCGAGCGTATGTGTAGAATCGAACATACTTTGCGTAAATAGAAAGCTATTCTGTTGAAAAACAGGAGCTTGCCATGTCGTCCCACGCTTTCCCCCTGCCGTCCCACGCTGCACTGAGCGCCCTGCTGCAGCAGCAGGACAGCGCCTTTCTCCCCATCGAAGGCCTGCGGCGCCTGCGCGATGCGGGCTTGGACCAGCTGCCCCTGCCCGGCCACGGCGCCACCCTGCTGCGCTGGCAAATGCTGGCCGCCATCGCCGCCATCGACCTGTCCCTGCTCAAGCTGTATGAGGGCCATACCGATGCGCTGGCCATCCTGGCTGAAATCGACGGCCCCGGCGTGCCGGCCGGCAGCAGCTGGGGCGTATGGTGCGCGGAAATGCCGGGCGCGCGCGTGCAATTGCAGCAGGCGGCCGATGGCCGCTATGTGCTCGATGGACGCAAGGCCTGGTGCTCCGGTGCACATGGCATCAGCCATGCCTTGGTCAGCTGCTGGAATGAGGACGGCCAGGCTTGCCTGGCCTCGGTAGCCCTGTCGCAGCCGGGCGTGCACGTCACGGACCAGGGCTGGCAAGCCGTCGGCATGGCCGCCTGCGCCAGCGTCGACGTGACCTTTTCCGCCGCGCGCGCCTTTCCCGTGGGCGCGCCGGGCGCATATCTGGCCCGTCCCGGCTTCTGGCATGGCGGCGCCGGCATCGCGGCCGCCTGGTACGGCGCCGCCTGCGCCATCGCCAGCCACCTGCACGCACGCGCGCAGCACGCCGCCCCCGATGCCGTGCGCTTGGCGCAGCTGGGCCAGATCGACTGTGCGCTGCGCGCCGCTGGCGCCCTGCTGCGCGAAGGCGCTGCGGAAATCGACGCCCATCCGCAGCGCGACGCCATGGGACTGGCCCTGCGCCTGCGACTGGCCGTGGAGGATGCCGCCACGCTGGCCCTGCAGCTGACCACGCGCGCGCTGGGCGCCGGGCCCCTGTGCCGCGACGCCCGTTTCGCGCGACTGGCGGCCGACCTGCCCGTGTTCCTGCGCCAGAGCCATGCCGAGCGCGATCAGGCCGTGCTCGGCGGTATCGTCGCCGGCGCCGAAGACCATCCGTGGGCGCTATGACATGCTGACCCTTGCCGATACGCATGCGCGCCGCATCGAAGGTTGCGGCACGCCGGACCATGTGTGGCAATCCTGGCCGGGGCTCAACGAGCTACCCGCAATCAGCGCCCAGGCCCTGGTGCCGCCGGGGGCGCGTGCCGTCATCGTCGCGCCCCATCCCGACGATGAAATCCTCGCCTGTGGCGGCTTGCTGCAACTGCTGGCGGCGCAGGGCAGCGAACTGCTGTTCGTCGCCGTCACCGACGGCGACGCCAGCCACCCGGGCTCGCCACTCTGGCCGCAGGAACGCCTGCGCCAGGTGCGTCCGCAGGAATCGGCGCTAGCGCTGCAGGCACTGGGACTGGCGCTGCCCGCGTGGCTGCGCCTGCACCTGCCCGATGGCGGCGTGGCCGGCATGACGCCGCAGCTGAGCGCCACATTGGCAGCGCAGCTGCGGCCCGGCGACATCGTCTTCACCACCTGGCGCCTGGATGGCCACCCGGACCATGAAGCGTGCGGCTGGGCCTGCGCTTCGGCCTGCTCGGCCAGCGGCGCCACCCTGGTGGAAATGCCCGTCTGGGGCTGGCACTGGGCCGTGCCGGGCGACGCGCGCGTACCCTGGCACCGCGCGCGCCGGCTGCCATTGCCGGCCCCCCTCCTGCAGCGCAAACGCGCCGCCCTGCGTTGCTTCGCCAGCCAGATGCAGGATGACCCGTCGACGGGCAGCCCCGCCATCGTGGCAGGCGACGCCTTGCAGCGCCTGTTGCACGCGTGGGAGGTGTATTTTCTATGAGCGCCATTTCCACGCCCGACGACCAGCGCCGCAGCTATTTCGAACAACTGTATCGCCAGGATGCCGACCCGTGGCTGGTGCGCCAGCGCTGGTACGAGGAGCGCAAGCGCGCCCTGTTGCTGGCCAGCCTGCCGCAGCAACGCTACCGCCACGCATATGAACCGGGATGCGGCAATGGCGAGCTGACACTGGCGCTGGCACGGCGCTGCGAGCGCCTGCTGGCGGCCGACCTCTCGGCCGAAGCGCTGGGGCTCACGCAGCAGCGGCTGCTCGACGCCGGAGGCGGCGGCAACGTCAGCCTCGCGCAGCACCGGCTGCCGCAGGACTGGCCGCGCATCCTGCCCGGCGCCGACAAGTTTGACTTGATCGTCCTCAGCGAGATCGCCTATTACCTGTCGCCGGAAGAGCTGGCGCGCGTGGTCGAACACTGCATCGCCAGCCTGGCGCCGGGCGGCAGCATCGCCCTGTGCCACTGGCGCGCGCCATTCGCGCAACGCATCATCTCGACCGTGCGCGTGCATGCGGCGTTCGAGGATGCGCCCGGCCTGCACCGCGTGCTGCGCCACGAAGAGACCGACTTCCTGCTGGGGATCTGGTCGAACGATGCGCGCTCGGTAGCGCAGCGCGAGGGCTTTGCATGATCGGCGTCGTGGTGCCCGTACATGACGAGGAAGCGTGCCTGGATGCCTGCCTGGAGGCATTGCGCCTTGCCGTCACCTGCCCCCGACTGTCCGGAGAAGCGGTGTGCATCGTCATCGTGCTCGACGCCTGCAGCGACCAGTCGCAACGCATCGTGCTGACGCACGCCATGCAGACGGACCTGCGCTGGCGCCTCGACTGTATCGCCGTCAATGTGCGTAACGTGGGCAGCGCGCGCGCCGCAGGCGCGCAGGAGCTGCTGCAACGCGGTGCCCGCTGGCTGGCCTTCACGGATGCGGATACGCGCGTCTCGCCATCGTGGCTGAGTACACAGCTGGGCCTGAATGCCGATGCCGTCTGCGGCACGGTGGCCGTGGACGACTGGTCGCCGCACGGCGACAACGCCGGGGCGCTGCTTGCCCACTTCAGCCGCACCTATACCGATGCCGACGGCCACCGCCACATCCATGGCGCCAACTTCGGCGTGTGCGCCAGCGCCTACCTGCGCGCCGGCGGCTTCGCGCCACTGGCTTGCAGCGAAGACGTGGCCATGGTGGCCGCGCTGCAAGCGTGCGGCGCGCACATCGCCTGGAGCGCCGCGCCGCGCGTCACCACCAGCGCCCGCCGCCATGCCAGGGCACGGGGCGGCTTTGGCGATACCTTGCAGCAGGTGGTGGCGGAGATGGAAGCGTCACCACACCTGACGCTGACTTAGAACCTGTCCCAGCGGATGCATACATCCCCTGGGACAGGCTCTTAGCGCATCGCCTCCAGCAAGCCCGGCGCAAACTCCGCGCCATACTTGACCTGCGCGGTGGATGCCTTCAGGGTGGCGCCGATCGGCTCGGCGCGGCCCGCCAGGCATTGCCCCAGGAAGTTTTCCGTCACGGCATTGAAGGCGATGTTGTTGACGGGCCGGGCAAAGCCATGGCCCTCATCGGGGAACAGCACATAGGTGACGGGAATATTCTTCGCCGCCATGGCCGCCACGATCTGGTCCGATTCAGCCACGTTGACTCTCGGGTCGTTCGCTCCCTGGCCGATCAGCAGCGGGCGCTGGATGTTCTGCGCAAAGTTCAGCGGCGAGCGTTCCTTGAGCAGCGCCTTGCCCTCTTCCGTGGTCGGGTCGCCCATGCGTTTGTAGAACTGCTGCTTGCCCGCTTCCCAGTACGGCGGGATGGTTTGCAGCAAGGTAAACAGGTTCGACGGGCCGACGATGTCGACGCCGCAGGCAAACGTCGTCGGCGTGAACGCCATGCCGGCCAGGGTGGCGTAGCCGCCGTAGGAGCCGCCCATGATGGCGACCTTGTCGGCGCTCGTCACGCCGCTTTTCACCGCCCATTGCACCGCGTCGAGCAAATCGTCATGCATCTTGCGGCCCCACTGCAGGTCGCCGGCCGAGATGAATTGCTTGCCGAAGCCCGTCGACCCGCGGAAGTTCACCGACAGCACGGCATAGCCGCGGTTGGCCAGCCACTGATGGTAACCGTTATAGCCATAGGTGTCGCGCGCCCACGGGCCGCCGTGCACCAGCAGCACCATCGGCACCGCCTGCATGGCCTTGCCGCCGGCGCCCGCCTTCGACGCCTGCGGCAGGGTCAGGTAAGACACGAGGTTCAGGCCGTCGCGCGCCTTGATTTGCTGCGGATACATGGGCACCAGCGGCGCGCCTTCCAGTTCCGGACGCGTCACGTACAGCCGCGTGAGCTTTTTGGTCTTGCGCTCGTATAGCCAGCTCGATGGGGGCGCCGTGACGGCATCGACATTCACCAGCCATTTATCGTCGGCATCCGTGCGCGAGGTCACCGTGAACTGGCCCTGGGTATTTTTCTTCAGGAAGTCCAGGTCGGCTTTCAGGTCGTCCGCCAACGGCAGATATTCCTGCTGCAGATAATTGACCGTATAGGCCTGCACCCGGCCCGTGCGCGTGTCGTACAGCGCATCGGCGATGTCGGCGCGCGGGTCTTGCGCCATGACCGTGGTCTTGCCGCTGGCCACGTCCTGCGCCAGCAGCGCCGAGGTATTGCGGCCGCGCGAATCGGTCCAGTACAAGGTCTTGCCGTCGACCGTAAACGCCAGCGGCGCCGTCGTCTGCGAGTCTTCCAGGCCCACTTCGGTCAGCGGCGTGCTCTCGACCTTGCCGTCCGTCAGGCGAAAATACTGCATGCCGCCATCGGCGCGCGCCTTGCTGGCGATACGCAGATTGAGCAATTCATCGGCCAGGTAGCCGCCATAGCCATCGTTCTGCTGCACCAGGGTCAGCTTGCCGCTGGCCAGGTCCAGGCTGTACACGTCGTGCCAGCGCGCATCGCGGTTATTGATGCCGACGAGAATCCGGTCCTTGACCTTGCTGCTGATCTGGACGATGCGCACGCGCGTCTTCTCGAACGGCGTGTAATTGACCTGCTTGCCGGTCGCCACGTTCACGCCGTACAGCAGGAAATTCTCGTCGCCGCCCTTGTCCTGGATGAACAGCAGGGTTGTCGAATCGGGCGACCAGAAGCTGCCGCGGATGGGACGCACCTTTTCTTCCGTCAGCGGCCGCGCCTGCGCCAGGTCGCCGGCCGGCGCCACCCACACATTGAGCACGCCATCGCGCGGCGCGATCCACGACAGCCAACGTCCATCGGGGCTGAGCTTGCCGCCGGACTTGCTGGGATTGCCGAACAGCTTGGTGCGCTCGATCAGCGGCGTTTCCTTGACAGGGGCTTGGGCATGCGCCGGCAGGGCGCTGGCGAACAACAGGGCAGGCAGGACATAGCGAATCATGGACACCTCATGGTTGTGGGATGAAGGAAAACATAATAATGGTGCATGTGCCAGCAAATCATAGGTCAAAGCCGTGCTGCCAGGTTGATGACAGCGACAGGGAACGAAAATCGGGGCACAGGATGGTGGAAAGGAGGGATGAACTGCATAGCAGATGATGCATGCCCGCATGGCGACGGCGGACCGAAAAGAAATAGGCCAATCCGGTGGCGCAATCGGTGCGGATCTACAACCAGGAACGACCGCATACGGCCCTGAAGTGCAAAACGCCCGATACAGGGCATCGGGCGTTTCGAGTAATAAATACTGTCAATCTATTTTAGGACTGGACATTTTCATCATACCAAACATACCGAAGTGACGATTAATGGGAAAATTTTCGGCTGACGTAAGCCCAATATGGAAAATTCGGATGTGGCTTGCGTTCAACCGTGCAGCACCGGGGCAGCGGTCGCACCGTGCTGCGGCAGCTCCACGCGAACTCTTAAAGCAATAACGAGAGCGGCGAACAGCATCACAACGCCAGCAATCATGAAAACGCCTGTCACGCCACCAAAGCCGAACATAATGCCACCCAATGCAGCGCCGGCAGCTATTGACGATTGCACCGCAGCGACGACCATGCCGCCTGCTGTCTCCGCTTGATCCGGGACAGCACGGGCTACCCAGTTGGACCAGGCGACAGGTACGCCGCCGAACGCCAGGCCCCACAGAGCGACCAAAAACATCAGGCCTGTTCCTTGGACTGGCAGCAGGATCATGCCGAATGCCGCCAAGCCCACCAGTGCAGGCATGAGCACTAAAGTGGCACGCAGGCTACGCTCCATTAGCCAGCCGGCCAGCAGCGTGCCAACGAAGTTGGCGACACCAAAACCCAGGAGCATCAGAGACAAACCATTTACATCTATATGGACAACGCTTTCAAGAGCGGGGCGAATATAGGTGAACAATGCATATTGCCCGGTATGGGCCAGTACGCAGCCCAACATCCCGATCCCAATCCCCGGGCGACGGAGCAATCGCAGCACCGATGTGGTACGCGTCATCGTGCGCGGCGCCATACGGGGCAGCGTGAACAATTGAAACAAAAGTGTCAGCCCTCCGACAGCCGCGGCTGCTATAAATGCACTGCGCCAGCCATATATCCCCCCTAAGTAACTGCCCAGCGGTACGGAAACGACCGTCCCGACGGCGATGCCACTGAATATGATGGATAGCGCTCGCGGCACCAGCATTGCCGGCACCAGTCGCATGGCCACGGCTGCCGCCATGCTCCAGAAGCCTCCTAACGCGACGCCCAGAAGAATGCGCATCACCAATAATACTGTCAAGCTTGAGGACAACGCCACCAGCAAGTTGGAGGCGATCATCAGCACCGTGAAAGCCAACAAGACGACACGCCGGTCAAAATTACGCGTTAGAACTGGCACCGACAGCCCGGCGAACATGGCCACTACGGCCGTCACCGTCACTGCCTGACCAGCTAGTGCCTCCGATACGCCAAGATCGAAGGCCATCGGGGTCAGTAGACTGGCCGGCAGGTACTCCGCCGTCAGTAAACCGAAAACCCCCATGGCCAGGGAAAACACTGCCATCCATGCCGCTCTCGCTGGCTCTAGAACAGACACATCGTTCGCGTTGGGCGTTTGCTCGGTAGCAAAAACATCGTTGTTCATCTCTAAAATCCCTAAAACAATCGGAGTCGAAAGTCTAGAGGTAAAATGCAGGATGATCTATGATGGCAAGTCCGGATGTTTTGATCGAAACACCTAAAATGAGCAAGCAAAATCAAATTTTTCCATTATCTAATCTCGTCAATGAACTATTGACAGGCATGCGCCTGCGTGGAGTCCAGTACCGGCGTATTCAGACCGGTCCAGCTTTCGGCATAGGCTTTGAAGACAAGCCAGGCCACGCCTACTTCCACTTCCTCGCTGTTGGCACTGCCTTCCTGTGTACCGATGATGGTGAGTTGCATAAGCTGTCCGCCGGTAGCGCGGTGTTCATGCCTCACGGCAGGAGACATCAGCTTCTATCGGATGCGGGTATTGCATTTCAGGACATCGAAAAGTTCGATGTCGCGCCCCTGGGTGAATCCGTTAGCGGAGTAGACACATGTCCCAGTACGCACCCCGTGCCCAGTGCCGTTATTTTTTACGGCTGCATGGAATTCGATCTCGGCGGGATGCAAGGGATCGGCAAGCTGATGCCAATTGTCATGGTGGCTGACACGCAAGCGCAAGGCTATCCCGGGTTGCTGCCTGTTCTTGATTCAATGAAGCGTGAAATCTGTGCCGGCCGTATTGGCTTTGCAGGCATTCTGGCTCGCCTGGCGGAGGTCGCGGCAGCAATGATCGTGCGCGGCTGGATTGAATGCGGTTGTGAAAACGCTTCCGGTCTCCTCGCCGCCTTGCGTGATCCGCGCCTTGCTCGCGCCATATTGGCGCTGCACCGCCAGCCTGGTCGTGAATGGACAGTTGCGCAGTTGGCTGCGGAGTGCCATATCTCCCGCTCTGTTTTCGCCCAACGCTTTGAAACCACCATCGGAGTGCCGCCCTTGCGCTATGCCACGGAATTGAGAATGCGCCTTGCCAGACAATTGCTCACCCACGAAAGAATATCCATCGACGTCGTCGCCCGACGCCTTGGCTATACATCGCAAGCCGCGTTCAGTCGTGCTTTTAAGCGCGTCATCGGCACGCCGCCGGGTGCCTGTCGGCAAATGCTTTGAGGAGAATAGCGGAGGGAAGCGCTGATCAATCCATTTTTCAGCGACATAACCGCACGGTGCGTTACGACTGGTTGGCCCATTATTTGTTTGAAACGCTCGAGGATATCGAGGATTTGGCAACCCGCTGGCTGTGGACTGGCAATCACGACCGGCCGAACACGGCACTTGGCGCCATCACGCCAAAACAGAAGCTTGCCATGGCGGCTCAAGCTCTACTTTTAACGCGCTCTAAGAGGGATTGCCATCCATGCCTGCGAAGGGAAATGGCCGAATAGACGGCACACCTCTTCGGGAATGAGGTCGTCGCCAAATAATCGTAGCGACGCTTCACATCTGTTGATGAAGCCCATCTGTCTCCCTGTTCACGACTGACCGCTTGTGGCCGGAGGCTGCTTAAAAGGCATCACCTAAGCATAGCGGACGCGCAGCGTCTCACTTTACAAGCGCTCGTCGTTAGAACCATGGATCGAAGTACTCGGGAGCAGAAGCCTTGCCTCCCTCATTGGCGCACCAAACCGTAACACGGCGCCTGACGTTGACAGCACCAACACCAAGCCGCCCTTGATTGTTATTTGATCAAATGGATTGGATTGATCCGAAACAAACGTCCAAACAGGTTCATGATTTTGCAGCGATTCAAAAACGACTACGCCGATCGAGCCGTGTTCCGCAGCCTCTCCGCACTTAACCATGTACCGTCCACCATACAACTCTTCTTGCGCCAGAATCGCGACATTGAGCCAACCGCCAAGTTCCCGTTTTTCACGTACCCTGGCCATTCTGGTTGCGTGCACGTCGTAGAGATCACCATTGCTGCACAGAAGGCCATTGCAGCTTCGCACCTCCTGGTTCTTCCACTTTGTTGCCATCACTGTCATTGATTCCATACTTAGAAATGGACGACTGCATGCCCTGAATTAAACAAGCTCTATTCTATCGGGCGGCTGCTCTTGCAGTCGTTAGCGTCGCTGAAAGTAGCCCGGGGAAATTCGACGCAGAATCGACTTGCGTTCAGAATCGTTGAAGACGATTGTGTTCTTGCCCGTAAAGGCAGGCAAGCAGCAGCGCATGCCTGTTCAACGTCCGCTCCCGGCCCAACAGCAGCTTTCCAATATCTTTTTCTGCGCACTTAATCAATGCCCATTTCATCCAGCCAAGATTCAAGTCCGAGCTCTTTTGCGGTTTGGATAAGGCATTTCTTTTCCTCGACGGAAGTTTTTTTCAACTCCGCTGAAATCTCTTCGAGTACCGCGACATCGTCGTCCAAGGCGTCGCCGGCTCGACTATTTATATATTGTGTGGCGAAAATTATGGCGCGTGCAAGTGTTTTGATATGACTCTCCGTGAATCGAAAAATATGCTCATCGGCGTCCGTCTTTGGCCGCTAGCGGCCCATGAGCATAACGACTTAGCAAGCGAGAAAGGTCACGTATTGTCACGTCAACGCGAATGACTGTTCCTGGCCGATGTCAGCCCTACGGCGTACGGCAACTGTCGCCCCAGAGCAGAGGCAGAGCGCCACATGTTTAATCGTGCAAAACAATCTGAACTTCGATGCTTCGCGTTGTCGCAAGCGCGCGGAGAAAGGTGCGGAGCATTCGAATCTCATCGCCAATCGCGCCGCTAGCACTTGGCAGGCCACAGACTAACACCCGCGCAGGTAATGCACACTCGCTGGCATTACAGAGCATATCTCGAAGAAAGACCCAAGTTATTTCCGTATCGATTGGCACGCCAAAAGCGACCGCAACGGATTGACGAACGAACAAAGCATTCTTGGCGTAGGTAAGATCTATCGTTACTTGCTTGCTGCACATATCTGTCGAGTCAATCATGGCCTGGCGCAGCTCTAACGCAGCGTCCGCTTCTGTAAACGGAAAAACCCAGCACCGATATTATACAAACGTATAATAAACAGTACTGGGTTTCTATACAGCTTGCGCTGTAACTCCTTGAATCTAATGGTCGGGGCGAGAAGATTCGAACTTCCGACCCCATGCACCCCATATACTTATATGTTGATTTCAACACACTTCAGCCGGTTTCAAATATGAAAAATACACCTTAAAAATCAATATGTTACGAATTAGTTTGTTTCAACAGACTTCAAGATATATCATAAGAGCCTAAGGATATGTAGGGGTAAATATAGGGGTAAATTTTGACTACCCCTACCCCGATGCAAAGCAATGGCAAAACTCACCCATAAAGCACTTGAAGCAATTCGTTCCGAACAGACCGGAACCGTCGTTCGCGAGGAAGGTAACCTGTTCGGTCGGGTGCGTACAAAGGGGGAGAATAACGTAGTGATATCGTTTTACTATCGCTTCCGTCTGCAAAACAAGCTTAAGGATTTTTCTTGCGGCACCTGGCCGACAGACAGTTTAAGCACGATCAGAAGCAACCGCGACGTGGCCCGAGCGCAAGTAGCCAATGGAATCGATCCGGGGATGGAGAAGAAAGTGGCTCGACATGCACGGCAAGAGGTAATTGCCGAAAAAATAGCATTGATTGAGCTACAGCGGACCGAGAACCTAACTTTGAAAAATTTGTTCGACTCATGGCTCGCCGACGGTGTGCGTCGGAAAGATGGCAACGCAATGATAAAGCGAATGTTTGAGGCAGACGTGCTGCCTGCCATTGGTAGCATTGAGCTCAAGAAGCTGACCGAGCACCACCTACGCACGGTGCTACGCAATATGGTTGACCGCGGTGTGAACCGGTCGGCCGTCATGATGCGCAACAACCTTACACAAATGTTCGCCTGGGGCCGCAAGCGACAGCCGTGGCGCAAACTCATGGTGGACGGTGACCCGATGGAATTAATTGAAATCGAGAAGATCGTGGCGTCGGACTACAACATGGATAACGCCCGTAGTCGAATCCTAACACTGGAAGAGATTCGAGAACTTCACCGGACACTGTACAGACTGCAGTCTGAGTATGAGAAAGCGCCGAACAAGCGCATCGTGCCACAACCGCTCGAACTGACCACGCAGCGCGCAATCTGGATTATGCTTTCGACCATGTGCCGTGTGGGCGAGATGTCGAAAGCTCGCTGGGAGAATATTGACTTCAATGCGGCAATCTGGCTTATCCCTAAGAAAGATGTCAAAGACAACGTGGCCGACCTGACAGTACATATGTCAGATTTCACGCTAAGACAATTCCGCCAATTACACCAAGTTACAGGCAACACCGCTTTCTGCTTCCCCAGTCGCAACGGTGACACACACATCGACCTTCGAGCGATCAGCAAGCAGGTTGGCGACCGCCAATCTCAGTTCAAAAAAGGTAGGGATGGTGGCCCAGCCAAGCCTCTGGCGAATCGGCGCACTGATAATACGCTCGTTCTTGCCGGAGGTGCAAATGGTGCTTGGACACCGCACGACCTGCGCCGCACTGGTGCCACCATGATGCAGGGGTTGGGCATACCACTAGACATCATCGACCGTTGCCAAAACCACGTGCTGGAAGGGAGCAAGGTACGAAGACACTACCTACACCACGACTATGCAAAAGAGAAGCACGCGGCCTGGGCAGGACTTGGAGATCAATTAGACGCAACGTTAGGCTCGACAGTGAGCAGTGCGGGCGAGGCTTAGAGCCCCTAACAAACCTCTCGGTATACCGCCAACAGATGAGTGAACAAGCGAACAAAAGAATGGCTTGGTGAAATTCTGCCGGTTGTTCGTGACGGATACACAATATACGAAAGCGTTGAAGCCAACCAGCGATGCGCCCAAAACCCAACGCCAAAATGGACAGTCCCTCTTCAAAGCGTATAGATACCTATTCACCAGCGCCGACAGCTACGGCGAGCACGCCGCCGCGGTCTACTCGTTGATCGGGCCGCCAAGCTCAATAACGTCGTCCCCGGAGCCTGGCTACGCCATGTGGTTAGCTGGGGCAATAACATCCTACTCCGGACCGACACCGCGGAGATTCCAGCAACCTGAAACGTGCCGCGTCTCAGCGATGTGATGCCACCATCCAGCATATGTCGCCGAGCAGACGTTTACCTTTCACGTAGAGATGCATTGGGGTGCTTGAGCGAAAGGAAGGAGCCGCTTTATGCTCAAAAAATCAGGCCTTGATCCGTTTCTGTTTTGTAGCTATTGCTGCTGGCCATTCCCCATGCGCGCGCAACAATCTTGCCGTCGCAAAGCCGTCTATGAATACAAAGCGACAAGGTGCAACGAATGCGCGTGAAAGCGCATAGGCCTCGGCTTGCTTACGAACCGCCGCGCCGATGAAGTGGCAGTGTTGAACAACGTACACTTGCGCTGGAATGTTGAAGAGCCGATATAGCTGGTCGCCGTTTTTCCCCAAATCTGTCGGCCGCATTGAGTGAAAGCATGCAGGGCCCTTGAGTAGAAATGCACCTGTTTGCCGTTGCCCCTCGATCGAAAGATTAGCGGAAAGAACGTCGCATTCCTCTCCGCCCCAGTCCTTAGGCACGTCGTGCTCCCCAAGAAGCCGACAAATCAACTCCTTGACCTTACGTTCGGGTACCTGACGCATTCGCTCAAACTCTGCCTTTGACGGCGTCCACTCTGAGTCAATACCTTTGAACTGAGCTATCTGTTCCGGCCTAATCTCTAATGATTGAAGAAAGGGAAGTGGGAGCCTGCGGACGTCGTCGACCAAGTCCCCAATAATATAGGGTACGGCCCGAATCGACTCTGGCTCGACTTCTGTTACGTACCCATATATAAAGATGTTGCCCACGGAGCCGGAAAGCCGCGTACTAGCTGTATCGTTGAGTAATCCGTTCTTTGAAAATTCAACGACCAATTTTTGGCCGGCAAGCGGTGGATCAAGCTTTTCAGTAAGTGAGCGCTGCGGGGACTTATTGGCATATGCGAATCCTTTACCATATGCATGCCCTTCGTAGATAAACTGCACCCCAGCTTTTATTTTTCCATCAAATGCAAGTTGTGTAAGCGTCTGAATCCGCCCAATTCGGATAGTATCGATCACGTGCGCGCCAACTAAATTGGAGAGAATTCCCGAAGACATTGCAACATCTCGCCCCTGTAATGCCGCAAGTAGATGTGCAGGCAGTCGTTCAACATCCAACATGCCAAGAACTCTATCGCGACTTAAATAATAAGCAGTTAATCGGGGCTGCGCGCACTCTCCAAAAGACTGATCATCATCTTGAGAGTGTAGTGGAAGGTAGTCATCTTCGTTGGGCTCGAACGTAGGCACGAATTCTGTGGTTTTCATAAATCAGTGGCTTAAAGATTGCGCTCTCGATAAGTTAATATATGCACATCGACACGAAGCTCTGGCGCCGGAATACTGTGCCGCTATTTTGATCACTTCAGGATAACATCACAACAACCAGGTATTGTTAAAAAATATGTCCCCTGTTAAGCACAATGGCTTGCCTGAGTTTGAGGTATTGCGATTTTTCCTAGTAAATTACGTCTTCGAATCAACAACCAGACAGAACCAACCGATGTAAGATGAATGCGCTCTGGCCAAGTAACCCAGTGTGAAGTATGCAAGTAGACGGAGATGATCTGAACCAGAATACTGTTGGATGCTAATAAGGAAATCGAGGAAATAAGATGACGTTTGATGAAGTTTTCCGCCAACTGCATACAGCGCAGCAGCCTGTTGCCACTGTAGTGGCGCTTAAGGCAACACTATCATCTAAGTCCGCGGTTGATAAACAAGCTGCAGTCGACGCTTTGAAGGCCGCCATTTTACGCAACCGAACCGGCCGTGCTCTCACGGCCTCTAGAACATTACTAGTATTGCTGGGTCCCGAGAAGGCCCTAGCATGCTTGAAGCGCGAGCGCATATTGCGCGCCTCCACTTTTGACTTCGATTCGCGCGCCATAGGGAGCGTTGTTGCCGATTGGATTAAGAACGCTACTGCGTATGGCATAGACGCGGCTGGTGTCATCTACTTGATGTCGATGGCCGCACTGTACACACTTGCACCATCGCTGCGCACGCTGTTCCACAAACTTGTGGTGCGACTGGAAGCTGGTGGCGAGCTTATGATTAATAATTTGTTGGCCGAGGTCGACGCCGCAATTTGTTTTCCGGATCGGGTCACGCTTGGCGAAAAAGGCGCCCCAGATGTCACCCATGAGGAACTCGCTGAGGCATTTTCATACCTATTGGGCGTGTTTCATCTCCGCAAGCTAGGCGGCATGCATGTGCTGGGCTTAACATCCCCAAATGCTGGGTACAACATGAGCTTTCGGGAGCTACTGGATGACTCCCTCAAAATCTGTCGTTATAGAGAAGTGGAGGTGGAACTCGCAGGGCTCCCGTACTATGCTGAATGCGTTGGTAACCAGGTTTATGTGAAATCTATCGATCCCACCCTGGAGCACTCGGTCAGAATTGGGTACGTCCAAAAAGAGATGCGACAGCACGTAGATCGCCATCGCCTGGAGCGCGCGCGGGCTGAGAACAAGATCATGTCGATGTCGACATTCGCGGACCGGTACTTTGCGACGTACGGAAATCAGGTAGTGCAGCTACAGCAGTTTCCAATACCTAGATTTAGGTTGGAGCTGCCGATGTCGCCCAAATTAGCGCAGTTATTTAGCGACGGCAAATACTTTCTGGAAGACTTGTCGATGTTCGAGTCCCTTGGATGGGAGGAATATATCGAACCGATAGAGGTTCCCGATGCCATTGTTGATGGCAGCATTACGGTACATGACCTGATTAAGGTTCAGCGCCTATTCAAATTTATGCATCAGGGCTTGCTTCATGCAGTTGAGCGCCATGTTCCCTACAATGAGCAGGCGGGCCTTTATATGAAGTCTTGTCTGCCCACGTTCTCGCACGACAAGCTGATCAGCATACTGGCCTTTGCGGTTGGCGATGCCAAAGCAAGTGCGATACTCCCGCTGTTGACCGCCGATCTGGCTGCATCTGATCTCGACATTTATTACACGCCCCTTATCCAAGCACGCGGCTGGTACATGCTTCCAATGGCGATCATTTCGAACGTCAATCTTACACGTAATTTGCTTTGTAAGTTGCGTAACCGCATGGTGCCAGTGGGGCCGAATAGAATTGATCGTATGCAGTCAGAGCTTGCCCTAGCACTTCGGAAAGCAGGATTCCGGGTGGCTGAGGAGATCAATTTGACTGTCGGCAAGAACAAGCTGGAGGTCGATCTGTTGGCTTGGAAGGATGAGCATGTGTTCATTTTCGAGTGCAAAAACACTTATCATCCTTGCAATATCTACGAACTGCGCAACACATATGACGCGATGGCCGGGGCTTCGGCCCAACTGACATTGCGCCAAAATTGGCTGGAGGACGCTGTCAACCGGCGAGGCCTGTTTGGTCGGATCGGATGGAACACGCCTGATTCAATGACGGTGTACACCTGTATTGCACTGGGTAATCGCGTGTTTAATGGTTACAAATTCGATGAACGACATCCGGTCAGACAAGTGCACGAATTGTGTGGCCTGCTAAACTTCGGCTATGTGGAAATGCAAGATGGGCTGCGGCTCCGATTATGGGAGTATGAAGTGTTTACCGTTGGTGATCTCATTGCCCATCTTAAGGGAAGTACCATGCTCGCCGAAATGCATAATGCGCTACAAACGTTAAAGTTGGTGACACCAATCGGTGACATGCGCTTGATCCGATCTACCTGTGGACTCAACCTCAACGAACTCAAGGTTGCAATATTGGGGCGCTTTCCCGCAATGCCTGCTGTTTAAAGGTGACGAACGTGTTTTCCTTGGCTACACGGTGTCGGAATTACGCTCACTGCGTTCGCGTTTGAATAGCTTCGAAGCATAGCGTGGGCTAATACCAGCCATGTGTGCCAACCCATGGATTGTCCGGTTTGCCAATTTCTCCTGCAATTTCCGTAGTACTGCTGCGAGTAGCGATGCGTCTGCAGCACGCACTTAGCACAAAGGAAAAATCCCGATGAAACTATTTATCCGTACGCTTAGTGTGATCATGGCGGCACCTCTTCTCACGTACGCCGCCGACCTGGCAAGTGCACCGCATCTATGCGTGATCGCCCCTACTGAAGACTTTACCAAGGCAACAATATCTCAGCTGACTGGAAAACTCTGCGGCTCTCTGCTAATGGCGAAAATAGCAAGTGAAGAAGCTACCTTGATTGACAAACGGCTTAGTTCGAGAAAATGGGACGCAACAAACAAAAAAGAGTGGGCCGACATTATGGCAAGAGGTATATTTGTCCTTGCTGAGCGTGATCTGTGCATTAACACAGCAGTTAAGGTGAGAGATGTGTTTCTACGCCGGTTTGAACATGAGCCGCAATGCAGTGCGGTGAATAAGAAGTGATCGATAGTAGCCCCAAAGTACACAAACCATCATCTGGGCGGCATCCAAGACAAGGAATAATCTATGTCTGAGCAATTTAAATTTAGCGTGGTCAGCTACAAAGCCGTTCGCAGCCGGGAGATCGGGAGTAGTGCTCCACCACAACGACTCGGATTGAGCAGCGCTCTTGTCGATTGTCCCTGCGACCATTCCTGGATCGCAATGCCAAACGTGGTCTCGACGGCGTTTTGGGAGACATTCTGGTTACTTGCCCTACCTGCCATCTATCCGAAAGCTTACCTGAAGGCTTCCAGGCGGACTGGTAAGGATTCATGAGATGGCTGCGACACGACAGTCGCGGACGCTGAGGGTTGCCATCTTGGCGTCAGCGCCTTGCGAGGCGTTTGCAAGAGGAGGAGGAGCCAACGTGAGCGAATTAAAGCTCATCGCGGGCGTGGGCGTGATCGTCTTTATGTTTTGGCTATTCTCTCAAGTGAAAGTAGATACACGAGCCATGCTCGGTGGCATGCTGCTACTCATAGCTTTATACTCGGTGGCCCAGTTGATCCAATGGCTGTTTCACCTGTGACGAGGCTGACATTGGCAACGTGGCTAAGCGACTGTAGTGCGCCATCAAGGAACTTGAACAGCATCTTGGCGTGCAATTTGCTAAAGGACACCGGCAGTGTCTAATCGTGGCGCGCCATCTTACTGACAACGCTACGCGATCAGGGGCCTGCAACTGCGGGCCACAGCGTCGCTTTCTGTACACCGATTGGCTTTGCTTTCAGACTCTCACCAACCTCCAGAGGCCCAATGCAGTACATCAGATCAATGCCGTCTTCGACTAGATTTGGTCAATCCTGCCAACAAGCGAGCACATAAAGTAATTTATTACCTTAAACGCGACTTTTTAGGCAATAGTTCCGGCTTGGAATTACTACTCCGGCGTTGTATACCATCCGATGGCAAGGATACTTTCGCAGACTCGAATAGCTCAGAGCGCGTGATATCTAATGCGCAACATAAATTTGCAAGCGTCAATACTAAAGAATTAGCTACGCCGCGCTCAATCTGCGAAATGTAGCTTCTGTCCACTTCAGCATCAAATCCAAGTATTTCCTGCGATTTATCAGCTGTAATCCTCTTCGCCTTCACGCTCTTCCCTATCGCCGTGCAAATTGGATTACGTTTATCCAAGGGCTTCGATGCATTCTGAGCAGTCATAGATTAACGCTCAAATCGCCGTAGCGCCTTTTGTAGCTTCCAGTAAAACCAACATCTAGCAATGTGAAAGGTTTGCCACGGCCGCAATATCAATCGCTGACCAAAGCTGAAAAAGACATTTGCAAGAGGTGGATCAAACAATACTCGTTTCGCTAGACCGAGCTCTAACAAAGTACGCCCCCTCGGCATTGGGTCCTCTGGAATTAGAGAAATGTCACGCATCCAAAGGTCCAGCACGCCTTTTATCGGAATCTGAAAGGAGATGTCGGTCCCTTCGTAACTACTACAGTTGACCCCGCATATACGTCCCTTGCCATCGAAGACAGGGCCTCCGCTATTAGCGCCATATATGGGCATGTCTGACTGGAAGCATGGAAATGGCAACATGCTCGTATCCCGAGCCTTCTCGAAAATCGTTCCCACATGTCCGAACTCTTGACGTGTCATGAAGCAGATGTCAAATTCAATTCCATAATCTGGAATTCCAATGGTTGCATTGAACTTCGACGTGGTCTTGCCCTCGTAGGTTCCATCAAAAAAAACCTGTTCTTGCGAAACGAAGGCATGCGTGGACACGGCATCACCAATCCGACGCTCATCTAAAGTCATTTGCAACGGCCATGTCAACCTGCCTTCTGCGTCGTCGGAACCTTCAGTTTCACAGAGCGCAAGGTCAAAGGTCTTATCCTTATAGCTCTTTCGGAGGACTCTCGGGGTATGTGTGCGGTCCGGTGACATGCACATGGCATAAATGGGACCAGTGTCAACACCATCTATCCCTATGTTGTCATTGATTACATGCCATGCTGTGATTAGATGCCCTCGTTCAGTCACCCAAAAACCAGTACCGATTAGCGTAGCTTCACCCGTCAGGCTGACTTTGTAAATAGGCGCGATCCCTATCAATTCATCCCCAGAATGTGGGTTTGGGCGGAGCTTATTCAGTATCATACGCCTGCGTTGCTATGTCCTTGCGACGTACGCCTGACTTCCCGCCATTCACAGAACCAATGAGGTAATTCAACCCTGGTGTTGGATGCCAGATAAGGCTTCCGATTCCACGGAAATTTGCAATTTCCAGTTTTCTTATTTTCGCCACTGATCTTCCCATTAGTTGGTCATGACATGGAGGTTAAAGCAGTCAAAGACTGCCTCTATACACATGATCGATGCGCCCGCACATTTTTCTAGTGCCTAAGCATCTGGCCAGTTTTCCGGTACCAAAGCGGGCGGCTTAGTCCACGGCTGCTCAACCAAAGAATTTTGAAACCACTGATCTCGAAGATTGGCATGTTCGGTCACGATGAGTTGGAAACCTGGGACATCCTTCTTCGTGAACTTTAACAACAATTCGAACAATCGACGGACTGCCGCCAAGTCGGCGTCCGCCTCCGTTTTCTGGACAGTTCCATCCGCTTCTTGGTAAACCTTCTCCGAAGGAAAATAGACTTGGGTAGGCTGGTCAATAAGTAAAAACTGAGGAATTGGGCAGCTATTCTGTGAGGCAAAGAGATGCAATGCCAACAACGCCGAGAGATGGTAGGCCAGATGGTTTTCTCCACCACCAGTTCGGCTCATGGGAACCGGACGATCCGGGCGATCAAAAACAATCGTGAGATGGTTTAGATCAAGCCGTGCTGGGAATGCGCTGAACTCTGCCTCGAAGGTCTGGATATACCGTGACACCTGCGCAGAGATGTTGTTCAGAATCGAAGTTAATCGTTCGTGGCTGTCGTCCGTACCAACTTTCTTTTCTAGTTCCTCGACCTTGAACTTCAGGCGCCGATACTCTACTTCACGCGAAACCAACTCCGCATTGGGAACAAGATTCTCCAAGAACAAGCTGATGCGGCCAACAACCCGTGCCGCCGCATTATTGCGAGTCCCCATTTGCGCAATAACTTCGTTCGCGGCGATCGCTGCAGACAGCTCCGCCTCCTTGCTCTTTATCGCGTCCACGACCTCGCGCACCTTGTTATCCTGCTCGGCAAGATATGCCTCTAATTTGGGGCGTTGCCCCGCGACAATGCTCATTTCCTCGTCAAGTGTTGCCAGTTCTTTGAGGAGCACTTTTGCGACAGGAGACTCCAAAGCCAAATTCGCTTCGCAGAATGGCCATTGCCATTCACCCGTCTCTGGATTCTTGGGAAAGGCCTTAATGGAAGCGAGTCGATCTTTTTGCTCCAGCGCCTCACTTTCAAAACCACCTGCCTGCTTAGAGAACTGGCGGGCGGCATCGACTCTGGATTGGGTCTCTCGCCGATCCTTGCGGAGTTGGCTGATCTCTTCTTCAATCCGAGATATTCTGTGCCCATCATCCCCTGGGATAGAGGTTGGCTTCCATCGCAGCGCAGTACGCAAGGCATCGATCACGCCATCTGGCCCAGCCTGTTGGTTCTCCGGCACAATGATGCCAACCGTCTTGGCCTCCGAGAAAAGGCCGATTCCCTTCTGCAGGGACGTATCAATGGCCTCACGAGCCTGTTCTAGGAGCTTTGCGTTTAGCTTCAACTCTCGCTGTGCAGCGCGCAGCCTGGCTTCTAGTTCATACCTGTCGTTGGAAGAAATTCCAAGAAGAATCGGCAACGTATCGCGGATCGCTTGTGGCTGAAACGCTTCATTCTGGCGATAGAAAAGTTGATCTTTGTTGGCGACAATTCCCTGCTTCTGGAATAAGTAGTAGTACGTGTGCTTAACGTTCGCGTCATAGCTTTTCCGGCTGTGTTCTATTGCGACATCAGTACGGTTCTCCGGGATGCCCAAAAGCCGCGACAGCAGTGCAACCACCGCATCGTCATCAGTGTTTACCGCCAACTCCTTAAAGTCAGGCACTGTCAGTTGATTCCCCCTTCGCAGCATGGCGGTACTGCAGCTTGTACCACCGGCGGTTGGTGTGGGTTTTGCAAT
Organism: Janthinobacterium sp. GW823-FHT03B06; assembly: GCF_058796955.1. Taxonomy (NCBI): domain Bacteria; kingdom Pseudomonadati; phylum Pseudomonadota; class Betaproteobacteria; order Burkholderiales; family Oxalobacteraceae; genus Janthinobacterium; species Janthinobacterium sp. GW823-FHT03B06. The sequence goes on from NZ_JBXAJE010000002.1 coordinate 509,758, forward strand.
TAGGACCTGTTCCTGGGGAAACTGATAGATCACAGCGAACCATGCAACCTTATCGCGAATGATGCCTTCCGGGACATTGAAGGTTGAGCGCCCCATACAGTATTCGATGATCTCTGATAGCGCTGATTTTCCGGTGGAGGAACGACCAGTAATGACGTTCAGGCCATCCACCTTGAAATGAAGATCGCGGCGCTGCCCGTCGTGACTGTAGATATGAATCGAATTGATCTTCATGGACGTATTCCAAAGGTTGTGTACACCGTAACGCGGTCTGCGATGCGGGCGAATTCTTTTCCAACGATGCGCGCGACGCGCTGGCAGGAAATGGATTCATCGGTCCCTGTCACGGATTTGCGAACACGGTTCGGCACGGTCTTCAACCGGCCCTCTTGCGAGACGACAAAACATCCTCGGTCCATCAGCATGCCGAAAGCTTCGAGCGCAAATGGCAACAGGTCACTGGTGCGGTCAGCGAAGCCGACCAGCAACTGCGGATTCTTTTCTACGGTTTTCAGAAGATAGCTGCGAGAACTGCCCGCGATCACTTCACGAGAGTCTTTCTGCAAACACAGTGGCAACACTAGTAACGAAAGAGAGAACGGCATGCCATCCGGATTCTCCTCCTCATAGCCTTGCAATGCCCTAAATAGCACCAAGCCGCAGAACGCGGGATTAAAAAGATTCTTGACTTCGAATGGTCGTTGATCCCATCTTTTCATTCCGCCCCCTTCAACAATTGGCCGACACGACTAATGAAGCGAGGGTGCCAATAAATCCTTGGAAGCGGTCGGTTGTTCGCAAGAATATGAAATCCGCCACGCACAACGTAGGGTTCGCTCACACGCTCCCGAATGCGAAGCGTGCTGCTGTTGCCACTCTCCAAGTCAGCCCATCGATACAGCGCCTTGCCCGCTTCCAAAAGAACCGAATCGGCACTGTCCTCATCAAGCGCCTCGAAGACCACATCCCGGTATCGGCTCCACTCATCAACAAGGCGATCTTCATAGTCCTCCATTTCTCCCGAAACCAAAAGATTTTGGCGAGCCCAGGAGGACCTTTGTTCGAACGCTCGATAGTAATCCAGGATAGCATTGCGAATGCGGTTCGAGGCAATGCCAATTTCTCGCAGTTGTACAACGAAAAGACGCGGATCGTTGTCCGCGTCGATTTCTCCAGCGGGCACCTTTCCTCTGAATGTTATCGGGAGGTTATCTGATTTATATTCTTCGGAAAATGCGAAAAGCTTGTCCGAGATTTCGTAACCAAAGATGGCGTCCGTACGCTTGCCGACCAACAGGTTAACGATGGTATCATTCCACCAACCTTCGAGGCGCTCGAAGATGGCGTCCCGATTGTCACGCCGGATGCTGCGCATGTGCTGATCTTTGATGATTGAAGGCACATCCTCGATGCGGGGTCCGCCATCAAATATAACGATGCGCGAAAGGAAATCATTCTTTTCGTCATCGCTGAGTTTATGAAACTCGGCGGCGATATCACCGATAAGTTTCGCTTCTGACTTGGCAAGAGCATCAGAAGCAATCTGTGACAACGACACAACATCTTCATCTTCAGTCGGAGGTTCAGGCAGGAAGCGCCGCAAGAATGAGGCATTTGAAACAGTTCCCGTCGAAAACAAGAAGAAGCGGAGACTTGCCTCGCTGCGCCCATCACGATTATAGCGAGCGAGCCAGATTCGGACCGATTTCCAGAAGTCCGTCGACAGGTCAGTCAGACGATCACCGACGCCCTTGTGCTTGAGCGAGGCAAGTGTCTTGACGCCATCCTTGTCAATGAAATCAAGATCATCGTCTTTTTCAATTAAAACCGACGTACTCTCCGGCAACTGCAAGAGCCGAAGCAGTGCGAAGCGAGGCTGATAGATGTATCCTAGCCCCTGCTCTCCGGCGGAATACCGATCTGTGGAAGCCTCTCCCATGCTCTAATCCCTGTATCCATTGTTTTTTGATTAAGCAATCAAGCGTTAAATAAAAAAATCAAGCATGTGCCAACTTTCATTGGCCTGCGCCGATTGCATTCCCTTGATGCCGAAGTCATTTTTGATCACTATTTATTAATAGTAACAAAACGATTCCTTTAGTGGGGGACTAGTCGGTAGTTGAGGGAGTTGGGAGGGGATTTTTGAGAAATTTCTATGCGAATAACAACAGCCTAGGCATCAATCCCCCCTGACCTATTCATATTCTTACTCAAATTGAATCAGGGGACCGAATTACTGCACGAAATTTGGATTGGCATCCTGGGCCATTTAATGCTGGGCCGCCCGTCGTGCGCCAACATTAAATGGCTACTGGCGGACTCAAAAAGTATGTTCGCCTGCTGGGAAACTACCATCCTTCACTGCCTCGACATATTGGGAAAAGGTGGCACCGATACTGCCCGCACCTTCCATGAAATTACGTACAAAGCGCGCCTTGTGACCGGGAAACGTAACCGGGAAACGTACCCAGCATGTCATGCATCACCAACACTTGGCCGGAACAATCTAAGTCCGCGCCGATGCCAATGGTCGGAATACCTAACGCGTCCGTCACCGCCTTACCGAGCGATGCAGGAATTGCTTCCAGTACCACCATGCATGCGCCAGCCTGCTCGAAGGCCAACGCGTCTACCATTAGCGTTTCTGCGGCCTCTGTCGTCTTACCCTGAACTTTATACCCACCCATCAAATGGACTGATTGTGGTGTCAAACCCAAATGGCCACATACAGGAATCGCGCGCTCACGGAGATAGCGAACAGTTTCCCCTATGCATTGAAACTTCAACTACGCCGTACCGATCCCAATCCCGACCTGCTTCGGCTACTCGGCCCGGAAGAAACAGCCAGACTGCATCACAAGCTTTTCAGGCCTGTCGCCATTCTCAACGACATTCGCGGCAGCCTGGTGCCGGCTTCAGAAACCACGCGCTGGATGCTCGATACGCAAATCAATGAACTGGAAAAATGTGTGGGCGGCTGCGAGCGGCTAGCATCGACACCCATTCCATTTGCCTATAGCGTGCAATTGCATCGCACCGTTTATGCCTACTGCGTATTGCTGCCATTCGGCCTGGTTGATTCGGCGGAGTTCTTCACACCCCTGCTCTGCATTTTCATTTCCTATACGCTCATTGCGCTGGAAGCGATCGCCAATGAAGTGGCCGAGCCATTCAGCATGGCACCAAACGCGCTCGCACTTGATGCCATCGCACGCACGATAGAACGCTCGGTTCTAGAGCTGTGCACCCGTCCAGTCCCAGACGAGATAGCACCAGTGCGTCCCTACCAACTCACCTAGCCTCGCAAAGCATTGAAGAACTGCGTAACGGTCCATGGTCAGATTCCCTCATAAACCAACGATTTCTTCGTCAATCTGCTCGATACAGGTACAGTGTGGATAGCGACATAGGACGCGAAGAACGTGTTTGACGGACGTGATAGCACGACCGAAAAAGTCAAGTGGAGTGGAACGCGTGCCAATCTCGTGTTCGGTTCAGATGCGCAACTGCGGGCAATATCCGAGGGATATGGAAGCGCGGATGCTCGGAAAAAGTTCGTCCGAGATTTCATCGATGCATGGAACAAGGTCATGAATCTTGACCATTTCGACCTTGGATGATCTCGACAGATCGATCTGAAAAGGCCCCTACCCAATCTCCAGGGATGACTGGAGTAGAAGTCTAGCAATGCAATCTCTCGCATCCAGCGCCAGCCGGATGCGAGAGGTTTGGAACCGCCTAGTACAGATAAATGCATGTGCCCCGAGCCCAAAGGAGAGAAAGTTGAGTATCCGTTTCACGTTGCCAAAACCTGTTTCGTCATATTAAAAACTGCTTTCGTTGCCTGCCCAAGAAACGTTGCACAGCTCTTACCTATTCATCTTCACCAATCTGATGTTGGCTAGCCGGCGTTTTTCTGCTACACGAGCAGGCAGCCCGCGGCGATCACCGAAAGGAAAGAAACATCGTGTCAAATCGATCTAAAACACGCTCGGTCAGCGCACCGCTCGTCCAATTAACATATGAACTTTGCTAAGGATGCGAATTGGTCGGCACTTCCCTAGCGTGAGGCTTCCTCTTTTGTTTTGTTATCGCCCCTTTTTTCTATCCTATAGCTTGCTATTGTTATGGATGTTTTTATCTGGCATGATCCTATACTTTTTGTACTGAGAGAATGATATGATCTTGCCGATGCTCAAGAATGTGGCCGTCGCTGCAATGAATTTTATTTCACTACACATCCCAATCCATGCCTTTACCACCTTAATCATTGGCCTATTACTTTTCTTTTTCCGCCGCTTTATTTTTTCTTGCCTGATCAGATCCAAAAATCATTTTTCATGTTTTCCGCGATTTTATGCAGTTGCCACCCCACTCTTAATTATTCTGAGTATATTTGGAGGATTTTATAAATTTGGGGCAGGTGATGAAAAAGGGCAATTTGGCGACTCATTCGGAATAATTAATTCTTTATTTACTGGATTGGGCTTTGCCGGATTAATTGTCACATTAATAATTCAGCAATGGCAGATTAGTAGTCAGAAGCAGGATTCGGAAAGTGCGAAGAATGAAGCAAGTGCTGCCCGTTACGATTCAACGCTGCATCAGTTACTTGAATTATATAAGAAAAGTGTCGAATCTGTAGTTATTAAGATTGATGGAGAAAAATTTGAAGGATTGGATGGCATCAGCCATGCGCATTCTAGAATGATTAACGCCATTCGAAAAAAGAAATCAGTGATGCTACCACGCGATGTTGCAAGGCGTCACGGAAAAGGTGTTGCAACCGAGAAAGACTGGCTCCTTCTTCATAATCTTTTCGAACGTCACAGAGATATTATTCAATCCACTTTCAATCGCCAGGCAAGGCTCATAAATTCCTTTACACTATTAATGCATCATCTTGAAGAAAGAGTACCGCCTAATTTTAGGGAAATTAGATATGCTAGGATGCTTGTCCAGTCTCAGCTTACGACTTTAGAAATGTCATATTTCTTTTATCTTGCTCTTGCTTCTAAAAGCGAGGAAAATCTACCTAAACTACTAAGGTCGAGTGAGATGCTTGTAGGCTTCCCTAGCGCTTGCCGACTGGAAGTGCATCGCATGATGTATATGTATATGTGGAACTACGACCCGAAGACCGGGATTACGCCGGCCAAGTCTGCGACAAGAACTCCGTCCACTGAATGGGAGATCATGGACGAGTACATTGATGATGACCTCGTCAAGCCTTAAATTTGCTTAGGATATTTCAAGAGTCGTCCAGATGCGAATCGCCCTGCGATGGTACATCGGTTTTTTGAGGCGGTTAAGTTGCCTTGTTGATCCGAAGATGAAACTTCAGGAGGGGAACGGGGATGCCTCAAATGGGGCGAACCTGTCCTGCCAACGCATAAAATGCGTCAAGGCAGATGGTGCTTGCGACCGTGCTTGCCGCGGTTGGTGGGATTGGGGCCAGTATGCTGTCCAGAGAAGGGGGGACAGCATACTGACCAAGTCGACACTGGCGCGTTCTACTGAATCTGGTCGGATTCCCGCGAGTGATGCAGCATGGATGCGTTGCCAACACACTAGCCTGTTGTCATGCATGTAGGCGCCACCAGCAACTCATGGCGCTGCCACAGCCAAGTTCACGGGAAAGATACTCCCACACGAGCGTCATGCCGTTAAGGCGTGCTTTCCCTTTCCATTTCAGCGACCTAGCGACCTCCTATCGAAAAACCGGCTCTCTCTTTTGCAGGAACGCGTCCATGCCCTCCTGGAATTCCGGTAGGTTCAGCAATTCCTTCTGCCTGCCGCGCTCATACTCGAGCTGTTGCGCCAAATCGTTGGCCGATGCCGATGCCAAGGCATGCCTTGCTTCCCGGGCCGCATGGGCAGGTGCCTTCGCCAGTTGCCCGGCAATGAGTCGGGCCTGGTCCAGTAAGGCATCATCATCAACGCATGACCAGATCAGACCCCATTGTTCCGCCTTTTCCGCAGACAAGCGTTCACCGAGCAGCATTAGCCCCATTGCACGGGCGTGGCCGATGGAATGGTTCAGGAACCAGCTAGCCCCCATGTCAGGCACAATACCCAGCCGCGGCAAGAAGGTCAGTACGAAGAATGCACTACGCACAGCGATCGTGACGTCTGCCGCCAGCGCCAGCCCAACGCCGGCACCCGCGGCCGGACCGTTGACCGCAGCAATCACCGGAAACGGGGCATTCCGGATCGCCAAGACCAGCGGGTTGGTAAAGCGCTCCATTATATGTGCAACTGACTCGCCGATCGTCTGGCCTACGGGTTCCAGCTTACCAAGGTCGGCGCCGGCGCAGAAGCCCTTCCCCGCGCCCGTGATGATCAAGGCATGAACGTCGCGTTGCTCATGCAAGTGCAGGATTGCATCCAGCATTTCCTTTTGCATGGCATCGGTAAGGCCGTTTCGGCTCTGGGGTTGGTTCAGTGTCAGGATCGCGATGTTTTCTGCGACTTCCAGCTTGATGTACTCGAATTTCATGACTGGCTTCTCTTTTTCAGGCATTTCACAGGGCGCGGAAAATAATTTCCTTCATCACTTCATTTACACCGCCATAGATGCGTTGCACGCGGGCGTCCACATACATGCGGGCAATCATGTATTCCTCCATATAACCGGCTCAAGAAGCTCATCGCCGAGCTTAGTTTCGACAAAGCGATTTTGCAGAACATCGCCCCACTTTTTTGTGACGATGTCCTGCAACGTAAAGTGGCGCAATGCATCATTGGCCACTATGACCTCAATCTGCGACGGGCCTATGCGCTGGTGAAGCAACCACGCAGCATCCGCCACTACCGAAGCATCAAAGACCCCAAACAGGCCTTGAGCCGCCGCATGCACGAACTGACCAACATGCGCTTGCGCTACGGCTCCGCTGACCGACAATGACTATACTGAAACGTTCAATGGATCGTTTGGCGATGAATGTTTGAACGTACATTGGCTCGATATCCTGGTCGAGGCCAAGGAGCCTATCGAGGCATGGACAACTGACTACAATGAGAATCGGCCTCATACGTCCCTGAATGACATTTATGCCGGTAACTTGTCGAGCGACAAGTTACCGATCAACGGAACAAATTAAGCAGCAAGAATGCCGGAGACCAACTCTTCCAGCTATCCGACGAACCAATATGGTTCACTCCTCCTCTAGTCCTCAACCGCAATTTGGATACATTTCCACATCCATCGATCAAGTTAAAGACCTAATCTCAAGATAAAAATCGAGGTGACTGAACTACTAAAGTGGTGAGCTCGTAATGCATTTTAGGTAGCAAAAAAAGGGGGGCCAATATCTGGCAACCTGAATAGCCACGAAATTGCCAAACACCATTGAATTGCTCATGGATGATCATTCACCCGTTATTCCGTCGACTTAAAAATGACCACTTTAGGATGCAGATGCAATCCGTGAGCGTAATACCCTGCGGTCAAGACTGAGGTTCCGAGGTTCGAGGTTCGAGGTTCGAGGTTCGAGGTTCGAGGTTCGAGGTTCGAGGTGCCGAGGTGCCGAGGTGCCGAGGTGCCGAGGTGCCGAGGTGCCGAGGTGCCGAGGTGCCGAGGTGCCGAGGTTCCGAGGTTCCGAGGTTCCGAGGTTCCGAGGTTCCGAGGTTCCGAGGTTCCGAGGTTCCGAGGTGCCGAGGTTCCGAGGTTTTCCCACTACTGAGCGCGGTTTATATACCTTGCATCTTCAAGGCGCACCGCTAACATAAATTTAATGCTTCCGAATCTCACCGACACAGCAAGGACACTCGTACACTTTTGTGGGGCCTACCGTGACATAAACCAGCACGGGAAGGACAACAAACCAAAAGAGCCACATTGGATACCCATTAACTTGAAATACAACAGCAGCAACACTGGCAACAAGCAAAAGGACAACTAATCCTACAGTTAAGTTTTCAGCGGCTACGTATCCAATAAAGCCCGCAGGACCTATATAAGCACAGTGCGGGCACATCACTAATTCGTGATTTTGGTATTTAACAAGATTTGCCCGCACTTGCTCGTGGGGTGCGCAGTGCGTGCTTGGGTCCTCTTGATATCGCATTTTAAACCCCGAAAAAATTCATGCATAGACGCTATGGCATCTGCAGCCGTCCCAAAAAGTACAGGCTTAAAGGGTGCACAACAAGATTTTACAGTAACTACTTGGTTTTCATCAAGAACAATATTTCTACATAGTTACTCTACCAATAGGTAGCTTGCTGAGTCATGGAAACAAGCAACGAAGAAATCCGGCGCCAGTTCAGCGAACGCCTGCAGAAAGAGTTCATACGCGCAGGCCTAACTGTGAGTAGCCCGACGCAAATAGCCAAGGACTTCAACGAGCGCTACCCGTCGAGCAAGGTCGCCGCTCAAACAGTACGCAAGTGGTTATTGGCAGATGCAATACCAACGCAGGCGAAGCTGTTAGCACTTGCAGAATGGCTTAGCGTATCGCCCCAGTGGTTACGGTACGGGATAGGAAAACGCACCCTGCCAAATCCCGGAAAAGGACCTGATAAGGGGGAAGACACAGTAATAATCGTTGGTCAGCGCAAAGCCGAACTTGCCCCTATTGTTGAGCTACTAATGCAGCTTTCTTCCTCAAATGTCCGTTTAGTAGGAAACATTGCTCAATGCGTGCTAAGAAATCAGACGGAAAAGAAGTAACACCTACGAAAACATGAGGGCTGTAGGTATGCGAATACCTACAGCCGCCTTTAGGGCTCCTGCAGCGTTCTATGACGTTACTCTGGGAACCCAGTTGCATGAGCACAAAAGTGTGACGTACTCAACGCTGCGTGATCAAGAAGACTCATGGAACCAAGATAAACACAGATGGCCAATACGCACCTATTTAGCGTCCAAGACCAAGTAGGTAGGGATGTGCCTAGAGCTTGGGGTTCTATGGAACTTTCTTACCTTTTTTGGCAAGCCACGCGGGCACTTTAGCAACCTGCTTTTTGCTCAGTAAAATTGTGCGTAGCTTCCTGACCTTTCCGGACGTTGCAGGGGCATCAATGTCAATGCCAAGCGCTCGGAACGCCGCGCGGTATCCCTGTAGCGCTCGCTTTGAATAGACCGTTTCAAGGTCCCCTCCCAGTTTCGCAAGGGCCAAGACCGCGCGCAACCTAGGCTTCACTACATCTAGTCCTTGTTTCGTCACAACCGGGCTCAGTACATTCAAAAGCTTCAACCGCTTTGCGTACTTTTCAAACAGGGTCCGCGCGGTATCACTGTCCCATGAAGAAGCCTGGTCGAGACCAAGTTCTCTTAACAAGGAACCGCGGAACCGGATTTCAAGTCGAAGCATTCCCTTGCAGTCCGACACCAACTGGTCGTAGTGCTCATTGTCATCTGAATTATCTTTGTTTCTCTTTGCAAGCATTTGAGGGTGCTTCATGTACATGACGATCTGATACTTGGTTCCCAGTTGGGGGCTCCAATAAATGCTATTTCCAATCTTGTGCATGGAGCCTCGATGCCCCACAAGCTGATGAGCTACTTGCTTCAAAACACGTGATAACTGCTCGTCAGACTTAAACGCAAGATTCACCGCTATGTCTACGCGGTTTAAGGTAATCTCGCCAGCTAGCCAAGCTGCCGGCAGCGTCTCCTCGCCAGCATTTAGACCGATCTTTTTCTTCAGATCTCGCAAAACATTGAGACAACCATTCTTCAGGTTAGGCGACGTATACACGTTCTGCCCCGACTTATAGGCAAATATTGAGCCCTCCACAGACAGCTCTCGCGCCATCGATTCGTAACGTACGTGCACAGCATGACGATGCTGGTATCCAGCTATGCGCCTCCTATTGGTTTTACTGCTCTTCTTCTCACCGTCGCAATAGACTTCGCCACGCGTCTTCGCTTTTAAAAGCGTCATGTCGACATCGGCGTTTGCGACAGAGAATTCTACGGTGTCGATATTGAACAAGGTTTCTTCTGGAAAAATCATGATGGTCCTTTAATTGAAGGGTGGGAGCGTGTCAGCACAACATTGCTTGTGCTGACATCACGGCATATTTACTAGGGATGTTCAGAACGATTGGACGAGGAAAGCAGGTTCCTGATATTCCAGACGTCAGGCGGTTCCGATATATACGCGGAGGCGTGTACTAAAGTAGTGTCTGACACAACATTGCTCTCTACTGTTACGTATAGGTGTATCTACATCATGTATTACAGAGGATGACCTGATAGGTAGATCGATGACCTCACTACGGCGTTTCGTCATCATCATCACCACTTAAATCATCACACGAACGACGTGCTGCGCATGCGGCCTCTTACGTTGATGTCGTAGTTCGCGCCAGCAACCAGGCATCGATTTCTTCAAGATTCCATCCAATTGCTTGACTGGATAGCTTCAAATGTTTTGGGAAGCTCCCTGCCCTTTCAAGACGCCAAACGGTTGATCGAGACAATCCGATTTTTTCGAAAAGGGCTTTAGGACGGATAATTTTCATTGGTATCTCACACAGATAAGTTACGTTGCAGCCATAGCTGTTCTTGTGTATGAGGCTGTCCACATCACGGTGACCAGGTGCCTATACCAACTCTATTTACTTGGTCGCTATTTTGAGGTTCCATCTTTGTGAAAACATCAAAGACAGTTTTTCAGCATTCCAGGTCCCAAGTTCCAAGTTTCAACTAGCTTCGAGGTTCCAAGTAAGTTCAAGGCTCGAGGTATCAGGCAACCAGGTAGGTTCAAGGTTCCACGTAGTTCGAAGTTCCACGTAGTACTCAAGGTTCCACGTAAGTTCGAGGTTTCAGGTATCAGGTAACCAGGTAGGTTCAAGGTTCCAAGTAAGTTCGAAGTTCCACATAGTTCAAGGTTCCGGGTATCCCAACTCTCGTTACTTGACCTCTATCTGGGACTTACCTGTGAGACAACGCGATGGCGATGGCACGTGAAAAAGTACGTGGTTCCGGAAATTCGACGAAACCGTGCTATAGCGAAACACTGGCGGCATTCCCATTTTCGCTGCGAGGATCCCTTTACTGCTTCATTCCAGTTGATGCCGGAGTTCGTGCCGACAACCAAGCATCGATATCGTCAAGGTTCCATCCGATTGCCTTACTCGAAAGCTTCATGTGCTTCGGAAAACTTCCTGCTTTTTCCAAGCGCCAAACTGTAGACCTGGACAAGCCAATTTTCTTAAAAAGTTCTTTGGGTCGAATAATTTTCATTTGTACCTCACGCAGTTTTTTCAACGCAGCCGAGACTGCTCCTGTGTACAAAGTCGTTTGCGTGTAGCGCTCAAAGCCTTCATACAGGCAGTATTTACTGCAAGAGCTTTTCTCTCAAAAAACGCATAAATGTGCACTAATTCACTCTTTTAGGCTATTCGAATCATTGAAACTAGGTCGTCCCTTCACGTTGGCCCCTTGGTCCCAAGTTGATTTAATCAAAGTAACCCTGTTCCAACAAGGTTCCAGCGAGGTTCCCAATAAAGCCAAAACACTCGGCGACGCATCAACTTGGTCTCAGATAGGGCGCTGCTTATCTTGACCTGGGTATTATCGTGACCCTTCCTCATATTGTGGATGGAGGGATCAACGCCTGCAGCTTCCGCATGATCTGCCATGTGCGTCCAAAACCGGCGTGCAAGTGCCGCAACACCATCGTGGAGGCGCCGCACCAAGTCGGCCGATCAAGCGGGCCATTACCGGCTCTGGTTTGCTGACACACATTCTGGTGGCGAAGTTTGCCGATCTTCTGTCGTTTACCGCCGGTCCGTCAACTAAGCCCGCGAAGGCGTCAAGCTGGATCGTGCGCTGTTGGCGAGTTGGGTCAGCGCGGCCAGAGCATTGCTGCGCCATTGGTCGAAGCGATTCGACGGCGTCTGCTGGCGGCATCGAAGCTACGTGCCGACAATACGCCAATCCCGGTGCTTGCACCCGGCAACGGCAAGACCAAAACCGCACGCCTGTGGACCTATGTACGCGGTGATCGACCAGCCGGAGATACCGCGCCGCGCCAGCCGCATGGTTTGCTCACACGCGACCGCAAGGGCATCTGCCCGCAGACCCAACTGACCAAGTTCATAGGCCTGCTGCAAAAGCAGATGCTTACGCCAACTTCAATGCCTCCTTCGACGGCACGGTCCGCGAAGCTGGCGCCCGTGACGAGCGCGATAGGGTCTTGAATTTTGATGGTGGTGATTTTTCTGAAAAGGGGTTTAGGTACGCGATGCCAAATGCAACATCACGTAGTGTTCATAGTGACCCACACTGCCCGGCGTGACCGGTACCTACAGCGCCTCCAAATCAGCCGCCTGGGCCTTGAGCAATGCGATGCGGTCGGAATTAACGGCGCAGGGGGACGGAGGTGCTGTCACTTCACGTCGTTTTCATGGACACCGATATGGCACGCGGTATGCCGGGAGCCAAAGCGTCCCCTGATGAGATTGCGCAGATGACATTCACAGCCTGGAGGGCAGACAAACCGAGGTCTCGGCTGATGACGTAACCCGCAACGTACGTGCCGGCCTAACAGCGGTGCAGCCGCTGTATGTAGACACGCTGAACAAGCATGGCTCGGCCAGCAGTGCCGCCTGAGGCGTGTTTTCCTGCAGATTGACACGAACATCATCATCAGCGTTTTTCTTAACAGTCATACCTCATGGCGGCCACTCGCGGCCAGCCTGCGCCAAAATTCGATTTTGAATGACTCTGCTCAGGCAGGGCACACGGTTATCCGTTCCTCGCATCGGCTTGATTAATGCGATAAATCCCTAATCGGCTCCGTTCGCTTTCGCCTCATGGCAGAAACCTGCTGAGAAAATGGACTACCGCTCAAGCGCGCGGCGAAGTCGGAAAGGCGTCAATAGGTTGAACTTTTTCAAACAGGCGATGGAAATATGCTTGGTAAGTGCAAAAGACTGAAAGCAGGAGACCCGCCCCAGCCTCTGGGACGGTTGACAAGAACGGGCGAATCAGATCCATCGAATGCCTTGGTCCAGACAAAAATCCTTCGTCGATTAGTAGATTAGATTGAAGCAAAAATTGATCGTGAAGCTTAATGATTAGTGGTAGCACGGATGCTGAATTAAAATCTGAACGGACCTCATGCGCAAATTTATTGCGAATGTTCTTAATGATCCTCAGTGTCGTGGCATCGCACTCACTAATTACGGAAGTAAGGAGTGCAAGTTGAATCCGTGCGCCAAAAGAGCCGGATGGCGCACGGCCGTCGCCATTTATACCGAGAAATCCATGGATTTCAGACTCGGGCCCAGCCAGCCGTTTTGATAGAAGTTCAGCCAGCGCTGAATCAAGAACAGCAGCGGCAACAACAGCAAGCTCTCGCCTTGGAAGACTGCGATACTCGGTATAGATTTTATCCTTACCAGGAAATACTTCCTGCATCCATTGTTCTACTTTCCAAACCATCTAGTCTTCCCCATTTTGTGCGGCCGCCATTGACGGGAGACGGAAACCGTTAACTTACTTGGCCAACTGCCAGTGACGAATCGCCGCAGGCCCCAACGTTCCTAACGGACGCTGAACGTTTCCAGAGAAAATCCGTCGCATGACTCAGTTTTAGGGTCATAGCTGAAGCTGGCTTGGTAATAGCAACGAAGCAATAAATGAACTGCTACAGTTCCGTCGTCCAATGAAGTGGTCTCCCAGACGTGCGAAGCGGCCTCGATCTCAGGCCGATGTGCTTCGTACTGGATCAGAGGAATAATCAAGGTCACGTTGACGCTACGAAGGTCATAACCGCAACTGATATAAATTTCTTGGCCTACCTCCTCCGCGACATAAATATCAAAGTCCTCCACCCCCTCGTACGTCTCTGCCTCGGAGCGCAGGATTGTAAGGGAGGTTGCTGTAGGCACAGCAAAAATCCACTCCAGAACAACCGAACCGTTCTCTCTCTCTAGCCGCTTCAATACATCCAATCCGCATTCCTCGATGAACGCCTCAAACAACTGCCATTTCTTCTCATAGTTGATAACGTGCTCACGCTTGTCAATTGTTGAATCCACAAACGTCGCTACGGAGTCGAACGGGAGGACTCGTTGTTTCAATTTTTCTAGGTCAGGCATCAAGTCCAAATGAAAATCAACGGCTGCTTTGCTTGCAGATGCCGCTAGGCCATTACCCGAAACAGCGCTGATAGTTCCGGACCGGCTGAGTTGCCCGCCAAGCTTCGTCTTCCCCTCGTCAGTGATCTTGCTCTGTTTACCAGTTCCCGTCCTATAAAAGTCACGCCAATTGTTGCTTATAAAGATCACTTCTTCACTATCGCTGCTGGATCTCGAAGCCAAATACTGAACAAGAGATAACCAGAGGAGACAGTCTCGGTAGCCCACATCTCCCTCAGCATCAAAGGGTTTCTTGCGACTTAGCGCGCGTTGTACAACTTCTGCGTGCGGTACTCCCGCATACTCGACAATTTCCACAGATTCTAGGTGGTTACGTATACGATTCTCCAGATCAAAACTCGCTGAAAAAAAAGGGCCTTCAGGTCCCGCCCCCGACTCCAAGCCGAGCTGACTTAGTCGCTGACGAATCTTCGCAAAGTCACCCTGCGCTCGTAGCGCTTCAGTCGCAAATTTATTCTCCACTTCTTCGATGACGAGTCTAGACAAGAGCAATGTGTGACCGGAGTTGCTTAGGAAGTGCAAGAGGTAGCGAAACGGTGCTCCCTTTAACAGGTAATCGGCGATGAACTGATTAGAATCGATGAATACGTACATTAAGAAAACTTTCAAGTTTGAACTGGCAAGCAATTCATCTGCATTTCCCATGTGACTAGGTATCTGCTTTGATGGAATTTCATTTTCAAATCACCGATGACTGCTTTTGGCCGGCTCCCGTCGTTGCCAGGTTCCGCTTGACTGACTTTCGAAGACCTCGTCACAAGAGTATCTTGCTTCCAGCGAAGCATGCCCGAAATTTGCATACCCCACTCCAATAAATGTCGTTCATCAAGTTGCGAGGCGAAGGTGATAGCTGCAGTGAACATTGTTGGTCGTCGTAGTCGGCGCCCCCTCCAGATATCCGCCATCGCCGCAGCCTGTTTCTCTACACGGGCTTTGTCGACATGCTGTCTCAGGTCTCATTGACAAACGCGCTACCGCCACAGCTAAACACGATCATTCAAGAAACAAGCGCTCATTCGTTGATGCGGACTTCTATCAAATCACGCGCCACGCATACCCCGTCCTTGACAACGTATGCCTCTACAAAATGGTCACCGTGAAAATTAGTGCTCTCGTATTTCTGCATTTTTCCACCATCAGGCACGATTTGCCCACGAATCATTTTGCGGCGCTCTGCCTCGGCCCCGACGTTGCGAACTTTCCACATTACGTCGTATGGCGAAGGGACGTTGCAATGCTCCACGTAAAAGCGAAGCGACCTTGCCTTGGGAAGCCAAATGAATGCTTCGGCCATCCGACGCAGTTTTCTCGCTGCTGTGCCATCCCCTGTAACCTCGCTGTCGATCTCCAAATCATATCGGATGTCGACTGGATAATCATCTTCGATGTATTGCTCGGTCGTGTAGCGCGAAAAGTCCTGCGCCATAGCCTCAGTTTTAATAACGGTCGGTACCTCGGCAGGGAAATTGCGGCCAAAGACTTCTCGATAGAGTTTGATAGCTTTTTTATCGGTGTCGGCGTCCAGCGCCTCCTGGCATTTAGCGGCAGCCTTCTTAGCCTTCTTCTGGAATTTCCCGCTACTGTGAACCCGCTGTCCGCTGCCCGGCGCTGCCCAGTATTCTTGGTGGGCCAAGCCGCCCAAATAGGTGAACAAGGAAACAAAAAGTTTTCCATACGACTTGTAGGTAACGGTGTCATAGTCGTCGGTCTGGCTGAAGAAGTTGTATACAAGGGTATCGACCAACAGGCCCCCCATGTTGACGCCGTGCTGATTCTTCCAAGCGCGGATCATCTTGCACGCATGCTTTAAGTTGCGATTGGTCTCGTCATTCCGCTTGCTGACGGCCGCGATCTCCTTGATCGGCTTGCAGACCTTCCAGGTTCCCCCTTCGTGCGTATCGCCGAACCGGTATCCATCGCATTTCTCGTCCCATAATGCGGGTAGTACCTCGACGACGAACTTTTTGAATTCGACCACCACGACTTGGCCGTCTCCCTTAATATCGGTGTTGGGGTATAGCATCAATAACGACTTGCGGACTGCCTGCAACAGTTGGGAAGGTCCGTTGCCTTGATAGCCGCGATACTTCTCATACGTCGACCAAGGGAGCTCGAAAACCATGTCCAAGTCGCTGATTCCATGGATCGCCGTCCCTCTTCCGTAGGAACCGACTTGGCGCCGGTGGGAGACGTTCGATTCGAGGCCCCAGAAGTCCTTGTTTAACCTGGTCGTGATACTCGAGTAGGCAGTCGATATATCGTCAGCGTTCCGGACCACCAAGTTGGAGCGAAATTGTTCAAATAAGGGAGCACTCATTTATTTCCAGCAGATAGTGAATGGGGCATGCGATGCCAGAAAGGTAACGATGGATACAATAACCCAGGCGCCGACTACGGCTAAGCATACGATGAGCCCAAGGGGCATTTTGTCGCGCCAAAATTTGAAATGCAATTGCTCGTCCATCCAACCTGTCTGAGCTTGCCAATAAAATTTGTAGTGCGCATACCAATCGCTCAGGAATATCTGCTTGGGGATTCCGAACGAAAGCGCCTCTACTTGGATTCGATCATGTGTGGCGGCGAAGGCTGACATATCTGCCGTGTCGGGTTCAGCCTTGACATGCTGGTACAGCGCGCGCAGTTCGTGGAACTTGCCCGTCAAATTGTCGCCAGCCTTCGCATATTTGTCTTTGTCCTGCATGTAAAAATTGATGAACAGTGACGCCACGCCCAAGATCAGAAAGGTGGCCGAGACGAACTTCTGCTCCAATTCTGGGATGAACAGCGCTCCGATGCCTGCGGTAATCGACAGCAACGCTAGCCAGCCAGGTACTTTCTCGACGATATCGAAGGTCGCCAGATGCTTCTTCGCTGCGTAGCCCACGTTATAGCCGCTCTCAGCGATCATTTTCAACAGCCCATCTTTTGTCATTTTATCTTTCGTGGCGAGAGTTCAGCCGCTGGCGAATCAACGGTTACCGCGACTCTGGGCCCAAAAGCAAAGGTCCTGGAGCATGGCATATTCGAAATGGTGATGGATATCATCTTTACAAGAGGCAATTGGCGTATTTCAAAAATAGTTTTTTGTATTTTTGAGCATGCTCTTGGTTTCGAGGATCCTATCATCGAAATTGCTCCATGCTTCTGCGGTTAGAAGGGACAACTACGCAGCATCGGACCACTATAAGTCGGCTGGTCTATCCAACGTTGCATATCGTCAAAGTTAAGCTCACAGATCATCAAAGTTACAGCTTAACTTTGACGATTTCGGAGTCAAAATGAGGGGTGAAATGGTGCCTTTTCATATGGGAGTAACAGCAAAAGAGAGTTGATGAGGGTACTTGACACCGACAGCGGACGTTGTATGTTGAATGCCCATTTATTCAAGCATTGGCGTTCGTTCGTCAGCCCCAGGCTTAACATCGGTCGGCGTAGGTTAATTCAACCTGCAGCCGCTTTCGTTCAGGTTTTGCCGTGGCAGAGCTTAAACTTCTTGCCGCTACCGCAGGGGCACCGATCGTTGGGCCGCGCTTTAGCTGGTTTCTGGGTAGTTTGCACCTTCTTGGCACCCGCAAGCTGACTGTCCCCACTGCGCATGTTGCCTGTAAGTCCCGAGAGCTCGATGAATCGATTCAACTTTACTCTGTCGAATGTCACATCCGACTCGAACCTATCCAGCATCGACGGCTCTGGCAGGATACTCTCGGATCGCGGCAGCCCGCGCTCGTCGAAAAGTTGCGCAACCCAGCGGACCCTGCGTTTGGTATATTCATCGACGCTAGGGTTAAACTCAATTTTCAAAATCGACAATTCAAGTTTTTCGTTAATGCGGGGGGCAATTTCAACGCACATGTGCGCAACGGCCTCGCTGCCTTCCTCGACAGCCGTCTGGTAGCACTGTTGTAACAGTGAGGCAGCGTTGACTACATCGCTGGCGCTACCGCGCTCTAGCAGTAGCTCCACCATCTCCAGCTTCACTTCATTCAGGTCAGGCATAGCTCGACGGATCAATTCATCGATCTCTTCAAAGCTGCCTGCGTCAGGCGACCCGGCGCGTCGAAGCATCCGAAGTATGCGCGCGAGGGTAATCAAAGCCTTAAGATGACCTTGATCCGCTGCCAAACGAAGCCATTTCAGCGACCCATTTTCGTCGACCAAGCAACCTTGGCCGCTGGCAATCATTTTAAACGCCGCGAACTGCCCATCAGCGAAGCCTGCATCGGCCGACTGCAATGTGAGTTCGAGTGCTTTCCCTTCGTCGCGATCAACGCCAAGGCCCTCAAGATAGAGGCGGCCAAGCTCGGCCAGCGCGATTGGATGACTGCCTACAGCCTCGAAAAGGGCCCGTGCTTTACCGTAATTCAACTCCAAACCCATTTGCCCCCGCGCATGCCAACAGCCGACTAAGGCCATAGAATCTGGCTCGCCTAGATCCGCGGCCGCACGCACTATCACGACGCCTTTAGCCGAAACGTCTTTGTCGTCATTCCTAGCAAGCTCTATTCCGCGCTGATACATTGCCGGCGGATACCGGGATTCCGCCGCCTGTTTACTCCAAAAGGAGGAATGCTCGACGGCCTTAGCAAATTCTGGTCCGCCTATCATGCCACCATTGTTTGCGATCGCCTCATTCCTAGTCCTCGAGTATATTGCCGCAGCTTTGCTGTTCATGATTTTCCACAGCATGTGCTGCGCTTCGGCGTCGCCATCGAGCGCTGCACGCTGGCACATTTGCTGGCGCAGGCCGGGATCGTCGTCGGATACCTCGACGTGGGGTATTTCCTCGCTAGGCCGCGCAATCCGCCAGAGCCACTTAAAGAGGTTACGGCAGTTCTCCAGCGCCACTAGGGCCATTTCCGGCAAGCGTTCTGTGGCTACTTTGGAGTCTTCGGGATGTGCGCCCTGGTTGCCAGCGACGCGAATTGAGTGGAGCAGGTGCTTCGCCGTTCCGTCAATCAGTCCCAAATAACTCAGCTCAGTGATGCGCGAGTCGATGGTTTCGCGGTGCTTCAAGACACAGGAGTTGAGCTCCGCGATGAGATCACAGCACTCTGCCCCGACAGAGCGAGTAAAAACCAGCGAGCCGCCCGGCACGAGCGTGCGATAGGCTTTTGCTTGGGCGTAGAAGTCGCCGATCTGGGGCGAAATGGCGGTGGCGAATTGCAGGTCGTTCACGAGAGGCCGTATAGTGGAGGTGGTCCATTATAGTTTCGTCTAGGGAAATCCAAAATAGAAAAGCGACCGTGCTGCCGACTGGCTGGCCCACCACCTGTTTATCCAGAATTCTGCAGCCCGCTGGCTGTGGGCATACAATCATGCACCACCCAATATTGCATTTGGCGCCCCCCAAAAAAACAGATGCTCGCCCGGGCCGCTTACTCGAGCGCGCTCTAAAAATAGGAGATTACCACGCCACCCGGGGAAGGAATCGTCAGCAGGGATAACCGGTTTCAACCGATGCCAAATGATTGCAAACAAGCCCATGTTTTCGTAGGGGTAATTGTAGGGGTAAAAACTCACCCCCAAGAAAAAGGCCACTCCGAAGAGTGGCCTAAGTCTTTGAATCTAATGGTCGGGGCGAGAAGATTCGAACTTCCGACCCCATGCACCCCATGCATGTACGCTACCAGGCTGCGCTACGCCCCGACGAGGTGGGAATTATAGCAGACGCTTTTAGGTTTTTGCCATGCTTTTGCGCGCGATTCATGTCGATCTGCGCAAACTTTTTTGCATGTCCCGCTCAAGCGCGCTATTCGCTCAGCAGCAGCGCCGTCAGGACGATGCGAAAGCCCGCGATCAGCGGTTCGACCTTCACGTCCGGATGGTGAATGAAGCGCACGGGCAAGCCCTGATACAGCGCCACCAGGGCATCGAGGCGCCCCTGCAACATTTCCTCGTCGGCCGGCAAGCCGCGCTTGATGCGCGCATCCCGGATGATGGAGAGAAATAACTGGCGCGAACGCCGGTCCGAGCATTGCAGCATTTCCGCGATCGCCGGATTGCGCGACGCTTCGGCAAAGATTTCCAGCGGCATCATCCACGTGGTCGGGTCCAGCGCTTCGAGCACATGCTCGCCCGCATTGTCGATCACGGCCTGCAGCGGGTCTTCGCGCTGCGCCAGGTCCTGCATCAAATTGGAGACGCGCTCCGTATTCTGCATGACGAAGGCGGCGATGATCGCATCCTTGCTGTCAAAATAATTATAGATGTGGCCCGCGCTCATGCCGGCCGCCTTCGATATCTCGGCCATGCTGGCGCCGTGGAAACCGCGGCGGCTGAAGCAGCTTTCGGCCGCGTCGAGCACCTGCTTGCGCCGCGTGTTGGCGCGCTCGGGATCCGGATGCTTCTTTTCAACTTGGTTCATGACTTTTCCAGTAGCGCGCCGGCCCTGCCCTTGCGGGCAAGGCCGGCGTCGGCGTCCCCGTGATTATTGGGCGCCGCCAGCCGCCGCGACGGCTGTCTGCTCAGGCTGCCAACCGCCGCCCAGCACCTTGTACAAGGTGACCAGGTTGGTCGATTTTGCCAGGCGCGCCGTGATCAGGCTTTGCTGCGCCGTGTACAGCGCGCGCTGGGCCACCAGGGCGTTCAGGTAGGACTCGACGCCCTGCTTGTAGCGCGCATCGTGGATGGTGTAGCTCTTCGTCGACGCCTCGACCAGCGAGACCTGCGACTGCAGGCGCTCGTCGATGGTGCCGCGCTGGGCCAGCGCATCGGACACTTCGCGGAAGGCGACCTGGATCGCCTTTTCGTATTGCGCCACGGAGATTTCACGCTGTACCTTGGCGATATCGAGGTTGGCGCGGTTCACGCCGCCATCGAAGATCGGCAAGCTGATCTGCGGCAAGAAACTCCACGTGCCGCTGCCCGCCTTGAACAGGCCCGACAGGTTGTCGCTGACCGAACCGGCCGTGGCCGTCAGCGAAATGCGCGGGAAGAAAGCCGCGCGCGCCGCGCCGATGTTGGCGTTGGCGGCGCGCAAGGTGCGCTCCGCCGCCAGCACGTCGGGACGGCGTTGCAGCACGTCCGACGGCACGCCGGACGGAATGTCCGTCAGCGCCGTCACGGTGCCGAACTCGGCTGGTGGCAGCAAGTCGGCCGGCACGGGGCCGCCCACCAGCAAGACCAGCGCGTTCTGGTCCAGCGCCACCTGGCTCGTGTAGACAGCCACGTCGGAACGGGCCGACTCGACGCTGGTCTGGGCATCGTACTTGTCCAGGCCCGAGGTGGCGCCCGCGCTGAAGCGGCGCACGGCCAGGTCATACGACGACTGCTGGCTCTTCAAGGTGTCCTGCGCCACGCGCAGGCGCTGCTGGTCGGCCACCAGGTTCAGATAGGTGCTGGCCACTTCGGCCACCAGGCTGATCTGCTGTGCACGGCGTGCTTCTTCCGTGCCCAGGTATTGTTCCAGCGCGCTGTCGGACAGGCTGCGCACGCGGCCGAAGAAGTCCAGCTCGTAGGCCGATACGCCCAGGTTCGCCGTGTACTGGCGGTTGATGGACGCTTCGCCCGTCGGGCTGGCGTTTTTCGAAATGCGCGTGGCCGACTGGCCGCCCGAGGCCGACAGGGTCGGGATCAGGGCGGCGCGTTCGATGCCGTACGTGGCGCGCGCCTTCTCGATGTTCAGGATCGAGACGCGCAGGTCGCGGTTGTTGGCCAGGGCCAGTTCCAGTACCTGGCGCAGGCGCGCATCGGCAAAGAACTCGCGCCAGGCGACGTCCGCCACCGGCTTGGCGTCGGCGGCGGCCGTGTCGGCCTTGTAGGAAGGGCCCGTCGGCCACGCCGTCGGCGCCGGCGCTGCCGGACGCTCGTACGTGGGAGCCAGGCTGCAACCGGCCAGCAAGGCCAGTGCCGCCATGGAGAGTAGTGATTTTTTCATATTAATGTGCATCCTTGGAAAGCGTGACGGCTGGCGAACCAGGCGTCGCCGGCGTGGCGGGCGCGTCCGGCTTCGAGAAGAAGCCGCGCACCAGCACGAAGAACACCGGCACGAAGAAGATACCGAGGAACGTGGCCGTCAACATACCGCCCAGCACGCCGATACCGATGGCGTTCTGGCTGCCGGAACCGGCGCCGCTGGAAATGGCCAGCGGCAACACGCCCAGGCCGAAGGCAATCGAGGTCATCAGAATCGGACGCAGACGCAGACGCACCGCGTGCAAGGTCGCGTCCAGCAGCGACATGCCCGATTCCTGCATTTCCTTGGCAAATTCCACGATCAGAATGGCGTTCTTCGCCGACAGACCCACCACCGTGAGCAAGCCCACCTGGAAGTACACGTCGTTCGACAGGCCGAACAGCCACGTGCCGAGCACGGCGCCGATCACGCCCAGCGGCACGACCAGCAGCACCGAGAATGGAATCGACCAGCTTTCATACAGCGCAGCCAGACACAGGAAGACGATCAGCAGCGACAGCGCGTACAGCTGCGGCGTCTGCGAACCGGATTCGCGCTCTTCCAGCGACACGCCGGTCCAGCTGAAGCCGATGCCAGGCGGCAGCTTCGCCACCATCTCTTCCATCGCGTTCATGGCGGCGCCCGTGCTCTGGCCCGGTGCCGGCGTACCGAGGATCTCTACCGACGGCAAGCCGTTGTAGCGTTCCAGGCGTGGCGACGCGTAAATCCACTTGCCGGTGGCAAAGGCGGAGAACGGCACCATCTGGCCAGCCGTGTTGCGCACGAACCACTTGTTCAAGTCTTCCGGCAGCATGCGCGATTCGGCATTGCCTTGCATGAACACTTTCTTCACGCGGCCACGGTCGAGGAAGTCGTTCACATACGAGCTACCCCAGCCCACGCTCAGCACGCGGTTGATTTCCGATATCTGCAAGCCCAGCGCGGTGGCTTTCTGCTGGTCGATGTCGATCTTGTATTGCGGCGTATCTTCCTGGCCGTTCGGGCGCACGCCCACCATGGCCGGGTTTTGCGACGCCATGCCCAGCAACTGGTTACGCGCCGCCATCAGGGCGTCATGGCCGACACCGCCGATATCCTGCAGCTGCATGTCGAAACCGGTGGCGTTACCCAGTTCCAGCACGGCAGGCGGGGCGAACGTAAACACCATCGCATCCTTGATCTGCAACAACTTGCCCATGGCGCGGCCGGCCACGGCTGGCGCTTTTTGCGCCACGTCCTTGCGCAGCGACCAGTCTTTCAGGCGCACGAAAGCGATACCCGTATTCTGGCCGTTACCGCCGAAGCTGAAACCGGCGACGGCAAACACGGAAGCGACGTTGTCTTTCTCGCTGTTCATGAAGTGGTCTTCGACCTGTTCGATCACCTTCAGGGTGCGCTCTTGCGTGGCGCCCGTCGGCAATTGAATCTGCGTAAACAGGATGCCCTGGTCTTCTTCCGGCAGGAAGGAGGTCGGCAGGCGCATGAAGATGAACACCAGGCCAGCCAGCAGCAGCACGTACAGCAGCATCGAGCGGAAACGGTGCGTGATCATGGCGCCGACCCAGCCCTGGTACTTGTTGCTGCTGCGGTCGAAGCTGCGGTTGAACCAGCCGAAGAAACCCTTGTTCGTCGCGTGATGGCCCTTCTCGACCGGTTTCAACAGGGTGGCGCACAAGGCTGGCGTAAACACCAGCGCGACGACGACGGACAGCACCATCGACGACACGATCGTGATCGAGAACTGGCGGTAAATCACGCCCGTGGAACCGCCGAAGAAAGCCATCGGCACGAACACGGCGGACAGCACCATGGCGATACCGACCAGCGCGCCCGTGATCTGCGTCATGGACTTGCG
The DNA here is from genome assembly GCF_058796955.1 of Janthinobacterium sp. GW823-FHT03B06. NCBI lineage: Bacteria > Pseudomonadati > Pseudomonadota > Betaproteobacteria > Burkholderiales > Oxalobacteraceae > Janthinobacterium > Janthinobacterium sp. GW823-FHT03B06. The sequence goes on from NZ_JBXAJE010000002.1 coordinate 533,628, forward strand.
CGTCGCTTCCAGCGGCGACAAGCCCTCTTCGCTCATCACGCGCTCGACGTTTTCCACCACCACGATCGCATCGTCGACCAGCAGGCCGATGGCCAGCACCATGGCGAACATGGTGAGCGTATTGATCGAATAGCCGAAAGCATTCAGGATGCCGAAGGTACCGAGCAGCACGACCGGCACGGCCATGGTCGGGATCAGGGTGGCGCGGAAGTTTTGCAGGAACAGATACATCACCAGGAATACCAGGATGACGGCTTCGACCAGGGTTTTCACCACTTCTTCGATGGACAGTTTCACGAACGGAGTGGTGTCGAACGCCACCTGGTAGCTCATGCCTTCAGGGAATTGCTTGCTCAGGTTGCCCAGCATGGCTTTCGCCGCATTGGCCGTATCGAGCGCGTTGGCGCCCGTCGCCAGCTTGATCGCCACGCCGGTGGCCGCATGGCCATTGTAGCGGGCCACGGTGTTGTAGTTCTCGCGGCCCAGTTCCATGCTGGCCACATCCTTCAGGTACACCATGGCACCGTTGGTCGTGGTTTTCAGCAAGATGGCGCCGAACTGCTCCACCGTTTGCAAACGGCTTTGCGCCGACACGGTCGCGTTCAGCTGCTGGCCCTTGACGGACGGAGTGCCGCCCAGTTCACCGGCCGACACTTCCGCATTCTGCGCCTGCACGGCCGTGATCACGTCCGCCGGGGTCAGGTTAAAACTTTGCAGCTTGGCCGGGTCGAGCCAGATACGCATGGCGTACTGCGAACCGAACAGGGTTACATCGCCCACGCCGGCAACACGGCTCAGCGGATCGACGACGTTGGCGGCCACATAGTCGCTCAAGTCGGTCTGGTCCATCTTGCCGTTTTCGGAAATGAAGCCGAACACCATCAGGAAGTTCTTCGTGGCTTTCGACACGACAAGACCCTGTTGCGTGACAGCCGTCGGCAGCAGCGGCGTGGCCAGCTGCAGCTTGTTCTGTACCTGCACCTGGGCGATGTCGGGATTGGTGCCGCTGGTAAACGTCAAGGTGATGCTGATGCCGCCAGTCGCATCGCTCGACGAGGACATGTAGCGCAAGCCGTCGATACCCTTCATCTTTTGTTCGATGACCTGGGTGACCGCATCTTCCACGGTCTTGGCGGAGGCGCCAGGGTAGGAGCCGCTGATCGAAATCGACGGCGGAGCGATGCTCGGGTACTGCGCGATCGGCAGGCTGAGGATCGAAATCACGCCGGCAAGCATGATGACGATCGCGACCACCCAGGCAAAAATCGGGCGGTCAATGAAAAAACGGGCCATTAATATTCTCCTGAATTAGTGGGCGCTGGCAGCCGATGCGGCGGCAGAAGCGGCAGCGGCGGGCGCGGGCGCAGGAGCAGCTTCGGCCTTGGCCGGCACGGCAACGGCTGGCGCGCCTGGCTTGACTTTTTGCAAGCCTTCCACGATCACGCGGTCGCCTGCGGCCAGGCCGGACGTCACCAGCCAGTTGGTGCCGATGGTGCCGCTGGTGGTCAGCACGCGCTGCTCGACCTTGTTTTCCTTGTTCAGGATCAGGGCCGTGGCCTGGCCCTTCTGGTTGCGCGTCACGCCCACTTGCGGCACGGTAATGGCTTTCTCATCGACGCCCGTTTCCAGCTGCGCACGCACGTACATACCTGGCAGCAATTCGCCTTTCGGGTTCGGGAACAGCGCGCGCAAGATCACGTTGCCGGTGGTCGGATCGACCGTCACGCCGGCAAACTGCAGCTTGCCCGATGCGCCGTACTTGCTGCCGTCCGGCAGGATCAGGTCGACCTTGGCCTGGCCTTCGCCCACTTTCTTCAGTGAGCCGTCGGCCATCTGGCGTTTCAGGCGCAGCAGGTCGGTGCTCGACTGGGTCACGTCGACATAGATCGGATCGAGTTGCTGCACGGTGGTCAGCGCTTCGGCCTGGCCTGCCGTCACCAGCGCGCCGGCCGTCACGGTCGAGCGGCTGGTGCGGCCGCTGATCGGCGCCGTCACGGTGCTGTAGCGCAGGTTGATGTTCGCCGATTCCAGCGCCGCAGTGGCGGACTCGACGTCTGCCTTCGCTTGCTCGAACGCGGCGACGGCATCATCATACTCTTGACGGCTGACGCCTTCGATGGTCACCAGCTCCTTGTAGCGCGACGCTTTCGGACCGGCCGTCAGCAGGTTGGCCTTGGCTTTCGACAGGGCAGCCTTGGCCGAATTGGCGGCGGCTTGGTAAGTAGCGGAATCGATCTGATACAGGGCCGTGCCCGCTTTCACATCGCTACCCTCGACGAACAGGCGCTTCTGGATCAAGCCGCCCACTTGCGGGCGCACATCGGCGACCTGATAGGCATTCGTGCGGCCGGGCAATTCGGCGCTCATCGGCAACGCGGCCGGATTAACAGTAAACACGACCACCTGCGGCGCTTGCTGCGCGTGAGGTGCTTCCTGTTTTTTACTGCAGCCGGCCATGATTACAGTGGCGCACAGAACGGCAATAGCGCCGCTCGTACGCGGCGACGTCAGGGAAAAGGTTGGTTGCATCTTGGACTTTCTGAAAAAGAAGCTGGCTAGTGTCGTTAGAAATGACTAAATTTATTAACGCAGATCAAAGAATGAACGATCATTCTAAAATCGTCAAGCAGCGTTACAATTGAAACAAAGTAACCTTTAAGCGTTTTTTGTTGCTAATGATGCAATTAAATGGCGACAACAACAGCAGGTGCGCACCAGCAGGATCCATCGGAAATTCAGGCCGGCGGCGGCAAAACGGCAAAGCGGGAGAGTTGGATTGAATCAATACTTTAGCAGGGTCAAGATTTCTTTGCTGAGCCTGACGACAAGTGTGCAACACTGCCGGCCCCGGCTTGCATGGCGCCCGTGATTATTTACCAATGGTATCGAAAAGACATGCCGCAGCGGACGCGCTAATATATTGACCACAGCGTGGCGAAGCGAGGACGCGATGACGACAGCACAGGCGCAAGGAACGGCGCAAGACGATGGCGCGGGCGGCCTGGACGCGCCGCCACTGCTGTCGACGGGCATCCCCGGTCTCGACACCATACTGACGGGCGGCCTGCTGCCCGAGCGCCTGTACCTGCTCGAAGGCGTGCCAGGCACAGGCAAGACCACGCTGGCGCTGCAGTTTCTGGCCGAAGGGGCGCGCAAGGGCACGCCCGTGCTGTATATCGCCCTGGCCGAATCGGAAATCGAGCTGCGCGCCGCGGCCCTGTCGCACGGCTGGGACCTGGCCGGCATCGCCATCGAAGAAGTGGCGCCCAGCGACGACATACTCGATCCCGAGCGCCAGTACACGATCTTCCACCCGTCGGAAATCGAACTGGCCTCGACCAACCAGCGTATCCTGGCCGCCATCGAAAAGCACCGTCCGGCCCGCCTCGTGCTCGATTCGCTGTCCGAACTGCAGCTGCTGGCGGAAAACCCCTTGCGCTACCGGCGCCAGGTCGTGGCGTTGAAACAATACCTGGCCAGCCGGCACTGCACCACCGTGCTGATCGACGACCGCTCCGCGCTGGACGACGGCTTGCAAGTGCGTAGCGTGGCCCATTGCGTGATCTCGCTGGAGCTGCAAAACCAGGACTATGGCAATGACCGGCGCCGCGTGCGGGTGGTGAAATACCGGGGCGTGGCGTTTCGCAGCGGCACGCACGACTACAAGATCGCCCGTGACGGCCTGGTCGTCTATCCCCGTCTGGTGGCGGCCGACACACGCCGCGATGGCGGCCATCGGCGCCTGTCGAGCGGCGTGCCTGAACTCGACGCCATGATAGGCGGCGGCCTGGAAGAAGGCATGAGCACGCTCCTTTCCGGCCCCGCCGGCAGCGGCAAGTCCACCCTGGCGGCGCAATTCGTACACGCGGCAACAACGCGCGGCGAACCGTGCGCCATGTTCCTGTTCGAGGAAGCGCGCAGCAAGCTCCTGAACCGGGCCGACAGCGTGGGCATGCGCCTGCAGGAGGCGCTCGACACGGGTTTGCTGAGCGCACAGCAGATCGATCCGGCCGAGATGACACCGGGCGAATTCGCCCAGGCCGTGGTCGACGCGGCGCAGCGGGGCGCCAGGGTGATCGTCATCGATAGCCTGAATGGCTACATGCATGCGGTGCCCGATGAACGCTTCCAGAGCACCTACCTGCATGAACTGCTCAATTACCTGAGCCAGCACGGCGTGGCCACCCTGCTCGTCGGCGTGCAGCAAAACATGCTGGGCACCTCGATGACGACGGCGGCCGACGCCAGCTACCTGGCCGACAGCGTCATCATGCTGCGCTACTACGAAACGGAAGGCGAGGTGCGGCAAGCCATTTCCGTCTTCAAGAAACGCGACAGCGCGCACGAGCGCACCATCCGCCGTTTCGAGATCAGCCCGCAGGGCATCCGCATCGGCCCGGCCCTGGCCGGCTTTCATGGCATCCTGTCGGGCTTGCCCACCATCGGCGGCACGCCTTTCCCTTAGGACTACCATGGAGCTGCGCATCCTGATCTACGCGCCTGCCGGCCAGGATGCCGCCCTGGCCGGCACGGTATTGGCGGGCAGCGCCATCGCCAGCCACGCCTGCCGCTCGCCAGGCGAACTGGCCGAGCAGCTGGCGCTGGGCGCCGGCGGCGTGCTGACGGTGGAAGAGGCGCTGCATGCTGGCGTGTACACCGTGCTCGACGCCTATGCCCGGCAGCAGCCGGACTGGTCCGACTTGCCCATCATCCTGCTGACGCACGCGGGACTCGATTCCCTGCCCGTGCGGCAAGCTATTTCCACCCTGGGCAACCTGACCCTGCTGGAACGCCCCGTGCACATCCTGACCCTGATCACCTCGGCGCACGCCATGCTGCGCGCGCGCCAGCGCCAGTACCAGTTGCGCGAGACGCAGCGGCGCAAGGACGAATTCATTGCCAGCCTCGGCCATGAACTGCGCAATCCGCTGGCGCCCATCAAGTCGTCGGTGACCCTGCTCAAGCACCTGTTTCCGGCATCGGCGCAGGTCGGCAAGGTGAGCGCCGTGATCGAGCGCCAGGTGACGCACCTGACACGGCTGGTGGACGACTTGCTCGACGTGGCGCGCATCAGCAGCGGCAAGGTCCTGCTGCAGCGCAAGGAGTTTGAGTTACAGCAAGTGCTCGAGCATGTCATCGAACTATGCCTGCCTGCGGCCAGCAGCCGGCACATCCGCATCACCGTCGATCTACCGCCGCATGCCGTGACATTGCACGCCGACTATGCCCGGGTGGTGCAGGTCTTTGCCAATATCGTCTCGAATGCCGTGAAATTCACGCCGGACGGCGGGCTCATCCACATTACGGCACGCCTGGCGCAGGGCCAGTTGCAGGTGATGATCGAAGACAATGGCATCGGCATCGACCCGGACGCCATCGCGCGCATCTTTTCCATGTTTGAACAGGGACGCACGGTGGCGGGCCAGATGACCAGCGGCCTGGGCATCGGCCTGAGCCTGGCGCGCCAATTTGCCGAAATGCATGGCGGCAGCATCGAGGCCTACAGCGACGGCCCCGGACGTGGCAGCCGCTTCATCGTCACCCTGCCGGCCAGCGCCGGCGGTCCCGCACCCGCCACGCCGTCCGCCGCCAGAAGCGGCACGCCCGCCGGCGCGGGCCAGCCCGTGCCAGTGCTGGTGGTGGACGACAACCGCGACGCGGCCGATTCCCTGCAAAGCCTGTTCCAGCTCGAGGGCTATGCGGCCCAGGTCGCGTATGGCGGCGCGCAGGCGCTGGCAGCCGTGGAGATGGCGTGGCCGCAACTGGTGGTGATGGATCTGGGCATGCCGGACATGGATGGCTACGAGGCGGCGCGCCAGATCCGCCAGCGCGCGCACGGGCGCGACGTGCTGATGATCGCCTTGACTGGCTGGGGCCAGGGCGAGGCGCGCGCGCGCACCGAGCAAGCCGGTTTCGACCATCACCTGACGAAACCCGTGGATTTCGACGCCATCACCGCCCTGCTGCGCGCGCACCTGGCGCGGCAGGAAGGGACGGCTACGCAAACGCCATAGCGCTTACTTCCACTTGCCGCGCAATTCCTGCACCTTTTGCTGCAGCAGTTCCGGCGTGGCGGCCTCGGGCGCCACGGGCATGCCCACGGCCAGCGACAGACGCGAGCGCAAGCCCGCCTTGAAGGCGCGCTCGAACAAATGGCCGTTGCGATGGCTCAACAGATGACCCCACAAGCCGCGCAGCGCCAGCGGAATCACGGGCACCTTGCTGCGCTCGACGATCTTGGCGATGCCGCCCTTGAATTCGCTGATCTGGCCCGTGCGGGTCAACTTGCCTTCGGGGAAAATGCAGACGAGTTCGCCTTGATGCAGCGCTTGCGCGATATCGATGAAGGCTTTTTCCATCAGGAAAGGATCTTCCTTGGCCGGCGCGATGGGAATCGCCTTGGCCGTGCGGAAAATCCAGCCCATCAGCGGCATCTTGAAGATGCGGTGGTCCATGACGAAGCGGATCGGACGGGGGCTGGCCGCCATGATGACGATGGCGTCCACATAGCTGACGTGGTTGCAAACCAGCACGGCCGCGCCTTCCGCGGGGATGCGCTCGCCATCGACGACTTTGACCCGGTGCACGGTCTGGATGAGTATCCACGCCAGGAAGCGCATGAGGAATTCCGGCACCAGCGAGAAGATGTAGGCGGCCACCAGCGCATTCAGAATCGCCGTGACGAGGAACAGCTGGGGTATGGTGAAGCCTCGTCCCAGCAGCACGATGGCCACGCCGGCGGCCGCCACCATGAACAGGGCGTTCAGGATATTCATGCCGGCGATCGTGCGCGAAATGTGTTTCGGGTCGCAGCGGGTCTGGATCAGCGCGAACAGGGGCACGATGAAAAAGCCGCCGAACACGCCGATCATGACGATGTCGATCAGGATGCGCGGCACGCCCGCCTGGCCCACAAACGCCAGCGCGTCGACCACCTGCGTGTTGACATACGCATTGCTGGCGAAATACAGGTCGATGCCGAACAGCGACAGGCCGATGGAGCCGAACGGCACCAGGCCGATCTCGATCTTGTGGCCCGACAGCCGCTCGCACAACAGGGAGCCCGTGCCGATACCGACGGAAAACACGGTCAGCAGCAGCACGAACACGCTGTGGTCGCCATGCAGGAAATCCTTCGAATACACGGGGAACTGGGCCAGGATCAGGGCGCCGTAAAACCAGAACCAGGAGTTGCCCAGCATGGCCAGGAAGACGGGACGGTTCTTGCGCGAAAAATTTAGGTTGCGCAACGATTCGGCGACAAAATTCAGACTCACCTTCAAGTCCGGCTCGGGCGCGGGCGTGCGCGGCACGCGGTAGCTGGCGATCAGGCCGAACACGGCCACGGCGATCGTCGCGCCGGCCACCAGTTCCACACCCAGCGGCTTGTGCACGATCAGCACGGCGCCGAGGATTTCACCCAACAAGATGCCGACAAAGGTGCCCATCTCGATCAGGCCATTGCCACCGACCAATTCCTCGGGTTTGAGCTGCTGCGGCAGATACGCATACTTGACGGGACCGAACAGGGTCGAATGCACGCCCATGCCCACGACGGCCGCCACCAGCAACCACAGCGTGTGCGTCATCCAGCCGGCGGCGGCCACGGCCATGATGGCCAGTTCCATCCATTTCACGAAACGGGCCAGGCCCGCCTTTTCAAACTTGTCGGCCAGCTGGCCGGCCGTGGCCGAAAACACGACGTAGGGCAGGATGAACAGGCCGGGAATCAGATTCGTGATGGTGGACGGGTCGAGCGTGGTCCAGCTCAGCGCATCGTAGGCGAGGATCACCATCAGGGCCGTCTTGAACAGATTGTCGTTGAAGGCGCCAAAGAACTGGGTCCAGAAGAAGGGCCCGAAACGGCGCTGCGACAATAAGGAAAACTGGCTGCTTTGACTCATGGCATGGGGAACCGGCAATTAAGGAATTGCTAAAATACAGCACTATCTTGCGCGCGACAATCTGAATGTCGTCATATTGCTTGGCGTCAATACGGGAAACAGCCTGCCACGCCATGCTGGCCATGTCTTCCTGATGCCGCCCCTGGCACTTTCCCTGACGCAACAGAAATCGCCAGTCTCTTGATAATAAGGTAATGTGCGCATACTTCGGGCGCCTTCGCCCTGCCCTTCCAGGAAAGCTACTCCATGTTTGGATTGATCACGCTGTTCATCCTAGGCTTGCTGATTACCGTCTTCGTGCTGGCATTGCAATACCGCAGAAAGGTGGCCGATCTGGAGCTGCTGACGGCGCGCCTGCGCAAGGAAGTCAGCGGCATCCAGCAGCGCCTGCAAGCGCTGGAAGGCCAGGCCGACGCGCCAGTTGCCCCGCCCGCCGTAGAGAGTGTTGTGCCGGTGCCGGTGCCTGTTTCCGCGCCGACGCCGGTGCCGCAAGCGGCCATGACCGAGCCGGTCGAACTGGCAAAGGCCGCGCCGGCAGTGCCGGCGGCAGCCCCGCCCAAACCTGCGCCGCCGGCGCCGCCGGCTCCCGCCAAACCCGTCCCCGCCGCTCCCAATACCCCGTCCTGGATCGCGCGCCCGGATGGCCTGTTTGCCAAGGCGAAGAACTGGCTGTTTACCGGCAATCTGGTCGCCAAGCTGGGTTTGCTGATCCTCTTCCTCGGCGTCAGCTTCCTGCTCAAATACGTGTCGGCGCAGGTCACGCTGCCCATCGAACTGCGCCTGGCCGGCATCGCGCTGGCCGACATCGCCCTGCTGGCCTGGGCCTGGCGCATCCGCGTCAAGCGTCCCGGCATCAGCCTGCCGCTGCAGGGCACAGCGCTGGCGATATTGATGCTGGTGACGTTTGGCGCCTTCCGCCTGTATGAACTGATCCCGGCCGGCCTGGCGTTTGCCGTGCTGTTCGTGCTGACGGCGTTCACGTGTTTGCTGGCCGTGCTGCAAAACGCCGTCTGGCTGGCCGTCTTCGGCATCGTCGGCGGCTTTGCCGTGCCCTTGCTCGTGTCGACGGGCAGCGGCAACCATATCGGCCTGTTCAGCTATTACGCGCTGCTCAATGCGGGCGTCTTCGCCATCGCCCTGAAACGCGCCTGGCGCGTCCTGAATGTGCTGAGCTTTGGCTTCACCTTCGTCGTCGCCACCACCTGGGGCCTGCTGCGCTACACCTCGGACGACTACCTGTCGACGCAACTGTTTTTGATCCTGTTCGTGCTGTTCTATATCGGCATCGCGATCGCCTACTGCGCACGCCAGGCGCCGCGCCTCAAGCACTACGTGGATGGCACGCTCGTGTTCGGCACGCCGCTGGCCGCCATGGGCCTGCAATACAGCCTGGTCTGGAATTTTAAATTTGGCCTGGCGTTTTCCGCCCTGGTCGCCGGTTTGACGTACACGGGGCTGGCCGTGGCCCTGTGGCGCAGGAACGGCTTCAAACTGCTGGCCGAAGCCTTCCTCGCGCTGGGCATCGTCTTCGGCACGCTGGCCATCCCGTTCGCCCTCGATGGCCGCTGGACGTCGGCCGCCTGGGCGCTGGAAGGCGCGGGCATCGTCTGGGTCGGCTTGCGCCAGCGCCAGACCCTGGCTTGGGCCTTCGGCCTGCTGGTGCAGGGGGCCGCGTGGCTTGCCTTCCTCATCGCCATGCAGCAACTCAATACGGCATTGGCCCTGCAGGCCAACATCTGGCTCGGCTGCGCGCTGCTGGCCGCCGCCGCGCTGGTGATGGCCTACAATTTCCGCCGCCATGGCAGCCCCTTGCATCCGGAGTTCATGAGCAGCATGTCCGTGCTGTTCCTGACGGCCGCCACGGCCTGGCTGCTGGGCGGTATCTGGAGCGAAATCCTGCTGCGCACGGACGCCGCCACGCAACTGAACCTGCTGACGATCAGCGCGCTGGCAGTGGCGGCCCTGCTGGCGGCGCTGGCGCGGCGCGAGCAATGGCATGCGCCGCGCGCGCTGCTGCTGGCCGTGCAGGTACTGGCCGGCATGGTCATGCTCAGCCACGCCAGCTGGGCCTGGGACCAGCATCCGGCCAGCCTGTTCGGCGGTTCCTTCCTCAGCGCCCTGCTGCTGGGCGCCGGCGCCTTTGCCAGCGCCCGTTTCCTTGCGCTGCGCGCGCGCGGTGGCGACGAACTGCTGGCGCTAGTGGCGCGCCCCCTGCTGGTCTGGAGCGGCTTGCTGTGGTTTGCCGCCATCCTCGTGCCGCTCGTCAGCTGGCTGCTGCGCCTGATCGACGGCGACCTGACCATGCAGCCGCACGCGGGCGAGCACTGGCTGGCGCTGTACCTGATTGCCGTATCCGTCACGACGCCCGTGTTAGCCATCCTGGCCCGGCGCCTGGACTGGCCGCAACTGCGCTGGTTGACCGTGGCCGCCTGGCTCGGCCTGGGCCTGTGGAGCGCCAACCTGCTGCTGGCGCTGTACCTGCGCGACTATCTGCCGACGGGCTTGAGCTGGCTGGCGCTGGCCTGCGCGCTGGCGGCCGGCGAATACCTGCTGCGGGCCTGGCTGCAAGCGGGCTGGCCACTCGACGTGCGGGCGCTGCGCCTGCTGCACACGCTGCGCACGGCCGCGCCATGGCTGATGCTGTGGCCCGTGGGCGCCATGCACGTCGGCGCCTGGCTGGCACAGCATGAAGACAGCGTCAGCCCTGCCTGGGCCCGCTACTTGCCGGCCTGGGCCATGATGCTGGTACTGGCCTGGCTGATCCGCCGCTGCCGAGCAAACGCCTGGCCGGTGGCGCCGATTGCCACGTGGTACCAGCGCACCCTGATACCGCTGGGCGCGCTGTGGTCGCTGCTGCTGATCGCCGCATGGAACGTCTTTGACGACGGCGCCATGGCACCGCTTCCCTACTTGCCGCTGCTCAATCCGCTGGACCTGAGCACGGGCTTTGCCGTGCTGCTGGCCATTGCCAGCTACCGTTTATTCCCGGCCGGACAGATCCCGCTGCCGCCCCTGTGGCAGGCGCGCTTGCCCGTCGTGGCCGCGTGCTTGCTGTATGGCTGGTTCAACCTGATGCTGCTGCGCACGGTCTCGCACTACCTCGGCGTGCCGTACACCTTTGACGCCATGCTGGCCTCGCAGTTCGTGCAAGCGATGCTGTCGCTCGTGTGGAGTGTCACGGCCCTGCTGCTGATGCGCCATGCGGCCCGCCAGCAGCGGCGCCAGCAATGGAGCATGGGCGCCGTGCTGCTGGGATTGGTTGTCTTGAAACTGTTCCTGATCGACCTGTCGAACGTGGGCGGCATCGAACGCATCATCTCTTTCGTGGGTGTCGGCTTGCTGATGGTCTTGATCGGCTACCTGGCACCTTTTCCCAAGGCTGCCGCGACAGCGCCGGCCGAACCGCATCCGGGAGCCGCATGAAACCCATATTGATCTGTTGCAGCCTGCTGCTGGCGGGCGCCGCGCTGGCCGCGCCTGGCCAGGACCGGCCGCAGGACTATCGCTGGAGCATGCCCATTCAGTCGCCTGCCGGCGCGGGCATCGTGCAGCTATCGTTGCCCAGGGAAGTCTACCTGCACGCCAGCTCGGCCAGCCTGGCCGACCTGCGCCTGTTCGACGCCGACGGCAAGCGCCTGGCCTATGCCATCGGCGCGCCGCCCGCGCAATCGGCCACGCAGCGCACGAACATTCCAGCCCGTATCTTCCCCGTGACGGGCACGCCGGCAACTGGCGATGGCTTGCAAGGCATCGATATCCGCACGGCCGACGATGGCCGGCTGCTGTCGGTCAGCACGCGCGCCGGCACGGCAGCGGCGACGACGGCGCTGCAGGCGCTGATCCTCGACCTGGGCAAGCAAGGGCAAAACAAGCGCATCTCCGCCCTGCGCTTCACGCCGCCGGCCCGCACGGACAATTACAGTGCACAAGTGCTGCTGGAAGTAAGCGACGACCTGAAGCAATGGGACGCCATCGGTACCACCACCCTGAATTGGCTCAGCAACAGCGACACGCAAACCCTGGCCAACGACAGCATCGCCTTTGCGCCGCGCGCGTTTCGCTATGCACGCCTGAGCTGGCAAGCGGGCGAACCGCTGGCCTTTGCCGCGATCACGGCGCAAGCCGTCAGCGAAACGGACATCGCCGCGCCGCGCGCCAGCGTCGTGCTGCAAGGCTTGCCTGGCAAGCAGGCGAATGAATGGCGCTACGCCACGCCCCTCGCCATTCCCGCCGACAGCATCGCCCTGCAATTGACGCAGACCAATACGGTGCTGCCCGTGACCCTGGGCGTGTATCGCCAGAACAGCTATGTTCCCCGGCACCGGCTGCACCTGCGCCAGCAGGCGCGTCCCGCGCAAGGCGCGTATTTCGATCCCCTGCTGAGCACGACGTTTTACCGCATCGGCCTCGATGGCAAGGAACGGATTTCGGGCGACTTGGCCATGCCCGTGACGCAGACCAGCGAATGGGTGCTGCAGACATCCACGGAACACCCGCTCGCCACCGGCAATGCGCCCGCCTTGCGCCTGGGCTGGACACCAGCCACTGTCGTCTTCCTGGCCAGCGGCAAGCCGCCCTACCAGCTGGCATTCGGCAACAGCAACGCCGCCGCCGTCGCGCAGCCGCTGTCGCAGGTGGCGCCCGGCTTCAAGGCAGACGAATTGCTGGCGCTCAAGACGGCCAGCGCCGGCCCGCTCCAGACCAATGCCGGCGCTGAAGCCCCTCCACGCGTCATCAAGGACGGGGCGCCGTGGCGCTTGGCCGCACTATGGGCTGCGCTTCTGCTGGGCGTGGCCGTACTGGGCTTTTTTGCGTGGCGCCTGCTGACGCAAATGAAAGAGGAGCAAGGCAGTACGGACAAGCAGGAACATTAGCCGCTTGGCCGCGACATTGCTGCCTCACTGCCGCAGCAGCGCCTTGAACGTCTGCGGCATCCAGGGACGTGCCGCCAGCATGAAGCTGATGGCCAGGCGCTCGTCACCAGGCAGACGCGCGTCTTCCTGGTGCTGCTGCGAAAATTCCACCGCCACTTGCTTCAAGCGCTCCAGCAAGGCTGCCGTGGATTTCTTCGACAGCATCACGTTCACCAGGCGCAGCAATTCCGTTTCGCCATCGAATTGCGAATTCAGATAGTCGCCATAGGCTTCCTTTTTGAAATAGGTGTGGATGGGACCGTTCGGTATCCACGCAAACGTGCGCGCCACCAGCAGTTTGACCCGGTTATTCGGCAGCAGTTCCAGAAAACCGATCTTGTCGAGACGCAGCAGGTATTTCACGGCTTGCGCTTCGCTGATGTCGTAGATGGCGACGATCTGCTCCAGCGGCAGCAGGTTCAGGGCGGAGACGGCCACCACGAACAGCCGGGTGTCTTCGATGATTTCCTTTTCCTGCGCATACGTCAGGCCCGTGATCAGGGTGGGCGCGGCCTGGGCTGACTGCACGGCCAGCGCCAGCTGCTGGAAATCGCTGCCGATGGCCACCAGGATCTGGTCCAGCCGCTGCAGGGTAAATTGCTTCTGCGAAAACATCCGCTTGACGCTGGCTTCGGACACGCCGATGCGCTGGGCCAGCTCGGCATACGTGACGGAACGCGCTTTCAACAAGCGTTTCAAGGCCTCGATCAGGGCGTGGGTTTGCGGCATGCACTTCCTTTATAAAAATAGCATCGGTTCCAGCAGCAAAAAAGTAGCGCAATACGCTACCTGCGGTATGCCTGCCCGCTACGAGTAGCGTTTTCATTGACCAATTGCCCACAGTCTACAATGATGGCGTTGCCACTTGGCACACTTGAAGGAGAAACACATGAAACGCCTGCTGCCCCTCTGCCTGTCCCTGTCGCTGTTGACGCTTTCCTTGGCCGCTCCCGGCCTGGTGCACGCCGCCGCCTCGGAGAACCTGTCGAAAGGCTCGCAAAACCTCAGCGACGGTTCCGCCATCGTCGTCGCCGGGTCCATGTCGATGCTGGTCGCCTCCGGCCAGGTCGTCGTTGCCAGCGTGGAAACAGTGGGCGAAGGCATCGTCATCGTGCTGAAAGGCGCTTCCGAAGCGGGCGGCGCATCCATCCAGATGAGCACGCAAGCGGCCAAGGGCCTGTCGCTGGCGGCCGGCACCGTGGTCAATGTGGTGGCGCTGTCCACCGGCCACATGCTGGTCCTGTCCGGCAAGGCCATCGCCTTCATCCCGAACGAATTGGGCAAGGCGCTGCTGCACCATTCCAAAGCGTAATACCGACAACAGGACCTCCATGAAACACATACTCGCCATGACCCTGCTGTGCGCCGCCACCATGGCGCCGCTGGCCCAAGCCAACTCCGACACCACCAACGCGTCCGACAACGCCAGCATGGCCTCGGCCATCGTGCTGGTCGGCTCCATGTCGGTGCTGGCCGCCGCCGGTGAAATCGTCATCGACAAGGTGGAAGACGTGGCCGACGGCAGCGTGCTCGTGCTCAAAAGCGCGGCCACGGGCGCATCGTCCGCCGCCACGGCTTCCGTCAAGCTGAGCCAGAAAGCCATGCAAGGCCTGTCGCTGTCAGCCGGCACGCCCGTCAAGGTAGTGGCCGTCTCGACGGGCCACATGCTGATGCTGTCGGGCAAGGCCATCGCCTATGTGCCGAACGCGGCCGGCAACGCCATCCTCCACCATTCGAAAGCGTGAACCCCATGAAACGCCTGACCGTCATTGTTCTCAGCCTGGCCCTGGCCGGCACCGCCCATGCGGGGCGCTCGTGCGAGGAAAAGCAAACGGATGCGACCACCCTCGTGAAATCGATGGACCTGGCGCAAAAGACCCTGCAGGCGCTCGACGCCTCGGGCGCGCAGGTGGCGCTGGTGGCGCGTGCCGGCCAGGACCTGTCGAAGTACCATTTGCGCTATTCGCACATGGCGCTGGCCTGGCGCGACCATCCGAAAGGGCGCTGGCTGGTGGTGCATGAACTCAATGAATGCGGCACGGCGCAGTCGTCGCTGTACAACGAAGGCTTGGGCAATTTCTTCATGGATGACGTGTTCATATACGAAACGCTGATCCTGATTCCCGGCCAGGATACGCAGCAGCAACTGGTGCGCCTGCTGACCAGCAACACGCCCAAGCGCCTGCATGAGCCGCACTACAATATGCTGGCCTACCCGTTTTCCACCAAGTACCAGAACTCGAACCAGTGGGTGCTGGAAACCCTGGCCGCCGCCAGCAACGAACCCGGCAAGATCGAAACGCGCGCCGAAGCGCAAGGCTGGCTGCGCAGCGCCAGCTACGCGCCGCAAACGCTGAGCATCCCCGCCGCCACGCGACTGGGCGCGCGCATGTTCCGCGCGAATATCGCCTTCGACGATCACCCGTTCGAGCGCCGCATGACGCGCCAGATCGACGTCGTCACCGTCGACTCCATCGTGCGCTTCATGCGCCAGCGCGAACCGCAGGTGCAGGAAATCGTCGTGCGGAACTAAGGGCGCCGCAGCAGGCGGAACAGCGGCCCCGTCAGCAATACCAGCACCACCATGCGCGCCACGTGGAACGCCGTGACGATGGGCACGCCCAACTGCAGGGCCTTGGCCGTCAGCGACATTTCCGCGATGCCGCCGGGCGAAGTGGCCAGGATGGCCGTGCCCGGATGGATGCCCAGCCAGTGCGCCAAGCCCAGTCCGAAAGCGGCCGCCAGCAGCATCAGGACACTGCACAGGGCAACGCCGGCCAGGTAGCGGGGAGCGGCATGCAGGAAGGCGGGACTCAAGCGCGTGCCCAGGGCGATGCCGATGAACAGCTGGCCCGCGCGTATCATCCATTCGGGCAGGCGCGACAGATGGATGCCGCACGCCGTCAGCAACAGCGCGGCCAGCAACGGGCCGATGACCCAGGCATTGGGCAACTGGCCCCGCTTGAAGACGAGGGCCGCCAGCACCGTGATGCCGACCAGCAGCGCCAGCCCGCCATAGTCGACCAGAGCGGCGCCCGGCACGAAGCTTTCATGCCCCGCGGCCAGGCCATGGCTGCCCCAGTAGCGCACGCCGAAGGGAATGGTCGCCACCACCAGCATCATGCGCAAACTGTGCGCGGCGGCGACCTTGCCCACATCGGCGCCATGGCGCTCGCTCTGCACCGCCATCTCGGACGCGCCGCCGACAGCCATGGCAAAGAAGGCGGTGGCCTGGTCGACGCCGGAAAGGCGCCGCAGCAGCATGGCGCCAGACGCCCCCAGCGCCAGCGCGAACAGCACGGCGCCGGCGATCCACGGCATATAGAGAATGAGGACGGCCAGCACGGGCGCCGTGAAATACAGGCCCAGGGCCGTGCCGATGGCCCACTGGCCCGCCTCGCGCACGCGCACGCGCACGGGGCAGGCCAGTTCGCGCCCTGCCAGGCGCAGTGCGGCCGTGGCAAACAGGGGGCCGATCATCCACGGCAGCGGCGTGTGTAGCCACAGGCAGATGGCGGCGCCCGCCAGCCCGGCGGCCAGCGCGGCAGCAAAGGCGCGCCAGCGCGGCCACCACGGCACCGTTAAAACACCCAGAGCTTATCGGCCGGCATGTGCAGCCAGTACTTGCCCGCGTCGAGCTTGTGGCGCGAATACGCGCGCAGGCTGATGTTCTCGGCGCCGCCGCGCTCGAACAGGCATTCCCAGCGGTCGCCCAAGTACATGCAGGTCAGCAGCGGCAGCTCGATGGCGTTGTCCACCTGCGTGGCGCTGATCTTCACTTCCTCGACGCGTATCATGGTCGTCACTTCCGTGCCCACGTTGGCGCCGCGCGCCACGCCCTGCATGGAGGCGCCGTCGACCAGCAGGCGCACGGCGCTGCCCTCGCGCTGCACCACCTTGCCGGGCAGGCGGTTGTTGCTGCCCATGAATTCGGCCGTAAACAGGGTGTCCGGCGTTTCATACATGCTTTGCGGCGTGCCCTGCTGCTCGATCTTGCCGTTATTGAGCAGCAGGATGCGGTCGGAAATGGCCATCGCTTCGCCCTGGTCATGCGTCACCATCAGCGCGGACAGGCCCAGGCGCACGATCAGTTCGCGCAGGAAGGCGCGCGCTTCTTCGCGCAGCTTGGCGTCCAGGTTCGACAGCGGTTCGTCGAGCAGGATCACGGGCGGGTTGTACACCAGCGCACGGGCGATCGCCACGCGCTGCTGCTGGCCGCCGGACAGCTGATGCGGATAGCGTTCGCCCAAGTGCCCCAGGCCCAGCTGCGTCAGCACTTCCTTGATGCGCGCGGCGATCTCCGTGCTGCCCATCTTGCGCAATTTGAGGCCATAGGCGACGTTGTCGAACACGGTCTTGTGCGGCCACAGCGCGTACGACTGGAACACCAGGCCCAGGTTGCGGTGCTCGGCCGGCATCTCGAAATGCTGCGCGCCGTCGAAGACATTGCGCTCGCCGATCTGGATCGTGCCCGCCTTCGGGCTTTCCAGTCCCGCCACAGCGCGCAGCAAGGTGGTCTTGCCGCTGCCCGAAGGCCCCAGCAGGGCGACCACTTCGCCTTTTTGCAGGTGCATCGAGACACCCTTCAGTATCTGGTTGGCGGCAGCGCCCGTGCCATAGTCCAGGTGCAGTTCATTGACGGTCAATTCATTCATGATGTGGTCTCATTTTCTAATTAGTTATGCAACTTCACGCCGAAGCGCAGCGCGATGCCCAGGCCGATGGCCACCAGGGTGATATTGATGAAGGACAGCGCCGCCACCAGGTCGGTCGAGCCGCCTGCCCACAGCGATACCAGCATGGCGCCGATCACTTCCGTGCCCGGCGAGAGCAGGTACACGCCCGTCGAGTATTCGCGCTCGAAGATCAGGAACACCATCAGCCAGGCGCCCAGCAAGCCGTATTTGATCAGCGGCAGGGTCACGTCGCGCGTCACCTGGCCGCGGCTGGCGCCGACGGCGCGCGCCGCCTCTTCCAGCTCCGGCCCCACCTGCAGCAGCGCCGTGGAAATGAGGCGCATGCCGTAGGCCATCCACACCACCGAATACGCGAGCCACAGGGCGAAAATCGTCGAGCGCACTTCGCGCAGCACAGGGATCACATGGCCGCTCAGCCACAGGGCCACGCCGTTATCCATGCCTTTCAAGATGCCGTCAAGCCAGGCCGGCACGAACAGGAAGACCCACAGGAACGACAGGCCGGCCAAGAGGCCCGGCACGGCGCGCGGCACCAGCACGCTGTAATCGAGCAGGCGCGTGATGCCGTCCTGCTTGCGGTGCATGGCCAGCGCGATGAAGCTGTAGCAGCCGACGGCCAGCGCGCCGCCGACGACGCCGATCAGGATGGTGTTGACGATGCCGCGCACCAGCGATGGCTGGTCGAAAATGTCGCGGAAATGCTGCAAGGTCAAGACGTCGGCCAGGTGCACGCCCTCGCCCCAGTACTGCACGAAGGAGCGCAGCACGATACCCGTCAACGGCAGGATGATGGTGAAGATCAGCCAGCCCGCCAGCAAAGCGAACGCCAGCCACTTCCAGCGGCCCAGCGGCATGGCCTTGCTGCGCGCGCCCTTGCCCTTGATCGACACATATTTGTTGGCGGATTTGAGCAGCCAGCGCTGTATCATCACCAGCGGCATGGTCACCATCACCAGGCAGACGGCGACGGCGGCCATCAGGTGATACGACGGCGTACCGAGCTTGTTCGTCAGTTTGTACAGATAGGTCGGCAGCACCAGGTGGCCTTCCGGATCGCCGAGCACCAGCACCAGGCCGAACACCTCGAAGCCGAGGAAAAATACCAGCACGCCCGCATACGCCAGCGCCGGCATGATCATCGGCAGCGACACGTTGAGCATCACCTGGATCGGCGAGGCGCCGGCCACGCGGGCCGCTTCCTCGACGTCCGAACCCAGGCTTTTCAGGGCCGACGAAGCGTACAGATAGACGTGCGGCACGTGCGTCAGGCCGGCGATGATGACGATGCTGGTGAAGGAGTAAATATTCCAGGGCACGAAGCCGAGCAGCTCCTTGGCCCAGATCGAATAGAAGCCCACGGGCCCCATCGAGACGACGTAGCCGAAGCCCATCACCATCGGCGAAACAAAGATCGGCACCAGCAGCATCGGGGCCACCCAGCCGCGGCCAGGCAGGTCCGTGCGCACCATCAAAAAGGCCAGCATGCCGCCCAGCGGCACGGCGATCACGGTCAGACCGAAGGCCAGCATCAGGCCATTCTTGAAGGCCATGGCGAAATCGGGATCATCGAAGATGAAACGGTAGGAATCAAAGCCAAATTCGCGCACGGGCATGAAAAACGGCGCGTTCAAAAAGCTCTGGTAAAAAATCAGGAACAGCGGCAGGAAGATGGCGACCAGCGTGATCGCCACGACCACACCGCGCGGCCAGTTCAGGCGCGACAAGGGAGAGCGCGACCGTGCAGGCAGCGGCAAGATAGCAGTTTGCATGATGAATCCAATGAATGAAGGGTGCGGCGTGCGCCCGCAAGCCAGGCTCGCGGGCGGCCAAGACGGCATTGGCTATTTTTACTTCTTGCCGGCGGTCTCTTTCCACTGCTTCAGGAACGCCATGCGCTTGGCAGGTCCCAGAAATTGCAGGATGATCGGGTGCACGGGAATCGGCTTGACGTTGGCCGCGCCGATTTCCTTGATCAGTTCCGCCGATGTCGTTTCGCCCGTGACGTCGGCGCGGATGGCGAACAGCTTGGCGCCGTTGGCGATGATGGTCTGGCCGCGGTGCGACAGGATGTAATCGAGCCACAGCTTGCTGGCGTTGACGTTCTTCGCATTCTTGTTGATGAACTGCACGCGCGACAGGATCAAGGTGTAATCCTTGGGCAGCACCACGCCGATCGACGGATCGGTCTTGGCGCGCACCAGGGCGTAGGAGCCGAGCACGTTGTAGCCGATCAGGTTTTCACCGGACGAGATGCGCTCCATCATGGTGCCCGTCGACGACTGCACGCGCACCTTGGCCGTGCCGAACGCATTTTGCAGCGCCAGGAATTGCGGATATTCCTTCGCATCCTGCGCCATGAACATGAAGCCGACGCCCGACTTTTCGATGTCGTAGGTGGTGACCTTGTCCTTGAATTTCGGCGTGGCGATCAGCTTGACGAAGTCGTCGTGATTCTTCGGCACTTCCTTCGGATCGAGCAGGCGCTTGTTGTAGACGATGGCGGCCGGCTCGAACGTGGTGCCATAGGCCTGGTCGTCCCACATGGCCCAGCCGGGGATCTTCGCCGCTTCGACCGACTTGTATTTCAGGGCGTAGCCGTCGGAGGCCAGGCGCATCTGCAAGTCCATCGCCGACGACCACATCACGTCGGCCGTATTGCCGCCGGCGGCTACTTCGGAAATGAAGCGGTTATACACTTCCGTCGAATTCATGTCGTTGTATTCAACCGAGATGCCCGGATACAGCGCGCTGAAATCCTTGATCAGCGGCGCGGCGGCCTTGCTGTCGGTGGCGCTGTAGATCACCACCTTGCCTTCCTTCTTGGCCGCGTCGATGATCTTCTGGTAGTCGGCCGGATAACCTGCCGGCACCTGGGCGAAGGCGGCGCCGGTGGTACCCGCAAAAGCGGCTGCCAGGGCGATGGCGAGTATGGTCTTGGTTTGCATGGTTTGTCTCCGTCTGTGATTGTTGTATGGTTTGCTATTGGCTTCAGCGCATCAGGCCCAGTTCGGCGGCCTGCCTGGAATAGCGTTCGACCGCCTGGTTCACGTACTGCGTCAATTTGTCGCCCGTCAGCGCGAACGGATACATGCCCGCCTGCGTGCGCCACTGGGCAAACTGCGGCGTGGCCATGGCGCGTTCAAAACTGGCCACCCAGCGCTGGTAATCCGCTTCCGGCACCTGTGGCCCCATCCACACGCCGCGGATGATGGGCCACACCACGTCGATGCCCTGCTCGCGCGCCGTCGGTACGCCGGACAGCACGCCGGGCAGGCGCTTTTCCGACAGCACCGCCAGCACGCGCGCATGGCTGTCGCCCGCATTCAGGGTCGCTTCCGAGGTGTCGCCCGACATCACCTGCACGTAATCGGCCTGCATCGCCGTAAATATTTCGCCGCCACCTTCCAGTGCCACGAAGCGCAGCACTTTCGGGTCGATGCCGGCCTTGCGCGCCACCAGCGCCATCTTCAGCCAGTCCTGGCTGCCGATGGTGCCGGACACGCCGATCAGCACCTTGTCGGGGTGGCGCTTGAGCGCGGCGATCAGGTCGGCCAGGGTCTTGTAGGGCGAGTCGCTGCGCACGGCGATCATGCCGTAGTCGGCGCCCAGCGCCGCCACCCAGCGCACGTCGCCCGTCTTGGCGTTGCCGAACTTGCCTTGCGCCAGGTTCAGCAGCGAGCCGCCCGAAAACACCACCAGGGTGTTGGCTTCGGCACGCCGGCGCTGCGAGCCCATCGAACGCCACGCCACCGCGCCGATGCCGCCGGGCAGATAGCTGATGCGCACCGAGGACGCGAACGGCGCTGCCGCCGCCGGATCGGGCTGCAGCAGCCCTTTCTGCGCCAGCTTGCAGGTCAGGTCCATGGCGCCGCCCGGCTTGGACGGCACCACGCAATCGACTTCAGGCGCGGCGGCTGTTGCCGGCGCGGGCAGCAGCGCCGACAACAGCAGCAGCGACAGGAACGCGGTGCGCGGCATCGTCATGCCTTAGAAGCGGTGCTGGATGCCGGCGATCAGGCCGCGCTGCGTGTCGCCGAAACCGGCATCGTCACGCGACAGGCTGACCAGCTGGTTGTGCTTGGCCTTGGCATAGGCGCCGGCCACGTACAGGTCCGTGCGCTTGGACAGGGCATAACGCACGCGCGCCACGTACATGATCGGATCGGCATTGAGGCTCGCCGCCACGTTTTTCACGTCCTGGTAGTAGATCACGCCCGTCAGGGTGATGACCGGCGTGGTCTTGTAGCTGACGCCGCCCCAGTACAGGGTGCCGCGCACGTCGGCCTTGCCGGCTGCTGCCGGATCGAGCTTGTAGTCGCGCGCCGCCGCCTGCACTTTCCACGGGCCGTCGTCGTACATGGCGCCCAGGTGGTACACGGTGGTCTTGTCGCGCGCGCCGCCGGCGATGGCATTGCCGTTCACCTGTTCATACGTGGCCAGCAGGCTGACGGGACCCGTCTTGTAGGTAACGGCCGTCGACAGCTTGGCGCTGTCCGAGCTGCCCGTCGACTGTTCGCCGAAGCCGTACGATGCGCCGTAGCTGAAGTCGCCCGTCTTGCCCGAGTACTTGACCATGTTGTCGAAGGCCGTCGTCATGCCATACTTGCTCGGACCCGACGCGTTGGCCGAAGTGGCCCACGAATAGAACGGCGCATAGGCCATCGGATCGAATGGCAGCACGAAGTCGTACACGGTGGTGAACGAGCGTCCCAGCACGACGCGGCCAAACGCGCCTTCCAGGCCCACGTTGGCCTGGCGCTTGAACAGCGCGCCGTCGGCCGCGCCCGTGTCGACCAGGATGCCGCCTTCCAGATTGAAGACGGCTTTCAGGCCGCCGCCCAGATCTTCGCTGCCCAGGATGCCCCAGCGCGAGGTGTTCATGCCACCCGAACTGACTTGCGTCATCGAGCTTTTGTTCGGACCGGCGTTGCTGGTGTTGCTGATGCCGGCGTCCAGGCGGCCGTACAGGGTGACGTTCGACTGGGCGTGGGCGCTGCCAGCGGCGGCGAGTACCGCCATGGCGGCCAGCGAGAATGCAGTTTTCTTCATGTAGAGTGTCTCCCTTAGATATAGTTATTAGTGATATGCCTGATCAATTTCATGAATCAGGATCACACTATATGATCGTGATCCTTTCAATTCGCTTTCAGACTGACAGGTGTCGCCGGCCAGCCACAGGCAATACCAACAAATTCATTGCGGCCCCTGTCGGCGGCGTGCCGAGAGGCTTACACTGCACCAATTCAAACGAATGGCGGAGACCATGCGCATATTATTAGTGGAAGACCATCTGGAGCTGTCGCACTGGCTGGCAAAGGCCCTGCGCGACGCGCACCTGACGGTGGAGACCGCCCACAACGGCGCCGATGCCGACGCCCTGCTGCATACGCAGGAATATTCCCTGGTGCTGCTCGACCTTTCCCTGCCGAAGATGGATGGCCTGGACGTGCTGCGCCGCCTGCGCGCGCGCGGCGGCACGCGCGGCAAGACTCCCGTCATGATACTCACGGCGCGCGGCGGCCTCGATGACAAGGTGCAGGGCCTGAACCTGGGCGCGGACGACTACATGGCCAAGCCGTTCGAACTGGCCGAACTGGAAGCGCGCGTGAAAGCCCTGCTACGCCGCAGCCAGGGCAACGAAGCGCTCGTGCACACCTGCGGCGCCCTCAGTTTCGACACCGTCACGCGCATGTTCAGCTATGCCGGCGCCCCTTTTCCCCTGACGCCGCGCGAACACGCCGTACTCGAAGCGCTGATCACGCGCTCGGGACGCGCCGTCTCGAAGGAAAAGCTGTTCGACGAAGTCTTCGCGCTGGCCGACGACGCCAACCTGGACGCCATCGAACTGTATATCCACCGCGTGCGCAAGAAACTGGAAAACGGCGTGGAAAGCGGTTCGCCCGACGGCGCCGTCATCACCACCCTGCGCGGCATCGGCTACCTGCTGCAGCCGCGCAGCGCGATGGCGCCCGCCGCCTCAAAATGACCGTGCGCGCCCCCAGCCGGCCCCTGTTCGAGCGCCTGCGCCGGCGCTGGGCGCAGGGCCGGCCGCTGGGCAGCCTGCGCAGCCAGCTGCTGCGCTGGCTGCTCATCCCGCTGGTCATGCTGGTGCTGCTCGATGCCGTTTTTGTCTACCGCAACGCGCTCGACGCGGCCGACATGGCCTACGACCGTTCCTTGCTGGCGTCGACGCGGGCGCTGGCCGAGCGCGTCTCCATCGTCAACGGCAAGGTCGTGGCCGAAGTGCCCTATGTGGCGCTCGACAGCTTCGAGACCGATACCCTGGGCCGCATCTACTACAAGGTCACGGGCATCAACGGCGAACTGGTGTCGGGCTACGGCGACTTGCCGCCCGTGCCGAAAAACGTGCCCCGTTCGCAGAATTATCCGGCACTGGTGCGCTTCTACCACGCCGACTACCACGGCAAGCCGATCCGCATCGCCGCCCTGCTGCAGCCCGTGTACGACGACTCGATGCGCGGCATCGCCCTGATCCAGGTGGCCGAAACGCTGGACGCGCGGCGCGGCCTGTCGAACCAGATCCTGTTCGACACCCTGATCTGGCAGGCGGCGATGGTGCTGGTGATGGGCGCCCTCGTGTGGTTTGCCGTGCGCCTGGTGCTGCGCCCGCTGATGCGCTTGAAAATGGAAGTCGAGACGCGCACCCTGTCCGACCTGTCCGACGTCGATCCCGCGCTGGTGCACAAGGAAATGCGTCCGCTGGTGAGCGCCATGAACGGTTCCATGTCGCGCCTGCAGCAGCTGATCGCCAGTCAGCGCCGCTTCATCGCCGACGCCTCGCACCAGCTGCGCACGCCGTTGACGGTGCTGAAAACCCAGGCCGAACTGGCCATGCGCGAGTGCGACCGCCAGGCGGGTGCGCCGCCGGACATCGCCGCCCTGCGCGACATCGTGCGCTCGATCGCCGTCACCACCGATTCAACCGTGCTGCTGGCCAACCGCCTCCTGACCCTGGCGCGCATCGAGCATGGCGGCGAAAACCTGGCGATGGACACCGTCGCGCTGCGCGACGTGGCGCAGCAGGTGGGACTGGAAATGGCCATGGCCGCCGTCGCCAAAAATATCGACCTGTCGCTGGAAGCGCCCGACGAAGCGCCCGTGCATGGCCAGGCGCTGCTGCTGCACGAACTGGTCGCCAACCTGGTCGACAACGCCCTGCGCTACACGCCACAGGGCGGCAGCGTGATCCTGCGCGTGCGCGCGGGCGGTCATGGAAACGAAACGGTGCTGGAAGTGGAAGACAGCGGCGCCGGCATCCCGCCAGCCGAACGCGAGCGCGTGTTTACGCCGTTCTACCGCGTCGGCACGGCGCTCGAGAGCAACCCGGGCGGCGCGGGACTGGGCCTGGCCATCGTGCGCGACATCGCCGCCCTGCATGGCGCCAGGCTGGAACTGGCGACGGCGACCAATGGGCACGGCTTGAAAGTCAGCGTGCATTTCAGCGGCGCCGCATGAGGCGCCAGACAGATATGTCTTCGATATTGAATGTTGCATCAAAACAACAAGTACATTATTTGTAATATTTTTTAAATAATTGCCTTACATAAACATATTCATCCCTATACAATTCGGTTCCCATTAAGCGGCGAGGCAGTCTCTCCGCATTAATTATCTAGGATTAATATGAAAAAGCAATTGTTTGCAGTAGTTGTTGGCGCCGCCCTGGCATTCCCATTGTTCGCCCAAGCTGAAGGCGCTTACGTCGGCGTTAACGTCGGCCGTTCCGAATTGAAAGCATCGGACGAATTTGATTCGATCAAAAAAAGCGACACCGGCTACAAAGCTTACGCTGGCTATGACTTTACGCAAAACTTCGGCGCGGAAGCTGGCTATGTCGACTTCGGCAAACTGACAGAGAAATTTGACGGCGGAAAAATGGAAGTGAAAAGCCATGCATTCTACGTCGCCGCCACCGGCACCCTGCCACTGAACGAACAGTTCTCGCTGTTCGCCAAGGCTGGCGTATCGCAGAACCGCACCAAAGCCACCGTCAGCGAACTCAATTTCAGCGAGAGCGTGTCGAAAAACAAAACTTCCGCCCTGTTTGGTATCGGTGCTGCTTACAACATCAATAAAAACCTGTCGGCTGTTGCGGAATACGAAAACTTCGGCAAAGTAGCAAACGAAGATGGCTCCAAAGTGAAAGCCGACCTGCTGTCGATCGGCCTGCGTTACAAGTTCTAATTCGCACTTGCGCGAATGAATCTCCTGCCGATGTAATGGCGGATAAGAAACCGGCTGCACAGCCGGTTTTTTTATGGGCGAATGGCGTGCAGGCGGCATGGATGCTAAGATCGCGCCCTGAGATTTTAAGAAGGCACCTTGCCATGATGACCAAAGACGATGTAACCGAACTGTTTGCCAATATCGCCGAGAACGCGCCGTGGGATTTGTCCCAGCCGCTGCTGTGGGGCTATTACTTCACCAACCCGACGTCCGAGCCGCTGGAACAGGCCGCCACCTTGCTGGCGCTGCAGGGCTACCGCCCCGTGGAACTGTACCAGCCGGAACTCGACGATCCGGCGGCACCGCCCGTGTGGGTGCTGCACGTGGAAAAGGCCGAAGTGCACGGCGTCGACAGCCTGCACGCGCGCAATGGCGAACTGATGGCGTTTGCGCAGGACAACCAACTGGCCAGCTATGACGGCATGGACGTGGGCCCCGTCGGTGCGGCGGCGTAATCCGACGACATTACGCATAAAAAAACGGCGCCCGCGGGCGCCGTTTTGCATGGATCGCTGACAACGATCAGCTGAGGTTTTCCAGGCGGATCTTGGTGACCGTGCCCACCACGCTGTTCAACGCTTCCATCTTCTCGATGGCGGCCGTGACGTTCTTTTCCTGCGTCTGGTGCGTCAGCATGATGATGTCCGTATGCGTCTCTCCCTCGGCCGGCTCTTTTTGCAGCATGGCGTCGATCGAGATGCCGCGTTCGGCCAGGATGCGCGTCAGGTCGGCCAGCACGCCCGGCTGGTCGGCCACGTGCATGCGCAGGTAGTAGCTGGTGGTGATTTCCGACATCGGCAAGATCGCGATATCGGTCATCGCGTTCGGCTGGAACGCCAGGTGCGGCACGCGGTGTTCCGGATCGGCCGTGGCCAGGCGCGTGATGTCGACCAGGTCGGCGATCACCGACGAAGCGGTCGGCTCGGCGCCCGCGCCGCGGCCCGAATACAGGCTGGCGCCGACGGCGTCGCCATGCACCAGCACCGCGTTCATGGCGCCTTCCACGTTGGCGATCAGGCGCTTGGCCGGGATCAGGGTCGGATGCACGCGCAGCTCGATGCCTTCCACGCCATTGACGGTGGCGCGCTTGGTGATGCCCAGCAGCTTGATGCGGTAGCCCAGCTGCTCGGCATAGCGGATGTCGACGGCATTGAGGTTGCTGATGCCTTCCACGTAGGCCTTGTCGAACTGCACCGGAATGCCGAAAGCGATGGCCGACATGATGGTGGCCTTGTGTGCGGCGTCGACGCCTTCGATGTCGAAGGTGGGGTCGGCTTCCGCGTAACCGAGTTCCTGCGCCTGTTTCAGCACGGTGGCGAAATCGAGGCCCTTGTCGCGCATCTCGGACAGAATGAAATTGGTGGTGCCGTTGATGATGCCGGCGATCCATTCGATGCGGTTGGCCGTCAAGCCTTCGCGCAGCGCCTTGATGATGGGGATGCCGCCGGCGACGGCCGCCTCGAAGGCCACCATCACGCCCTTGTCCTGGGCGGCGGCGAAGATTTCGTTGCCGTGCACGGCCAGCAGCGCCTTGTTGGCCGTCACCACGTGCTTGCCGTTGGCGATGGCCTGCATCACCAGGGTTTTCGACAGGTCGTAGCCGCCGATCAGTTCGACGACGATGTCGATCTCGGGATCGTTGACGATCAGGTAAGGGTCATTGACGACCTTGCAGCCGCCGGCGACGAGCGCTTCGGCGCGCGCCACGTCGCGCACGGCGACGGCGACGACGTCAATGCCGCGGCCCGCGCGGCGCTTGATTTCTTCCTGGTTGCGTTTCAGGACGCTGAACGTGCCGTAACCGACGTTGCCCAGGCCCAGCAGGCCGATCTTGATGGATTTCATAGTTGTGCTTGACTGCTCATAAGTGGCGCCCCCTTGGGCGGCGCCAGGTTGATCGAGATTGCTGCTGGCTTTCAGCCCCGGCCGTGACGCTTGCGATAGCCTTCGAGGAAGCGCGCAATGCGCCCCATGGCCTCGGTCAGGTCATCGGAGTTGGGCAGGAAGACGACACGGAAATGGTCGGGCGCGATCCAGTTGAACCCCGTGCCCTGCACGATCAGGACCTTGGCTTCGGCCAGTAATTCATAGGCAAACTGCTGGTCGTCGGCGATCGGGTAGATCTCCGGGTCCAGGCGCGGGAACATGTACAGCGCGGCCTTCGGCTTGACACAGGTGACGCCCGGAATATCGGTCAGCAGCTTGTGCGCCAGGTCGCGCTGTTTCAACAGGCGCCCGCCGGGCCCCACCAGGTCTTGTATGCTCTGGTAGCCGCCTAGCGCCGTCTGGATGGCAAACTGCCCCGGCGCATTGGCGCATAGCCGCATCGAGGCCAGCATGTTGAGGCCCTCGATGTAATCTTTGGCGTGGCGCTTTTCGCCCGAGACCACCATCCAGCCGGAACGGTAGCCGCAGGAGCGGTAATTCTTCGACAGGCCGTTCATGGTAATGAACAGCACGTCGTCGGCCAGCGAGGCGATCGACACGTGCTCGGCTTCGTCGTACAGCACCTTGTCGTAGATCTCGTCGGCGAAAATGATCAGTTGGTGCTGGCGCGCCAGTTCGACGATCTGCAGCAGCACGGAAACCGGGTACAGCGCGCCCGTCGGATTGTTCGGGTTGATGACGACGATCGCCTTGGTCTGCGGCGTGATCTTGCGGCGCATGTCCTCGATGTCGGGATACCACTCGTTCTGCTCGTCGCACACATAATGCACGGGATTGCCGCCCGACAGGCTGACGGCGGCCGTCCACAGCGGATAATCGGGCGCCGGCACCAGCACTTCGTCGCCACTGTTGAGCAGGGCGTTCATCGACATGACGATCAGTTCGGAAGCGCCATTGCCCAGGTAAATGTCATCGATGGTCACGCCGGCGATATTCTTGCCCTGCGTGTAGTGCATGACGGCCTTGCGCGGCGCGAACATGCCTTTCGAATCCGTATAGCCGGCCGCGTTCTGCAGATTGAGCATCATGTCGCGCACGATCTCGTCGGGCGGATCGAAGCCGAATACGGCCAGATTGCCGATATTGAGCTTGGTGATCTTGTGGCCTTCTTCTTCCATTTGCCTGGATTTTTCCAGGACCGGGCCGCGGATGTCGTAGCAGACGTCCGCCAATTTATTCGATTTCTGAATCGGTCGCAAAATAAATCCCTGTCGTGATGCGGCGCGGAGACTTGAGCTTGCAGCGTGGCCGCCGCGCCAGAACTATGAACCCGTGAAACTGCGATGCGAAAGACTGCAAGGCGAAAACAACCATTCTCGCCGAAAACAGGCCATTTTATCAAATTAAACATGGCGAACTGCAGCATTTGACGCCGATTCTGCCACGCCGGCGCAGCTGGACGACTATCGGGCGGGCGCCATCTTCATCTTCCCTTAATCTTGCAGCATTACCATGGCGCCAGCATGCAGCGCCACTGTGGCGCCGAACATTGCAAATTGGAAAGGATGTTGCTTTTCAGTCGCTCTTTTCTGTCATTTATGGCATGCTTACGCCCTTGGCCGCGGCACCCAGTTTGGCCGCGCGCGTACCGATCAACCGACACGACCAGCCCCGATATCGCCATGAAACTCCACGCCAGCAGCACCCAACAATACCAGACTGTCACCGGCTATGACGAAAACGGCGTCGAGATCAATGCCCAGCCGTACAACTACAGCCTGATCGTCATGCCGGAAACGCCGCCGCGCGCGTGGGAAGTGGACAGTTTCGAACAATTGAACGAGGCGCATTTCGCGCAAATCCTGGCCGATGCGCCCGACGTGGTCATCCTCGGCACGGGCGAGCGCCAGCGCTTCGTGCACCCGAAGCTGACGGCCGCGCTGACCATGCGCCGCATCGGCGTCGAATGCATGGATAGCCAGGCTGCCTGCCGCACCTACAACATCCTCATGGGCGAGGGCCGCAAAGTCACCCTGGCACTGATCCTGGCCCCGGCCGCAGGCAAGCCTGCATGAAAATCAATGTCAACGAACTGCACTCGTCGCGGGTGCTGATGTGGTCCCTGCTCGGCATCTTCATCGTCGTCACCCTGTATGCGCTGGGCGTGCGCACCCTGGTGCCGCCCGACGAGGGCCGCTACGCCGAGATGGCGCGCGAAATGTTCGTCACGGGCGACTGGATCACCACGCGCCTGAACGGCATCAAGTACTTTGAAAAACCGCCGCTGCAAACGTGGATGAATGCGCTGACCTTCGCCGCCTTCGGCCTGGGCGAGTGGCAGGCGCGCCTGTGGACCGGCCTGTGCGGCATCATCGGCGTGTGCATGACGGCCTATGCGGGCAAGAAGGTCTTCGGCCCGCGCGTGGGCCTGTATGCGGGCCTGGTGCTGGCGTCGAGCCTGTTCTGGCTCGCTTCCGGCCAGATCAATTCGCTGGACATGGGCCTGTCGGGCATGATGACCCTGACCCTGGGCAGCCTGCTGATCGCCCAGCGCGACGACGCCACGGCGACGGAGCGGCGCAACTGGATGCTGGCCTGCTGGGCCGCCATGGCGCTGGCTGTGCTGGCCAAGGGCCTGATCGGCATCGTGCTGCCGGGCGCCGTGCTGGTGCTGTATTCGCTGTGTGCGCGCGACTGGCGCATCTGGACGCGTCTGCACCTGGTCAAGGGCTTGCTGGTGTTCTTTGCCATCGCCACGCCGTGGTTCGTGCTGGTCGCCCTGCGCAATCCAGAGCAGCCGCATTTCTTCTTCATCCACGAGCATTTCCAGCGCTTCCTGATGAAGGGCCACAAGCGCGAAGGCGCCTGGTATTACTTCCTCGTGCTGCTCATTCCCGGCATCCTGCCATGGATAGGCCTGCTGCCGCAAAGCCTGGCCGCCGCCTTCCAGCGTCAGGAAGGCGCCTTTCAGCCCCGTTTGATGCTGCTGGTCTGGGCCGTCTTCATTTTCTTCTTCTTCAGCTATTCGACCTCGAAGCTGCCCGGCTATATCGTGCCCATCTTCCCGGCGCTGGCATTGCTGGTGGCGCTGTACCTGGAATCGGCGTCGCGCCGCCAGCGCCTGTTCGCCGCCGGCCTGCTGTGCGTGCTGGGCGCGGCCATCCTGATCGGCGGACCGATCGCGTTCAGCAAGGCCAGCGCGCGCGATCCGGCGGCACTGATCGCATTGAAAGGCTACCAGCCATGGCTGATGGCGGCCGGCTTCTTCGCCCTGGCCGGCGGTGCCCTGGCCTTGCTGCATGCGCGCCAGCTGCGCCGCGACATGACGGTGCTGACGATCGCCGGCGCCGGTTTCCTGGCCACGCACTGCATCCTGGCCGGCTCCGAACTGTATGGCCAGAACCGCGCAGGCACCGACATGCTGCCGCAGATCCAGGCCGAACTGACGGCCGATACCAAGCTCTATTCGGTCGGCATCTACGAACAGTCGCTGACGTACTACCTGCAGCGGCCCGTGATCCTCGTCGATTACTGGGATGAATTCACGTTTGGCCTGAAACAGCAGCCGGAACTGTCGATCCCGAACATCGAGCCTTTCATCACGCAATGGACGAACGATGCCAACGCCGGCGTGCGCGACATGGCCATTATCAGCCTGGACCGCTACAAGGAATTGCAACAACGTGGCGTGCCCATGCGTGTCATTGCCGAGGACGCGCGCCGCATGGTCATTGCCAACAAATAATGTTTAACTGGGGCGCGAGGCAGCACGGATCGCGCCCCCGGCCAGCTTGCCCCGCCCCCGCATCGGCATGATTTTTTCACCGCTGAACCGGCTGCGCCGCCATACTGACGATATAAAATAGCCATGCCTGCCGGCCGCGTTTCACCGTACGGCAGCCTCGGCAACACAGATACCCTGACACCATACCGACTCAAGAACCGCG
The DNA here is from genome assembly GCF_058796955.1 of Janthinobacterium sp. GW823-FHT03B06. Lineage (NCBI taxonomy): Bacteria > Pseudomonadati > Pseudomonadota > Betaproteobacteria > Burkholderiales > Oxalobacteraceae > Janthinobacterium > Janthinobacterium sp. GW823-FHT03B06. The sequence goes on from NZ_JBXAJE010000002.1 coordinate 565,223, forward strand.
CCCCATGACCTCTACCCTGCCCTTTTTGCCTTTTTCCAAACCCACCATCGATGAGGCGACCATCGCCGCCGTCGGCGAGGTGCTGCGCTCGGGCTGGATCACCAGCGGCCCGAAAGTGCAGGCATTCGAAGCCCAGCTGTCCGAGTATTTCGGCGGGCGTCCCGTGCGCACCTTCAATTCGGGCACGTGCACCATGGAAATCGCGCTGCGCATCGCCGGCATTGGCCCCGGCGACGAAGTCATCACCACGCCCGTGTCGTGGGTCGCGACGGCCAACGTCATCATCGAAGTGGGCGCCACGCCCGTGTTTGCCGACATCGACCCCGTCACCCGGAATATCGACCTCGACAAGCTGGAAGCGGCCATCACTCCGCGTACGAAAGCCATCATCCCCGTCTACCTGTCCGGCCTGCCCGTTGACATGGACCGCCTGTACGCGATTGCTGAAAAGTACAATTTAAGGGTCGTGGAAGACGCGGCGCAGGCGTTCGGCTCCACCTGGAAAGGCAAGCGCATCGGCGCGTTTGGCGACTTCGTCTCGTTCAGCTTCCAGGCCAACAAGAACATCACCACGGGCGAAGGCGGCTGCCTCGTCCTGAACAACCTGGAAGAAGCGAAGCTGGCCGAGAAATACCGGCTGCAGGGTGTCACCCGCAGCGGCGTCGACGGCATCGACGTCGACGTGCTGGGCGGCAAATACAACATGAGCGACATCATGGCCGCCATCGGCCTGGGCCAGTTCGCCAATATCGACGCCATCACGGCCCACCGCCGCGCGCTGGCGCGCCACTATTTCGCGCAGTTCGGCAGCGACTTCGAAGCGGCCAGCGGCGCCCGGCTGCCCGTGCAGGACTTTGAAAACAGCAACTGGCATCTGTTCCAGATCATCCTGCCCGACAACGGCCCCGGCACGCGCGCCGCGTTCATGCAGGCCATGGCGCAGCAAAACGTGGGAACGGGCTATCATTACGCACCGATCCACCTGTTTACCATGTACCGCGAACGCGGCTTTACCGAGGGCATGTTCCCCGTCTCGGAACAGATCGGCCGCCTGACCGTGACCTTGCCGATGTTCTACGCCATGACGACACAGGACGTGGAACGCGCCGTCGCCACCGTCAAATCCATTCTCATCAAATGAGCAGCGCGCCGATGAAACCTGAACTGTCCGTAATCATTCCGATCTACAACGAGCAGGATGGCCTGGCCAGCCTGTTCGCCCGCCTGTATCCGGCCCTCGATGCCTTGCAGACGAGCTACGAGATCATCTTCATCAATGATGGCAGCCGCGACAACTCGGTGGCCATCCTGGCGGAACAGTTCCGCCAGCGCCCCGACGTCACGCGCGTGATCTTATTCAACGGCAATTATGGCCAGCACATGGCCATCCTGGCCGGCTTCGAAGCCTCGCGCGGGCAGATCATGGTCACGCTCGACGCCGACCTGCAGAACCCGCCCGAAGAAATCGGCAACCTGGTGGCGAAGATGCGCGAAGGCTACGATTACGTGGGCTCGATCCGGCGCAAGCGCCAAGATTCCGCCTGGCGCACCCTGGCATCGAAGATGATGAACCGCCTGCGCGAACGCATCACCAACATCAAGATCACGGACCAGGGCAACATGCTGCGCGCGTACGGCCGCAATGTGATCGACCTGGTCAACCAGTGCGCCGAAGTGAACACCTTCGTGCCCGCCCTCGCCTACACGTTCGCCCGCAAGCCCACGGAAATCACCGTCGAGCACGAGGAAAGGGCCGCCGGCGAGTCGAAATATTCGCTGTACAGCCTGATCCGCCTCAATTTCGACCTCGTCACGGGCTTTTCGCTGATTCCCCTGCAAATCTTTTCCATGCTGGGCATGGCGATGTCGCTGGGCTCGGCGCTGCTGGTGGTCTTCCTGCTGGTACGCCGCTTCCTGCTGGGCGCGGAGGCCGAAGGCGTGTTCACCCTGTTCGCCATCGCCTTCTTCTTCATGGGCGTGATCCTGTTCGGCATCGGCCTGGTGGGCGAATACGTGGGACGCATCTTCCAGCAAGTGCGTGCCCGTCCCCGCTACGTGGTGCAAACCATCCTGCAGGATGGTATGGTCCAGGCGGAAGCCGAGGCGCCATCGTACGTGCGCCTGGAAAAGCGCCAGGTGAGCCGCTGATGGGCGCCCCGCGCGCCGTTGTCTTCGGCTACCACAATGTGGGCGTGCGCTGCATCAAGGTGCTGCTGGCCGGCGGCGTCGATATTGCCCTCGTCGTCACGCACGAAGACAGCCCCACGGAAAACCTGTGGTTCGAATCCGTCGCCAGCCTGTGCCAGGCCGAAGGCATCCCGTACATCACGCCTGCGGACGCGCGCGCGCCCGAGCTGCTGGCGCAGGTGCAGGCGGCCAGGCCGGACATGCTGTTCAGCTTTTACTACCGCCACATGCTGCCGGCCAGCCTCCTGGAAGTCGCGCCCGCCTACAATATGCACGGCTCGCTGCTGCCGCAGTTCCGCGGCCGCGCGCCCGTCAACTGGGCCGTGCTGCATGGCGCCCCGGAGACGGGCGCCACCCTGCATGAAATGACGGTCAAGCCGGACGCCGGCGCCATCGTCGCGCAAACGGCCGTGCCCATCCTGCCCGACGACACGGCATTCGAAGTGTTCGGCAAGGTCACGGTGGCGGCGGAGCAAACCTTGTGGAACGTGCTGCCAGCCTTGCTGGACGGCACGGCGCCGCGCCAGCTCAACGATTTACGCCAGGGCGGCTACTTTGGCGGCCGCACGCCGGAAGACGGCCGCATCGACTGGAAGTTACCCGCGCAGCAGGTGTACAACCTGCACCGGGCCGTCGCGCCCCCCTATCCCGGCGCGTTCACCGAAGTCAACAATGTTATTTACACCATCGAAAAAGCCCGTTTAAGCAAGCATTCAGCAGGAAGTTTGCCACCAGGCTTGGCGGTAGTGGATAATTGCATCTTTGGCGTCTGCGGAGACGGCCGCATGCTGGCCATTTCCGCGCTGAGGGCTGCCGGGGAGCCGATTTCGGCTCAGCAATTGCAAGCAAGTCTGACCGCCCGCGTCAGCACACACTGATATCACTCAAGAGAATCTCATATGAAAAAAGTCCTCATCTTAGGCGTCAACGGTTTCATCGGCCACCACCTGTCCAAGCGCATCCTGGAAACCACCGACTGGCATGTCTACGGCATGGACATGAACACGGACCGCATCACGGAATTGCTGGAAGATGACAACTACAAGTCGCGCATGCACTTCTTCGAAGGCGACATCACGATCAACAAGGAATGGGTCGAGTACCACGTCAAGAAATGCGACGTGATCCTGCCGCTGGTGGCCATCGCCACGCCGTCGACCTACGTCAAGCAGCCGCTGCGCGTCTTCGAACTGGACTTCGAAGCCAACCTGCCTATCGTGCGCTCGGCCGCCAAGTACGGCAAGCACCTGGTCTTCCCGTCGACCTCGGAAGTGTATGGCATGTGCCATGACGAGGAATTCGATCCGGAAAACTCGGAACTGATCTGCGGCCCAATCAACAAGCCGCGCTGGATCTATTCGAACGCCAAGCAGCTGATGGACCGCGTGATCTGGGGCTACGGCATGGAAGGCTTGAACTTCACCCTGTTCCGTCCATTCAACTGGATCGGCGCGGGCCTGGACTCGATCCACACGCCAAAAGAAGGTTCCTCGCGCGTGGTGACGCAATTCTTCGGCCACATCGTGCGAGGCGAAAACATCTCGCTGGTCGACGGCGGCGCGCAGAAACGCGCGTTCACCTATATCGACGACGGCATCGATGCGCTGATCCGCATCATCGCCAACAAGAACGGCATCGCCAGCGGCAAGATCTACAACATTGGCAATCCGACCAATAACTATTCGATCCGCGACCTGGCCGGCATGATGCTGACCCTGGCTGCCGAATACCCGGAATACGCCGAAGGCGCGAAACACGTGAACATCGTGGAAACGACTTCGGGCGCCTACTACGGCGCCGGCTACCAGGACGTGCAGAACCGCGTGCCGAAAATCACGAATACCTGCGAAGAGCTGGGCTGGGCGCCGACCACCACCATGGCCGATTCCCTGCGCAATATTTTCGACGCCTACCGCAGCCAGGTAGCCCAAGCCAAAGCCCTGATGGATTAATGTTGAGCAAGCCGTTCCTGACCCTGAAAATCGACGTCGATACCTATCGCGGCACCCGTGAAGGCATGGGCAATCTGGTGCGCATGCTGGCCGCGCACCAGGCCAAGGCCACCTTTCTGTTCTCGCTGGGCCCCGACCACACGGGCTGGGCCCTGCGGCGCGCCTTGCGGCCCGGCTTTTTCAGCAAGGTGTCGCGCACGTCGGTGGTCGAGCACTACGGCTTGAAAACATTGATGTACGGCACCTTGCTGCCGGGACCCGATATCGGCAAGCAGTGCGCGGCGCAATTGCGCGCCGTGCGCGATGCCGGTTTCGAGTGCGGCATCCACACCTGGGATCACACCCTGTGGCAAGACAATGTGGCCAAGCGCAACGCCGCCTGGACCATTACCATGATGCGCAAGGCCGCCAACCGCTACGAACAGGTGTTCGGCAGCAAGCCGCACACGCACGGCGCGGCCGGCTGGCAAATGAATGTCAGCGCCTTTGTCGAGCACGACACGGCCGGCTACCGCTTTGCCTCCGATGGCCGCGCCATGCTCGACGCGCGCGGCGCAATGGTGCATCCGGGCAATGGCCCGCACCGCGTGCGCAATGGCAACACCATCCTGCGCTGCGTGCAATTGCCCACCACCCTGCCCACCCTGGACGAACTGCTGGGCTGCGAAATCGACGGCAAGCTGATCACCACCGGCAATGTTGCCGCGCATATCCTGTCACTGACGGCGGACAACCCGCGCGATCATGTGTATACCTTGCATGCGGAACTTGAAGGACAGAAACTCGCCCCCATTTTCGAACAACTGCTGACTGGCTGGAAAGCCCAGGGCTACCAGTTTGCGGCGATGGGCGATTATTATGAAAAGATAAAAGATGCGGACTTGCCAATTTGCCCCATCACCTGGGATGAGTTGCCCGGGCGTTCGGGACGCCTGATTGTGCAGGGCAAAGCGGCCTGAATGCTGTATTGTTGCACCTGGATGCGTTGCCAGATTAAAAACCAGCGCTGATGATCACCGTTCAGGAGAGAACCTGTGGCTGATAGCCAATCCCTCGTTAGCATACCCGACTTTAGTGCCGCCATGACCAGCGGCAAGACCTTTCAGTTGCTGGGCCGCCCGGCCAAGGCCACGGTACTGTTTTTCTATCCGAAGGACAACACCCCTGGCTGCACCACTGAAAACATCGCCTTCCGTGACGCGTATCCGCAATTTGTCGCCGCCGGCGTGGAAATCTACGGCATCAGCCGCGATTCCCTGCGCTCGCACGAAAGCTTCAAAGCCAAGCTGGAACTGCCGTTCGAGCTCATTTCCGACCCGGACGAAGCCGTTTGCCTGCTGTTTAACGTCATGAAGATGAAACAGATGTACGGCAAGACCGTACGCGGCGTCGAGCGCAGTACGTTTGTGATTGACGCCCAGGGCCGATTGGTGAAAGAATGGAGAGGCGTGAAGGTCGCAACTCACGTGGAAGAAGTGCTGGAATTCGTAGCGCATCTGAATTGATCGTTCATTTTGATCCAATGCGCGTTGTCGGCTTCCAGCAAGCCTGGTTCAACCGCAGTTCAGTTCACGGTACCTATCGCCATTTTGAGTCAACGAAGCGCCTCCATCCACTCCGCCAGACGGGCCTGCAGCCCGCCGATGGCGTCCATGACCGGCCATGCTGCCGGCCTCCCGGCAGTTATTCGTCCTGTAGCATTGTTGTTCCCCCGCATCCACCCCATGAGAAGTGCCGCCAGAAGCTGGCTGCCCATGGGCGATTCATTCCAGAAATTTTTTGATTGAGATCCTGATGCCACTGCCAAAATTACCGAGCAAGCCAGCCACCATCCTGGCCACCCAAGATTACCCAACCGCAGGCGCAGCGCGCCCGGCCACCAAAACCCCGGCAGCCAAGAAAGTGGCTGCACCGATCATTGAAGCGGCGATGGCCGAAGTTGCCAAACCGGTCCGCAATGCGGCCACGAAGATCAAGCAAGTGGCGGCCCTGATGGTCGCCAAGCCAGTGCCAGCCCCGGCGCCGGTTGCGGCCGCGCCTGCCGCCGTTGCCGCGCCTGCAGCGAAAGCCAAGCCGGCGGCAAAAGGCAAGGTCACGCCGATCAAGCCCGTCAAGCAGGCAGAGCAGCCGCATCCGGCCAAGCACAAGCCTGTGGAAGTGCAGCTCAAGTCGTCCGCCAGCCGCGCCGCCGATCAGCGCGGCATCAGCAAGCTGTTCGTGCTCGACACGAACGTGCTGATGCACGATCCATCGTCGCTGTTCCGCTTCGAGGAACACGATGTGTACCTGCCGATGATGACCCTGGAAGAGCTGGACAACCACAAAAAGGGCATGACGGAAGTGGCCCGCAATGCGCGCCAGGTGTCGCGCACGCTCGATGCCCTGATCAGCAACACGGATGACGACGCCATCGAACACGGCATCCTGCTGTCCAAGCTGGGCAACAAGGACGCCAAGGGCCGTCTGTTCTTCCAGACGCGTTTGCAAAGCGCCGACCTGCCGGCAGGCTTGCCAGTGGGCAAGGCCGACAACCAGATCCTGGCCGTCGTGCGTTCGCTCGAGTCGGAACAGGAAGGCCGCCCCGTCGTGCTGGTGTCGAAAGACATCAACATGCGCATCAAGGCGCGCGCCCTGGGCTTGCCGGCCGAAGATTACTTCAACGACCATGTGCTGGAAGACACGGACTTGCTGTACTCGGGCATCGTGCAATTGCCGGACGACTTCTGGAACAAGCACGGCAAGGACATGGAGTCGTGGCAGGAAAGCAAGAACGGCTACAGCTCCACCTTCTACCGCGTGACGGGCCCGTTCATTCCATCGCTGCTGGTCAACCAGTTCATCTACCTGGAACCGAAAAACGGCGAAACGCCGTTCTACGGCCAGGTGAAGCAGATCAACGGCAAGACGGCCGTGCTGCAAACCCTGCGCGACTTCAGCCACACGAAGAACAATGTGTGGGGCGTGACGGCGCGCAACCGCGAGCAGAACTTCGCGCTGAACCTGCTGATGAATCCGGAATGCGATTTCGTCACCCTGCTGGGTCAGGCCGGTACCGGCAAGACCCTGCTGGCCCTGGCTGCCGGCCTGGCGCAAGTGCTGGAAACCAAGCTCTACAATGAAATCATCGTCACCCGCGTGACGGTGCCCGTCGGCGAAGACATCGGTTTCCTGCCAGGCACGGAAGAAGAAAAGATGTCGCCATGGATGGGCGCCTTCGACGACAACCTGGAAGTGCTGAACAAGTCCGACTCCGATGGCGGCGAATGGGGCCGCGCGGCAACGCAAGACCTGATCCGCTCGCGCATCAAGATCAAGTCGCTCAACTTCATGCGCGGCCGCACCTTCGTCAACAAGTTCCTCATCATCGATGAAGCGCAAAACTTGACGCCAAAACAGGTCAAGACCCTGGTCACGCGCGCCGGTCCCGGCACGAAGATCCTGTGCCTGGGCAACATTGCCCAGATCGACACGCCGTACCTGACGGAAGGCTCGAGCGGCCTGACCTACGTGGTCGACCGCTTCAAGGGCTGGACCCACAGCGGCCACGTCACCCTGGCCCGCGGCGAGCGTTCGCGCCTGGCCGACCACGCCAGCGAAGTGCTGTAAGTTATAGCGGGCGGCGCAAGCTGCCCCAGTCATTCGAAGCCCCGGCTGCAGCGATGCAGGCGGGGCTTTTTTCATGTGCGCGACTATTTCCTGCGGCATGTTCTAATACCGCTCCTTTCTTCCTGGACACCTTGCCGATGCCTCCCGCCCTGCAGTTGCTGCTCTGCTTCATCGTTTTCATGCTGCTCCACATTTCCGTCATGGCGGCCTGCGCCAGGCTGTTCGGCATCACGGTGCGCAGCATCAGCTATGGCGTCGGTCCCACCCTGCTGACCTGGGGCAAAGTGCGCGTCAAGCTGCTGCCCCTGGCCGGCAATCTGGTGCTGAAAGATACGCGTGAGGAAACCTTGTATGACGACGATCCCTGCCTTGACGCCTACAACTTCCAGCCGCTGTGGAAGCAGGTGCTGCTGCCATTGAGCGGCGTGGCCGTGCTGCTGGCCTTGTCACTGGGCATCATGGGAGCCTCGGGCTGGGAGCGCTTTATCGCCGCCTTCGGACAAATCGTCGCTGGCGCGCTGGCGCCGTTGTCGAGGGCGCAGGAATTGCTGGGTGCAGGGGAACTATTTGCCCGTACGCATGGCTTTGCGCCGGTGTTCGCCCTGTTCTCGCTGAAACTGTGCGCCTTTAATCTGCTGCCGTTTGCCGGTCTGAATGGGGGCCAGGCGCTGCTGGCCATCGCGCGCGGCGGCAAGCCGTATGTGACGTGGGAAGAGACGGCAGCAAAATGGCTGTTGCTGCCGGGGCTGGCGATCTTGCTGGCGTGGGTGGCGGCGTTCGGCTGGTATGGCTGGCAGGCGCTGGGGGCGTAAGGAAACGCCCCCAAGGTCGCCCGGTCAGCCGACCAGCACCAGCTTGCGGTTGACGAATTCCATGATGCCCAGGTCGGACAATTCGCGGCCGTAACCCGAATGTTTCACGCCGCCAAATGGCAGTTCAGGCGCCGTGACGGCGGGCGAGTTGATGAATACCATGCCCGTGTCGATGCGGCTGGCCAGGCGTTTGCCGCGCGCGACGTCTGCCGTGATGATGGTGCCACCGAGGCCGAAGGGAGAATCGTTGGCCAGGGCGATCGCCGCGTCGTCATCCTTGACGCGGAAAATCATGGCGACGGGGGCAAAGAATTCCTGGTAGTAGACGGGATTGCCAGGCGTGACTTCGGTGAGAATGGTCGGCGCCATGAAGTAGCCGGCACGCTCGATGCGCTTGCCGCCCAGCAGCACTTTCGCGCCGCCTTCCACGGCCTGGCCAACTTGCTTGACGGCCAGCTCCAGCGCCGATTTGCTCGACAGCGGCGCCAGGGTCGTGGCGGGATCCATCGGGTCGCCTGGCTGCAGCTTGGCCAGTTCGGCCTGGAAGCGCTCGACAAAGGTATCGGCAATGCTGTCGAGCAGGATAAAGCGTTTCGAGCCGTCGCACACCTGGCCCGCATTCTGGATGCGGCCGACGACGGCCAGCTTGACGGCCAGGTCCATGTCGGCGTCGTCCAGGACGATGAAGGCGTCGCTGCCGCCCAGTTCCATCGTGGTTTTCTTCAGGGCCTTGCCGGCCGTGGCCGCCACGGAGGCGCCGGCACGCTCGCTGCCCGTCAGCGCCACGCCCTGCACGCGCGGGTCGGCAATGGCGGTGGCCACTTGCTCGCTGGACAAGAATGCGTTGCTGTAGGCGCCTGCCGGCGCGCCCGCGTCAAGGAACAGTTTTTCAAAGGCCAGTGCGCACTGGGGCACGTTGGACGCGTGTTTCACCACCAGGGTATTGCCCGCCATCAAATTCGGACCCGCGACCCTGGCCAGCTGGTAATACGGGAAATTCCACGGCTCGACGCAGAAGATCACGCCCAGCGGCGCGATTTCCACGCTGGCCTCGCCGCGCTTGACGTCTAGTTGTTTGGGAGCGAGAAATTGCTCAGCATTATCCGCGTAGTAGTCGAGGATTTTCACGCACAGCGACACTTCCTGCTGCGCTTCCTTGAACAGCTTGCCCATTTCCACGGTGATCAGCTTGGCGAAGGCATCGCCTTGTTCCTTCAGCAGCATGGCCGCTTTCTTGACGACTGCCTTGCGCTCGGCAAAGCTGCGCTGGCGCCAGTCGCTCTCGAAAGCAGTGGCTGCCTGGGCCAGTATATTGTCCATTTGCGCATCGCTATGCGATGTGAAGGTCTGCTCGATCTGTTCGCTGTAGGGATTCGTGGTCTGATAGCTCATCTGGTTTCCTTGGTCTTGGCACCCCGGGACTGCGTGGGGTAGCTGGGCAGTATGCTGGCGGACGCGCCGCGCGACAGTACGCACGCGAACATAGCGGCGAATGGCCGCAGGCGGCATGGCGAGCACCGGCCTATCTCTCTTTGCCACGTGTCCCATGCATGCGGGCTTGCCGCTATTCTTTTTTGCAGACCTGTCGTATGCTCGAGTCAGTGCCGCAAGGCAAACGGCAAAGGAAGCAATATTTTCACCTTCGACACCTGCGGCAAGCACCTGGTCCTGTGGGCGATCCGCGTCTACCAGCGCCATCTATCTCCCTGGAAAGGATTTCGCTGCGCCTACCGCGTGCTGACGGGGCGCGACAGCTGCTCCGCCTATGGCTACAAGGTCATCGCGCGTCACGGCTTGCGCGCCGGACTGGCGCTGCTGCAACGGCGTCTGCGCGCCTGCGGCGAACACCATCGCCGATACCTGGCGCTGCATCCGCAGACGCGGCGCAGTGCGCGCCGCCAGGCCCAGGCGGGATTTTGCGACTGCGACGTACCTCTGCTGGACTGCGCTTGCGACTGCGCCGACGTGGCCAGCCTGGCTGACTGCTCCCGGCCGGGCCGCGGCAAGAACCCGGCGTGGTTCCGCAACGGCTATACGGCCAGTGCCGCACTGAAACGGCAGCAGGAAGAACACCGCAAGAAGATCAGGCAGCGACAGGAATCGGATAGCTAAATTCACACAATAACTTACAAATGAAATATTCATTCATGAAATGAATAATACCCATTATCACTGTGAATTGGCTGGAAACGGATCGGCGGCCTATACTTAAACCGTCTCCCCTACACTGCTTCCCATGCACACCCTGCTCAGCCCGCATACATCGCGGGCTTTTTGTTCCCGGCCATTGCCACTGCATCTTTCCTCTTTTACCGATTACCGGGCCCGCCCTTCCCCGCCAGCCCAGCCCCCAGCAAGGAGCGCAGCATGATCGTGCGCGAGCGCCCTTCGGCGCTAAGGCTGTTCCTCGTGGTGCGCGGCTCCGTCCTGCCGCGCATCCGCACCACGCTCATCGTCAATACCCTGATCGCCACCCTCGTCACCTGGTGCCACGGCACCTTGTTCGACCACAAGGTGATCTTGACCACCATCCCGTTTACGCTGATCGGCTTGCCGCTGGCCATCTTCCTGGGCTTTCGCAACACGGCCGCCTATGACCGCTACTGGGAAGCGCGCAAGCTGTGGGGCGAACTGGTCTTGCGCAGCCGTAATTTCTCGCGCCAGTGCCAGACCATGATACGCGGCGACACGCCGGCCCACGCGAGGCTGGGCCTGGAAGATGTGCGCGTGCGCATGATTTACCGCACCATCGCCTTTTGCCACGCCCTGCGCCACCAGCTGCGCGACACGCGCGGACCGGCCGACTTGCAGCCGCTGCTGCGCCCGGCCGAATGGGAAGCGGCTTGCCAGGCATCGAATCCATCGGACTACCTGATGCTGCAGATGGGCCACGACCTGGCCGACTGTGTCCGGCAAGGCCGCATCGACAGCATCTTCACCGCACAGATCGATAACACGGTTTCGGCCATGGTAGCGGCGGGCGCGTCGTGCGAACGCATCCGCAGCACGCCGATTCCGTTTTCGTATTCGCTGTTGCTGCACCGCACAGCCTATCTGTACTGCTTCCTGCTGCCGTTCGGCCTGGTTGACTCGCTCGGTTTCATGACGCCGTTCGTCGTCGCCATCGTTGCCTACACTTTCTTTGGCCTCGATGCCTTGGGCGACGAGATCGAGGAGCCGTTCGGCGAAGACGCCAACGACCTGCCGCTGTCGGCCATGTGCCGCGCCATCGAAATCAGCTTGCGCGAATCCGTGCAGGACGAGAACGTGCCGCCGCCCATGCAAGCGGACGATTTCCTGCTGAATTGATGCGCACGCCAGCTTCCCCTTGACCTTCCCACCGGGGCAAGGCTTACAGTGGATTCACCTAATCATTCAAGGAGTGCTTGCCATGTATCAGTTACAAGTTGAAAACATGAGCTGCGGCCATTGCGTCGGCTCGGTCACGAAAGCGGTGCAGGCCATCGATCCGCAAGCCCAGGTGCAGATCGACCTGGCCAGCAAGCGCGTCACGGTGGAATCGCCCGCCGAACTGGACGCCATCAGCGCCGCCATCGTGGAGGCGGGCTACCCCGTCACCAGCGCGCAGTAGCAGCCACAGCAGCATCACGACAGCCGGCCTTTGCGCCGGCTGTTTTTTATCCGTCCAGCTCGGGGTAGTGGCGGAAAATGCCTTCCTCATTGAACGCGATTCTGCGCTTCGACTGCAGGTAGCGGGCGATGTTCGGCCGCGCCGCCACCATATCGTGCAGCTCGGACAGGAACGGATATTCGGGTGCCAGGCGCGCCATGGCTTGCGGAAACGCATAACGCAAGCCGGCCAGCATCTGGAACAGCGACAGGTCGCCATACGTGAGCTTTGCACCCACCAGATACTGGCCCCGGCTGCGATTATTCAGCAGGACCTGGGTAAAATAGTCGAGGAATTTCGGCAGCCGTGTTTCGCGGAAATCCGCGCTGCGCAGCATGGCCGCCTGTTTCTGTTCCTCATAATATTGATTCATCGACAGCGGATGGTGCGTGTCGTGCACTTCCGTCAGCCAGTCGGCCATGGTCAGTTGCAGCTGGTTCAGCCATAAACGGCCGCTTTCCGCGCGCGGCGCCAGGGCCAGGCGGCGGCCCAGATACAAGAGGATATTCGTCGTCTGGCCGATCAGCATGTCGCCGTCGCGCAGCACGGGCGGGGCGTAGGCGGCCTGTGGCGTAGCACCGCCATCGAGGCAGGCCAGCATGGCGGGAACACCTTGCCCCTTGCGTTCAGGCAAACGGGCGATATCGCGGTAGTCGGCGCCCGCCTCTTCCAGGGCCAGGCGGATGAATTCGCCGCGTCCCTGTATCGTGGGCCAGTAATACAGTTCATACGCCATACGCACCTCCGTTGATTTACCTCAATGGCAGCAAGCCTTCGCTTCCGTGTCGCTGGCCAGCCCCAGGCTTTGCAGGATGGGGCAATCGGGCTTGTCGTCGCCATGGCACGACTGCGCCAGGTGGGCCAGCGTGTCGCGCATTTCCGTCAGTTCGGCGATGCGCTTGTCGAGCTCGGCGACGTGGGCCAGGGCGATGCCTTTCACGTCAGCGCTGGCGCGCTGGTCGTTTTGCCACAGCGACAGCAGCTCGCGGATCTGCTCCAGCGAAAAACCCAGCCCCCGCCCGCGCTTGATGAAGCGCAAGGCGTGCAAGTCGTTCGGCGTGTAGATGCGGTAACCGGCGTCGCTGCGCGCGCTGGGTTTTAACAATGAAATACTCTCGTAGTAGCGTATCATTTTTGCCGATACGCCCGTTTCACTGGCTGCCTGGCCGATATTCATCCTATGACTCCTTGGTATGCGCGCGACCTGAATGACTGCGGGCTTTCCAGCGGCGCAGCAACAGGGCATTGCTGATCACGCTGACGGAACTGAAGGCCATCGCCGCGCCCGCCACCATGGGGTTGAGCAAGCCGAAGGCGGCCAGCGGAATGCCGATCAGGTTGTAAATGAAGGCCCAGAACAGATTCTGCCGTATCTTGCTGTAGGTGCGGCGCGAGATATCGATGGCGTCCGCCACCAGGGCCGGATCGCCGCGCATCAGCGTGATGCCGGCCGCATGCATGGCCACGTCGGTGCCCGTCGACATGGCGATGCCCACGTCGGCAGCGGCCAGCGCGGGCGCATCGTTGATGCCGTCGCCCACCATGGCCACCTTCGCGCCCTCGCCTTTCAGCGCAACAATTTTAGCGGTTTTATCGGCCGGCAGCATTTTCGCCGCCACCGTGTCGATGCCCAGCAGCTTGCCGACGGCGTCGGCGCTGCCCTGGTTATCCCCGGTCAACATCACCGTGCGGATGCCCAGGCTGTGCAAATGGGCAATGGCCGCCTGCGCATTCGGCTTGACCTGGTCGCTGAAGGCGAACAGGCCCAGCAGTTCCGATCCCGAAGCCAGCCAGGAGATCGTATTACCCGTGTTTTCCAGCGACAAGGCCCGGTCCGCCAGCGGTGCCATGTCCACGTTTAACTCCTGCATCAGGCGCGTGCTGCCCAGTTTCAGGTCCAGGCCGTCGACATGCGCCGCCAGGCCGCGGCCCGGCAAGGCCGCCAGGGCCGTGGCCGGCAAGGGCTCGACGTGGCGCGCGCTGGCCGCATCCAGCACGGCCGTAGCCAGGCTGTGCTCGCTGCCACGCTGGATGCTGGCCGCCAGCTGCAGCAGCCGGGCATCGTCGATGCCGTGCGCATGCAGAGCTGCCAGGGCGGGCTTGCCGATAGTCAAGGTGCCCGTCTTGTCGAACACGACGGTATTGACGGCGTGCGCCACTTCCAGCGCTTCCGCATCCTTGATCAGGATGCCGTAACGGGCAGCCACGCCCGTGCCGGCCATGATGGCCGTCGGCGTGGCCAGGCCCAGCGCGCACGGGCAGGCGATGACCAGCACGGCCACGGCATTGATGATGGCGTTCTCCAGTTCGCCGGTAGCGAACCACCAGCCCAGCATGGTCAGCAGCGCCAGCAACAGCACCACGGGCACGAAGATCGCGCTGACCTTGTCGACCACGTGCTGGATCGGCGCCTTGGCGGCCTGCGCATCTTCCACCAGGCGGATGATGCGCGACAAGGTCGTCTCGCCGCCCACGGCTTGCGTGCGCACCAGCAACAAGCCATCGGCATTGATGGCGCCGCCCGTCACCTTGTCGCCCGGATGCTTATCGACCGGCAAGCTTTCCCCGGTGATCAGCGATTCGTTGATCTGGCTGGCGCCTTCCACCACCACGCCATCGACGGCCACCCGTTCACCGGGGCGTATCACCACCAGGTCGCCCACTTTCACCTGTTCCACGGGCAAGTCGATCTCGACGCCGTCGCGGCGCACGCGGGCCGACTCCGGACGCAAGACTTGCAGCGCGCGGATGGCCGAAGCCGTCTGGCGCTTGGCGCGGCTTTCCAGCCATTTACCCAGCAGCACGAGGGTGATGACGACGGCCGAGGCCTCGAAATACAGATGCGGCAGCATCTCGCCCGCCGTCAGCCATTGATAGACGGACAAGCCATACGCGGCGCTCGTGCCCAGGGCCACCAGCAAATCCATATTGCCGCTGCCGGCACGGGCCGCCTTCCAGCCCGCCTTGTAGAAACGCGCGCCAAAGTAAAACTGTACGGGCGTGGCCAGCGCGAATTGCATCCAGCCGGGCAGCATCAGGTGGATGCCGGCCCACTCGAGCAGCATGGGCAGCATCAGGGGGAAGGCCAGCACGGCCGCGAACGCCACTTTCATGCCGTCGCGGCTGGGGGGCACCGCGGGCGCGCTGGCCTGGCTGGCGGCAGGAGCCTTGGCCTCGTAGCCGGCCTTGTCGATGGCGGCGATCAGGACGCCCGCATCGGCGTCGCCCGTCACCTTGACGCGCGCGCTTTCCGTGGCCAGGTTGACGCTGGCGGCAAGCACGCCCGGCACCTTCAGCAAGGCTTTTTCCACCCGGCCCACGCAAGAGGCGCACGTCATGCCGGCGATGTTCAGGTCGATCTCGCGCTGCGCCACCGCATAGCCGGCTTTTTCCACGGCTGCCTGCAAGGCGGCCAGGGGAATCGGCGTGTCGGAACTGATTTTGGCCACTTCGGTGGCAAGGTTGACGCTGGCCTGGGTCACGCCCGGCACGGCGGCCAGGGCTTTTTCCACGCGGCCCACGCACGAGGCGCAGCTCATGCCTTCGATGGCCAGCGCCTGCGCGTGCGCAGTAACGGGAGGGGAAGCGGCGGGAGCGAGTGCACTCTGATTCATGGCAGATCCTGTACGAAAGATTAACTGATATGTACAGGATCTGCTATCCCATGATGGGAAGGTCAAGCGAAAATCAGCGTACTTCGCAGTCGATAATGTTCGACTTGCCCGGCGTGCCATTGCTGGCGGTCTGGCCGATGCTGGAATTGAACGCAGGCGGCGGCATGAACTTGATGCCGGGATTGACGGGCACCACCACCGGCGGCTGCTTGAAATTCGGCGTGTAACCGAACTGGCCGGCTGAAAAATTACTCGCACCCGCTGGATTCGTCACATGAATCAGCCCATCGAGCACTTGCACATACAGGCCGGGAGCCCGTGGCGTCGACGGTGCAGGCGCCGACAGTGCAGGCATCGACGGGCCAATATACTCGGCAATAAACGTCGTGCCTCGAATGCCGATGGTAGCCGCCGGCGTCTTCATCTCGAAGCGCTCCTTGTTGCGCTTGCCCAGCAAGCCCGTAACGGAACGCAAGCCCCCCTTGAGCAGGCTGAAGACGGCATGGTCGCCATCGGGCTGCTCGGCCGTATAGCTGAATTGCTCGATCACAAAACTGGTATTCGGTTTCAAGGTGATTTCGCTATTGTCGATCAGCTTGATCAAGGCATAGGTCTCCTTTTCCGTCAGCAAGGTGTCGCCCTGCTCGACTTCCGACTTGATGGCCAGGATCTTCACCTTGCCATCGGCCTTCTTCGCCATCAGCGGACCACTCAATTGCATGACGGTACCGGCCACCTGGCCGGCCCAGGCATGCGCGCCCACGCACATCAGGGCCAGCCACAAGAAGGCCTTAATTGCAGTACATTTTTTTAGCAAGTTCATTTTTTGTAGGTCCTGTTGAGTTACCTGCGGAGGCGGCAACATCCTTGTCGTCCGGCACCTTGTCAGCAGGCTTGGCCGGCAGTTTGGAAGCGAGCGGGACGTTGGAATAGTCGGCCTGCTTAATAATGCGCAAGGCGTCATTGATGGCCGCGCTCGTGGCGGCGTTGATCACGGGCTGTTCGACGGTCGTGACGGGCAGGAAAATGGCGTCCGCCATGCTGACCGTGCCATTCGGCGCCTGCAAGCCGACGCTGGTGCGCTGGCGATTGATGCGCACGCCCTGCGTGCCCGTGATGCTGCCCGTTTTCGCCAGCACGCTCATGCTGGCGGCGGCCGGCAAAGTGAAACTTGCCGTGTCCGCAAACAGCACATTGCCTTCTGCGCTGGCGGTAAAATTGCCGCCGCTGGCTACGCGGGAGTTGCCCTTGATACTGATGTCGCGTCCCGCCGCCAGGCTGATGTCGCGCGCCGCTACCAGTTGCGCGCCATCGCCCAGCAGTACGTCCGTGCCGGCATTGAGCGCGATGTCATTGCCCGCGATCCTGCCGTTGACGGCAACGGGGCTGTGCGCCGTCACGCTGACGTTGCCGCCATTGGCATCGATATTGCCAGCCGTGACGCCGCCCGTATTGTCGATGGCGATATTGCCCGCGCCAGTGGTCAGCGTTCCCAAGGCCAAGGTGCCCGGCGCCGAGGTATTGTTCAGCGCAATGCCGCCCCCGGCACGATTGCTGGCGCTAAAACTGCTGACCTGATTGCCCGCATTACTCAGCACGATGCCGTCGCGCGCCTGCGCGGTCAGGCTGCTGGCGAGCAGCGCACCGTCCTGGCCGATGGCGCCGTTCAAGGCGCTCAGCTGCACATCGTTGGCCGCCAGGCTGGCGAAGCGCAGGTCGCCAGCCGCCTGCGTGATGGCCAGCTGGCCCGCCAGCCGGATGGCGCCGGCAGTCTGATTAAAGCTGTTGGCGACGAGCAAGTTGCCATTGCCGCTCAACACGCCGCCGCCTTGCACGTAACGGTCCGCCGACAGGCTGCCGTTCAGCAACAGGCTGCCGCCGTTGACTTCCAGGCTGGCCAGCAGGGAACTATCCGGCGCCTTGTCACCGAGGGTCAGGCTGCCGCCCGTCAGCAGTAAGCCCGCGGACGCCGTCAGGTTTTTCAGGATGGTGCTGCCGGCCGCCGCGCTGTAGGTCACGATGCCCTTGCTGTTGCTAAAGTCGACAGCCAGTACGTTCGCGCCTTCCGGCACCACGCCGCCGTCCCAGTTGGCCGCATCGCTCCACAAGCCGCTGCCGCTGCCTACCCAGGTCGACGATTGTTTTTGCGCAATCGTCGCCTGCGTCGTGCCGCCCGTCGAGGTCAGCAGGTAATTACCCGCATCGGCACCGCCCAGGCTCAGGTTCGTCACGAATACCGTCTTGCCCGCGCCCGCATTCTTGTCGCTGAAGCTGGCCAGGGCCGACAGGTCCAGGCGGTCACCGGCAACCCGGTCATCGCCGAAACCCAGCGCGGCGCCCGTCGTGCCGTCATAGACCTTGTTGACGCCGTTAAATTGCACGTTGAGGGTGCGCGGCGTGATGGCGAAGGTCGTCGTGCCGCCCATGGTGATGTCGTACTTGGTCGACCACAGGCCCGTCGCCGCATAGCTGCCCACGTTGCGCGCGTTGCTGCCGTAGCCGAGGCTGCCATTCACGCCCGTGTCGCCGTCGATCAATCCCACATAGGCGATCGAACCGAGGAAGGCGGCCAGCTGGCCATCGTAGACCTTGCCCGTGGCATTGCCCGCGAGGTTCACTTGCAGCGGCTTGAGGAAAGCCTTCAGCATCGGCGTCGTGTAGCCTTCGTAAATGCGCCACACGCTGCTGAAATTGTAGTCGCTGAAGCTGCCCTGCTGCCGCATCTGCGCCGTGCTGCGGCCGCTGGAGCCGCCGCCACCGGTCTGCACCAGCGATGTTTCATAATTGAAAAAGCCATAGCTGAACGGGGAACCGGCGGACACGCGGCCGGCCACCGCGCCCACGGACGCGTAGCCGTCGCCGCTCACGGCGCCGCTGCTGAAGACATGGCTGACGCTGCCCGTGCTTTCACCGACCAGCCCGCCCATGTTTTCCATGGACAGGATGGGATCGGCAGTAACGGCCCGGCCCACGGCGCCGCTGGCATATGCATCGTCGATGCTGCCGCCGTTCAAGCCCACGAGGCCGCCGATGCTGCGCGCGCCGCTGACATTACCGGTGGCATAAGACTGGCTCAGCGCGCCCTGGTTGTTGCCGACCAGGCCGCCGATCATCTCGCGCGCGCCCGTCACCACGCCGGTGGCGTACGAAGTCGCGATGCTGGCGCCGGACGCATTCGATCCCGCCAGGCCGCCGATGGCGCCGCCGTTGTCGGCATTGACGCCGGTGACGGCGCCGCTGCTGGCCGACAGCGTGATGGCGCCGCCGTTGCTGCCCACCAGGCCGCCCACATTGCGCTGGCCGCTGACGGCGACGCTGCTGTTCACGCCGGATATGGTGCCGCTGACGACCTCGCCCGCCAGCGCGCCCACGTTCGCCCTGCCGGTGACGCTGCCGCCGCTCAGGGTCAGGTTGCGCAAGGTGCCGCCCTGCACGGTGCCAAACAGGCCTGCCGCCTGACCAGGCACCAGGCTGCGGTCGATTTTCAAATTGCTGAGCGTAAATCCGCCGCCATCGAACACGCCGGAAAAACCGCTGCCGCTGCCGGCGATCGGCACAAAGCCCTGGCCATCGTTCCAGTTCGCCGTGCCGCTGGCGTCGATATTGCCGGCCAGGCGATAGCTGTTGCCCAGACCGAGGCTGGCGATGCCTTGCAAGCCATAGATATCGGCGAGCAGATAAGGTGTGGCGGCACCGTCGCCGCCGGCCACGCGCAGGAAACTGGCGCCGCTGCCGATGGTGAAGTTTCTGGCGCTAAATCCTGGCAGGGCCGCCGCGTTTTGCACCCAGGCGCCGCCGTCGAGCACAAAGCTGCCGCCCACCGTCACGGCGCCCGTGGCCGTGATGGCGGAACCGGAATTGAGGTGCAGATCGCCGCTCCTGGCAAGCGCATCCGATATCCGCAAGCCGCCCGTGTTCGTGCCGTCGCCGATGGTCAGCGACGCGGCCGAGATGCCGGCCAGCTCAACCGCGTTCAAACTGAGGGCCGTACCCGATTTGGTGCCCAGGTCGATGCTGCGCGCACTGCTCAGGGGCTTGATGATGACATTTGCGCCGCCCGCCGTGCCGCCGACGTCGATGCCGCCGGCAACGGTAATATTGTCGGCCTGCAGGGTCACCGTCTGGCCGGCGATGCCGTTGCCAGCAAGCTGGCCGGCGCCGCCCGACAGATTGATGCCGCCCAGCGCGTCATTCGCGCGCAAGCTCAGATTGCCGTTGCCGACATGGACCGCGGCGGCGCCCTCGATGCTGGCGCCCGATAGCGAAATGTTGCCGCCGTTGCTGGTAATGGCCGCGTTCAGATTGACGTTCGATCCCGGGCCATAGTTGCCGCTGGTGCTAGCAGGGTCATTCGCCGACAGGGTCACATTGCCGCCGTTGGTGGTGATGGCGGCGTAGACATTGATGGTTTCGCCCGCCTGCGCGGTCAGGCTGACGCCGGAATTGAGCATGTTCACCGAACTGCTGAAATTGATGCGATGCAGGGCTTGCAAGGTGACGTCGCTGGTGGCGCCGGAGATCGTATCGGCGCCGATGCTGGTGCTGCCGGTCGACGGCATATCGCTGAACTGATCGACATTGGCAAGGTTGCCGCCCGGCCCCTGCACCACGTCGATATCATACGGATCGAGCAGCCAGTTGCCGCGCTTGCCGCGCGCCGCGCTGGTATTGACGCGGATGCCGTCGACGGCCAGGTAATGGCCGGACGTTTCCACGAAGCCGCCGTCGCCGCCTTGCGCGCCGCCGCGCGCGGAAATGCTGCCGTGCACCTGGGCCGATTCATTGCCCCAGGCGATGACCTTGCCGCCGTTGCCGCTGACAATCGCATCGGCATTGACGCTGGCATCCTTGCCGACGAGTACTTGCCGCGCATTGTGCACGGCCGCGTTCTTGCCCTGGTAATCACCGCCCAGCAAGACCGTGCCGCCGCCCGTCGCGCCGCTGGCGTCGACCTTTGCATTGCCCAGCAAACCCACTTGCTCGCCCAGCACTTGAATCTGGCCGCCCGTGCCGGCCGCGCCCGCGGCGCTGGTGACGCTGCCCGCTTCGAGCAGCGCCTTGCCGCTAGCCTTGAGCACGATCCTGCCATTCTCGCCGACGACGGCGCTGTTGGCATTGAGCACGCCGCGCTGGCTGACCAGCGCGCCGGCCATGCCGATGCTGCCGCCCTGGGCGATGATCTGGCCCAGGTTCAGCGCCTGGTCGGCCGGCGCAGACACCAGTACGCGCAATTGCGGATTGCCGGGGTCGGCCAGCTGCACGCTGCGCCCGGCCGCCAGGATCACTTCGCCATTTGGCGCCGTGATGATGCCCGTGTTTTCCACGTTCGGCGCGATCAGCAGCACTTGCCCGCCCTTGCCCGCGTTAATCATGCCCGCATTGCTGACGCCGCCCGCCACGCCGCCGGCCGTGAACTGGCGCTTGCCGGCCAGGAAATCCTCATTCGTCATGCCCAGGCTGGAGGCGACCAGCCCGTTCACGTCCACTTTCGCCCCCTGGCCGAAAACGATGCCATTCGGGTTGATCAGGAAGACCTTGCCGTTCGATTCGAGCGCGCCCAGGATCTTGCTGGGGTCTTGTCCCGTAATGCGGTTCAGTACGGCGCTATTGCCGCTTTGCTGGATGAAGCGCGTGATTTCGCCCGCATGGATGGAAAAACTCTGCCAGTTGATGATGGTGTTGGGCGTGTTCGTGATCGAAAAGATGTTGCCCTGCTGGCTGAACGTGGCCTGTCCGTTGACCACCTGCGGCAAGGCGGGGTTGGCCTGCGCGGCGCCGAAACAGCCGGCCAGCAGCAGTGCCAGCGCCGTGCGGCGCAGGGGCGGCGCAAGCGGTAATGAAAAGGCGGGCGTCAGGATGAAAGCGGAGGCGTGCTGGACGTGGTTGTGCATGGTGTTCATCCTGATGCTAGTAGGCCAAGGCGAGGCGGAAATGCAGGCGGTTGGCGCCCCGCTGTCCCGTGTCGCCGCCATTGACGACATGGGCGTAATCGAGTTGCAGATTGGCGTAGCGGCTCAGCAGCAAACGCAGGCCGAGGCCGCCGCTGCTGATGCCTTGCGACGCGCTTTCGCCGGGCAGCGCATGGTTGCGGCGCAGCCAGGCCGTGTCATAGAACGCCAGCGCGCGGCACTGGTAAGCGAGCGCCTGGCCGCACCAGTTCGGCGTGTACAGTTCCAGGTTCAGGTTGACGCCCGAATCGTTCGATACCTCGCGCTCGGCAAAGCCGCGCACGGACGCGGCACCGCCGGCGCCGAACTGCTCGCCCGGCACCAGCGCGTCGGGCGTGATCTGCGCGTTGGCGAGCGCGCGCCATTGCCAGTCGCCGGCCAGCACGCGTCCCGCACTGGCGCTCAGGCGCACCGTGTTGTAGGCCGCCTTGGCGTGCGCGCGCACGCGGTCGAAATCGGCTTGCGCGCCGTGCTTGCCGCCAGGGATATTGTGCGCGAAGGTGACCGCCACGCTGGTCTCGCCCGTGGGCAAGGTCCAGTTGCCGATATAGCTGACGCTGAGCGGATGCACGGTGACGTCGGCGCCCAGTTCCATGCCGAACAGCTGCACGCTGTTGCGGTAAGCCTTGTAGTCGATGCCGTACACGAGCTTGGGTTCGAAATCGCCGCTGCGGGCAAAGTTCTGGTTGTAGCGGATGCCGGCCATGCTGCCCTGGCCGCTGACGGCCAGGTCGAAAATGCCGGCCGAGACGCTGCCCGAATCGACGTTCGAATAGCTGGCAAAAAAATCCATCGAGTCGCCCAGCGCATACAGCGGCAAGTGGTAGCCGGCGCCATACACGCCCACCTTGTCCGGCTTTTCCAGGCTGCTCGTGTATTGCAGGCTGGCGACATGATCGAGGCCGAACAGATTGGCATGCTGCAGCACCACACCCACGTGCGTCTTGCCCGTTTGCGCATTGCCCGTATTGTCCACGTTGAGCATGGCTTTCCAGGGCTTTTCATCGGCCACCGTGACGATGGCGTCGATGGCGCCCGCCGGTTCATCGGCTTGCAGCCGCACTTCGATCTTGCGCGCCGGGTTTTCATTGGCCAGCCTCAGGCTTTGCGACAGCGCCGGCAAGTTCGGCGTCTCGCCTTCGCGAAGAGACGGCAAGGCGCGTCGCACGTTGGCCTCGTCCACATGCGTATTGCCGCCGATGGCAAGCTTGCCCAGCGGCGTTTGCAGCACGCTCAGGCGCACCACGCCGCGCTCCAGTTCCTGCTCGGGCAATTGCACCTGCACGGCGCTGTAACCGCGCTCGCGGTAAGCCCCCTCCAGTGCCTCGACGGCGCGCGCGATGTCGGAAAAATCGCGCTGCGCTCCCGTGTAAGGCGCCAGCAGGGCCTGCACTTGCGCGGGCGTGAGCAGGGTATTGCCCTGGACGTCGAAGCGGCGGATCTCGAAGCGCGGCACGCCGTCGCCCTGCGTGGCAGGCGCGGCGTCATCCATGGAAACAGCGGCGCCGGCGGCGCCGACGGCGAACAGCAGCGCGGAACCCGCAAGCAGGTGCACCAAACGATATGTCATGTGAAGGATTTCTTGTGTAACCGGACAAGCGCGCGGCCCGCAGGCGCCAGCATGTCCGGCAATGGATTGAAGACAAATTTTAGACGGCTTTTAGTTTCCAGTCAGAAATTTCTAACATTTCCCCCTGTTTTTTATCGCAATGCAACAAACAATGCGCACGCCATGGTGAAAAATGCCGCAATCGCTTGCCTTTTCCGGCGAATGGCGGGCTATTTGCTGTGCAATGCTGTCACGCCATCCCAGTCCCATGGCGGTGGCGCGTTACGGTACTGCTCCAGGCGCGCCGCGTACAGCCGGTACAGGCCATCGCCGGGAAAGTCCGCCTGCAAATGGGCCAGCTGCGCACCTGCCTGCGCCCAGTCGCGCGCGCGCAGCCGGGCCAGCACGGCGTGCCAGCGCTCGAGCTGCGCCAGTTCGGCCGCTGCGGCGCCGGCCAGCAGGCAGCGCGGCTCGAAGATGGCCACCGCTTCCTGCTTGCCCAGCACCCTGATCCGGTCGAGCTCGCGGTACAGGAAATCCGGGGCGGCCGCGCGCGTGGCCTCGCCCACCACGATGCCCACGCCATACAGCTTGCTGGCGCCTTCCAGGCGCGCGGCCAGGTTGACGCTGTCGCCCATCACGGTATAGGCGCGGCGGATGCGCGAGCCCATGTCGCCCACATGCATTGGCCCCGTATTGATGCCGATGCCGATGCGCAGCGCCGGCCAGCCGCGCGCGCAAAATTGCTGGTTCAGCCGCGCCGCGCTGGCCTGCATCAGCAGGGCGCTGGCCACGGCCCGGCTGGCGTGATCGCCAAAGGCGACGGGCGCGCCCCAGAACGCCATCACGGCGTCGCCGATGTATTTGTCCAGGGTGCCGCCATGGCTGTCGCGGATATCTTCCGACATGGCCGTCAGGTATGCGTTGATGTATTCGCGCAGCGCGGCCGGGGCCAGCTGCTCGGAAATGGCCGTGAAACCGCGCACGTCGGCAAACAGCACCGTCAGTTCGCGGTTCTCGCCCTCCATCGTGTAGCGGCGCGGATCGTCGGCCATCTCGGCCACCAGCTCGGGCGCCACGTACTCGCCGAAACGGGCCACCAGCGCGCGTCCCTTGCGCACCTCGAAAAAGTAACCCCACGCCAGGTTGGCGATGAATAGCGCAAGGATCAGCAGCAACAGCACGGCACCGCCCAGCACCAGGTCGTGCACGGCGTACAGGTACAGGTTGATGCCGATGGCGGCGGCCAGCGCGGCCACGGTAGCCAGCATCACGCCAGCCGGCGGCAGCACGGCCAGGGCGCCCGCCAGCAGCAGGCCAAACAGCACGATCTGCACCAGTTCCAACGCCAGCGCGTAGTCGGGCCGCGCCTTGAAACGCCCGTCGAGCATGGACTTGATCAGGTTGGCGTGCACCTCCACCCCCGGATATTCGGCATTCACGGGCGTGGCGCGAATATCGTTCAAGCCGGGCGCCGTGGTGCCCACCAGCACGATGGCCCCCTTCAGCAGCGCGGGCGGCACCGTGCCGTCCAGCACATCGGCGGCCGACACATAGCGGAAGGCGCCGCCATCGGGGCCGCCCGCGCCGCGGTACTGCACCGTGGTCGTCAAGGCTTCGCCGACAGGAATCGCCATCGCGCCGCGCGGCGTGAACAGCATGATGTGTTCGAGGCCGCCATTGGCCAGTTCGCGCGCCGACAGGGTATCGGCCGTGCCCGTGAAACGGGGAGCGATGGCGCGCGCCTGCAGGTAGACGGCGACGGTGGCCAGCGACAGCGAAGGATAATAGCCGTCACCGATGCGCTGCAACAGGGTCGAGGAACGCACGACGCCGTCGGCATCGGTCAGCGCCGTGAAGATGCCGGCGCCCTGCGCGGCCGCCTGCAGGGGTGCGATATTGGCTTCGTAGCCGCGCGCCACGTAGGCCGTGACCGTGCGCCCGTTCAAATCGGCGACGGTAAAGGCGGGCCTGGGCAGCACGCCCTTCCTTTGCTGCTCCGAGACGCTGTAGCCGAGCACCACGGGCTGGCCGCGCATGGCCTCGGCAAACAGGCCGTCGTAATCCATGGCCGGGCGCAGCTTTTCCAGCTGCGCCGGCAAGCCGGCCACGCCGGCCAGTTCGCCGCGCGCCAGCCCTTGCAGCACGGCGTAGCCGGAACTGGTGTCCGCTTCGGGAAACGCAATATCGAAGCCCAGCGCGGCCACCCCGTAATGGCCGGTGAGCTGGCGCACCAGGCGCGCCTGCACGTCGCGGCTCCAGGGAAAACGGCCCACGCGGGCCAGGCTTTGCTCGTCGATGTCGACGATGACGATGCGGCGGTCGAGCTGCGGCGCATCAAAGCGCATGCGCCAGTCGCCCAGCATGGCGTCCAACCGCGCGATCGTGTCGTTGCCGGCCAGGCACAGCACGGCCGCCGCCACGGTCAGGACTACGCCCAGCAGCGACCGCGCCCCATGCTTGCGCCAGGACTGCGGCAGCTTCAAGGGGTATAGCCCGGAATGGCCGCCTCGTCGACGGCATCGATCTGGCTCGGATGCATGTGCTTTTCAGCGAAGGTCAGATAGACCTTGCTGCGGATGAAAACGTCGAACAGCTCCGGGTCGATATGGCCGTTCAGGCTAAAGTTACCGAGGATGCGCAGCGATTCGGACAGCGACTTGCCCTTTTTGTAGGGCCGGTCGCGCGCCGTCAGCGCCTCGAAAATGTCGGCAATCGCCATCAGCCGCGCCGGCACCGACATCTGCTCTTTCGTCAGCCCGCGCGGATAACCCTTGCCATCCATGCGCTCATGGTGGCCGCCCGCATATTCGGGCACCTTTTGCAGGTGCTTGGGCCACGGCAGCGCTTCGAGCATGCGGATCGACACGCTGATATGGTTGTTGACGATGGCCCGCTCGGCCGCCGTCAGGGTGCCGGCGCGGATGGTCAGGTTCTCCGTCTCGTCGGCGTCGAGAAAATCGCGCAGTTCGCCGTCGGCCGCGCGCCAGCGGCGCCGGGCGATCTGCCGCACCCTTTCCTGGTCGGCCTGCGCCATGCTCTCGCCGCCGATGTTGACCGTGCGGATGAAATCGCGCTCTTCGCGCAGCGCCGCCTGCTCCTGCTCCAGCGCGCGGGCAATGGCCTCCTTCTGTTGCGGCTGCGCGGCCTGCAGGCGCAGGGCCTCGATCTCGGCGTCGCGCAGCAGCACTTCGTAGCGCGTGTCGATCAGGGCGATGCGGTCGAAAATGGTTTCCAGCTTGGTGGCCTTGTCGACCACGTGCACGGGCGTGGTGATCTTGCCGCAATCGTGCAGCAGGCCGGCCAGCCACAGCTGCTTGCGCTCGTTGTCGCTGAGCCGGAAATCGGCCAGCGGCCCCGTTTGCGTCGCATGCGCGGCGTCGGCCAGCAACATCGTCAGCTCGGGCACGAACTGGCAATGCCGTCCCGTATACGGCGACTTTTCATCGATGCCGATATTGATCAGGGTAACGAGCGACTCGAGCAGCTCTTCCAGCTGAGAGATGAGCAGCTGATTCGTCAGCGCCACGCCCGCCTGCGCGGCCAGCGCCTCGATGAAGCGCTGGTCGGTGGAGGAAAAGGCGCGCACCTGGCCCGTCTCGCCATCCTTGGCATTGACCAGCTGCAGCACGCCGATCAAGTCGCCCTCGTGATCACTCATGGGCACCGTCAGGATCGATTGCGTGTGGTAGCCATGGTGGCGGTCAAACTCGCGCATGCCGGAAAAATTGAAGACCTCGTCGCGGTAGACGTCGGCGATATTCACGCTGCGGCGCATGTTCGCCGCATACGCGGCCACCGACGCCAGGTTGGGCTGGCCGGCGCCATCGAACAGGGGTACGCCCGGCAAACCCATGTCCGCCCCCTGCGCGATGCCCAGGCTGTCGTTGACGCTGATGTCGAACGCCAACTGGCGCCCCTCAAGCGCGGGCCGGTACAAGGTGGCGCCGTCGGCGCCGCTCATGCTTTTCGCCAGCAGCACGATGCGCTGCAGCAGCGCGCCAATGTCGCGCCCCTCACCGCCCAGGCCGTGGCCGAGCGCGACGCTGAGTTCGGTCAATTGCTCCAGTCTGTGGGCGATTTTCTCAGGGTGCAGCTGAGGCATATTGGTGGCAATCAGGTAATGGGCAAGCAAAAAAGGGGAAGTCGGCAAGCGCCAGTGTAACGGCGACCCTGCGCACTGTACATTACTTAGTCACAACAAAATGAAATTACTTTCCGTAACGCAACACGCATAAATGTTGCCGCCAATCTCATTAATTAGAATAGAATCAACAATAATTACACTGTAACAAGGTACTGAATGAAATTCACGTTCAGGGGCGTGCGCGGCTCCATCCCCTCCCCCGGCCCGCGCACGGCGCGCTATGGCGGCAACACCACGTGCATCGAAGTGCGCACGGACAACGACAGCCTGATCATTCTCGATGCCGGCAGCGGCATCTTCGCGCTGGCGCAGCAGCTGCCGCCGGGCCAGCCCGTCGACGCGCACGTCTTCATCACGCACAGCCACTGGGACCACATCCACGGCTTGCCCATGTTCTCGCCCCTGTTCGTGGCCGGCAACCGCATGCGCCTGCATGGCGCCCTGGACGGCAACAGCGGGCGCGGCATCGAGCACGTGATGGCGGTGCAGCTGCAGGGCAGTTATTTTCCCGTCAGCGAAGCGGCCATGGCGGCCTGCATCGAGTACCGCACCCTGGTGCCCGGCGAAGCCGTCGACGTGGGCGGCGCGCGCGTGCGCGGCGCGGAAATGAACCATCCGGTGGTCAACCTCGGCTACCGCATCGACTGCGGCGGCGCCTCGCTGTTTTTCAGCGGCGACCATGAACCGTTCTACAACCTGCATCCGCCCGGCCACGCCGAGCATGCGGCCTGCGCGGCGCGCAATGCGCAGCGCCAGGCCGGCATCGATGCGCTGGTCGCCGGCGTCGATGCGCTGATCATGGATTGCTCGTACACGCGCGAGGAATACCCGGGCAAGCAGGGCTGGGGCCACGGCACCTTCGACGCCGCCTTCGACCTGGCCCTGCGCTGCGGCGCGCGGCACCTGTACTGCACCCACCACGAACCGACCCGCAGCGACGAGCAGCTCGAGGCCGTGTTTGCCGACGTGATGGGCCGCTATGCGAGCCGCCTGGCCGGCCTGCAGGTGTTCCTCGCCAGCGAGGGGCTGACGGTGGAACTGGCCGGCGCATAAAAAAAGGGAGCCGCAAGGCTCCCTTTTTACTGGCGTTGGCTATCCATTACATGATGTGGTGGCCAATCCACCAGGCGACTGCGGCAACAAACGCGGAAGCGGGAATCGTGAAGATCCAGGCCCAGACGATATTGCCCGCCACGCCCCAGCGCACGGCCGACATTTTTTGCGCCGAGCCGACGCCGACGATGGCGCCCGTGATCGTGTGCGTGGTCGACACGGGAATGCCCAGCGCCGTCGAGACGAACAGGGTGATGGCGCCGCCCGTTTCGGCGCAGAAGCCGCCGACGGGTTTCAACTTGGTGATCTTCTGGCCCATGGTCTTGACGATGCGCCAGCCGCCGAACAGGGTGCCGAAGCTGATGGCCGTGTAGCACGAGATGATGACCCACATCGGCGGCATCTGGTCGTTCACGTTCGAGTAGCCGGCCGCGATCAGCAGCATCCAGATGATGCCGATGGTTTTTTGCGCATCGTTGCCGCCGTGGCCCAAGCTGTAGGCGGCTGCCGATGCCAGTTGCAAACGGCGGAACCACTTGTCGACCTTGCGCGGCGTCGAACGGACAAAAATCCACGACACGATCAGCATCATGATGGAGCCGAACACGAAGCCCAGCACGGGTGCGATGACGATAAAGGCCACGGTTTTCCACAGGCCGGCCGCGACCAGCGCGCCCGTGCCGGACTTGGCCACAGCGGCGCCCACCAGGCCGCCGATCAGGGCGTGCGAGGACGACGAGGGAATGCCGTAGTACCAGGTAAACAAATTCCAGAAGATGGCGCCCATCAGCGCGCCGAAGATCACGTACTGGTCGATCACGGCCGGGTCGATGGTGCCCTTGCCCACCGTGGCGGCCACGGTCAGCTGGTGGAACACGAAGATGGCGACGAAGTTGAACGTGGCGGCCATGGCAACCGCGGTCTGCGGTTTCAATACGCCCGTCGAGACCACCGTGGCAATCGCGTTGGCGGCATCGTGGAAGCCGTTCATGAAGTCAAACAGCAGCGCGAGGACGATCAACAGGCCTAGCACGTAGATGCTGATTTGTATGGTCATTATAGTTTCTTTTCTGATTCTGGTTCAGGACAGGCCCAACGCTTACGCGTTTTCGACGATGATGCCTTCGATAATATTGGACACATCTTCGCAACGGTCGGTCACGGTTTCCAGAATTTCGTAGATCGCTTTCAGCTTGATCAGGTTGCGCACGTCCGGCTCGTCGCGGAACAGCTTGGACATGGCGGCGCGCATCACGTGGTCGGCATCCGATTCCAGGCGGTCGATTTCTTCGCAGATGGCGACGATCTTGCGCGAGTTGTCCATATTGTGCAGCATGGCGACGGCGTCGCGCACTTTCTCGGTACAGGCCAGCACCAGTTCGGCCAGGCGCTTGGCTTCCGGCGTGACGGCTTTCAGGTCGTACAGCGAAACGGTCTGCGCTGCGTCTTCCAGCAGGTCGAGGATGTCGTCCTGGCGCGTGATCAGTTGATGGATGTCGTCGCGGTCGATCGGCGTGATGAAGGTCTTGTGCAGCATTTCCACGGTGGCGTAGGTGACTTTGTCCGCCTGTTTCTCGATGCTTTCGATCGCATGCACGCGGTTTTCCAGGTCGTCGAAATTGGTCATCAGGCCGAGCATCTCTTTCGCGCCCTTGACGCACAATTCCGCGTGCTGGTTAAACAATTCAAAAAACTTGCCCTCAGTGGGCATCAAGCGTCCAAACATGTCATTCTCCGTTAAGCATTGAGTCGTGTTATTTACTACAGAAAGCCGCCCCGTATGAGGGGGCGGCCAATGGAATATCAGTGCTGCTGAGTCTTAGTCGCCTTGGTAAAGCGCCAGGCCACCACTGTAATTGCCAAATTTGGTGTACTGCCCCATGAAGGTGAGGCGGATGCTGCCGATTGGACCGTTACGTTGTTTGCCGATGATGATTTCGGCCGTCCCCTTGTCCGGCGAGTCGGGGTTATACACCTCGTCGCGGTAAATGAACAGGATCACGTCGGCATCCTGCTCAATAGCGCCCGATTCGCGCAAGTCGGACATCACGGGACGCTTGTTCGGGCGTTGTTCCAGCGAGCGGTTCAACTGTGACAGCGCGATCACCGGGCAACCGAGTTCTTTCGCCAGGCCTTTCAAGCCACGCGAAATCTCGGAAATCTCCGTGGCGCGGTTGTCGCCCGGCGTATTGGCCGACATCAGCTGCAAGTAATCGACGATGATCAGGCCCAGCTTGCCGCACTGGCGCGACAAACGGCGCGAACGGGCGCGTAATTCGATCGAGTTGAGCGCCGGCGTTTCATCGATGTACAACTGCGCGTCGTTCATCTTCTGGATTGCATTCGTCAGGCGCGGCCAGTCTTCGTCGTTCAGGCGGCCCGTGCGCAGGCGGTGCTGGTCCAGCTGTCCGACGGAGCCGAGCATACGCATGGCCAGCTGGGCGCCGCCCATCTCCATCGAGAACACGGCCACGGGCAAGCCGCTGTCGATGGCCACGTTTTCGCCGATGTTGACGGAAAACGCCGTCTTGCCCATCGATGGACGACCCGCCACGATCACCAGGTCGCCCGGCTGCAGACCCGAGGTCATGCGGTCGAGGTCGATGAAACCGGTGGGCACGCCCGTGATTTCACTCTGGTTGTCGCGGCTGTACAGTTCGTCGATGCGCTCGACCACTTGCGTCAGCAGGGGCTGGATGGCGGTCCAGCCCTGGGCGCCGCGCGCGCCTTCTTCGGCGATGGCGAAAATCTTCGACTCGGCCTCGTCAAGCATCTGCTTGACTTCCTTGCCTTGCGGGCTGAAGGCCGTGCCGGAGATATCGTCGGCGACGGTAATGAGCTTGCGCAGCACGCCGCGGTCGCGCACGATCTCGGCATAGCGCCGGATGTTCGCGGCCGATGGCGTGTTTTGCGCCATGGCGTTCAGGTAAGCGAGTCCGCCCACGTCATCGGCCTTGCCGAGCTGGGTCAGGGTTTCAAAAACAGTAATGACATCGGCTGGCTTGGAAGCGTTAACCATCTTGACGATTTGCTCGAAGATGATGCGATGGTCATAGCGATAGAAATCCTCCGCATGCATGAAGTCGGCGATGCGGTCATAGGCGGCATTGTCGCGCAGCAGACCACCGATAACGGATTGTTCTGCTTCGATCGAATGCGGCGGAATACGGAGGGAATCCAGTTGCGGATCAGAGGGGGCGTTCATGGCGCGAATTATACCCGCTTCGGCGTGCCGGCAAAAATAAAGGGCTGAAAATGAGCGAAAAAAAGGCCACAAAAAAGCCGGGCGAACCCGGCTTTTCATAGTGCGGCAGCGCTTGCGGGCCAGGCCCGCAGACGATTACGCGTTCGCGTCTGGAACGACAGCGATAACAACTTCCACGACCACGTCGGTGTGCAGAGCAACCGAAACGTTGTGCTCGCCAACGATCTTCAGCGGGCCGGTAGGCATGCGGATTTGTGCTTTTTCAACAGCAAAACCTTGCTTGGTCAGCGCTTCAGCGATGTCGAAGTTGGTGACGGAACCGAACAGACGGCCATCGACGCCAGCTTTTTGAGCAACTTGAACGGTCAGGCCGCTCAGTTTTTCGCCCTGGGCTTGCGATGCGGCCAGTTTGGCGGCAGCAGCTTTTTCCAGTTCGGCGCGCTTGACTTCGAATTCAGCCACAGCGGTTGCCGTAGCACGACGTGCCAGGCGTTGCGGGATCAGGAAGTTACGTGCGTAACCGTCTTTGACTTTGACGACTTCGCCGAGGTTACCGACGTTTACAACTTTTTCTAACAGAATGATTTGCATAGTTCTTCTCCAGGAATATCTGACCGATTAAGCGTGGTGCAGATCGGTGTATGGCAGCAGCGCGAGGAAGCGAGCGCGCTTGATTGCGGTGTCGACTTGGCGCTGGTAGTGCGCTTTGGTACCGGTCAGGCGTGCTGGCATGATCTTGCCGTTTTCCTGGACGAAGTCTTTCAGCGTGTCGACGTCTTTGTAGTCGACTTGCTCAACGTGCGCTGCCGTGAAGCGGCAGAACTTCTTACGTTTGAACAAAGGGTTTTGCTGTTTGCGTTTTTCTTTAAGCTTGAGCTTATTTTTGTCGAACTTTTTACCGAATGCCATGTCAGGCTCCTGTATCTAAAATGCGCTAGTCAGAATTGACTGCACTAAAATCAATGATGTGAAACACCAAACTCTTGCTGTTGCGGCTCTTCCTGGCCAGGAAACCCGTGAACTGATACACCCCGCCCAAGCTTGCCTGACTGAACCGGCCTGAAATTTCGCCAGCGGCTAGCGCGGCAACATCAAACTCGGTCAAACGGGCAATCCCTGCTTCCATCTGCTGCGAACTGTGTTGCAATACTGCATTCACAATCGGCAGTCCTGCCGGGGTGTAGCGCAATATTTCGCGCTCGGCAATGATGGCGGTGACTTGTAGCTGGTTCAGCGCACGATCCTGGTCAAGAATTAAGCTGCTGCTGCGGCTGGAGCGGCTGCTGGTGCTTCGGTGCGGTGGCTTTTGGCCGCGTCTTCGCGTTGTACCGATTTCATCATCGGCGAAGGAGCTGTTTCAGCTTTCTTCATTTTAACGGTCAGGTGACGCAACACGGCATCATTGAATTTGAATGCTGTTTCCAACTCGACCAGGGTCTCGTTGTCGCATTCGATGTTCAGGCAGATGTAGTGTGCTTTAGGCAGCTTTTGGATCGAGTAAGCCATTTGACGGCGGCCCCAATCTTCCACGCGGTGAACCGAACCGCCGCGGGTGGTTACGCTGGCTTTGTAGCGTTCGATCATCGCGGGCACTTGCTCGCTTTGGTCCGGATGGACGATAAAGACTATTTCATAATGACGCATGCAAACTCCTTCAGGTCGGATTGATAATCGCCCACCCCGGCGTCAAGACGGGTGTGGGAAGGTCAGCCGAAGATTATAACCGCCTTTTGCAAACGTTTCAATCATTGCTTGCGCCAGTGCCCGAAAAGCCCGCGGACCACCGTGCTTTTCGACCGGGAACAAGTATTTCTTGCGAAATTCGCCGAAAACACGGAAATCCCCTTGCATAGTGAGCGATACTGTACAAAAATACAGACTGTTCATATAGACAGCATTTTAGTATGCACCCACCGCTCATGATCAAGCTGACAGCACGACAAGAACAAATCCTGAACCTGATCAAGGACGCGATTGAAAACACGGGCTTTCCTCCCACCCGTGCCGAAATTGCCAATGAACTGGGTTTCAAATCGGCCAATGCGGCCGAGGAGCATTTGCAGGCCCTGGCCCGCAAGGGCGCGATCGAGATTTCGCCCGGCACCTCGCGCGGCATCCGCCTGATCGGCGCGGCAGCCGAAGCGCCGCCATCGAAAGTGCCGGCGGCGCTGCTGATGTCGCTGCCCCTGATCGGCAGGGTGGCCGCCGGTTCGCCCATCCTTGCCCAGGAAAACCTGGAAGCGAGCTACAACGTGGACCCGGCCCTGTTCTCGGCCAAGCCCGACTTCCTGCTGAAGGTACGCGGCTGGTCCATGCGCGACGCCGGCATCATGGATGGCGATTTACTGGCCGTCAAGAAGGTCGACAGCGCCAAGAATGGCCAGATCGTCGTGGCCCGCATCGGCGATGAAGTCACCGTCAAGCGCTACAAGAAGACGGGTTCCGTCATCGAATTGCTGCCGGAAAACCCAGACTTCAAGGTCATCACCGTGTCGCCGGAAGATGAATTTGCCCTGGAAGGCTTGGCAGTCGGCTTGATGCGCAGCTGGCATTAAGTTGCCTGCCGGGGTCAGACCCGCCGGGTCTGACCCCGGTTTTTAGTTGCGGCCCCTTCTCATGCCTGACACCTAAGTTTCCGTCATCGAACTGCTGCCGAAAGATGAATTCGCCCTGGAAGGCCTGGCTGTGGGACTGATGCGCAGCTGGCATTAAACGACTGCACGAACAAAGGGCCGCAACAGCATGACTGTTGCGGCCCTTTTCATTTGTCCGGCGACTTATACATCGAGTGCCTGGCGGAAATCCTCGAGCAGATCCACCTCATCCTCGATACCGACGGAGACGCGGATCAGCGATTCGGCGATGCCCATGCTGGCGCGGCGCTCGGCGCCCATCTCGTAGAAGATCGTGTGGGCGACGGGAATGACCAGGGTGCGCGTGTCGCCGAGGTTGCTCGCTGGAATGGCCAAATTCAAACGATTGAGGAAATCGAAGCAATCGATGCCATCCTTCAATTCAAAGCTGAACAGCGAACCATAGCTGCGGAACAGGTCGCTCGCCAGCGCGTGCTGCGGGTGCGACGCCAAGCCCGGGTAATGCACGGCCGCCACTCTCGGGTCGGCCTGCAACATGGTGGCCAGCGCCAGTGCGTTCGAGCAAGTGCGGTCCATGCGCAAGGCCATGGTTTCCGCGCCGACGGCGATATGGTGCGCCGCTTCCGGCCCCAGGGACGCGCCGAAGTCGCGCAAGGCCTTGGCGCGGATTTGCGCGATGCCCCACTGCGCGGGCGCCGCCTTCTTGTAGTTCTCGAAAATATTCGGATACTGCGTCCAGTCGAACACGCCCGTGTCCGTCAAGCTGCCGCCCAGCGCATTGCCGTGGCCGCCAATGGATTTCGTCAAGGCGTTGACCACGAGGCCCGCGCCCACGGCTTTCGGGCGGAACAAATACGGCGTCGTCATCGTGTTGTCGACGATGTACAAGATGCCCTTTTCGCGGCACAGGTCACCGATTTTTTTCAGGTCGGCGATCTGCGTGCGCGGATTGGCGATGGTTTCCACGAACAAGATGCGCGTGGCAGGCGTGATGGCGGCCGCCACGTTGGCTACCTCGGTGGCGTCGACGAAGGACACGGCGATGCCCTGCCCCGTCACCGTTTGCCACAGGCTGTTGGTGTTGCCAAACAAAAAGGCCGACGAGACGACATGGTCGCCCGCGCGCAGCAGCGACTGCACCACGGCGCCGATGGCGCCCATGCCGGTGGCGAAGCACAAGGTCGCCACGCCGTCTTCCATCTTGTTGACCTTGTCTTCCAGCGCGGACACGGTGGGGTTGCCCTGGCGGCCATAGCGGAAACCGGGTTCCTTGCCCTGGAATACGGAAGCGAGCTGGCGCGCATCGGCATAACCAAACGCGACGGAAGTGTGCACGGGCTTGTGCAGCGAACCATGCTCGATGCCCTTGCGGCGGTCGTTATGCAGGATGGTGGTGGTAAAGCCGTAGTTTTTTTTATCGTTCATGATCGCGGAGCAAAAAAAGCCCGGCGCTAGCCGGGCAAGATAATTACGCTTCTGTCGTTGCCAGGTTCAGGTTCAGCTGGGAACGCGGCGTATCTTCGGGCGCTGCCGCCTTCGGATGGTGGCGCGCATATTCCAGGCGGTCCAGGTATTCCTGCGACACGTCGCCCGTCACGTAGACGCCGTCGAAGCACGAGGCCTCGAAGTTGGTCAGGGCCGGGTTGACGTCGGCGATCGCCTGCTTGAGCGCGCCGATATCCTGGTAGACCAGGTAGTCGGCCGTGATTTCGCGGCACACTTCTTCCGTCGTGCGGCCGTAGGCGATCAGCTCGTCGCGCGTCGGCATGTCGATGCCGTACACGTTCGGATAGATGACGGGCGGCGCGGCCGAGGCGAAGATGACTTTCGTCGCGCCCGCTTCACGCGCCATCTGCACGATTTCACGGCTGGTGGTGCCGCGCACGATGGAATCGTCGACGAGCAAGACCACTTTATCCTTGAATTCGGACGGGATCGCGTTGAGCTTCTGGCGCACGGATTTCTTGCGCGCCGCCTGGCCCGGCATGATAAAAGTGCGGCCGATGTAGCGGTTCTTGATGAAGCCTTCGCGGTATTCGATGTTCAGCGCCATGGCCAGCTGGATGGCGGCCGGACGCGAGGAATCGGGAATCGGCATGACCACGTCGATATGCACGCCTGGCAATTCGGCGCGGATCTTCTCGGCCAGGTATTCGCCCATTTTCAGGCGCGTGGCGTACACGGAGGCGCCGTCGATGACGGAGTCGGGACGGGCCAGGTAGACGAATTCGAACACGCACGGGTTCAGGCTGGCATTGTCGGCGCACTGGGCGCTGTGCAATTTCTTGTCGGCATCGATGAAGACGGCTTCGCCGGGGCCGATGTCGCGCACGAAGCGGAAGCCCATGCCTTCCAGGGCCACGGATTCGGAAGCGATCAGGTATTCGGGACCCTGCTCCGTTTCATTGATGCCCAGGCACAGCGGACGGATGCCGTGCGGGTCGCGGAAGGCCAGCAAGCCCACGCCGGCGATTTGCGCGACGGCGGCATAGCCGCCCTTGACGCGACGGTTCAGCACGGTCACGGCCTTGAAGATAGCTTCCGGGTCCAGGTTCAGGCCCGTCGTCGCTTCCTGGATTTCATGCGCCAGCACGTTGAGCAGCACTTCCGAATCGGAATCGGTATTGATGTGGCGGCGGTCGTTCTTGAACATTTCCAGCTTCAACTGTTCCCAGTTGGTCAGGTTGCCATTGTGCGCCAGGGTGATGCCGAACGGCGCATTCACATAGAACGGCTGTGCTTCCTCTTCGCTCGACGAACCGGCCGTCGGGTAGCGGCAATGGCCGATGCCCGTCGTGCCTTGCAGCGAACGCATGTTGCGCGTGCGGAAGACGTCTCGCACGAGGCCGTTGGCCTTGTGCATGGAAAACATACTGCTGTGATTGGTCGCAATCCCTGCCGCGTCCTGACCGCGATGTTGCAGGAGCAACAATGCATCATAGAGCAATTGATTGACAGGTTGATGGGAAACGACGCCGACGATGCCACACATGGTGTGCTCCTAAACTGTGCTACTGATTTTAAAAAAATTCAAAATTTCACATGCTGCGCGTAAGCGGCAGGCAGATAAGGCTTGATGGCGCGCGCGCCCTGTTCCGCGAGCGGACTGAGCAGCGCGTTTTTCCAGAATGGCTGCTGCGGTATGGAAGTCATGCCACACAAGATGACGGCGGTCAGCACGATCACAAGGCCCCGCGCCACGCCGAACAGGCTGCCCAGGGTGCGGTCGGCCAGACTCAGGCCTGTCACCTTGACGAGCGCGTCAACCGTCATGGACAGCAATCCCATCAAAATGCGCACGCCGATGAACAGCACCACGAAAGCCAGCAATAAACGGATCGCTTCGCCCGGCACGGCTTCCGGCAGAAATTTCGCCAGGGTGGCGCCATAGGCATTGGCAATGACGAACGCCACGATCCAGCTGACCAGGGACAGTATTTCCTTGACCAGGCCGCGCATCATGCTGATCAGCACGGAAGTCACCAGCACGAACAGCACCAGGTAATCGAAGATCGTCACGCGCATTCAGCCTTGCAACATCACGCCGGCACCAGCGAGCCGCCCAGGCCCAGCTTTTGCAACTTGGCGCGCGTCTTTTCCGCGTCTTCACGGCTGCCGAACGGTCCCACGCGCACACGGATGCGCTCGCCCGCCGGACTGGAGACTTTCTGCGTGTACGACTTGATGCCCGCTTCGCGCAGCTTGTCCTGCAATTCATCGACCTTGTCCTGCGTCGCCAGCGCCGCCACCTGCACCACGAACTTGCCGCTGCCGGCGTCGTGGGCCTTGTCTTGCGCTTTTTCTTGCGGCTTGCCTTCCAGGATGGCCAGCGCACGCGCGGCATCGTCGGCCGATTGCGCCGGCTTGGCAGGCTTGGCCTCAGGCTTGGCTTCGGGCTTTACTTCATGCTTCGGTTCAGGCTTGGGCTCGTGTTTCGGCTCCGGCTTGGCTTCATGCTTCGGCTCGGGCTTCGGTTCCGGTTTCGGCTCCACCTTGACAGGCTTCGGTTCGGGCTTGGGTTCGGGTTTCGGCTCCACATAGGCCGGCTTGACCGGTACAGGCTGGGCGGCGGCCAGAACGGGGGCCGGCGTCGGCTTGGCCGCAGGCGGCAGCGGCGCGTCGACGATTTCCTCGGACTGGTCCAGGCCATTCGATGCGGCCTGGACCGGAACGGCCGGCACAGGCGCCGGTGCAGGCGCCGCCTTTTCCTTCGACGGAATGTCGATGGCGATATCGTTGAACGGTGCTTTCGGCTCCGAATCGAGCAGCATCGGCAAGCCGACGGCGACGCCCAGGGCCAGGGCGACGGCCCCGACCAGGCGGCGGCGTGCGCGCTTTTTTTCAGGCAAGACCGGATCCGGTGCTTCCTTGCCGCCACGGCGCGATCCGCCGCCACCCGAGGTGTTGGCGGCGCGCTTGCGGGTCGGCGACTGTGCTTCGCCAGGGACATAAAAGCCGCTGTCTTCGCCAGAGGATTCTTGCTTGTTTTTAAACAGTTTCGAGAACAAGCCCATGCGTGATTTTCAGTCGAGTGCGTTTCAGTGAAGTGAGGATTTTCGGGCCTTCATCACGCCTGCAACGGTGAGGAAAGAACCAAAGACCACAATTCTATCATTCTCACCGGCCCGGCTCATTGCATTTGCAAAAGCTTGTGCCGGATCATCGAAAATAGACACAGTATGTTCGCTGCTGTCGGGCTTATCTTCGAGCATGATCTGCACCTTGGCGGCCAGCTCGGAAGCCGTGGCCGCGCGCGGCGAAGGCAGGCCCGTCAGGCACCAGTGGTCAACGTGTTCACTCATCGCGGCCAGCACGCCATCGATATCCTTGTCGTGCATGGAACCGAATACGGCATAGGTGTACGGGTGGAAACCCATATTACCGAGGTTCTGGTTCAGCGCCGACGCCGCGTGGGGGTTGTGCGCCACGTCGAGGATCACGCTGGGGCGGCCAGGCAAGACCTGGAAGCGGCCCGGCAGTTCCACCGTCACGAGGCCCGTGCGCACTTCCTGCGCGCCCACGGGCAGTTTCAGCTTCAGCACTTCCAGCGCGGCCAGCACGGCCGTCGCATTGAGGATCTGGTTGGCGCCGCGCAAGCTCGGGTAGGCCAGCGAATTGCGGCGCTGCTCGCGCCCGCCGTAGTTCCACTGCTGCTTGTCGCCTGAATAGTTGAAATCGCGACCCATCAGCCACAGGTCGGCGCCGATGGCCTCGGCATGGTCGATCAACGATTGCGGCGGCACGGGGTCGCTGCAGATGGCCGCCTTGCCTGGACGGAAGATGCCCGCCTTTTCAAAGCCGATCGCTTCGCGCGTGTCGCCCAGGTAATCCGTGTGGTCGATATCGACGCTGGTGATGATGGCCACGTCCGCGTCGATCACGTTGACGGCATCCAGGCGCCCGCCCAGGCCCACTTCCAGGATGGCCACGTCCAGCTTGGCTTGCGACAGCAGATGCAAAATCGCCAAGGTAGTGAATTCGAAATAGGTGAGCGGCGTATCGCCGCGCACGGCTTCGACGGCCTGGAAGCTGGCGACGAGCTGCTCGTCGCTGGCCATCTCGCCCAGCACGCGCGCGCGCTCGTTAAAATCGAGGAAATGCGGCTTGATGTACAAGCCCACTTTGTAGCCGGCACGCAACAACACGGATTCCAGCATGGCGCAGGTGGAGCCCTTGCCATTCGTGCCCGCCACCATGATCACGGGGCAAGTAAAAGCGAGCTGCATGCGCGCCTTGACGGCTTGCACGCGGTCCAGGCCCATGTTGATCTGGGTTTCCGAATGGCGGGTTTCCAGCATGGCGAGCCAGTCCGGCAATGACGTAGGGAGGTTTTGCATGGGAGACTTCTTGAAGGATGCGATGCGCAAGGCGCAGAAGAGATATAACGAGGCAGGACGATGTAGGTCGGGTTAGGCCAAAGGCCGTAACCCGACGCCAGCGGTAAATTAAGCCAGCACTTCCACAGCCTGGTTTTGCAACAAGGCCAGCAGACGGGCGATTTCTTCGCGCATCTTGCGGCGGTCGACGATCATGTCGACGGCGCCCTTGGTGACGAGGAACTCGGCGCGCTGGAAGCCTTCCGGCAGTTTTTCGCGCACGGTGTTTTCAATCACGCGCGGGCCGGCAAAGCCGATCAGCGCTTTCGGTTCGGCAATGACCACGTCGCCCATGAAGGCGAACGAGGCGGACACGCCGCCCATGGTCGGGTCGGTCAGCACGCTGATGAATGGCAATTTCTTTTCCGACAACTTGGTCAGCATCGCCGTGGTTTTCGCCATCTGCATCAGCGACAGCAAGCCTTCCTGCATGCGCGCGCCACCGGTGGCGGTGATGCAAATGAACGGCACTTTCTGCTCGAGCGCGATCTGCGCGCCGCGCACGAAGCGCTCGCCCACGACCGAGCCCATGGAGCCGCCCATGAATTCGAATTCGAAGCACGCCACGACTACTGGCAGGCTCATGATGGCGCCGCCCATGACGACCATCGCATCCGTCTCGCCAGTCGCTTCCATGGCGGACTTCAGGCGGTCCGGGTATTTCTTGCTGTCTTTGAACTTCAGGGTATCCACGGGCAGGATTTCCTGGCCGATTTCATAGCGGCCGCCCGCGTCGAGCAGGCTGTCGAGGCGTTCACGCGCGCGGATGCGCATGTGGTGGTCGCATTTCGGGCACACGTGCAAATTCGATTCCAGGTCCGTACGGTACAGCACGGCTTCGCACGACGGGCACTTGACCCACAGGCCTTCCGGCATGGTCTTGCGCGCGGCCGCATCAGAACGCTGGATGCGCGGTGGCAGCAGTTTTTCCAACCAACTCATATTTTCTCCTTGGGCCCTTGTAGGGGTAGCGTCGGTGGACGCCCCCGGCAGACGGTCAACGGCAACGCCCCGCGGGGCGCCACCAAAAATTTTATCTATTGCACAATAACAGGCAAATCAGTGGCCGAAGTGTAGCCGTTTATCGCCGGGCTGTCGAACTTTGCCGCCAACGCATCTTGCGTAAACGGCAAGCTTGCTCAGGCGTCCAGTGCGGCGCGGATGCCTGCCGTAAAGCTGCGCACGGCGTCGACGGCGCCACCTTCCGGGGCATTTTCAATTTCCT
Source organism: Janthinobacterium sp. GW823-FHT03B06 (assembly GCF_058796955.1). Lineage (NCBI taxonomy): Bacteria > Pseudomonadati > Pseudomonadota > Betaproteobacteria > Burkholderiales > Oxalobacteraceae > Janthinobacterium > Janthinobacterium sp. GW823-FHT03B06. Next base: position 606,622 of record NZ_JBXAJE010000002.1, read on the forward strand.
GGATGATGCGGCTGCCGATCACGACGGCATCGGCCACCTTGGCCACGGCCTTGGCCGTGGCCCCATCGCGGATGCCGAAGCCCACGCCGATGGGTAATTTTACATGCTGGCGGATGGCCGCGAGGCGCTCCGCCACCTGTTCCGTATCAATGTTGCCGGCGCCCGTGACGCCCTTGAGCGACACGTAATAGCTGAAGCCGCCGCCAACCTTGGCCACTTGCGCGATGCGCTCTTCGGTCGAAGTGGGCGCCAGCAGGAAAATCAGGTCGAGGCCCGCTGCGCGCATGGCGGCGCCGAACTCCTCGCACTCTTCCGGAGGATAGTCGACGACGATGGCGCCATCGGCGCCGGCCGCTTGCGCTGCATCAATAAACGCGGCGCTGCCGATGCGCTCGATGGGATTGGCGTACCCCATCAGCACCACGGGCGTCGTCTGGTTCGTTTCACGGAACTGGCGCACGTAGCCGAACACGTCGTGGATGCCGACATTGAATTTCAAGGCCCGTTCGCAGGCGCGCTGGATGACGGGGCCTTCGGCCATGGGGTCGGAAAACGGCACGCCCAGCTCCAGGATGTCGGCGCCGCCCTCGACGAGCGCGTGCATCAGCGGCACGGTGGCGTCAGGGCCGGGGTCGCCGGCGGTGATGAAGGTGACCAGGGCGGTCTTGTTGTTGGATTTTAATTGGGCGAAGGTGGTGGCGATACGGGACATGGTGAGCTTTCGTGGTGATGGATAGAGGAAGTAATTTCAACCCAGGAGCAAAGACCGGGGTCGGACCCTGAGGGTCCGACCCCAGCCGTTATTGGGGTCTCAGGAGAAATTGAGTCCCATGCGTTCCGCCACGGTATGCATGTCCTTGTCGCCACGGCCCGACAGGTTGGCCAGCACGATCTGGTCTTTCGGCAAGGTGGCCGCCAGCTTGGCCGCGTAGGCCAGCGCGTGCGACGATTCCAGGGCCGGGATGATGCCTTCGATATGGCAACAGTCGTGGAAAGCCTGCAGCGCCTCGTCATCGGTGATCGACACGTATTGCGCGCGGCCCGAATCTTTCAGCCACGCATGTTCCGGCCCCACGCCCGGATAGTCGAGGCCGGCCGAGACGGAATGCGTCTCGATGATCTGGCCGTTGTCATCCTGCAGCAGATAGGTGCGGTTGCCATGCAGCACGCCCGGGAAGCCGGCCGTCAGCGAAGCCGAATGCTTGCCTGTGTCCAATCCCTCACCAGCCGCTTCCACGCCGATCAGTTTTACATCCTTCTGGTCGATGTACGGGTAAAAGATGCCCATGGCATTCGAGCCGCCGCCGATGCAGGCCAGCACGTAGTCGGGCTGGCGGCCCGTCATTTCCGGCATCTGCACCAGGCATTCCTCGCCGATCACGGACTGGAAGTCGCGCACCATCATCGGGTAAGGATGGGGGCCGGCCACGGTACCGATAATATAAAAGGTATTCTCGATGTTGGTGACCCAATCGCGCATGGCTTCGTTCAGCGCATCCTTGAGTGTCTTCGAACCCGATTCGACGGGCACGACGGTCGCGCCCAGCAATTTCATGCGGTACACGTTCTGCGCCTGGCGCTTGACGTCTTCGCTGCCCATGTAGACCACGCATTCGAGGCCGAAGCGCGCGCAGATGGTGGCCGTGGCCACGCCGTGCTGGCCGGCGCCCGTCTCGGCGATGATGCGCGGCTTGCCCATGCGCTTGGCCAGCAGGGCCTGGCCGATCACGTTGTTGATCTTGTGCGCGCCCGTGTGGTTCAAGTCTTCGCGCTTGAAATAAATTTGCGCGCCGCCGGCCATCTCGGACCAGCGCTTGGCGTGGTAGATGGGCGAGGGACGGCCGACGAAGTGTTTCAGCTCGTAGCGGAATTCTTCGAGGAATTCCGGGTCCGTGCTGTAGCGCGCATAGGCGTCTTTCAGTTCGGCCAGTGCATGCGTGAGCGTTTCGGCAACGAAGGAGCCGCCGTACGGGCCGAAGTGGCCGCGCAGGTCGGGAAACGGGTAATCGGTAGCGTGGAACAATGCGGCGGCTGCGCCGGGCGAGTTGGTGTGGTCATTCATGGTGGTTTCCTCTGGCAATGATGGCATCGGCATCCCCCACCGCGGCGATGAACGCGCGGACTCGGGATGCGTCCTTGATGCCCTTGGACGCTTCGACACCACTGCTGATGTCGACGGCGTAAGGGCGCACGCGCACCACTGCGTCAGTCGCGTTTTGTACGCTCAAGCCACCACTTAAAACGACCCGAGGCGCGAGTTCTTCTGGAATGAGGGACCAATCGAATACCTTTCCTGCACCGCCGTAGGCATCCACATAGGTATCGAGCAAGAGGCTCGAGAACAAGGGGCTGGCGGCGCGATAGCGCTGTTCGTATTCTAGCAAATCTTCAAAGCGGGTGTCGGGTTTGACGCGGAACACTTGCGTAAACGGCGTATTCACGGCACCGGCGAGCGCCGCGCTGTGCTCAGGCGTCTCGTCGCCATGAAATTGCAGCAGAGATAAAGGCGCCACGGCCCTGGTGGCCCGCACCTCGTCCACGGTGGCATTGACGAACAGGCCCACCGTCGTCACGTAGGGGGGCATGGCGGCGATCAGGCTGGCGGCCTGCCCGGGCGTCACGTAACGGGGGCTTTTCGGATAAAACACGAAACCGATGGCGTCGGCGCCCGCCGCCACGACAGCCTGGATGTCTTCGACGCGGGTCAGGCCGCAGATCTTGATGCGTGTGCGTGGCATGGCTATCCTTTATTGATGCAGATCAAAACCAGGGCAAGGCGCTGCTGCTGTCTTGCGGCAAGGCCCATTTCGGATCGTAATCGATCTGTGCCAGGTACAGGCCGTCCGGCATGAAGGTGGGCGCCGCCGCGTGGCGGTCCTTGCTTTCCAGCAAATGCCCGAGCCACTCCGGCTTTTCTCGTCCCGTGCCGATGTAGACGAGCGAACCGACCAGGTTGCGCACCATGTGGTGCAGGAAGGCATTGGCCGTAATCGTAAAAATCACGCAATCGCCGCGCCGCTCGATGCGGATGTCATGCATCAGCTTGACGGGCGACTTGGCCTGGCATTGCGCGGCGCGAAACGCCGTGAAATCGTGCCAGCCCAAGAGCGGCTGCACGGCCTGGCGCATCAGTTCCACGTCCAGCGGACGGAAAAAGAAACCGGCGCGCCCCTCCACCAGCGGCGAACGGGTGGCGTTGTTGTACAACACATAATGATAGGTGCGCGCGCGGGCGCTGAACCGGGCGTGGAAGAAGTCATTGACCGTCGGATCGCCGTCAAGTTCCTTGGCCCAGCGCACGGCGATCGATTTGGGCAGGAAAGCGTTGACGCCGCGCACCCACGAGTGCACATCGCGGTTCAAATCCGTATCGAAATGCACGACTTGCTCGAGCGCATGCACGCCCGTATCCGTGCGGCCAGCGCACGTGGTGGCCAGGCGCACGCGGGCAAACTGTTCCAGCGCGTTTTCCAGCTGGTCCTGCACCGTTTGCCCGTCTTCCTGTTTCTGGTATCCATGCCAGGCCGTGCCGTCGTACTGCAGGCCGAGGACGATACGCTTCAATGGCGTTGCTGTCGTAATATTTTGCATCGAAGCATTATACCGGCGCAAAGGCGGCCCCGCCTCCTGCCACACAAGCGCCTGAGACGGCGTTCAGGGCAAGGCGCATGGTCGAAGACAGTACGAATAGTACGGCGAGACCGTGCAACGCAGCCATGGACGTCGTATCTGGTGCTTAGCTCAGCAAAGCTCTCATGGTATTCGCCTTGGCGACCTGCTCCTCGCTCCCCCCCTTGATGACCTCATCGATCAGCTCGCGCGCGCCTTCCTTGTCGCCGATTTCCTGGTATGCGATCGCCAGGTCCAGCTTGGTATCCATTTCCATGTGGATGGCCGACAACGGGTCGTCCACGCCCACGCTGGCCGTCTTGCCATCGTTGAGGTCCAGGTCGATGCCGGACAGGTCGAATTCCTGTGCGGGCGGTATCGCTTCCGGCAAGCTCGCCGGCGCTTGCGCATCGTCGAACAGGCTGTCGAGGGAAGGCTCGGCCGCCGCGACGGGTGCGACGGGCGCGGCAGCCGGCGCCACGGGTTCGTCGAGGTCGAAGTGGGCCAGGTCGACCTCCTTCAACGGATCAGGCAACGGCGTCAAACCGGCGCCCACGCCATTGACGGGGCCGGCAGGCGGCTCCAGGTCCAGGCCGAAATCCATGCTGGCGTCATACTGCGCATCGTGCGCGGCAGGGACCGGCTTGCTGTCCGGCCCCGGCATGACGATCGGCTCGCTGGTGGAAACAGGTTCGAAATCGAGGCTGTCGAGGTCAAAGTCGAGGGGGGCGCGCGCATCGCGGGCCGTCACGGAGGAGACCGGCTCGGCCGGCGCCAGGTCGGCCAGCGGCCCGTGCGGCTCGTCGGGCAAGTCCATGCTCTGGCCATGCACGTCGTCGCCGGCTGCCTTGCTCAGGCTGACCACGGCGTCGTCTTCCGTATCGCCATACAGGGGATTGGTGGGATCGAGCGCCAGTCCCAGTGCGGCCGCCTGCGGCCACTCCTCGCCCTGGCCACGCGTCAGACTGTAGAGCTCGCTGGCCTGGTCTTCAAACGCGCGCACGTCGTTGCGGGCCGAATAGATTTCCAGCAGCTTCAGGCGGGCCGCATGGCGTTCCGGGTGGATGCGCAAGGCTTCCTTGAGGATGTCTTCCGCCTGACCATCGCGGCCGTAAGCGATATACACGTCCGCTTCGGCGACGGGGTCCGTTTCATTCGCATCGAGCATGCTCGCGCCCACGGCGGCAGCCACGCCGGCAGCGGCCGCGCCCGTACCGAACAGGTGATTGCTCGCTTCGGACTGCTGGTCTTCCGGCGCCAGGCCGGACGGCGGCGTCACGGGCGCTTCCGGTTCCGGCTCGACCACGGGGGCGATATCGCCCTGGGCTGGCGGCGGCGTCTCCTTGCGGCGCCGCGCGACCACCAGCGCCGCCACGGCCGCCAGCAGCGCGGCGATGCCGATGCCGATGGCGCCCAAGTGGTCATTGATCTTGTCGGTAATCGTCGGCTCCAGCGGCGATGGTTTTTTCACCAGCGGCACCGGTTTGACCTTCGGTGCGGCCGGCTGAGGTGCGGGCGGCTGCGCCTCGGCCGGCGCGCTGGCGGGCGCGCTGGCAGCGGCCTCAGCCGGTTTGGCGGGTGCGGGGGCGCTCTTGTCGGCCATGGCCTTGCTCTTGACCGCCATCAACTTTTCCAGGTCGCTGACGTTCTTTTCCAGCTCCTTGACGCGGGCAGCGGCTTCATCGACCTGTTTCGCCTTGGCGATCTTGTCTTCCTCGCTGGCGACGGCGCTCTTGCCGGCCGACTTGGCCGCCGGCTCCGCCTTCGACAGTTTCAGCTTGTCTTGCGACTCGCTCACGGCCGTCGGCTTTTCCTGCACCTTGGTCGCACCGATCTTGCCGGCCGTGCTTTGCGTCGCTTGCGCGGCCTTGGCCGGCTTGCTTTGCGACACCTGACCTGCCAGCTTGTTGCGGTAGGCCTCGAAATCGATGGCGTGCGCCGTCACGATGCCCTTCGCTTCAGCCGCACCGGTAGCGCGCACGGCGTCCGCGCCAGGCACGGCCAGGATGCGCCCGGCCTGCATGCGGTTCATGTTCTCGCCCTTGAAGGCGTCGGGATTGGCGCGGTACAGGGCGACGAGCATCATGTCGAGCGACACGCCCGAAGGCTTCAGTTCGCTGGCGATGCGGCTCAGGGTGTCGCCCGTCTTGACCTTGTATTCCCCGGCCGGCTTTTTCGCCGCAGCTGGCGCAGCATCGGCCGCCGCCTTGCCTTTGCCCGGTTCGGCCGGCGCCGTCACTTGCGCGCCGCGCGTCTGGCGCGCTTCCGGCGTATCGAGCACGAACGCATATTCGCGCACCTGGCGACCGCTCTTGCCGCTCAGTTCCAGCAAGAGATCCACCATGGGCTCGGCCACCGGTTGAGCCGAGCTGATGCGGATGAAGGGCTTGCCATTGCGGTTTTCCACGGCAAACGTCAAGGCGTTCAATGCGGGATTGAATTCCACGTTGGCCTGGCGATAGGCCTCCGGCGGCGCCAGCTTGGCCAGCAGGCTGGCTGCCTCGCCTGGCTTGATGGCCGATAATTCGACCTCGGCGCGCAGCGGCTGGCCGGCGGCGGACAGCACCGTGATCTTGCCCAGCTCGGCTGCGGATGCCGCCGGTGACAATAACACCGCACAGGCGACAGCGCTGCTGAGTGTTTTAATGGCAAGGGAGGCGACCCGGGGACGAGTGTGTACAGGCATAGTTGGCGGCATCTTAGTTGACATGGGAAAACAGTTACTTTTCCAGAGGTATCAACATATCATCATGCCCAGAGCTATGCAAGCTCCGCATGGTTGAGCCTTGACGGGCTCAGGGCGAAAAAAAAGCCGGGAAAACAGCCCCGGCTTGATCCGCATCAGCAATTAATTGCTGATTTATTGCTGTTACGCATCCAGCAAAATACGCAGCATGCGGCGCAGCGGCTCGGCCGCGCCCCACAGCAACTGGTCGCCCACGGTGAACGCGGACAGGTATTCGCCGCCCATGCTCATCTTGCGCACGCGGCCGACGGGAATCGTCAGGCTGCCCGTGACAGCCGCCGGCGACAAGTCGCGCACGGACGCTTCGCGCGTGTTCGGCACGAATTTCACCCATTGATTGTTGCTGGCGATGATGTCGTTGATTTCATCGAGCGGCACATCTTTCTTCAGCTTGATGGTCAGCGCCTGCGAATGGCAGCGCATGGCGCCGATGCGCACGCACAGGCCGTCGACGGGAATTTCCTTGGTGCCGAAATCGATGCCGCGGCCGAGGATCTTGTTCGTTTCCGCGCCCGCCTTCCATTCTTCCTTGGACTGGCCGTTGCCCAGGTCCTTGTCGATCCACGGGATCAGGTTGCCGGCCAGCGGCGCGCCGAATTGCTTGATTTCATCCGGCGAATAGCCGTGCTGGGTGGCCAGCACCTGGCGGTCGATTTCCAGGATGGCGGACGCCGGGTTTTCCAGCAGCGCCTTGACTGAGCTGTTGATGGTGCCAAATTGCGTCAGCAGTTCGCGCATGTGCTGCGCGCCGCCGCCCGAGGCCGCCTGGTACGTCATCGACGTCATCCAGTCGATCAGGTCGTGCTGGAACAGGCCGCCCAGGCCCATCATCATGCACGACACGGTGCAATTGCCGCCGATGTAGTTCTTGACGCCCTTGCCCAGCGCATCCTTGATGACGTGCAGGTTGACGGGGTCGAGCACGATGACGGCGTCTTTTTCCATGCGCAAGGTCGAGGCCGCATCGATCCAGTAACCGTTCCAGCCCGCTGCGCGCAGCTGCGGGAACACAAAGCTCGTGTAATCGCCGCCCTGGCAGGAAATGATGATGTCGCACTTGGACAGTTCGGCGATGTTGTTGGCATCCTTGAGGATGGTTTCATTCTTCGCCATGGCCGGCGCCGCGCCGCCCGTGTTCGAGGTGGTGAAAAACACCGGTTCAATGTGGGCGAAATCGCCCTCTTCCTGCATGCGCTGCATCAGGACCGAACCGACCATACCGCGCCAACCTACCAAGCCAACTAATTTCATTACCATTCCTCAAGATGAGACGGCGACTGCCATCATTGAAATATTTTATCCTAATGCACGCACTACGGCATCACCCATGGCCTCGGTACCGACCAAAGTCGTGCCCGCTTCGTGGATGTCGGCCGTGCGCAGCCCCTGCGCCAGCACCTGCTTGACGGCGCCTTCGATGCGGTTTGCCTGCTCTTCGCGGTTCAGCGAATAGCGCAGCATCATGGCGGCCGACAGGATCGTCGCCAGTGGATTGGCGACGCCCTTGCCCGCGATATCGGGCGCCGAACCGTGCGACGGCTCGTACAAGCCCTTGTTGTTGGCGTCCAGCGAGGCGGACGGCAACATGCCGATCGAGCCCGTCAGCATGGCGGCCGCGTCCGACAAGATATCGCCGAACATGTTGCCAGTCACCATGACATCGAATTTCTTCGGCGCCCGCACCAGCTGCATGGCCGCGTTATCGACATACATATGGTCGAGCGCCACGTCCGGGTATTCCTTGTGCACATCGGTGACGATATCTTTCCAGAACTGGAAGGTTTCCAGCACGTTCGCCTTGTCCACGCTGGTGAGGCGCTTGTCGCGCTTTTGCGCGGCCTGAAATGCCACGTGGGCGATGCGGCGGATTTCGCCTTCCGCATAGCGCATGGTGTCGAAGCCTTCGCGCTGGCCCTTGAACGGACCGTCCGGGCACTCGCGCACGCCGCGGGGCTGGCCGAAATAAATATCGCCCGTCAATTCGCGGATGATCAGGATATCCAGGCCCGACACCACTTCCGGCTTCAGGGTCGAGGCGCCCGCCAGTTCCGGATACAAAATGGCCGGACGCAGGTTGGCGAACAGGCCCAGGTTCTTGCGCAAGCCCAGAATCGCCTGTTCCGGGCGGAACTGGCGCTCGAGGTTGTCGTATTGGTAGTCGCCCACGGCGCCGAACAGCACGGCATCGGCCGCTTTCGCCAGGGCCAGCGTGCCTTCCGGCAAAGGGTGGCCATGGGCCGCGTAGCCGGCGCCGCCCACGGGCGCCGTTTCCAGCTCAAACGATTCGCCCAGCACATTCAAGACCTTGACGGCTTGCGCGACGATTTCAGGACCGATGCCGTCGCCGGGTAAGATTGCAATTTTCATATTTTAATCGTTTAAATGACGTTGGCCAGCCAGGGCTGAGCAGAAAGATGGCGTTCTTCGAAGGCGCGGATGTCGTCGGCGTGGCGCAGGGTCAGGCCGATATCGTCGAGCCCATTCATCAGGCAATATTTGCGGAAGGCATCGATCTCGAACGGGTACGAGACGGAACCGTTGCTGGTGCGCACGCATTGCTGCTCCAGGTCCACCACCAGCTTGAAGCCGGGGAAAGCCTTGACTTCATTGAACAGGTGCTCGACCTGGCTTTCCGACAGCACGATGGGCAGCAAGCCGTTCTTGTAGCAGTTATTGAAGAAGATGTCGGCAAACGAGGGCGCGATGATGGCGCGGAAGCCATATTGATCGAGCGCCCACGGCGCGTGTTCGCGCGAGGAGCCGCAGCCGAAGTTCTTGCGCGTGAGCAAGATCGAGGCGCCCTGGTAGCGCGGCTCGTTGAGCACGAACTCGGGGTTCAGCGGGCGGCGGCTGTTGTCCTGGCCCGGTTCGCCATGGTCGAGGTAGCGCCATTCGTCGAACAGGTTGGGGCCGAAGCCGCTGCGGTGGATCGATTTCAGAAATTGCTTCGGAATAATCGCGTCGGTGTCGACGTTGGCGCGGTCCAGCGGGGCGACCAGGCCTTCGTAAATCGTAAATTTATCCATGCTGTTTCTACTCGGTAAGACGCGCGGCGCGGGGCGCCGCCACGTCACGGTTTATTTTCCGCCGGCGCCAGTGACGACCTGGCCGACTTTCTGCACATCGCGGCCGATGCCCGAGACGGTGTTGCAGCCGGACAAGATGACGGTGGCGATGAGGAGGGCGAAGAGTTTTTTCATGATGATTTCAGTCTATGTGCTAATGGTTGCAAATCCCGTTAGTGTAAACCACCGGCAAATGCTGGGGTCAGACCCAACGGGTCTGACCCCAAATTCATCGCAATCCCCGCACGTCGACAAAGTGGCCGGCGATGCCCGCCGCCGCCGCCATCGCGGGCGACACCAGGTGGGTACGACCGCCCTGCCCTTGCCGGCCTTCGAAGTTGCGGTTCGAGGTCGAGGCGCAGCGTTCGCCCGGTTCCAGACGGTCCGCATTCATGGCCAGGCACATGGAACAGCCCGGCTCGCGCCACTCGAAGCCGGCATCCTTGAAGATGCGGTCGAGTCCTTCGCGCTCGGCCTGATCTTTCACCAGGCCGGAACCGGGCACGACCAGCGCCAGGGTGACGTTCGAGGCGCGGTACTTGCCGCGTACCACGGCGGCGGCCGCGCGCAAATCTTCGATGCGCGAATTGGTGCAGGAACCGATGAAGACCTTGTCGATGCGGATGTCCGAGATCGGCGTGTTCGGCTTCAGCGCCATGTAGACGAGCGCCTTTTCGATGGCGTCGCGCTTGACGCTGTCTTTCTCATTGTCCGGATCCGGTACGCGGCCATCGATGCCAACCACCATCTCGGGCGAGGTGCCCCACGTCACTTGCGGTTCGATCTCTTGCGCGTTGAGCGTGACGACGAGGTCGAAACGGGCGCCCGGGTCCGAATGCAGCGTGCGCCAGTAGGCCACGGCGCGTTCCCAGTGCGGACCGGCCGGCGAAAACGGACGGCCCTTGACGTAATTGATGGTGGTATCGTCCACGCCGATGATGCCGGCGCGCGCGCCCGCCTCGATGGCCATATTGCACACCGTCATGCGGCCTTCCATCGACAGGGCGCGGATGGCCGAACCGCCGAACTCGATACAGTAACCGGTGCCGCCGGCCGTGCCGATCTTGCCAATGATGGCCAGCACGATATCTTTCGCCGTCACGCCGGCCGGCAAGGCGCCGTCGACCTGCACCAGCATGGACTTGGATTTCTTTTGCAGCAAGGTTTGCGTGGCCAGCACGTGTTCCACTTCGGACGTGCCGATGCCGTGCGCCAGCGCGCCGAACGCGCCGTGCGTGGACGTGTGCGAATCGCCGCAGACCACCGTCATGCCGGGCAGGGTCGCGCCCTGTTCGGGGCCGATCACGTGCACGATACCCTGGCGCTTGTCGTTCATGTTGAAGTAGGTCAAGCCGTAGTGCTTGGCGTTCTTGTCCAAGGTTTCCACCTGCAGGCGCGAGACGGGATCGGCAATGCCGTCGACCCGGCTGGTGGTGGGCACGTTATGGTCGGCCACGGCCAGGTTGGCGGAAATGCGCCACGGCTGGCGGCCCGCCACGCTGAGGCCATCGAAGGCTTGCGGGCTGGTGACTTCGTGCAGCAAGTGCCGGTCGATGTACAAAATTGTCGTGCCATCATCTTCGGCCCGAACAACGTGGGATTCCCAGAGTTTGTCGTAAAGCGTCTTCATCATGATTTATGCAGCGTTGCCACAGCCTGTAGTAAGTGATCAAGTGATACCAGGTCATACGGTGATCCACGAGGATTATGCCATATATTGCGCGACACAGAACCGAAACAGGCAAAAGCGTGGGATTGGCGATACAAAGTTTGGCCGCATTGTTGGATATGAGCTGGAAATTGCCGATATCAGCATATCGGCGACATGACGGCCCCATCTGCGGGCAGGCCGCCGAACGAGCCACGGCGCGGCCAGAAATCGATACTTTTTCTTTAATCTTTCGTGTATTGTATTCGACAACAATTTCAGGAAAGACTGCATTGATGAGACTGTGTTCTTTTGCCGCCACGCTCCTGGCTACTTTGACAGTCAGCCATACGCAAGCGGCCACGCCGGGCGAGACCTGCCGGCAGGACTTGCGCGCCCTTCCCGCCTTTTTGCTGGAAAACGATACTGGCGCGCGCCAGCATCTGGCACAAAAAGGTCAAGCGTATTTCGACCAGGCATTGGCCAGCGCCAGCACCGCGGCGGCCAGGGTGAACGATGAGGCTGCCTGCAATACGGTACTGTCCGGTTACCTGAGCCAGTGGCGCAAAGGCCACCTGCAGATCATGCCGACCGGTGCGCTGAAACATGAGACACCAGCTGCAGCGCCATCCTCAACCGCCGCGCCAACGGCCACCATCGATGACAGGGCGCCATCGCTGCAGCTGCTGTCGCCGCACACGGCGCTGCTGACCTTACCGAGTTTTTTCCCGGGGTACGCCGAGCTCATCAATGATTTACTGGAAAGCAAGCGCGACGAACTGGCCAGCCGTCGAAACTGGATTATCGATGTGCGGCGCAACAACGGCGGCAGCGACAGCACATATGCGCCCTTGCTGCCATGGCTAGCTTCAGGCGAGAGCGTCAATATCGGTGGCGAATGGCTGTCCACGCCGGCCAATATCGCCAGCCAGGAAAACATCTGCGCGCTGTACGCTCCCGGCGACGCCACCTGCACGAAATATATGGCACTGGCCGTCACCCGCATGCGCAGCGTGCAGCCCGGCCAGTTCGTGGCGCAAAGCACCAACGGGCCTGTCAGCTATGCGAGTGTGTCTGGCCAGGCAGTACAGCCGTCCAGGGTGGCGGTGCTGGTTGACCGCGATTGCGGCAGTTCCTGCGAACAGTTTCTGCTGGAAGCGCGGCAAAGCTTTCGCGTCAAGCTGATCGGACGCAACAGCGGAGGCGCGCTCGATTATTCGAATCTGCGCATGCACCCTCTGCCCTCGGGACGGCGCCAGCTGGCCTACGCCACCTCGCGCTCGGCCCGCTTGCCATATCTGCAGGTCGATCTCGACGGCATCATGCCCGACATCTATCTGCCGCCGCCGAAGGACGAGGCGGAGCGCGCCCAGGAAATCGTGCGCGTGCAGCGCTGGCTGGAAGGCGGCACCTTACGCCCTAACAACATCTGACACCGCTGGCGCCATAAAAAAAGCCCGCTATGCCTAGCGGGCTTTCTAACGATTGAAGCAAGACTCAGGCAGCTAGACGAACGCTTCCCCGGCAGCCGTCCATCAGGAACGACAGGCCCACGACCAGCACCAGCTCGCCTTCGGCCGAGCGGGCCGTACCGGTAATGCCTTCCACGGTGATGGCCGTCATCGGCTTGATCACCAGGTCGGCCGTGCCGTCGACGGCTTCCACGGCAAGAATGTACGGCTGTGGCGCGGCGACGACGATGCCGACGCGTTCGCTGCACGATTCATAGCCCAGGGCACCGGCCAGCGACCGTACGGGCAATGGACGGCCCTGGTCTTTCAGCACGGGCGCGCCGCCCACTTCCATGAAGGTTTCCGGCAATTCGACGACGCGCTGCACCACCGCCATCGGCAGCGCCAGCGCGGCGCCCGAGGTCGACACGAGCATGGTCGGCACGATCGACAGTTCGATCGGCAGGCGGATGGCGAACTTCGTGCCCTTGCCCAGCGTCGACTCGATGTGGATGGCGCCGCGGTTTTTCTCCACGGCCGTTTTCACCACGTCCATGCCCACGCCGCGGCCGGAGACGCTGGACGCCACTTCCTTGGTCGAGAAGCCCGGCAGGAACACCAGCTGGAAGCATTCGTCGTTGCTCAACTGCGCGTTTTCGCTGATCAAGCCCTTTTGCTGGGCCTTGCTGCGCAGGAAGACCGGATCCATGCCCTTGCCGTCATCCTGCAGCACGATCATGACGCTGTTGGCCTCTTGCCAGGCTTTCAGCGAAATATACGACTTGGCGGGCTTGCCGGCGGCCAGGCGCGCTTCCGGCGATTCGACGCCATGGTCGAGCGAGTTGCGCAGCATGTGCACGAGCGGATCGTACAGGCTGTCCACGACGACGCGGTCGACTTCCGTTTCCGCGCCTTCGATGGTCAGCTCGACATCCTTGCCCAGGTCTTTCGCCAGCTCGCGCACCAGGCGCGGGAATTTCTGGAACAGGCGGCCGACAGGCTGCATGCGCGTGGCCAGGGTGGCCCGCTGCAGTTCGGTCGAGTAACGCGAGGCGCGCTCCAGGGTTTCCGCCAGGGTCGCCATCAGGGTAGCGGCCTGACCTTCGAATTTGAATTGCAGCAAGCGTTCGAGCAGCACGGCAGCCTGGTTGGCGGCCTGCACGGATTCGCCGGCCACTTCCAGCAGCGCGTCGAGCTTGACGGCGTCGACGCGGATGCTGTCTTCCTTGACGGGCGCGGCATGGCGCACTTCCGGACGCTCTTCGCGTCGCTCGGCGCCATCCCAGGCCTTGGCGGCCGGCTTGGCGGCAGCGGCAGCAGCGGCGGGCGCAGCGGCGGCCACGACGGCAGGGGCAGCGGCGACGGCGGACACCGGCGCGGCAGCGACCCGGTTGCCCTCGGGCACGACGGCGTTATACATGCCTTCCCAGTCCAGGCCATCGGTGCCGGCAGTGGAGACGGCGGCGGCAGGCGTGGCGGCAGGCACTTCCGCAACCTCGGCAACGGGCGCGGCCACTTCCGCCACCACGGCGGCGGCAGGCGCAGGCGCATCCATGCCCTTGCCTTCGATGGCGTTCGTCAGGATGTGTTCCAGCTCTTCCGGCATGGCCGGCAAGCTTTCCGGCGCGGCGCCGTTGGCCAGTTCCGTCAGCTGGTCGGCGACGAAACCGGACGCCTGCAGCGCCGCCTCGATGGCGATGGGGGTGACGGGCGCGGCGCCCGTGCGCAAGGCGTCGAACAGGTTTTCCGTCAGGTGGCAGGCCGCCACCAGCGCGGGCAAGCCCATGAAGCCGGCACCGCCCTTGATCGTGTGGAAGGAACGAAACACCGCATTCAGTGTTTCCTTGTTGTCAGGATCGCGCTCGAGGCGCAACAAGTGCTCTTCAACATTAACCGCAAGATCCATCGCCTCAACGACGAAATCCTTGAGCATATCGTCCATTAGAATCCCAAATCCGCAAGAAGGTCGTCTACATTATCCTGGTCCAGCGCCACCGACGGCACGGACGGGCCCTGCATCAGCGGCACCGGCTTTTGCGCCAGTTTCTCGCGCACCTCGGCCGGCGCGTTGTCGCGCAACAGCTGGGCCAGTTCGTTTTCCACGGTCTTGGTGATGTTGACCACTTTTTTGATCAGCTGGCCCGTGATGTCCTGGAAGTCCTGCGCCATCATGATTTCCAGCAAGCGCGCTTTTTCCGCTTCCGTCGCTTCGGCAACGGCTTGCGCGAACTGGCGCGAGTCGCCGGCCAGGGCCTTGAATTCTTCCAGGCTCAGCTTGCCGTCGAACAGCGCCGTCCAGCGGCCGTCCATGTCCTTGGCTTTCTTCGACAGTACATCCTGCGCCGGCATGCCTTCGTCGAGCGTGTTCAGGACCTTGTTGGCGGCCTGCTCGGTCAGGGTGGCGACGTATTCCAGGCGGTCCTGGGCGTCGACGATCTGCGACGACGCTTCCGTCAGCGCCTTGTCGTAGCCCAGTTCGCGCAGCGAATCGTGCAGCAGGCGCACGATGCCGCCCAGACGCTCGAACATCGGCTTGTCGGACTGGTCGACGGGATCGGCCGCGTCGCCAGACGCCTCGGCGCTGGCCACAGGCAGCGCTTCCGCCTCGGCGGCCACGGGCTCGGCGGCTGCCGGCACGGCGGCGTTGGCCGACACCGAGTCGAACAGCGCGTCGAAATCGTCCTCCGCAATCACGGCGGGAGCGGGCGCGGCGGCAGGCGCGGGCTGAGCCGCGGCCGCACTTTGCGCAGATACTTCATCGAATAATGCGTCGAAATCATCAGCGGCGTTGGTCATATCCCTGCTTCTCCATAATTTGTCAAAATTCCGCCTGAACTGTGCGTTTTACAGACTGATACCCACAATTTCTCGATTAAGATGATTTGAGGCAATACCGCTGCGATGGTGCGAGTGTAGCAGGGCGCCGCCCTGTTGGTAAATCTCAAAACGCGCTTCCTGGTGCAAAGCTGGCCTACAAGAGCTTTTCCACAAGGAAATATGTGTTCCAGCTGTTGTATTTTGAAATACTACCATTGGCGTGCGTGCAAGACCACGCACAGCAGAAGAAATCCTGCTTCCGGGCGTCTGCGCAACAGCGCCACATGGACATCGTTGCAGCTACA
The DNA here is from genome assembly GCF_058796955.1 of Janthinobacterium sp. GW823-FHT03B06. Taxonomy (NCBI): domain Bacteria; kingdom Pseudomonadati; phylum Pseudomonadota; class Betaproteobacteria; order Burkholderiales; family Oxalobacteraceae; genus Janthinobacterium; species Janthinobacterium sp. GW823-FHT03B06. Next base: position 622,263 of record NZ_JBXAJE010000002.1, read on the forward strand.
CACGATCTTTCTGCCAATGTTGTCTATACTGAAGGTGCAGTTGTATTGATAATTATCAAGTCTTTGCATGAATACAATGCTGCCGCCGCGTCTACAATAAGAGGCGTTGCGCGCGCTCAGTCACCGCCAAAGGACCTGCCATGTATAAGAAAATTCTGATCGCCACCGATGGCTCCACCGTCTCCAACCTGACGGCCTGCGCCGGCGTTGCTTTTGCCGAACAGATGCACGCCGACATCCTTGCCTTGTATGTGGCGCCCGAATACCAGTACCCGGTGTACATCGAAATCATTCCGCCAAGCTATCCCAGCGAGGAGGAGTACCGCATCGCCATGCGCAAGGCCGGCGCCGACCACTGGCAGCCCATCCTCGACGCGGCCGCCAAGCGCGGCCTGGAAGCGACGGGCCTGACGGCCTTTTCCGACAGCCCGGCCCTGAAGATCGTGGAAGTGGCGCAATTGCAGCATTGCGATCTGATTTTCATGGGTTCGCATGGCCGCAGCGGCTGGGGGCAATTGCTGTTGGGCAGTGTGACCAATAAAGTGCTGTCGCATTCGAAATTGCCCGTGCTCGTGCATAGGCTGATCAAGGAACCCCCGTCCGAATAAGAGGTCACATGACCACCGGGGCCGCCGTTGCCGGCATATGCAGAAAAAGGCATAATGCGGCCGCCTCAGTTAAAATGACAACGTTTCTCGTTTCTCAACATTTGATTGTCCGGTGACGGACAGAGCAGATTTCACGCATCCAGATTGCCCGCCTATGATACGTATTGTAATTGCCGACGACCACACCATCATGCGAGAAGGCTTGAAGCGCATCCTTGACGGCGCGCCGGATATCGATATCGTGGGCGAAGCCATCGACGGCTTTGAAGTACTCAATCAGGTGCGCCAGGGCGGCTTCGACCTGCTGCTGCTCGACCTGTCAATGCCGGGCCGCAGCGGCGTCGACCTGATCCGGCAAATCCGCAGCGAGGCGCCCAAGCTGGCCATCCTGATCCTCACCATGCACGAGGAAGAACAATATGCGGTGCGCGCCATCCGCGCCGGCGCACAAGGCTATCTGACCAAGGAAAGCGCTGGTACCCAGCTCGTGGGCGCCATTCACAAGGTGGCGTCGGGACGCCCCTACATCAGCGCCGAGGTGGCCGAGCAGCTCGTGCTCAACATCATGATGCCGAATGAAAGCTTGCTGCACAAACAGTTATCGGACCGCGAGTTCGAAGTCTTTTCCCTGCTGGTGGCGGGCAAGTCGATCACGGAAATCGCCAACAACCTGCACCTGAGCGTGAAGACGGTGAGTACGCACAAGACGCGCATCATGCAAAAAATGGGCATGAGTTCGCTGTCCGAAATGGTGCAGTACGCCGTGGCGCACCGCCTGCTCTCCCCCTTCAAGACGTAAGCCCGGCGGCGCGCGCCCGCGCGTCGACCGTAGGAACAATCCTACTCCCCCTACCGTAGCTCCTACTGCCATATTCAGCCACTGCTGATATTAATTGCATATGGTTGTTGGCATACTGAAACCAGTAATCAAGTTGCTGGGAAGTTATTTCATCACACAGCAAGTCGTCAGCGAATTGAGCTTTACCAGCCTGGACGCGCGCCGCCCTTTCCCTGCCCGCCGTCTGCGCACCCTGTCATTCAACTCTGAACTACCTGTCACCAGGAGATGAACATGCTGTCCACGCAAACGCCCGAAACCCGCGCCGCCGCCCCATCGCTGGCCCCCTCTTCCCCGATGGAAGCAGGGCGCCAGCGCCAGGGGCGGCTATGGTCGAACCTGAAGGAAGTATGCGATCTGCTGCATATCTCCAGCGCCTGCACCATCGCCGCCGACGAACTGCTGTTCCAGCACGTGCAATTCAAGACGGGCCAGCGCGTGCATACCATCGGCCAACCGTTCGACACCTTGTACATTGTCAATTCGGGCTTCCTGAAAACCGTGCTCATCGACGAATTCGGCAATGAACAAGTACTGAGCTTTCCCATGAAGGGCGACATGCTGGGCGTCGACGGCATCCACTCGCGCCACTACTCCTCGGAAGCGGTGGCCCTGTCCGACTGCGACCTGATCTTGTTGCCGTTCAAGAAGCTGACGGCGCTGGGACGTGTTCACCTGGAACTGGAAAACGTCATGTACGGCGTGATGAGCCGCGAACTGGTGCGCGAACAGGCGATGATCGGCATGCTGGGCGCCCTGAGCGCCGAGGCCCGCGTGGCGCGCTTCCTCGTCTCGCTGGCCGACCGCTTCGCGCAGATGGGCTATTCGAGCAAGCTGTTCAACCTGCGCATGACGCGCCACGAAATCGGCAGCTACTTGGGCCTGACCCTGGAAACGGTGAGCCGCACTTTGTCCGCCTTCAATGAAATCGGCCTGATCTCGGTTGACCAGCGCACCATCGGCATCAAGGATCCGGACGCCCTGAAAACCCTGCGCCGCTTGCCGCCGTCGCGCTCGCGCGCCAAGCAGCTGGCTGCCGCCAAGCTCAAGGCCGACACCACCGCCGCCGCGGCCGCCTCGGCGCAATTGCTGGCCACGATTTAACGCCATCCCGATTTCTTCCAGCTTGGCACAGGCTTGACCCGACCAAGGCGCGCACCGCCTTGCCGGGTCTTTTTTGCTGCCGCTCCCCTTCCATGCCGCGGCAGTGGCCGTCTTCGCGCAGCGCCATGCTCCACGCTGCCATCCCATCGCAAAAAAGCACGGATTGCGCATAAATAAGCCTTGCTTTTCGGGCCACATTCAACAATAATGCAAATACGAATCATTCTCAACTGAGATAAAGAAAGCCCAACATGCAAAGCTCAAAACCAGCCTTGATCCAGGATGCCGCTACCGCCCACGTCCGTCCTCCCGTCAGCATGGCCCAGCCGGCGCGCCGCATTACCAGCGAAGCGCTGCTGCAGCAGGGCCGCGAAGTGGAGATTGAGCACAGCGGCAAGATCTATCGCCTGCGCGTCACCCAATTGAACAAGCTGATCCTGACTGCCTGAAGCAGCACGGCAGCCAGTCACCACGCTCGCCAGCCAGTCGCGCCCCGTGCGCGCAGCCAGCCAAACCACCGCACAGGAGTGTTTGATGGCGAACGACCGACCTTCCTCGATGTTTCCTTCCCCGCAAGGCCAGCAGCCTGAATTGCTGCTGTCGGCCGTGCTGCACCTGATGTCGCACTACCATGCGGACAGTCCCTGCGAGAAACTGGCCGCAGTCATCGAACGCCATCTGCAAGCGCTGGCCGGCTCGCCCGGCCTCGGCCCCGTGCTGCAAGCGACTTGCCAGCAACTGTCGCAGCAATGGGCCACCCTGGTGGCGCTGCACCGGCCCGCGCCGCCGAAGACCACCTTGCTCGAGCGCCTGGCACGCATGCTGAGCGCCAGACGTCCTGCCTCGCCGCTGCCGCACTAATTTCTATTTCTCTTCCACCGCTGCCCCACCGCCCAACAGGATATCGCCATGTGTGACAAAGACCAGTCCCTGCCCGTCATCAGCAATTGCGCCCACGCCGACACGGAAACGGCCGCGCTCGCTTCGCGCCGCCGCCGGCTGTGGGAACTGTCGCATACCTGCCATTGCCCGCTGGTCGGCGTGGGCTTGCCATTGGGCTACCTGCGCAAGCTGGTGGGCAAGATGACGGGCGGGCGCGTGCTGGCCGACGACTACGAAGTGCACGTGGGTGCCGTGACGGAATGCGGCGCGCGCAACCGCCTGTCCGAAGCGCTGCAAAAGGAACTCGAACGCCGCTACGCCCCCGTGATCCTGCGCTTTCGCGGCGCCAAGACCACGGAACAGGTAGCGCAACTGTGGCGCACGGCCGTCGCCAACGGCGACGTGTCGGGCGCCTTCTGGGCCGGCCTGACGCACCCGCGCTGCGACGCCGAGCTGGAAGAGCAGATGTGCCGCGACTTGCACATGATCCAGCACCAGGCCGGCGCCTGTGTGCGCGCCGACATGGGCAAATTTACAGCCTTGCAGGAAGAAAACGCGCGCCTGACCCACGAACTGGCCAAGCTGCAACAGCGCAGCCAGGCCGCACTGACGGAAAAAACGGGCGAACTGGAACGCCAGGAAGCCGTGCTGCTGCGCACGCGGGCCGAGTCCATCGGCAAGGATAGCGTGATCGACGGCTTGCGCGCGGAACTGGCGCAATTGCAGGCGGCCATCCCGGCACTGGAATCGCGCACGCGCCTGGTCGAACGCCTGGCGCAAATGGATGAGCGCGAAAAGGAACTGCGCCAGCAAATCGCGGAATTGAAACAGGCCCAGCCGCGCCCTGCCGCCGCCGTGCCGCCACCGGCGCCCAAGCTGGAAGTGCCGACCGGCGGCAAGCTGAAAATGCCGATCCGCCTCGTCGATCAAAGCGTCTTGTGCGTGGGCGGACGCAGCGGCAATGTCGCCACCTACCGCGCCCTGATCGAGCGGGTCGGCGCGCAGTTCGCCCACCACGACGGCGGCCTGGAAGACAATGCCAACCTGCTCGACTCGAGCCTGGCGGCCGCCGACCTGGTGATTTGCCAGACGGGCTGCATCAGCCACAGCGCCTACTGGCGCGTGAAGGATTATTGCAAACGCACGGGCAAGCGCTGCGTCTTCATCGACAACCCCAGCATCTCCAGCCTGGCGCGCGGCTTGCAGGAAGTGAGCGGCGACATGGACACGGCGCCGCTGGCTGCGATCCAGCCATAAGCAATCGCTGCTGCATTAATACACGTCGCGCCGGTAGCGCCCTTCGGCCGCCAGCGCGTCGAGCGCGGGCCGGCCCAGTATCTCCTGCAGGGCCTGGTCGACGCCGCCCGCCATGCCGGCCAGGCTGCCGCAGATGTAGATGGCCGCGCCCTGCTCCAGCCACAGCTTGACTTCATCGGCATTGCCGCGCAGGCGGTCCTGCACGTAGGTGCGCTCCGTCTGGTCGCGCGAAAACGCCAGGTCCAGGCGCGGCAAGTCGCCGCTGGCATGCCAGCCTTCAATCTCTTCGCGATAATGAAAATCGTGGGCCAGGTTGCGCTCGCCAAAGATCAGCCAATTGCGCCGCTGCCCTGCCAGCACGCGGCTCTTCAGGTGGCCGCGCAAGCCGGCGATGCCGCTGCCGTTGCCGATCAAAATCAATGGCCGCTGGGCATTGTCTTCCAGCCGGAAGCGTTTGTGCTGGCGCAAGCGCAGCTGCACCACGTCGCCCACCTTGGCCTGCGCCGTGAGCCAGCCCGAGGCCAGGCCCAGGCTGCCGTCGGGATGCGCATGCTGGCGCACCAGCAAGTGCACGCCGCCGTCGCGCGGAATCGAAGCGATCGAGTATTCGCGCGGCTGCGAGGGATCGGCGGGCGCCGTCACCTGCACCAGGTCGCCCGATTGCCAGTCAGGCAAAGCACCCGCTACCGGCGCCAGTTCCACGTGATAGATGGCGCCGCCGGCGCTGCCCGGATTGAGCAGCTGCCTGCGCGTCAGGCGCCAGTCGCCGAAGGCGGGCGCGCTCCAGTCGGGCGCGTCGCTGGTGCCGGCCAGGTGACTCAGATGCTGGAACCATTGCTCGATGCTGTCGCTGGCGCTGCGGTCGACTTCGATGCGCTCGAACAGGCGCGAGGCGCCCTGCGCCGCCAGCCAGGCATCGAGCGCGCGGCCGAAACCGCAAAACTGGCCATAGCTGCGGTCGCCCAGGGCCAGCACGGCGTAATGCAATTGCGGCAGCGCCAGCCCGCCCGTCATCAGGCGACCCATGAAGGCGGCCGCATTGTCGGGCGCATCGCCTTCGCCATAGGTGCTGACCAAAAACAGAGTCCGTTCGGCTTGTTGCAGATCAACGGCCGTGACTTCGGCCAGCGTGCACAGGCGCACGGGGATGCCCGCCAGTTGCAGGCTCTGCGCCGTTTGCGTGGCCAGTTCCTCGGCATTGCCCGTCTGGCTTGCATACGCCACCAGCCAGGCGGGACTGTTTGCCAGCGCCGCCTTGGCGGCGGCGGACGCGCGGCGCCTGGCGCGCGCGCGCAGCCAGGGCGCCAGGCACACGCCCGCGTAGCTGAGGGACAGGGCCGCCAGCAAGGCCAGCCGCGTCGTATCGTGCGTAAAAATCATGGAATTAATCGTTCATTCGTCGAGCATGGCCAGCATCTGGCTGCTCAGCGTTTCGTGAAAGCCAGAGCCGTCGCGCTGCACGAAGCGCGCGGCCAGGCCCTGCTCTTCGGCCAGCGCCATGCCGGCCTCGGCACCGAGCACCGTCAGGGCCGTCGACCAGGCGTCGGCTGCCATGCATTGCTCATGCACGACGGTAACGGAAGCGAGTTGATTGGCGATCGGCATGCCGCTGCGCGGATCGATGGTGTGTGAGAAACGCGCCGTGCCGTCCTCGAAGAAACGCCGGTAGTCGCCCGACGTGGCCACGGACAAGCCGTGCAGCGCCAGCAGCATTTCCGGCGGATCTAGATCCGCGTCGGCGCCGTCGACCTGTTCCAGCATCACCCACCACGGCTGGCCGTCGGGCTTGCTGCCGGCGCCGCGCAGCTCGCCGCCCACTTCGACCAGGTAATGGCCGATGCCCTGGCTATCCAGATAGCGCGCCAGGCGGTCCACGCCATACCCCTTGGCGATGGCCGATAAATCGAGCTGCAAGCCGCCGGGCTGACGCGCGCGGCGGGCCGGCAAGTCCAGCTCCAGGCGGCGGCGCTGGCGCTGCGACAGCAGCAGGGCCACCGTATCGTCTTTCGGCGGCAGGAAACCGGGCTCGTCGTAGCGATGGCGGGGGCCGAAGCCCCACAGGTTGACGAGGGCGCCCGCGCACGGATCATACGCGCCGCCGGACGCCTGCGACACGTGCATGGCAAAGCCCAGCACCTCGCAAAAGGCGGCGGGCAGGCTGTGCCAGCTGCCGGGTTCGGCCCGGTTGAAGCGGCCCAGGTCGGACTCATCGCTCCAGTGGCTCATTTGCGCCACGACCAGGTCCAGCTGCTGCTGCAGGCCCTGCTGCAAATCGGCGCTGCCGGCGCGTCCCGGCATGGCGGACTCGAGCAGGCGCACCGACCAGCTGGTGCCCATGGTCAAGCCGCGCAAGTCCCGGATCGCGGCGCCGGGCGGCGCGGCCTGATCGGAAATATGCTGCGGCAGCAGGACCCGGCGCATCGGCGAGCTCGTGACGATGCCGCCGCTTACTGCGGCAGCACTTCCACGGTGGCCGCGTAGGTCATGCGGCGCTCCGGCATGGCTGGCGGCTGGCCGGCCACGGCAGGTGCGGCCGCAGGCCAGGTGCTGCTCAGGTAATACATGCCGGCGGCCGGCACGGTGAACGTAATCTCGCCCTTGGCATCGGTGCTCTGGCGGATTTCCCCGAGCACGCCACGGTAGCGCACGCCGCCCGGCACCAGGCTGAAGGCCTGGTTCGCGGCCGGCTTGCCGTCGACCAGGAAGCGCCACGTGGCTTTTTCGCCCGCGCGCAAGTCGTTCGGGTGCGTCACCGGCACGAATTCCAGGCCCACGCCCGTCGGCTTGAATACTTCCGTGCTGGTTTCGCCATTGCTGAAGAAGGTTTCCAGCCGCGCTGCCGTGCGCGTGATTTTCAGCTCTTGCGCGTCGGCCGGCACTTCCTTCTTGAACGTCTCTTCATTGCCGCGGAAACGCTTCTGCTCGCCATTGAGCTTGTAGCTGGCCATCACATTCTGCGACACGATGGCCGCTTTATACGTGCCCGGCTTTTCCATCTTCACATCGAACACGCTGCGCAAGCGGCCCGTGAGCGTATTCGCCGGCGCCACTTTCGCGCCATCGGGGCCGGTCACTTGCAGCGCATCCAGGCGCAGCGGCTGGTGGTCGATCTCGAACAGGCCGTCGGAGACGGCAGCGTCCACCGTCACCCAGGCGTCCTTGCTTTCCACCATCGTGCTCGATGGCACCATCCAGCCCCGGTGGGCGTGGGCATTCATGGCCAGGCCGGCCAGCGCCAGGGCGATCAGGGATTTGTTGAATTGCTTGAACATGATGTGCGCCTTATGGTTTGAGTTGGACGACGACATTGCCGAGTTCTTCCTTGCCCTTGGCCGGCACGGACTGGGCCGATTTCAGCGGCCACTGGAACGGCACGCGCACCAGTTCGCGTCCGCCCGCTTCGCGTGCCGCCTCCACCACCACCTGGTATTCGCCGGCCGGCAGCTTGTCGAGCAAGGCCTTGGCGCCGGGGAACGTCAAGGTATGTTCGCCAGGCGCGCGCGTGGCGCCGCTGACGCCGTCAGCGGGCATGGTCAGGTCGCGGCCGCTCTTGCGCCACCATTGACGCATGTCTTTCAGCCATTTTTCGCCCGCCTTGTCCTTCTTTTTCACGTCATACAGCACAGCCAGATTGCCAACGACCTTTTGATCGGCCGTTTCCAGCCACGCCGCCACGTAGGGGCGGTGGTATTCCGCCACGTTCAGTTGCGGGATTTCAAGCTTCAGGGACAGGTCGGCAGCCATCGCCGACGTACCGATCAGGGGAAGGCCAAGCGCCAGGGAGTAGCGTAATTTCATGGTGTGCCTGTAAAAAGGAAAAATAAAAACATCAGTGGATAAACAGCAAGGCGATCGCGCAAGGTATCAGAATACCGAGGCCAACCATCGGCCACGTAAATGGCCGGTTGGCCGCGTGGAACTTCAAAATCAATAGCCCCGTCAGGCAAAACACGATGCAGGCGCCGGCAAAGATGTCGATGAACCAGCTCCAGGCGACGCCCGTGTTGCGGCCCTTGTGCACATCGTTGAGCCAGGACACCCAGCCCCGGTCCGTCAATTCGTATTCGGCGGCGCCGTCTTCCAGGCCGATGCGCACCCAGGCGTCGCCGCCTGCCTTGGGCAACGGCAAATACACTTCGTCGATCGACCATTCGGCGGGACGCCCGCCCGCGTTGAGCGACCACTGCTGCTTGAGCCAGGTTTCCGCGGCGGCCGGCATCGGTGCATTGGCGCCGTCATGCCCGGTGGCAAAGGCGGCCAGTTCCGTGAGGAGGGGCGCCGGCAACTGCGCCTTCTGGCGCGTGATCGACGGTTTCGACTCGATCTGGCCGGCGTGGTTCAGGGTGATGCCGGTGATGGCGAACAAAAACATGCCCAGCAAACAAAGTGCCGAGCTGATCCAGTGCCATTGATGCAAGTTCTTCAGCCAGACGGCGCGGCTGGCGTTGTTCCTGGCCTTGTCGGCGGCGCCCGCACTATGCATGCTCCGCTCCCGGCAAGGGGCGGGCCAGCTGGCGCGACAAGTCAGTGTGCTTCATTCCCATCCTTCAATCAAAGTGCATGCCGATATTTCAAACAAATGATAATGATTATCATTTATTAAGTCAAGACATGGGGCGCCCCGCCGGGCCGGCGTTTTGTAACAGCTTTGAAACAAAGCACCGCTGCTACGTAAGCTGCCGTACAGAGCCGCATACAGCAAGCGCCTATGCTTGTTGTTCAGGACAACCAACAAGGGAGCACCCATGCAATCGTATTCCAGCGAACAACTGGCCAGCATCGCGGCCAAGATCAAGGACGTCAAATTCGGCATGCTGACCACCAGCGACGACATGCGCACCCTCACCAGCCGGCCGCTGACGCAGCAGCAGGTCGATAACGAAGGGCAGATCTGGTTCTTTGTTTCCGACGAGGCCAGCTATACGCGCGACTTGCTGAACAATCCGCAAGTCAATGTCAGCTTTGTCGACACGGGCGACAGCCTGTACGTGTCCGTCTGCGGCCATGCGCAGCTGCTGAAGGACCGCGCCAAGGCGGAGGAATTGTGGAATCCGCTCGTGAAAGCCTGGTTCCCGGGCGGGCTCGACGATCCGAAGCTGTCGCTGATCAAGGTGACGATCCAGTCGGCCGAGTATTGGGATAGCAGCGCCAGCAAGATGATGCAATTCTATGAAATGGCCAAGGCCGCCATCACGGGCGAGCCGCCGAAAGACATGGGCGAACACGGCCGGGTCGATCTGTAGCAGATTTACCCTATTTTACCCGGGTAATATTGACTTTGTATTTAACCCGGGTAAAATTGCCTGCATTCCCCATGGAGGCAAGACATGCATACCCCCGCACCACCTCAGCTCACCGCCTTTGCCGGCAAGCGAAAAGTCGCCGCCGGCCCTTTACATGCGCTTGCGCAAACACTGAAGGAACTGGTGACGCGCGATCCCGATGCGCAGATCCTGATTTTCGACGACGCCAGCGGCATGCAGGTTGACCTGAACCTGCACGGCAGCCTGGCCGACGTGCTGCAGCGCCTGCCTCGCGCGGCAACGCCAGCGCCGCAGGACGACGCTCCCGCCCCGGCGCGCACGGCAGGCCGCCCGAAGCTGGGCGTCGTGGCGCGCGAAATCACTTTGCTGCCCCGTCACTGGGAATGGCTGGCGACGCAGCCGGGCGGCGCTTCCGTCGCCTTGCGCAAACTGGTGGAACACGCGCAGCGCGGCAACAAGCTGCACGATGAGCAGCGCCAGGCACGCGAAGCGGCCTATAAAGTCATGAATGCGCTGGCCGGCGATGCGCCAGGCTTCGAGGAAGCAAGCCGCGCCCTGTTCGCCGGCAAGCAAGCAGCGTTTCTCGCATGCGTACAGGAATGGCCGGCGGACGTGCGCGAACACGTCTTGCAGCTGGCCCGGCGCGCGTGGCTTGAGAGTGAAGAAAGTTAGGCGGCCAGATCAGACGCCCGTACTGCCCGTGGTGTCGGGCGCATCGTCGGCGCTCTGCCGGCTCTGCCCGGCGGAGCCGGAATGGTGATGGGGCAGGCGGTCGGCGCGCCGCACCTCGCCGATGGAAAACAGATCGTCGCCGATATCGAGCCCTTGCTCGCTATCGACCAGCACAAAGTTCTCGGCAGAATCGGCCGTACTTTGCTTGTTGCCTGCCACGGACGGCGTGCCGCCCTGGCTATTGCCGGCTTGCGGCGTGGTGGAGTTGCCCATCATCTTCTCCCTGATCGTGAGTGCGATTTGACTGCGTTGACTGCGTGTCGGCCTTGGCCGGCGCAGCTATTTCATCATAGTCCATGCCTGCTGCGTTGCATCAAAATTTTGCGGCAGCCAAATAAGCGTGGCCCTGACCAGCAGCGTGCCTGCTTCCCGCTGGCCAGAGCCACTTGCAACTTGCTACTCAGCTGGCACTACTTGTTGCGCGACCCGGAGCTGGAACCGGACCCGGAACCGCCGCTTTGCTTGTTGCCACTGTCACGGTTGCCCTCCTGGTTCATGCTGGCGTTATCGCGCGAACCGCTGGAGCTGGAGGCGCTTTGCCGGTTGGCATCGTTCTTGTGGCTTTGGCTGCCTGCGCGGCGGGCCTCTTCCGACGTGAATTCATGGGCCGTGCCTTTTTCATGCGCGGCACGTCCGCCTTCGCTGGCGATTTCGCGCTGCTGGGCGGGGTCCATGGAAGCGAAACCCCGCTTGCTGGTATCGCTTTGCTTGCTGCCGCCGCTGCCGCCGCTGCTACTGCTACTGGTTTTACTACCTTGCTGTTTATTGTCGCTCGATGTGGCCATGATGATCTCCTTGATCGATGGAATCGGAAACAGTGCAAACCATGCAATTCTCCCCCTCGCATGGCAAGGGAACCGTCATCTTAGTGCGCACATGGGGCACAAGAAATAGGAGGATGGCAAGAGCGCATGTAGGATGAGTCCCGCCTACGGTGGCACAGTTACTTTCAGTTTTCCACCAAAAGTATCTAACACTCAGCAGTTGGCGGGCAGCGGAAAAATCGCCGCGTCGGCCGTCACGTACACGCGCTCGCCAGTGCCTGGCAGCACCGCATGGCCGCCCGTGAAGGCGCCAAACGAGGGCAGGATGGCGCGCTGTTGGCCCAGCAGGAAACACGGCAGGCGCAGGCCGCCGCCGTGCGCTCCGCTCCCTTTGGCACGCAAGTGAAACACGGGATGCACGTGGCCCGCCAGCACGTAGCCGGGCGCGACGGTGTCAGGGTGATGGCAGAACGACAGCTTGCCCACCTGGTGCGGCTCGTCCACCATGCGGATGCCCAGCGCGGCGGCCGGATCGCCCGCATGCGCGTCATGGTTGCCGCGCACCACCGTCAGGCGCACGTCGCGATGACGCATGCGCCACGCCAGCATGGCCGCCACGGTGGCGGCCGCATGGGCGGCGCGCGCGTGCAAAAAATCGCCGAGAAAGACGATTTCCTCGCAGGCGTAACTGGCCAGCAAGGCGTCGAGCGCCAGCAGGTTTTGCGTGGTGGTGCCGCGCGGCACGGGCACGCCCAGCGCGCGAAACGCCGCCGCCTTGCCGAAATGGATGTCGGCAACGATCAATATCCTGCGCGCCGGCCAGTACACGGCCTTGTGCGCCAGCAGCCAGACCACCTCGCCGGCCAGCTCCACCGCGCAATGCGCCTGCTCCTGTCCCTTCATGCGGCCGCCTTTTCCAGCGCCAGCACCAGCCGCGCCACCCGGTCCGACAGTTTTTCCGTCGTCAGCTGTTCGCGGAAGCGCTCGACCATCAGGCCGAAGGCAAATGGCGAGGCGCGCTCCAGCGCTTGCAGGCAGATGCTGCGTCCATGCAGTTCGCGCAAGGTGGCGCGCAGGCGCGTCAGTTCCAGTTCCTGCTCCAGCACTTCGCGCTGCGCCTGCGTGAGCAGCAAATTGGCCGCGTCGTGCTTGCGGAACACTTCAAAGAACAGCGAGGACGACGCTTGCAGCTGGCGCGCGCTTTTCGGCTGGCCTGGATAGCCCTGGAACACGAGGCCGGCGATGCGGGCGATTTCGCGGAAACGCCGCTGCGACAGTTCCGTCGCGTTCAGGCTGGCCAGCACGTCTTCGAGCAAGTTGTCCGTGCTGAACAGGGGAAGATCGGCACCGCTGGCGGCCGTCAGCAGCGGCGCAAAATCGATATCGTCCGCGCCCAGCAATTCAAAGCCGTAATCGTTGACGGCGATCGACAAGGTGGCCGGCTGCACGCGCGCGATGCGATAGGCCAGCAGGGATGCCAGGCCCAGGTGCACGGAGCGGCCCGCGAACGGATACACGAACAGGTGATGGCCCTCGCGGCTGGACAAGGTTTCCAGCAGCAGGCTGGCGCGCGTGGGCAGGCTGGACCATTTCTGCTGGATGGCCAGCAAGGGCGCCAGCGCGCGCATTTCCGGCCCGCTGGCACGGCCCTCCTGCGCCAGCTGCAGCTGGTCCAGCACGGCATGCGCCAGCTCCGACGACAGCGGCATCTTGCCGCCCTGCCAGCGCGGCACGGCACCGCGGCTGCCCGTGGCGCGCCGCACGTAGGCCGTCATCTCATGCACGCGCACGAATTCCAGGATGCGCCCGCCAAACAGAAAATGGTCGCCCTGCTTCAGGCGCGCGATGAACGATTCCTCGATGCTGCCGATGCGTCCCCCGCCGAGGAATTTGACCTGGATCGCCGCTTCCGAGACGATGGTGCCGATGCTCATGCGGTGGCGCCGCGCCAGCGCCAGGTCCGGCACGCGGTAGACGCCTGCATCGTCCGGCAGCACTCTGCGGTATTCCGGGTACACGGTCAGGCTTTGCCCGCCGCGCGCGACGAAGTCGAGCGCCCATTGCCACTCGTCCGGCGTCAGCTGGCGATACGACCAGGCCGCGCGCACTTCCGCGTACAGCGCCGGCGAGTCGAAACCGCCGCCCAGCGCGATCGTCACCAGGTGCTGCACCAGCACGTCGAGCGGCTTGTCCGGCACGGGCCGCGCTTCCAGGTGGCCCTGCGCCAGGGCAGCGCGGGCGGCGGCCGCTTCCAGCAATTCCAGGCTGTTGGTCGGCACCAGGGTGACGCGCGAAATGCGCCCCGGCGCGTGGCCGCTGCGCCCCGCCCGCTGCACCAGGCGCGCGATGCCTTTCGCGCTGCCCACCTGCAGCACCCGTTCGACGGGCAGGAAATCGACGCCCAGGTCCAGGCTGGACGTGCACACGACGGCTTTCAGCTCGCCCGTCTTCAGGTGCTGCTCGACCCACTCGCGCACTTCGCGGTCCAGCGAACCGTGGTGCAGGGCGATCAGGCCGGCCCAGTCGGGGCGCGCATCGAGCAAGTGCTGGTACCACAGCTCGGCCTGCGAACGCGTGTTGGTGAACACCAGGGTGGTGGCGCTGCCCTCGATCTCGGCGATCAGCGGCTGCAGCATCTGGATGCCCAGGTGGCCGCCCCAAGGAAAGCGCGTGGGATTGACGGGAATCAGACTGTCGACAAGGATGCGCTTCCTGACTTTACCTTCGACCAGCACGCCATCGCTTTGTTCTCCCAGCAAGACGTCCTGCGCCTGGCGCAGATTGCCCAGGGTGGCCGACAAGCCCCACGTCATCAAGGTTGCATTCCAGCGGCGCAAGCGGGCCAGCGCCAGCTGCACCTGCACGCCGCGCTTGCTGCCCATCAATTCATGCCACTCGTCGACGATCACCGTTTCCAGCAGGCTGAAGCGTTCCTGCGCGTCCGCTTGGCTCAGCATCAGGGACAGGCTTTCCGGCGTCGTGACGAGCACCTCGGGCCACGCTTTCGCCTGCCGCGCCCGCTGCGCGGCGCTCGTATCGCCCGTGCGCGCCTCGATGCGCCAGCCGGGCGCCAGCGTTTCGCCGGACGCCTGCAGCGCGCGCACGGTGTCGGCCGCCAGCGCCCGCATGGGCGTGATCCACAGCACGCGCATGCCCTGCTTCCTGCCCTTGCGTTGTAGCCGCTCGGCGCGCAGCAAGGCGCCGAACCACACGGCATACGTCTTGCCGGACCCTGTACTCGCATGCAGCAAGCCCGATTGTCCCTGCGCGCCAGCGCGCCAGACGGCGCGCTGGAAAGGAAAGATCGTCCAGCCGCGCCCCGTGAACCACGCATCGATGCGCTGCGCCAGCGCGCTTTTACTCATCGCCTGCTCATGCGGCGCCCGCCAGCATGGCCTTCAGGGTGGCCAGGGTGTCGGCGTCGGCAACTGTCTTGTCTTCGCGGCGGCGCAGGATGCGGGGAAAGCGCACGGCGATGCCCGCCTTGTGGCGGCTGGACGCAGCGATGCCCTCGAAACCGATCTCGAACACCATCGTCGGCTGCACGCTGCGCACGGGGCCGAATTTTTCTATCGTCGTCTTGCGGATGGCCGCGTCGACTTGCGCGATCTCCGCATCGGTCAAGCCCGAATACGCCTTGGCGAACGGTACCAACTTGCGCTCGCCCTGCCCGCCCTCCTCCACGTCATCCCACACGGCAAACGTATAATCCGTGTACAGCGACGCGCGGCGGCCGTGGCCCGCCTGGGCGTAGATCAGCACGGCGTCGATGGCATACGGATCGATCTTCCATTTCCACCACGTGCCCACGTCTTTCGTGCGGCCCACGCCATACGCGGCCGACACGGCCTTGAGCATCAGGCCTTCCACGCCGCGCGCGCGCGATTCCTCGCGGATGATGGCCAATGCCTCCCAGCTAGCCGCGTCAACACGCGGCGACAGGCGCAACGCGGGAGAGTGCACGCCGGCCACCACGCTTTCCAGCAGCGCGCGCCGTTCCAGCTGGGGCAGCTGGCGCACGTCCACGCCATCGAGTTCCAGCACATCGTAAGCCACCAGCACGGCGGGCAGCTCGGCCAGCAACTTGGGAGAGACCGTCTTGCGGCCCATCCGTTGCTGCAAATCGGCAAATGGCGCCGGCACGTCGCCCGGCTGCCAGATGAGGATTTCGCCATCGAGCACGGTACCCTCGGGCAAGGCCAGCTGCGCCAGTTCCGGAAAGCGCTCCGTGATCAATTCCTCGCCGCGCGACCACAGCCAGTTCACGCCATCGCGGCGCAGCAGCTGGGCGCGCATGCCGTCGTATTTCCATTCGGCCAGCCAGCCGCCGATGTCGCCCAGGCTTTCCGGCCCCGCCTGCAGGGGATGCGCGAGGAAAAACGGATACGGCTGGCCGCCGCGCAGCGCATGTTCGCCGTCCGACTGCGCGGCGATCAGCTTCAAGAATCCAGCGCCCGTGGGGTTGACCTTGCCATCGGTCCAGCCCATCAGGCGCTGGGCGATCAGCTTGCTGTCGACGGCGGCGATGGACGCCAGCGCGCGCGTCACCAGCAGTTTTGAGACGCCCACGCGAAAGCCGCCGCCGATCAGCTTGATCAACAGAAAACGTTCGCGCGTTTCCAGCTCGTCCCAGTACCCCAGCAGGGCGGCGCGGATGGCGTCCGGCGCCGCGCCGCGCAACGGTGCGATGCGCTGCTCGACCCACTCGGCCAGGCCGACGTCGCTGCGTTTGGCGGGCGCGGGCAGGATCAGGGCGATGGTTTCGGCCAGGTCGCCCACGGCGTGATAGGCCTCGTCGAACAGCCAGGCATCGAGGCCCGCCCGTTCGGTCGCGTATTCGCGCAGCAATTTGGTGGGCACGGCCTGACGCGGCTTGCCGCCGGCCAGGAAATACACGGCCCAGGCCGCGTTCTCGGGCGAGGCGCCGCGAAAATAGGCTTGCAGCGCCGCCAGCTTGCGGCTGGTGGAGGTCGTCTCGTCGAGTTCCGCGTACAGCCGGGCAAAGTCACGCATGGCTGACGTCCTCCGCCGCCGTGGCCGCACCGGGCGCACCGTCATCGGCCTCGTCATCGCCGTATTCCGTCTCGAAGCCGCCCGCCTGCCAGCCGTTCTGCTGCAGCCAGCGCACCATGACGGGAATCGAGCCATGCGTGACGATGATGCGTTCGGCCTGCGTGGCAGTGATCGCTTGCATCAGGCCGGGCCAGTCGGCATGGTCGGACAGCACGAAACCCCGGTCCACGCCGCGCCGCCGGCGCGCGCCGCGCAGCAGCATCCAGCCGCTGGCAAACGCATCGCTGTAGTCGCCGAAGCGCTTTATCCACGGCGAGCCGGCGGCCGATGGGGGCGCGATCACCAACGCCGTCTTCAGGGCGGCCTTGTCCGCCACCTCGCCCACCATCACGGTGGCGGGCAAGGCCACGCCCGATTCGCGGTAGACCTGCGTCAGGGCTTGCGCCGCGCCATGGCAGATGATGGGGCCGATGCTGGCATCGAGGCCCGCCAGGATGCGCTGCGCCTTGCCGAAGGCATAGCAGAACAGCACGCTGGTGCGCCCTTCGGCCGCATTCCTGCGCCACCACTGGTTGATGTCGTCGTAGATTTCCTGCGGCGCCTGCCAGCGGTAAATGGGCAGGCCGAAGGTCGATTCCGTGATGAAGGTGTCGCAGCGCACGGGTTCGAACGGCAGGCAGGTGGAGTCGGGCTGCAGCTTGTAGTCGCCCGACGCCACCCACACTTCGCCGCGATATTCCATGCGCACCTGTGCCGAACCGAGCACGTGGCCAGCCGGATGCAGCGACACCTGCACGCCGTGGTGTTCGATGGTCTCGCCATACGCGAGCGCCTGGATGGACACGGGGCCAAGGCGCGCGCGCAGCACTTGCTCGCCTGGCGCGGCGCACAGGTAATGCCGGTGCCCGACCCGCGCATGGTCGGCGTGCGCATGCGTGATGATGGCGCGCGCGACGGGACGCCACGGGTCGATGTAGAACTGACCCGGCACACAGTACAAGCCTTCCTTGCGCACCACTACCATGTCTGCCATGCCCTGCTCCCTGCGTTATCACGCGTTGGAATGGGCTGATTCTAGCGCTCTTGCGCCAGATCATCTGTCAGACAGCGCACACTGGGTTCACGCCGGTGCGACAAACTCGGCCATGAAGGTGCGCGTGGTGTTTTCCGGAAAGGCAATCGTGACCTGGTCGCCCGCCACCGACAGCACGGTACCGATCTGGTAGCGGGGCACGCGCACGCGGCTGCCGACGGCGATCTGCGGCGCTGGCGGCGGCGATGGCGCTTGGGACGGGACCGGGGGCAACTCGTCGAGGGAAATGGGCGCGGCCAGCGCGGGCGGCGACAGGCAATTGTCACAGGTGCAGCAGCGCTCGAAATCGCCGGCATCGCCAAAATAATCGAGCAGCAGTTTCCAGCGGCACAAGCCGCTTTGCGCATAGGCCACCATCTGCTCGAGCGCCTGTTTGTCGCGCTCCTGCTTGTCGACGTAGATCTGCGCCAGCTGCGCATACGAGGGCGAGCTGGCCGAGGGCGCTTTCAGGCTGTAGCCCAGCTTGCGGTCCTGGCGCAGCAGCTTGCCGTCTTTCAACAGTTTCAGGCATACCTTCAGGTGGCCGTCAGAAAAATCGGGCAGGCTGGACGCCAGCGCAGCGAAAGTAAACGTGGCCGGCAATTCTTGCGCTGCCGCCACGATGGCGGCCAGTTCCTCGGCCGTCGGGTAATGCTTGGCCAGAAAAAATTGCTGGACCCGCTTGTCTTCCTGGAAGTACAGCAAGGTGCAGTCGGCGGGCAAGCCGTCGCGCCCTGCGCGGCCCGATTCCTGATAATACGCTTCCAGGTTGGCCGGCACCTGCAAGTGGATGACGAAGCGCGTGTCGGGCTTGTCGATGCCCATGCCAAAGGCGTTGGTGGCCACCATAATGCGGCGCTCGCCATTCATGAACAAGTCCTGGTGGAGCTTGCGCTCGCGCGCCGCCAGCTTGCCGTGGTAGCAGGTGACGCTCTCGCCCAACGCTTCCAGCCGCGCCGCCAGGTCTTCGACGGCCTTGACGGTGGCCGCGTACACGATGCCCACGCCCGGCGTTTCGCGCAGCAGGCGCAGGACTTCGTCCCGTTTTTCTTCCGCATTCGTGACCTGGATCACGCGGTAGCGCAAATTGGCGCGGTAGATGCCAGTATTGATGACGTTCAGCTTGCGCGCTTCGAGTTGCGTATCGATATCGTCCATTACTTCCCCGGTGGCCGTGGCCGTCAACGCCAGCACGGGCGGGCGGCCCAGCGCGCGCAGGGCGGCCGCGATTTCCAGGTAGGCGGGACGGAAGTCGTGGCCCCACTGGGAAATGCAATGGGCTTCATCGATGACGACCAGGCTGGGCGGCGTGCCGGCCAGCAGCGACAGGAAGGCGGTATTGGTGAGGCGTTCCGGCGTACAAAAGATGATGAGTCTGCCGCCCTGGGCGATGCGGGCGATGGCGTCGTCTTCCTCGGCGCGCGACAGGCTGCTGTTGAGCTGCACGGCCGTGATGCCCAGTTCGTGCAGCTTTTCCAGCTGGTCCTTCATCAGAGAAATCAGCGGGGACACCACCACGGTGGCGCCCGGCAACAGGGCGGCGGGCAGCTGGTAGCACAGCGACTTGCCGCTGCCCGTGGGCATGATGGCCAGGGTGTCGCGTCCGGCCAGCACGCTGTCGATGACGTCCTGCTGGCCCGCGCGCAGCCGCGCCACGCCAAATACGGCGCGCAGCAGACGCTGGATCTTGCGCTGGCGGGCGCTGCCCGCTTCGTTCACTGCAGAAATGGTAGTCGCCATCGTGGTCCGGTCCCTCACATGCCGGCGCCAGTCGCCAGCTTGCCGCCACTTTACGGCCGGGTCTGGCGTACGACCATAGGACGGCTGCTACAGCCAGCGTAGGAATTCAGGAAGCGAACAGGATGGCCCAGAACAGCATCAGCAGCCCGGCAATCGACACGCACCACACGAGCGTACGCACGACGGGCACGCCGAACGCGTACAGGGGCAGATACAGTACGCGCGCGGCCAGATACAGGGCGGCGCCGTACAGGGTCAGCGCGCTTTCCTGCGCCGTCACGTGGGCGATCAGCACGGCGGCGGCGAACAGGGGCAGGGTTTCGAACAGGTTCGCCTGGGCACGCTGCAAACGGCCCGTGATCTTGCCCACGGGCGGCCCGTCGCCGTCGCGCGCGCTCACGTTATAGGCCGTGCCTGTTTCGCGCGTGCGGAACAGCGCGGGCAGCAGGATTTGCACCAGCGCCAGCACCAGGGTACCGGCCAGCATCGTCAGTTCAGGGGTCATGCCTTACCTCTAGGTGTGAGACGGGCGGGCCGAAGCGGCGCGTGCCCGTCAAGGTTGGTCGAGTGCCGCTTGCAACTCCATCAAATCATAGGGCTTGCGCAAGACACTGGCGGAAAAACCCAGCTCATCCATCGATTCCTTGCCATAGCCCGTGGAAAAGATGATGCGCATGGCCGGTTTATCGCGCAGCACCATGCGCGCCAGCGCGATGCCGGACATGCCGGGCAGGCTGACATCGGTAAACAGGATATCGAAGTCTTGCTCGTTGAGCAATTTCCACGCCGCCTCGCCATCGGATACGCCGCTGACCGTATGGCCCAGCATGCCCACCAGTTCGCACACCATCAGCTGCGAATCGAGGTTGTCTTCCACCACAAGTATTTTCATCGATGTCGGCATGTCCCCCTGTGGTTCCGGAGCATGGCCCGTCAAGTCCAGTCCCGGCGTGTCACTTCCCAGCACGCTGGCAGCCGCGCTGCCGGTCGGCAGGATGCCGGCCACCGGCGCGCCGGACCGTTCAAACTGGCGCGCACGCATTTGCTGCTGGCGGTTGGCCAGCACATGGCGCAGCTTGCGCGCCAGCTCTTCGCGCCGGTACGGCTTGCTGAGCAATTCCACTCCCGCGTCGAGACGCCCCTCATGCACGATGACATCCTGCGCGTAGCCCGACGTAAACAAGACGGCGATATCGGGCTGCAACTCGCGCGCCTGGCGCGCCATCTCCGTGCTGCTGACGGGACCGGGCATGATGACGTCCGTAAACAGCAAGTCGATCTGCGCGCCGCTATGCAGCACGGCCAGCGCGCTTTCGCCATCCTCGGCCTTGAGTACCTTGTAGCCCAGCGCGCCCAGCATATCGACCACGGTGGTGCGCACGCCCACGTCGTCTTCCACTACCAGCACGGTTTCCGTGCCGCCCGTGACGACGCCGCTCAATTCCAGTTCCTCGTCCGCTTCGGCCATCAGGGAACGGGGCAAGTAGATTTTGACTCCCGTGCCCACGCCAGGTTCACTGTAAATGCGGATATGGCCGCGGCTTTGCGTGACGAAGCCATACGCCATCGACAGGCCCAGGCCCGTGCCCGCGCCTTCCGGCTTGGTGGTGAAGAACGGCTCGAACGCGCGCTGCAGCACGGCGCCGCTCATGCCGCGGCCCGTGTCCGTCACCGACAGCATCACGTACTGGCCCGCCGGCACGTCGACCAGATTGTGCACATACTGTTCGTCGAGCACGACGTTGCCCAGCTCGATCGTCAGCTTGCCCACGCCATCCATGGCGTCGCGCGCATTGATGGCCAGGTTGAGGATGACGTTCTCGATCTGGCTGCGGTCGACCAGGGTATTCCACAGCCCGCCGCCGCCCACCAGCACGATGTCGATCGCTTCGCCCAGCGCGCGCCGCAGCAGCGCATCCATGTTGCGCACCACGCGGGCCAGGTCGGCCACCACGGGTTTCAACGGTTGACGCCGCGCAAAGGCCAGCAGGTGCGACGACAATTTGGCGCCCCGCTCGACAGCGGCAATCGCCGTGTCCAGGCGCTGGCGCATGAGGCCATCCGTGCCCGCCAGATGCTGCAGCAAGTGCAAATTGCCGGAAATAATTTGCAGCACATTATTAAAATCGTGCGCGATGCCGCCCGTCAACTGGCCCACGGCTTCCATCTTTTGCGCCTGGCGCAACGCGTCTTCGGCCTTGGTGCGCTCACCGACTTCCTGTTCGACCCGGTGCTCGAGCGTTTCATTCAATTCATGCAGCGCTTTTTCCACACGGCGCCGGTCCGTGATGTCCGTCTTGACGGCGATCAGGGAACGCGTATGACCCTGCTCATCGACGAGGCGGCTGACATTGCTCGACACCCACACTTGCGTGCCGTCGGGCTTCAGGTAGCGCTTTTCCAGCGAAAACGACTCGCCCGTTTCCACCAGACGCTGGAACAGCACGTTGTTGCCGGGCACGTCCGCCGGATGCATGATGTCGTTCATGTTCAAGCTCAGCAGTTCCTCGGCGGAACGCCCCAGCATGCAGCACAGGGCACCGTTGACCCTCTGGAAACTGCCATCGAGGCCCAGCTCGGACAAGCCCACCGAGGCCTGGCCGAAAATGGCCGCCATGCGCTCCTGGCTGGCATTGAGTTCATCCTCGATCTGGCGCCGCTCCGTCACGTCGAACGACACGCCCACGTAGCGGCGCTGGCCCGGCACGCGGCCGGCCACCACCTCGCCCTGGCGCGCGATCCAGCGCAGCGCGCCATCGGCGGGGCGGCGGATGCGGTACTCGACGTATTCGAGGGGATTGGGCGCGACGTCAAGCTTGCTCGGTCCGACCTTTTGCTGGTCGCGCGCGTCGACCAGGCTCACCAGCAGGCGTTCCGTCACTTCCACCTCGTCGGCAATACCCCACAGGCGGCGGAACGTGGGCGACACCACCATCGCGCCCGTCTCGGGGAACCATTCGAAGGTGCCGATGCCGCCGGCCTGCTGGGCCAGGCGCAGCCGCTCCTCGCCTTCCATGCGTTCGGTCACGTCGATGCCTTCGACGAGGATGCCCGTCACCACGCCCTCTTCATCCTTGATGGGCTGGTACACGAAATCGATCTGGCGCTGGCCCGTCTGCCCGTCCGCCGCCTGCAAGTCCACCTTCACCTGGCGCCCCTCGTAAGGTTCTCCCGTGCGGTAGACCTGGTCGAGCAGCTCGATGAAACCTTGCTCCTTGACTTCAGGCAAGGCCGCTTCGACTGTCTTGCCCAGCACATCGCGGTGCCCCACCAGACGCAGATAATGCTCGTTCGCCAATTCGAACACGTGCTGCGGCCCGCGCAGCAGGGCCATGAAACTCGGCGCCTGCTGGAACAGGGCGCGCAGCAGCGCCCGCTCCTCGCCCAGGCGGCGGTTGGCCGCGCGCACGGCCTGGCTCTCGGCCTGCAAGGTGGTGTTGAGTTGGCCCAGCTCGGCCGTGGCCAGCTTCAGCTGGCGCCCCTCCTCCATGCGCGCCGTCAATTCCAGCGCCGTGCACAGCACGCCGTCCACCTGGCCGTCGGCGCCATGCACGGGCGTGTAGAACAGGTCGAAACAGACGTCCGTGCGCTGTCCGCCGCGCAACAACGGCAAACAGCATTCGCGGTGCACCTGCGTCTCGCCGCGCAGTCCCGCTTCGAGGATGCGCGCGTTCCAGTCCCAGATTTCCGGCCAGATGCCCGGCACCGTGCCGCCCAGCGCCGCCGGATGGCGCTCGCCTGCGATCTGGATGTAGTCGTCGTTGTAAATCATGACGTGCTGCGGGCCCCACATCAGCACCATCGCCATGGGCGAATTGAGCACGATGTCGACACTGGTGCGCAGATGGGCGGGCCAGCCATCGACGGCGCCCAGGCTGGTGGCGGACCAGTCGCGCTGGCGCACCAGTTCCCCCATGCTGCCGCCGCCGCGCGGCCAGGCTGGCGCGCTCATGTCGCCCGTCCCGCTTGCACGCACACCTGGCACTGGCGCGGAATGCGCACGGTCGCCAGCGTGCCCTGCGCGGCCGTCGAACTGAGCTCGAGCGTGCCGCCGTGGGCCTTGACGAACATGTTTGCCGTGTACAGGCCCAGTCCCAGGCCCTGCCCCGTCCGGCGCTTTTCGCCCGCCTGCTGGAACGGTTCGAACAGGGTCGGCAGCAAGGTGGCGGGAATGACGCCACGATTGGCGATGCGCAATTCAATACTGCCGGCGTCCCGTCCGTCGAGGGCCAGTTGCACGGGCGCGCCCGGCTCGCCATGCGTGATGGCATTGTTTAACAGATTCGAGATGACTTGCGACAGCAGGCCCGCGTCGCATTGCCCGTGCAGCTCGCCCACGCTGCTGACCTCGACCAGCGGCGCCTGACCGGCCGTCTCGCATTCCTCGACGATGGCGCGTGCCAGCGCCAGGTAGTCGTGCATGCTGCCGCGCAACTCCATCGTGCCGGAACGGATGCGCGCCAGGTCCAGCAACTGGTCGACCATGCGCGCCATGCGCTTGGCGCTGCTTTCGATGCGCTGCGCCGTGACGATCACCTTCGGGTGGTCGCTCATCATCGGCAACAGCATGGCGCCGTTCATCACCACCGACAAGGGCGTGCGCAAGTCGTGCCCCAGCACGGCCGTGAACAGTTCATTCAGGTGCAGCGCATGCTTGAGTTCGTCGAGCTGGGCCGACAATTCGCGTTTCTGCTGGTAGAGCTGCACCAGCACCGCCACCTTGCTTTGCAAGGCTTTCACGTCGATGGGCTTGTAGAGAAAGTCGACGGCGCCCGCCTCGTAGCCGCGGAAACTGTAGCTCGGCTCGCGCGACGCGGCCGTGAGAAAAATCAAGGGAATGCTGCGCGTGCGTTCGCTGCCGCGTATCAGCTCGGCCAGCTCGAAACCATCCATCTGCGGCATTTGCACGTCGATCAGGGCCAGCGCCACTTCATGCGTCAACAGCAGTTCCAGCGCTTGCGCGCCCGAGCTGGCCTTCAGGATGACAATGCCGGGCCGCGCCAGCACGGCTTCGGCGGCGACCAGGTTTTGCGCGATGTCGTCAACGACGAGGATATGAATAGGGGCGGTCACGGAATCATCTTCAGGCATCGCAACGGCAAGACGCCATCGTGTTTCGATATGGACATAAACATTGTTTCAATTCTCACATATATTACACGCACTACACTATTCCCATTCACTTGTGTTCGCCATCGCCGAGCAATGCCAGGCTGGCAGCCATTTGCGGCAAATCGAGCACGCGGTCGGCGC
The DNA here is from genome assembly GCF_058796955.1 of Janthinobacterium sp. GW823-FHT03B06. Classification (NCBI taxonomy): domain Bacteria; kingdom Pseudomonadati; phylum Pseudomonadota; class Betaproteobacteria; order Burkholderiales; family Oxalobacteraceae; genus Janthinobacterium; species Janthinobacterium sp. GW823-FHT03B06. The sequence continues at coordinate 646,790 of NZ_JBXAJE010000002.1, forward strand.
CGGCCAGCTTGAGCGCGGCGGCCGGCATGATGCCACAACTGGCCCGCTGCGGGTCCTGCACCCAGGCGCTGCCGCCCAGCTGCCGCACGCGCGCCAGGCCTGCCGCGCCGTCGGCCGAGGCGCCCGTCAGGATGATGGCCAGCATGGCGCGCCGGTAGGCATACGCAGCCGTTTCCAGCAAGACATCGATCGATGGGCGCGAAAAATACACGGGCGCTTCCTGCGACAGGGAAAAACAGCCATCGGATTCGACTTGCAGGTGGTAGTCGGGCGGCGCGAAATACACGACGCCGGGCTGCAGCGGTTCCTTGTCCTGCGCTTCGCGCAAGGGCAGCTGGCAACGTTCCGCGTACAACTGCGGCAACTGGCTCGAGCGGCCCGGCGCCAGGTGCAGCACCACCACCACGGCCGCGCGGCAGGTGGCGGGCAAGGCACGCAGCACGATGCCCAGCGCTTCCACGCCGCCGGCCGAAGCGCCGATGGCGATCAGGCGCAGGCCGGCCGGCGGTGGCGCGACGTCGGAGCTCGGCAGCATGTCAGGCACGCTGGAAGATGCGTTCGGCCGGGCTCAGCTCGTTAAAGCTGTCCGCATGACGGCTGAAATGCAGGCTTTCCTTCATGCCCAGACCCAGGAAGCCCCGGTTCACCAGCGCTTCGTGGAACAGGCCCAGGCTGCGGTCCTGCAAATCTTTATTGAAATAAATCATCACGTTACGGCAGGAAACCATGTGCACCTCCGAAAACACGCTGTCCGTCGCCAGGCTGTGGTCGGCGAAGACGAACTGGCGCCGCAAGCGCCGGTCAAAGATGGCGCCCTTGTAGGCGGCCGTGTAATAGTCGGACAGCGAGCGCTTGCCGCCCGCCAGCTGATAATTCTCGCTGAACTGGGCGATGCGCTCGACCGGATAGATACCCGCTTCCGCGGCAGCCAGCGCTTCCACATTGATGTCGGTCGCATAAATCATGCTGCGCTCGAGCAAGCCTTCCTCTTCCAGCAAGATGGCCAGCGACCACACCTCTTCGCCGCTGCTGCAGCCGGCCACCCAGATCTTGATCGAGGGATAGGTGTGCAGGATGGGCACGACTTTTTCGCGCAAGGCGCGGAAATACGCGGGATCGCGGAACATCTCGCTCACTTGCACCGTAAAAAATTGCAGCATCTGCGCGAACATGGCCGGCTCGTGCAAGATGCGGTCCTGCAATTGCGACAGGCTGGCGCAGCCGAAGCGCTCCATGGCCTGACGCATGCGCCGGCGCAGGGAGGCCACGGAATAATCGCGGAAATCGTGCTGATAGCGCAGCAATATTCCCTCAAGCAATAATTTCAGTTCTATATCGAAAATATCGTCATCTAACAACATCCACCTCATCGGATACCTGACCGTTGAACACGGTGCAACACGCACCATGCAGTCACTGCCAAATGCTAGCAGATCGTCGCCGATTATCCCGCAGGAAAAGCGTCAGTTAGGTACGCTGGCGTACGCTAGAGCCACTTTTTTCAGGCATCCACGCCCTTCATGCCTTCCTCCGTATAGCGCGCGCCCGCCGCCATGCCCAGGGGAAAGGCCGCGTTCATCGCCGCCAGCTCCGCCCCGTCCAGCCGCACGACCAGCGCGCCCAGGTTGTCGTGCAGGTAGGCGATGCGCTTGGTGCCGGGGATGGGAATGATGTCGTCGCCTTGCGCCAGCAGCCAGGCCAGCGCCAGCTGGGCCGGCGTGCAGCCTTTGGCGCGCGCGATGTCCCTGACCTGCGCGACGATGGCCTGGTTATGCGCCAGGTTGTCGGCGGCAAAGCGGGGATTGAAGTGGCGGAAATCTCCCGCGTCGAGACTGGCCGCATCGGCGATGGCGCCCGTCAGGAAACCGCGCCCCAGCGGGCTGTAGGCAAAGAAACTGGCGCCCACGTCGCGGCAGGCGGCCAGCACGCCCTGCTCCGGCTCGCGCGTCCACAGCGAGTATTCGCTCTGCACGGCAGCCACGGGGCAGAGCGCCGCCGCGCGCCGCAAAGTGGCGGCGCTCACTTCGCACAAGCCTACGGCGCGAATTTTTCCTTCTTGCCTCAATTGCGCCAGCGCTCCCATCGACTCTGCCAAAGGGGTATCGAGGTTCAGGCGGTGCAGGTAAAACAGGTCGATGCTCTCCACGCCCAGGCGCGCCAGCGACGCTTCGCACGCCTGGCGGATGTAGGCGGGGGAATTGTCGACGCGGCGCGCATAGCTGCCCGGCTCGCGCGCCAGGCCGCACTTGGTGGCGACCAGCGCCTGGCCTGGGTGGCGCGCCAGGAAACGTCCCAGCAATTGCTCGTTGTGGCCAAAACCGTAGGCGTCGGCCGTGTCAAACAGGGTCACGCCCGCCGCCAGGGCCGCTTCCAGGGTGGCCATCGATTGCGCCTCGTCCGTGGCGCCATAAAATTCCGACATGCCCATGCAGCCCAGGCCCAGTGCCGAACTGTTCAAGCCGCTATTACCGATCCGTCGTTGTTGCATGCTGCTCTCCTCATGTGTTGACCCGATGCAGCCAGTCTAGGCCGTGCCGGCTGGCGGGGGAATGCGCGATTTCGTGATACCTTTCTGGTATGAGAGCCCTCGACACCCACGCCCTGACCCTGTTTTGCGCCGTCGCCCGTTGCCTGAACTTTCGCCAGGCGGCCGAACAATTGCACATGACCCAGCCGCCCTTGTCGCGCGCCATCAAGACACTGGAAGAAAAACTGGGCGCGCGCCTGTTCGAGCGCGACACGCAGGGCGTGACCTTGACGCAGGCGGGCCGCACCCTGCTGCCGCAGGCACTGCACATCCTCGACTTGCTGGAGACGGCGCAAACGTCGCTGCAGCGTGATGCCGCCCCGGCACGCCTGCGCCTGGGTCTGACCAGCTCCGTGGCGGCCGGCCTGTTCCGCCCGCTGCTGGCGGCGCTGGAGGCGCAACTGGGCAATGTCCGGCTGGAACTGACGGCGGCGCCGTCGCCGCGCCTGGTGGCTGGCGTGCGCAAGGGCCAGCTCGACGCGGCCCTGCTCGCGCTGCCCAGCGCCACGTTCGAACTGGCCGTGCAGCCGCTGGCGCGCCAGCCCATGATGCTGGCCCTGCCCGCCGGGCACCGGCTGGCGAAGAAGCGCAAACTCAGTCTGACCGACATCGCGGCAGAATCGATTTACTGGTTCGAACGGGCGCGCCAGCCCGCCTTCTTCGACCATTGCCAGCAAGTGTTTCGCCGCCATGGCTTCGCGCCCGCCTTCCTGCGCGAGGCGCCCGACCACCATGTGCTGCTCGGCGACGTGGCGGCCGGCAAGGGCATGGCGCTGCTGGCTGACTCGTTCCGCGCGCTGCGCCTCGCTGGCGTGGCCTACCGGCCATTGGCGGAGGGCGAGGAATTGGCGGCCGGCATCGGCCTGGCCTGGCGGGAAGAGCACGGCCATGCGGCCCTGCCCCTGCTGCGCCGGCTGGCGCAGCAACACCTGCAAAAGTGAGGGTCACACGCGGATGCGCCAGACGCGCTACCATAGCGCCTTCCCCATTTTGCGCCCCACCACGACCATGACGTTTACCCTCAACGACGCCGCCTACGCCACCGATACCCCCGAAGCCAAGCAAGCCATGTATGCGGACCTGCGTTCGCAGCTGCAAGGCTTGCTGTCGGGCGAAACCGACTTCATCGCCAATACGGCCAACTTCAGTTCGCTGGTCTTCCACACGATGCCGGGCCTGAACTGGGCCGGCTTTTATTTCCTCAAGGGCGAGGAACTGGTGCTGGGACCGTTCCAGGGCAAGCCGGCCTGCATCCGCATCAAGAAGGGCCGCGGCGTATGCGGCACCACCGTGGTCGAAGGCAAGTCCATCGTCGTGCAGGACGTGCACGCTTTTCCCGGCCACATCGCCTGCGACGTCAATTCCCGTTCGGAACTGGTCGTTCCCGTGTTTGCGCACGGCCAGATCATCGGCGTGTTCGACCTCGACAGCCCATTGACCGGCCGTTTCGATGACGTCGACGCGCAAGGCGTCGAATCGCTGGTGCGCGTGCTGGAAGCGGCTATCGTCGCTGAATAATCAGTTGCCGGACTTGACGGCGATGAATTCGCCCTTGCCGACAGTCGCCAGGCACGTCGTGTAGCGGCTGTCGGCGCGGATGGCGTCAAGGAACTGCGCCATCTCCGCGTAGTGCGAACTGGCGTTGTCGACCACCAGCACGCCGCCCGCCGCCAGCACCCGGTCCAGCTGCGGCCACCATTGTGCATATTGCTGGCGCGCGGAATCGAGGAAGATGAAATCGTAGGCGCCGTCCGCCGCATCGCGCAGCACGTCGCCCGCGTCCGCCAGCAGCTGACCGATCACGCCTTGCAATTGCGCGCGCACAAAGTTGTCGTGCGCCATGTCGAACTTGTCCTGCGCCTTTTCCACCGTCACCACGCTGCCGCCCAGCGCCTGCGCCGCGCGCGCCAGCCACAGGGTCGAGTAACCGTTCGAGGTGCCGATTTCCAGCAGCCGGCGCGCGCCGCGCGCGTGCACGAGCACGGCCAGCAATTCACCCGTGTCGCGCGTGATATTGAGCATGCGGCTGGCGCGTTCCGTGTGCGCCGCATCGTTGCTGCTGCCGAAGGCTTCGAGTTCGCTCAACAGGGTATCAATGTCCGGCATGATGGCTCCTTGTGAAAAACATCAGCATAGCAAAAAAACTAGGCGCTGGCGCGGCGCAGGGGACGTTTCAGCGTTTGCACCATCACCACGCCCAGCAGGGTCACGCCGCCGCCGATCACATCGTAGCTGTGCAAGGTTTCACCGAGAAACAGCATGGCGATGATCACCGTGAACACGGGCAGCAGATTCATCAAGGTCGTGGCGCGGCTGGGGCCCAGCTTGGCCAGGCCATGCATCCACAAAAACGGCGCGACAATCGATGCGGGGATGCCGGCAAACAGCACCAGCGGCAAGCCGGCGCCCGTGACGGGCGGCGCCGACTGGCTCAGGTAATACACGAACAGCACGGGCACGGCGCACCAGACCTGGATCAGCAGCGAATGCCAGTTATTCAAGGGAATCTTCCAGCGCTTGAGCAGCACGCCGTAGCCCGCATACGACAGGCAGGCCAGCAGCATCAGGGCGTCGCCCAAGGCCGCGCCATGGGCGATCAGGGCGGCCGGGTCGCCATGGCTGAGCAGGTAGCCAAGTCCCAGCAAGGACACGATGCCGCCGAACACGCCGCCCACGGTAGGCGCCTCCTTCAGCACCAGTACGGACAGGCCCACGGCCAGCAGCGGCATCATCGACGCGAGGATGCCCATGTTGGTGGCCGTCGTCGTCTGTGCGGCGATGTAGGCCAGACACTGGTACATGACCATGCCCAACATGCCCAGCACAAACAGTTTGCCCAGATACGGTGTCACCACGGCCCGCTGCTTCCACACGGCGCGTCCAAACACGAGCGCCAGCAGCACGCCGGCCAGCAGCCAGCGGAAGAACGAGATGGCGGCCGGATCGATCACGCCCACGGCCAGCTTGCTGACGATGGTATTGATGGCCCAGATCAGCACGGCGATCACGGGAAACAGATAGTGCTTGGCTTGCATGCGGCGGACTCCAGATTTCAATACCGTCATTTTCGCATGGTCTGATTCCATGGATATAATGCATATCGGACAATCGATGCGAAGAACAGGACAAAGACACCATGGCCAGCAACCAGCATTTCCCCGCCGTTTCCGACGCCCTGCCCTATCCCGTGTACTTTCGCCTCGACGATTATCACGCGCACCAGCAGTTCGATTACCAGAGCCATCCGTGGGGCCAGCTCACGTATTGTTCCACGGGCGTGATGGAAATCATGGTGGCGGGCCAGCGCTATCTGTCGCCGCCCCAGTACGCCGTGTGGATACCGCCCGAGACCCTGCACGACGGCTATATCCGCCAGGACGTCGTGTTTCACTCCGCCTACATCGATGCCAGCCTGTGCGCGCAGCTGCCGGCCCAGCCGTGCGCGCTGGTATTGAGTCCCCTGCTCAAAGCCATCCTCGGCGACTTCGCCGACAGAAACGTCACCACGCCCGCCACCGCAGCCGACCAGCGCCTGGCGCAAGTGCTGGTCGACCAGCTGCAGCTGGCGCCGTGCAGCCGCAACTACCTGCCCGGGAGCGACGAGCCCGTCATCGCAGCCTTGCTGGCGGCCCTGCAGGCGGAGCCGGGAAGTAATCGCTCACTGGCCGAGTGGGCCGCGCAATTGCACGTCACCGAGCGTACTCTGGCACGCCGCTGCCAACGCGAACTGGGCATGCCGTTCGGCGAATGGCGCCAGCGCCAGCGCTTCCTGGCCGCCCTGCCCCTGCTGGAACAGGGAGAAACCGTGCAGGCGATCGCGCTGGAACTGGGCTACAGCACGGCCTCCGCCTTCATCGCCATGTTCCGCCGCCAGAGCGGCGGCACGCCGGACCAGTTCCGCCGCAGGCTGCGCTGAAAAAGCGGCTCCGCTTTGTCATGCTTTGTCATATGAGGATGCTAAAATTCAAACATCTTTCCAGAGAGCAAAAGGACGCGCATGAACCCCAGCACCGACACGGCCCATGAAACCCCAGGCAGCGAGGATACGCCGCAGGTGACAGAGACGGCCGTGGCGGCGCCAGCGCCCGTCACGCTCGGCAAGGAAGACATCCCCACCGTATTGGGCAAGCTGCGCACCCTGGTGCAGGACAAGACGCGTTTCGAGCCGCACGACATCACGCCGCTGGGCGAGGAAGACGTGCTGCAGGATTTTTCCCTGCAAGCCAATTACGCGCTCGAAGCGCGCTTCGAACAGCGCGTGATCAACGGCTATTTCACGCCCTCGGGCAATGACTGCCGCTGTGGCTCCCACGAGGTGGGAGCGCTCGCTCACGCGCAGGAGAAGGAGCGGCTGCGCCGCGCGGCGGGCAAGCTCGACAATGCCTTGCGCCAGGCGGGCCAGGCCTACAACGCCATCGAAACGGGCGCCTACCTGCCGCACGCCGTCAAGTACTGGCACCTCGATACGTGCGTCCCCTGTTCGGGCAAAGGCCGCATCGGCTGCCACACCTGCCACGGCGCGACGACGGAAACATGCTGGAACTGCCACGGCGGGCGCACCGTCAGCTGCGACGCTTACGGCTGCTACGGCAGCGGCAAGGTGTCGTGCTCGTATTGCAGCGGCAGCGGCACGGTGGCCGAGCAAGTCACCGATTACATCACGGTGCAAGTACCCACTACCACCTACAGCAACGGCAGCTCGCACACGAGCTACCACAGCGAAACGCGCACGCAATACCGCACCGAGCATCGCAATTGCTACCATTGCAGCTACGGCAAGGTCACGTGCAACACCTGCCACGGTTCCGGCAACATCAATTGCGGCACTTGCCGCGCCAACGGCAAGGTCACTTGCCGCACCTGCAGCGGCGTGGGCGACCTGCGCTGCAACCCGTGCGACGGCTCCGGCAAGGTGGGCACGGCGGCCTGGGTCGACGTGCACGTGACGCCCGGCTACAGCGTCAGCCTGCCCAAGCAGGCGCCCGACGACGCGCGCCGCATCCGCGACAAGGAGAGCGTGCACTCACTGGCGGCCATTGCCAGCAGCCTGGCCCTGGCAAAAGTGAGCATTTACAATGAAGACCAGCCGCAGGAAGTCGACGCCCTGTATGCGGCCAAGCTGCGCATCGTGCGCCTGGACGCATCGTGCAACGCAGAAAAACACCACCTGGTGGCGTACGGCACGGACTTGCGCTGGCTGACCCTTGACCACATCGTGGAAAAGCTGCTGCGCGGCGACCTCAAGGCGCTCAGCGATGCGCTGGCCGGCAGCGCCGACGACGGCCTGTTCTCGGCCCACGTGCAGGGGCTATTGACGCCGCTGCGCGACGTGGCCGCCTCGGAGCTGAATGCGGACGTGATCGAGTCTGTCCTCAGCGGCGACGCGGACCACGCCCACGTCGATGTCGTCTCCGCCGACTATGCCAACAATGTGCGCACCTGCGTGCTCGGCGCCCTGCGCCAGGTCTACACGCGGCTGGCCAAGCAATTCTGGTGGAAAAGCGCGCTGGCCGCGCTGGCCGCCGCCATCGCCGCCTGGTTCTTCGCCGGGCGCGGCGCGGCCGCCATCGCCGGCTTGCTCATCACGGGCGCCGGCTACTGGCTGTTCAACCGCAAGGTGAAAAGCGTGCTGAGCGAAGCGCTGGGCGGCCAGCAGCAGGCCGAACGCGCCATGGGCATCGCCGGCAAGGGACGCCGCAACCAGCTGGCGCAAGTGCTGATCCTCGCGCCCGCCAGCGTCGCCGTGCTGGCCGCCAGCTATGGCTTGCCCGTGCGCGTGCGTCCGGCTGCGCCGCCGCAGCAAACGGCCATGGCCTCGGCACCCGTCGCGCCCCATGCACCGGCCGCCGTGCCGCTGGACGCAAGCAGCGCCAGGGCCGTCAAGCTGTACGAAAATGGCGACAAGGCACAGGCGCTGGCCATGCTGGAAAGCCTGGTCGGCAAGGGCGACGCGGGCGCGTATGGTCTGTATGGCTGGATGCTGCTGATGGGCGAAGGCAAGCCCGGCCCCGTCACGGCGCCGACGGCGCAGCAGCGCGAAGCGCGCCAGCGGGCCGCCAAGCCCCTGGTCGGCAAGGGCCTGCTGAAGAACGACAGTTATGCGCTGACGGCGAAGGGCGTGATGCTGGCCGAAGGCTGGCAGGAACCGCGCAACATGGCGCGCGGGCTCGACCTGCTGAAACAGGCGGCGAACAAGGGCAATGCGCAAGCCATGCACTTATTGGGCCTGTACCACGTGCGCGGCTACCAGATTCCCGTCAACCACAAGGAAGCGCGCAAATGGTTCACCCTGGCCGCCGACAAGGGCAGCGCAGGCGACATCTACAACCTGGGACTGATGGACTGGGAAGGCGCCGGATTGAAACGCCCGGACCGCGCCAGCGCCATGCAGCGCTGGAAAATCGCGGCCGCCATGGGCGAGGAACGCGCGATCAAGGCCGTCGCCCAGGGACAGCCTTAAGCGGCTGCCGCCAGCGCCTGCAAGGCCATCGGGTTCGGCGTGGGCTCACCGATTTTCGTCAGCAGGTTGCGGTCCGTGTGGTGGAACGGCTCATCCTTGCCGCGAATGAGCATGACCGTGTCTTCATCGTAGCCCCAGGTGCCGTCGGCGTGGATATCGACCTTGATCCGGTATTCGACGGTGGTAAATGCGTGTTCGAGGAAAGGGTTCGAACAGATGCCGTAGGCCGTCGAATCGCGCTTGGCCACCAGTTCGAAACTGGTGGCGTCCGCCGTCGTCGTGCCCGACGCCATGGCGATCTGGCCGCGCGGGATGGCCAGGGTCTGGATCACGGCGCCCGTGGCCGGCTCCCACAGCCAGTAGCCCACCTGCTCATGATAGGTTTTCACTTGATCCGGCTTGGTGATGTGGATGTAGTAGCGCAAGCCGTAGAACAGCTGCGGGCCGTTGGTGACGGGGTCGATCGGCTGCAGCTCGATGCGCTCGACGAAGGCCTGCTTGCGCGGACCGTCCGCTTTCGGCTTGACGTCCAGGCCGCGCGTGCCCGTCCAGATGCCGGCCATGCCGGTCAGGGGCCCCAGGTTGTTCAGGGTATGCACGTCGGCGGACGGCTCGGTGTAGATATCTTCGGGAAAATCGCTCATGCGGAAGTCTTCAAAATGGGGCAACAGTGCTTGCCGCCATTGTAAGACGCAGGCCGCTATCTGGGAAAGAGCGCGATGTGGCGTTCGATGAACAGCAAGGCCGCTGCCGCCAGCGCAGGGCGCTGCGTTTCGAACACGGCCGCATCGCGCGTTTGCAGCAGATTGGCTGCCGCCTCGGGCAGGCCCAATTCGCCGGCGACGAACGCCGCCACCGCGTCGATATTCGCGTACAGGGCGCTGTCGAAGCCTTCCCAGTCCACGTAGGCCAGCCACTCGGCCAGGGTCAGCACTTGGGCGACGGGCGGCGCCAGGGCTGCGATGCGTTCAGAACGCAGCACGCTGTCGTCGCGGATGCCTTCCTGCTGCAGGACGGCCAGCGCCACCTGCTGCAGCGCGTCTTCGGGATCGTGCCGGTATTTGTTCAGCAGGCGCTGCGTCAGGCTGGTACTGGCCGCATCCATGCTCAGACCAGCGGCTCGGTCGAACCGGTCAGGGTAAAGATCTCAAAGCCCGTTTCCGTCACGGCCAGCGAATGCTCGAACTGCGCCGACAGCGAACGGTCTTTCGTCACCGTCGTCCATTTGTCGGGCAAGACCTTGACCTGGTAGCTGCCCACGTTGAGCATCGGTTCGATCGTAAAGATCATGCCTGGTTCGAGCACGATGCCCGTGCCGGCGCGGCCGTAGTGCAGCACTTGCGGCGTGTCGTGGAAGACCTGGCCCACGCCATGGCCGCAGAAGTCGCGCACGGAGGAAAAGCCCTGTGCCTTGGCCACCGCCTCGATGGCGGCGCCCACGTCGCCCAGGGTCGCGCCCGGACGCACGGTGTGGATGCCGGCCATCATGGCGTCATACGCCGTGTTGACGAGGCGGTTGGCCAGGATGGACACGGCGCCCACCTTGAAGGTGCGGCTGGTATCGCCGAACCAGCCGTTGAATTTCGGGGTCACGTCGATGTTCAGGATGTCGCCCACTTTCAGGATCTTGGTCTCGGACGGGATGCCGTGCGTGACGACGTGATTGACGGAGATGCAGCTGGCGTGCTTGTAGCCGTGGTAGTCGATGGTGCCGGGGATGGCGCCGGCGGCGCGCATGAATTCCTCGCACAGGGCGTCGAGCTTGGCCGTCGACACGCCCGGTTTGACGAAAGGCGCGATGTAGTCGAGCGTGTCGGCGGCGATGCGGCCGGCCGCGCGCATGCCGATAAAACCTTCTTCGTCGTGCAGCGGGATTTTCTTGCCGTGTTCTAGCTGGGTGGAATAGCGCATGGGGATTCTTTTCTTTGTCTTTGTCAGTGTGTGATGGTTTGGGTCGCCCAGCCGCGCACGGCGTCGTGCGAGGCGCGCAGCATGGCGTCGACGCTGGCCGGTATCGGCCTCTCCTGGGTCAGGTAAGGCTTGACGACCGCCACGGGGGCGTCGATCAGCACGAATTTGAGCAGCATGTGATCGAGGTCAAGCTCCGTGGTGGCCGGCATGGCTTCGGCGCAGCGCACAAAGCAGGCATCGAGCGCCGCCTGCTCCTCTTCCACGGCGGCCAGCAACTCCTCGCTGAGGCCACCGCTGAAATCGGGGCTGTCCGCGCATTGCAGCAGGAAGCGCGCATACACGGGCTTGCGCCGGCACCAGTCCAGCAGACCGTGCACGCCGGCCCAGGTGTCGCCGCCGAGCCAGCGGCTGGCCACTTCCTCGCGGAAGTCGCTTTTCACGCGCAGCCAGGCGCGCGCCAGGATGGCGTTGCGCGAATCGAAGCGGTGATACACGGAGCCGATGGGCGCACCGGCCTTGACGGCGATGGCGGCCATCGACACGGCGCCCACGCCGCACTGGGCGGCGACGGCGATCGCGCTGTCGATGAAGTTGTTTTCGTTGAATTTGGCAAGTCTGACCATTCAAATAGAATACAGATTCTATTTGAATCCGTCAAGCGCCCCCGACATGCGCCAACATGAGTTGCCGCGCTGCCTTACAATGGTATGCACGAACCGCTACAAGGAGAATCCGCTTGCTTACGCCCCCCTTCATCGCCTCCTCCCGCTTCGACGATCCACGCCTGGCGTTGGAACAGGTGCAAGCCATCTACCGCAGCAGCATCGAACACTTGCGCGACGCGCTGCAGCGCTTTGTCGCCGGCGAAGACATGCACGAACGGGTGCGCGCCTGCTACCCCTTCGTGCGCATCCAGACCGACACCGTGGCGCGCGCCGACTCGCCGCTGGCCTACGGTTTTGTCGCCGGTCCCGGCGTGTTCGAGACCACGCTGACGCGCCCCGACCTGTTCGGCGATTACTATCTCGACCAGTTCACGCTGCTGCTGAAAAACCATAACAGCGGCCAGAAAGTCCACCTGGAAGTGGGCGTCAGCGCCCAGCCCATCCCCGTGCATTTCTCGTTCGCCGAGCATGACCATATCGAAGGCAATATGGATGCGGGCCGCCGCCTGGCCATGCGCGACCTGTTCGACCTGCCCGACCTGTCGGCCATGGACGACGGCATCGCCAACGGCACGCACGAACCGGCGCACGGCGAAGCGCAGCCCCTGTCGCTGTTCACGGGACCGCGCGTCGACTATTCGCTGCAGCGCCTGCGCCATTACAGCGGCACCTCGCCGCAGCATTTCCAGAACTTCGTCCTGTTTACCAATTACCAGTTCTACATCGATGAATTCATCCGCCTGGGCCACGCCATGATGGACCGCGCGCCCGATGCGGCCGCGCCATCGGACGACGACGGCTACGTCGCCTTTGTCGAACCGGGCAACGTGGTCACGCGCCGGGTCGGCCAGACGGTCGAAAGCGAGGATGCGCTGGGCGCCGCCCCGCCGCGCCTGCCGCAGATGCCCGCCTACCACCTGCTGCGCGCGGACGGCAGCGGCATCACCATGGTCAATATCGGTGTCGGTCCGGCCAACGCGAAGACCATCACCGACCATATCGCCGTGCTGCGCCCGCACGCCTGGCTGATGCTCGGCCATTGCGCGGGCCTGCGCACCACGCAAAGCCTGGGCGACTACGTGCTGGCGCACGCGTATGTGCGCGAAGACCACGTGCTCGACGAAGACTTGCCGCTGTGGGTGCCGATCCCGCCGCTGGCGGAAATCCAGCAGGCGCTGCAAACGGCGGTGGCGGAGATCACCCAGCTCACGGGGCATGACTTGAAACACATCATGCGCACGGGGACCGTGGCCAGCACGGACAACCGCAACTGGGAACTGCTGCCGCAGCGCACGCCGGAGCGCCGCTTCAGCCAGAGCCGCGCCATCGCGCTGGACATGGAAAGCGCGACGATCGCCGCCAACGGTTTCCGCTTCCGCGTGCCGTACGGCACATTGCTGTGCGTGAGCGACAAGCCGCTGCACGGCGAAATCAAGCTGCCCGGCATGGCCAACCACTTCTACCGCGAACGGGTCGACCAGCATCTGCGCATCGGCATCCGCGCCGTGGAACTGCTGCGCCGCCAGGGCGTGGACCGGCTGCACAGCCGAAAATTGCGCAGTTTTGCGGAAGTGGCGTTTCAATAAGCGCGCTTCCCCGTCATGCCAGCCGCCCTCCAAGGGCGGCTTTTTTTTGCCCGTGGCGCTGGCGCAATGCGGCAGGCAATCGTCGCAACGACACTATAAAACGTCACAAAAAAACAACAGATGTCTAGATCGGCATTACAAAAAAACAAAACTATCCACGCTTTTTTTGCCAACGGGAAAATTAAATTTATTTAACAATTGAAATTTAATGATTTCCTGCCATACACAAATCAAATTCATCCAGCGTCGTTCTTCGAAGAGAGAATCCATACGCAAAAAGCAGAGCCGTCTTGACAGCCCAAGGCGAAAAATGGTCTGATGAATTGTAAATTTAAGCTGCTAAATTTATAAACATGGTAATTTTGAAAATACTTTCAAATAGCTAAATAAAAACCCTAAGGAAACTAAAGTTTCCTAGTTGGAGGATGGACAATGATTGAAAAGAAATTAAGCAAATCCTTGCGCATGATGTTTGCCGGCACTTTGGTCATGAGCGCAGGCTTCATGCACCAGGCCGCTCAAGCGCAGGAAGCCAAGGCTGACGAGAAATTGCAGCGCGTGGTCGTCACCGGTTCCGCCATCAAGCGCGTGGATGCCGAAACGGCCGCACCGGTGGAGATTTACACCAAAAAAGATATCGAGCGCACGGGCGCCACCAGCGTTGCCGAATTGGTCAAGAATCTGGCCTCGATCGACATCAATGATCAAGGCGAGCTGAGCGCCAACTCGCCTTCCGGTTCCGGCACCACCAACATCAAGATGCGCGGCTTGAGCGAACGCAACGTGCTGATCCTCTTGAACGGCCGCCGCCTGCCAACCAATGCGCTGGCTGACGGTTCGGGCGCGGGCGCCGCGGTCGACGTCAACGCTATCCCGCTGAGCGCGCTGGAACGCATTGAAATCCTGAAGGACGGCGGATCCGCCATTTATGGCGCCGATGCGGTGGCCGGCGTGATGAACTTCATCACCAAAAAGAACTACCAGGGCCTGGAAGCGAAGACCAGCTATGGTCAAAGCTCGCGCTCGGACGCCAAGGAAAAGACGGCCAACCTCGTGTACGGTTTTGGCGACTACGACACCCAGGGCTTCAACGTACTGGCCACGGTCGACGTGTTCAAGCGCGATCCGATCTACCGCAAGGACCGCGACCTGACCCGTTCGGCCGACTTCCGCCGCTTTGGCGGCCCGGATGGCCGCAGCGGCTTCCATCCTAGCGGCAATATCGCCGGCGGCGGCACCCTGGTGCCATGCCCACCGGACGATTTGAGCAACGGCTCCTGCCGTTTCGACGTCAACAAGACCTTGCTGACCTCGACCAACGGCGCCGACCGCGTCAGCGGCATGCTGATCGGCAGCCTGAAAATCAGCGACAACATCCGCGCGTTCGCGGAATTTACCTATTCCGAAAGCAAGGATGACTTCGAAGCCCAGGCTGCTCCGGGCAACTTCGTAGTCAATGGCAAGACCGTTGCCGGCCGCTTTATGCAAATGGGTCCTCGCAAGACCAACCGCAAGGGCACAATGACCCAGTTCTCGACGGGCCTGGAAGGCACGACGCGCGGCATCGACTGGGACGTCGCCATCGGCAAGGGCGTAAGCAAGGCCACCAACCGCGATTCGAACTACGCACATTACGATCTGTTCAACGAAGCGATCGAGAATGGTTCGATCGACCCGACCCGCACCGACAACCCGCAAGCCGCCGTCGACAAGATTCGCCTGACGCCTACGCGCGCCGGCAAATCGGAACTGACCTTCTTCAACGCCAAGGCCTCGGCGCCGATCATGGACCTGGCTGGCGGTGCGATGGCCTACGCCGTCGGCGTGTCGTACAACAAGGAAACGCTGAGCGACCAGCCCGACCAGAACCAGATCGATGGCCTGGTCTTCGGCAGCATCCAGCAGGCTGCCGTGAAGGCGGACCGCAATTCCAAGGGCATCTTCGGCGAACTGTCGATTCCCTTCCTGAAAAACGTCGAAGCTCAGGTCGCCTTGCGCTATGACGACATCTCGAATGTCGGCAGCAAGACCAGCCCGAAACTGGCGTTGCGCTACCAGCCGCTGAACAACCTGATGTTCCGCGGTTCGTATGCAGGCAGCTACCTGGCGCCATCGCTGAAACAGATGTATGGCGGCGTCGATGCCGGTGCCTATACGACGAACGACAAGGAAATCTGCAATGCCTTCCCTTCGATTTCCGGCAATTGCACCAACTTCTCCTACTACCAGGTCTCCGGCTCCAACAAGGACTTGAAACCTGAAACGGGCAAGACCTATAACCTGGGCGTGGTGTTCTCGCCAGTGAACTCGCTGACGGTCAGCATCGATTACTTCAAGATCGACAAGAAGAACGAGATCGGTACCCTGACGGAAACCAAGGCGATCGAGCGCGGCAACGTCGAAATCAAGAATGGCGACGCGCGCATCCTGCTGAACAACCAGAACCTGGCTACCACCGAAGTACGCGGTTTCGATACGGACGTACGCTACACCTCGCCGCAAACGATGTTCGGCAAGTTCACGATCCGCAATGCGTCCACCGTCTACACCCGCATGGAAACGCAGGATACGGAAACGGATCCGGTGCAAAGCACGCTGAAGACGTTCATGAACCCGAAATACCGCAACACGTTTACTGCGAGCCTGGAAAAGGACAATATGTCCGGCTCCCTGGTCATTCGCACGACGGGCGACATGATCGACTCTGACAAGCGCCGCGAAGAAATCAAGCCGGGCACCCGCACGATTCCTTCGCACACGGAAGTCGATCTGACGGGCCAGTACGTGGCGATGCAAAACCTGACCTTCACGGCCGGCATCAAGAACCTGTTCGACAAAATGCCACCGTTTAGCGCAATGGGCGCGGGTAACCAGTACGGCACCCTGGGCTTTGCTCAGCTGTACAACGTGCGCGGCCGTTACTTCTACATCGGCGCAGGCTACAAGTTCATGTAATGTAGCGCAATCCCCGGCAGCCTGAAACGGGCTGCCGGTACTGCCCCCGAAAGCCGCACGAGAGTGCGGCTTTTTTCATGCCCAGCAGACGAAAAAAAGCTATGTCACCGTCAAATGTGGGAACTCGCCCAATGTTGCCTTCAATAATGTTTCTGGGGAGCGGATGCGCCCGGCGTCCAGTATCCAGCGCCAGCCCAGGTAATTCGGCAGGTAGCGCGTCGCCACGCCGTGAAAGGGGCGTAGCCAGCCGCGCAAGCGGCTGTGATACGCGTTGACGTTCTGCACGTGGGCGGCGCCCTGCACGCGGATGCCGGCACGCACATTGACGGCCTGGTGACTGATGCCCGCTTCACGCGCGAAGGCGCGATAGGCAGCGTGGCCGTCGGTCATCAGCAAGATGTCCTTGTCGATCACCGGCGGCAGGCAGGCATGCAGCTGCGCCTTGGTCAGCGCCCCTTTTCCCGCGACGAAATCGCGGGTTTGTCCCGTGCGGTCGCGCGCCACCAGGATGCAGACTTGTTCACTGGAAATGCCGTGCTTGCGGGCATGGCCGCCACGGCGGCGCGCCGGACGGGTCAGATGCCGCGCGCCCTTTTCCGATTCCAGCACATACAGCTCGTCCGCTTCGGCGATGCCATGCAGGCAATGGGGCCGGTCCGTCTTGGCCAGGCTTAAAAACCGGTGGCGCCAGCGAAAGGCGGTGTTGCGGTGCACGCCCAGCTGGCTTGCTGCCTTGCGCACGGAAGCCGATTCGAGCAGGCAGTTGGCGTAGTCGAGCCACAAGGTCTTGTGGCGCAAGCGGGCCAGCGGTGTGCCGGTGAGCGCATTGAAGGTGCGCCCGCACGGCACGCAACGGTAGCGCTGCAGTCCGTGCGCATGACCGTGCCGATGCGCATGGCTGCTGTTGCAGGCGGGACAGTGCAACCGCTGCCGGGCCACGCTTTCGATCAGTGCCACGGCGGCGTTCTGCGATCCTGCCCCGCGCAGCAGAGCAGTGCTCGCCAAACGCTGGCGACGGCTCAGTGCGGCGAACTGGGCGATGAAGGTTTTCCATTCGGCTGGCTGCATGGAAGGCTCCCGTTTGTCTGCGATGCACAGTCAGACAGCCGGGGCTGGGGAAGATTCCTTGAGTTCCCCTATTTGTCGGGGACAGAGCCTAAAAAAAAACCGCTGCAGGCAGCGGTTTTCAGGTAACTCCAACGCTTACCTTACAGGAAGCGGTCGAGTATCTTGCGCGTCGTCTTGTCGATATTAAACATGTCGCGTATCAAAAAGTGGATGCCGTGGTTGTCGGCGATCAAGAGCGACGCGGCACCGATGCGGCGGATGTCTTCCTCGCCTTTCAGCACGAATTGCGTCTCGCCCCGGTCCGTGTCGACATGCCAGGTGCATGGCGTGGCGAAGCTGGAGACGCTTTTCACGCGCGCGATCTCGGGCATGAATTCGCGTCCTTCCAGCTCTTCCTGCAGCAGGCTGCGCGCCGGCTCCGGCATGGCGTCGAGGCGGTCGATCCACGCCACTTCCTTGCCGTTGCCCAGCACCAGCGAAATGCCTTCGTCCGGCGACTGGATGGGGAAGGCGCGCACGGGCGCCACGCCTTCAAAGACCTGGCCGTCCGCGTCCGTCATCACCAGCTTGCCGAAAGGGTCGCGGCTTAATGTAAAAGTTGTACTGGCCATGCTTATTCCTTGTCATCCAGGGCGAGTTCGTTGTTGCGCGCCTGTGCTTCGTAGAGGCGGAAATAGGCGCCCTCTTTCGCCATCAGTTCATCGTGACTGCCCACTTCGACGACCTGGCCACGGTCCAGCACCACCAGACGGTCGGCCCGGTGCAGGGTCGACAGCCTGTGCGCGATGGCGATCGTCGTGCGGCCCTGCACCAGATTGTCGAGCGCCTTCTGGATCTCTTTTTCCGTTTCCGAATCGACCGACGATGTCGCTTCATCCATGATCAGGATGCGCGGGTCGATCAGCAGGGCGCGGGCGATCGAGATGCGCTGGCGTTCGCCGCCGGACAAGCCCTGGCCACGTTCGCCCACCATCGAATCGTAGCCTTGCGGCAGGCGCAAGATGAATTCGTGCGCATGCGCGGCGCGCGCGGCGGCGATGATCTCCTGGCGCGTCGCGTGCGGCTTGCCGTAGGCGATATTTTCCGCGATGGTGCCGAAGAACAGGAACGGTTCCTGCAGCACCAGGCCGATATTGCGGCGGTAGTCGGACACGGCGAACGAACGGATGTCGACGCCGTCGAGCAAAATCGCCCCTTCCGACACGTCGTAGAAACGGCAGATCAGGTTGACCAGCGTGCTCTTGCCCGAACCGCTGTGGCCCACCAGGCCGATCATCTCGCCCGCCTTGATGTTCAGGGTGATGCCGCGGTTGACGGCGCGGTTGCCATAACGGAAACCGACTTCGCGCAAATCGATCCTGCCTTCGATCTTCTCCAGTTTCACGGGCTGCGCCGGTTCCGGCACGCTCGACACGTGGTCGAGGATGTCGAAGATGCGCTTGGCGGCGGACGCCGATTTCTGCGTCACGGAGACGATGCGGCTCATGGAATCGAGGCGGCCATAAAAACGCGTGCTGTAGGCGATGAAGGCGGTCAGCACGCCGACGGTGATTTCGCCGCGCGACAGTTGCCAGATGCCGAAGCACCAGATGACCAATAAGCCCATCTCAGTCAGGAAGGAAACCGTCGGCGAGAACAGCGACCAGACCTTGTTCAACTTGTCGTTGACGGCCAGGTTGTGCGCGTTGGCGTCGCGGAAGCGGGCCGCTTCGCGCTTTTCCTGCGCAAACGCTTTGACGACTCGAATGCCGGGGATGGTATCGGCCAGCACGTTGGTCACTTCGCTCCACACGCGGTCGATCTTTTCAAAGCCCGTGCGCAAACGGTCGCGCACCAGGTGGATCATCCACGCGATGAAGGGCAGCGGCGCCAGCGTCATGATGGCCAGCCACGGATTCATCGACCACAGGATCACGCCCGTCATGATGATCATCAGCACGTCGGAAGCGAAATCGAGCAGGTGCAGCGAGAGGAAGACGCAGATGCGGTCGCTGCCGCTGCCGATGCGCGCCATCAGGTCGCCCGTGCGCTTGCCGCCGAAAAATTCCAGCGACAGCTTCATCAGGTGTTCATACGTGGCCGAGCGCAAGTCGGCGCCCATGCGTTCGGACACCAGGGCCAGCACATAGGTCTTGCCCCAGCCCAGCAGCCAGGCCAGCAGGGCCGAACCGAGCAAGCCGCTCATGTAGTACACCACCAGCCACGGATCGATATGCTTGCCGTTCTGATACGGAATCAGCACATTGTCCATCAGCGGCGCCGTCAGGTAGGGCGGAATCATGTGCGCGGCCGTGGAGAGCAGCATCAGCATGAAGCCCAGGGCCAGCTGGCCACGGTAGGGATGGGCGAAACGCCACAGGCGGAACAGGGTCCAGGTCGATGGCGGCGTATGCAGCACCTTGGCGCAGATCGGACATTCTTCCTGCTCCGGCTCCAGAGGCGCCTTGCAGCTGGGACACACTTCCTGCTCCGCTTCCAGCACGGGCTGGCCCGTCAGGTGGCTGTCGAGGCGCTCGACGAACTGTTCCAGCACGCGGATCGCATGCAGATTCTGGCCCAGGGTAAAACGCCACGACGCCAGGCGGCCGTGGTCGTCGAACAATTCCAGGAGGCCGACGCCGGCGTGGTCGTGGTGCGTCAGGCGCAGTCCATGGCGGAAAGACCAACTTTTCCAGGTGGTATCGCCCGGGGAACGGGCCAGTAAACGCTTCTCTGTGACAACAATTATGCCTTTTGTGAAACGTAATCGCGCATCGAGGTCAACCTCAACGCTACTTAAAACGTTCTCCCCTGGAGAAAGCTTGCTTTCCACTTCCGCCAGCCAGTGTTCCGGCAGCGAGGTAAGGGGAATAGTTGTTGCAGGAACACTCAGTTCAGTTGTCATCGTAAAGCATACTCCGGCTCGAGGCCAAGCCCTTCAGGGCGGGATTTGGGGGATGGGGCAGACGCCCGATCAATGTTTGTGTATTGCGCGATGGCGAGGTAGATGCACCAGTGGCAATTTCCTGTATTGTATCGAATGGATGCCTGCAGGTAATGAATGATGGCAAAACGGAGCAAAAAAATGCGCGGCCATCGTACAGGGGCAAGTATACAACAGCCCGCTGTTGCGCAAATGCTCCAGCTTAGCCCGGAGTCGGTAACTTTATAACAAGTATGGCAACAATTAGTAACAATTAGAATGACAACACCAGCAGAATACGAGAAGCAAACGCGACAAGAGGCCGCTAAAAGTGGCACACTGCGCATACCCGGGATAAAGAACCAAGCACGAGCCTGAAAAGACTCTGTAAAGCCAACATAAAGTATCTGGCGCCCAGACGCCTGGCTTGTTATCAAGAAACCACTTACATGATCAAGAAGAAGAACATCGAATTCGTCCGCGTCACCCACTTGCGCGGCCCCAACATCTGGACTTACCGCCCGGTGATTGAAGCCTGGGTCGACATCGGCGAACTGGAAGACTATCCATCGAATACCCTGCCCGGCCTGTACGAGCGCCTGGTGGCGTGGCTGCCCGGCATGATCGAGCACCGCTGCGGCGTGGGCGAACGGGGCGGCTTTTTCGAGCGCCTGCGCGAAGGCACATGGTCGGCTCACATCCTCGAACACGTGGTGCTGGAACTGCAAAACCTGGCCGGCATGCGCACGGGCTTCGGCCAGACGCGCTCGACCAGCCAGCGCGGCGTCTACAAGATGGCCTTCCGCACGCGCGAAGAGCACGTGGGCCGCGCCGCCCTGGCCGCCGCGCGCGAACTGCTGATGGCCGCCATCAATGATGAAGCCTACGACCTGGAAGCGGCCCTGGCGCCGCTGCGCGACATGGTCGACTCGCGCTGCCTGGGCCCGAGCACGGCGAGCATCGTCGATGCGGCCACCGAGCGCCGCATCCCTTCCTTGCGCCTGAACGACGGCAACCTGGTGCAGCTGGGCCACGGCGCCGCGCAGCGCCGCATCTGGACGGCCGAAACAGACCGCACCAGCGCGATTGCCGAAGGCATCGCCAGCGACAAGGATCTGACCAAATTCCTGCTCAAATCGTGCGGCGTGCGCGTGCCCGAAGGCAGCCTGGTGCGCAGCGCCGAAGCGGCCTGGGAAGAAGCGCAGGACATCGGCGTGCCCGTCGTCGTCAAGCCGTATGACGGCAACCATGGCCGCGGCGTGTCGCTGAACCTGATGACCGAAAGCGACGTCAAGGCCGCCTATGAACTGGCCGCGCGCAAGGGCGACAGCTCCGCCGTGCTGGTGGAAAGCTTCATCACGGGCGACGAACACCGTCTGCTCGTCGTCGGCAACAAGCTGATCGCGGCCGCCAAGGGCGAATCCTTGTGGGTCGACGGCGATGGCACTTCCAGCGTGCTGGAACTGGTGAACACGCAGATCAATATCGATCCGCGCCGCGGCGAAGGCGAAGATTTCCCGCTCGGCACCGTCAAGCCGCATGAATCGGGCGAGATCATCCTCGAACTGCAGCGCCAGGGCATGACCGCCCTGTCCGTGCCGCAGGCGGGCCAGAAAGTGCTGATCCAGCCGAACGGCAACGTGGCCATCGACGTCACGGACGACGTGCACCCGTCCGTCGTGCATGCGGCCCTGCTGGCCGCGCGCGTGGTCGGCCTCGATATCGCCGGCATCGACCTGGTCACCACCGACATCACGCGTCCGCTGGAAGAGCAGCGCGGCGCCATCATCGAAGTCAATGCCAGCCCCGGCCTGCTGGCGCACATCAAGCCAGGCGTGGGCCAGCCCCGCCCTGTCGGCGCGGCCATCGTCGACCACCTGTTCGCGGCCGAGGAAACGGGCCGCATTCCGCTGATCGGCGTGACGGGCACGCGCGGCACCAGCCTGATCGTGCGCATGCTGTGCAAACTGCTCAATCTGTCGGGCCTGCATACGGGCGCCGTCTGCAGCGAAGGCATGTATCTGGACCAGCGCCGCGTCGTCAGCAGCGATTGCGTGAACTGGGACGCGGGCCAGCGCCTGCTGCTCAACCGCACCGTGCAGACGGCCCTGTTCGAGAGCAATCCGCGCATGATCCTGGCCGAAGGCCTGGCCTACGACAAGTGCCAGATCGGCGTCGTCACGGACATGGGCAGCCTCGATAGCGTCAAGGATTTCGACGTGCTGGACGAAGCGGGCCTGTACAAGGCCGTGCGCAGCCAGGTCGACGTGGTCGTGCCGACGGGCGTGGCCGTGCTCAACGCCGCCAACGCGCACGTGCTGGAACTGGCCGAACTGTGCGACGGCACGGTGACCCTGTATGCGCAGGATGGCAGCTTGCCCGCCATTGCGGCGCAACTGGCCGCCGGCCAGCGCGCCGTATTCGTGCGCGGCAACCACATCGTGCTGGCCGAAGGCGGCATCGAAACGGTCCTGCTGTGCCTGGACCTGCTGAAACCGGCCACGGCCGGCAATGTCGACAGCGTGCTGGCCGTGGCCGCCGCCGCCTGGGCCCTGAACCTGCCCGTCGACCTGATTTGCGCGGGCCTGCGCACCTTCGATGCGGCCCCCGGCTGCATCGGGAACTAAGGCAAAGCAGCACTCAAGCCCGGCTACGGCCGGGCCCACAAGAACACAACAGGATTACGGTTTAATTATGGAAGTATCTCGCGTACGGGCCTTGCGGGGCCCTAACCTCTGGAGCCACGACACCGCCGTGGAAGCCATTGTTTCCTGCACCACGCAGGAACTCGACATCGCCCAGCTGCCCGGCTTCGAAGCCCGCCTGCGCGCACTCTTTCCGCAACTGAGCCCGCTGCAACCGCTGGGCAATTACAACGCCGCGCCGATGGCGCAGGTGCTGGAACTGGCGGCGCTGGGCCTGCAGGCGCAAGCCGGCTGCCCCGTCACCTTCAGCCGCACCACGCCGACGCTGGAAACGGGCATCTTCCAGGTCGTCGTCGAATACTCGGAAGAAGCCGTCGGCCGCCTGGCCCTGGAACTGGCACAGCAGCTGTGCCGCGCCGCGCTCGACGACGCACCGTTCGACCTGGCCGGCGCCCTGCACCAGCTGCAGGAACTCGATGAAGACGTGCGCCTGGGCCCATCGACGGGCGCCATCGTCAACGCCGCCGTGGCGCGCAACATCCCGTTCCGCCGCCTGACCGAAGGCAGCCTGGTGACGTTCGGCTGGGGCAGCAAGCAGCGCAAGATCCAGGCCGCCGAAATGGACGGCACCAGCGCGATTGCCGAAGCCATCGCGCAGGACAAGGAACTGACGAAAAAACTGCTCGATTCGGCCGGCGTGCCCGTGCCGCAAGGCCGCGTCGCCATCGACGTGGACGACGCCTGGGCCGCCGCCTGCGAGATCGGCCTGCCCGTCGTAGTGAAACCGAAGGATGGCAACCAGGGCAAGGGCGTCACCGTCAATGTCACCACGCGCGAGCAGCTGACGGCCGGCTTCCTCGCGGCGCAGGAATTCCGCGACGACATCCTCGTCGAACGCTATCTGCCGGGCCACGATTTCCGCTTGCTCGTCATCGGCAACAAGATGGTGGCAGCGGCCCGCCGCGATCCGCCGCAAGTGGTGGGCGACGGCCAGCACACGGTGCGCGAACTGGTCGATCAGGTCAATCTGGACCCGCGCCGCGGCAGCGGCCACGCCACCTCGCTGACGAAAATCCGCTTCGACGACATCGCCCTGGCCAGCCTGGCCAAGCAGGGCTACGTGGCCGAATCGGTGCCGCCCGTGGGCCAGCGCGTGATCCTGCGCAATAACGCCAACCTGTCGACGGGCGGCTCGGCCACCGACGTCACCGTCGACGTGCACCCGGAAGTGGCGGCGCGCGCCGTCGCCGCCGCGCACATGGTGGGCCTCGATATCTGCGGCGTGGACGTAGTGTCCGACAGCATCCTGAAACCGCTGGAAGAGCAGAACGCCGGCATCGTCGAAGTCAACGCAGCACCAGGTTTGCGCATGCACCTGGCGCCCTCGTTCGGCAAGCCGCGTCCCGTCGGCGAAGCCATCATCGCCGCCATGTTCGCCGAGGGCGACGATGGCCGCATTCCCGTCGTCGCCGTCACGGGCACCAACGGCAAGACCACCACCGTGCGCCTGATCGCCCACCTGCTCACCACCTCCGGCCTGCGCACGGGCATGACGAACACGGATGGCGTGTACATCGAAGGACGCCAGATCGACAGCGGCGACTGCAGCGGCCCGCGCAGCGCGCGCAACGTGCTGCTGCACCCGGACGTGGACGCGGCCGTGTTCGAGACGGCGCGCGGCGGCATGCTGCGCGAAGGCCTGGCCTTCGACCGCTGCCAGGTCGCCGTGGTCACCAACATCGGCGCGGGCGACCACCTGGGCCTGAACTACATCACCACCGTGGAAGACCTGGCGGTATTGAAGCGCGTGATCGTGCAGAACGTGGCCGACAGCGGCGTGGCCGTCCTGAACGCCACCGACCCGGCCGTGGCCCGCATGGCCAAGAATTGCAGCGGCACGGTGACCTTCTTCGCCGCCGACAAGACGCATCCCGTGATGGCCACGCACCGCGCGCAGGGCAACCGCGTCGTGTACGTGGAAGACGGCAAGCTGGTCGCGGCGCAAGGCAAGGAACGCCACGAAATCGCCCTGTCGCAAGTGCCCATCACGCGCAACGGCGCCATCGGCTTCCAGGTCGACAACGTCATGGCGTCGCTGGCCGCCGCCTGGGCCGTGGGCCTGGACTGGAAAACCATCGCGCTGGGCCTGAAAACCTTTGCCAATGAAGCCGACAACGCGCCGGGCCGCTTCAACGTGTTCGACTATCGTGGCGCCACGCTGATCGCCGACTACGGCCACAATCCGGACGCCATCCTGGCGCTGGTGCAGGCCGTCGAAAGCATGCCGGCCAAGCGCCGCTCGGTGGTCATCAGCGGCGCAGGCGACCGCCGCGACGAAGACATCCGTCAGCAGACGGAAATCCTCGGCGCCGCCTTCGACGACGTGCTGCTGTACCAGGACCAGTGCCAGCGCGGCCGCGCCGACGGTGAAGTCGTGGCCTTGCTGCGCCAGGGCCTGGACGGCGCCAAGCGCACCAGCCATATCGATGAAATCAACGGCGAATTCGTCGCCATCGACAAGGCCCTGGCGCGTTTGAGCGAAGGCGATCTGTGCCTGATCCTGATCGACCAGGTGGAAGAAGCGCTGGCGCACATCGCCAAGCGCGTCGCCGAAGCGTAAGCGCGCCAACTGCGCGCAAGGGCGGCCTGCGGGCCGCCTTTTTTTTCGCCTCTGCGCGGCCGGCGCACCGGCGCGCATTTCATCGGCAGCGAACAGCGATGCCTGGGTGCGCCGCCAGGGCGCATGAATGCAGCAGGGATACCGGAATTGATATTGACTTCGCAAAAGAAGTCATTTGTGGGGCAAAGTCATTCCCACCTACCATGTTTCTTGAGCAGGTTCCAGCTCTGGCGGCGACTGCCGCAGCGTTCTCAACATAACTAAAATACAGGTGGAGACAAGATGAAGCAATCGATGGCAACGGGCACCCGCACGTCCCGGCACAACACACGTCTGACCTTGAAGGCCACAGTGGCCGCGCTGGCCGGCGCCGGCCTGCTGAGCAGCGCGTCCGTCTGGGCGCAACAGGCGCCCGCCGCGGAAACACCAGCGGCAGAAGTGGCAGAAACAGCACCGGCGGCAGCGCCAGCCGACAGCGGCATCGCCGTCGTCGCCGTCACGGGCGTGCGCAGGGCGGCACAGAGCGCGCAGACGATCAAGAAAAACAACGACCAGGTGGTCGACTCCATCGTCGCCGATGAAATCGGCAAATTCCCCGACAAGAACGTGGCCGAAATCCTCGGCCGCGTGACGGGCGTGCAGATCCGCCGCGAAAGCGGCGAGGCCGGCACCGTCATCATCCGCGGCTTGCCCGGCGTGGTGACCCTGCTCAACGGCCGCGAGATGTTCACCTCGGTGGGCCGCAGCCTGTACCTGGCCGACATTCCGACGGCCATGCTGCAGCGCGTGGACGTGTACAAATCGCAGGGCGCCGACATGGTCGAAGGCGGCACGGCCGGCGTGATCGACGTGCGCACCAACCGCCCGTTCGACTTCAAGGGCTTTACGGCATCGGGCAATGTGCGCGCCGAACACCGCGACAAGGCCGGCTCGACGGACCCGAACGTCAGCGGCATGGTCTCGAACCGCTGGAAGACCCCATACGGCGAATTCGGCGCCCTGCTTGGCTTGTCCTACCAGCGCGGCAGATACTATGACGAGACGATCTGGAACGCCGAACCCGTCAAACGCCCCGAAGCGGGTAACATCACGGGCCCCGATTCCGTCGGCATGATCCCGACCGTGGGCGACCGCAAGCGCTACGCGGCCAATGCCGCTTTCCAGTGGCGCCCGAACTCGCAGGTGGAAGTGTATGCGGAAGGCATGTCGACCCTGATCAAGCATGCGTTCGACAGCCAGTTCTTCGTCGGTTCGCTGCCCTGGGGCCAGAACCCGGACATCACCCTGATCCCCGGCACCAGCCAGGCGGCCACGGTGGGCAAGATCGACGGCCCGTGGTCGCCGTTTACCCTCGGTTCGACACAGGCGCGGCGCGACCGCTCGATCGGTTCGCAAGGCGCCATCGGCGCGCGCTGGGACATCACGCCGCAGCTGCGCGCCACGACGGAACTGGCGCGCACGGTGAGCAACTTCGAGCGCGAATTTCCCATCCTCGACTTCCTCGCCCATCCGACCAGCGTGATCGGCAGCACGAACGTCAACGGTGGCGCGCAGATCAGCTACCCCGGCTACAACATGCTGGCCCCGAAGAACTACACGCTGCTCGGCTTCTACGATAACCACAGCCACGACGAAGGCAGCTCGACCGACTGGCGCGGCGACCTTACCTACGACATGGACAGCACGGGCTTTTTCCGCGAATTTTCGGGCGGCGTGCGCCTGGCCAAGCGCAAGGCCGAATCGATCCGCGAAAAAAATGGCCAGGGCGGGTTGACGTCGATTATGACTGCGGACGCCATTCCCGGCCTGGCTTGCGCCTCGCACGAGAACACGGGCAACTTCGGCCTGCAAAGCTGGCTCACGCCCTGCCGCGACTTCATGCTCAACAACACGGCCGCGCTGCGCCAGCTGTTTACGGGCAGCAGCGAACGCAGCCCGGACGATCCGATGACCCACTACAAGGATGTGGAAAAAACCAATGCCGTCTACGGCAAGGCCCGCATCGGCTTTGACCTGGCGCAGGTGCCGGTCGATGGCACGCTGGGCGTGCGCGTGGTGCAGACCAAGCAGGACTTGCAAGGCAATTCCTCGCAAAACGGCATCGTCACTCCCGTGCGCGTGACGACGTCGGATACGGACGTGCTGCCCAGCCTGACCCTGAAAGCCCTGCTGCGCCAGGACCTGATCGCCCGCCTGACCGCCGGCAAAGCCGTGCAGCGCCCGAACTTCGCCGACTTCAACCCCGGCGTGAGCCTGGGCCAGAGCCTGGAAATGGTGCGCCCGACTGGCAGCGGCGGCAATCCCGACCTCAAACCCGTGGAAGGCAAGAACCTCGATGCAGCGCTGGAATGGTATTTCGCCCAGACGGGTTCCGTCACGGCCACCGTGTTCCGCCACAACTTCAAGAACTACATTCTCTCCGGCTCGGCCAAGGAAACGTACGGCGGCATCGAGTACGACATCACGCGTCCGCGCAACACCTCGAAGGGCCATCTGCAAGGTCTGGAAATGGCTTACCAGCAGTTCTACGACAAGCTGCCCGGCTGGATGAGCGGACTGGGCCTGCAGGCGAACGCCACCTACATGACGGGCGAGCTGGAAGAGTTGAATGGCAGCGTGCACCCGTTCACGGGCATGTCGAAGTGGTCGGCCAATATCGTCGGCCTGTACGAACAGGGACCGTGGTCGGCGCGCCTGGCCTACAGCTGGCGCGACAAATATGTCGACGACTACAACTACCGCGGCAAGGGCATCCACCTGACCGTGGCGCCGACCAAGACCCTGGACGCATCGGTCTCGTACAAGCTCAACCCGCACACCACGGTGACGCTGGACGCGAACAACCTGCTCGACTCGACCTACCGCGACTACCACGACACGCCCGACTATGTGCGCGATGTGCGGCGCTATGACAAGGTCGTCGGTTTATCGATACGCTGGAGCTACTAACTCATATCCCCCTTTCTTCCTTCGAGGGTTTTCAGCGCCAGCCGGCAACGGTTGGCGTTTTTTTGCCTTGTGGAATCTATCCGACAGTGGAATTGATCTGGCGCAAAGCGGTGGTGTCGGGGCGCTTTTATGCTGGCAGCTTGACTAGCGAACCCGGCGGGGGACAGCATGCGCGATGCACGGCACGTCGATATACAGTTATTTCAACCCGACATCCCGGTACGGCTCGACATGCGCACGGCGGCGCTGGTCGAACATGCGCTGGCCTTGCAGGAAATGGCCGGCACGGGCGCCGCCGCCCTGTTTTTGCATTGCCACGACGTGCCCCTGCCCACCGCCTTGCGCGTGCTGACGACGGGACCGCGCCGCAAACCGGCCGGGCCGCATCTGTTTGCCCGCCTGCGTCCGCGCACGGCCGCCCGGGTGCAAGGCGCGCCGCTACCGGCGCGCTGACGAATCCTGTACCATCGCCGCAACCTATCAAATGAGGCACGGCGATGCAGGCAGCGACACCCCACGATTCCTATGCGGCACTGATGGACCTGATCAAGGCGCGCCATGCGGAACTGAGCCCGCAATTCCAGGCCGGTGCCCGCTACCTGGCCGACCATCCGGACGAAGTGGCCGTCTCATCGATGCGCAGCATCGCCGCGCGCGCGCAGGTGCAGTCGGCCGCCCTCGTGCGCCTGGCGCAGCAGCTGGGCTTTGCCGGCTGGCCCGAACTGAAAGCCATCTTCGTCGAACGCCTGCGCGCGGGCCAGGCCGGCTATGCGGCAAAGGCGGGCGCGCTGGCCGGCAAAGAGGGGAAAGAGCGCGACCTGGTCACGGAAGTGTTCACGGCGCAGCAGCGCAACCTGGCCGCCACGGAAAGCGCCAACCACACCGCCCTGGACGCGGCCGCCAGCCTGCTGCAGGCGGCACCCCGCGTGCACGTGGCCGGCTTTCGCGCCGCCCATCCGATCGCCTACACCCTGCACTACCTGTACCGGCTGCTGCGCCCCAGCGTGCAGCTGCTGAGCGGCCAGGGCGGCACCCTGGAAATGGACTTGCGCGCCCTGCAGGCGGGCGAAGCCGTCGTCATCGTCAGCTTCGCGCCGTATTCGAGCGAAGCGCTGCTGGTGGCGCAGGCGGCGCGCCAGGCCGGCTGCCAGGTCGTCGCCATCAGCGACAGCGCCATGTCGCCGCTGGCCCTGCAGGCAGACGCCAGCATCGTCATCGCCGTCGACAGCCCCTCGTTCTTCCCTTCCATCGTGGCCGGCGTCGCTGCCGTGGAAAGCCTGGTGGAATTGCTGGTGGCGCGCGCGGGGCCGGATGCCGTCACGGCCATCGGCGCGGCGGAAAGCCAGCTGCGGGCGCTGGGCGCCTATGCAAAAACATCGAATGATGTAAATTAAAACAAAATACATCAATCGTTGTAATGCGGCGCAACGCCTCCTATAATCGGCCATTCCCCCTTTGCCGATAAGAAAGCGATGCCATGAGCCATGTCTTCCACCGCAGCCTGACCGCCACCTACCCTGTCGCCGCGGGCGGCGACGGTCCCTACCTGATCGATGCCGACGGCAAGCGCTACCTGGACGCCTGCGGTGGCGCCGCCGTCTCTTGCCTCGGCCATTCGGATGCGGCCGTGACCGCCGCCGTGCAGCGGCAGATTGCCACGATGGCGTACGCGCACAGCGCGTTTTTCACCAGCGCACCGATGGAGCAGCTGGCCGATTTTCTCGTCGCGCGGGCGCCAGACGGCATCGACAGCGTGTATTTCGTCTCGGGCGGTTCGGAAGCGGTGGAAAGCGCGCTGAAAATGGCGCGCCAGTATTTCGTCGAGCGGGGCCAGCCGCAGCGCCGCCACGTCATCGCGCGCCGCCAGAGCTATCACGGCAACACCCTGGGCGCGCTGGCCACGGGCGGCAACGCCTGGCGCCGCCAGCAGTTCGAACCGCTGCTGATTGGCGTGACCCACGTATCACCCTGCTATGCCTGGCGTGACCAGCAGGCGCATGAAACGGATGCTGATTACGTGGCGCGCCTGGGCCAGGAGCTGGAAGACCATATCGCCGCGCTGGGCGCGGAGAACGTCATGGCCTTCATCGCCGAGCCCGTCGTCGGCGCCACGGCCGGCGCCCTGCCCGCCGTCGCCGGCTATTTTGCGCGCATGCGCGCCATCTGCCAGCGCCACGGCATCCTCCTGATCCTCGACGAAGTCATGTGCGGCATGGGGCGCACGGGCAGCCTGTTCGCCTGCGAGCAGGAAGCCATCACTGCCGACCTGATCTGCATCGCCAAGGGCCTGGGCGCAGGTTACCAGCCCATCGGCGCCGTGATGGTGTCGAAGGACATCCGCGAGACCATCCGCGCCGGCACGGGCTTCTTCCAGCACGGCCACACGTATATCGGCCACGCCACGGCCTGCGCCGCCGCCCTGGCCGTGCAGCGGCAGATCGAGGAGCGCGATTTATTGGCCAACGTGCGCGCCATGGGCAGCTTGCTGCAGGAGCGGCTGCGCCAGCGTTTCGGCGAGCACCCGCACGTGGGCGACATCCGCGGCCGCGGCCTGTTCCTGGGGCTGGAACTGGTGCAGGAGCGCGCCAGCAAACAGCCGTTCGACCCGGCCCGCCGCCTGCACGCGCGCATCAAGGCGCAAGCCATGCAGAACGGGCTGATGTGCTACCCCATGGGCGGCACCATCGACGGCCTGCACGGCGACCACATCCTGCTGGCGCCGCCCTACATCATCGACGCCAGCCACGTCGAGGAAATCGTCGACAAGCTGGGCATGGCCATTGATGCCTGCGTGGCGTAGCCGCGCCTGCCTGCAGCGGAAGCGCGCAAAGGCGACTGCCAGCAACTTTTGTTCACCCCTTGTCAATACCAATTGACTTATTCGAAACAATCGTTTTAAATCAGGAAGTTACTCAAAATCAATCATTTTGCGCACACAGCCATCACAATTCCCTTCCCGATGCCTGCTGCGCATCTTGATGCACTCTGAAGCCAAGGTATATGGAACTGCTCGACTCCCTGCGTCAGACCCCGTCGCAAGACGACACGATCAGCGGTCACTACGAAGTGCGCCGCTTGCTGGGCGAAGGCGGTTTCGGCCATGTATTCGAAGCGTGGGATGCCAAGCTGTGCCGTAGCGTGGCGCTGAAGCGCCTGAAACCGCAAGCCGATGTGCTGCATCCCGAAAAACTCATCAATGAAGCGCGCCTGGCCGCCTCGCTCAGGCATGCAGCCTTCGTACGCATTTTCGCCATCGAAGGCCAGGGCACGAGCCAGTCCATCGTCATGGAACTGGTCGAAGGCCAGACCCTGGGACAATTCATGCACAGCGGCAAGGCTGACCTGCAGTCTGCGCTCGACATCGCCTACCAGATCGCCGACGCCATGGACGAGGCGCATGCGATGGACTTGGTCCATGGCGACCTGAAACCATCGAACCTGATGCTGGAAGCAAACGGCAGGGTGCGCATCCTCGACTTCGGCCTGGCGCGCCACATCGACCCGCAAGCCACACAAACGACCACCCTGTGCGACCTGCAGGGCACGATCGCCTACATGGCGCCCGAGCGCCTGATGGGTCGCCTGCCCGACACGCGCGGCGACGTGTATGCCTTGGGCGCCATGCTCTACGAAATGCTGGCCGGCCAGCGCCACTTCGCCCACCTGAACGGCCTGGCCCTGGCCGCCGCCCACATGCAGGCAACAGAACCGTGGCCCGACCTGCCGGACTCCGTCCCGCCCGCCATCAACGCCCTCGTGCGCGCGATGACGGCGCACGATCCGGCCGAACGGCCACGCACCATGCGCGACGTGCGCGAGGCGATAGGCGGGGGGCACAGGGAGACGACAACATTGGCAACACCTGTCGTGGCGACGCCACCGCCATTAGATGTGGCGCCCGCAGTCTCTATCCGCTTGCCCATTCCACGCAAGCGCACATTACAAATCACTGCCGGGATTGCGCTGCTGGCTTTGGCTGCATGGCAAATGCCAATCATTTCTTCCACAGTGAAGTCATTCATCACAGCCAAAGAAGCGCCCGCACCTTTTTCGGAAATCGCCAGCATGGCAGCCGGTATGGAAGCTCTGCGGGTTTTCGACCGCGAGACCAGCCAGACGCAAGCGATCGAACATTTCAACACGGTACTCAAGCATAGTCCGCACAATGCGGCCGCAGCGGCAGGTCTCTCCCTCGCCTACAGCCTGCGCTACATTGGCGATGGCCGCGATGATACCTGGCTCCAGCGCGCCGATGCCAGTGCCCAGCAGGCCCTGATGTCCGACAATCAAGTGGCACTGGCCCATGTCGCCCATGCTTGGGTTCTGGATCTTCAAGGCAAGCAGGATGCGGCAATGCAGGCAACGGCGATTGCGCTCAATCTCGATCCACATAATATGCTGGGACTTGCAGGCAAAGCGCGCCTGTTGATACAGGCAAGTAAATTTGACTTGGCTCAAGTGACGCTGGACAAGGCCATCGAAATTTATCCACGCGAACGCCTTTTCCCTTTGCTCTTAGGCATGATGCGTTATCGTCAAACAGATTATGCAATGGCAGAGCAAGCCTTCCGCACCAGCATAAAACTGGACCCGCAATCGTCAAACGCCTACGCCTATCTGAATGCGGTTCTCCTACGCCAGAATCGCAATGATGAGGCACTTCAAGTACTTCAACAAGGCTTGCAACTACAACCGCATTGGGAGCTATACAGCAACCTTGGTACAAGCCTCTTTGCGAAAGGCGACTATTTAGGAGCAGTGCAGGCTTTTGAAAATGCAGTCTCATCCAATAAGGGTGGCCCTGGCATTTATATGCTTTGGGCTAACCTTGCTGATGCACAACGTTGGATCCCTGCACAAGCCGCCGCCTCCAAAAAATCTTATCAACGCGCAGTCACATTGCTCAAGCCGATATTGGCGCGCCAGCCTGACAATGCCACCTTTAACTCCCGTATGGCGCTGTACTCAGCCTATCTGGGAGAAAAAAAATATGCCATGGAACGGATGCGGCAAGCTATTTCAATTGCACCTGACAGCGCTGATGTCCATTTCAGAGCAGCCTTGACCCATGAGTTACTTGGCAATCGTACAGAAGCGATTCAGGCAGTGCTACATGCCTCCAAACTCGGCTACCCCATCAACCTGATCGATTCGGCCCCCGATCTGTTGAACCTGCGGCGAGATGCCCGCTACCAGCAATTTCTTATCAACATGGAAAGAGATAGTAAAAAATGACACTTGTAAGCCCTTGGATGAAGCTATCCGTACACTTCGATGCAGATCAAATCACCAACCAATTGGATTACAGCTTCACCTCGTGCGATGGAACGGCAGACCCCCGCCACGGTCCCTACATGGGCGGCGTACACTTCCAGAAAGGCCAGCACGTTTACCTCGACGTTACCTGCTGTGGCTCCAAGGAAAGCGGCTTCACCTCGTTCCAGATCGTCGACTGCTGCATCATCACCGTACCGCAATTGACGCAAATCGGTCCGAAAGTACCGACCGTGTACTCGCCGCCATCCCCATTCTTGCAAGCCGTGGGCGCCACCTATCATTTACCACTGGACTTCGAAATTCAGCAACTGCTGGGCGAACCGGAACTGCCGCCCCTGCACCGCATCCGCCAGGAGTGGAAACACAATCTGGACGTAGGCTATGCTGCCGGTCGCTGGGAATTGTCCTTCGTCATGACCGTGCGCATTATGCGCGGCGAAGACGTTCAACCGGAACTGCGCGTATTTTCTTTCGACCCGGAAAGTTCGGTCGGCGGTACCGTCGCTCTTTAAGGTCTGGCACCACTGGCTGAAACAGAAACGCATTACTGGAACAGGGCGCGAGCCCTTACGCGCCACTACCCTGTAAAACGCGAATGACGCCAGGCTTTATGTCAGCACACAAGCTAGTGTGCTGACCGTCAGTAGTAGACGCGTTGTTGGCTGGAGATATTCCTTCCTCGCAGGTATCTACTCCGCCTCGGCCGACTTTGAAAAATGGACGTGTCCCGCGACCTTCGCCAGTTCCAGTGCCAAATTTCAGTAATATGGATGGTGACATAACCATTCTGACGCCACTCACTTCCTTGTCCTGACCGCATCGAAATAAAAGCCGTTCCAATAGACCAGGATGCGGCCCGGTTCCTTCAAAAAGAGGTGGGTGCAGCAGACGTCGATCGCCGTGACCGGGTCGGGCAACCCCATGTTTGCCGAGCTCACATGCCCCTGCTCTCGAAACGAGCGCGCCAAGTCGTTGACGCTTCGCTCGTAGCTCGGCGATGCAAACGCCCCTCCATTAAACACGAACTTGTCCTTGGTGACCGCGACGGTTTTGCCGATCAACGCGCGCGCCTGCCGGTCCGACATCGAGGCGATGTCGGCGGCGTCGATCACCTTCGTCAACCGCTACTGGCCAAGGATGTCCGCGTTGAGCTCGGCTCCGGCGCGCACGCCAGGAACTGGCTCGGCATCCACAGCCGCCGTTATGACGGATGCCCACACCAGCACCACGAGGAAGAGCGCGAGACCACCTGCAATTTGCGGATCCTTCCAGGAACGGCGCTCATCGACATGACTCTTCCTTTCGTGATGTGGTCCTGATGCTCTGTGGCCTTATGCTGCGTGCCTTTGGTGCTGTGGCCAGGTGCTGAGCCTGAGCTGGCGGGCTACTTCGCCGCGTCGCGGAAAGGTGTACGTTGCTGGTATGGCCGGTGAGAAAAGTCTATCCAATCGATTAGGTGTAGGGGCGTATGACGCGCAGCGTGGCGTTTCCCCTCATGCGGCACCATAGCGATGCAGATGGCAATGCTAGATCAAACCCATACCTCGCCTGCTCTCGGTCTTGTTTTTCGCGCGGCAGTTGCGCCAGATTGCCACCGGCCATCGTGTAAAAATAGTCCAGAACCTGATTTGGGTCTTCGAGCTTCAGCATAGTGTGATGCCGATGCTCGGGCAGGACGATGGCCACGGCATGCGGCCCGCCTGTCCACATGCTACGCTCAATTGCGCCCCTTTGCAGTAGCCTGCGGAACAGATTCCATTCGTAGATTGCGACACCATCGATCTGATAAGCGCTGAAAGACGGCAGCGTGTGCACAACGACATAATGCGAGTTCGCGAGAATATGCTGGTCGGTCAGCCTGATATCGCCCAGTGCGCCCTTAATCTTTGCAAGCACGTCCTTTTCCGTAAGTCGTTGGCGCAAGGCGACCAGTCGCTTCACGCCTTTCGTCAGCGGCCAATTCTTGCCGCCCCAATAATTCAATTCATCGCCCAGATCAGCCGTACGGCTATTGCGCTTCCACTTCGCCTGGATGAAAAATATCTGCCGCCGCGCCACCTCGAAAATGATCAGGTCGCAGTCGTACATCTTGCCTTTGCCATTTTCGCTCCGCTTGAATCCGGCCCGCGCCACATAATCCGCTGGAGAAACGCGTCGCGTGATGTATTCCGTAATTTCCTTTTCAAATTTTTCGCCGAGGTCACGGGCCTGCTCCCCGCTCAAGGCGGCGGATTTGCAGCAATGGACCGCGTGTCCGAGCCCCGTTTTTCCCAGGCTCAGGCAGCCGCCAGCGTGCACGTAAATGCCGCGATTAGATGGAATAGCAGCGGCGCGATCAGCCAGCACGAGGTTCAGCAGGTCTCGATCAAGTTCAAGTCGCTCACATAGAGCATCGTTCGGTATGACACCCGCTTCGTCGGCGAGTCGGACAATTTCAAGCAGCGCGAACCAACGACACAGTTCGCGCGCGCCGCTGATCAGTTCCGACGAGGAGGCATCGCGTGCCATATACGCGCCGATAGAGAAGAAACTGTCCAGAAAAGCGTCTTCCAGCGTGTCGAGCAGCTCGGGCCGCAACAGTGTCAGGATGCTGGCGGTGCGGGTCAGGTCGCCATGACGCAGGTGGGTAATAACGTCACGCAGCACCAGCGTCAACGACAGTTGAGACTGCGCCTCCATGGTCGTTGTGATCGTCCGGTTGTACAAGATTTCTCCACCGTGCGGCGTGAAGGAAAACGTCACCAGTTGGCGCGTTACCTGCGCTTCCAATATCCCCATCAGCGTCAGGAAGACCACTTCGTGGAAGCTGAATGCACGCACGGCAACCCGGCTGCTGTCAGCGTCGAGCTTGAACCGCTGGTTTGGCTGCTCGCTGCGCTGATGAACGAAGTCGGCGTGATCGCGGACGAGTTCCTCCAGCAGTTCGACCTGTCGGGCGAGCACCAGTTCCGGAACCAGCGGAAGTTGGTCAGGTCCCAACTGCGCGACCTGCTGAAAGACGCGCTCAGCCTGGTGCACCTGCGACAACAATGTTCCACCTCGCCACGTCGGCATTGAGCTTGCCAGCGCCCGATAAACCTGCGCCAGATGCGGCAACCGCTCAGCCACCAGCGCACAACTTTCGTCGGTAAAGGGCTTTCTAAAAAAACGGGAAAGTGTCTTCCTTTCCGGCTCTTCCAGCATGGCGGCATCGAGATATATCAGCATGGGCAACAGAAAGCGATGGCATCAGGTCGAATAATGATAAACGAGTTTATGATTGTTGCCACCTGTTGCTTTTGAGAGCGGCCCTATGACCAGCGTCTTTCCAGCTGCAATCGCCAGAGCGCAGCATGCCAAGATTGACTGGGCCCACGAATAACGATGGCCACTTTCGCGAAATGGAGAGCGGAGCCTCCCCGTCCCGAAACACTCGCTCGATGGTCTACTTGAAGACTTGCTCTGCAAAGGCGGCCACGGCCACGGCCAAAGCAAGCACATCGTCTTGCGAAATGGAAATAGAATTTCATTCTACCCAGGCCGCCCCGACCTCCACGAGCGCGGCTTTTTCACACCCGCACGCAATACCCCGCTCCGCCCGCCGAAAGCGGTAAAATGACGGCCTTGAACCCAAGCTCCGCTCCACTGGCGCGGCTTGGCACGCACAACAGCACCACCCACAGCCCGGCAGGCATGCCTTCCCTGCCGCCGGACCAACGACAAAGAACACATGACCACCGTCCCAAAAGAAATCAACGCCGCCGCGGCAAAGAAGAATTCGGCTGAAAAGCTCACGCCCATGATGCAGTAGCGTGTTTCCTCTATGGCGCACTCAGCCGTACTTCAAAAGTTACGCCAAAAGATACGCTTCATCAGACATTGAAAGACCTTGCACTGGACGTTGATGCGACTCCGCCCCCCCTGCCATGGCGAACTAAATACTCCATCATATTTTTCTTGCTTTTCGGGCATAATGAGTCTTAAAGCATCTACAAAAATGAAAACATGGCCACTCGTAAAACTCCATTACCTCCGGCGCAGGCCAACTTGAATCTTGAACAGATGCGGAAGGGAATCACGCGCCTGTATCGCCTAATAGAAGAAATTGAAAACTTTGACGCAGCGATACTCACGCAGCGTTGGGGGCCTGAGCAGAAGGCTCTAGAAACCACTATTGAAGGAACCTTAACCTCCGTTTTTGGCCATCAAACAGTTGAATATCAGCGTTACGCAGATGCGATCCGGCTAGACAATGGGGGGGTTTACTTCACGTACGGCGGAACGAATCGCCATGAAGAGGCTCTGAAGGCACGTACTTACGTGGCAGAAGGTAAATCTGCGTCAGTTCAAATTTTGAAATCTGCAATCAACTGGCTGCAAGAAGAAATTAACGACTTACCTGAGCCTGAGACTAACTCAGGTGTCTCACCAGCTGCCACCAAGGTATCGCGAAAGATTTTCATCGTGCACGGCCACGATGATACTGCCCGGCTGACTGTTGCGCGATTTATTGAGCGCATTGGCTTTGATGCAATTATATTGAGTGAGCAAGCAAATCAGGGTAGAACCATCATTGAAAAGATAGAAGCACACGGCGATGTGGGGTTTGCCGTTGTTCTGTTGACCCCCGATGACGTAGGAGGGAAAACTGCTGATACATTGCAACCACGTGCCCGTCAAAATGTATTACTTGAACTTGGTTATTTTATGTGCCGGCTTGGACGAAGCCGAGTCTGCACACTAGCAAAAGGGAGTTTAGAGATTCCAACTGACTTTGCTGGAATGGTATGGGAACCCTTGGATGATGCCGGCGCTTGGAAGTTGGCGTTGGCACGCGAGCTTAAAGCCACGGGCTACGCTGTTGATTGGAATCTGGTTATGGGTTGACGACACAGGGATTGTGATTCCTGTTGTCGTGGG
This sequence comes from Janthinobacterium sp. GW823-FHT03B06, assembly GCF_058796955.1. Taxonomy (NCBI): domain Bacteria; kingdom Pseudomonadati; phylum Pseudomonadota; class Betaproteobacteria; order Burkholderiales; family Oxalobacteraceae; genus Janthinobacterium; species Janthinobacterium sp. GW823-FHT03B06. The sequence continues at coordinate 685,254 of NZ_JBXAJE010000002.1, forward strand.
TTCGAGCCCCATCAGCCACCCCACAGAATGAGTAGGAAAATCAAAGGGTTACACGCTTCGGCTTGTAACCCTTTTTTTGTATTTTCCAACGATTTTTTAGATTTTCCAATGCCCCAACAACGCAGACACCGTTCAGCCAGCGCTCAGTGCAGACGTCTGCAATTACCTGGCTCCCCTGTAAAACCGATCTAGCCACTGTTTGCGCTTGCACAGTTCGCTCTGGAATGCACGTTGTAAGCTGGTGCAACTCGGCAAAGCCCACTCCTTTAATCTCCGCCATGTTTTATCCGCAGGCAATTCCCGTTTGTATTTTTCTCGCAGCCTGCAGTGGCACGGCCGGTACTAACCGCATGGAAAATACGATCCTACTTGGTGAAGATAGTTTCACATTGGCAGCACGTATCGGAACGCCCACCAGCCATCATCACCAGGGCGACATGCTACAGCTCAACTACGGCAGCGTGGCCGCCGGCTGCCAGGTCATCGTGCTGATCGACCAGGCGCAGCGCGTAGCTGGCTGGGCGTCATCGGGCAATCATTGCGTGAAAGGTGGGATAGGCCTTAAAGACGTGCTGGAGTAACTTTATCGCAGTATGCGCGCCTCACTCTTCGACAACTCGCGTTCTTTGAGATCGATATCGATCAGCCACCCGCCTCGTTCCAACTGCTCGGGCCGGCTCTCAAATGCGTCCCGCAAACGCAAGCCTCCCAGCTCGAACGACTCTTCCGACATCCACTCGATGTGACAGTCTATCAAACGCCCCTCCGGAAACGTGGATATCTGATGACTGCGCAGCTCGGCGCAAGTGGTGTGCCGCTGTAGCACATTTGAGTAGTCGTCGGCCACAGCCAGCAACCCGCGCGAGCCACTGCTCTCGCGCGCAAGTTTTTTCGGTAGCGCTACTCCGGATCGATACAGTTCCTTGACCCGGAATCCGATCGCTTTTTCCGGCACGAAAAGTTTGCACACCCAGGTCTGGGCAACCTCGCGGGCGTGGCCAGACTCGCCCCTCGTTGCCTCAATGCCGCTCAGCACCAGATTCCATCCCTGTGCCCGCACCAGCTTGGGCCTGCCAAGCTGCGCCAGAATGCGCGGCGCGCCTATCGTCTGCAAGCGCGCTACTTTTGACGGACGTCGATTCCCCTCCAGCGTGACTTCAACCACCAGCAACTCCAATAGTATGGCACCCTCGACCACCGGCGCGGGTGCTCCCAGCACTGCCCCGCCCTCGCGCCGTCGCTTCGCCCATACCTTCATCACGCACTCCGAATGAACTGTACATACATACAGTATATTGGCAAAAATAAGCAACGAGAAGGCGAAATTTGTAACTAGAAGAGCCCGCCCTGCCCCACGGGCGTAACTGGCGCAGACGCTTTCGCACGGATTCGAGACTGCATCGGATCTGGCTGCGCAACGAGCAGGTCGGCAGGATACTGCCGATAAACGTCCTCTTCCGACACCAGCGAGCCGTCCAGCCAGCCTTGATACTGGTCCGGGTCCAGGATCATCACCATGCGCTTTTCGTCGTCTGGCTTGTGGAAGCGCTGCATCAACGGGTGCCCGTCGGCGTTAATCGTCAGCATCGAGAACGACAGCAGCTGGTCGACCGGGCGGTATTCCCAGATGCCAGCAATGGCCACCGGCCCGCCATCAGCGCGCTCGATGCGCCAGCGAACTGGCTTACCAGTTTCGTAATTAGGCTCGAAGAAGTTGGTGGCAGGGATGATGCAGAATTGCTTGCGCTTCCAAGCATTGCGGAAGGATGGCTTGTTGGCCACCGTCTCGGTGCGGGCGTTGTAAGTCTGACGGGCCAGCTTGTGGACGGCCCAGTGGGGCACCATGCCGAACATGGCGGGGGCGATTTCCAGCTCGCTTGGCGCCTCGTGCGAACCGCGCAGGATAGGTGCCATGTAGCCGGGCCATGCCTCCGGAGGTAGATCAAGCAGAGGGTATCCGGCCCGAAAGCTTTCTTCGATCTGCTCTTTACGGCTTGGGGTGTAATCAGCGCACATAGATCACCATACTTAAACATTGACAAGTATAGCTAAATTAACGGTTAAGCAATCAAAGCCGCTGTCGCCAAACTCCTTGCCCTTTCAGCACTAGTAATGGTCACTGTTGCCATCTGCAATGCAGCAGCGGCCTCCTGAACAGTGAAATCTCGAAGTATAAAATAATCCGCTTTCTTCCGAAGATGCTTCAATTTGGCTAGATTACGGGCCACAACTATTGCCTCACTACGGCCGGGGCGTACGGTCTTCGACCAAAGAATGACTGCGTCGATTACGGCCTTATGTGAACTCTTACCAGAAATATCAGCCTCAGACGGCTGGATGTCCTTAGGAAGCGAATCAGATGCCGCATGCAGTGTCGCATAGTAGGCGCGCGATGCAACACTTCGCAAATCAGACTCGCATGGGTCTTCTCCCACTATATTGCTTACGGACAAGCGACGCGCAGTACCCAATAAATCAACATGAGTGATGCTCATCGCACCTCCTCCGAAAGCACCGAGTACCCTACCCAGTATTTAGAAGGGTCAAAATCTGGAACTTGGTCAAACAAACGTTCGCCCAGCTCGCGGTCTAGCTCATCAACTCTCTCCGCGCTAACAGGAAGTGTAATGAAAGCCATTATGCAATTATCTTGTTTATCACTTTCAACGATAATTGAAAAAAACGACGTTCTTCGCTCACGAAGAACTTCAAATGCAACACTGTTGCACTTCACCAACATTGCCTCATCCAACTCCGCTGCCAAGATCACCGAACTTGCAGAACGAATACCCTCCTCCTCCGGATATGGCTGGGTAGGAGAGCGAGTGTTGTATTTTTCACACAAGAGTGCCGCTTGTTTGAGTTGACCGGAGTTAGACGTGTAGCGGATTAATTCTCGGAACAAAGCAAGGTCGGTTGGCGTATGGTCACTTGCCTCCTGCACATATGGCAAAGCCTCGGCGAATTTCCCAAGTACTTGCAAAGCTGTAGCATAATTTGAGAGCGTCAGCGAGTCACGCTGCAAGCGCAACGCGTTTCGATAATTAGAATCCAGCCCCTCTTCATCCCACTCAAGCAATGCTATATTTCCAAGAGCCATATAGCCTAAGTGAGGATCAACCGCGAGGTTGCGAACCACATCATTCTTAATCCGACGAAGTGTCATTTCATCAATAGAAACAAGTGGGTTTAGATACGGGCTTAGCTTATCAAAAGCATCTTGAATTTTAGTGAGCGCGATTGGTGTCATGCGTGTGATTATTGCACAAAATTTACGACATATAAATTTACCCTAGTCCGACGGATCTTGCGATAGCGCAAGAAAAGGCAAATTCCACACAATCCGAACAGGCACATGGTACGAAAACGGAGCAAGGTTTAGGGATTGATCGACCCATCGTTAGCGCCGTTAAGCATACAAACGACAGATCGAAATTGCGGGATGATGCGGTCGGCCAGGCGTCGTTTGCCGCCGATCCAGGGGATGATGGGTAGTGCCAAAATGTGTACCTCCTAGTGGTAAAGTCAAATTCCTCCCGTGAGGCAATCCAAGCCTACTCACCAGGCGCCGGCTGATTGCTGCTGTTAGCGCAGCGGCAATCAACCATCCGTTCTATGGCGCCATGCCATTTTCACGCACGAATGCCTGGCATGCGCGGCCTGTCGCAGCCACTTCCTCCGTCTGCAAAATCAAGGCTTGAATATCTCGCGCCACCGCGTCAGGAAGTAGCCCGCCGGCGGGATCGGCTGCAGCGCCTCCTTCGGCGCCACTGGCACCGGCCGGGGCGGCAGGTCCTGAATTTGCACAGAACGCGGGGCGCCGCATGCGCTCAGCAGCAGCAAGGCGAACGCGAATATCGTTGATTTCGTCATCGTAGACTTTCTTCACGGCCGCCGCCTTGGCGGCCTGTTGTCGGGCTTGCGCCAAGTTCTCGGCAGCGCGCCGCGCCACCGCCTTCGTTTCCGCTGCCACGCGGGTCTTCTTGTCGGCATCCCACAACGACTGCACGGCCGCACGCCCCTGGCCAATGCCCTGTGCACGCTGGTGTAGCATGCCAGCGCCGGCCAGCACGCACACCAGCGTAGCGCCATAAAGCCAGCTAGGCACCATGCCCGTCAGCCTGGACAGCGCGATCACGCCAGCACCCGCTGCGCCACTGCGAACAGCGCCAAGCGCTCAGCCAGGCCATTCGTGCCGCCGTTGATCCGCCGTGTAACCTTCACCTGGTCGCCAGCATCGGCCAGGGCGTTCAGTCCCTTCGTCTGCCAGAACCAGCCGGCCGAGCGGCAGGCGTCGATGGCCTGCTCGAGCAGCTCGGGCTGAGCCAGCAGGTCCAGGCCCAGCGCCATGCCGCAGGCGGCGTAGTTCGCGCGGCCGGTTACCTGCAACAGGCCACGCCCACGGAAGCGCCCGCCGTCGCCCGCGCGCACGTTGCCCAGGTCGGCGCGACCTTCGTAGGCTTGGCCGCTGGCCAGCTCACGCACATAACGCAGCTGGCCAGACTCATGCCCGACCTGGGACAGGAACGACGCTTGGCGCGCCGGCGTTGTAATGCAGAATTCCACCATGGCCGCATTCAACGGCGCCAGGAAGGTGACCGCACGAGTGCGGGCCAGCGGCATGATGGCCACTAGCTGGGCCAAGGTGACGGCGCTCACAGGCCACCCCGCACGTCCTTGACTGCGGCGGCCACGTCGCGCGCAAGCTCGCCGATGTCCTTGTCCTTGCGCTTGTCGAGCCAGCGCACCGTGGCGCCCAGCACCCACCAGGCAGGCAAGCCAGCGGCCACCATCAGCGGCGCGGCGATGAAGAGGAAGCCCACCGCAGGATCACTGCCATACAGGGCCGCCACATCCTTTGCGCTATCGAACAAGGTTGGCCACCAGGAGCGCACGGCGACGACCAGCGCGGGGCCGAACAGAATGGAAAAGAGCGTGGACACGAAAAAGCGCGTAAATGCTTCTTTCTTGGTCTTGGGCCACATGAACATGAATCCCAGCGAGGTTGCGGCAGCGCCGGCCAGGACCGGGAGGCCAAAAAATTTAATCAGTGCGCCGCCAGCGGCGGTCGTTTCGAGGGCCATGAATACCTTTCAGGTAGTTGAAATAAAAAAACCCGCCGAAGCGGGTAATTGGAGAGGGGGTCGGTTAGATCGCAGCTGAATCGAACGCCTCGCGGATGACAGGGGGCGCTGCCGCGATGATTGCTGCATAGGCAGACTTCACAGCCGCCTTTAAGCTATCGAGGTCTGTCGCCCCCATCACATCGGGAACCACGGTGATGTCGAGCAGCGCCTGGCGGGCGCTCGCAACTGCCTGAGCGGTCATGGTATCGGCGGCCAGCAATGCAGCCATCCCGATCCCGGCCAAGCGGTTGAGTACCTGTTCGCGGATAACGCGAACAGAGTCCAGGTATGCGGTTGCGATTGGCGCGAATGGGGGCGCTGGTGCGGGGGTAAAGGTAAACTTACCTTCGCAGAACGCGATTGCGTCGCCACGGCAAATTGCCGCACGCAGGTCTCCTTCGGTGACCGCATCATCAATCTCTACCGCATCCGCCGGCCATGTTCCAGCAACGTCATAGTCTTCCCGCAACTCCGAGGCATAAAAGCCTCCGGTTGAAACTGAGAAAAAGATACTCATTTAGCATTTCCTTTATTTGCCGATTGCAATGTATGACGGGGTAATTCCCCCAGAGATAGTTATGCCATTCCAGGTAAAAATCTTTGCCCCCGACAACGAAGTTATGCCAGCATTAATAACGGATGGATTGGCTGAAGGAACGTTTCCGCTGGATTCGTAGAATGGAAATATGTGTAAAAGTGCCGTGGGGAACGCCGTAGGGAATGTCACAGTTGAAGTACCAGACCCGTCTGAGGTTGAGCCATAACCCCACTGCATAATCTCGCCGCTTGGCAATTTCCGCCACCCGTTCGGTGCGAGGGACGCGCCAAAAATAGCAGCATAGACCGAGTTCCCCAATCCGAGCAGCTCGTTTCGTACTGCGGCCATTGTCGCCACTTTCGTGGTGTTGTCGAATTGCGCAGCAGTTTGAAAAACCCCAGCAGAGCGAAGCGCTTTGAGCAGCTGGGTATAGTCAGCTTTGGCCGGCACTACGCCAGCCGCCAGCACGATATTGCGCAACTCCTCCTGAAGCATATTAAGAAAACTTGCACGTACCAGCGTGGCCTCTTTCACACCGGGAACGCCCTCGGTAAAAAAACCCTCTCTGCCAGCCGCTTCCGGCTCTGGTAACGCCGCTGCGGCGCTAGGATCATCAATACGGTACATAGAGTTCCTTGTTAGGTGTAAGTAAAAAAAACGACTGTGTGAGCTGGCGCGACCTTCCGGAGTTCGCACTCCAGCACTGCATTGCCAATCGATGTCAACGGCTCACCAGCCATCGACAAGCCCGCGCGAAACGCAAACGAACTATGTAATGGAGTGCTCACCCGCCAGGCATGCGCGAAGGCATTTCCACACAGGGGCAGGCCAGCACGCAATATCCCAGCCCGCGCCGGGATGAACTGCGTAATATCAATGGCATACCCAAGGCTCAGGGCAAACGACTTCATGTAGTTAACGGACTGGCCTCCTGTCGCTGTAAAACGTGCGACCACCTGTGCCCGACGGCCTTGCAGCGTGGGAGCTGGACCTGCGCATGGGTCAGGCAATCCGAGCGCGGCCTCCCATTCAGGCAGTAATTCAACGGTTGTCGTTGGGAATCCATCAACCAGTAAATGGTTGGCGCGCAGGTTCTGTCGCGCATAGATCGGCGTCAAGCCGGCAAGTGCAGACGTCTGCACTGCATCAGGCGCGCGTGGCCAAGCAGGCCCGCGCGGCAATAGGGACTGCAACGCGCTGAGGTAATCAGCGGCGGTATATACTGGTGCCATAGGATTATGAGTAGGTAATAACGCCGACAGTCGGCAGCGTGCCGGCGGCGTTGATGATGTCAGTCGTGGGCGCAACAATCACAAAGTCACTGACGCCTGCAACCGCAGCAATGGCGGACCAGGCGAACGCGATCGGCGTACTGCCTCCGGTAGCCTTCCCTGTACGAAAAAACACATCGGCAAGTGCGGCCCGGACAGCGTCTTGCTTCCCCACCGGAATACCAGAAAGCGAAAAATTTACGGGGGCGGCCAATGGCGCAACCACATAGACCAGCGCAGTGACGGGCTGCACTGGGAAAATATGATTGGCAACGACCAGCTGGTCGCCGTTCGCCGCGATCGCCCGAGGCTCTTCCGAAGCCACACCATTCCCACCTTGAGGAAAACCTGCTTGCGCTGCGTTGGCGTTATCAAACATGACGTACAAAACGACCGTGCCAGCACCGAAAGAGTTAGGGGAGCACCATGCGCGCGTAACACCAGGCACCTCTTTGGCCCAGCCCACGTAATCGCTACGATCGCCGCCTTGCGGCGTGCTTTGGTAGGCTTCAAGCATGCGGCTACGAAAAGGGGCGTCTTTTTCAATATCAGCGCCGCCAGTGAAGGCTACACTCACCACGCCGTTGGCCTGAATGCCGGCGTGCGCTTGGCTAAGGGACATGACAACGCCCACCGCCGCATTGCCAAATGCCCCCGCGCTACCTGCTGGATCAGCGGTGATGGTGGCGCGGACCGTCACGCGGCCACCAATCTCCACCGCATCATCCAAGGTGGATGCAGTTGCGCCATCGCCGCGTACCAGGGTTGTCCCTGCCCCGATAACCGAACCACTCGTGGCAGAGAAAGTCACCTTCCCTGTTGCCGACGTCGCCCCCTTACGGTAGATTCCTTTCAAGGCTGCCCAGCCTTCAAGATACTCGTCTGTGGCGGTAAATGGATTGGCCTGCAGGGCGATCCAGTCCAGATAGCCATAATGCAAATTTGCTAGGTTCGCCTGCGCAATGCCTGCGATATTGAGGTTAGAGAAGCGCAGCAAGGCATCTGCGCCTGGCAACGCTGCGGAAATGTCCTGCGCGACCTGGCTACGCAGATCGCTTAACGTGGGACGTGTATATGGCATCAGTTAATCACTTTCCAAACCCAGCTTGAATTCATCGGAATTAATGAACCCTGGTCGTTGTAGGCCACAACATTGGCCGCGAGCATCGTGGGCGCCGACCATTGCGTCGTGATATCGAACCTGGCCACCACGCGATCAGCAATGAGCCATTGCAGCGCCTCAGCGATGTAGTCGTTTGCCCGCCGTAGCGTTTCCGTGGTTTGCTTGGCTCGATCGAGCAGCCACATGCGCGAACCCACCTTGTACGGCTGGTCGACGTCGCCAACCCATCCACGAGGATCGCGCGTTCCGTCAGAGATGACATCATCTGGATTTGCCTCCCGATCGGAAAAGAGGCTGATAATGATGGCCGTCTCCAGATCGCTACCTGTCTGCAGCGCCAGGCCGTCCATCGCCCAGTCAGCGCGACCCAGGTCGCGCACCCATATTGTTGCTGTATCACTCATGTTGGTATCGGCTTTCCTGATTGATCGCTGCCAGACTTCACACCAGCGGTCAGATGGCTGACCAGGCTGACGCCAGAGGCTGTGACATCGCCGGTTGCGTCAAGATCGCCATGCAGCTTGATACTGCCGTGTATCGTGATCGGCAGCTCTGCACTCTGGATGACAATGCCGCCATGGGTGAGATGCACCGACTGGCCGAGGCTGTCGTAAATGGCGACTTCACCCGACGCCAGGCTTTTCATGCGGTAGGCCTGGCTGCCGATAGTGACCGCGATTCCATTGGTCCGATTGCCACCCATGAATGAAACGAACACATCAGATCCGATTGGAGGATTCGACGTAAAGCCGAAGTCGTGTGGCGCCGGCAGGTTGTCGATGATTTCCATGCTGCCGAACCTCACCTGCAGTTTCTGCACTGGTCCGCTGTCGTCCACAAAGGTCACACGTCCCCGGCCGAACGCCAGCAGCATGCAACGGTACAGCCGCTCAATCGCCCCGATCATGGCGCGCCCGCTGCCGGCACATCAGCCAGCACCTTGTACAGCAGCATTGGCTGCGGAATGAAGGCGTCCGGCGGCATGATTACCAGCTCGCATGTCGTACCGCTCTGCCCATCACGCTTGTAGCTCACTTCACTGATCAGCCAGGTCGTGGGCGCCAGCTTTAATGCCGGAAAGTCCACCGCTACCAGAGTGTTCGGTGCATACAACGCACCGGCGGAATCACGCCAGCCGTCGGTGCGTACCTGCAACCGCCGCGAGCGGCCAGATCGGCGGGCCACTTCCCAGTTGGCGCGCCGCTTGAGCACATCAAATCCGCTATCTCCCGATTCCGCGATCAGCACCTTGCGACGATGACGCGGCACATTCGGATCGGTCACGGTGGCGACCAGGTTCCCGTCATCGCCGGCATCCGAGAACGTGTCCAGGTTCTGAATGAACGCCAGCACTTCGGAAAATCGTTGGTCCATGGAATACTCCAAGGAAGCTGACTGTACGTTGACACCCTGCTTGAAACCGCTGGCCGCCGATACTTTCCCCGTTTGAGTCAGAAACAGATTGCCCGCAGGATCATCATAGGCAAGCAGCCCCGCATACCGGCACAGGCGTTCGATGATCTCGAAGGCTTTTTCTCCCAACATCAGGTTGAACTGATGTAGAGGCGGCCCGGCGTCAGTTACATCCGTGCTGACGCTGATCGGATAGGAGGCATCGCCCGTCAGTGAAATCCCATACGGAGCAGCGAGCTTGCGTGCGATTTCCAGCACGCTCGATCCGCTAATCTGTCCACCTGGCCACTCGGCATCGCAATCGACCAGGTCCGCACACTTACCTCGGCCGACAACACGGATTGCGTGAGTTCCGGCATCCATGGAAGGAATGAAGCGGTCGACGTAGCCGGTCATGACCAGATCGCTGCCTAACAACACCTGACACGCGTCGCCTGGTTGAATGACGAAAGCACCAACCTCCTCTGGATAGAGTTCGGTCATGACCACCTCGAAATCACTAGGGCACCGTTCGATGCCGCGCGTGACTCGTACCGAGGTCCAACCGGACAAAAGTCGACCTCCGACAATTAATGTGAGATCATCAGCCATATTGTTCTTTATGAAATGTGAATACCATGAGCATCGTTGTTGCGTTGACGATCATCTTTTCGGATGGATATATGGGCGGCTCAGTGCATGCCAGGGACTTCAAGACGATGGCCGAATGTCGGAAATTCGCGCCCCAGTTGGTGCGCTACTACACGTCCAATGGGCATCCCGCATCGTTCGTATGCGAACGGGCCGAAAAAATGGAGCGCAGAGGCCCCCCTGAAACACACTCTATTCAAACCCTGCCAGCCGGCTAACTACGAAGAGCGCGCTTTGAAGCTGGTGGGCATAAAGGCCGGATGAATCGGATTTGCCTGTCCCACCAACTCATCGGCCCGCCCAGGTGTGCGATACAACCGCTGGGCCAACACCGGCGCCGGCACCGGCTGCACGCTGGTGACCTCGATAATGGATGCCAGGCCGGCGCCACGCGTGGCCAAATCCAGCGACACCGCAGACCGCACTTCTCGCAATCCATTGAATGTGGCATCCTGCCCCTGGTCGCCAGCGATCGTAATTTCAGCATCGAGCAACGCGCAAACCGCATCGCGCACCGCCGCCGCATCCTCCACGGAAGTGGGCTGATAAGCAGCAGACGCACGGGCCAGTGCTACGACAGCGGCCCGTCGAAACATGTCGCCAGTGGCGTGTTGCACCAAGGCCATTGCCGATCCAATTGCCGACGACGTGGCCGGATCAGGGGGCACATTGACAGCCAGAATGGACAGCAAACGCATAGCGTCGCCCGGTTGCACTGCCGCATCCTTGACTGCGGCCGCCAATTCCTGCGCCGCGTCAACAAGTTCACTTCCAGTACTCATGTTCCCAACCCCGATGCCGTTGACGTTAGTTTTTCGACTGCACTCGACACAGCTGTGCGAGCGGCCGAGCCAAGCGCTATCAGCTTGGGAATGGAATTGGCAGCACTGGAGACGGCACCAGCAGCCACTGCGATGCCGGCTATACCACCGCCCTTGGCATAGCGGCCAAAGCCCCCCTTGAGCGTGCCCACCATGTTGTATAAGTTCGTCGCATCGTTGGCCAAACGCTGCGCCTGACGCCCCCAGATAGCCGCCGTGCTGGCGACCTTAGCAACAACTGCGGCACCTTGTTTGAGAGCAGCGCCGGCACTCGCCAGAAAGTCGCCCTTGGCTGCAGCATCGGCTTGTGCGCATGCCTTCATGACCGCCGAACCTGTCGACACCAGCACACTCGGGAAAACCCGTTTCCCTGACTCGATGAACGTGAAACTTAGTTGGAATACCCGTCCCTGCTCCCACTTTTCCTCAGCCACGCATTCAACTGCACTGGCGGTGAGCTGACCAAGCGTCGGGTGTATCAGCTCCCCACTACCTGCGGTCTCAGCTGCGGCGATCATGCGGTCACGCTGGGCAATCACGTCATCACCAACCAGGAATCCCGTCATGGTGATGCGACGCACCGCTCGGCCCAAGTCTTCCACCCAGACTGTATCGCGGTACGGATATTCATGAACCGCCGTGCGGCGGCCGAACTTGATACCTCCTCCCAGGACACCAAAAGGCACACCGCGCCAGGAGGCGGGCCGCAGCTGGCCGGCCCAACCTGCACCCGAGCCACCGCCCAGGCCACTACTACCGAAATCGGCGGCAACGCGCTTGATGGTGTTATCAGCAATGCTGATAGTAGTAGTGATCGACTGCAACGCGCCCAGGGCGCTATCGATACTCATCCTGCCGCCAACGTCGGCATCGCGTGACTGACCCTTACTGGGACCATATTTCCACCTTTCGTACTCGCCGTTGCCGTCGTGCCAGCTGGCGCATTTTTAAAATCGACCACAACCCTGGCCACAGCCTTCTCGACCATATCCTTGCTAAAGCCGCCCTGGTTACCCTCTTGCCTGATGATGGCCGATACGAGTGGTGCCACAGTTGCCTTATCTGTGAGATCGAGCTTCTGATTCGGGCCAAAACCAGTATTCTTGGCCATCGCATCGATGTAGGCTGCCGTATTGTTTTCGCTTGCTGGCGCCCACTTACCGATAATGCTGGCGATAGTGTTGAGACCATGCTTGCTTTGCTGAGTTTGCAGGTTTTGGATCATCGCGCTCAAGCCGGCTTCAGGCGTCGCAAACCGGGCAAAACCGTCTTCACGTGGGGTATTGCCCCATGTGCGCAGGTTGCCCGGATTGTTGTTTCGGATGCCGCGTGGGCGCGTGTCGCTGCCTGGTGACGACTCCCAGTCACCAGATGCGCCGTGGCCGTTAAACCGTCCACCTCCTGGCATGGCCGAGGAAGCCCCCTGACCTTCGGGCGTAGCACTCCATCCATCGCTGACGCCCTTTGCGCCCTTAGCGAGCTTATCGGTAGATGCGGCGATCTTGCCCTGTCCACTGGCAGCATCATCCGACATGTCACCCCACATCCGGCGCCACCACTTGGCGAGCCGGTCCCAGTTCTCATAGATGAGCACCGCAACTGTCGCAATGGCGGTCAGGATGGCAGTAATTGGATTGGCCAGCATCGCAAGACGCAACAGCCCCAGCGCACGGATCAGCACAGGGATGGTGACGGCTGCCAATCTAACCAGAGTGATACCAAACGAAGCGATGCTGAGCAGAAATGGCCCCGCCATGACGCCCATTACCAACAGAGCGGCAGTCTTCCAGCCACCGAGTGCATCGACAGTGTCTGAAATGCGAGACAGGAAGCTACTCATGCCGTTTAGCACGTCATTAAAACTGATGCGATTTAGCCAGTTTGCAAACGCCTCGACAAACTCGGTGACACGGGTGGCGATCAGATCACGATTGGCCACAATCCACGCGGTCAGCCGTTCGATAAATGGCTGCAGCACCGGGATCAGGCGGTCACCGATAGATGTCTTAAGGCCATCCGTCGCCATATTAAGGTAGATCATCTTCAGGCCAAAGCCCTCTGCAGCTGCAATGCCAGCCTGCGTGCGCGCCCCACCGAACTCAGCGACCTGGCGCTGATACTCCTCGATACCCTGCGCTCCTTTTCGCAACAAGGGCAATGCGGCTTCGATGCCGAACTGGCGGGCCACCAGGCTTTGCACCTGGGCACTCTTGATTCCGGCGATATAAGTTGCAATGTCTTTGAAGCCACGGGCCGCATCAATGGAGCCATCAGCAGTCTTATGGATACTGACGCCAATCTTGTTAAGAAGCATCAGCGCGGACTGGTTGCGCCCGAACAGCGCATCTTCCATCGTATCGCCAACCGCTTTTAGGCTACCTGTGAGCTGTTCTGACGACACGCCGGCCAGGCGCGCCGCGCCACGCATCGACATCAGGTCCGAGGTGGCCACGCCCAGCGTTCCTGCCGTCTTGCTCACTTCAAACCCAAGTTCCCCCCAACCTGTGGCCAGCGCGAACAGGCCTGCAATCGAACCGACACCAATCACGGCGGTCATTGGCGCGACGATCGACGACACCTTCCCGGCAACATCGCCGGCCGCGCGCCCCACGCCAAGCATCGCCTTTCCCACCTTGTCCAGACCCATGGCATTGGAAAACTGCCGTACAGACTGTTGAATTCGCACCAGCGGCTGGGTCACGCGGTTTAGCGAATTATTAATCCGCTGCACCGTCTGAGTTGCCCGGTCCACCGCCGAAATGACGATCTGAAAATTATTTGCCATTTACTCAGTCCCTGCCGCTTTGATGATCCTGTGCGCCTGGTCATTCCACCATGCCAGTTCGGTCCAGGTCAGGGACCATGCATCATGCGGCCCCCAACCGTAGTACTTGGTAAGTTCTGCGACTACATCTCGCCAGTTGCCAGGCCACCACCCGTAAAGCTTCCCAAAAAATCGGCGGCCTCCTGAAAGTCGCGCTGCGACAACTTCTCAACAGCGCCACGAGGTACCTTGGCGATGATCGAAATCAGTGCAATGGCAATGTCAACGTTGCCGCCGGCCTTCGATGCTTTCGACAATTCACCTGCCGTCGGCTCACGCAGGTTCAGGGTGCTGTATTCGACTTCGCCCAGCTTGACTGGTTTGCGCAGCTCCAATGTTTTCTCTTCTTCGGCCGGAGCCACCACTGCGGTATTTACTTGATTCATGATTTACGCCTCCTCGACGCTGAAACCTTCCCATTTCACTTCGAATGTTGCCTCGGTGGTTTTCACCTCCAAGTCACCCACGGTCCACATGTTGCGACCGATAATCGTCTTGCCATTGGCCAGTTCGACAGTGACGGTAACGTTCGTCATTGCATTGAAGCTAGCCACGCTCAAGCCGCCGGCATCACGGATAGATCCGGACATGCTGCCTTGCTTCGGCTTTTCCGAATAACCATGCACCCGGTCCTGCCCCATCAGCGTCTCGCGGGCCACCTTCGACACGCTATAGGCGAAATCACCAGCCAGCATGTAGTTGGTGCCGTCGACTGTCAGGTAAGCAATCCCGGCCAGCCGGTTGGTTGTATCTGCCATAAAGGCTCCCTAAAATATAATTGGCCGCACGTGGCGGCCGCGGTTAGCTTACTGAAGACGGAACTGATTCAGCAACGCAAAAACGCGCAACTGGTTGATCAAAATTCCGGGGAACAGGACGTCCACCCGGTTCGGATTCTGACTGTTTTGCTGCACAATCAACCCTTCCTTGAAGGCATCGCCGTTCTGCACGAAACCATCCGCTTCCAGCTCGCGGTACTTGGCGATCAAATCGGCCCGGATAATGTTCGGCGTGACGATGGCCGAGCCGGACGCAAAGCGCGTGCCATCTGCCGCCAGCTTCACGCGTGCGTATTTCGACGTCACCATCGTCTTGAGCGCACGAAGGACATAGGCCAGTGTGAACATCGTTTCGATCTGCAAATAACTGTTGTCGACGTTGCCGAAACCGTTTTTCTGATACGTCGTAATCAGGTTTTGAATGGCCACCGTCCCGTCGTCAGCCACAGAAAATGTTGAAATACCGGAGTACAGCAAGGAATTTTGCTCCGTCAGCTGGAAGCGCATCTGCAACGGTGGCGCCAGCACGCCCTGAATTGCCACCGTTTGCAGCGGCAATGCGGGGTCCGCTCGCAGGCTTACCGCTGCGGCGCCAGCCATCGATGCCGCCCAGAGCCAGGTGGGCGTGGGCGAGCCGTTGACGCCCATTACGGTTCCGTGCTGATCGTTACGCGCAGTGCCAAAGGTCACCTGCGCGCCAAAGGTGCCCTTGTAAGCAGCAAAATAGTGCCCGTACAGTTGCTGATTCCAGGCCCAGCGCCCCGTGCTGTCATTGAGCAAGCTTTTGAGGGCATCGAGGGACGCTGTGTCCGTGTACGGGCTGACGATGAAATCAAACTCCTGGCTACCCAAGTTCGCCAGGGCCACAGCCAACGAGGGTGCGGTGGCGCCGCCAGCCATTGGTCCCAGCGTTGCCGTCAATCCGGCCGGCAGCGCCTCGCCACCGCGCGTGCCCAGGTAATTAAACTGCAGGTCGATATCGTTGCCGCACGGCCCCTTATTGACGGCGGTAAGCGTGACGACGCCCACCGCCGCCACCGCATTCACAGGGCAGGCCGCATCGGTATTGATCAGCGCGGCCAAGGCAGTGGCCAGCTGGGCCACCGTTTGGCTGGTCAAGGCCGGCAAAGCGTAGCGCACGCCTGCGATGTACAGGTACACCGTGCCGTTGATCGTAGGGGGCATCAAAAAGGTGACCGTGCCGACAGCGGCCAATGCAGCCGCATCGTCCGAGAGGGGCAGGTACCACACCTCACCGAACGTATCGTTCACGCGGTACGCCGCTGTCATCAATGCCAGCATCGAATCCTGACCGCCGGCAATTGCGGCGTCCGCCGCCCCCTGGGAAATAATAGGGACATTGGGCACGGCAGTTCCAGCGGCCGTGATCTGGCCAATGATCAGGGCGCGCTGATTGGACTGGGCGCTGTTGGCCCGCGAGTTGTCAACCTCGGCGTAAAACAGGGGTACCCGGATATTGGCCGGGATATTTTTAAAAGGGAGGGTCATTCCTTGCTCCGGTTTTTCGATGTCGCTGCATCGGCCATGGCCGATTTCTCCGCCACTGCCACTGCAATGACGACATCCTGGTCATGAATCCGGCGCTGCCAATAGGGCGCGTCGGGCACCTCCCTGCCCTGTTCGGGCAAGAAGTCGTGCAAATCAGGGTCCGGAATCCGCAGACCCGGCGCAGGTTTTAAAAACATGGTGAACTCCTGAAGTAAGAGCGTGAAATTGCGTCAGCCAGCCACATCGTGGCTTGATGCGAACATTGGATTGGGATGATTACCGGTTGAGTCGTAGGCCTGGCCAGCGGTAAAGACAAGACCGAAGTCTCCCAAATCCACTGGATCACCGGGTTTGAATGCGTCGAAATTTTCCGGCAACTCGGCCTGCAAAGTCATACGGGCAGCCCCAAAATGAACGCGGCCATCCGCCGTAACCTCTGTGCGCGTATCGCAGGTGACCAGGGCCGCCGCACAGGTCAAGTCATAACTCGAAAAGAGCGCCGTCTCGATGGCGAAACACAATGCCTCAATGGCATCCTGTGCGGACTCAGCGGTCATCCCGCTCACTCGTGCCTCAATTTCGATACCGACGGTCGTAGAGAATGTCGGCTGACCTTTCGATAGGGAAACCTTCCGGTCATCCGGCGAGCGCAAGAGAATCGCCGGCAAATCTTCCGGAGGCGTATCCCAGTCGCCAGGTGAGTCAATGGTCACCTGGGAAAAGGTTTCTCCGGTCAGGGCAGCCAGGGCAAGCAGGCGGATATGCCTGCGCGCCAGGATGGATGTGTTGGCCATCACTCCCCCACGTAATTCAGCAGCAATAGCGCGCCGCCTATACCGCTCAGCTGCACTTCCTTGACTACGAAGGTACCGCCGCCATGTAACGCGGTCGACTTGATAGCCACACGATCCTTCTGCTTCGGAGGAATAGGAAAGTCGGACAACAACACCCCCAATGCAGGCATCTCCGTCGTCACGCCCATACCACCTGTCAAGTCGAGGCTTTTATAGGCTTCATGGAAGGTTCCCTGGATATCAAACGCTGCACCAGCCATCGGCTGGTAGCGCGCCTGATCACCAAACACAGCCATGACTGGACCGTTGACCATCCGGTTCCAGTCGATCATTCTGCAGGAGGGGGTTGTTCACCGTCCCCGTCCTTTTCAAAAGCCGGCCCCGGCGCGATGGTTGGCGCGGTCGCCGCAGGATCGAGCAGGTAGCCCCCCTTGCGCAGCCACGCCACTTCATCCGAAGGCAGTGTCACTTCACCACCTGGGCCGACGTTAACGCCGTCAAATTTGACGGTGCGGCCTGGCGCGACCACCGCTTTAACAAGCTTTTCAGTTTTGGCCATGATCAGAATACTTTCGGAGTTGCGACGGTTGCGCAGAGCGAGGCGTTGACTCGGGACGGGATGACAATCGGCGATGACTGCATCATGATCAGGCGCTGGGCCGGATCGTTTTCGACCCACGTCTTCGGTGCGTATGGCAAGGCCGTGTAGTTAAAGGCCGGGTCCAGGATCAGGCCGAAGGCGCGCGTACCCATCAGGTCGGGGCCGCTCATGATGACCTTGCCGTCATCCACCATGGCACGCTCGACGCCGTTCTCATCGATGTACCAGTCGTTGTAGACCCACAGATCGTACTGGCCCCATTTGCCCTTGTACTGGGCGCCGCGCTGGACCTGCGCGCCGATATTCACGTTGTTGCCTTCGCCGGAACGTGGGTAATGCAGCGACGTTTTGACGTTGCTGTCGAGCTTGAAGTATTTCCACGAAGTGGTCGTGAAAATCAAATCGGTAGCAGTACCGCCCGATTTTTTCAGGATGACATGCCCCCACTCTTCGATGCTGTCCGAAGGCGCGGTATAAATGCCATTGGCGCCGACCGCCGCAAAAGCCGTATCCCATTTGTCAGCGCCCGTCAATGCGAGTGACAAGCTCGGATCGCGGCCGAAGTCGACCAGTACGGCCGGGAAACCATCGCCCACGATCAGCACCGTACCATTCATGAGGGCTGATGCCGCCATCCATTCCAGGCGGCGGTCGATCATGTCGATCTGATCCGACAGTTCTGCTTCGAGGTTGGCTGCTTCGCGGTCGGCGCCGCTCAATTCCCCGCCGATACGCTCGCCGATCATGCGACGTACAGGCTTGCGCAGGTCCGGGGCACGCTTATCCTTGATATACGCCGGCTTAAACTGGTTGGTCTGTTGACGGCGCTGCTCGACCAGCTTGCCCTGCACGAGCGGCGAGACAAATGGCGACATGCGGCGCAGGCCGACATCAACGTCGATCGAAACGAACTCGGTGTCGGACATCACGATGTTCGGGAAAAAGCGATCCAGCAGAAACTTCTGCGGGCGCTTCAAATTGGGCACCACACCGATCAAGGCATTGGTGTTAAACAAAAACGAGCCAGTAGGCATACATTACTCCGGGAGTTTGGACGAAAAAAAAGCCCTCGTTAGAGGGCCTTAGTGGGCGTTGCTGGTCAGGTCGGATCGGCAGCGGATACCGAACCCTTGACGTAGATGGACAAGGGCCGCAGGGCAGCGGCTGCGGCACCGAGTGTGATGCCAGTGCCAAGCGTCATTGCGGCGCCGTTGAATTCCCCGGCGATATAAACACCGGCGCTCACATCGCCAGTGGTCGCATCAACGTTGTCGACAGCAACGACTGCCGGGTTCTGCGAACCATCCGCTGCAGCGGCGAGCGCCAGAACGTACTTCCCCGAGGCCGTGATACGGCCAAGTACGGCGCCACGCGGGAACACCTGGCCCGCCAGCACGGTCACGTTATCCGTAACAAGAGCATGGCGACCCGCGATCAGCTGATCCGGGACAAAGGTTTCGGCATAAATGCCGGGGATCTGCGGGCTACCACCCACCGAGTTGACGGTCAGACTCATGTTGCGCTTCCTTTAAGTGACGGGTTGAAAACTATTTTTCGCCGCGACGGGCCCTGCCGGCGGCGACAATCTTGGCCGCGATGGCCGCATCGCTGCCATTTGCAGGAGCAGCCGCAGCACCAGCGCCGACGTTCTGCGGCTTGACACCGGCCATGCGGCTGGCCAGGCTGGCCGGCTGCGGCGCGCCACTCGCAGCGAAGGTCTCCAGCATGCTGATCGCATCGGCGCTGGACATGCTCGTATTGAAGGCCAGGTGCGCGGCCACGTCCGGCCGCGTGCCTGCTGCAGCGCATTTGAAGATCGAGGCGCAGCGGGCGCGCTCAGATTTGCGCGCTGCCTTTTCCTTGTCGTCTTCGTCATCTTCAGCTTTCTTGGCCCTTTTGGCTTCGTCTTCCTTTTTCTTTTCTTCTTTTTCTTCTTCTTCCGCGCGGCGGGCGTCTTCTTTCTTTTTCTCTTCTTCCTCTTCGTCTTCCATGCGCCGGGCATAGTCTTCGTCGGATTCGTCACTGCGCTGCTTTTTGTCGTCATCATCGTCTTCGACTGCAGCCGAGGCGGACATGCCCAGCAAGTGGGCAAAAGGCAAAGCTGCTGCCATTCTCGAAATTTTGCTCATGTGTTCTCCAAAGTAAAAGGTTAGGCAATTTCAGTAAGCAATGCCCGAAATGCGGCATCAGGGGCCATCACATCATCCGCAAGCGCCTGGCCGACACCAGCCGCCCCCAGGTACGTTGCGGCCTGGGTATCGCGGACCAACTTGTCCGAGATATTCCGATTGCGGGCAACGGTAGTCACAAACAATTCACCCATCATGTCGATATCGCCCTGGAAGCGCGCAAGCGCCTCCGGGGACAGGGGAATTTCAGGATGTCCATCGGCCTTCGACTCGCCGTAGGTGATGAACGTCACCTTGAAGCCGGCTCCGGTCAGCGCCTTCGACCAGTCCATGTGCATCCAGATGACGCCGACCGAGCCGACACCACCAGTACGCGGGACCGTGATACGGTCAGCGGCGCTGGCAATCGCGTAGGCCGCAGAATAAGCGCACTCGTTCAAGATCGACCAGATCGGTTTCTTGCCGCGTGCACGGTAGATTGCGTCTACCAGGTCGAAGCAGCCAGCCACTTCACCACCCGGACTGTCGATATCGAGCATGATCGCCTTCACATCAGGATCGCTCAACGCGGTCAGGAAGTTCTGGCGGATACCGTCATAACCAGTCATGCCGGAAAATGGCCGCAACGAACCAAGTTTCTGCACCAGCGTGCCGTACACCTCGATGATGGCGACGCCAGCGACCACCTCATAGCCCGCGCGGCCATTACGACCCGGCGATGAATAGACCTCATCGTCCTCCATCATCAGCGGCGCAGGGTTCAGCCGTGCGATCTGGCTGATACCCAAGCGGTCGGCCAGCGCCGCCATGATCACCTCGGCCTTGCCGGGTGCGATTGCCAGCGGCGTGTTGAACAGGCGCTGCGCCAAAAATTCAAATTTCATCAGGTTGCCTTTTCATCTTCAATTGCAGACGTCACTTCGTACCCGGCCGCCCATTCCGGCAGCTTGATGCCCAGCTCTTTGAAGCGCGCGATCTCGATGGCACGCTGGTTCAGCGTCTCGCGCCAATCCACACCACCAAGTTCGGCTGCCTCGTCTTCCAGCGTGGACAGACCTGCATCCATGCCGAGAATGGCACCCTGGCGCTCTTTCACTGGATCGATGATGCCGCGACCTGGTCCCATCCACTTGGCCCGTGAGTAAGCCGTCCGGAACTCGTGATACTGCGGTGCGCCACGTGGCAAAGGCAGGTTGTCGACTTCCATCGCTTCTTCGGCAAAGACGCTGACAAGCGACTGGCCGAAGCCCACCGCATAATCGTTGCGCCGCCGCGATAGCGTTTTCCACGCCTCCAGCATGGCGCCACGCGCCGAGCTGTAGTTCACGTCCGACCAGTCGTTGCTGACCTGCTGCGCGGACAAACCGGTACCAGCCGCAAAATTGCGCAGGACCGCAGCCTCAAACGCCTGAAAGTTGGCGTTTGGCCGCGTCGCCGTGACCGCGTTGATTTTCTCGCCAGGGAACAGGATTGGCATGCGTGAGCCGCCCAGCTTGATCCTGCGGTCGTCATGAAACTCTTTGCGCTGCTCCTGGTAGCCTGAAAGCTGTTCGCTGTCCATCGCCTCTTCCACCAACGCCGGGTCATACGGCGATTCGATGTAAGCGGCAAAAATGGCATTGATGATCGATGCATCCAGCTCGGCGCCGTCATACTTAACCAGCATTTTCAGCCGCTGCAGCACGGGAGCAAAGATGCCTACGCCTCGGTGTTGACCGCCACGCTCGTGGTCAAAATCGTGGATGATGATCGGCCGGCCCCAACTGGTTTCGCGCTCGATGCGCTCCCACGTCACCGACTTGGCACCGGCGAAGAAGTCACCCTGGTGCGCGCGGCGGATGTGATACGCAACAGCCGCGCCGTATGCATCAATCTCGACGCCGCCACGCACTTCGTTGTTGTCAAACACCAGCTGCGGGTTCGACAGGCGATCCGGGTCGAGAATCTGGATGGCGGTTGCATATCGCGCACGCCCAGGGCCCTGACGCTCGGGGAGCCAATGCACCATAGCTAGCGCATCGCCATCAACAATCTTGTGGCGAAAGCCCAACCGCATTTGCTGGCCCACCGTCATTTCGCGCTGAGTGTCGCTGTAACGGCCAATATCGTTCGACCAGGTTCTGTAGCTGGCCTCCAAGCACTGGCCGAACTCATCGGCCCACACGTGGTCGAATTCCTTGATTCCCGTGTGAGCGCGCAAGGCTGCATAATCCGGCTTGAAAATAGGCCGGAAGGAAGCACCGATCGCGTTGTCCAGGATGCGTGTGACAGCGCCGGATGCCCAGCCATCGTTGCGTACCATGTCGCGCACACGCGAGATGATTCGGTCGCGGTGCATGTTGAGGTCGCCATCAGGCGAACCCAGGTATGGATTCCAGTCGGCCATGTGGTCGCCGTACATGTCGGCGGCGTCGTATGGAGCACCACCGGCACCTGACAGCATCAACGCGCGGCCGCGATGCGGAGGCAGCGGCTGACCATTTGGCCCGAGAATTTTGACGGGGCTGCCCATCAGAATCGGAACCGCATTGGTCGACGCGCACGGCTGACGATGCCCAGTTGCTGCTGCAGCGTCCGGATCAGCACGACCAACTGCGAAATATTCGTCTGGGTATAGGTTACGGCGCGCGCACCGTCGCCCTGGGTATACGAATAAGACGTTCCCTTAGCGCCCGACGACAGGTCGATGTAGGCTTGCTGCGCCTCAGCCAGCGTCTTTTTCAGCGCGTCAGTGGATATGCCGGCCAGCAAGCTGGTGGATGCATTAAATGGTGTCATGAAATTCCTACGCGAATCGATTGGTACGTTTTTTCAATGCCGACGGAGCGGCGACGGATACGACTCGCACGGCTACCGGCGCCGGCGCGGTTGTGGCTTCTACCGGTTGCTGTGCCACAGCCGGTAGCATGGCTTCCAGCGCGGCTGCAACTGCGCTCTTGAGCGGTGCCGCGACATCACTCGGCAGCACCGGCACATCGGGCTGCTCATCGTCGTCAAACAATGCGGCCTGGCTCAACTTGGCCTCCAGCGAACTCCACTGAGCCGGCGTGCGAAGATGAACCTTTGCCGCGCGGCTTGCATGCAACGCATACACCTCGCAGTCCAGTACCTCGTTGCGGCGCCCGATCTTCTTTTGCCAGGCCTTGACGATATGGCCGTTGCTGGTCCGAACTGGTGCCTTGACCTCCGACTCCAGCAGCTGGCTGTAATACTCCGGGCTGGCGTTCCGGTAGGTATGGAACCTGCCAGGCCCGTCCCCTTCCAGCGACACCCGGCCACGCTCGCCTATCAGCAGGTCCTTGGCGCGCGACGTGCCGACGATGAACACCTGCAGGCCATACTTCGCGGCCTTGGTGTTGCGCCGGTTCGTGTCCTTTGTGGGCACCGGCCGCGCAAAGATCTCGGAATCCGTCAGGCTCGAACCCTTGATGGCCATGACGAATTCGATACCCTTGCGCTGGCGGTTTCGCACCCACTTGTATGTGGCGTCGGACGTCGTGCCGTCCGACGTATCCAGGCTGACGGCGGAAACGCCAATCTTGAAACCACGCACCGAGCGGTATTTATGAAACAAGATTGCGTCCAGGTCAGCCCACACGGGATCTTCATACACGCCAGGCGTGCCGAATATCCGGATGTACTGCACCAGCCAGCTCTCTTCGCCACGGCCATAAGCGCGCAACACCACCTCGATGCGGTCATGCTGGATATCGATACCGGCGACAAGGATCAGGCCACCAATCGGGATCGTGTTTGCCTCGTAATCCAGTTCGCGCTCCTGCAGCGCACCAGCGGTAGGCATGTCGCCCTTATACGTATAAGGCAAGCCCTTGCTGCTGTTTACAAATGCGATCAGCGGCCCCGCATCGCCCCGACTCAGGTCATGTAGTGCCGTCAACCACTTTTCCATCAGCAGCGACATGCGCGAGCCGGGGAACGGGCTCATCAGTTCATTGAAGTAAAAGCCGGCGACGCCACGAAACGGCGCAGTAGCAACCCAACTCCCCTTGCGCACGTAGCGATTTTTTTGTGCATCGTTCCAGGTGCTGCCGCAGGCCGGGCATGCGTAGTAGGCTGTCTCGGGCTGCTTGGTGCCAAAGATCGGATGGTTCTGCAGCGGGTCTTCCAGGCAGCGCAGGTTCTCAAAGTCGAGCGGATGCGCCTCGCCACAATCGCCGCACGGGATCATCGCCTGGCGCTTGTCCGAATTATCCATTTCAGCGACGACAGCCGAAACACCCTCGATCGTCGGCGTGCCGCCAATAATCAGCTTCGGCCGAGCGTAGGTCTTCACCCGCTCCTCGGCCAGCTTGATCGAGTCCCCCTGCCCCCTCAGATTCAAATTGCAATCGTCGGGTTCTTCCACGAACACTCGCGGCGTCGGCGTCGACTTCACCGAGGACGGCGAATTCGAGCCGACCAGCTTCAAGAAGCCGCCAGGGAACCGCTTGAATAACTGGCGCTGCTGCGCCTTCCTGCTGCGCAGGTCGATCTTGCCGCGCAAGCGGGGCGTCGCGTCGACCATTGGCTCAAACTTCTCGGCCATGTATTCCTTGGCCGACGCTTCCTTCGGGAACAGCCCGAGGATCGGCGACGGGTCACTGTCGACCCACTTCGCCAGGGCGTTGCCAATCACGCCCGAGGTCCATGCGATCTGTGCGGATTTCTGCCCGACCACCTTGCGCACGGTTGGATCGTCGATCGCATCGAGCGGCCCGTTTTCCCAGGCCAGGTAGGGTGTCACGTCCAAGTTGTACTTGCCCGGCAGCTGCGACTCCAGCTCGGACAAGTAACGGTATTTCCGCGCCCAGGCGCGGGTACTGATTTTCGGTGCAGGCGCCCAGCGCCGCTGGACTTCTTTAATCGTCGTCGTCACCGTCGAGCGCATCATCGCTTTCAGGATCGGGTTCATCAGAATCGAATGCGTCAACATCAAAACTCTCCAGCTTGGCCAGCGAGGCCTCGATCTGCACCAGGATCAGATCGGTATCGACCGTGACGTTATGCAGTGCATGAATCTCACCAACCAGCCTGAGCGGCAGCGACAGCAGTTCTGTCTTGGCCGCGATGATATGGTCAGACCAGGCGCGCTCGAATAGCGCGGCCGGCGCCAACTGGCCCAGCCGTTCGGCCAGGTCCACCTCCACCATGTCCGCCTTCAACCTGTCCAGGCGGTCACGCGGCTTTTCTGCTGAGCGGCGCGCGATGTCGCGCTCGATCATCCACTGGATGACCTTGGCAGTGTCGTAGCTGTTTCCAACGCCCCGCCCCCCATTGATTTCAAAAGGGAAGCCAGGTTCTTTCTGCCACTCGGTGAATGTCCGCTCTGACACTCCCATGATTTCCGACAGGTCGCGCTTGTTGACCAGCTTTCCCATATCGGTACCCAGTAATCTAAAAAGGAAGGAAGCGTATGCAATTCCTCAGCTAGAGAAAGAACGGGGCGCGCAATGCCCTCGGGAGCAAAACCCCCAGGGAGGACCCGTTGATTTCCGCACTGCCCTTACACTCGACCGGCCGGTCCTCAGGGACGGGCAGTCCCCATTGCTTTGATCATTGCCTTTTCCATTTCGGCATTGAAGTTGGCATTGACCATTGCCGTTGCCCGAGCGTGGTAGCCTAGATGTATCCTGACTGCGAGCGCATCACCGAATCGAATCAACAGCTTCAGTGCCCCGGACGTGTTGACACCCCGCGAACTGATGCGCGTCTTGCCTGTCTTTTTGTTGGTGATCGTTGCCTTAGCTGCAGTGCGCTGCCATACACCATTGACGATGCCTTTCTTTGTCCTGACCGGGCCAATGAAGATATCGCTGCGCCCCTTCAACGCGGCCAGCGTACCCTTGCGTAACTGCCCATACTGATTGAGCGCGATGTCCTTGGGATTGAGGAGCGCCTTGCCGGCCAGCTTATGCACACCGCCACGCTCATAAGGCTCCAGATACTCTGCCGCCTTGTCCATCACGTACACCTTGGCCACCAGGTTATCCTTGCGCGCCGCCATCGCCTTCACCGAGCGCAGCGTAAACGGCGACGGGTTCTTGAGCTTGGCGGACAGGTTCTTAACCGCATCAGCAGCTACCAACTTGGACAGCGACGTCAATGCTAAGGCTGTGGCATATGGCATTTGCCGCTTGGCCAAGTCGCTCAACCCGCGCTCTACGTCTGCGAGATTGGTCCGGACGGATATTTCAAGGGCCATTCTTTCTCCATCCAGTACATGTGCAGACGTCTGCACAAAACACCCCACAAGAAAAGCGGCCGCCTTGTGGTTGAAGGGTGCGCCCCTGCGCCCTATCATCAACACAAATAAAAAAGCCCACCGAAGTGGGCAAGCACCAGAAACGAATGTATCCCCCGCTATGGAGCGGATCGAGATAGATCACCTCTTTCGCTGTTGAGAAATCGTCTCGTTAAACGCAAAAAAGCCCGCTTGTGCGGGCTTTAGGCGTTACTGCTGCGAGAATGACCGAAATATACACCCGCTGTAACAGCCACGTCAAGCTATTGCAAAAACTCCTCGACCACGCCATCAGCAACAAAGCTTGGTGCGAGGCGGCTATAGGCCATCTGTTCAAGCTCCCGCACATGCCCGTGCAGCTTTGTCGATGCCCGCTGGTAGGTCATGTGGCTTGCGCCGAATGACTTGGCCAGGTCGCGCACCGTGATGTCCAGTTGCTTATGATTGGCGAACAATCGCCCCAGCATGCAGTCGATAGCATGCGGGTTCAGTCCAGGGAACATTGGCCGGAACCAATCCGCCAATCCCTTGATGGCCTCGATGCGCTCAACCGAGAATGCAAAGCGGCGATGGCCATCCACATCTTCGAAATCCGTCTGCCCGTACTTCGCCTGCAGCACCCACATTTCCGTCTTCGGCAGCCGATGCTTTACCGCCTGCAGCACCAGGGCGCACTGGGCGCGGACCTCGTTGCCATCCAGTCCGCCAAAGTTAATTGTTCCCGACGCCGTGCCGCGCAGCTGCTCCAGCCAGCAACGCTGCCGGCCGTTCAATTGCACCGACTCCATGGCCTTGATCAGCGCCGCCCGTAACGGCGCATCTTGCTTTGCCTCCTGGGCCATGATAAGGAATGACACATGCACCGCCTGCCCCACATTTTCAAATACCGCTTCTTCCGCTTTCACTTCCATCGCCTAGCCCCTTTTCTCGTTATCAATCGCTTGCTGATCCAATGCTGCCTGCCATGCCACTTCACCCGTCCGCCTCTCATACTGCCCAGGCGTCCTATCCAGCGGCACGCCCCAATAAACCGGCGTACCCACCTCATGCCCATTCTCGATAGCGTGAAACCCCTGCCCACCGCGCACGCCGCGCCGTATCGCCGCGTCCACCACCTCCGCCCCAAATGCCTCACGGAACGCATCTATGATTGCCGCTACTTGGGGCATCTGCTCCCTCATGTTGCTGTTGCTCATGCCACTCTCCTGCTATTTCGTCCTACCTCAAAAAGGTGGGCCAAAAGGTTGGACGGCTGAAACCCGCATGCTTGCTTGCTTTGCCAACCTCCCAACCTACCCAACCTATTTCTAGGTTTGACTGGAAAGGGGTTTGCCGAAAAAGGCCATACACGCGCACGTATACGTGCGTGCGTACGCATGTGCGCTTGCGCGGTTGGGTTGGCGAGGTTGGAAGGTTGGCGGGGCCGCATTCCATGCGGGTTCCAGCCGTCCAACCTCAAATTGACGAGGTTGGACGGATGGTCCAGCCTGGTCGATGTGACGCGCACCGCCGCCCGCAATTCCGCCTTTTCCGCCTGCGCACACGGCGCCCACGATCCCTGGCAGACGATTGCTATAGCAATGCCCGTTACGTTAGAAGGGAAGCGGAACATCATCGTCCTCCCGTGTTGGTTCAGCACCGGGCTTAGGCGCCGGCGCTGGGCGCGCGTAGAACCGCTCGCGCGCACCCGATGTTTCCCTGTCCTTGGTCCAGCCCAGCTTGCGCATGATCGCGCCGATACGCATCGTTTCCAGCTTGGCCGGGCCCAGCTTCGATATCTCGAAGTGCAGGCCACGCGTCAGCAGGTCCAGCACAGTGACTCGATTGATCTTGCCAGTGACTTTCTCATTGCCATCGCCATCTATGCCTTCCAGGTAGCGGTAGATATGGCCATGCCACGGATCTGGTATCTCGCGGTACTCCTGCTCCGGCGAGATCAGGCGGTCCTGCTGCTCGCGCGTCGGGTACCACAGCACGCCGGCATTCATCATCGCCACCGCCTCGCCGAACAGCTGGTCGCGGTCATTGATCAAGGCATCCATGTCGATGCGACCAGTGGCCACTGGCCAGAAGCGCCGGTTTCCGGTCGTGTCCTTGAAATACTCGCCCTCATTGGTCGTTGCCGCAAAGGCGCAGCGGCGCGGCATATTCTTCATGCGTCGGCCGTACGGCTCCCGGAATCGGTCGACGGTCGACGACATGAACGCCTTGATGGCGGTGACTTCGGATCGGTTGAACTGCTCCAGTTCGGCAACCTCGTACAGCAGCACGCCCTGGATCGACAGGTAGCCGTCTTTTTCACCCATGCGGAATGGCGTGTCGGCAAACCAGTCGCCGCCCAACACCTTCAGCGCGGTCGACTTACCCTCGCCCTGGCCACCCTCGAACACGGGCGCATGATCGTGCTTCACACCTGGGCGATAAGCACGTACCACCACGCCGACAAAGAACATAGTGGCCACCAGGCGCAGATATTCGCTGTCGACGCAGCCCCAATATTGCGACAAGGCCGAAGCAACGCGCGGCACGCCATCCCACATGGCGCCGCAGCGGTCCATATAGTCGGTCACAGGATTGAACGCATGTTCGCGCGCGGCTTGGGCGACACCGCGCTCGATGTCGCCGATGGCGGCCAGCAGCAGACTATGGTGCTGCGACAGATACACGCCGAGGTGGAAATCGTCGCCCTCGGTCCACTCGCCCGGCTCGCTGCGCCATGGCGTTGGCCGTCGCTTCACCTGCAGGCCGGAAAACAGGTCCAGCCCCACCAGGCCGATCAGGCGTGGATCGCCCTGCATGACCATGTACACATTCTCGCGGCAGCCCTTGACACCACCGTTCGCCGTCTGAATCAACTGCGACCGCAGCTGCTTAGGCGACATGCCCGCGCCAGCTGGCAAAGGGGTAGATCCATCTCCAGGCAAGGAATCCATTTGCTCGTCGACCCAATCAGGTACGTCATCCCCGGTCTTGGCCGGCGCCGCGACCGGCTCGGCGACATGCTCTGTCTCGACCTCTGCGACGCGCAACTTCGTCACCCAGGACATCACCTCGTCGACGCTGGCGCCGCCATCGATCAGGTCGGCCACGTCCCAGCCATCGGCCACTTCACCTGGTGCAGGAACGTCAACGAAAAATACCGTGCAGCCCAAGCCGCGCAGGATGCCGCCAATCTTGATCATCGCCGCCATACCGGGCTGGTCCGCTTCCGGCATCAGCTCGCCGGCCCGCTTGTGCTTTTCTTTGTAGCGCTTGGCGTCAGCGTCAGACCACAAAATGACCGTGCGGCCGGCCAGCGGCGTCCAGTCGCTCTTGTCCACCGCCTTGCTGCCGCCAACCCAGGACACGGCGTCAAACTCGGCGGCGAGCATGTCGTGTACACGATCGGCGCATTTCTCGCCTTCAATCACCAGTACCGGCAATTCCGGCCGCAGCGGGCCACGCAGGTAAAGCGGGCGAGGCACTGGAAACGACATCCACCGCCATTCACGCCGATTCGTTACAGGGTGGTGCGCGAACACGCACGGCAGCACTTCCTTGCCGCCGTCCGAGGTAGTGAAGCGATAGATCACGCCCAGCAGCTGGCCGCCCTGGTCGCGGTATTCCCACGACATATCGGGCTTGCCGCGCACCACATGTGCCTTCGGATACGGCCCAGCATCGGCCGGGACGGGCAAAATTGGCGCCCAAGGCGTCTTTATTTTTGCCTCGGAAAGCGCCTGTACCCCTTTGTCCGCTTGCGCGGGCGCGCGACTAGGGGTGTTTTTCGGCTGGGCCGAAACGATAGGGCGCGTTGCCCCAGGTGACGAAGAATCGGAGGGCGTCAGCGTAATGCCCAGCTGCGCGGCTAGGTCGGCGCACGCCTTGCCCTGCTTCACGCCGTGGATGTGCGCATAGAGGGAAATGAGATCAGCGCCGGCTACGCCGTCGTCGGAAAAATCAGCCCATACGCCGGCTTTATCCCCTTCGAGCCGGATACGCATTGATTTGCCGGCTTCGCCGGAGGAAGAACCAATACAAAACTCGATCCCTTCACGCACGCCGCTCGGGAACCAGGAGCTAAGTAGGGACTCAATGGAAAGGATGGCCGCGCTGTTGACTGCGGAAAAATCGTCGAGAGTCACGCGGTACGCACCTTCGCCTTGTGCGCAACGCGCTGGCTACCGTAGCGGGACGGAATCTGTGCGTAGTCCAGTGCACCTTCGCGCACCAGCCCGGCCCGCGCCATGTGACGAGCAGACAATGGTGCCTTAGATGGCACATGGCGCGGGCCTGCAACTTGACCTACCGTCGACATCGCCGTGATAGTCGCAGGACAGGCATACTCGCGCCCGCGCTGCGTAACTGTGTACTGACCAGCCTCGATACGCACCACGTTGCAGCGAGTCAGCGAGTTGACAATATCGCGCTCGAACGAGGTGATGGTGCCACTCCAGGCTATGGCATGCATCCAGGTTGTCAAGTCCGTGCGGCCGCCCAGCTGGAGCAACTTGCGCAGGGCGATGTCAGGACGCGTACCGGTGCGAGGGACACGATACGCACTCATGCTGCACCGTCCTGACCACCGTCAGGTTGGCAATAGACGCGGATGGTCAACGCCATCAGCTCGGCCAGCCCGCGCTGCAGACCATCCATATCGGCATCGAGACAAGCACGCTCACGCGCATCGATGACCTCGTCTGCAGTCGCATCCTCGAAGTGAGCTGCGAAGATACCCAAACGGACGTAAATGTCGCGGAACTTCTTTGCCAGTACCTCGTTGCCATCGGATATGTCTGCTGGCAGCTTGACGAATGCGCCGCCACTCGATGCGGCCACGGCCTCAGCGAACAGCGTAGTGCTGGAAAACGCCTGCAGCTGCAAAGCAGTATCCACAGTGACGCCCTGCCCTTTGCGTTCGTACACGCGATTTTCCAGTCCGTTGCGACTCATGTCCAGGGCGGCTGCAATTGCATCCCAACCGCCAGGAAAGGCCTTGATCATTGCAAGGTACGATTTTTTAATTTTCACAACATTTCCTTCTTCATGGTGGTTGTTCTTGTTACGCGGTCAAGCTACGCTTGCGACATGAAAATTGATCCAGCTCACACCCTGCTTCGCGGATCGACACCGACAACGGAATGCTCCGGTACGGTGTCGAGAATGTTTGTTGACGATGGCAACTGACGGCCTGCGTGCCCGGCATCCATCGAAGCAAGTTCCGGCCAGATGCTTTGCCAATCCAGTGGGCGCAAATCCTTACGCGACACCCGACCACCAGTTGCCCTTTCAATTGAGAAGCAGCACTCAATTGGCACGCCGCGCGCACGCCAATTTCCTAGCCGCGAGGGGCTAACGCCAATTGCCTTGGCAAGGGCGGATGGGCCGCCACACAACTGAACTGCTTTATCTAATGGGTTCATGGAAACGGATAATACACGTTTTGTGTATTCACAACAAACAATTTGTGTAACACGCCTTGTGAAGTGTTGACTATTCTGTGTCTATGAATAAAAAGGCCAATATCCCTTGGGGAGTCGTAGAAAATCGACTAGCTCAATTGGGGAAAGATCAGCAATGGTTGCGCGAAGCCCTGCAGCTCTCGCCAAGCGTGGTTACAAACTGGAAGACTCGCGGAGTTCCCAGCGGGAAGGCTGTGTCTGTCGCTAAGATTCTTGATCTCACCACAGACCAACTCTTGGGATTGGATAGTGCAAGCATCCCCTCAGGCGCCTCGCGCGTCCAGGCAGTCGAGCGAGGCGATCCAGCCTATGCACATATCAAAAAAGTAAAGCTGCGACTGTCTGCCGGGGTCACGGGCTTTCAAGCAGATCCCGAGTTCGATAGTGGCGGTACCGTCGCCCTTGATCCTCGATGGCTTGCGCGCCATGGCTTCGCCACTGATCGACTGATTGCGATCAAAGTAAAAGGGGAAAGCATGGAGCCCACGCTCTATGAAGACGATTTAGTGATCCTTAATACTGCGGACACGCAAATGGTAGACGGCGCGGTGTACGCGTTCAACTATGAAGGCCAAGCAGTTGTAAAGCGTTTGTCTCGGGATGCGGGGGAATGGTGGCTCACCTCAGACAATCCAGATCAGCGCAAGTACCACCGAAAATTATGCAGGGGCGGCGATTGCATCATAATTGGGCGCGTCGTCCGCAAGGAAAGCGATCACATCTAGTAAGCAGCGCTATCTAGACAAACTACACATCAAAAACCCGCATATTGCGGGTTTTTTTATGCCTACACTTTGGCAAATTTTCCTCGTCGGGCGGTTGCAATAAAGTAGCTCGGATACACAATCACACAAAACAATACACATTTTGTTTGATTGGGTACACATATTGTGTAATACTCCACCCCATCAAAAACAGCAACCACAACGATGGGGTGATGCCGATGGGAAACTCAAACGCCTTTAATGTCACGGTTCGCATGCCTGGCCAGCTGCCTTGCGATGGGCTTCCACTTTCCGCCATCGCCGCAGACGCTGCGTCCGTGATCATGAATATGATCGATCTTTTCGGTCCTTGCTTGGTATCCGTCCAGCCGCTCAAGGCAGCGCAATGAAGCCCGCCACCAAGCCGCTGGCACACGACCAACACCTGAGCCAGGCTCTCGCCGCGTCCGCCGCACTGGCGCGCTTGCAACACTTGGCAAAGTCCGTTCGCTGTACCCCAACTGACCTGTCGTCCGACGGCGGCCGCAGTATCGACATGCTGCGCTTGCTCGACGTCATGCGGGCACGCGGCTACCGCATCGAGCCGCCCTTCATGGCCACCGCGCAGCCCAACCCCCAGCACACCGTCTGGCTGATCAACGTAGTCGTGCCGACCGGCGTGGGCATCAGGCTTGGCATACCTCTGCCACGAGTGCTGGCATGACAGCCCCGCTCGTCCACCTGGCAATCGACGTGCGCAGCGTGCTGGCCAGGCCGCTCCAAGAGCTGCGCGGCTTCTCCCGCCCGGACGGGCGCGCCATAACTCCGCGCCAGGCCAAAGCTGCATTGGTGGCGCAGCTGGCCGAGGGCCATGAATTGCTCCCCATCGGCAACAGCACCCCATTCGATTTCATTAAACGCTAACCGGGCCGTACCCGCCCACAACCAGGAGACGTACATGAGTAGCGACCTCGTAATACCCACCATCGGAGGCATGAAGAATGCCCCGGCCCGCAGCGAGAAACGCATAGTCGTCGACGAGCTGGTCGACGACCAGGTATTCGCAATCACCGACTGGGCCGACATCCGCCCCAGCTACACCAACCGCAAACGATTCAACCAGGCCGCGCTTGAGCAACTGGCCGCCAACATCAAGGAAGTTGGAATTGTCCAGCCCATCCTGATTCGCCCCGTCACGCCAACCGCTGACGCGCCTCAGCATTTCGAGATCGTCGCCGGCGAGCGCCGCTGGCGCGCCGGCAACATCGCCGAGCTGGAGCACGGTCCGACCATGATCCGCAAGCTAACGGACCTGCAGGCGCGCGAAATCCAACTACTGGAGAACCTGCAGCGCGAAGACCCGCACCCGATGGAAGAAGCTGAAGGGTTACAGGAGCTGATGCTCAATGCCGGCTACACCGCTGATCGCCTGGTGGAAAAACTGAAAAAATCGCGTAGCCACATCTACGGCCGCCTGAAGCTGTGCGCCCTGACGACCGAGGTGCGGGAGAAATTCCTAGACGACGCGATCACGCCGTCGACCGCGCTGCTAATCGCACGCATTCCCGTGCCGGCGCTGCAGATCAAAGCTCTCGGCGAAATCAGCGCCCCTTCCTACCAGGGCACCGGCGAACCTATGCCTTATCGCGCCGCACTTCGGCACGTCCAGCAAAACTACATGGTCGACCTGACACGCGCATTGTTCAAACTGACTGACGCTACCCTGCTGCCGCTGGCCGGCGCCTGCACCAAATGCCCTAAAAAATCCGGCAATCAACCGGAAGTATTCAGCGACACCAAAAGTGCAGACGTCTGCACAGATCCCACTTGCTACGCCGAGAAGCGCCTGGCACACGATGCGTTGGCGATTGCCGCAGCAGGCAAGGGCGGCATACCTGTCTACGAAGGAGAAGAAGGGCGCACGCGATACCACCAAAACACCAACAACAAATACACCCTGTTCGTCAAATCTGACGCGGCCCTATGGATGTTTGACCGCAACGCACCTGCCACGCAAAACTACGGGAATGCAACCATGTTCCTCGAAGGCGGCCTGCTGCCTGAACCAGCGTGGTATGTGAAGCATGACAATGGCGACCTGACGCCCTTCTACGACAAAGCACTCATCCAAAAATTGCTGGAAGACGCTGGTGCATGCGAAACGGTCGAAGTTCATGCGGCGCGCATGGCCGATGTGCGCGCCATAGCGGAGAAGAAGGAAGCGGCAGCGAACACGCCAGCCAAACAGGCAGAAGTAGCCAAGGCGCGCGCGGAAGAGGCCGCAGCCGAAAAACAGGCCGAACAGGACGAGCGCTACCGCATCGAACTGTACAAACGGCTGCGCGCTAAAGGCGCGAACGGATTCTCACTGGCCTCGCTGCGTGAATTCACCAAGCTCGCGCTGACCACCCACGAGCTGCCGGATCAGGAACTGGACTATCCATTTGACACGTCGACCACTGAGAACATTCACACCTACATTGACCAGGCTGGCCTACCCGACGTGCAACTGCTGCTGGTCGATATGCTGCTGGGAGACTGCCTCGCAGGTAACCGTTTCTTCAGCGATGATCAATACGCAAATCAAGAGGCGACTATGCACTCCATGGCTCGGCATGAGGGCATCGATGCCGATTCCGTGCGCCTGCAGCTGGAAATGGACACGATTCCATTCGAGGATGTCCAGGTGCAGCAACTGGGCGACTTCATTACAAACTCACCAGACCGCCTGAACGATCTCACCAAATTCATCCTCGCCGAATGCCCACTGATGATCAAAGCCCTCGAACAGGCTGCAAATACCCACGGCTGGTATTACGCGCCTGGTCAAGTCTGGCTGCGCGCAGGCGAAACAAGCGCACCTGGCGCGACCCACGTTGAGCCGGAGGAATCCGACGAGGAAGATGCCGACGACCTCGCAGATCAAATCAACTTTGCGCCGCAGGACGAAGTAGCCGCAAGCGAGCCGCCCGCAGCAGCTGCGGTCGACCAGCCAGAGCCAGAAACCAAGAAGCCAGCACCGCGTGTACGCAAACACAAAAGGCCTACGAAGCCAGCAGCATGGCCCTGGCCAACATTCGCATCCGCATCACCAACCACCGCGAAGGAACCACAATGAACAGCGAAAACATCGCGGCCACGCCCGCCCAGGAACGTGTTGACGCAGTCGAGGTCCAGGAACCCCTGTCCTGGCCAAGCGCTCCAGCCACCGCTTACTGTGACACCTGGCTGATAATCAACGCCGGCGCACTCAATTTCAAAGCCAATGAAGAGCACCAGGTGGCGGCCATGGCCAACATTGGCTACCAGCTGCTTCAGGAGATTGCAGCGTATCGGCCAGCATTCGAATGGACCAATAGTCCTGTCGAGGTCATTGGCGCACTTGTCGAGGAAGCGGCTCTTGCCGCCCCAGCTTCACAAGGCAGCATCAAGGATGCAGAGCACGATGAGGATGGAAAGGATGGTGTGGTATGAGGGTTCGGCCTATTCGGTACCGCCGCCTCTTTCTCAGCATGGAACGGCACCTCGCGGAACAGGCCGAACGGCGCGAAGACAACGCCATCATGGCGCACATGGCAGTCGTCAGCGCATCGCTTGGCAAACCCAGCAAGCGGCGCCAAGGCAGCGCCGATCCGATGCCCTACCGCCTTCATATCGCCGTCGCATTCGCATCACTGGCGAGCGCGTTGTTCAGCCTGTACTGGTGGTATCCCTATCAATGAGAAGCATGATGAAACCAATTTACGTTGACCTGCCCGGCGTGGCCGGCCTAGTGACGCTGGCCACGGCGACAATCCAACGGATGGTGCGCGAAGGCGTGTTCCCAAAACCGCGCCAGCTCTCCGCCAACCGTGTAGCGTGGTTGTTGCGCGAAGTTGAGGAATGGGCGGAAGAACGCCCAGTTTCCGACATCCCTCCGCCAGCCAACACCAGCAGGCACAAATAAAGCTATTACTCTAAAGAACGCATCATTCATCAAGCTCATGGGTTGCCTTTATTCTAAACGCGAACGTATTAACATTCTAAGCCGAGACTTGCGAATGTCGGATTGTGCTTTTCGCATATACTGGAATCAGTGCAGTTTTGGGTTCTAGCTTAGCCAGTTGAAAGGTGAATTTGCACGCAAGCACTTTGTCAGACGTGCAGATACCCACGCTATCGCGCTACCTAAAAGTCCTAGAATCAATAACATAAATTCCCAAGCCAATTTCTCCCATTTTGTCATATTCAAACGACCACTGTCTTTCCAGAGCGATTTTGCTAGACCAGAGACCATCAGTGCTCCTCCCGCTCCGTAATCAGCCGTAAATTCGCCTATGGCAGTGTAGGTACTCAATGGGCGAACCGGCATAGGCTGCCCATCTAGTGCCAGTTCACTAATATTTCCCTTCGCCTGCACCACTTCCAATGTGCCGACATGATGGTTTTCAAATTCATTCGCCTTAATGGGATCAAGTTTGAACCAACCTCCTCCCCCAGAAACCAGAAATTCAGTTTCTTCCGAACTCATCGTCTGTGGATCTTCATCTTGCGTGATCGTTACGAGAACATTTGAGACCGCGCTGACGCCGTTGACGGACAAAGATGCAGCGTTATCAGACTTTTCCATGCCAGCGGTGGAGACAATTTTACAGTCACCAATATTTTCTGACCGGATCGTCTTTGAAGGAATAAATCGAACAACATAAGCGCTGGCACCCAACTTAGCGGTAAGCGTTCGTGTGGTATATATCGCTTTTCCTGCCTTAACTTCTATTAGGGGGGCACTCAAAAGGAAGGAGTTATTTCTATCCGACGTAACTAGCTTTACAGAGTCACCCTTGTTTAAAAAATGGGTTAAATGCGTTTCTTTACTGCTCGAATCTTGCCCAAACCAGAAGCCTGTTACATCTTTTATAGATATCGAGAATTTTGTCTCAGCGAATTCCGGTGTAAAAATATCCAACATACTTACTCCATCATCAAAGGAAATATTTCCTCTATCAATATCATTGAATTTTATCGATGGCTCAACGGGGTGCATTTTTTTTATTTTTTCAGAGGTGCACAATCCGGAAAGAAAGGTGATTGCAATTTTATTACGTGCATTTGGCGACAGCCCCCTGAAGGCGATTTCCTGCTTCCCTGCAGCTGACTGCCAACTCGCATGTGATCTAATAGGCTTTTCCGGTACTAGCGATTGATTTGACTTATTTAATCCAACGTCATTTTTATTCACAGGCGGATTACCCATCGCTTTAAATACAAACCCTCCATTAAGGGGCGATGCCAAATGCGCTTCCAATCGAACAGACAACGGATTGTAAAAAAGATCCGCGAGGTAATACATAAATACCAAAAATAAAAAACCACTGAGTATCACAGCAGATCCTGCAACGAAGGTCTTTGCAAGCGGGTTAGCGGGGACATGCACAAATAGAAAATCTGCCAGATAAATAATTACAACAACCAAATTTGCAATAATTAAAGAGCCGACAAAATTCCCAACGAGATTCTCCGAAAATGATTTAATCGTAAAATTATTCCAATACAAAGAAAAGGCAATATCAAAAACTGAAAGAACGATAAAGCTAATGAATGCAATGCGCCAAAGTATGGCTCTTGGCGTAGCATCCCTAAGCGCGGCAAATACAATGATGAATGCCATCACGAAAAACTGCCAATAAGCTGCAGTCATCGTCCACTGCCCCAAAGATGGAAATGCGATCAACTGATCTTTAAATGCAGATCCATATACTGATGGAACGTTGCTATTTAGGAATGAAAATAAATAGTTCTGGACTTGTGGCCCAGTCGACAATATAAATGTCAGCCCAATAATGAGGGGGAAAGTTATTTTAAGAAACCGAGGGAACCAAGATGGGAGGCTAATTGTCATTTTTTAATTGGTTATTTTCATTTTTCGAGATCACCGATTTCTTCTTCTTTCTCTTTCAACCACGAGAAATTTAGCAAGCATCCATTCGATTCTTGACCGGCAGCCACAGGCCGAACTCAACCGGCGGCGGGCGATGATAGCATCTTGCTCATTAAAAAAATACGTGATATCTCACGCCTTTGAAGGTGCTAGTCATTGCTTGCCACGACAAAGCGCGTGTGAAGTAGGAGAAGCGGAGAGCTGGCCTTTGGCTCTCTTCGATGCACGGTTATGACAATCTAGTTTGTGTAGCTTGCACACAAAGCCTCTAGATGAGTATTGAGCCGGCCCAGCCACTCTCTACGCTCCTGATCGTAAGCGTGCCTGTTATAGACGCCTACAACGCCCTTCTTCATGTGCCCCAGTACCGCCTCTGCGACCTCTTCAGTACACCCTAGTATTGCTAACTGCGTTCGACAACTGCGCCTCAGATCATGTGGAGCCCAATTCGTGACAGGCAGTCGTGGACGAAGGTCGCCTGGCTTCGTTGCGCTGTACGGCATAGAAACCCAAACCGCACAACCCACCGATTTTTGCTCCATGTAACCCATCTTTCCGTACGACTCAAAAAGGTACTTACCCTTTACTACCCCCATGCGACGGCGCACCACAACCTCCGCCCGGCCGATTAGCGGAACGCGCAGATCTGTAGCATGCTCACGCCATGAATTCTTTGTCTTCGCTTTTGGAATCGTCCACCAGAGCCCGTCAGCCTCCTCGCTGATTTCGGTCACTTCCATGGCCATAATTTCCGACCCGCGCGTGCAAGTCCACATGTACAGTGTCAATGCATCACACACCGTCTTTGAAAAATTGGGAAGCCACTTGATCAAGGTGGCCAACTCCTCGGCGCTCAACACACGCTTGACTGGCCCGGCTTGGACTCCCTGCACCACTCGCCCCTTGCTTCGCAACTTGCCGCGCATAATCAGGCGCCACCAGTTCGGCACAGTATCAGGCAGGCGGCCGGCGTCATGGACGTAATCCCACGCCGATCCCAGCTCCGCTCGGAGCTTGGCAGCCTGGACGGGAATATGCGCAAAGCTCTCGATCAGGTCGAAGGCATCGGAGCGAGAAACCTCTGCTGCAGGTATATCGCCAAAGTCGCCCAGCATCGTATCAAACATGCGCGCTACTTCCTTGACCCCTTTTTCGCCACGATTGCGCGACAGGTGGCCAGCTACGTACATGTCCGCCACACGCCGAACCGTCAACAACGTCTTTGCTTTGCGCTCACGCTCTGCCTCCGTGGCCTTACGCGACTGCTCGCGTACCTCGCGCTTATCGACGGCCAGGTCGACGCCGGCACTGCGCGCCCCCCGCAGGCGCTCCCACTCAACAGTCGCGGCAGCCAAGGAGATCGCAGGCCATTCGCCAATCTTGGTTTGCCGCATGCGGCCATCGAGCGGGCTTTTATACCGATAAATCCATGATCTCTTAGATTTCGTAGCCTCAAGTCGCAGCCCTGGGCAGTCGGAAATGGTAAAGTGTTGGCCAGCCGCGAGCAGCTTTGCCGCTCTTGCA
Organism: Janthinobacterium sp. GW823-FHT03B06; assembly: GCF_058796955.1. Taxonomy (NCBI): domain Bacteria; kingdom Pseudomonadati; phylum Pseudomonadota; class Betaproteobacteria; order Burkholderiales; family Oxalobacteraceae; genus Janthinobacterium; species Janthinobacterium sp. GW823-FHT03B06. The sequence goes on from NZ_JBXAJE010000002.1 coordinate 724,639, forward strand.
TCAAATTGCATTGTCATCTCAATCAGCGTAGGTTCAGCGTAGCTTTTTACCAGCTCTCGGAACAATAAACGGCTTTTTGGCGTAACTTTTTAAATTTGAGCAATTTAGCTACGCCAAAACATGAAGTGTGATGATATGCGGTGATGTGTATTGATGCAATAGAGCGAATACCAGCCCGCCAGAACAACGAAATAAATCAAAGACTTACAGATGAATATGCAGTCAAATCAAGAGCTTGCGAAAATCCAAAAAAGCAAACTCACACCCATGATGCAACAATATATGGGCATCAAGGAAAACCACCCGACGATGTTGGTCTTCTACCGCATGGGCGATTTCTACGAGCTGTTTTTCGAGGATGCGGAAAAAGCGGCGCGCCTGCTGGGCATTACCCTGACGGCGCGCGGGGTGGCCAGCGGCAACCCCATCAAGATGTGCGGCGTGCCGTTTCACTCGCTCGACGGCTACCTGGCCAAGCTGGTCAAGCTGGGCGAGTCGGTGGCCATTTGCGAACAGATCGGCGATCCGGCCACCAGCAAGGGTCCCGTCGAGCGCAAGGTCATGCGCGTGGTCACGCCCGGCACCCTGACGGATGCGGACTTGCTGCCCGAAAAGGCCGAACGCCCGCTGCTGGCCATGTGCAGCATCACGCAGCGCAAGACGGTCACCACGGGCCTGGCCTGGCTGTCGCTGGCCAGCGGCGCCTTGAAACTGATGGAGTTTTCCGGCGACAGCGCCACCGTGGCGGCGCGCCTGCAGCAGGAATTGGAACGCATCGTGCCCGCTGAAATTCTCAGCGGCGACAACGGCAACCTGTTCGACGACTACGCGGGCACCCACATCAACCGCGTGCCGGACTGGCATTTCGACGTGGTCGGCGGCCACAAGGCACTGCTCGATCAATTGGGCGTGGCGACCCTGACGGGCTTTGGCGCCGATGGCCTCGGCGCCGCGTTCGGCGCGGCCGGCGCGCTGCTGCGCTATGCGCAATCGACGCAGGGCCGCGGCTTGCAGCACGTACGCTCGCTGACGACGGAAACGGAAAGCGAATTCATCGGCCTGGACGCGGCCACGCGCCGCAACCTGGAATTGACGGAAACCATCCGCGGCCAGGAATCGCCGACCTTGTTCTCCCTGCTGGATCATTGCCGCACGGCCATGGGTTCGCGCATGCTGCGCCACTGGCTGCACCATGCGCGGCGCGACCAGAACGTGGCGCGCGCGCGCCATGAAGCGATTGCCGCGCTGGCGCAAAGCGAAGCGGCCGGTCCGCTCGCCGCCACGTTGGCGCAAGTGCCCGATATCGAACGCATCACCACACGCATCGCCCTGCTGTCGGCGCGTCCGCGCGACCTGGCCGCCCTGCGCGACGGCTTGCTGCAACTGCCGGCCCTGCGCGGCGACGTGGTGCGCTGCTACGGTCCTGGGCAGGGCGGCGAAACGGGTTTGCTGGCCGCCATCCACGCGGCACTGGCGACACCGACGGCCTGCCTGGACTTGCTGGTGCGCGCCGTGGCGCAGGAACCGGCCGCCATGGTGCGCGACGGCGGCGTGTTCGCCACCGGTTTCGATGCCGAACTCGATGAATTGCGCGCCCTGTCGGAGAACGCGGGCCAGTTCCTGCTCGACCTGGAAACGCGCGAACGGGCGCGCACGGGCATCGCCAACCTGCGCGTCGAATACAACAAGGTGCACGGCTTCTATATTGAAGTCACGCACGGCCAGACGGACAAGGTGCCGGACGACTACCGCCGCCGCCAGACCCTGAAAAACGCCGAGCGCTACATCACGCCCGAACTCAAAGTGTTCGAAGACAAGGCCCTGTCCGCGCAAGACAAGGCCCTCGTGCGTGAAAAGCTGCTGTACGACCTGCTGCTGGCCGACCTGGCGCCGCACATCGGCACCCTGCAGACGATTTCGCAAGGCCTGGCCCAGCTCGACACCCTGAACGCGCTGACGGAACACGCGCAGCAGCACAACTGGGCCGCCCCGCAACTGGTCGACGAGCCGTGCATCAACATCGTCGAAGGCCGCCACCCGGTGGTGGAAAAGCAGATCGAACGCTTCATCGCCAACGATTGCCGCCTCGTCAACGAACGCCGCCTGCTCTTGATTACCGGTCCGAACATGGGCGGTAAATCGACGTTCATGCGCCAGGTGGCATTGATCACCCTGCTGGCCTACGTGGGCAGCTACGTGCCGGCCGCATCCGCCACCATCGGCCCCATCGACCGCATCTTCACGCGTATCGGCGCCACCGACGACCTGGCCGGCGGACGCTCGACCTTCATGGTGGAAATGACGGAATCGGCCGCGATTTTGAACGGCGCCACCGAGCATTCGCTGGTGCTGATGGATGAAGTGGGCCGCGGCACTTCGACCTTCGACGGCCTGGCCCTGGCCTGGGCCATCGCGCGCCATCTGATCGACAGCAGCCGCAGCTTCACTCTGTTCGCCACGCATTACTTTGAGCTGACGCAATTGCCGGACAGCCATCCGAGCGCCGCCAACGTGCATCTGTCCGCCGTCGAACACAAGGACAGCATCGTCTTTTTGCACGCCGTGCAAGCCGGTCCCGCCTCGCAAAGCTACGGCTTGCAGGTGGCCCAGCTGGCCGGCGTGCCGCAACCCGTGATCAAGGCCGCGCGCAAGCACCTGGCGCGCCTGGAAGCGCAGGCGCTGGACGCCACGCCGCAACGCGACCTGTTCGCCGCCCCCGCCGCCGATCCGTATGCGCAAGAGGAAGAAGAGGCAGCGGCGGCGCCGCTGGCCGCGCTCAATGAAGCGCAGCAAGCCTTGCTCGACGCCATCGCCGACCTCGATCCCGACGCGCTCACGCCGCGCGATGCGCTGGAGCAGCTGTATCAGTTGAAACGGCTGGCCGCCGCATGACGATCCGGCGCGGCACGATCCGCCTGCTGGCCGCCGGCTTGCTGGCCGTCAGCCTGCCATGGCAAGCGGCGCTGGCCGCCGCTGGCGACCAGGCCGGCTTCGAGTTTGCCGTGCTGGGCCACTCCTTCAACGCGGGGCCCGACGATGGCCCCCTGAAAAAAGCCATCGCGGACACCAGCGCTTTCAACGCGTCCTTCGTGGTGGCCACCGGCATCAAGGCCGCCAGCGAATCGTGCAGCGACAAGCTGTACAGCCAACGCAAGGACTTGCTGGACGCCAGCGGCCCGCCGCTGATCGTCTCGCTGTCGGCCAGCGACTGGGCCAACTGCCGCAATTCGCGCGGCCGCATCAACGCCATCGAACGCCTGAACCGCCTGCGCGACGTGTATTTCGCCGACGACCAGAGCCTGGGCCAGCGCAAGCTGACCCTGTCGCGATTATCATCGACGGCGAAATTCCGCAGCTATGCGGAAAACGCCCACTGGGAATACGGCGGCGTGCTGTTTGCCACCATCAACCTGCCCGCAAATAACAACCATTTCCTGCCAGAAGCCGGCCGCAACAGCGAATTCGAAGACCGGCTGGTCGCCAACCGTTCCTGGCTGCAGCGCCTGTTCGCCATGGCGCAACGCAAGAAACTCGACGGCATCGTGCTGTTTTCCGATGGCGACATGGGCGTGCTCGATGAAGACGACAATTCGCTGCTGCCCAGCTTTAGTTCGAAACAGGATGGTTTTGCCGGACCGCGCAAGCAGGTGCGCACCCTGGCGAAGAAGTTCAGCGGCAAAGTGTTATTGATCGATACGCAGCGCGAAGCCGAAGCGGACGGCAAGGAAGGCAAAAACAAAAAGGCCGCGGCCAGGACGGACGCGCCAAAAATCAGCTGGAAAGGCAACCTGGGCCACGTCAGCATCGACAACGACTGGTCCGCCATCGCCGTACGGCCCGGCAAGACGCCATTCTTTGAGGTACGTCAACGTGCCACCCGCCCATCGGCGCAAGCGAGGGCCAAGGCGTCAACGCTACGTCGTTAATTACAGCGGCACAAACGAACAGGCCGGCATATAGCCGGCCTGGAACAAGCGGTATTAATGAATCGGGTGCGTGCGGAAGTGATCGCCTTCTTCACCCTCGTCACCATCTTCATCGCCATGGTCATGGCCGTGTGCGCCATGCACGTGGCCATGGGCGATTTCTTCTTCGGTGGCTTCGCGCACGTCAGCGACGGTCAGCGAGAAGCGCAGCGCGATGCCGGCCAGTGGATGGTTGCCATCCAGCACGACTTTGTCGTCGGCGATATCGGTCACGGTGAAGATCATCGCTTCTTCGTCCGGCGAATCGCTTTCCGGCATGCCTTCGAACTGCATGCCCACTTCCAGCGGCTCAGGCAGGCGATTGCGCGGCTCGACCTTGACCAGGGCGGGATCGTATTCGCCGAAAGCATCATCCGGTTCGATCTGGATCGTGTTGGAATAGCCAACTTCCTTGCCGTCGAGCTCTTCTTCGATCTTCGGCAGGGTGTTTTCATAATCACCGTGCAGGTAGACCATCGGCTGACGGCCGTCTTCGATCAGATTGTCTTGCGCGTCTGACAGTTTGTAGTTGACAGTCACGACCGTATTTTTGGCAATCTTCATTATGCTTCCTTTCATTGTATAAGCTGGCAAATTATACCTTCACGCCGCCAACGGCAGGCGCATTCCTGCATTTCCGGTTGTTATAATGGGCGCATGAAAAAATTAACTCTCCTCGGCGATATCACGCCGGCGCAATTCCTGCGCGACTACTGGCATAAAAAACCCTTGTTGATCCGTCAAGCCGTGCCTGGCTTCAAGGCGCTGTTCGACGTCAAGGCCCTGGCCGAGCTGGCTGCCCTGGACCACGTCGAATCGCGTCTGGTCAGCCATGCGGATGGCCACTGGAACATGCAGCAGGGTCCGCTGACCAGCCTGCCCTCGCTGAAACAGAAGGAATGGACCTTGCTGGTGCAGGGCGCCAACTTGCACAGCGCCAAGGCCGACGCCCTGCTGCGCCAGTTCCGCTTCCTGCCCGACGCGCGCCTGGACGACCTGATGGTCAGCTTTGCCACCGATGGCGGCGGCGTGGGCCCGCATTTCGATTCCTATGACGTGTTCCTGCTGCAAGGCCAGGGCAAGCGCCATTGGCGCATCGGTGCGCAGAAGGACCTGAGCCTGATCGACGGCTTGCCGCTGAAAATCCTCAGCAACTTCACGCCCGACGAAGAATTCACGCTGGAACCGGGCGACATGCTGTATTTGCCGCCCCACTACGCGCACGACGGCGTGGCCATCGGCGACTGCCAGACGTATTCGATCGGTTTCCGCTCGCCATCGTTCCAGGAACTGGGCGAAGCTTTCCTGCAATTCATGGCCGATTCGATCGACTTGCCGGGCATTTACAGCGATCCCGACCTGAAAGCGTCGGGCAAGCCGGCGGAAATCCCCCGTGAAATGCTCAGCACCATCGCGGAAGAAATGAACAAGGTGCGCTTCACGGAAGAAGACGTGACCATTTTCCTGGGCGAACACCTGTCGGAACCGAAGCACAACGTGTTTTTCACGCCGCTGTCCAAGCCGCTGACGGTGGGCCGCTTCGCGGACGCCGCGCAGAAAAAGGGTGTCGTGTTGTCGCGCAAGACGCTGATGCTGTATCGTGGCAAGAATGTCTTCATCAATGGCGAATCGTTTGCCATTGGCAAGGCCGACAAAACGGCCCTGGAAACCTTGGCCAACGAACGCGCCCTCGATGGCGCCGCCGTGGCCCAGGCGTCCGATGACGTGATGGATGCTTTGTATACCTGGTATCAGGATGGCTGGATCGAACTGGCTTGAATGAGCGTGTCGTAGCAAAGTGGTATTACAGTAGGTAAAATAACAGCTTCTGCGCCAGCGCAATGAAACATATTATTTTTATATCGTTTTGTCGCGCTTTCGCAAATCGCTTACACTTGCTTGCAATTTGCTTCGGCAAATATTGCGATATCACAAAATAGTTGCGAATTTGCCTCTTGCTCCTATTGCGACGCACCAAAAATCGCTATAATATTCGGTTAGGAAGTTTCCGTTGTCTGGCAGGCACCACCTGGTACGAAAAGCCTTCGAAGACGACCTAACGAGCGATAATTACCGGTAATTATTCATCGCAACAATATTGATTTATTTTTTGAAATAATTAAGGAAAACAAATGAAAAAATCCCTGCTGATCGCCTCCCTGATGGTTGTTGCTCTGGCTGCTTGCAGCAAAAAAGAAGAAGCTCCTGCACCAGCACCAGTAGTTGAAACCCCAGCACCAGCACCAGCAGTTGAAGCTGCTCCAGCTGCTGCTGCTGACGCTGCTGCTTCGGCCGCTACCGACGCTGCTGCTGCTGCTTCGAGCGCTGCTTCGGCCGCTTCGGACGCTGCTGCTGCCGCTTCGGCTGCTGCATCGGCTGCTAAGTAATTAGCACCCAGCACTAGAGAAAGCCGGCCTTAGGGCCGGCTTTTTTGTTGGGTAAACGCCCAACCAAACCTACTGCGCGCGGCGCTTTGCGGCCTGCGATGCTCACCGTACTAAAGTACGGTTGCGCTTCTTAGCCACAAATCACTGGCGCTCGCTACGGTTTTGTTGGGCGTTGCTACGTCCAAGTGCATTCACAATTAAAAAAGGCTGGCCCGGTTTCCCGGGCCAGCCTTTTTAATGCGCGGCAGGTTCTGATGCCTGCCGCGAATGTAGCGCTTATTTCAACTGGTCGTTCAGCAGACCCAGGATCTTCTCGGCCACTGGCGAGGTATCGGGTTTGCCTTCGTTGCTGAGGACGCTGACCAAGCTGGTCGAGCCAGTGCCGGCCTTGACCAGGACGCGGTAGCGCTGCGCTTCCTTGTCCTTGTCGGACGACGAGCCCCAGCTGAACAGCTTCGAGAAGAAGCCATCTTTCTTGACCGCGTCCGGATCGACGTAACGCACGAAATACGTGCCTTGCGTGCGGTCGCGGTCTTCCACGGTGAAGCCGACGCGGTCCAGCGCCAGGCCGACACGGCGCCAGGCGCGGTCGAAACCCTCATCGACTTCGATGGCGCGCGCCGGCGTGGCGGCATCGCCCACCAGCTTGGCGTGCTGCGGCTGCACAATCGCGGCATCGACGGACGTCTTCGCTTGTGCTTCGTCGCTGGCCGCGCCCAGGCGCGTCATCAGCTTGGCCAGGAATTGCGCTTCCAGGCCCGGATCGTTCGGGCGAGCGGTCCAGGTGGTGGTTTCCTTGTCGCGGCCGGTGACAACCTCTTCCACGCCGCGGTGGCTGATGTAGATCTCGGTCGAACCGTCGGCCAGGCGCTCCACGCGGGTACGGAACTTGTCTTTTTCACCGGTCGAGTACAGCGAATCGAAGGCCTTGCCGATGGTGCTGCGGATAAAGTCTTGCGGCACCTTGGCGCGGTTTTCGTTCCACTCGGTTTCCATGATGCCAGCCGTCGGCTGGTCGACGGCAATGGTAAAGCCCGAATCTTCCCAGAATTGCTTGAGCTGCGGCCACAGCACCTCGGGCGACTGCTTGACGACCAGCCAGCGCTGGTTGCCCGCGCGCTCGACCTTCACGCCGCCTGCCGTGACCGGCACCACGCCGACCACGCCGTCGGCGCCCACAACGACCGGGGTACCGGCCGTGGCGTTGCGCTGCGCGTTGTAGCCGGACGCCGTGGCCACGCCGTTTTTCGCATCCGGCAAGGAGTAGCGGTTGTCCTGCTGCAATTGCGTCAGGTCAGGCGGCACGTCCAGGGTGCCGGCTTTCTTGACCGACTTGTAGTCGACCTTGTCGCCGCCGACTACCGAACTGATCATGCCGCAGCCCGCGAGGCTGGCTGCGACGGCGCCGATGACGATGCCGCGGACGGCGATGGTGGCAGGCGCCGATTGGTTTTTCTTGCAATTAGTCATGTCGTAACTGGATAAGAAGCTAAGTAGCAGCTGGAATCAGGGAAGGTCCGGACTGGTCAAGTCCGGGCTTGAAGTTCGGCCTTAAGACAGGACGCCGGCGTCACGCAAGGCATCGCGCACGGTGGCATGGCAGTTTTCAGCCAGCGGCACCAGTGGCAAGCGTATGCCGGCAGGCATCAGGCCCATTTCGGCCATCGCCCATTTGACGGGCACCGGGTTGGGCTCGACAAACAATTTCTGGTGCAGAGGGAAAACTTTGTTATTGATGGCAATCGCCTTGGCACGCTCGCCCGCCATGGCCGCGACGCACAGTTCGTGCATGGCGCGCGGCGCGACGTTGGCCGTCACGGAAATGTTGCCGTGACCGCCGCAGAACATCAGCGCCATGGCCGTCGGATCGTCGCCCGAGTACACGGCGAAGTCGGCCGGCACGAGGCGCAGCAGGTCGATGCCGCGGCCGATATTGCCGGTCGCATCTTTCACGCCGACGATATTCGGGATGGCGGACAGGCGCACGATCGTTTCGTTGCTCATGTCGGCAACCGTGCGGCCAGGCACGTTGTACAGGATGACGGGGATGTCGACGGCTTCGGCGATGGCCTTGAAGTGCTGGTACATGCCTTCCTGGGTAGGACGGTTGTAGTACGGCACCACTTGCAAGACAGCATCGGCGCCCGCTTCTTTCGCGTAACGCGTCAGTTTGATGGCCTCGGCCGTGGAGTTGCCTCCGGCACCGGCGATGATAGGAATGCGTCCCTTGGCATGCTCGACGGTCAACTGGATCAGTTCGCAGTGTTCCTCCACGCTGACTGTTGCCGATTCGCCCGTTGTGCCAACGATGACGATGCCGTCCGTACCCTCGGCGATATGCCAGTCGATCAGCTTGCGCAGACCTGGAAAGTCCAGACTGCCGTCTGCGTGCATCGGGGTGACGATTGCTACAATGCTGCCCTTGATCATAGTAAGTTTATAGCGCCGATAAATAAAACAACGATTGTAGCGGATAGCCCGCGCCTGTGGTGCATTCTGACATAGTATGGCCGCTCAAAACGTCGGCAGCAAGGCTGCCAACCGTGGAAAATCCGGCCGGACGGCACAAATTCGTTGCACCAGAGCAGCTTTTGGCTGTTCGACGCGCCCATCTTCATACGCTACCACACGCAAACCCTGCTGCACCGCCCAGGTCAGCATTTCGCCTTCCTTGAGCAGGAATTTCGGATTCGACGGCTTGCCGAACTGCTCATTACCCTCGGCAAACGTTTCATACAGCAGCACGCCATCGGGCGCCAGGCTGGCAATCATGGCTTCCAGCAACGGCCGGTGCAGATAATTGGTGACGACGATGCCGGCAAAGCGGCCGGGAGCGAAGGGCCACACGGCGCCCGGCGCCTCCAGGTCCACCAGCGAGGTGGTGATACCCGTGCCGGCCGCCTTTTCCAGCATTTCCGGATCATGGTCGAGCGCGAGCACCGGGTGGCCCAGGCTCACCAGGTGGCGCGCATGGCGGCCTGCGCCGCAGGCCAGGTCCAGCACTTCGCCGCCCGGGATCAGGGGCGCCCAGCGGCGCAGCCAACCGGAAATCGTTTCAGTGTCTACTGTTGGTTCAATTGCTTGCATCGGTACTTCCATCAATTATTTACAACCATCCAGTTGCTTGCATCAAGTCAACAGGGCCGTCAGGGGCGTGACCACGGTGACAAAAATGCCTATGACAAATTCGATCGCCGTCAGCAGGGCGCGGTTCAGGATGCCCGTGTACATCAGCAGCACCAGGGCGCCGAACACATACAGGCTGTAGCGCTCGATGCTGGCGTACGGGCGCGCCAGCTGCATCGGCAGCAAGCCCGTCATGATGCGTCCGCCATCGAGCGGCGGCACGGGAATCAGGTTAAAGACGAACATGGCCGCATTGACGCTGACGCCGGCGCCCGCCATCTTGCGGAAAAACATGCCCATTTCCGTCGGCGGCAGCACGCTGAGCACGACAAAGGCGATCATCCAGCCCAGGCCCATGACGAAATTGGCGCCAGGCCCGGCAAACGCCACCCAGGCCATCTGTTTCTTCGGATTGCGCAGGCGGCTGAAATCGACGGGCACCGGCTTGGCATAGCCGAACGGTACCTGGATCGTGAAATACAGTATCAACGGCAGCAGGATCGTGCCGAAAGGATCGATATGCCGGATCGGATTGAGGCTCAGCCTGCCCTCGTTCGAGGCCGTGGGGTCGCCGAAATAGCGGGCGGCGTAGCCATGCGCCGCCTCATGCAGGGAAATGGCAAACAGCACCGGCACCAGATACACCGCAACGGTCTGGACTATCGTATTGAAATCGCTCATGACCGCGATTCTACCAGAGGCGTCCCAGGCCCTTTCTTACGTTGTCATTAAGAACAAATGAAGAGCTGCGCCGCAACAGGTGGGCAATGCCCCTCTACAAGCCCAGCACGGCAGGGTCGCCGCGTCCCACGCGCACCACTTCCGGCTCTGGCCCCGTCAGGTCGATCACGGTGCTGGGGCCGTGCGCGCAGACGCCGCCGTCGATGATCAGGTCGACCAGTTTTTCCAGCCGTTCGCGGATGGTGTCGGCATCCGTCAGGCTCTCCTCGTCGCCGGGCAGGGTCAATGTCGCGCCCAGCAGCGGCTGGCCCAGCTCTTCCAGCAGGCATTGCACGATGCGGTGCTCCGGCACGCGCAGGCCGATGGTCTTGCGCGAAGGATGGCTGAGACGGCGCGGCACTTCCTTGGTCGCTTCCAGGATGAAGGTGTAGGCGCCCGGCGTGGCCGCCTTGAGCAGGCGGAACTGGCGGTTGTCGACCCGGGCATACACGCCCAGCTCGCTCAAGTCGCGGCACAGCAAGGTCAGATGGTGCTTTTCATCCACGCCACGGATGCGGCGCAGGCGCTCGACGGCGCCCTTGTCGTCGAGCTGGCACACCAGCGCGTAGCAGGAATCCGTGGGCAAGGCCACGACGCCGCCGGACTGGATGATCTGGGCCGCCTGCTTGATCAGGCGCAATTGCGGATTCTCAGGGTGAATCTGGAAAAATTGACTCATGTGTAAGCGTTCTGGCGAACCAGCTTGTTAAGTTAGCATTATTGTACGCTGCGCAGCGCGGCGATACGTTCTTCGATGGGCGGATGGGTGGCGAACAGCGCGCCCCAGCCGCCATTGCCGCCGCTGATGCCCAGCGCCTGCATCGATTGCGGCAGTTCGCCCGGCGGCACGCCGCCCAGGCGGGCCAGCGCATGCATCATCGGCGTGGGGCTGCCCAGCAGCTTGGCTGAACCGGCATCGGCGCGAAATTCGCGCTGGCGCGAGAACCAGGCGACGATGATGGAAGCGAGCAGGCCGAAGATCACTTCGCACACCATCACGGTCACAAAGTAACCGATGCCGCGCCCGCCGCCTTCGCGGTTGTTATTTTTCAACAGCACATTGTCGACAAAGAAACCCACGACGCGGGCCATGAAGACGACAAAGGTATTCACCACGCCCTGGATCAGGGTCAAGGTGACCATGTCGCCATTGGCAACGTGGGCGATCTCGTGGCCCAGCACGGCTTCGACTTCATCGCGGTTCATGCTTTGCAGCAAACCGGTGGACACGGCCACCAGCGCCGAATTCTTGAACGCGCCCGTGGCAAACGCATTCGCGTCGCCTTCGTACACGGCCACTTCCGGCATGCCGATGCCGGCCCGCTCGGACAGCGCGCGCACGGTATTGACCAGCCACAATTCCGTCGACGAGGTCGGGTTGTCGATCACGCGCGCGCCCGTGCTCCACTTGGCCATCGGCTTGCTGATCAACAGGGAAAAGATGGACCCGGTGAAACCCACCACCAGCGAAAACACCAGCAGGCTGCCCAGGTTCAGGGTACTGCCCCGCGCCGGATTGCCCACGCCCAACAAGCTGAGGACGAGCGACAGCACCAGCATCACGGCCAGGTTGGTTGCAATAAAAAGGACGATACGTTTCATGGGCGATGGCTCCAGATGACTATGTATAACAAGAATAACAAAAAGATATGCACGCAAACGCAGATTTCAAGCAGCGACACGACGGCGCATCGGCAGCCAGGAAAATCGTCGCGAGCGGCAGTGATTTGTGGCCGAGAAGCGCAACCGTACTGGAGTACGGTGAGCATCGCCGGCCGCAAAGCGCGCCGCGCAGCAGATTTGCCTGGCTGTCAGCTAAAACCAGTCGTGCCAGATGGGGGTCACGTTGGCAGGCAACGGCGGCAACATGGCAAAATCCACGCGCGACTCGCCCGGCGCATGGAAATCCGTGCCGCGCGAGGCGAGGAAGCCGTAGGCATTGGCCAGCTGCGCGTATTCCGGATACTGGTCCGGACTGTGGCTGCCCGTGACGACTTCGATGGCCGCGCCGCCGAGTTGCTTGAATTCATCGAACAGCACGCCTTGCGCCATGTCGCTGAAGCGGTAGCGGCCCGGGTGGGCGATAACGGCCACGCCGCCCGCGCCGCGTATCCAGCCCACGGCTTCGGCCAGGGTGGCCCAGCGGTGCTCGACGTAGCCCGGCTTGCCTTCCGACAGGTATTTCTTGAACACGTCGGGGATATTCGCGCATTTGCCCATTTCCACGATGTAGCGGGCAAAGTGCGTGCGCGACATCAGGTCCGGGTTGCCGACGAATTTCAAGGCCCCTTCATAGGCGTCGGGGATGCCGGCCAGGTCCAGCTGGCGGGCAATCTCGCGGCCGCGCGCGTCGCGCCCCGAACGCGTCTGGTGCAAGCCCTGCACGAGGCCCGGGTTGTTTTCATCGACTTGCAAGCCCACGATGTGCACGGTTTCGCCGGCCCACGTGATCGAGATTTCCACGCCGGCCACGAAACGCATGCCCAGGTCCAGCGCGGCAGTGCGCGCGGCGGCGACGCCCGATACTTCATCGTGGTCCGTCAGCGCCCACACATCGACGCCCGCCTTGCGCGCGTGCGCAGCCACGGCGGCCGGTGACAGCACGCCGTCGGAGATATTCGAATGACAATGCAGGTCGACTTTAAGCATGTGAAAACAATACCCTGCACGGGCTCAGCATGGAAGAAGTTTTCATTGTACGCTGCTTGTCAAATCGCGCTGCGGCGTTCCCGATACACATCAGGTCAAAAATGCTTCCACCAGGCGCGCCAGTGCCGCCGGCTGATCATGATGCAGCATGTGGCCCGCGTCCAGCATCATCTCGCAGCGCACATCCTTGATGCAGGCCAAACGCCGGTCGATCTCGATGCGCGCCTGTTCCTTGGGCCCCATCCATTGCCACATATTCGTCTCAATAGCTTCCACCCACAGCACGGGCGCCGTGATGCGGCGCCAGCAGGCCATCACTTCTTCCACCTGGTACAGGATGGGATTGACGCGCTTGTGCTGCGGGTCGCCCATGATGTCCCACTCCCCCGCCTCGTTCTGCGCCGACCAGTGTTCGGCGAGAAAGGCCGCGCGGTCGTCCGGCAGGCGCGGATTGGTCTTTTGCAGGCGCTCGGCTACGGCCTTTTGCGTGGGATAACTGCGCATGGCGGGCGGCTCGCGCAATTCATCCAGCCACTTGGCGTAGCGGCCCGGCGCCTGCTCCGGTTTTGTTGCCATCATGCCGAAGCCCTCCAGGTTGATGAAGCGGCTGATGCGCTCGGGCCGCACGCCCGCGTACAGGCCAGCCACGTTGGCGCCCATGCTGTGACCGAGCAGGTTAACGGGCGCGTCCGGCGAATAGTGCAGCAGCATGGCGTCCAGGTCGGCCAGGTAGTCGGGGAACCAGTAGGTATCGGACTGCGTGTAGTCGCTCAGGCCAAAGCCGCGCCAGTCGGGTGCGATCACGTGCCAGTCGCCTTGCAACTCGTCGACGACGAACTGGAACGAGGCGGCCACGTCCATCCAGCCGTGCACCATGAACAGGATGGGCGCGCCTTCGCGGCCCCAGTGGCGCACATGCGTGCGGGCGCCGCGGATGTTGATGAATTCGGAACGGGAAAGTTTCATGGGTTTCATCTGATTGCCTGCCTTGAAAGTGGCGCAGATGGCGCCACATGCTGTGTCTGTAGATAGGATGGACATAAAAGTACGACCGTTCGATAATTATACCGGATTGACGGTCGGCGGCAGGACTTGTCTTGCAACAGCGTAAAATAGCGTACGCAACACAGTAAAACTTTCGCGTCCGGCCGCGCCCGGCGCTTCCACCACCGCCACAGGCTGACGATGACACTCTACCAATTGGGCGCCGATGCGCCGCAGATTGATGCTTCCGCTTTTGTTGCCGACACGGCCAACGTGATCGGCAAGGTGACCCTGGAAGCGAATACGTCCGTATGGTTCGGCGCCACGATTCGCGGCGACAACGAACGCATCACCGTGGGCGCCAACAGCAATGTGCAGGAAGGCGCCGTGCTGCACACGGACCCGGGCTACCCGCTGGACATCGGCCGGAACGTGACCATTGGCCACCAGGCAATGTTGCATGGATGCACGATCGGCGATGGCGCCCTGATCGGCATCCAGGCCGTGATCCTGAACGGCGCGAAGATCGGCAAAAACTGCCTGGTCGGCGCGGGCGCCCTGGTCACGGAAGGCAAGGAATTTCCCGACAATATGCTGATCATCGGCTCACCGGCGAAAGCCGTGCGGGCCCTGACGGCAGACGATATCACCAGGCTACAAGGCAACGCCGTGAACTATGTGCAGCGCGGCCAGCTATTTAATACGCAACTCAAGAAGATTGGATAAGAGAATGACGACTGAAACCACGGGCGCCGTCAGCGCAGCCGCCACCGGCCAGGATACCCTGCAAAAATTTATTTTCGACAATGCCGCCGTGCGCGGCCAGTTCATCGACGTATCGACCACCTGGCAGGAAGTGGTGTCGCGCCACGCCTACCCCACGGCCGTGAAAAAAGTGCTGGGCGAAATGGTGGCCGCCGCCGCCCTGCTGTCGGCCAACCTGAAATTCAACGGCTCCATCATCATGCAAATCCACGGTGACGGTCCCGTGCGCCTGATGGTGGTCGAATGCGATTCCGACCTGCGCCTGCGCGCCACGGCCAAGCTGGACCCGGACGCCGCCATTCCCGACGTGGCCACGGTGCCGCAATTGCTCAACGCCACGGGCAAGGGCCGCTTCATCATCACCCTGGACCCGGCCGACAAGGTGCCGGGCCAGCAACCGTACCAGGGCATCGTGCCGCTGGACGGCGACGACATGGCCACCGTGATCGAAAACTACATGTTGCGTTCGGAACAGCTCGACACGCGTCTGTGGCTGGCCACGGACGACACCGTCTCGCGCGGCCTGCTGCTGCAAAAGCTGCCGCACCATGGCGGCAAGGCCGAGGCGACGCCCGTGTCGGAAGAAGACGCGCTCGACACGTGGAACCGCGCCGTGATGCTGGCATCGACCCTGAAAGAGGCGGAAATCCTGTCGACGGACATCGATACCCTGATGCAGCGCTTGTTCTGGGAAGAAACGATCCGCGTGTTCGATCCGCTGCACCCGAGCTTCCATTGCAGCTGCACGCGCGAAAAAGTGGGCAATATGCTCAAGATGCTGGGCGAGGAAGAAGTCAACAGCACCCTGGAAGAAGTGGGGCAAGTTGGTGTGAACTGCGATTTCTGCGGCCAGCATTACGAATTCGACAAGGTCGATTGCGCGCAGCTGTTCATCACGGATGCGCCGGCCGAGGTGCTCATTCCACCCGCAGCCAGCATTAACTAATTGTAATATTCTTCGCGCCGCCTCTCAGGCGGCGCCTTTGTTTCTGCTGTCATCTTCCCGTCATCAGTTCGTCATCAGCCCGTCACGCGCCGCCGTTACGCTGCGCAGCTTGTATTACTTCCCACTCTCCACAGGCTGATGATGACCACCCACTTGACGCTGGCCCTGCGCCGCCATTCCTTCCACGTTTTGCTGGGCGCCTGCGCCGCAGGCTTGAGCTTGCCGGCCCTGGCGCAAACGGTCGTGGCCGCCGCCGTGGCATCCGCCACTACCGACATGGCAGCCGCTGCTGCCCCGGCTGCCGACGACAACGCCCCGATGGCCACCGTGGAGATTTCCTCGCGCAAGACGCGCTCCTCGGTTGCCCTGAGCAAGAATGAAATCCAGAAAATCCTGCCCGGCACGAATCCCCTGAAAGCCTTGCAAACCTTGCCTGGTGTCAGCTTCCAGACGGCCGATCCATGGGGCAACAACGAGCAGAACCTGTCGCTGTTCGTGCATGGCTTTTCCGGCCAGCAACTCGGTTACACCATGGATGGCGTGCCGCTGGGCGACCAGCAGTACGGCAACTACAACGGCCTGTCGCCGCAGCGCGCCGTCATCAGCGAAAACGTGCGCAGCGTCGTGCTGTCCTCGGGCGCGGGCGACCTGGCCACAGCCTCGACCAGCAACCTGGGCGGCACCATCGAAACCTATTCCAGCGATCCGCTGGCCACGCAAGGCGCCAGCCTGCAGCAAACGGTGGGCAGCCACCGCACCTCGCGCACGTTTGCCCGCTATGACACGGGCGTTTTCGGCGACGGCAGCAGCGCCTACTTTTCCATCCTGCACCACGAAGCGCGCGCCTGGGATTTCGATGCGCGCCAGGGCGGCGACCAGTTCAATGCCAAATACGTCAACCGCAGCGAGGCGGGCAAGCTGACCCTGTTCTTCAATTACTCGGACAAGATCGAGCCGAACGAAGACAGCACCGTGCACGTGGCGGGCGAAACGAGCGCACCGTACACGCGCCCCTTCCTGTACCCGGACTTCAAGGCGGCCCTGAATTACCTGTCGCCCACGGGCGCGACGCCTGCCGCGGACGGCAACAATTACCGCAATTACTACAGCGATGCGCAGCGCACCGATTACCTGGCCTACGCCAAGTTCGACGCAAACTTGTCCGAAGGCATGACATGGTCCAACCAGGTGTATTACCACAAGGATGACGGCGCCGGCGTGGTGGCCGGCCCCATCGGCGTGGCCGGCTTGCCGGGACTGTTCAGCGTGTACTACCCGAAACAGAACCTGAAACAAGTGTTCGGCAACTCGGGCTACGCCGTGCGCACCACGGAATACGACATCAAGCGCGGCGGCTTCATTTCCACCGTGCGCAAGGAAATCGGCGAGCACCAGCTGGAAGCGGGCCTGTGGCTGGAACAGAACCGCTCGTCCGCCTACCGCCGCTGGTATGCGCTCGACGTCAACAACCCCACCTCGCCGTATGACCGCCCCAGCAATCCCTTGATCACGCAGTACGGCAGCGAGATCGACAACAAGGTGGTGCAACTGCACTTGCAGGATGAATGGCGCATCCGCCCCGATATCGCCCTGCAGGCCGGTTTCAAGTCCAGCCTGCAGTTTGCCGACGGTCAATTCCCCGTGCAGCCGGCGCTGGGCGCCATCGCGGGCGGCTCGACGGCCTTGCCGGTCGGCACCATCAACACGAAAAAATGGTTCTTGCCGCAAGTGGGCGCGCGCTGGGACTTCACGCCGCAAGACCAGCTGTACTTCAACATCCAGAAAAACATGCGCCAGTTCGTCACCTATGGCGGCGGCGGCGCCTCGCCGTGGAGCTTGTCGACTCAGGCCGCGTTTGATCTGTTCAAGCGCGACGCCAAGCCGGAAACGGCCCTCACCTATGAAGTGGGCGTGCGCGGCAGCCATCCTTTGAGCCTGGGCGCCATCACGGCCATCGATGGTCAGGTCAACGTCTACCACGTCGATTTCAGCAACCGCTTGCTGCAGATCAGCCCCACGCCCGTGATTTCGTCCATCATCGGCGGCAATCCCGTGCTGGCCAACGTGGGCAGCGTGCGCACGGACGGCATCGATATCGCAGGTACTATCCACTTCGGCAACAATTTTTCGTTCTACAATGCCCTGTCGTACAACCGCTCGCAGTACGCGGACAATTACAACAATGGCGCCACGCTGGTCTTGACCGCCGGCAAGAACGTACCGGGCTCGCCGGAATGGCTGAACAAGTTCGTGGCTTCGGCCACGTTTGGCGATATTGAGGTGCAACTGACGGGAGACTATGTGGGCAAGCGCTACGCGACGTACACCAACGATTTGTCGGTCCCCAGCTATTTCCTGATGGGCCTGGGCGTGTCGGGCAAGCTGCCGGCCATGGCCGGCTGGCTGAAAAACCCGCGCTGGCGCGCGAACGTCAGCAACCTGGCCAACCGCGAAGGTGCGCTGAACGTGGTGGTGGGCGCGGCCGACAAGACGTACAACACCTTCCCGATTGCCCCGCGCCAGGGCTTCCTGACCTTGACGGCGGATTTCTGATGCGCTCACCCATCCTCCCGCAACGGCACTTTTCGCGCCGCAACTTCGTCCAGGCGGCCGTGGGCGGCCTGGCCCTGGCGGCAGCACCGGGCTTTGCCGCCGGCCTGCTGGCCACGCCCCCGAGCCGCCCGCTCGTGTTCGCCCACCGGGGCGCCAGCGCCCTGCGCCCCGAGCATACCCTGGCGTCGTACGCCAAGGCCATCTTCGATGGCGCCGACTACGTCGAGCCGGACCTGGTCGCCACGCGCGACGGCATCCTCGTGGCGCGCCACGAAAGCAACCTGATCGACACCACCGACGTGGCGCGCCGGCCCGAGTTTGCCAGCCGGCGCGGCAAGAAGATGGTCGACGGCGAATGGCACGAAGGCTGGTTCGTCGACGACTTCACCCTGGCGGAACTGAAAACCCTGCGCGCCATCGAACGCTTGCCGAAAGTCCGCACCGGCAACACCTTGTACGATGGACAATTCCAGATCCCGACCTGGGAAGAAATCATCGATTTTGTTGCAGCGCAATCTGCCGCCAGCGGCCGCATCATCGGCCTCGTGCCGGAGCTGAAAAGCTCGACCTACTTCCGCGATGCGGGCCTGGCGCTGGAAGACCGTTTCCTGTCGACCATGCTGGCGCACGAATACACGCGCCGCGCGCCGATCGAAATCCAGTCCTTCGAAGTGGCGAATCTGAAGTACCTGCGCGAGAAGCTCGGACGGCGCGCCAACGTGCGCCTGATGCAGCTGGTGATGGGCGGCGACGTGCATCCGATGGATGTCGTCAAGGCGGGCGGAAAGCTGACGTTCGGGCAGATGACCACACCGGCCGGCCTGCGCGACATCGCCGCCTACGCGGACGTGGTGGGGCCGCCAACGCGAGCAATCATCCCGCTGGGCGCCGACCAGCGCCTGGCAAAACCCTCGTCCATCGTCGACGATGCGCACCAGGCGGGCTTGCTGCTGCACACGTGGACCTTCCGCCCGGAAAACCGTTTCCTGGCGGCCGACTTCCGCGATGGCAATGGCGAGAATGCGCGCAACGAAGCCGGTTCCGTGGCGGAAATGCGGCGTTACATCGAGACGGGACTGGACGGCTTTTTCAGCGACGATCCCGGTTTGGGACGCATCGCCGCCGGATAAACATTTGGTAACAAATTCTTTTTCAGGGCGTGGCCGGCGGCTACGCCCTTATTATTCGTTTCTTGAATTTCTGAAATTGGAATTTGAAATTAGACATATATCGCCAACTCCATTATTGTGCAATGCAACAACAGACCATTCATGGAGGGCATATGTCCACTTTTACCAACACCTACAGCAACGACAACGACAACTACTTCAGCAACCTGGGCCGTGCGACGCGCGCCTTCCTGGGCGCCCTGCTCGCTTCCAAGCCGTACAGCGAACTGGCCCAGAAGGAAGTCATCGCCACCGCGACAACCAGCGCCGACGACGAGCGCTATGTGCGCCCAAGCAAGCGCGATTTCGCCCTGCTGAACTCGGAAGCGAACCGCTACGAAAAGCTGATGCCGAATCTGGCAGCCGAACTGCGTTTCCTCGCTTCGCGCGGTTAAAAAAACGCCCAGGGCGGCGTTGCCTGCGCCTCGCCGTACGTTCGTACTGTCTTCGGCTTGGCGCCTGGGCCCTGGACGTTTTTTTGCACTAACTAAGCACTAATAATTTAAAGGAAATTTTATGATGTTTCTCGAAACCGCACTGATCGCCGTCGCCGTCGTCGTTACCGGCATCCATTTCTACCTGATCTCGACCGGCAAGGCCCGTTTCTGATCAGCAAGCAGCAAGGCAATAGTGTGCAGCAGTACAGGGTAACAAGGTAACAATATGACATGTCAGCCTGGCAATCGGTCCAGGCTGGCAAGCGGGAAGCAGTATTGCTTAGTGCGGCGCGGCAGCGTCCACCGGCGTTTCCAGCAGTGGCGGGGTTTGTCCCTTGCGCACGATCTGCACGAAAATCTCATTCTGTTTGACCATGCCCAGCTCATAGCGGGCACGCTCCTCGACGGCGCCCGTACCATCTTTCAGGTCGCGCACTTCGGATTCGAGCTTGGCGTTGCGCGCCTTCAATTCCATATTCTTTTTATTCGCCACCGCCACCTGGGCTTCCATGTCGGCAACGCGCAGCCAGCCGCCTTTACCCAGCCAGAGGGGAAATTGGATCAGCAGCAGCAGGGCTGCCAGGGCGAGCGTAATCAGGCGCATGGGGTAGTCGGTTAACAAACCGGCCGGATATCTCCGGCCGGCCAGTGGGTTTTACATCAGCTTACTTCAGATTATAGAACGCATCGCGGCCAGGGTAGCTGGCGATGTCGCCCAGGTCTTCCTCGATACGCAGCAGCTGGTTGTACTTGGCCATGCGGTCCGAACGCGACATCGAGCCGGTCTTGATCTGCAGGGCGTTCGTGGCAACGGCGATATCGGCGATGGTCGAATCTTCCGTTTCGCCCGAGCGGTGCGAAATGACGGCCGTGTAGCCGGCGCGCTTGGCCATTTCGATGGCGGCGAAGGTTTCCGTCAGGGTGCCGATCTGGTTGATCTTGATCAGGATCGAGTTGGCGATGCCTTTCGAGATGCCTTCTTTCAGGATCTTGGTGTTGGTGACATACAGGTCGTCGCCGACCAGTTGCACTTTCTTGCCCAGTTCCTTGGTGAGGATCGCCCAGCCGTCCCAGTCGCCTTCATGCATCGCGTCTTCGATCGAGATGATCGGGTACTTGTCGCACCAGGTCGCCAGCAGGTTGGTGAACTCGGTGGCCGTCAGGCTCAGGCCTTCGCCTTCCATTTCGTACTTGCCGTTCTTGTAGAACTCGGACGCGGCGCAATCGAGGCCGATGGCGATCTGCGTGCCTGGCTCGTAGCCCGCTTCTTCGATGGCCTGGATGATCAGCTTGATGGCTTCTTCATGGTTGGCCAGCGATGGCGCGAAACCGCCTTCGTCGCCCACGTTGGTGTTCAGGCCCTTCTTGTGCAGGATCTTTTTCAGCGTGTGGAACACTTCCGCGCCGTAACGGACGGCTTCCTTGAACGACGGGGCGCCCACGGGAATGATCATGAATTCCTGGATGTCCAGGTTGTTGTCGGCATGCGCGCCGCCGTTGATGACGTTCATCATCGGCACTGGCATCTGCATGGCGCCCGAACCGCCGAAATAGCGGTACAGCGGCAGGCCCGCTTCTTCGGCGGCAGCCTTGGCCACGGCCATGGAGACGGCCAGGATGGCGTTGGCGCCCAGGCGCGATTTGTTTTCCGTGCCGTCCAGGTCGATCAGGGTACGGTCCAGGAAAGCCTGTTCATTGGCGTCCAGGCCCATGATGGCTTCGGAGATTTCGGTATTGATGTTTTCGCATGCTTGCAGCACGCCCTTGCCGAAGTAGCGCTTGGCATCGCCATCGCGCAATTCCACGGCTTCGCGCGAACCGGTCGAGGCACCCGACGGTACGGCCGCACGGCCCATCACGCCCGATTCCAGCAACACATCGCATTCGACGGTCGGGTTACCGCGCGAGTCCAGGATTTCGCGACCGATAATATCAACAATAGCACTCATGTCATTCTCCAAAGTTAAGCGTAACAGGGGCTGCACACTGCGTTCTGATGCGCAATTGCACAAAGGGGGCAAAGAAACTCCCGGCGGAAACCATCTGGCCGGGAGCTGTCTTACGGGTAATACTGTCGTGATCGACCGCGTTATTGCGCAGCGGCGTTGGCTTCTTTGTGCGCCAGCGCTGCCTTGATGAACGAGGTAAACAACGGATGGCCGGTGCGTGGCGTCGACTTGAACTCAGGATGGTATTGCACGCCCATATACCATGGGTGGGCATTTTCACCCGTGCGTGGCAATTCCATGATTTCGCACAAATCTTCGCTTGGCGTGCGGGCCGACACGATCAGGCCAGCCGCTTCGACACGGGCCAGGTAGTGATTATTGGCTTCGTAGCGATGGCGGTGACGCTCGGTCACCACGCTGCCGTAGATCTCGGCAGCGAGGGTGCCCGGATTGACGGCGCAGGTCTGCGCGCCCAGGCGCATGGTACCGCCCAGGTCCGAGTTTTCATCGCGCAACTCGACTTTACCATCGTGGTTTTGCCACTCATTGATCAGTGCAACGACGGGTTGATCCGTATCAAGGTCGAACTCGGTCGAATTCGCGTTCGGCATGCCAGCCTTGTTGCGCGCGTATTCGATCAGGGCCACTTGCATGCCCAGGCAGATGCCCAGGTAAGGGATCTTGTGCTCACGGGCAAACTGGGCCGCCTTGATCTTGCCTTCCACGCCGCGCTTGCCGAAGCCGCCCGGTACCAGGATGGCATCGTACTTGGCCAGGTTCTCGCAACCGGTCGTTTCGATTTCTTCCGAATCGATGTACTCGATGTTGACGCGGCTTTCCGTGTGGATGCCGGCGTGGCGCAGCGCTTCGATCAGCGACTTGTACGACTCGGTCAGCTCGACATACTTGCCGACCATGCCGACGGTCACTTCCGCCTTCGGGTGCTCCATCGTGTAGATCAGCTTGCTCCAGATCGACAGGTCGGCCGGTGCGGGATCGAGGTCCAGCGCATCGCAGATGATCTTGTCGAGGCCCTGGTCGTGCAGCATCTGCGGCACTTTGTAGATGGTGTCGACGTCCCACACGGAAATGACGGCGTCTTCCTCGATGTTCGAGAACAGCGAGATTTTCGCGCGCTCGTCTTCCGGGATGGCGCGGTCGGCGCGGCACAGCAAGGCGTTGGGCAAGATGCCGATTTCACGCAGCTTTTGCACCGAGTGCTGGGTCGGCTTGGTTTTCAGTTCACCGGCCGAGGCGATGTACGGCACCAGGGTCAGGTGGACGAACGCCGTGTTCTTGCGGCCGGCGCGCAGGCTCAGCTGACGCGCCGCTTCCAGGAATGGCAACGATTCGATATCGCCGACGGTGCCGCCGATTTCGCACAGGGCCACGTCGTAGCCTTCGGCGCCACGGCGGATGTAATCCTGGATTTCATTGGTGATATGCGGGATCACCTGCACGGTCTTGCCCAGATATTCGCCCCGGCGTTCCTTGCGGATCACCGATTCATAGATCTGGCCAGTGGTGAAGTTATTCACCTTTTTCATGCGGGTGGAAATGAAGCGCTCGTAGTGACCGAGGTCGAGGTCGGTTTCGGCCCCGTCGTCGGTGACGAATACTTCACCGTGTTGCATAGGGCTCATCGTGCCAGGATCGACGTTGATGTACGGGTCGAGCTTGAGCATGGTGACTTTAAGGCCGCGCGATTCGAGGATCGCGGCGAGGGAGGCGGCGGCAATCCCTTTTCCAAGGGAGGACACAACGCCACCAGTGACGAAGACAAATTTGGTCATTGCAGATGGTGCCGAACGGCACGTGCGGGAAATTGAAATTATACACTAAAGCCCGCCTGCGTCGCCCCCCGCGCGCGGAAATTTGCGCCAAATACCGACTATCCCTCCCCCTCCTGCTGTCTACGCACAACAAAATTACCCGATAGCAAGAATTGAAATATTTCCAATTCCATACTTTGTGTGGGCGAGCGAACAGACCCTGCCGCGCCTTGGCCGCAGACTGGGATTTTTCAACAGGAGGTCACCATGAGCTACGAAGAACGCGACGCCTACGGCATGTATGTCAACCGCGGCCACAAAGGCCCCGGCCCTGAACTGATGGGTGCCGACACCCTGATCGGCGACCATGTGCACAACGCCAAGGATGAACACCTGGGCGAAATCAAGGAAATCATGATCGACATGCGCAGCGGCAAGATCGCTTATGCCGTCATGTCGCACGGCGGTGTCTTCACCATCGGCGAAAAACTGTTCGCCGTGCCCTGGGAAGCGCTGCTGCTCGACACCGTCAACAAGCGCTTCACCCTGAACGTCGACAAGGAACGCATCGAAAACGCGCCCGGCTTCGATACCGATAACTGGCCGAACATGGCGGACCAGACGTGGGCCAATTCGATCCACAGTTACTACGGCACGACACCGCGCGAGTATTAATTAAGCCAAAGCGCGGGGCTGAGGTCTGCTCTAAAAGCGGTACTCCAGCCCCGCCACATACGTTCGGCCTCGCGCCGTGCTCAGCGGCGTGTTGTCCTGCGACTGCGACGGCATCGAATTCAGGCGGTTCAGCGCTTCCGAAAGATCCTTGTTCATGGCGTTCTGCACGGACAGGCGCAGGAACAGGTTTTTCGACACCTGGTAACTCGCATACAAGTCGATCACGGCCGGAATCTTCGGATTGTCGGCCTTCAGCACTTCACCCGTCGCTTCATCAGCTTCGTTGTCCGGCGACAAGCGGCGGTTCGACCCCGTGTGCTTGATGATCGCGCCGATCTCCATTTTATTGTCCAGCAAACGCGTGCCCACGTCGAGATTGTAATAAGTGCTGGGCAGCTCGCTGATGTCGGCCGCGCCGAACCAGGCGCTGGCGATCGAGGTGGGCTGGCGCGTCGTTTCACGCGTGTACGACAGGCGCGCATACGCCGGTCCCAGATGATATTGCGCTTCCAGTTCCCATCCGCGCGAATACACGGGCGTGGCCGAGTTGATGTAGATATACATATTCGTCATGTAGTCATCGACATTCTGCCAATCATTGGCAAGCACTTCCGCGATATTGCACTTGCGGCCGCGGTCGCACACGAGGAAGGACTGGCTGGTGATATAGCCATCAATCTTGCTCTTGAAATACAGCGCCTTGAAATTCAGCACGTCATTCTTGCTCAGCAAGCCATGCAGGCTGGAATTGAAGCCCAGCTGATAGGTCGTCGCTTTCTCGCCCTTCAGAAACGGGTTCATCGAAGCCCCGCCGTCATTCGAGAAAAACACTTCCTGCGGATTCGGCCCGCGCATGGTGCGCTCGGCGCTGGCAAACGGCTGGAACCACGGTGTCACTTGCGCGGAAACGAGCAGCGAAGGGTTGATGCCGTGTTCTTTCAGCGCAATATTGCTCGCCCCTTGCGGGAAACACTGCACGCGCGGATCGCAGGCGGGCTTGTGGCCGGTCAAATCAAAGTGCGTGGTGTTCAGGCCCGCATTGACCTGAACCATGCCACGGTTGTATTGCAGGCCTACGTACAGACTGCTGATCTTTTGCACGCCCTCGGGGCCGAAGGTATTGTTTTCAATCGATTGCTGGTTCGCATCCGGATTGTCCGGGTCGTCGACAAGGCTTTCCACGTGCTTGCTGTACTTGTTGCGCATCAGCTTGCCGCCCACCGTCACCATCGCATCGCCGCCGGCCAGCTTGAAGCTGCTGGTGTTGTTGATATCGAAGGCGTCGGCGCGGTTGGCCGCATTCGTGTTGATGAAATTGGTCAGCGCTTCGGGCATGTATTTCTGGTTGCCACGGCTGCTGCTGGCCACCACATTGAGGTCGATCAATTCCGAAAACGGCGTGTAGTGATATTTGACGTAGTAGTCATCACTCTGGATATCGCGGCGCGTAAACGTGTTGCGGTAATCGCGTGCCGACAGTTCCAGCGAGTGGAAGTCGCTCAATCTGAGATCCAGCTTGAGCAACTGCGATTTCGGTTTTTGCTTGTAATAGCGGTTGTAGCCGAAACCGAATTCCTCGCTGTTGACGCCCTTCGCATTCTTGTAGTTGTTGCCGATTACGCTCGCGCTGGTGGCGGCCATGAAGCCTACGCTGCCGCCATCGAAGGCCGGGTTTTTCATGGCCACGGCCAGCATGGCGCTGCGTCCGACACCGTTGTTCCCTGTCGACATCTTCGTGCGCGCGCCCACCTTTTCGCCGGCGAAGACCACGTCATCGACGCCGATGGTGCGGAAGTTGGCGCTGCCGGCCAGTGCATTGACGCCATCGCCGCCGACCACATTGCCGCGTGACACGTCCACGCCGATGATGAAGTTCGGGTCGATCAGGGCGCCGAACTGGCTGCTGGGCACGCCGCCGTGCGACACGGACGACGGTGCGCTGCCATAGTAATTCTGGCTCACGCCATCGACCATCATGTTGACGCGGCCCAGGCCCGACAAGCCGCGGATGTTGACGCTGACGGCGCCCTGCGCCGGATCGATCTGGGTAAACGTGCCCGGCATGCTGCGCACGATCTGGTCCACGGGTTGCAAGCGCGTGTCCGCGCCGCGTGCGCTGACGGCGCCCGGTTTTTCCAGCGCCTGCTGTTCCGCCGGAACCGTTTCACCCGATACATTCAGCGGCGAAAACACCACCTTGCCGTCGCTACTTTCTTGCGCCCATGTCTGCTGCGCCAGCAACGCCATGCAGACGCCCACGGCTCGTGTCATTGTCTTGATATGCATACACCCTCGATTTGTTATGGTTGGATTTTTAATGAATACAATTGGCATCCTCATGCCTTGTCCTGCCCTGGCTCCAGCTTGAACGAGACGGGCAAGGTGACGGTCACCGTGCCCTGGTGTAAGACCTTGTCGGGCGGCGCCGGCAGCGGCTGCGCGCGCTGCAGCACTTGCAGCGCTTCGCGGTCGAGCAGCACCGTGCCCGATGAAGTGACCAGTTCGCTGGCCAGCAGCTTGCCGTCGCGGTCCACCTGGAAGCGTACCCAGGCGGCGCCGGCCCGCTTGCGCTGGCGCGCGTCGCCCGGATAGCGTTTGAAATGGGCCAGGTGGCTGAGCACCCGGCTTTGCCAGCTGGCGGGCGCAGCGCTGGCGGGCGGCGTGTCGCTGTCGAACGGCGCCGCCTGCGGACCGCGCACCGAACTTGGCGCCGGCGTGGCGCTGCTGCTGGCCTGGGCTTGCATGGACGCTTCCCTGGCGGCATCCTTGCCGGGATCTGGCGACGGACTGGCTTCTGCCTTCGCTTCTTTTTCGGCCGCGACGATTTGCGGCGCGGCGGCGCGCGCCAGCACGGGCAGCGCTTGCTGCCTGGTCGTACTCTTTTTCGGTTGGGCTGCGCTGGACGCGGCCGACTGGCGCGCCCCTGCCGCTGCCGCCTGTTGCGTCTCCGGCGACATCGCTTGCGCGGCAAATACGACCATCACGCTGGCGGGCGGCTGCGCGGGCGCGACAGCGACGGGCTGCCAGGCCATCCACAGCAGCAGCGACAGTGCGGTAGCTGCCACCAGCGACGTGGCGATGCCCCAGCTCAATACCGGACGGGGATTCACCCGCCCTCCCGGCCCACCAGGCCCACTTTCAGATAGCCGGCCTGGCGCAGGGCATCCATCACGCCCAGCACGTCTTCATACGCGGCTTGCTTGTCAGCCTGGAAGAACAGCGTGCGCTGGCGGTCGCCGCCCGTCTGTGCATCGAGCAGGCTGCCCAGCTGCCCGCGCGCCACGGGCGACTCGCCCAGGTACAGGCTGTGGTCGGCTTTCAGGGAAACGAACACCGGTTTTTCGGGACGCGGCTCGGGCTTGGCCGTGGCGGCCGGCAAGTCGATCTTCAGGTCGACGGTGGCCAGCGGCGAGACCACCATGAAGATGATCAAGAGCACCAGCATCACGTCGATGAAGGGCGTGACATTGATCTCACTCAATTCCGGCATGTCGGCCGTGTCGTCGTCCTGCGATGGGAAAAGGCTGGCCATGGCTCAGGCCTGCTGGCGCAGGTCGAGGTCGCGGCTCAGCATCAGCAGCACTTGCGCGGAAGCGGCCCGCAGCTGCGCCTTGTACTGATTGATGCCACGGCTCAAGACGTTGTAGATGACGACGGCGGGTATCGCCGCCACCAGGCCCAGAGCTGTCGCCAGCAAGGCTTCCGCGATACCGGGCGCGACGGTCGCCAGATTCGTGCTCTGGCTGACGGCGATGCCGATAAAGCTGTTCATGATGCCCCACACGGTGCCGAACAGGCCGACGAACGGCGCCACGGCGCCGATGCTGGCCAGTAAACCGATGCCTTGCGTCATGCTGCGTACCTTGTGCGCGATCAATTGCTCCTGGCGAAACCCGGCCCGCTCCTTCAGGGCCGTCGCCGGCGCGCTGGCATGCGACAGACTCAGTTCCTGCTGCACCTCGGCCAGCAGCTGCTGCGCCAGCGAATTGCTGCCTGCGCCCTCCACTTTGACGGCCGCGTCCGGCAAGGAGATGGCCGTTTTCAGCATGGCAACGGCTTGCGCCGCCGCGCGCCGCGCTTGCAGCAAGCTGGCGCCCTTCACCAGCAAAACCACCCAGGTGGCCAGCGCGGCGAGCAGCAAGCCGATGAGCACGCTTTTGACGATCTGGTCGGCGGCAAAGAACATGCCCAGCGGCGACATATCGTGCGGCAAGGCGGACGCTTGCGCCGTGGCATGGAACAGGGAAAGAAACACGCCGCCGGCGGCGGCTTTGATACAGAGGATACGCATGGGAGCTTCAACAGGTAACAGGCATGGCTGCGCCAACGGCGCGCACGCGCATGCAAAAAAATCGGAAAAACTACCTGGCTGCTGCGAAGAAGCTTGCTGGGGAGGAGTGCCGGGCTGAACGCCCGGCGGAGTTACAACGGATTACTTGGCGCTGGCGACGGCGGGTGCCGCCACCGGCGTGTACCACACAAAATCCGCCTGCGGCGCCAGCACCGTGGCGCCCTGCTGGGCGAGGACCAGTACCAGCGGCGCGGGGCCGCCCGTCAAGTCCTGCACATGCAGCGGCACGCCCAGGTCCTTGTGCGCATGGTAGGCGCCGGCGATCAGCACGGCGGGCGCGGGCGCGGCCAGCAGGCGCTCGGCCATGCGGCGGTCGCGCTGCTGCTGCACCGACAGCATGGCGGCCAGGCGCGGCGCATCGATCTGGTTGTCGTGCATGACGCGGATGATGTCTTTGAGTTTGTCATGCACCTTGCCATCATTGGCCAGATTCGAATGCTTGCCCTGCACGGCCGGCTGGTCGACAAACAGTTGCTTGATTTCGCTGCGGTCCAGGTTGGCCGACCAGACGGGATACGGCGCGCGCATCACGGTCATGACCAGGTCGCCATATTGCGCCCACTTCCAGCCCGGCTGCCAGGCCAGCAGCTCGGCCACGTGTTCGGGGCGCACGACGGGGTCCGTCTGCAGCCACGGCTTGACCTTGTCCACCTTCGCTTGTTGGTCCGGGTTCAGCATTTCCAGCAGCACGCTGCCTTGCGGACGCTGGCCCTGCAATTGCTGCAGCAGCCACTGCTCGATCTTGTGGTGGCTGAGCTGGTCATGCTGCTCGCCCACGATGAGGCGCGGGGCGGCGGCCAGCTGGGCCAGCAATTGCTCGGCAGTCAAGCGCTGGCCGCTGCGCAGGTCGACGATCTCGCCCAGCTGGCGCACGTCTTGCACAGTAGCGGATGCCGCAGTCGTGGTACTCAGCGGAGCGACGCTGCTGCAGGCGCTCAGCGCCAGCACGCAGACGGGCAGGATGGCGGCGAGGGACAGGGGGAATTTCATGGCATGGCCTTTCGGGTGGAAGCATGCATTGCAAAATAACTACTGGCGGGCATTTTAATAGAAATGATTCTCATTTACAACCTATGCACGGCGCACCATGCAAAATTTTTACAACTGGCAAAAATAGTGCTTCGTTGAAATCCCCGGGCGCGGAGTAGAATAAAAAAAACGGAGGACTTGCGTGAATCAAACTGACCAGTTGGCGGTACTGAAAAAACCGCTGCCAGAATCTCTTGCTGCCGTACTTTCCCTGATCTTTGCCGACCGCTTTTCCATGACGCAAGCCATGCGCGCACACCATGGCCGCGACGAGTCGAGCTATCCCCCCATGCTGCCCGATGCCGTCATCTTCGCCCATTCCACCGAGGAAGTGGCGGCCGCCGTCAAGCTGTGCAGCGCGCACGACGTGCCCGTCATCGCCTACGGCAGCGGCACCTCGCTCGAAGGCCATGTGCTGGCCCTGCATGGCGGCGTGACGATTGATCTGTCGCAAATGAATCACATGGTCGCCGTGCACAATGAAGACTTGACGGCCACCGTGCAGGCGGGCGTGACACGCAAGCAGTTGAACGAGGACATCCGCGACACGGGCCTGTTCTTCCCCATCGACCCGGGCGCGAATGCGTCGCTGGGCGGCATGGCGGCCACGCGCGCCTCGGGCACGAACGCCGTGCGCTACGGCACCATGCGCGAAAACGTGCTGGCCCTGACGGTGGTCACGGCCGACGGGCGCATCATCAGGACGGGGACCCGGGCGAAAAAATCGTCGGCCGGCTACGACCTGACGCGTTTATTTGTCGGCAGCGAAGGGACCCTGGGCATCATTACGGAAGTGACCGTGAAACTGTATCCGCTGCCCGAAGCGATCTCGGCCGCCGTGTGCTCGTTCCCCGGCACGGGCGAGGCCGTCAGCGCCGTGATCCAGACCATCCAGATGGGTATTCCTGTGGCACGGGTCGAGTTTCTCGATGAAAATGGCGTGAAAGCCATCAACGCCTACGACAAGATGGCCTTGCCGGAAAAGCCGCTGCTGCTGTTTGAATTCCACGGCACGCCGGCCAGTGTGGCCGAGCAGGCGCAGCTGGTGCAAGCCATCACGGCGGAACATGGCGCCAGCGATTTCGAGTGGGCCAGCCGACCCGAAGAGCGCTCGCGCCTGTGGGCTGCTCGCCACAACGCGTATTTCGCCCTGCTGCAGATGCGTCCCGGCAGCCGCGCCATTTCCACCGACTGCTGCGTGCCGATTTCGCGGCTGGCCGAATGCATCCTCGCCACCAAGGCCGATTGCGAGGCGCAGGGCCTCGTCTATGCCATCATCGGCCACGTGGGCGACGGCAATTTCCACGTGCAGATGCTGGTCGACCCCGACGACCCGGCCGACATCGCGCGCGCCGAAAAGGTCAACAGCGACATGGTCACGCGCGCCATCGGCATGGACGGCACGTGCACGGGCGAGCATGGCGTGGGCATGCACAAGATGGCTTTCCTCGTGGAAGAACATGGCGAGGGCGCCATCGACACCATGCGCGCCCTCAAGCACGCGCTCGACCCGAAGAACATCATGAATCCGGGGAAGATTGTCAGATGGTAGGTCGCTCCCTTCGGGATCGGCATTTTTCCCACTGGGAAAAATGCCCTCTCTGGGTACGTCTCCAGTCCTTGCCGTTGGCTTAATTTCTACGCCGTCATCAGAGTCATAAGCCCGCAAGCAAAAAATGGGGTCAGACCCGCCGGGTCTGACCCCAGCCTTGGCCATTTTACAATTCCATGCGCATCGGCACGAAAGCGATGCCGCCCGTTTCCACCTTCGGCCCCGTGGCGACAAAGCCCAGGCTTTGATACAGGGGCAAGGCATAGGCCGAGGAATTGACGGTAAAGGCCGTCACATCGCCCTTGGCCAGCGACGCGTCGCGGGCCGCCTGCCACAAACGGCGCGCCATGCCGCGCCGGTGCAGGGCGCGCGGCACGAACATGTGGAACAGATGCGTGTTGTCGCGCATGGCCACCACGCCGGCCAGTTCGCCGTCGATATGCGCGAGCTGGTAGGCGTAATTGGGCAGCGACAGATAGCCTTCGATGGCGGGCTGGCGGCAGTTCTCGATGAACTTTTCCGCCCCCGCGCCGTCCGGGTGCAGGGTCAAAAAGGGCATCAAGTCGTCGATCAGGGCGACGATGGCGGGCGCGTCGGCGACCAGGGCGGGACGCAGTGTCGGTTCGGGGAGTGTCGTCATATTCAAATAATGCCATGCCCCCTCCCCGCCGGCAACTCTCAGCAAAAATCGCGGCTGCTGGTCCGCAAGCGCCCCAGCAAGTGCGACATATCGACCAGGTGCTTGGCCACCAGGTTGCGCACGATGCCTTCCCTTTGCCAAACACCGTACACGCCCAGCAGCGGCGCGCTCAGCACTTCACGCCGCTGGCTTGCCACCAAGTCGGGCCAGACGATGACGTTGACCGTGCCCGTCTCGTCTTCCAGGGTCATGAAGATGACGCCCTTGGCCGTGCCCGGACGCTGGCGCACGGTGACGATGCCGCAGGCGCGCGCCACTTGCCCGCTCGTGTACGTCATCAGCGTGGACGCCGGCATGAAGCGCTGTTCCAGCAATTGTTTGCGCAACAGCGCCAGCGGGTGGCGGCCCAGGGTCAGGCCTTGCGCGCGGTAGTCGCTGACGATGCTCTCGCCTTCCGTCGGCGCGGCCAGCACGGGCAAATCTTCCTCTTGCGTGGTATCGCGCAGCAAGTCCCTGTCGGGCACGGCGCCGGCCGCCTGCCACAGCGCTTCGCGCCGGTGCCCGGCCAGCGCATGCAGCGCGTTGCCGGCAGCGAGCACTTGCAAGTCATGGCGGTCCAGGCCGCCACGGCGGGCCAGGTCGGCCACATCGACGAAGGCGGCGATGGCACGCGCATCCTCGATGCGTTGGGCAGCCTGCGCGCGCATGCCGAACAGGCTATTCAAGCCCAGGCGCACGGCCGGTGCATCACTCTGCCCGCCCTGCCCTGCCGGCGCTTCCAGCGCCGCCTCCCAGCCGCTGACGGCCACGTCGACGGGCAGCACCTGCACGCCATGGCGGCGCGCATCCTGCACCAGTTGCGAAGGGCTGTAAAAACCCATGGGCTGGCTGTTGAGCAAGGCGCACAGGAAGACGGCCGGTTCGTGGCATTTCAGCCAGGAACTGGCGTAGGTCAGCAGCGCGAAACTGGCCGCGTGCGACTCCGGAAAACCGTATTCGCCAAAGCCCTCGATCTGGCTGAAGATGGCTTCCGCAAACTTGCGTTCATAATCATTTTTGACCATCGTTTCGACGATGCGTTCCTTGTAATTGTTCATGCCGCCCTTGCGTTTCCAGGCCGCCATGGCGCGCCGTAGCTGGTCCGCTTCGCCGGGCGTGAAATCGGCCGCGATGATGGCCACCTGCATCACCTGTTCCTGGAAAATCGGGATGCCCAGGGTGCGTCCCAGCGCCTTGTCCAGGCCCTTCGGATACTCGACCGGCTCTTTCTGCTGGCGCCGCTGCAGATAAGGATGCACCATGCCGCCCTGGATGGGCCCGGGGCGCACCAGCGCCACCTCGATGACGAGGTCGTAGAATTCTCGGGGACGCAGCCGGGGCAGCATGCTCATCTGCGCGCGCGACTCGATCTGGAATACGCCGATGGTGTCCGCCTGGCACATCATGTCGTAGGTGGCGGGGTCTTCGGCGGGAATATCCTGCAGGCGGAATTCCTCGCCGCGCCGCCCACTGACCAGTTCCAGGGCGCGGCGCAGGGCCGACAGCATGCCCAGCGCCAGCACGTCGACCTTCATCAAGCCCAGTTCTTCCAGGTCGTTCTTGTCCCACTCGATGACGCTGCGTTCGGCCATGGTCGCGTTTTCAATCGGCACCAGGCGCGACAGCTTTCCCTGAGCGATGACAAAGCCGCCCGGATGCTGCGACAGATGGCGGGGAAAGCCCAGCAGCTGCTGCGCCAGGCCCGCCCATTGCTGCGACAATTCCGCTTCCGGGTCCAGCCCGCATTCGGCCAGGCGCTCCAGCAGATCGCGCTTGCCGTCGAACCAGCGATGCGCCTTGGCCACTTTTTCCACGATGGCCAGATCGATTCCCAGCGCCCGCCCGCTGTCGCGCAAGGCGCTCTTCGGCCGGTAGCTGATCACCACGGCCGCCAGCGCGGCCCGTTCGCGCCCATATTTGCCGTAGATATATTGGATGACCTCTTCGCGCCGCTGGTGCTCGAAATCGACGTCGATATCGGGCGGCTCGTTGCGCTCGCGCGACATGAAGCGCCCGACCAGGCAATTGCCGCGCGCCGGGTCCACTTCCGTGATGTGCAGGCAATAGCAGACGGCCGAATTGGCGGCCGACCCCCGGCCCTGGCACAGGATGTTTTGCGAGCGCGCAAAACGCACGATATCGTAGACGGTCAAAAAATACGCTTCGTAGGAAAGATCCCGGATCAGCTCCAGCTCCTGTTCGATCTGCTCCTGCACGTTGGCTGGAATACCGAGCGGAAAGCGCAGGCGCGCGCCCGCATACGTTTCTTCGCGCAGATACGTCGCCGGCGTGTGGCCGTGCGGCACCAGCTCGACGGGATAGTCATAACGCAAGCTGTCGAGCGAAAACGTGCACAGTTTGGCGATGCGTACGGTTTCCGCCAGCGCTTGCGGCGGATACACATTGGCCAGGCGCAAGCGCGCGCGCAGATGCTGTTCCGCATTTTGCGCCAGCGCATAGCCGCACTCGCCCACGGGTTTGCCCACGCGGATCGCGCACAGGGTGTCGAGCAAGGGCTTGCGCGACCGCACGTGCATGCACACGTGGCCGACGGCCGCCACGGACAAGCCCAGCGCCTGCGCCGCCTCCTGCACGGCGCCGCGGTGCGCGTCATCCTGCGCCCGCTGCAGCAGGTTCAGGCCGATCCAGCTGCGCTCGCGGCCAAAGGTGGACGCCATCCACTCACCCTGCGCGCGCATGGTTTCCGCCTCGGCCGCATAGCCGGGCAGCAAGATCATCAAACAGCCGGGCAAGCCCCGCAAATGGGCAAACTCCGCCGCAGGCGCGGTGAAATCATCGGGCGTCAGCAGATAGCACCCCTTGGCCGCCCGCGTGCGCGCCATGGTGATCAGTTCCGACAAGTTGCCGTAACCATCGATATCGCGCACCAGTGCCAGCAGAGACGGCCCCGGACTGCCGTCGGCCTGCTTCAAATGAAAATGCGCGCCGATAATCAGGTGAAAACCGGCCCGCTTGGCCACCGCATGGGCGCGCACGACGCCGGCCAGCGAACACTCGTCCGTGATGGCCAGCGCCTTGTAACCGAGCTGCACGGAGCGCGCCACCAGCTCTTCCGCATGCGAGGCCCCATGCAGGAAGCTGAAATTGCTCAGGCAGTACAACTCAGCATACTCGGGTAAGACGGCGCCCCACATGATCTACCTCAATACTGTATATAAACACAGTATAATATACTCATCCTGAGTCAAGTAGCCGGTTTCAGCCGGATAGTGTTCATTTTGATGGGCGCATGGAGCGTCTGCCGGCCCGCGCTAGGCTTTGGCCTGTCGCATGACAGGCCACATTGACAGTCCGGCAAATCAGTTAGCAACTATGCGAAACTCCGTCGCTGTGGCTACGGGGCGAACTTGATTTCGCTCCCGTTTCAATTCCACGATGCCGTAATTGGACATTGTTTTCAATGTGCGCGACAGGTTGCTCGGTTTACGACCCGTTGTTTCAGCCAATGCAGAGATGGATTCCGGTTGCGTTTCCAGAATCACGTGCAACAACGCCCGGTTTTCGTCGCTCAGGACTTCCGCCAGCGATTTGATCGAAGTGAACCAGACCTTGGGCTCATCCGCCTTCGGTTTATATATGCCGCGAGCGATGGCGAGCACGCGTTCGCGGATTTTCTCTTGCGGCATGATGCCAATAAAAATCGGTTTCATTGCTTTTTTACCTCCAGCAAAATGCGGTCCACGTCAGCAAAAAAATCATTGATGAGATGCTGCGCATCCTTGAATTCGTATGGCACTCCCTGATCTGACGGATGCCGGTGTTTATGGTCGAATGCCACGATGCGTCCCGCATATTTGAATTTCTTTGGCGGCTTTACCATGTGCGCATTGTCGTAACCGAGGATGCGTTTGCCATACGGTTCGTGCAGCGTCAGCGAGTAGCGTATGCCGTGAGGAATCTCATCCGACACTTCCGTCCGCCTGGCTTCTATCTTGATCCAATAACCGCCATCCTGGTCGAGGATGGAGCCATCCAGGTCCAGCAATGTATCGATGGCAGGATCGGTCCTCATGCGGGAAGTATATCATCTGCTGATATGTCACTTCCACGAAAGCGTCAATAGGCGCAGCCTTTGACTCCATCCAGCCAAGACATCGCGAAGCTTTGCACTTATTTTCGTTTATGCTGGTGTTTTATCTTGCCCATCGAGCGCCATGATCGTCTACTTATTAAAATGTTTCGGCGCCGTACTCGGCGGCGGCAATGCGGCACTGGTCGTGGAAAACGACGGCAGCAGCGAAACGGCGCGCCAGACCTTCGCGCGCGAACGCCAGGTCAGCGCCTGCGTCTTCCTCGACCGGCAGGCGGACGGCGCCATCGTGCTCGACTATTTTTATCCGCACACGCGCAGCGCCCTGTGCCTGCACGCTACCCTGGCCGCCGCGCATGTGCTGCTGACGGCGCCCGGCGCGCCGGCGGCGATGACGGTGAGCACGGCCATGCGCGGGCAAGCCTTGCAGCTGGTGCGCCGCGCGGAAGGGATATTCATCGGCTTGACATCGCAGCCGGCACCGGTCGTCATGCTGGAAAAATATGTGCCGTCGGAACTGATGGGCCAGCACATGCACTTGCTGTCGCCGCCCGTGATCGCGTCCGTCGGCAGCCCGAAGCTGCTGCTGGAAGTGGCCGACCGCACCACCCTGCGCGCGCTGCGGCCTAACCTGGAACTGATCGCCGACTGGAGCGCCTTGCATCAGGTCAGCGGCTGCTATGCGTATTGCCGCACGGGCGAGAGCGAATATGAAGGACGCAACTTCAACCACCGCGACCCGGCGCTGGAAGACAGCGCCACGGGCGTGGCGGCAGGCGCGCTATCGGCACATTTGCAACAGTCGCTGCGTCTGCATCAGGGCCACGTGACGCAGCAGCCGTGTCTGATCGAGGTGCAATACAGCACGCAGGCAATCTGGGTGGGCGGCATGGTGCAACGCAGCACCTGAACGGGGCATCGCGCACCAGTACAAGGCAAGCCCGGCAGCGCCCAAAAGAGAATCAACCAGGAAACAACAGTTACAGCAAATTTGTAATAACAAAACAAAGTATCGCTGGTGAATGCTGAAATGATGGCACTAGAATCAAGTCACGAATCTTGCTCATCAGCCACTTGGAGATACTGCGTGCCGACCCTCACCACCTTGCGTCAAGCCATCCTCATCAGCCTGTACGGCAGCGCCGCCCTGGCCGCCTTCAGTCCCGCCGCCATGGCCCAGTCCACGGAAGCGGCCGCCACGGACGGTCCCGTGCAAACGGTCAGCGTGGTCGGCTCGCGCCGGGTCGCCAGCTCCTCCACCGATACGATGGTGCCCGTCGATATCATCCCCATTTCCAAGGTAGCCGAGCAAGGCGGCCAGTTTGACCTGGCGCAATCGCTGCAATACATCTCGCCCTCGTTCAACTCCACGCGCCAGACGGGCGCCGACGGGGCCGACCTGATCGATTCGGCCGCCCTGCGCGGCCTCGGTTCCGACCAGACCCTGGTGCTGGTGAACGGCAAGCGGCGCCACACGACGGCCCTGGTCAACCTGTTTGGCGCGCGCAACCGCGGCAACACGGGCACGGACATGAATGCGATTCCTTTGCTGGCGATCAAGAACGTGCAAGTGCTGCGCGACGGCGCCGCCGCCCAGTACGGCTCGGACGCCATTGCCGGCGTGATCGACATCGAACTGAAGAAAAGCCTGGGCTGCGAAGCGGTGGCCGGCTACAGCCAGTATTCCGCAGGCGACGGCAAGAATTACATGACGTCCGCCTACTGCGGCATCGCGCTGGGCGACAAGGGCACGCTTGCCATCACGGGCGAATACCTGGACCGGGGCCGCTCGAACCGGGCCGACGCGGACAGCATGCGCATCATCGGCGACACCAAGTCCAGGAACAAGACCCTGTACGTCAATGGCGACTACGCCACCAGCGGCACGGGCAAGCTGTACTTCACGGCCGGCGCGCAGACGCGCGACGCGTCCAGCGCCGCGTTCGGCCGGGGCGGCATCGGCAGCGACGACATCCCTGCGCGCAATTCGGCCGCCATGTACCCGGACGGTTTCGTACCGTTCATTAACGGCAAGATCGACGACCAGTACGCCACCATCGGCCACCGCAGCCAGATCGGCGAATGGCATGCGGACTTTTCGCAAACCTATGGCTACAACAAGATGCGCTACGACATCAGCCATACCCTGAACGCCTCGATCGCCAACCTCGACCTGATGAACGGCGGCAAGGGCGTCAGCGCCAGCAGCTTTGACGCGGGCGGCTTCTCGTTCCAGCAGCTGACCAGCAACGCCGATTTCAGCCGCTACTACGATACGGTGATGAGCGGCATGAACGTGGCCTTCGGCGCCGAGTACCGCAGCGAGGAATACAAGATCATGGCCGGCGAACCGGGCTCCTACATCGACGCCGACGGCGTGGGCGTGGGCGGCAACGGCCGTAGCCAGGGCTTTCCCGGCTTCCAGCCCAGCGATGCCACCAAGGCCAGACGCCACAGCATCGCCGCGTATGGCGACGTGGAACTGGACTGGACGGAACGTCTGAAAACCCAGGCCGCCCTGCGCTACGAAAAATTCAGCGATTTCGGTTCCACCGTGACGGGCAAGCTGGCCGCCAGCTACAAAGTGGCGCCGAACGTGCTGCTGCGCGGCTCGGCCAGCACGGGCTTCCGCGCGCCATCGCTGCAGCAAGTGTATTTCTCGTCCACCTTTACCGACTTCGTCAGCGGCGTCGCCACCGACGTGGTGCTGGCGCCCAATGGCGGCGCCGTCGCCAACGCGGCCGGCATTCCCAAGCTGAAAGAGGAAAAATCCACCAGCTTTACGTTTGGCGCTACCTGGACGCCGACGCAGGCCATTTCCGTGACGGCCGACTTGTACAATATCAAGATCAAGGACCGCATCGTGCTGTCGGGCCGCTTCAATGCCGGTAACTATCCTGACCTGGCCGCGCGCCTGGCCCTGCTGGGCGTGACGGAAGCGCAATTTTTCGTCAATTCCGTCGACACGCGCACGCGCGGGCTGGACCTGACGGCCTCGCACAAGGGAGAATTCGCCGGCAACCGCCTGAACACCTTCCTGGCCTTGAATTTGAGCAAAACGGAAGTGACGAAAGTCAAGACGCCCGCCTCGCTGACGGGCTTTGAAGACGTGCTGCTGTCCGAGCGCGAACGCCTGTTCATCGAACAGGGCGGCCCGCGCGCGAAAGCCACCCTGGGCTTCGACTACATCACGGGCAAGCTGGAATCGGACTTGCGCATCATTTATTTTGGCCCGCAAACCCTGGGCACCTTCAGCGGCACGGCCGCCGGCGTACCGAACGCCCGCTACGCGGCCAAGACCTCGGCCGACCTGAGCTTCACCTACAGCATCAACAAAAATACCAAGCTGACCTTTGGCGGCAACAACATCTTCAACGTCAAGCCCACCACGCAAAACGCGGACGAGACGGACAACGGCTTCAAGTACGACAGCGTGCAGTTCGGCCTGAACGGCGCCTCGTATTTCGGCCGGCTGTGGGTGAAGTTCTGATCACCGTGTCCACCTGAAGAAACAGCGACTGCGCCGGCATGGGCAGCCGCTGTTTTTTTTGCATCAACTCCCGGTCGGCAGACGCTGGACGAGGGATGGCTCCCCCTCGTCTAGGCAATTCAGACAGGACAGTTCAACATCCACTGCACCCCGAACCGGTCGGTCAATTTACCGAAATAATCGCCCCAAATCTGTACGGCGAGCGGTGTCGTGACCACACCTTGATCCGCCAACTTGTCAAACAACTGTTTTGTTAACTGCCTGTCCTTCATCTGCAAAATATGCGCAGACCCTCGCATTGGCTCCGCATCATCATTATCCGAAGCAAAGAACAACACGCCTGGTCCCTCAAACCGTGCATGCATGATTTTCCCGCGCATGGCTTCATGCGGGACCGGCATGCCATCGACGCCAAATCGCAAGACATCGGTAATCGTGCCCAGCCCGCATTGCGTGTAGAACCCCAGTGCTTCTTCGCACATCGTGGTAAAGAATAGATAGTTAGATAATTGCATCAGCTCATCCTTGAAATAGTGCAGGCAAAGCGAAAGTAAAAAGGCGGTGAACCGCAGGGGATTCAGTGGCGGTCAACACCCCGGTACTGCTCCCATGGAGGATAGCCACTTATCGAACCGAAAAACTCATGCATTGTCACGACAACAGGGGGGGAACCGCTCCCGGCCAACGCTGCCGCGGCGAACAATCTTTGTCCCGCGGCGGAAAGCAAGGATAATAGCGCCTAACTCATAAGCACAGTATTGGATTACCTCATGGAAATTAAAGTCAACTTTCTCGACAAGCTGCGTCTCGAAGCCAAGTTCGACGATTTTACGGTCATCGCCGACCAGCCCATCCGCTACAAGGGCGATGGCTCGGCGCCTGGCCCGTTCGATTACTTTTTGGCATCGTCGGCACTGTGCGCCGCGTACTTCGTGAAGTTGTATTGTGATACGCGCAATATTTCCACGGAAAATATCCGTCTGTCGCAAAACAATATCGTCGATCCGGAAAACCGTTATCAGCAGATTTTCAAGATCCAGGTCGAGCTGCCGGCCGATATCTCGGCCAAGGACCGCCAGGGCATCCTGCGCTCGATCGACCGTTGCACGGTGAAAAAAGTGGTGCAGACGGGCCCCGAGTTCGTCATTGAAGAAGTCGAAAACCTGGATGCTGATGCCCAGGCCTTGCTGGCCCTGAATCCGGCGCCGGGCGCGAATACCTATATCGTCGGCAAGGATTTGCCGCTGGAACAGACCATCGCCAATATGTCGGGCCTGCTGGCGGGCCTGGGCATCAAGATCGAAATCGCCTCGTGGCGCAACATCATTCCGAACGTGTGGTCGCTGCATATCCGCGATGCGCATTCGCCCATGTGCTTTACCAACGGCAAGGGCGCAACCAAGGAAAGCGCGCTGGCGTCGGCCCTGGGCGAGTATATCGAGCGCCTCAGCAACAACCATTTCTACGCGGGGTCGTTCTGGGGCAACGACATCGCCAACGCGGATTTTGTCCATTATCCGAACGAGCGCTGGTTCAAGCCGGGCCGCAAGGATACGCTGCCGAAGGAAATCCTCGATGCGTACACCCTGGGCATCTACGACCCCGATGGCGAGCTGCGCGGCTCGCACCTGATCGACACCAATTCCGGCAATGCCGAGCGCGGCATCTGCTCGCTGCCATACGTGCGCCAGTCCGACGGCGAGACCGTGTATTTCCCGTCCAACCTGATTGAAAACCTGTATGTCAGCAATGGCATGAGCGCCGGCAATACTTTGGTCGAAGCCCAGGTGCAATGTCTGTCGGAAATTTTCGAACGGGCCGTCAAGCGCGAAATCATCGAAGGCGAGATCGCCCTGCCCGACGTGCCGCAGGAAGTGCTGGCGAAATACCCGGGCATCCTGGCGGGCATACAGGGGCTGGAAGAACAGGGTTTCCCCGTGCTGGTGAAAGATGCGTCGCTGGGTGGCGTGTACCCGGTGATGTGCGTCACCCTGATGAACCCGCGCACGGGCGGCGTGTTTGCCTCGTTCGGCGCGCACCCGAGCCTGGAAGTGGCGCTCGAGCGCAGCCTGACGGAATTGCTGCAGGGCCGCAGTTTCGAAGGCTTGAACGACTTGCCGCAGCCGACGTTTGCCAGCGAAGCCGTCACCGAGCCGAACAACTTCGTCGAACACTTCATCGATTCGAGCGGCATCGTCTCGTGGCGCTTTTTCAGCGCCAAGGCCGATTACGATTTTGTCGAATGGGATTTTTCTGGCCACGGCGAAAACTCGAATGCCGAGGAAGCGGCGACCCTGTTCGCCATCCTCGCCGACATGGGCAAGGAAGTGTACACGGCCGTGTATGACCAGCTGGGCGCCACCGCCTGCCGCATCCTCGTGCCCGGTTATTCCGAGGTGTATCCGGTCGAAGATTTGATCTGGGACAACACCAACAAGGCGCTGCTGTTCCGCG
Source organism: Janthinobacterium sp. GW823-FHT03B06 (assembly GCF_058796955.1). Lineage (NCBI taxonomy): Bacteria > Pseudomonadati > Pseudomonadota > Betaproteobacteria > Burkholderiales > Oxalobacteraceae > Janthinobacterium > Janthinobacterium sp. GW823-FHT03B06. The sequence continues at coordinate 766,342 of NZ_JBXAJE010000002.1, forward strand.
CCGACATCCTGAACCTGCATCAGCTGGACGATGCCAGCCTGGAAGACTTGCTCGACCGGCTGGAAAACAGCGAACTCGACGAGTACGGCGACATCGCCACACTGATCGGCATCGAGTTTGACGAAAACACGGTGTGGGGCCAGCTGACGACCCTGGAATTGAAGCTGCTGATTCATCTCGCCTTGCAGCAATTCGAGGAAGCGAAGGAATTGGTGGAAACGTTCCTGCAGTACAACGACAACACGCTTGAGCGCAAGCTGTTCTATCAAGCCTTGAACGTGGTGCTGGAAGTGGAACTCGATGACGAACTGGAGCTGGACGATTACGCCGTCAATTTCCGCCGCATGTTTGGCAACGAACGCATGGACGCGGTGCTGGGCTCGGTAGATGGCAGCGTGCGCTTCTTCGGCCTGACCCCGACCAGCATGCAGCTGGAAGGCCTCGACAGGCACCAGCGCCTGATCGACAGCTTCAAGAAACTGCACGCGGCGCGCGCCAGGGCGGCTGCGGCCTGACCTGGGAGCGATACCATGGCGGCACTGGAATTCTGGTTCGATTTCGGCAGCAACTACAGCTACCTGAGCGCCATGCGCATCGAAGCGCTGGCGCGTGAAAAGCAGGTCCCTGTGATCTGGAAACCCTTCCTGCTGGGCGTCGTCTTCAAGGCGCTGGGCTGGGAGACGTCGCCCTTCATCCTGCAAAAACTCAAGGGCGATTACATGTGGCGCGACATGGCGCGCCAGTGCGAAAAGTACGGCTTGCCATGGCGGCAACCGGGCACCTTCCCCCGCACGGCCCTGCTGCCCATGCGCGTGGCGCTGATCGGCGCGGACCAGGGCTGGATTGCACCCTTTGCGCGCCGCATGATGGCGATGAATTTCGCCGCGGACCGCGATATCGACAACACCGAGGCCGTCAGCGAGGCTTTGCAGGAACTGGGCCTCGATGCACGCGCCATCCTGGCGCTGGCTTTGACACAGGACAACAAGCTGCGCCTGCGCCGCCAGACTGAGCAGGCACAAGCACTCAAGCTGTTCGGCGCCCCTAGCTTCATCAGTGACGGTGAACTGTTCTGGGGCAACGACCGGCTCGAGGATGCGCTGCAGCATGCGGCGGGCATACGGGCAGGCGGTAGCGCCGGCTTGGTCGCTTCCCTCTACTCGCTGGGCCAGCAATAGACGCTGTACGCCAGGGCGGCCTTGGGCGAGCTTGCCCTGGCCGCAATCGGCTCCTGCATCCTGATCGGCAAACCCAGGGCGGAATCAATCCCTTACGGTGAACTTTCACCGGAGTGCGATGACAAACCATATTCCGATGACAACCTGGAGCATACCCATGGACAAGGAACTGAGCAAACAAATCATCGCGGCGGCCAATAGCGATGCACTGCTGCACGCAGCCCAGCAGCGCGCGGCTGCGGAGCTTGGGCTGAAAAACGCACAGCCGCCGCTGGAGAAAGGTTGCGCGGCAACATTGAGCGCACTGCTGATCTCTGCAGGCGTGGATATCCCCCTCACCTTGGGCGCGGGACACCTGGCGCAACGCCTGGGCGGCAGCGGCAGTCAATCGCGCCGCTGGCAGCGCATCGGCGTAGGAGAGCAGCAGGCCGGCGATGTCGGCGTCACGTATGACCTGAAGAAGCCGCCTGGCGCCGACCACATCTACCTCGTGGCGGAACGCCTCGACGCCGATGCCATGCGCATCGCCGACAACCAGCAGGCGCAGACCCATACACGCTATGCCTCAGGCAAGGACAAAACACGCACCGAGTATTTCCTGCGCCCCAGCGATCCAGACATCGCCACCGCCCCGCTGACGGCACCGGCCTTGCCGCTGCCAGCTGATGTGCCCGCCCAATTGCCGGCCCAGTTACAAGCAACAATACTGGACATTGCAGCCCATTCCGAACTGGCACGTTACGACTGGCCCGAGCGCGGCATCGCGCCGGCAGGCTACATCAAGGGCATGGCCCTGGCATTTGCCAAGGCATACCACAACTGGCAAGAAAACGATGCCACGGCCGTGGCAATGGCCGCGGCCGCACATGGCAACGACAACGACGATGCGCTGGACTGGTATGGCGGACAATTCGCGGCCTTGGGGATGCGGAATGACAAGGATGGCGCCGATACCCTGCGGCACTTATATGTGCTCCTGACCGGCCTGGGCATGCGCGAAAGTTCAGGCCGCTATTGCGAAGGCCGCGACAAGAGCGCCAAGAATACGGCAGCCAGCACGGCCGAGGCGGGACTGTTCCAATCCAGCTATAACCTGATCGGGCACTCGCGGCTGATGCGCCAGCTATACGCGTCGTACACCAACTCCACGGAACTACTATCGGTTTTCCAGGAAGGCGTGCATCGCAGGCCCGGCGATCTGGAAAATCATGGCGTGGAAAAGGATGGCCTGGCGTTCCAGCAACTATCCAAATCCTGCCCCGCCTTCGCCGTCGAACTGGCGGCCCTGGGACTCAGGCAGAATCGCCACCATTGGGGGCCCATCAACAACCGGGAGGCGGAACTGCGCCTCGAATGCGACTGGATGCTGCTGCAGGTACAACATGCGGTGAAGCGATCCACGCAATAGACGCGGGCGGCGGCAAACGCCCGCGCATCGGATCAGCCGCCCGCCAGCGCTGCGATCTCTTTCTGCATGTTGTCAATCGCCCGCTCGTTGTACTGGTCGGCGAAATACGCATCGCCAAACAGCTGGCCCGCCTGCGCCTTGGCGCACAGGTGCTGCAGGGCCAGGCCCCGCTGTTCGTTGAAACGCGCGGGGTCCACGTGCGCGTATTCTCTTCCGATGGCTTGCGTGTAGGCGTGGTACACCTCGTCATCCTGCCCGAGGATGGCCAGGTCGGCGCTGAGCATGGCGTCTTTCAGCGCGTGGCTGATGCCGGGACCCTGGAAATGGTCGGTGGCGCGTATCAATTGCGCCACATCCTGATTATCGCCCGCATCGAGGCCGCTGGCCAGCCACAGCTGGGCGCTCGCCTCTTCGCTGGAATACAGTGCATCGTCATCGTGGCTGTAGACGGCGTCGTGGAACCAGAACGCTTTCTTGACCAGCGCGCTGTCGCGCTTGGGCGCATAGGTATTGTCGGCCCACACGCGGATTTCGGACAGGCCGTGCACCAGGTGGTCGAGATTGTGATAGTGGCGGTCCGCGCCGCCATACGCCTGCGGCCCCGTCAGGTGGGCGAACCAGTGATCCGCCAGCGCGATGTCGGCCTGCGAGGCGGTCGCGTAGTGCCACAACGCTTCCCACTCCTTGCGCAGGCAGTCGAGTATCCATGCCTGGTAGGCCGGACCGGGAACGAATTTCTTCATGGTCCAGTTCCAGCCGACAGGCCCTTCCAGCGCCTTGACGAAGCTGGAACTGACGGAGCCGAGGTCGCGCGGCGGCATGACGAAGATGGTCTTGGCGCCCTGCAACACGTCCACGTTCGTTTGCTGGATCAGGTTTTCATAGTCGAAATCGGCCGTCGTGCGGATGCCGCGGATCAGGTAGTCGCAGCCGTGCTTTTTCGCCGCGCGCGCCGTGTAGTCGCCCTTGACGATGACCACCTGCACATTGTCCCAGCCGCACTCGCGCGCGCTCTGCTCGATGATGCGCTTGCGGTCTTCGGCGGGAAATTGGGGACGCTTGGCGGGGTTTTGCGACAGGAACACGATCACCTCGTCGGCGAGCGAACGCGCTTCGCCGATCACCCACATGTGGCCGTTGGTGATGGGGTCGAGGGTTCCTGAAAATCCGATTCTCTGCATGCTGCGCTCCGTGGTCTGGTTCTGCTTGTTTCGCAGACAATATAGGGCCACGGCGCGCGCGTCAATGCAACATGCCAAAGATGACGATTAAAACGCTCATTTCACGGCTTGCGGGAATTCCACGCGCACGCACAGGCCGCCCAGGCGCTCGGATTTGTCGAGCACCAGGCGCGCGCCATGGCGCTCGGCGATGGCCTTGATGATGGCCAGGCCCAGGCCGCTGCCGTTGGCGTCCGTGCCGGGCACGCGATAGAAGCGGCTGAAGACGCGCTCGCGCTCTTCGGGCGGGATGCCGGGGCCGCTGTCTTCCACCGATAACGTCACGCCGACGGGGCTGGCGCGCAGGTCGATGTCAACGGTGCCGCCCTGCGGCGTGTACTTGATGGCGTTGTCGACCAGGTTGCGCAGCATGATGTTGAGCGCGTCGGCCTGGCCGGCCACCTTGGCCGCATCCATGTGATGCAGGCCCAGGTCGATCTTGCGCGCCTGCGCGATGCCGGCCATGTCGCCCAGCGCGCGCTTGACGACGTCGTTCAAGTCCACCGCCTGCAGCTGGTCGCCGCTGGCGGCGCTCGCTTCCTGGCGCGCCAGTACCAGCAGCTGCTCGACCAGGCGCGTGGCCCGCTCGATGCCGGCGCTCACGCGGCTGATCGCCAGGCTGCGCTTTTCCTGCGATTCGGCCCGCTCCAGGCTCAATACCTGCAGTTTCAATGCCGCCAGCGGCGTGCGCAATTCATGCGCGGCGTCGGCAACAAAGTGCTGCTGGGCGTCAAACGCCGTCTTGACACGGCCGAACAAAAGATTGAGCTCATGCACCAGGGGCCGTACTTCGTCGGGCAAGCCCGCTTCCGAAACGGGTGACAGATCGTCCGCCTGGCGCGCCGCCACCTGCTTGCGCACGCGCGAGACGGGCGCCAGCGAACCGCTGACGACCCACCAGACGACGAGCATCAGGATAGGCGCCATCAGGGCAATCGGCCCCACCGTGCGCAGCGCAAGGCTGCCGGCCATGCGCTTGCGCACGGCCATGTCCTGGGCGATCTGCACGGTCTGGGAACTGGTTTGCACGGAAAAGATGCGGTAAGTCGTGCCGTTGGCTTTCACGTTCGAAAAGCCCAGCACGGCGCGCTGCGGCAGTTCCGCGCGCGTGATCGAACGGAACACCTGCACGCCGTCCGGCGTCCATACCTGCACCACCATATCGTTGTTGACGGGGTCGGCCGGCAAGGCTTGCGCGTGGTTGGCCAGCGGCGCGCCGGAGCGCAGCGACAGGGCCATCTGCTGCATGTGGTAATCGAAAATCTGGTCGGCGTCGTACAGGGCGCTGCGGTAGGCGATCGACGCCTGCGCCAGGGCCGCCATGATGATGGCCGCCAGCAAAAACCACAGCAGGCGGCCGCGCAGCGAGTGCGTCACCGTAACCTTCATCCTCATGCCTTGGGCACCATGTAGCCGAGGCCGCGCACGTTCTGGATCAAGTCGCTGCCCAGCTTCTTGCGCAAGCCATGGATATACACTTCCACGGCATTGCTGTTGACTTCATCTTTCCAGCTGTACAGCTTTTCTTCCAGCTGCGCGCGCGACAGCACGATGCCGGGGCGCGCGATCAACGCTTCCAGCACGGCCCATTCGCGCGCCGACAGGTTGACGGGATGGCCTTCGGCGATCACTTCGCGCGTCAGCGGATTGATGGAGACGCCCTGGTGCTCGAAGACCGGTTCCGGCCGGCCCGAGGCGCGCCGCAGCAGGGCGCGGATGCGCGCCAGCAGTTCGTCGAGGTCGTACGGTTTTAATACGTAATCGTCGGCGCCCGCGTCGAGGCCGGCGATGCGCTGCTCGACGGCGTCGCGCGCCGTGGCGACCAGCACGGGCGTGTCGAGCTTGCGCAAACGCATCGAGCGCAGCACGTCGAGACCGTCCTTGCGGGGCAAGCCCAGGTCCAGCAGCACCAGGTCATAAGTCTGCGTCTGCAGGGCCGTGTCGGCCATGTCGCCATCCTTGACCCAGTCCACCGCGTAATGCTCGGCGCGCAGCAAGTCGAGCACCACCTCGCCGATCATCGTGTCGTCTTCTACCAGCAATAGCCGCATGGCCGCTCCTTTTTTATTTATTTGCCCCATAGCGGAAGGCTGGGGTCAGACCCGGCGGGTCTGACCCCGGTATTTACCCCAGCCGCACGGGAATGAAGATCTTATCGGGGCCGCGCTGTATCAGCAAGGCCACCGACTTGGCGGATTTTTCCACCACGTCGCGCACCTGCTCGACCGTGTTGACGGGACGGCCATTGACCGACAATAGCACGTCGCCCGGCTGCACTCCGGCATTCGCGGCGGCACCGCCCGCGTCTTCCACCAGCAGGCCGGCGCTGATGCCCGCCTCGCGTTTTTCATCCGATTGTAACGGACGCAGGGCCAGCCCCAGCTTTACCTTGCCGGCGGCGCTGTCGCTCTTCGCCACGTCGGCCACCTTGTCGGCTGCATTGCCCAGGGTTGCCGTCAGGCTGACGATCTTGCCGTCACGCCAGACATCCATGGTGATCTTGTCGCCTGGCAAGGAGGTACCCACCAGCGCCGGCAAGTCGGCCGAACCGATGATGCGCTGGCCATTCACCTTGCGCACGACGTCGCCCGATTTCAGGCCCGCCTTGTCGGCCGGGCTGCCCCGTTCGACGTTGGCCACCAGCGCGCCTTCCGGCGTGGCCAGCTTGAACGAGTCGGCAAAGCCCTGGTTGACTTCCTGCACCGTCACGCCCAGCTTGGCGTGGCTGGCCTTGCCCGTGGCGACGATCTGGTCCTTGATGCGGCCGGCCAGGTCGATCGGGATGGCGAACGACAAGCCCTGGAAGCCGCCCGTCTGGCTGTATATCTGCGAATTGATGCCGACCACTTCGCCGCGCGTGTTGAACAGCGGACCGCCCGAGTTGCCGGGGTTGACCGCCACGTCCGTCTGGATGAACGGCACATTGCTGTCGTCGGGCAGGGAACGGCCCTTGGCGCTGACGACGCCGGCCGTCACCGTGCTGTCAAAGCCGTAGGGCGAACCGATGGCCAACACCCATTCGCCCACTTTCAGGTCGCTCGAATGGCCGAGCGGCACGACGGGCAGGTTATTGGCGTCGATTTTCAGCACGGCGATGTCGGTCTTCGGGTCTGTGCCGAGCACCTTGGCGCGGAATTCGCGGCGGTCGTTGAGCTTGACGGTCACTTCGCGCGCATCGCGCACCACGTGAGCATTCGTCATGATGACGCCGTCGGGGCTGACGATGAAGCCGGAACCGAGGCCGTGCGTGGGCACGTCGCGGCCGCCCCGCTGCCCGCCTTGCGGGCCCTGGAAGCGGCGGAAGAATTCAAAGAAGGGGTCGTTGCCGAAATCGTCGCTGCCGGCCTGGGCCGATGGGTCGTAGGCCACCTTGGTGCTGCCCGTGACGCTGATATTGACGACGGCCGGGCTGTTGCGCGCGGCGATCTGGCTAAAGTCGGGCAAGGCCACCAGCGGCGCGCTGGCGGCGGGCGCCACGGCCGCAGCCACGGGGGCGGCGGGGGCGCCAGCGGCGGCGGCATTCGCGCCGGCATTATTCTGATGCACCACCATGGCGCCGCCGGCGCCCAGCACACCGATCGCGGCCAGCGCGGCTACGGTGCGTTTGATTTTCAGGGATGCGGTATTCGTTTGCTGTTCCATGAATTGCTCCTCATTCAATGAGATTTTGATGTATGCAATAGTGGGCCACGAGTCTTAGGCGGTGCTTAACATTTTTCCATTTGGAAACAGGCATTTGCGCCTTTAAGCAGGGTTTAATCTTGCGTGCCGCATGACAATCAATGGAAGCCCGAACGGGCTCCGGACGTGACACTGGCCGGATCAACCGGCCAGTATTTTACTGCATGAGAGAAGCTAGCCCGGGCGCCCTAGGGGCGCCGCGATCAGATCAGGCTGCCTGGCGCTGTTCCAGCACACTGACGGTATCGCTGCCGGTGCCGCTGCCGATCTCGATCTTGCGCGGTTTCAGCGCTTCCGGCACTTCGCGCACGAGGTCGATGGTCAGCATGCCGTTTTCAAACGTGGCGCCCGTGACCTTCACGTGGTTGGCCAGCTGGAAACGCTGTTCGAAATCGCGGGCAGCGATGCCGCGGTGCAAGAACGTGCGCTCGACGCCATCTTTCTGCTTGCGGCCCGTGACGTGCAGCGAGTCGCGTTCGGTGATGATGTCGATCTCTTCGCGCGAGAAGCCGGCCAATGCCATCACGATACGGTATTTATCTTCCGACACCAGTTCGATGTTGTAAGGCGGATAGCTCGGTTGCGCATCGGCGCGCTGTTCGTTGAGCAGCTGTGCCAGGCGGTCAAAGCCGATGGCGGAACGATACAGAGGAGCAAGGTCAAAAGTACGCATGATAAATATCCTTTTCAAATGAAGCGATAAGAGGGGCGGACCTCACCATGAGCATCCGCCTGTTACCGATATACGGCCTCTCCACTCCCTTTCAAGGCCTTGAAATTGGCGTAAAACGCCCCAGACGGCCTCAAATTTGTAAGAAATTTTTACAGAATGCTAGACTCGGCCTTTGTCCTCCCCGCCGCCCCGTCCCATGCCCCGCTCCATGCCCTATTCCCGTGCCGTCCTGTCCCTGTCCTTCTCGCTTCTCGTTTCCACTGCGGCCCAGGCCGCCTCGCCCACTGCTCCCCCCATCGTGCTGCATGTGGACGCCAGCAACGTGGCGCAGCAACTGTTCAGCATCCGCGCAAGCATTCCCGCCGCGCCCGGCAAGCTGACCTTGCTGTATCCGCAATGGGTGCCGGGCAACCACGGCCCCAGCGGCCCGCTGAACCAGCTGGCCGGCCTGCGCCTGTCCGCCAATGGCCAGCCCCTGGAGTGGCGGCGCGACCCCGTCAATATGTTCGCTTTTCACCTCGACGTGCCGGCCGGCGCCACGGCCGTGGAAGCGCAATACCAGCTCCTTTCGCCCGTCGACACGAGCCAGGGCCGCATCACCATGACAAGCGCCATGCTGGGCGTGCAATGGCATGCGATGACCCTGTATCCGGCGGGCCGCGCCGCGCGCGACATTCTCGTGCAACCGAGCCTGACCCTGCCGGCCGGCTGGGAATTTGCCAGCGCCCTGGAAGTGCGCGCGCGGGCGGCCACGCCGGCCAGCCAGCAAGTCGATTTCGAGCCGCTGGACCTTGACACCCTGGTCGACTCGCCCGTCTTTGCCGGACGCCATGTCGAGCGCATCGACCTCGACCCGGGTGCCAAGGTGCCCGTGCTGCTGAACGTGATGGCCGACAGCGCCGACAGCCTGGAGGCGTCGCCGCAGCAAGTCGAGCAACACCGGGCCATGCTGCAGCAAGCCTACAAATTGTTCGGCGCACGCCATTACCGCCACTATGATTTCCTGCTGGCATTGAGCGACGAGTTCGGCGGCATCGGCCGCGAACACCTGCAGTCGAGCGAAAACGGCGTCAAGCCCGGCTATTTCAGCGAGTGGGACAAGAACGAGGCGGGCCGCGTGCTGCTGCCGCACGAGCTGGTGCACTCGTGGAACGGCAAGTTCCGCCGTCCCGCCGGTCAGGGCACGCCGGATTTCAACACGCCGCTGCAAAACAGCCTGCTGTGGGTCTACGAAGGCCAGACGCAATATTGGGGCAATGTGCTGGCGGCCCGTTCCGGCCTGGTGGCGCCAGCCAACATGCGCGACCTGTTCGCCGCCACGGCAGCCCATTACGACGTGATGCCCGGGCGCAGCTGGCGCACCATGCAGGATACGACGAACGATCCCATCATCAATGGCCGGCGTCCCATAGCCTGGAGCAGCTGGCAGCGCGACGAGGATTACTATATGGAAGGCGCGCTGATCTGGCTCGACGTCGACACCACCATCCGCGCACTGTCCCGCGAGCGCCGCTCGCTGGACGACTTCGCCCGCAGTTTCTTTGGCATGCAGGATGGCAGCACCACGCCCCTGCCCTACACCTTCGAGGATGTCGTCGCGGCCCTGAACGCCGTGCAGCCGCACGACTGGGCCGCCTTTTTGCGCACGCGCCTGGAGAGCCACGGCCCCGGCGCACCGCTCGATGGCCTGGCCCGCGCCGGCTGGAAACTCGTCTACCGCGACACGCCGACGCCCTTCCTGAAAGCGAATGAAGAGCGCAGCAAGAGCACGGACCTGAGCTATTCGCTGGGTTTGACGATCGACAAGGATGGCAAGCTGGGCAAGCTGCTGTGGGACGGCCCCGCCTTCCAGGCAGGTTTGTCCGGCAACACGACCTTGCTCGCCGTGAATGGCACGGCTTACACGCCCAAGCTGCTGAAGGCGGCCATCCAGGCGGCCAAGGCCAGCCCGCAGCCGATCAACTTGCTGGTCAAAAAGGGCAAGCAATTCCAGACGGTGGCGCTCGACTACCACGGCGGCTTGCGCTACCCGCAACTGGAACGCATCGCCGGCACGCGCGACCGCCTGTCGGCCATCCTGCAGGCGCGCTGAGGCGGAGATTGCCCGGCGATTTTGCGCCGCGCCCCCTATGCGGGGCCGGCTTTTGGTGTATGCTGGCGGCATGAACAATGACACCGACATCCAGCTCAGCGGCCCCTTCAAGGCCACCGACGGCTCCGGCCGTGCCCATGACATCAAGGCCATCCGCATCTTCGACGAAGGCTACGGCATCATCGACGTCTACGTCGACTTCGCCGCCCCGCTCGAAGCGGGCGCCTACAAGGACAAGACCTTGGTCGGCCACATCCTGGCCCGCCTGCGCAGCCTTGGCTACGTGGGCCCCGACTTCGGCCATGGCGACCTGGGCTTGCAAGACAAGAAACTGATCGTCCTGGAAGCGCCCGAGGAATTTTCCGCCTTTGCCGTCAGCAAGGGCTGGAAGGATCTTTCGGCCGAATTTGACGAAGACTGAGAACACCTGACCAAATCTACTGCGCGTCGCGCTTTGCGGCCGGCGATGCTCACCGTGCTTTAGCACGGCTGCGCTTCTCGGCCACAAATCACTGCCGCTCGCTACGATTTTGTCAGGTGTTGTAAAGTACCAATAGTATCTGCGCCGCGCCAGCCTCTGCTGACGCGGCGTTTTTCATGGGCGACCGCTTAGTTCAGCTTAGTTGATATAACGCGCGCTCCACGCGGCGATGACATTGGCGACATAGGCCGCATCATCGCGCCCCGTCAATAAGTGGTCGGCATCGTCGAGCGAGACGAAGCTTTTCGGGTGCTTGGCTGCCGTAAAGATATCCATCGCGTTCGACAGGCTTACCGTCGTGTCGTTCGGCGCGTGCATCACCAGCAGGGCGCGGCGCAGGCCGGCGATGTGCTCCTTTAAACTGTGGCTGCCAGCGTCGTCGACGAATTGCTGGCGGATGCGGAAAGGCCGCCCTTCCAGCTGCACCAGCGCTTCGCCTTCGGCGGCGATTCGCTCCAGATGCTCGCTGAACATGCGCGTCACGTAGGCGGGCGTGCTCGGCGCGGCCAGGGTGGCAATGGCGGTCGCTTCCGGCACGTGCGCGGCGGCGGCCAGCACGGCGGCGCCGCCCAGGCTGTGGCCGATCAGCAATTGCGGCGCAGCATGTTTTGCCCGCAGGAAATCGGCGGCCGCGACCAGGTCGTCCACGTTCGACGAGAAATTCGTGGCGGCGAACTCGCCTTCGCTGGCGCCCAGTCCCGTGAAGTCGAAGCGCAGCACGGCGATGCCGTGTTCCGTCAAGCCTTGCGCGATGCGCCGCGCGGCCAGCACATCCTTGCCGCAGGTAAAACAGTGGGCGAACAGCGCGTACGCGCGGATGGCGCCGTCGGGCGCGTCGAGGCGCGCCGCCAGCACATGGCCGTGGGCGCCGGGAAAATCTTGCCGGGTGGATTTCATTGTCTCAGATCAAAGCTGCCGCGCAGCGCGGCCGATGGCGCATTGTAGCGCCGCCCGGCCGCCGCCTGTTTTAACCACGCTTGGGAATATCCACGCCCCTGGCAACGGCTGGCCTGGCCAGGAACGCGTCCAGCGCGCGCTGCACGTTCGGGAAATTATCAAAACCGACCAGGTCGCCCGCGCCATAGAAACCCACCAGGCAGCGCACCCACGGGAAGATGGCAATGTCGGCAATCGTGTACTGACTGCCCATGATCCAGTCGCGGCCCTGCAGGCGCTGCTCGAGCACGCCCAGCAAACGCTTCGCTTCGCCCAGGTAGCGTTCGAGCGGACGCTTGTCTTCGTATTCCTTGCCGGCGAATTTGTGGAAGAAGCCCACCTGGCCGAACATGGGGCCGATACCGCCCATCTGGAACATCAGCCATTGGATGGTTTCATAGCGCAGGCCCGCGTCCTGCGGCAGGAACTTGCCCGTCTTTTCCGCCAGGTACAGCAGGATGGCGCCCGACTCGAACAGGGCCAGCGGCTTGCCGTCGGGACCGTCCGGGTCGAGGATGGCGGGAATCTTGTTATTGGGATTGAGGGACAGGAAGGCGGGCGACAGCTGGTCGTTTTGCTCGAAGCTGACCAGGTGCGGCTCGTACGCCAGGCTCAGCTCTTCCAACAGGATCGAGACCTTGATGCCGTTCGGCGTGGGCAGCGAGTACAGCTGCAGGCGCTCGGGGTGCCGGGCAGGCCATTTTTGGGTGATGGGGAAGTCGGAAAGCGGTACCATGGATATCCTTCATTTCAATTAAAGACGCGACGCAAGAAAGCAAGTATAGCCAAGCATGGCCGTTTCAGCAGGACAGCCCTTTCATCCAAACAAGCCATGCAAAAACCAGCGCGGCGCGGCGTCTTCTCCGCTGCCGGCGATGCGTTCGCGGTAGACCCAGTAGTGGGCGTGGTCGAGGCCTTCCGCAATGAAATAATCGCGCGCCTGCGACTGGCCCCACCAGCCCGCTTCGATGCGCTCGGCAACGGACACCATTTTCAAGGGCGAGCCATAGAAGGGCCGGTGCTCGCGCATCAACAGGGCAATGGGCTGGGCCAGCAGCCAGCCGGGACGGGGCATGCCGGACAAGCCGGGCGGCAAGTCGGGTGGCGCGTTCTTGCCACTGCCCCTGGCCGGCAGCGGCAGCCACTGGTTGGCCGCCTCGGGGCGGTAATCGGCGCGCGGTGCGGCCTGCAAGACATTGTCTGTGCCCAAGCGCGCCACCAGCAATTCCAGCAGGCGCTGACGCTCCTGCGGCGTGCCGCCCGGCTCGGGGAACAGGCTCTCGCTGGGCGGCGCCATCGCTTGCACCTGCAGCGCTTCCAGGCTCAAGCCGATCACGGGCGCCTCCAGCGCCAGCTGCGCCAGGCGTTCCTTGAGCAAACGCACCAAGTGCTCGTCGCGCCAGACGGCTTCGCCCAGCGCCAGATCGATGACGGTGGGCGGGCGCGCCACCCTGCCCCGCTCGTGCGCCAGCAGCAGCTGTATGCGCTCGACGGCAAATTGCCGCGCGCACAGCCAGCCCGTCATTTGCTGCAGCAGGCGGCGCGCGCCGAACAGCAGCGCGTCGGCGTGCTCCACGCGGTCGAACAGTTCCAGGCTGGCGCGGAACGTGGGCGGCGCCTCGAGCCAGACGAACAGTTCCGTGCTGTGGCCATGCGCGTCGTCGAGCATGTCCAGCAAGGCCCCGCCGCAGCGGCGCTGCAAGCCGGGCCGGGGCAAGTGGCGCAACTGCCCCAGGGTGCGGCAGCCGATGCCCTCGAACCAGTCGAGCCAGGGGCGCGCGGGCGGCAGCAAGGCGCACGGCAGGCCATCGAGGCGGCGCACCAAGCTGGCCATGCTCAAGGTCCGGCCCCGGCGCGTACCGGCGCGCGCCAGCAGCCAGGCACCGCGTGCCGTGGGGGCGCACGACAGCTGGGCCGTGTAGCCGAGCGCGCGCAAGCTGGCCGCGATGTGCCGGCACAGGGCGCGCACGCCGCCGAACAGGCGCAGGCTGGCGCCCGCGTCGACGAGCAGGGTCGCTTCCTCGCCCTGCGCCACCAGCGGCGAATATTGCAGCAGCGCCAGCGCCACCGCCTGCAGGGCCTGCGCTTCCAGCTCGGGCGAGCGCTCGTGCAAACGCGCCTGCGGTGCCAGCATCAGCGCGCCCGCGCGGCGCATGCCCGGCCGGATGCCGGCCGCCAAGGCCAGCGGCGACACGGCCATCACTTGCTCCTGCTCCAGCACCACGCCGAGGCTGTCAGCCGACCAGCGCGGGCAAAACACTTCGAGCGGGAGCCGGGGCAGGCACAGGCCGATCCAGAGTCGCATGGCGCAGCAGTAAAGAAGGAGGTTGCAGGGGCAGGAACAACGGCGCGTCGCGCTGCGGTCCCCGGCGCTTGATGAAGCCGATTTCAATGCCGCCGGCGGCCGGACGCACGGACAGGCGCAGCGGCGCGGGCGACGCATCCTGCGCGCCGTGCAAGGGGCGCAGCATGCAGAACAGGGTGTTGCCCGACTGCGCCGCCAGGTGCAGCCGGCGCAGGCTGTCGGCGCGCACGTGCGATTGCCAGAACAGCAGGGCGCCGCACGTGCCGCTGCGCAAGATGTTCTCGGCCGCCCACAGGGCATCCTTGCTGCCGGTGCTTTTGAGCCACAGCAATTGCGACGGCGCCAGCCCCTGCGCGGCCAGGGCCAGCGCCTGCGGCGGATGGGGCGGCTGCAGCAGCACGATGGGCAAGCCCGGCAGCTGCGCCAGCGCGGGCGCCAGCAGCCGCAATTCGCCGCTGCCCGGCTGCTGCACCAGCAGATCGATGAGGCTGCCGCTGGGCCAGCCGCCGCCGGGCAGCTGCGCCGACAGGGCGGCAAAGCCCGTATCCAGGCAGCGCGCGGCGCCCTGGCCCAGCTGCGACGCACGCCACAGGGACGGGTGCAAGGCTTCCGGCGACGCCATCAATTGGGAATGTTGCATAATTGAATATCAAGATGAATACTGTATGCATATACAGTACTATCCGGACCCGCTTTTGGCAAGGCTTATCTGCGCAGCGCCTGCCCGCAGGCCGCTCCGCCATGTCCGAAAAACCCCGTTTCTGGCATCGATTGCTGTACCATAAGCACTCTCCTTACCGCTCGGCAATGCACCGGGCGGCTTCCTCCGTCCATAAGGAAACGCATTTGACCACCATCCAACTCATCAGCGCCATCGTCTTCGGCCTTGCGCTCATCCACACCTTCGCCGCCAAATCGTTTGAAACATTATCGCGGCGCCACCCCCGCCATGCGGGCTTGCTGCATCTGCTGGGCGAAGTGGAAGTCGTGTTCGGCTTCTGGGCCTTCATCCTGATCATCATCATGGCCTTTGTCTCGGGCAGCGATGCGGCCATCGAGTATGCCGAGTCGCGCCATTACACGGAACCGCTGTTCGTCTTTGTCGTCATGGTCGTGGCCGCCTCGCGCCCCGTGCTCGACGCCGTGCAGCGCCTGTTGAAAGGCGTGGCGCGCGTGATGCCGCTGCGCACGGAACTGGCCCTCGTCTGGCTGGGCCTGGCGCTCGTGCCCCTGACGGGCTCCCTGATCACGGAACCGGCCGCCATGACCCTGGCCGCGCTGATGCTGGCGCCGCAAATCTTCCGTCCGGGCATTCCTGAATGGCTGAAATACGGCGCCTTGGGCGTGCTGTTCGTCAACGTTTCCATCGGCGGCACCCTCACCTCGTATGCGGCACCACCCGTGCTGATGGTGGCCACCACGTGGAACTGGGACAGCGCCTTCATGGCCACCCATTTCGGCTGGAAAGCCGCCATCGCCGTGCTGGTCAACGCCACGGGCGTGAGCATTTTGCTGCGCAAATATCTGCACAGCAATACCTCCGACATCAAGCCGAAAGCCGGCGAAGTGGAAGCGCCGAAAGTACCGCTGGCCGTCAGCCTCGTGCACATGATCGTGCTGGCCGGCGTCGTGACCCTGGCGCATCATCCCGTGCTGTTCATCGGCCTGTTCCTGTTCTTCCTCGGCTTCGTGCAGGCGTATGAACGCTATCAAAGCCCGCTGATCCTGAAGGAAGGCTTATTGGTCGGCTTCTTCCTCGGCGGCCTGGTGGTACTGGGCGGCATGCAGCAATGGTGGCTGCAACCGATCGTCTCGAGTCTGAAGCCGCTGGCCCTGTTCTTCGGCGCCCTGGGCTTGACGGCAATTACCGACAATGCAGCCCTCACCTACCTCGGTTCGCTGATCGTCGGCATGACGGACGAAGCGAAATACATGCTGATGGCCGGCGCCGTGGCCGGCGGCGGCCTGACCGTCATCGCCAATGCGCCGAACCCGGCCGGCGTGGCCCTGCTGCGCCGCGGCTTCAAGGATGAATCGATCGGCGCCGTCGGCCTGCTGGCCGGCGCCCTGCTGCCGACGGCCGTGGCGGGCCTGGCCTTCCTGGCCTTGTAAGCACCCTCGCGGGGCGGCTGCCGGCCGCCCCTGCTCTCCCTCAGTTTCCCCTCAGTTTCCCTCATACACGAGGAAATGCAGCCGGTCATAGAACAGGCTGTAGGCATAGTCGAACGTGCCCACGCTGCGAAAACCCTTGTGCAGATACACTTGCAGCGCTTCGCTCTTTTCCCACACCGTCAGGGTGATGCGCGCGCAGCCCTTGCGGCTGGCCAGGTCGCGGATCTCATGGAACATCTGCCTGAATAAACCCTGGCCCCGGTATTTCTCGTCGATGGCCAGGCTGCTGACGAAACAGTCGTCGGCGCGCGCATGCGCCAGCACGAAGGCGTCATACGCATCGTCGAGCGCCTTCATGTCATCGCGGTAATATGACACGGCGCCGCAAGCCTGGAACTCGTCCATCGTCGCGGCCGTGAAAAAGCCGATGAAGCGCTCGTCCTCGTCATGCAGGCCGTGGATGTGCGCCAGATACGGATCGATGTTTTGCCGCCGCTGCAATTCGACGAACTGCAGATTGAGTTTATTGCCGAACGAGCAGTATTCCAGATAGCTGGTGGCAAACAGCAGTTTGGCCATGCGGTTCTTCGCCTCGTCGCCCAGCAGTTCACCTGCCACCAGCTTGAGCGGCGCATGCGACAGCAAGCCCGCCTGCGCCTCGTCACCTGGCGGGGCGGCCTCGCTGACGGCCAGCATGCGGCTGCCGTGGCGGCCGACGGTGGGGCGCCAGAAATTGCCGGCGGCAATATGCTGAGAACGGTGGGCCAGCAGGTAGCGGCAAAAGACGTCATTTACGCGATCGAGCTGCGGATCGCTTGAGAGCACCGAGTAATAGTGGAAGTGATCGATGTCCGCCCGCAGCTGGGCCGCATACGCCATGCGCGGCACTTCCTCGATGTCGAACACGTCGACGATGTCGGGCAGGCGCAAAGGATCATCGAGTTGCCAGTCGATCTCGTCGAGCCGCGCCACGCAGCGCGCATACGCGCGCCGCTCTTCGTCGCTCAAGGGGATGTGCATGCCGGTAATGATATCGTCCAGCAAGCGCATGCCGCGGATGCCGCCCGCCACCGCTTCGCGCACGCCGTCATACAGCACGCAATAGCGCTGGTAGAACTCGGCATGGCTGAGCAGGGTCACGCCCAGATTTTTCTTCCATTCCGCATAGAACTGGCCGAACAGCTGCGCCTCGAATTGCGGACAGGAACGGGGAATCTGCGCATCGATGCCCGCATAGGCGAGGTTCACATTACGCTGGATCACGCGCAACGCGGCGTCGTTTTTCTTGGCGATCAGCATGCCCGTTTCATCGAGAAACAGATTCATCCAGCTGACATGCCGGCGCTCTTCGCTGTCATCACTCTTGCGCTGGAAATAGTCGGGCACTTCCGGCTTCATCAGGAAAATCGTCGCCGGATTGTGCGGGATCGTATCGACGTCCATGTACATGCCGCCGTATTCGCACATGATGAGGATGCGGAAATAATCGGACAGGGTGGCGAAGTAGCGCTGCGTATGCAGGGTGTCGAGGATGTCGAAGCGGGCCGGTGCGAAATCGAGCGCCAGCGCGCGCAGCGAGTTGATGTGCAGGGTCGTGCCGCCGATGGCGTAGCGGCCTATCGTGTAACGCCCGGCGCCGCCCGTGGGGCTGAAGCGTTCGTCATTGCGCAGCTGCTGCGCCTCCCACACCCACAGGATGGAGACATACGGCGCGCCGCCGTTGTGCCGTACTTCTTCCAGCGCCGCGCCCCACTGCCCGATCGCGTCAAATGCGATGGCCGGCAACGGCCCGCCCATCCAGATGCGGTGCAGGTAGCGCTCGTCGTCACCGAGGGCGCGCGTGGGGATGCAGCTGAGCGAGGAACAGCTTGCCGCATTGAAATGGTTAAAGTTCAGACCGACGAAGCTGCGCAGGGCGGCGATGCCCGCCTGGTGTTCCGCGGCCAGTTGTTCCAGATCAATGCCAGGGGGCCGCACATCGGCCAGAGTGATGTAATCGAGCTTCAGCCGGTTGATGCGGAACTCGTATTCCAGGTTGAAAATCTTTGCTTGATCGTGTTTTGAGGCCAGGTCATCTATTTTCATGGGCGCACCATTTTCCGCAGGAGAGTGTCAATAAACGTCGCAGGGGGTAAAACAAGGTCGAGAACATGCGCTGCGCCATCAGTGCCGGGCCAGCCGCACCTCGCTTTCCCGGCGCTCCGCCATGCCCCGCGTAAACAACAGCAGGCAGGCGGCGATGACCACGATGACGGGAATATTCAGCAGCGCATACGTCTCGAGCGCATAGCCGAAGCGCTGGCACAGCACGTTGTACAGCTGCAGCCAGGCGGACAGATAAATGCAGTACAGCAAGCTCATGGCGGCCGTCGTCAATGTCATCGACTCCTTGCTGGCCGTGATCGCGCTGCGGAGCAAGGCGCCGTTGAACAGGCCAAAGCCGATGGAATAGACAAACATGCAGGCCGCAAACACATCGACGTGATGGCGGCCCGCGCCGGCGCCCAGCATGCCGGCGGCCGCGATCAGCCCGCCCATGCGCAGCAGATGGACGAGGGGAAAATCCTGGCGCAGGCGCTGGATGGCGATGCTGCTGAGGACAAAGCCCGACAGAATCACGCATTGCAGCGCGATATAGGTGGCGTAGGACGCGCCCATTTCCTGCAGCACGAAGATGGGCGAAAAGCCGATCCAGGCCGTCAGGGGCACGGTGGCCAGGCCGGCCGTGAACATGCCGAACATGAAGCGCCCGTTGCTGAAAATGGCGCCATAGCTGCGCACGATGGCGGCAAGGTCCAGGCGCGTGACCGTCGGCGCCGCGCGCGGCATGGTCTTGAACAGGCCCAGCAGAGACAGCAGCGCCAACAGGCCGGAGAGGAAAAACACATAGCGCCAGTCCAGCCGGCTGATGATGGCGCTGCCGAGGATGGGACCGGCCAGGGGCGCAAGGATGGTGGTGCTCGACAGAATACTGCTGAGCTTGACGGCGGCCATGTCGTCGAACAGTTCATGGATCATGGCATAGCCGACGAAGATGAAGCAGCAGCCCATGCCCTGGATGAAGCGCACGGCGAGAAATTGCTCGATCGAGGCGGTCAATGGCACGGCCAAGGTGGCCAGCAGGAACAAGGCATTGCCGGTCAACACCAGCTTGCGCTTGCCGATGCAGTCGGCCAATGGCCCCAGGAAAATCTGCAGGGAACTGCCGCCCAGCAAATACAGGCTCAGGGACAGGGGGACAAACTTTTTCTCCGCCTGGAACTCGTCGACGATGCCCAGCATCGCCGGCATGATCATGTCGTTCGACAGATAGATGTTCAGTTCGAAGACGAGAAAAAACGCAAAAAACCACAGCAACTGCTTGGACTTGATGGACATGGCGCGTTCCGTAACGTGGGTGGCTGCCGTCAGTGCATGCCAGCCGTCAGGGCATGGGACGGCGGACACATCTCACACTGAAAACGTGTACCAATTGTATACCAATTAGTATTTTTAACGCTGATTTTTGTGTTTTTTAAATACCGCAGCAATACCACTTACGATAATTCCATGGCATTGCGGGAATGGCGCCTGCCCTGAAAAGGGCGCGCCAGCATGCCGGCGCGCTGGCGCGGGCATGCCGGGAAGGGAAAAACGATGCGTACCAGTGGGTGCGCGGGGAGCCGCTTACCGGCGGCGGTGGCCGGCGAAGAAATCGAGCAGCATCTTGCTGGCGTCGGGCTTGGCCTTGTCGTTGAACGGCAGGCTGGCGTCGCCGCCGCTCCACGCGTGCTCGAGGTGCTCGATCTGCGCCACGCGCAGCAGCACCTGCTTGCCCACCTGATAATCGTGCAGCGCATAGGCATGGGCCGGATTGCGCCCGCCCGCAGCGCCGCCGGGCAGACGCTGCGCCGTTACCAGCGTGTCGGCGGGCATGCGGTTCACACGCACGCTCTGGCGTACCAGCTGCGTCTGGTTAATGGGACGCACCACCTTGTCGGACAGCCCTTGCAGCAGGATGGTGGGCAGGCGGGGGAACGCGGGCTGGCGCGCCAGCACTTCATCGATGGCCGCATCGGCGCGGGCAGCAGCACCATGCTGCATCACGCCCAGCGCGCCGATCAGGTTATGGCCGGCGCCAAACACAGGGCCCGAATGCAGGCCCAGCGCGGCGAACAGATGCGGGTGATTCAGGGCCACGATATGCGCCATGCCGGCGCCGGCGGAAATGCCGCAGATATAGATGCGCGCGCGGTCGATCGCATAGCGGGCCGCCACCTGCTCGATGGCGCCGACGATCAGGCGCACATCGCCGCCGCCCTCCTGCGTCAGCTTGTCGTACCACTTCCAGCAGCGGCGCGCATGCGCGCGCAGCGATTGCTGCGGATACAGCACGGCATAGCCCTTGCGCTCGGCCAGGCGGTTCATGCGCGTGCCGTCGGCAAACTGCGTGGCGCTCTGCTCGCAGCCGTGCAGCATCACCAGCAGCGGCCGGCCACGGCTGCGCAGGGCGGCGCTCGGCGCTTTTTCGGGCAGGTACAAAAAATAAGGCAGGCGCCGTCCGGGCAACTGCCCCAGTTCCGCCAACGGCGCGTAGTGGGCGGCCAACCACTTGCCCGGCGGGGGCGCCGTTCGCTTGCGCACGCGCGGTGGCGACAGGGGCGTGGCAAACGGCGCCAGCGAGGGCACGGCGTCGCTGGCGGGCCTGGCGCGCGGCGTCGGCCTGGTCTTGGCCTTGGTGTTGACCACGGTCTTGACCACGGTCTTGACCACGGGCTTGCTGCGGGGTTTGGCCCTGGGCTTGGCCGGCACGGGGCCGAACAGCACCTTGGCCAGCTTGGTCGCCGTGCGCTGCTGCGCCTTACCGGCGCGCAATAGCCCACGCAGCCATTTGGTGGCGGGCTTTACCATGGCGCGCGGCGCGCATGTCGTGGTGGAGCGTACCGCAAGTTCATCCCTCTGCATCGTTGCATCGTCAGCATGCGCGGCCTCCTCCGTAGAATGCATAGAGTACCGCAATTGAGCCACGGCACCGTACGTTTGCGCACGAATAAAAGTGCCCCAGGCACCATTGAGGCAGATCAAACGCGAACAGGTGCGTAAGCTTAATCTGCATGTTCGATCAGCATTTCACCAGAGGAGAGAACACCATGAGCTATCTGGACCGCGACATCCTGGGCATGTACCGCAACCACGACGGCCCGGGGCCAGCCCTGATGGGGGCCGACACCCTGATCGGGGACGAAGTCTACAATCACAACGACGAGGAGCTGGGTGACATCAAGGAAATCATGCTCGACATGCGCACCGGCCAGATCGCCTATGCCGTGCTGTCGTTCGGCGGTATCCTGGGCATGGGCGACAAATTGTTTGCCGTGCCCTGGGAACGCCTGACCCTGGACACCGTCAACAAGCGCTTCCTGCTCAACGTGGATAAAGACCTGCTGAAAAATGCTCCCGGCTTCGACAAGAACAACTGGCCCGACATGGGCAGCGATGCCTGGAACCAGCAGATGGAAGCGTTCTATGGCAGCGGCACGCGCTACAGCAGCGGCGCCATGGCCGGCAGCCGCATGCCATCGGGCAGCGACCTGCGCGGTGGCGCCAGCCTGCAATCGGGCAGCGAAGGCAGCCTGTCCGGCAGCTCCATGAGCGGCAGCCGCGCCGGCACCAGCAGCCAGAGCGGCTCGCGCTCATCGCTCAGCGACGATGATCTCAATAAAGATAGAACGTAGATCGGGCAGGTCGGACAGGTCGCACTGGTCGGGTAGGTCGGGCAGGTCGGGTAGGTCGGATTAGCGGCGCAGCCGCGTAATCCGACACCACCAGCGACACCGTTAACAGCAGCGCACCATC
>NZ_JBXAJE010000002.1:788361-969573 GCF_058796955.1 Janthinobacterium sp. GW823-FHT03B06
TAGCGGCGCAGCCGCGTAATCCGACACCACCAGCGACACCGTTAACAGCAGCGCACCATCCACCACCCCATCGCCCAGGCCAACGATGACGTCAGATTACGCGCGCCCTGCGGACGCGCTAATCCGACCTACCGCTGCATCGATTCCCACACCTTCTGCAAACGCTTGGCAGACACGGGCATCGGCGTGCGCAATTCCTGCGCAAACAGCGACACGCGCAGCTCTTCCAGCATCCAGCGGAACTCGACCAGTTTCGGATCGGTGTTCTTGCCGGCCTGGCGGTCCTTGGTCTGGCGCAGATACGGCGAGGCGGCCGATTGCCATTCGGCCATCAACTTGGTGTCGCGCGCGGGGTCGGCGCGCAGTTTTTCCAGGCGTACATTGATCGCTTTTAAGTAGCGGGGGAAATGCGCGAGCTGCGTGTATTCGTTTTCCGTCAGGAAACGTTTATGCACGAGTCCCTGCAGCTGCGCCTGGATATCGGTGGCCGCCGCTGCGGGAATATTTTGCAGCCGCTTCGGCAAGCCGTGGAATTCCGTCAGCACTTGCGACAGCAAACGGGCGATTTCATTGACCAGCAAGACCAGGCGCGACTTGCCTTCCGCCTGTCGCTTGGCAAACGAGGCGGCGTCCAGCGGCAGCGGATCTTGCAAGCAAGCAATGTCGAGCGCCTTGTTGATGATTTGCTCGCGCAACTCTTCCTGCGAACCCAGGGCCATGAATTGCATGCCCATCTGCTGCAAGCCGGGGATGCTTTTCTCGACGTACTTGATCTGCTCCTTCATTTGCAGCGCAAATAAACGGCGCAAACCGACCTTGTGCGTACGCGCGGCCACGGTCGGGTCGTCAAACACTTCCAGGTCGCAATGCGTGCCCTTGTCGACGAGGGCAGGGAAACCGATCAAGGTCAGCTTGCCCTGCACGATTTCCAGCAGCTCCGGCAATTCGCCGAAGGTCCAGGCCGTCAAACCCATGTGCTGCGAGACGGTGGCGTTCGGAGGCGCCGGCGCGGCGGCGGATGCGCCCTTGCCTGCTGCGACTGTAGCGCCCTGTGCCTGCAGCCGCGACGCCACTTGCGCGCCGGCCACCTTGGCACCGGGCGTGCCCGTGCCGGAGACGCCCGACACTTCGGCCAGCTTCTGGAAACTCTGGCGCGCCTGGCCGCCGAATTCCGCCTGCAGGGTGGCCAGGTTGCGGCCCATGTCCAGCTGGCGGCCATGCTCGTCGATCACCTTGAAATTCATGAAGTGATGGGCAGGCAGGGTTTCCGGCTTGAAGTCCGTCGTCAGCACATTGATCGTGATCTGCGTGCGGATATCGAGGATGATGGCATCGATCAAATCACCGCGGCCAAACACGCCCGCCTCATGCACGCGCTCGCAGAATTTCGCCGCGTAATCGGGCAGCGGCACGCAGTGGCGGCGCAGCTTTTGCGGCAGGGATTTGAGCAGCAGATGCACTTTTTCCTTCAGCATGCCCGGCACCAGCCATTCGCAGCGCTCGCGCGGCAACTGGTTCAAGGCATATAGCGGCACGCTCAAGGTCACGCCATCGCGCACGCTGCCCGGCTCGAAGTGGTACGTGAGTCCCATTTCCAGGCCCGTCACGGACATGGTTTTCGGGAACAGGTCCGTCGTCACGCCGGCCGCTTCGTGGCGCATCAGCTCTTCGCGGTTCAGGTACAGCAGCTTCGGGTTCTCGCGCGTGGCTTCCTTGTGCCACTTCTCGAAACCGGCGCCATTGCACACGTCCGCCGGCAGCAGCTTGTCGTAGAAAGCGGCGATCAGCTCATCGTCGACCAGCACGTCCAGCCGGCGCGATTTATGCTCGAGGTTTTCGATGTCCTTGATCAGCTTGTGGTTGTGCGCAAAGAATGGCGCGCGCGTGTCGAAGTCGCCCCCGACGAGCGCGTCGCGGATGAATATCTCTCGCGCTTCCGGCAAGTTGAAATTGCCGTAGTTGATGCGGCGCTGGCTGTACACCACCAGCCCGTACAAGGTCGCCCGTTCCGATGCCGTCACTTGCGCCGAACGTTTTTCCCAGCGCGGCTCGCCCCACGATTTCTTCAGCAGGTGCTCGCCCACTTTTTCCAGCCACTCGGGCTGGATCTGCGCCACGCAGCGCGCGTACAGCCGCGTCGTGTCGACCAGTTCGGCGGCCATGATCCACTTGCCCGGCTTTTTCAGCAGCGAAGAACCGGGCCAGATGTGGAACTTGATGCCGCGCGCGCCCAGATACCCGGCACCCGGCTCGTCCTCGCCCTTGAAACCGATATTGCCCAGCAAACCGGTCAGCAAGGCCATGTGCAGATTGTCGTAGGTGGCGGGCGCTTCGTTCAGGCGCCAGCCCTGCTCCTTGACGATGGTCAGCAGCTGCGAGTGCACGTCGCGCCATTCGCGCAAGCGCATCTGCGACAGGAAATTCGTGCGGCAATTGTCCTGCAGCTGGCGGTTGGTTTTCTTGTGCTCGATGGCGGACTCGAACCAGCGCCAGATCTTCAGGTAGCTGAGGAACTCCGACTTTTCATCGGCGAATTTCTTGTGCGCTTCGTCGGCCGCCTGCTGGTGTTCCATCGGGCGGTCGCGCGGGTCTTGCACGGACAGGGCCGAAGCGACGATCAGCACTTCCGTCAAACACGCGTTATCGAGCGCGGCCAAAATCATGCGTCCCACGCGCGGGTCCAGCGGCAGCTTGGCCAGCTTGTTGCCCAGCGCCGTCAGTTTATTGACTTCATCGACAGCACCGAGTTCCTGCAGCAGCTGGTAACCGTCGGCGATGGCGCGCGCCAGCGGCGGCTCGATGAAGGGGAAGGTTTCCACGTCCGTCAGGTGCAGCGACTTCATGCGCAGGATGACGGCGGCCAGCGAGGAGCGCAGGATTTCCGGCTCCGTGAATTTCGGCCGCAGCAGATAATCCTGCTCTTCGTACAAACGGATGCACACGCCGTCGGCCACGCGGCCGCAACGGCCGGCGCGCTGGTTGGCGGCCGACTGGGCGATCGGTTCGACCTGCAGCTGTTCGACCTTGTTGCGGTAGCTGTAGCGTTTCACGCGCGCCAGGCCCGCGTCGACCACGTAGCGGATGCCGGGCACCGTCAGCGAGGTTTCCGCCACGTTGGTGGCCAGCACGATGCGGCGCGCATTGCTGGTCTTGAAGACGCGTTCCTGCTCCTCGGCCGACAGGCGGGCGAACAGCGGCAAAATCTCCACATGCGGCGGATGGTGCTTGCGCAGCGCTTCGGCGCAGTCGCGGATTTCGCGCTCGCCGGGCAGGAACACCAGCACGTCGCCCGAGCCGATGCGGCACAGCTCTTCCACGCCATCGACGACGGCATCCATCAAGTCGCGCTTTTCGCGCGCGGCGGCGGTGCGCTGGCCGGGCTTGTCGGCGCTCGCGGCACCCGGCATGGCCACCTGCTCGCGTTCCACGGGACGGTAGCGCACTTCCACCTGGTACAACCGGCCCGACACTTCGATCACGGGTGCCGGTTTTTCCGGCGTGCCGAAATGGCGCGAGAAGCGTTCCGCATCGATGGTGGCCGAGGTGATGATGATCTTCAGGTCGGGCCGGCGCGGCAGCAGCTGCTTTAAATAACCAAGCAGGAAGTCAATGTTCAGGCTGCGTTCGTGCGCTTCATCGATGATGATGGTGTCGTAGTTTTTCAACAACGGGTCGGTCTGCGTCTCGGCCAGCAGAATGCCGTCCGTCATCAGCTTGACGGACGCGCCACGGCTCAGGGTGTCGTTAAAGCGCACCTTGAAACCCACGGTTTCGCCCAAGGGCGTGCCTAGTTCCTGCGCGATGCGCTTGGCCGTCGACGAGGCGGCGATCCGGCGCGGCTGCGTGTGGCCGATCATGCCCTTCTGTCCGCGTCCCAGTTCCAGGCAAATCTTCGGCAACTGCGTCGTCTTGCCGGAACCCGTCTCGCCCGAAACGATGATGACCTGGTTTTCCATCAGGGCCTTGGCGATTTCTTCGCGCCGGCCCGAGACGGGCAAGTCTTCCGGATACGTAATCGGTGGCAGCGGGTTGCGGAAGGCCTTTTCCGCCTCGCGCGCGGCGCGGGCCGCGTCACGGCTCTCGCGGCTGGCCTGGTCATCGCGCGGCGCCTGCCCCTCGCGCGGCGGACGCGGCGCGCGCTGCTGCTGTTGCTGTCGCTGTTGCTCTTTCTGCTGTTCCGCGCGTGGCGGCTGCTGCCTTTGCTGGCTCACGGGCGGGCGCTGGCGGCCTTGCGCAGGCGTGGCGGCAGGCGTGGCAACACCCCCGCTGGCGGGCACATTTGCAACGGTGGAAGGAGGGGAAGACTTATTGCTGGCTGAAGACATTGTTTTTTACAGGTATTTTAAGCGCGCACATCGCGCAGCGAATTATAATGCGCTTAATGGAAAACCCTACCCAATTCGTCCAATGGCTGCGCTCCGTCGCGCCCTACATCCACGCCTTTCGCGGCAAGACCTTCGTGGTCGCCTTCCCCGGTGAACTCGTCAGCGCCGGGGCGCTGCAGGTGCTGGCCCATGATTTGTCCCTGCTGCATGCGCTGGACATCAATGTCACCGTCGTCTACGGCTCGCGGCCGCAGGTGGCGGAACAACTGGCCTTGCGTAACGTCGAAGGCCGCTTCCACAACGGCGTGCGCATCACCGACATCGCCGCGCTGGAATGCGCAAAGGAAGCGGCCGGCGAGCTGCGCCTCGATATCGAGGCCGCGTTCAGCCAGGGCTTGCCGAACACGCCCATGTCGCATGCTGCCATCCGTATCATTTCCGGCAACTTCATCACGGCGCGCCCGCTGGGCGTGATCGATGGCGTGGACCTGGAACTGACGGGCATCACGCGCAAGGTCGACGCCGAAACCATCCATTCCATCCTTGGTTCGGACGGCCTGGTGCTGCTCTCGCCCCTGGGCTTCTCGCCAACGGGCGAAGCGTTCAACCTGACCATGGAAGACGTGGCGTGCAGCGCCGCCATCGCCCTGCACGCGGACAAACTGATCTTTATTACCGAAACGCCGATGATGGAAGACGCCACGGGCGTGGAAATCCGCGAACTGTCGTCGCACCAGGCCGAAGCCGTGCTGATGGCCGGCTTCCTGCCCGACGCCACGGCGTTCTACCTGAAGCATTGCGTCAAGGCTTGCCACAACGGCGTCGAGCGCTCGCACATCGTGCCCTTCTCGATGGACGGTTCGGCCCTGCTGGAATTGTTTACCCATGATGGCGTGGGCACGATGATCAGCCATGAAAATCTGGAAAGCCTGCGCCAGGCCACCATCGAGGACGTGGGCGGCATCATCAAGCTGATCGAACCGCTGGAAGCGGACGGCACTTTGGTGAAGCGGGGCCGCGAGCTGATCGAACGCGAAATCGATTATTTCTCCGTCATCGAGCATGATGGCGTGATCTTCGGCTGCGCCGCCCTGTACCCGTTCCCCGCGCAAAAGATGGCGGAAATGGCCTGCTTGACGGTCAACCCGGAAGTGCAAGCCCAGGGCGACGGCGAGCGCATCCTGAAACACATGGAAAACCGCGCGCGCGCCGCCGGCCTGAACAAACTGTTCGTGCTGACCACGCGCACCTCGCACTGGTTCAAGAAGCGGGGCTTCGTGCCGGCCACCGTCGACGATTTGCCGAAGGACCGCCAGCATATGTATAACTGGCAGCGCAAGTCGCAGGTGTTGATCAAGACCCTGTAATCGGCGTCACTGAACACGCAAAAAGCCTGGCATTGCCAGGCTTTTTGCATTGCAGACAAGGGCAGCCGATGGCTTACCTTACCCAACCTGCCTGGAACAGCAGGCGCGTGCGCGATGCAGATTCGCTGCTCGGCACCCCGCCTACCGTGCGGTGCACCAGTTGCAGGTTAAGCAGAATGCCGCCAGCCATGGCGCTCAGGCCCAGGCCGATATCGCCCAGCTTGCGCGAGGCGGCGACGCCGGCCGGCGCCGCGACAGACCTGGCCCAGCCATAGTCGCTAAAGATGCTGCCGCTCAGCTGCGCCGTGCCGCCGCCCGCCAGCGGCCGGGCCAGTTCGGCGCGCAGCAGCGCCGCATGGTCGCCACTGAGTTCGCCGATCGGATACGCGGCTACGCCACCGTCGCCGGAAATGCTCATGCGCTCGACGCCATCGAGGCTTTTATTGTTCAGCGACGCCTGCGCCTTGACGCTGGTGGTCAGCAGGAATTGCGACGGCAGCACGCTGACGCGCGACGCCGCCAGATTCAGCCTGGCATAGCCGCCCTGCGTATCGGCGCCGGCCGCATCGAGCGCTTCGGCAGCCGCTTCCTTGAAGTGCAAGCGCCCCACCGTCAGGCTGGCGCTGCTCTGGGTCAAGCCATCCCAGCCCAGCAAGGCATGCATACGCCGGTCCGCGATGCTGGCGCTGATGCTGCTCAACTGCTTGCCCACCGAGGTGCGCGTGGCACCGATTTCATCCTTTAAATCCTTGTACGCCACGCCCAGGCCCGCTTCCACCGTGTGCTCGCGGGTACGCTTGAGCGGCTTACTCAGGAGCAAGTCCACGCCATTGGCGTTGCCAGAGGCGTCAAGCGCGGCATACACGTCGCTGAGTTCATAGGTAGTGCGGCTGAGCGCCCCTTCGACGCGGGCGCCGTCCGTGCCCAGCAACATCGAATAGCCAAGACGGCCGTTCAGCAAGCCACTGTTGCGCGTGGCCATGCCGCTGGCCGACAGGCGGTCGCCGCGGCCGCTGGGCGAATTCCAGTCGGCATTGAAACGCAGGCGCTGCTTGCCCGTGTACGTAGAGCCATAGTTATCCAGCAACACGTAGCCGCCCCAGGCGGGCGTGGCCTCGGTACGGATGGCAAAATCCGAGGTGCCGACCTGCTCGCCCGGCATCACGTCGGCCTGCACCACCTTGACGCCAGGCGTGTCATTGATGATCAACATCGCCCGCTCCAGGGTATCGAGGGACACGACATCGTGCCGCCTGGCCTGGTCCAGCAAGCCTTGCACCACGCTATCGTGCACGCGTGAAGTATTGCTGAGGATAAATTTTCCATATTGACCTTCCACCACGCGAATGATCAACTTGCCATCAGTCAATTCCTGCGCCGGGATATAGGCGCGCGCCACAAAGTAGCCGGCGGCACGGTAATGGCGCGTGATACGGGTGGCCATCTCTTCGAGCTGGGCCAGGGTCAGCGTCCGGCCCAGCTCCGGCTGCAGCAGCGCCAGCAGGGTGGCGCTGTCAATGGCGTGGTTGCCCTCCAGCACGAACTGCGTCACCCTGACCTTGCTGGCGGCATCGCCGGTCAAGGCCTGCAGCGGTGGCGCGGCCGGCACGCCGCCCAGCGCAGGCAGGGACGGCGGCGGCGTCACCGGCGGCGGCACCGGCTGGCTCTGGCGCACAACGTCGCCGATGGTCGGTACCTGCTGGGCCTGCGCCATGGCGGTCGCGCCCAAGGCCAGGCCCAGCGCCAGCGACATGGCCGTGCGTTTGCATGCCGCCCGGCGGGCGGTGGGGACGATGGAGGTACGGATAAGCATGCTCATTTATTGGGCCTTCACGACAAACAGCAACTGGTCCACGCCATCGGGCAGCTTGACGCCGCCATTGACGATCTCCATCAGGGAATTGCGGCTGACGGGCAAGCGCAATGGCTGCGATCCGCCATTGCCCTGGGCGCCGGCTGGCTGCAGCAAGCGCTGGGTTTGCGCCAGGGTAAGACTTTCGCTCATCTCGTTCGCGCCGGGACTGTACAGCACGCTCAGCGGCGCATTCGCGCCAAAGGCGGCGCCCAGTGGCACGGCACTGCTATTCACGGTGGGTGGCACGGAAACGAACGGGATCAAGTCGCTTTGCAACGACAGGCCGGCATCGCGCAAGACCTCGCGCTTGCTGGGAACGCTGGTCCGGGAGACCTCGCCTATGGTGCTGGCCAGGCTCGCCTTTGGCGCTTCCGGCGTTTCCGCTTCCAGCGGGAGGATCTCCACGGTGCCGCTGGCATTCGCGCCGGCCAGCGTGTAATTGCTGTTGGACACAGTCAAGCCCGACAAGCCGACGATGGATTGCTTGCCCGCCTCCTTGGAAGACAGCGTCGCCTTGCCGCCCAGCACAGCGCTGTCGCCGGCCAGCACGCCGTTCAAGGCCAGCAAATTGGCGGCCGCATCCGCAGTGTCGTCAAACGCCCGGCTCGCGCCAGAGACTGCCGCCACATTGACGGGCAAGGCCGTGATGGCCACGCTGCCGGCAGGCAGCACGCCGCTCAAGGTGTAATTGGCATTGTCCAGGCTCAAGGTACCCAGGCCGCTGATGGATTGCGTACCGACATTCTTGCCTGCCAGTAGCGCATTGCCGCTCAGGCTGGCGCTATCGCCCGCCAGCACGCCAGCCAGGTTCAGCAGGCCGGCGGCCGCATTCACGCTGCCATCGTAGCGACGCGTGGCGCCGCCAGCCGCATTCACGCTGACCGCGCGCGGCGTCACCAGCACGCTGGCGCCCAGGCTGGCTGGCGCGAACGTGTAGTTGCTGTTGTCCAGCACAAGGTCCGCATAGCCTGCCAGCGCCTGCGTACCGGCGTTGCGCGACGCCAGGGTAGCTGTGCCGCTCAGGTTGACGGTGTCGCCACCGAGCACATTCGTGATCTGCAGCAAGCTGGCGTTGAGCTTGTCGGTCGCGTCGTATTCCTTGCCGCCCAGGCTGGCGAGATGCACTTCCAGCGCACGGATGGTCGCCGCCAAATTGACGGTCGGCGTGGACAGGATGTAATTGCTGGCCAGGCCCGCGTTGGCGCCGCTGCCGTCGCCCACCAGCAAGCTGGCCGCCACCGTGCGGGCGCCGGCGTTGGCGCTGTCGAAGGTGCCGCTGGCCGACAGCGACAGGTTTTCGCCATTCACAAGGCCCACCAGGGTGCCGGCGTTGATGCTGGCCGCGTTCGTGCGGTCATACGTCTTGTTGGCGGCGCCGATGCCGGCAATGGTCAGCACGGCCGGCGTGATCGACAGGGTACCCGTGCTGTAGGTGATGTCATAATCGCTCAACTTGCCATAGCCGGCGCCCAGGGTCGGCGTGAACAGGCTGGCGCCGTAATTGAGCGTGCCGACGGAGGTGGTGGGCAGCAAGGCCGCACTCCAGTCGACGCCGCTCACGCATGCCAGGTTGTTGTCGCAGCCGCTCACCGTCCAGCCGCCTGTCAGGACCGGATTGGCCCCGCCATAGGTTTTCGTCAAGGCTGGATTGTTCAGCGTGATGGTGATCGGATCGACGTAGCCAAACGTGCGCAAGACGGGATAGCCGTCATTGAGCGTTGCCTTGCGTCCCCATACTCCGCTGTGGAAGGTGAAATCCCAGCTGTTGGTGGTAAACAAGTTGCTATCTTTCATTTGCGCCGTGGTCTTGCCCGTGCCGTCGCCACTACTGTTCTGCCCGCTGGTCTGTGTATCCCAGAAACTGTTGCTGACGCCGCCAATGCTGACACCCATCAAGCCGCCCACGCCCGCGCCCGGGCTGCTCACGAGGCCGGTCGAGTAGCTCTTGTCGACGGTGCCCAGGTTGTTGCCGATCAAACCGCCCACATAATTGCCGCTGGTACTGACGGCGCTGCGGGAATAGGTATTGACGACGTTGTTGCCATAATTTAAGCCAATCAGGCCGCCGACATTGTCGCCGCTGGCATTGACGGTACCGCTCGTATAACTGGTATTGACTTCATTGTCCGGCGTGGCGGTGCCACCGGCGGCGCTACTTCGGCCGATCAAGCCGCCCACCGTGCTCGTGCCGGTAACGGCGCCGCTGGCGTAGCTGCCGCTGACCTTGCCGTTATTGTTGTTGCCGACCAGGCCGCCTGTATTCGTGGTGCCGGTCACGGTGGCGGTGGCGTAGCTGCCGGTGACTCTGCCGCTGTTGTTATTGCCGACCAGACCGCCCGTGTCGCCCTTGCCAATGACGCTGCCGCCGGCATGGCTGTCGACGATGTAGCCGTAATCGTTTTGCCCGACCAGGCCGCCAGTCCAGGTGCCGGCCGTATTCGTCACCGTGGCGTTGGCATAGCTGTTGGCCAGGGTGATCTGGTACGCCAGGTAACCGGTCAGTCCGCCGATGTTATTGCCCTGCGAATTGACCGTGCCGTCGAAATGCAGGCGGGTGAGCGTGCCATCGAAGATCGCACCGATCAGGCCGCCCACGTAACCGCCCGGCCCCGTCACGCTGCCCGCGGCGTAGCTGTTGTAAACGCTGCCCATGTTCAATCCGATCAACGCCCCCACGCCCTGATTGGCGCTGACCACCGCATTCGACATCGCCACGTTGCGCACCCGCCCGTTGTTGCTGCCAAACAGGCCAACATACGTGCCGGACGGCTGGGTGATGCGCAAGCCGCTGACGGTATGACCCAGGCCGTCGAACACGCCGGAGAGGGATACGGGAGCGAAGCCGGCGCCGCCGTT
Organism: Janthinobacterium sp. GW823-FHT03B06; assembly: GCF_058796955.1. Taxonomy (NCBI): domain Bacteria; kingdom Pseudomonadati; phylum Pseudomonadota; class Betaproteobacteria; order Burkholderiales; family Oxalobacteraceae; genus Janthinobacterium; species Janthinobacterium sp. GW823-FHT03B06. The sequence continues at coordinate 798,765 of NZ_JBXAJE010000002.1, forward strand.
CCAGCCGCTGGTGGCGCTGGCGTCGATATTGCCGGCCAGTGCATAGTGGCCGCCGGCGCCGCCGTTGATGCCCTGCAAATCGAGACTGCTGGTGCTGCCGGCGCTGCCCAATGCATTGATCAGGGTATAGCCGATGTTATTAATCGTCAGCAACCCCGTACCGGCGCGGTCGACATCGATGCGGCCCTTGAAGACGCCGGCGTCATCGATACCCACCAGCACATTCTTGCTCGTGTTAAACGTCGGGCTGCCGGGATTGAAGTTGTAGCCTGTTTTCAGGTTCAAGGTCGAACTGCCGGTGGCGCTCATGACGGCGTTGACATTGATGTCGCCGTGCGCTTCCAGGGTCAGCTGGTTGGCGTTCCAGGCCAGCGGCGCGTTGACGTGGATATCGCCCGCTTCGCTGCCGGCCGCCTGGGTCCGAATCGTGACATTGCCGGCAGCCAGCGCCGCTTGCAGGGTATCGACGCCGATGCCGCTCGCGCCTTGCGCGGCGCTGCCGCTGCCGATCGTGAAATCGGTGGGATCGATCAGCCAGGAGCCGCTGCGGCCCGCAACGGCGCTGCTGTCGACGCGCGTGCCGTCAGCCACGCGCAGCACCGGCCCCGAGGTTTCGATGAAGCCGCCATTGCCGCCCTGCGGCGCGCTGGCATCGAGCTTGCCGGCCACTTCCACGGCGCCGCCTTCGCCCAGCAGGAAAATCCGCCCGCCGCGCTCGTTGATGGTGCGCGCGCGCACTTCGCCCGTGTTGTTGACGACGGTACTCAACAGACCGTCGGCGCCTTTCGCCGTCAGCACCACCAGGCCGCCATCGGCGTGCACGGCGTTGCCATTGGCGACCAGCGCGGCCAGCGCCGCCTCATCGACGGCCACGCCCACCAGCGCGCCGCCGTCGAAAGTCAGGCTGACCTTGTTGCCGGCCGCCAGCGCCACCGTCCCCAGCCTGGCGCTGATCACGCCGTCATTGCGCACTTGCGCGCCCAATAACGCGATGTAGCCGCCATCCCTGGCGTTCAGACTGCCCAGATTGCGGACGGCGCCGCCCTTGCCGGTGAAACTGGTCTTGCCTGCCAGAAAATCGGCATCGCCGAGATTGAGCGTGCTCGCTACCAGGCCCGCCGTATCGACTCTGGCGCCCTTGCCGAACAGCACGCCATTCGGATTCAAAATGAACACCTGGCCATTCGCATGCAGCGCGCCGTCGATGACCGAGCCTTCATTGCCCCGGACCCGGTTCAAGGTCACGGCGGCGGCATTCGGCTGCACGAAATTGACCCTGGCATCCTTGCCGATCGAAAAACTGTTCCACTCGATGGCCGCCTTGCCGCTGGCCTGGGTTACGGTCATGGCCGCGCCCTGCTGGCCGACGTGCGCCTGTCCCGCCGTCACCACGGCGCCGCTGGGCAAGGCCGTGGCGGCAAGGTCCGCCGCCTGCGCCCCGCCGCCCAGCATCACGCCGGTCAGCACGCTGGCCAGCAGCGTCCCTGTGGTGCCGGAGCGCTTGCCCCCGCTGCCGGCATGTTCTGCCACGACCATGACCGCGTTGCGGCGGCGGTTCCATACCGTGCGATGAATTCGATTCATGTGATGTTCCGATCTGACGTGATGACATCGGGGCTTGCCAGGACTTTTCGGCAAAAGCAATTAATGGCATTATAAAATGCTGCAAGTAAGCAATTTCGACAAATTCTCCCCATCGGGCGTTAACACAACACGCATGCCAGACAACAGCACCCGCAGCCGCTGCAGGCAAAAAAAAACACCACCGGAACCGGTGGTGTTTTTGCTCACAGAACGCGCGAAAAACAGCTGCTAGTGACTAGTTACTTGATATTCAGCGGCGCAAACGACTTGACCAGATCGTCGAGCGCCTTCAACTGCGCCAGGAACGGCTCCAGCTGGTCCAGCGGCAAGGCGCTGGGGCCGTCGCAGCGGGCATTGTCCGGGTCCGGATGGGCTTCCAGGAACAGGCCGGCGATGCCGACGGCCAGGCCGGCGCGGGCCAGGTCGGCCACCTGCTGGCGGCGGCCGCCCGAAGCGGCGCCGCCGGGATCGCGCTGCTGCAGGGCGTGCGTGACGTCGAAGATGATGGGCAGGTCGTCGCAGGTCTTTTTCATGACGCCAAAGCCCAGCATGTCGACCACCAGATTGTCGTAACCGAGGCAAGTGCCGCGGTCGCACAGGATCAATTGGTCGTTGCCCGCTTCCTTGAATTTCTCGACGATATTGGCCATCTGGCCTGGGCTCAAAAATTGCGGCTTCTTGATGTTGATCACTTTACCCGTTTTCGCCAGCGCCACGACGAGGTCCGTCTGACGCGCCAGGAAGGCGGGCAGTTGCAGCACGTCGACCACTTCGGCCACCTGCTGCGCCTGCCATGGCTCATGCACGTCGGTAATCACGGGTACGCCGAACGCCGCCTTGACGTCCTGGAAGATGCGCATGCCTTCTTCCAGGCCTGGTCCCCGGTAGGAATGGATCGAGGAACGGTTGGCCTTGTCGAAGCTGGCCTTGAACACATAGGGAATGCCCAGTTTTTGCGTGACGCGCACATATTCTTCGCAGGCGCGCATGGCAAGATCACGCGATTCGAGCACGTTGATGCCGCCAAACAGCGCGAAGCTGCCGGTATTGCTGACATCGATGCCATGGACTTTCACTGAGGTCATAGGGATTCCATATTGGTTAATTGTTACTACTTGCTTGGAAGAGGCGCAGCCAGCGGCTGGCGCGATAAGGCATCTTACTAGCTAGGGCGGCGCAGATCAAATTTGATCCAGCGCAAGGGCGCGGCAAACGGCGTGTCGCCAGGCCGCGACGACCCCGCGAGGGCAGGCGCAAAGTGCCTTATAATCACGCTTTATCTCTACACTGATTCAGGAGCACAGATGGCCCGCACGATCCACTGCATCAAACTCAACAAGGAAGCCGAAGGACTGGATTTCCCGCCGTACCCGGGCGAACTGGGCAAGAAGATTTACGAATCCGTGTCGAAGGAAGCATGGGCCGCCTGGCTCAAGCACCAGACCATGCTGGTCAATGAAAACCGTTTGAACCTGGCCGACGCGCGCGCCCGCAAATACCTGGCCACGCAGATGGAAAAGCATTTCTTCGGCGATGGCGCCGATGCCGCCATGGGCTACGTGCCGCCAACGGAATAAGTTTTATCGCTTGCCCGTGGCCGCCGCGTCACGGGCAGTTTCACCTGCGTTTCACGCCCTCCTCCGCTGTTTCACGGCACCGCCTCCCCGTTTCGTCGCACACCGCTCGCCGCCCATGCCGCCCGCTGGCACAGTACGTCCATCGACAACCTCACTCCAAAGGCGGACACCATGTTGCAGCACATCTTCAGCCACACTCCCCTCTACGTCTGGGCCATCCTGGGCTTGCTCGTCTACCGGGGCGTGCTGGCCAGCCGCGCACGCGAAGTGACCTTGCGCAAGCTGTGCATCATTCCCCTGGTCATGCTGGCCCTGTCGCTGAGCGGCGTGCAGGGCAGTTTCGGCCTGGCCGGCGTGGCGCCGTTCGCCTGGGCCGCCGGCGCCCTGGCCGGCGCGGCGCTGGCATGGACACTGAGCGATGCGCGCAAGATCGTCGCCATACCCGAACGGACCAGCGTGCAGCGCCCCGGCAGCTGGGTGCCGTTGATGCTGATGATGAGCATTTTCTGCATGAAATATGCGGTGGCCGTGACCCTGGCCATCGCGCCGGCCTACGCCCATGCGACCGGCTTCATCGTGCCCGTCTGCCTCGCCTATGGCTGCTTCAGCGGCATCTTCCTCGGCGGCTTGCTGCGCACCGTGGCCGTGTACCGGGCGGTGCAAACGGAAGGCTGGGGTCAGACCCGGCGGGGGAATACGCCCCAGTGGGGCGCATTCCGATCACGTAGTGACTGACCCCGGATTTCTGCTGCGTATCAGTACGCCAAGGTACGCACGCCTTCCGGCATGCCCAGCAGACAGACATTCGCGCCGCGCACGGCGAACAGGCCGACGGCGATGACGCCGACGATCTGGTTGATCTGCCGTTCCAGCGCCACCGGGTCGGCGATCTGCAAGCCCAGCACGTCGATGATCTCGCCGCCGTTGTCGGTGATGAAGGCTTCCGTGCTGCCAGGCTTCAGGCGCAGGCGGGGCGTGCCGCCCAGTGCGGCCAGCTGGCGCGAGACGGCGGCGCGCGCCATCGGCACCACTTCCACCGGCAGCGGGAAGGCACCGAGGGTCTCGACGAGCTTGGAGCCGTCGGCGATGCAGACGAACTGTTTCGCGACGGACGCGACAATCTTTTCGCGCGTCAATGCCGCGCCGCCGCCCTTGATCATGGCGCCGCTGGCCGTGATTTCATCGGCGCCGTCGATGTAGACGGCGATCGACTCGACGTCGTTCAGGTCGAAGACGGGAATGCCATGACCGGCCAGGCGCGCGGCCGTCGCTTCGGACGACGCGACCGCCCCCTTGATGCGGTCCTTGATCTTGGCCAGTTCATCGATGAAAAAGTTGGCGGTGGAACCGGTGCCGACACCGATGATTTCACCGTCCACCACATAGTTAATGGCGGCGCGGGCTACGGCTTGCTTCAATTCGTCTTGGGTCATGGCAAAAAAAGGCTAAAGTGAGGAATGCCGCTATTTTAACGGATTGCCGGCCCGGCCAGCCGGCCATGATGACGGACCTGGCGACGGGATACAACAGGCAAGTGGAAAAGACTTGCCCCAAGGCAATTGCCCAGCCAATTACTCTCTATGCCCTCTAAAATATGCGAAAATGGAACGATTGACCGATATGACGTTTCAGGAATAGCACATGAATCACAGTAAGCAGGTACTTGTTGTCGATGACAGCCGGGTTTCACGTCTGATGTCGCATCAGTTCATCCTCAGCAAACATGCCGACTGGCAAGTGATTGAGGCGGCGACGGGTGAGGAAGCCCTGGAAAAAGTCAAGACTGTCAGCCCTGTGCTGATATTACTGGATGTCAACATGCCCGGCATGGGCGGTGTGGCGGCGGCGGAACAATTGCGCGCGCTGTGCCCGCAAACGCACATCGTTCTCGTCACGGCGAACGTGCAAAACGCCATCCGCAACCGCGCCATCGAACTTCGTGTCGGCTTCATGGAAAAACCGATCACGGAAACCCGCATCCACCAGCTGATCGAGTCACTGGGACTGTGAGCATGGTCAATCTCTCCGAACTGGAAAACGATGCCCTCGTGGAGATATTCAACATCGGGGTGGGCCATGCGGCCGCCGCGATGAGCGAGATCGTCAATGAAGAAGTCACCATGTCGGTGCCGTCGATCACTTTCCTGAACCGTGCCGATGCGGCTGCCCTGCTGGGCAGCAAGAAGGATGGCGAACGCATCTGCGGCGTCAGCCAGCATTACGATGGCGCCTTCGCCACCGAAGCCATCCTGATGTTTCCTGAAGATAAAAGCCTGGAAATCGTGCGCCTGATGGTGGGCGACGCCATGCCGCTGCAGGAACTGACGGAGATGGAACAGGAAGCGATGAGCGAAATCGGCAACATCATCCTCAACTCCTGCGTAGGGACTTTGGCCAACCTGTTCGACAGCGAACTGCATGGCTCGCTGCCCCTGTACCACGTGGGCACCAGCGCGGAAATCCTGTCTTCGTTCGGCGGCCACGATGACGAGGCCGTCGTACTGATGCTGCATATCGACTTCGTGCTGTCCAAACACCAGATCCACGGTTATGTGGCATTCGTGCTCGACCTGTCCGCCCTGCACGACCTGAAGCAGCAGGTCAGCCACTATCTGGCCAAGGTCCTGGGACAGGCGTGACGATCATGCCGGATGCCTTACACCGACTCGCCCTGCTCGAGAGCATACTCGGCGCCGTCAACCTGGGCGCCATCGTGCTCGACGAGCAGCACCGCATCGTGCTGTGGAACCACTGGATGGCGCGCCACTCGGCATGCCAGGCCGACGCCGTGCTGGGCCAGGATTTCTTCACCGTCTATCCGGAACTGCGCCACAAGCGCATCGATTCGGCCATCACCCAGGCCCTGCGCGACAATTTCCAGTCGCTGCTGTCGCAAACCCTGCACAAGGCGCCGTTTCCCCTGTACACGCATGGCGCGGCCGAAGGCCGGGAGCGCATGCAGCAGGCGATCGCCGTCACGCCGATCAATTTGCCCGATTCGCCGCGCCACTGCCTGATCCAGATCAATGATGTCACCATCGCCGTGGGCCGCGAAAAGCTGCTGCGCGAACAGACCATGGTCTTGCGTTCGCAAACCTTTGCCGATGGCTTGACGGGCATCGCCAACCGCCGCCACTTCGACGTGGCGATCGAGAAGGAAATGCGGCGCGCCATGCGCACGGGCAGCCCCCTGTCGCTGCTGATGATCGATATCGATCACTTCAAGGATTACAACGACCATTACGGCCACCAGCAAGGTGATGATTGCCTGATCCGCGTCGCGGCCGAACTGGCCGCCATGCTGCAGCGCCCCACAGACTTGCTGGCGCGCTATGGCGGCGAGGAATTTGCCGCCATCCTGCCCGACACGGACGCGGCGCAGGCGCTGCGCATGGCCGAGGTAATCCGCCAGCACGCGGCCGGACTGCGCATTCCGCATGCCAAGACGGGCAATGAGGTCAAGCACATCACGGTCAGCATCGGCATCGCCACCCAGCACCCGCAGCAGCAACCGACCATCTCCGCCCTGATCGGCGCCGCCGACCGCGCCCTGTACCTGGCCAAGGGCGCCGGGCGCAACCGCGTGATGGTGCAGCCGCTGTAAAAAAAGCAACGCAGGGCAAAGGATTCCAGTAGACATCTTTATGGCGTGTGCGTAGACTCGTCATTGATTGCAGCAACAATAACAAGAATTTATCTGTGGTATCTATCCCTGCGCATGGCTCACCATGCGGGACATGGCCAGGAGCGCTTGTGAATCTCGATCCTCCCCTCAGATCCGGCTTGCCGGGTGCCGGCATGGATACGACCATGGTCAACGGCATGCGCCTGCTGCTGTCGAGCGCCACCTTGCTGACCCTGTTCATCGACCCCGAAAGCGCCGGCAAGCTGAGCAAGATTACCTGGCTGATCTTTTCCGCCTACACCATGCACAGCCTGCTGCTCTATGTGCTGGCCGTGCTGGGCTTCAGCCTGCCCCAGGACATCTTGCTGTACTGGCTCGACGTGGCCTGGTATGCGCTGATCGTGTTTTCCACCAGCAGCCACAACAATTTATTCTTCCTGTTTTTTTTCTTTGCCATCCTGACCTCGTCGTTCCAGCGGGGCTTCGAGGAAGGCGCGCGCGTGACCCTGGCCTCGGCCGGCCTGTTCGCCGCCACGGCCCTGTTCGGCGAAACGGATGCGGAGCTGTCGCGCCTGCTGCTGCGTACCACCTTCCTGCTGGCGCTCGGCTACATGATCGCCTACTGGGGCGGTTCGGCCATCACGCAGCGCAGCCACCTGGCGCTGCTGCGCGATGTCAGCCAGCTGTCCAATCCGCGCTTCGGCGTCGACCAGACCATTACCTCCGTACTGGAAAAAACCCGCAGTTATTTCAACGGCCGCAGCTGCCTGCTGATCATGCAGGACAAGGGCACGCGGGTCTGGTCGCTGCGCAGCGTGCTGCAAACGGCAACGGGCGTCGTGCACACCAGCTCGCTCCTCAGCGATGACGCGGCCAGTCCCCTGCTCGCTTTCCCGCACGATAAAATCGCCTTGTACAACCAGCCCGCCGGCCGCTGGCTGCCGTGGACAGGCGGCGCGCGCATGCTCGATCCCGACAGCGGACGCTGGCTGCGGCACGACGACGCGGCAGGCGACCGCCTGGCCGAGCTGCTCGAAGCGCACGCCTTCATCAGCGCACCGCTGCCCCTGCGCAATGGCAAGGGCCGCATCTTCATCGTCTCCGCCACCAGCATGAGCAAGACGGACGCCCTGTTTCTCAGTCATATCGGCGCGCAGGCGTTTCCCGTCATTGAAAACATCGACCTGCTCGACCGCCTGGCGTCGCAGGCGGCCTCGCGCGAGCGCGAAAAGATCGCCCGCGACCTGCATGACACGGCCGTGCAGCCGTACATCGGCCTGCGCCACGGCCTGGCGGCCCTGCGCAACGAAGCCACGCCCGGCAACCCGCTGCTGCCCGAACTGGAAAAACTGATCATCATGTCGGGCCAGGTGATCGCCGACCTGCGCAGCTACGCGCGCACGTTCAAGAACGGCCAGGTGCAAAGCGAGCCGGAACTGCTGGTCGCGCTGCGCCGCCAGGCCACGCAGATCCGCGAATTCTATGGCATCGATATCGCCCTGCAAATCGAGGGCGACCTGCACATCAACGACCGCCTGGCGGCCGAGGTGTTCCAGATCGTCAACGAAGGCATGAGCAATATCCGCAAGCATACGTCGGCGCGGCACGGCGCCGTCAAGCTGACCTGCGTGCAGGGCGCGCTGCACATCAGCATCGACAACGAATGCGCGGCCGCACACGTCCCCGATTTTCTGCCCGACTCGCTGGCCGAACGGGCAGCCGCCCTGGGTGGCACGGCCCGCGTCACGCATGGCATGCTGGGCAACACCTCCGTGCAGATCGAGATCCCCATATGAACGACTTACGCTACACGCCCCCGGCCAGCCATGTCATCAGCGTCATGCTGGTGGACGATCACAAGACCATGCTGTGGGGCCTGGAGCGGCTGATCGGCGGCGAGCACTCGGGCATGCGCGTGGTCGCCACGGCGTCCGACAGCGCCGAGGCGCTGGAGCAGGCGAAGGCGCTGCAACCGGATGTGATCGTGCTGGACCTGGACCTGGGCGGCATCAGCTCGCTGGCCATCCTGCCCGCGCTGGCGCAGTGCGGCAGCACGCGCGTGCTGGTGCTGACGGCCAGCCACGACCAGGCCGTCCTGGACCAGACGGTGCTGAAAGGCGCGCGCGGCATCGTCAGCAAGGATGCGCCGGCGGAGATGGTGCTGAAGGCCATCGAAAAGGTGTACCAAGGCGAGCTGTGGCTGGAACACGCGATGCTGGGACGCATGCTGACGCAGCTGACCCAGCCCGGCGGCGGCTCGGCGCAAGCCATCGCCATCGCCAGCCTGACCCTCAAGGAAAGAAAGATCATCGCCGCGCTGGTGCACGGCAGCGGCACGCCGGCCAAGCTGCTGGCGGACCAGCTGTTCATCTCCGAACACACCCTGCGCAACCACCTGACGTCGATCTACCGCAAGCTGGGCGTATACAACCGCCTGGAACTGTACGCCTACGCCACCAAGCACCAGCTGGGCCAATTGCCGTCCGGCGCCTGACGCCGCCGTCCCCCGGCACGGCCACTGCCCGGCCGCGCACTCCCTCCGCCGCCCCCTTCGCCAGCCACCGGCGCTGCCTGCGCCCCTGCGCCCGCGCGCCAGACTCGACCATGACAATTGTCACGAAAAAAACAAGCAATTCCTCCTTGCAATAAAAGGATGTTCTTCTGATGTAGATCAAGGTGCCAACTTCTATAGTGGATTTACCGGAGTGCAAATCACCGCGCGGCCCACCACGACACGGAGCACAGCATGCGCCTTGACAAGTTTCTTCCGACAGCCCTGATCACCTATTTGCAGGGCAAGGAAAAGGCTGCGTTCTACCGCTATGCCCTGGTGGCGGCCCTCATGGCGGTGGTGTGCATCATCGGACTGCTCGCACTGGGCGAAAGCCCATGAGAGCGTAGCAACAGGAAGCAACACCGCCATGCCGTTTTACCCACCGCCGTAGCTTAACCACCACCAGGAGTTGTCATGAACCTCATCAAAAACTTTATCCGCGAAGAAGATGGCGTCACCGCAATCGAATATGGCCTGATCGCCGCCCTGATCGCCGTGGTGATCATCGCCGCCATCACCATCGTCGGCACGCAGCTGAAAAAAACCTTCAGCACCATCGGCACCAAGCTGACCACCGCCAATGCCTGACGCGGTGCCGTCCGGGCCGGCCCAGCGCCAGCCCGGACTACGCTTCCCCATATTTCCGGCACGCCCACCTTGATACCGCCTAGCGAGGCCCATCGTGAAATCTCTCTTCAGCCGTTTATCCGACGAGTCCGCCGTTACAGCGATCGAATACGCGTTGCTGGCGGGCCTGATCGCGGCAGTGCTGGTGCTCACGATCACCGTGCTGGGCGACCAGGTCAAGCTGCTGTTTGTCTACGTCAAGGACCAAGTGGTCCTGGCCCTGTCATGAACACCCTGCGCGCCTCGCTGCGCACCCACCGCGCCCTGCTGCTGATCGTGCTGCTGTACGCCGCCGCCGCGACCTTGCTGGCCGGCGGCCTGCCCAGCGCATCGGAGATCCTCAACGTGCTGGCCGGCTTCTTCGTGGCCATCCTCACGGGTCCCGTCTTCATCCTGTGCGGCTACACCATCCACGTCATGGTGATGAAACGCCCGCACCGCCTGTGCCACTATCTGTACCACGATCTGCGCCGCTACCTTAGCAACGAGCGCCTGCTGCACGCGCTGCCGGCCATGCTGCTGATTCCCGTCTTCGCCTCCAGCTTCACCGTCTTCAAGGGCGCCATTCCGCGCCTGCATCCCTACACCTGGGATGCCACCCTGTCCGCCTGGGACATGGCGCTGCATGGCGGCATGGCCCCATGGGAAAGGCTGCAGCCGCTGCTGGGCCACCCGCTCGTCACGGGCTTGCTCAACTTCAGCTACCACTTCTGGTTCTTCCTGTTCTACGCCATCCTGTACTGGCTGATCCTCGACACGCGCCGCCCGCTGCTGCGCATGCAGTTCCTGCTCAGCTTTGCGCTGACCTGGATCGCCCTGGGCAGCATCCTGGCCGTGCTGTTTGCCTCGGTCGGTCCCTGCTACTACGGCCACCTGCACGCCAGCGATCCGTATGCGCCGCTGATGGCCTACCTGCATGACGCCAACCAGCACGTTCCCGTCTGGGCCCTGCAGGTGCAGGAGATGCTGTGGCAAGGCTATCAAAGCAAGGGGGCGAACGGCGAACTGGGGATCTCCGCCATGCCCAGCATGCATGTGGCCACCGCCGTGCTGATGGCCATCATGGGCTGGAAGGTCAGCCGCGCCGCAGGGATCGCCTTGTCCGCCTTCGCCGTGCTGATCCTGCTCGGCTCCATCCACCTGGGCTGGCACTATGCGCTCGACGGCTATGTGGGTGCGGCCGGCGCGGCGCTGGTGTGGCGCCTGGTGGGACGGCTGCTGGGCAGCCAGGCTGCGGCACCGGCCATGCACATGGCCACGGCGCCCTGCATGAGCAAGGAAGGACTGACGTCATGAACGCCCACCTGCCCATGCTGCTGTGCCTGGCCGTGCTGGCCACCCTGCTCGCCAGCGCCCTGTGGCACGACCTGCGCACGCGCCGCATCCCGAACCGCCTGGTGCTGTGGGGCACGCTGGCGGGCTTGATCCTCAACGGCTTCGTGCCATCGGGCGCCGGCCTGTTCGACGCCTCCTTCGGCGGCCTGGGACTGCTGCAGGCGCTGGCCGGCGCCGCCGCCGGACTGGCCCTGCTGCTGCCCATGTATCTGCTGCGCGCCCTGGGCGCCGGCGACGTCAAGCTGATGGCCATGTGCGGCGCCTTCCTCGGTCCCGACGCCGTGCTCGAAGCGGCCCTGCTGACCTTCCTGTGCGGCGGCGTGCTGGCCCTGGCCGCCGCGCTGGCCGGCCAGCGCCTGCGCCAGGTGCTGAAAAATACCTGGCACATGATGCTGGGCGCGCTGCTGCACAGCCTGGCCGGCGGCGCCGCCACGATCGCCGAACCGCCGCCGGCCACCGGCAAGCTGGCCTACGCCTTCGCCATCGCCAGCGGCACCGGCTTGCAGGTCTTCCTGCAATACACCCACCTGTGGAGCCTGCGCTGAAACGCGCCGCTCCGACGACCAGCCACCCTAGGACTCGACCATGGACACCCTCGCCACCCTCTGCCACTCGCGCCACGCCAGCCTGTTCACCAGCATCGCCATGGCTTGCCTGTGGACGTTCTTTGCCAGCGCCCACGTGGTGGGATTCCTGCACAGCGGCGACTGGAGCTATCTGCTGTTCTGCGCCGCCGAAACCCTGGCCGCCCTGTTCTTCATCGTGCGTTCGGCCCCCGTCAGCATCTCCACCGATGCGGGCGACTGGCTGCTGGCCATCGGCGCCACCTTCGCGCCCTTCCTTCTGTCCCCCGCCGACATGGCCATCTGGCCCGGCGCGCGCTACCTGCTGGCCGTCGGCAGCCTGCTGCAAATCGCCGGCCTGCTGTCGCTGAACCGCAGCTTCGGCCTGGTGGCGGCGCAGCGCGAGATCAAGACGGGCGGTGTCTACCGCGTGATACGCCATCCGCTGTATGCCAGCTACCTGATTTCCCTGAGCGGCTACCTGCTGGCCAACACTTCGCCCGCCAACACCGTCATCTATGTCGCGACGATGGGCATGATGGTGATGCGCCTGCTGCGCGAAGAGCGTTTCCTGTCCGCCGACGTGCGCTACCGCGTCTACATGCGCCAGGTGAAGTACCGCCTGCTGCCCTTCATCTTCTGATATCCGGCCATCCGAACAAGAGGAGTATCCATCATGCCTGACACCTATCCAGAACGCAGCGACGGCGGCGGCGTCGAACCGGCGGCCAAGCGCGCGCCACGCACGGTCGAGGAAACGGGATTGCCCTTCCTGTTCCTGGTCGAACTGCTGGTCAAGATACTCTTCCTGCGCGGCCAGATCGGCCTGCCCGCCCTGTCGACGCACGTGAAACTGGGCGCCGGCGTGCTCGAACCGCTGCTCACCTTCATGCGCGCCGAAAAGCTGTGCGAAGCGCGCCGCAACGGCGGCAGCGGCACCGACGCCGACCTGTATTACCTGCTGGGCGACCAGGGCCGCCTGCGCGCCGCCGAATACATGCGCCGCAACGCCTACAGTGGTCCCGCCCCCGTCACCCTGGCCGATTACAGCAACCAGGTGCTGGCGCAAAGCGTGGCCGACATGCATGTCACGCGCGACGACGTGCAGCGCGAATTTCGCGACGTGGTGGCCAGTTCGGCCGTGCTCGACCAGCTGGGCGCAGCCATGAATTCCGGACGCGCCCTGTTCTTTCACGGCCCCGCCGGCAGCGGCAAGAGCTACCTGGCCGAGCGCCTGAACGGCTTGCTCAGCGGCGCCATCGCCCTGCCCCATGCCGTGATGGTCGACGGCGAAGTGCTGCCCTTCCTCGACCCCATGCTGCACACCCTGTCAAACAAAGGCCGCGTGCCATCCGACCCGCGCTGGGTGCGCGCCGAACGCCCCGCCGTGCTGACGGGCGGCGAGCTGACGCTCGACATGCTGGACCTGCAATTCGACCAGGGCACCCGCCTGTACCAGGCGCCGCCGCACCTGAAGGCCAACAACGGCATCTTCATCATCGACGACCTGGGCCGCCAGCGCTGCTCGCCCGTGGAACTGATGAACCGCTGGATCGTGCCGATGGCGCGCCACATCGATTACCTGTCGCTGCACACGGGCTACAAATTCCCCGTGCCCTTCGACGTCATCGTCGTGTTCTCGTCGAACCTGGCGCCGCAGCAGCTGGCCGACGATTCCTTCCTGCGCCGCATCGGCTACAAGATCCATGTGGGTCCCTTGAGCGCCTACCACTACCTGGCCGTGTTCCGCAGCACCTGCGCCCAGCTGGGCATCAATTTCGACGAAGCCTCCTACACCTACCTGCTGCACCTGCATAGCCTCTACAAGCGGCCCTTGCTCGCCTGCTATCCGCGCGACATCCTCGCGCAGGTCTGCGACCAGGCGCGTTATGAAGACCACCCGGCGCAACTGTCTCCGGAAGTCCTGTTCTGGGCATGGCAAAACTATTTCGGCAGCGATAACGACCTCGCAAACACACACACCGGACCGGCAGCGGTCCAGCACAAAGGGGAAGCAAAATGAGAAACGCACGCGCTCTGACGATGATGGCCATTGCGGTCATCCTGGCGTTCGCCGCGGTCATCGTGGCCGCGCGCTGGATCAATGCCCAAGCCTCGGGCAACATCAACAAGGTGGCCGTGGCCCAGGTCGACATCAGCCTGGGGGCACGCCTCACGCCCGACATGGTGCGCATGGTCGACTGGCCATCGAACGCGCTGCCGCCCGGTGCCATCAACGATCCGAAACTGCTGGAAACGCGCGTCACGCGCACCAGCATCCAGCACGGCGAACCGATCATGGAAGGCAAGCTGGCGCCTCCCGGCACGCAAGGCGGCCTGTCGGCCGTCGTCGCCGAGGGCAAGCGCGCCATGACCGTGCGCGTCAACGACGTGGTGGGCGTGGCCGGCTTCGCCCTGCCCGGCAACTTCGTCGACATCCTCGTCAACACCCAGGGCGAAGGGGCCCGCAAGACGCCGGACCGCGATCCGAACATTTCCAAGATCGTGCTCGAACGCATCCTCGTGCTGGCCATCGCCCAGGAATCGAGCCGCGACGACACCAAGCCCAAGGTGGTCAACGCCGTGACCCTGGAGCTGACGCCGGATCAGGCTGAAAAACTCGACCTGGCGCGCAGCGTGGGCACCCTGTCGCTGGTGCTGCGCAATCAGGTCGAGGACAAGCCCGTCAACACGGAAGGCGCCACCAAGTCCAGCTTGCTCGATGAAAAGGTCGCCATGGCCGCCCCCGCCGCCATGGTGCAAGCCAAGCCGCTGCCACGCCGCCGTCCCGCCGCCGCACCCGCGCCTCAGGCCGGTCCACGCGTCGATGTCATCAAGGGGCTGGAACGCAGCTCCCAACAATTCTAACCTGCACCAGAGGAGTCACGCCATGAGCACATATTGCACAGCAAGCGGAAGCCGGGTACTGAGCCTGGCGCTTGCCCTCGCCATGATCGGCGCCCTGGCGCCCCAGGCACGCGGCGAACCCGTCGCCGCTGCCGCCACCGCCGCCGGCACCGACACGGGAGCCGCCAGGAGCAATCGGGCGGCCGCCCGGCCCAGGGCCACGCCGCCGCAAAGCGAATCGCGCGCCGGCCGCACCGAGATGGCGCCGCAAATGAGCCTGGCCGAAGGCAAGTCGACCCTGATGCGCCTGCCGTTCGCCGCCAGCCGCATGTCCGTCGGCGACCCGCGCATCGCCGACGTCATCCTGCTCAATCCCAACGAGGTGTACCTGCTGGGGCGTTCCGTCGGCACCACCAACCTGATCCTGTGGAACAAGAGCAATGACGCCACCATCATCGACCTGGCCGTCGGCATCGACAGCAGCAGCCTGCAGGCACGCATGGCCGAACTGCTGCCGAACGAAAAAATCCACGTCACGGTGGCGGGCGACACCCTGATCCTGTCGGGCATGGTCAGCGACGTCGTCAAGGCCGACCAGGCCCTGTCGCTGGCCAACGCCTATGTACAGCGCAGCGCCCGCAGCGGCGCGGCCAGCTCCGGCGCCGCGCCAGCCGCAGGCGCGGGCGCCGCCGCTGCAGCTCCCGCCGCCACGCCCGATGCGGCCGCACCGCGCGTGATCAACCTGCTGTCGATCGCCGCGCCGCAGCAGGTGATGCTGGAAGTGAAGGTGGCCGAAGTGTCGAAGGTGCTGGTCGACCAGCTGGGCGCCAGTCTGGGCATCAACAAGACCATCGGCAGCTGGTCGTATTCGCTGCTGTCCAGCCTTCTCAGCAACAATCCCAGCGGCTTGAGCGGCGCCAGCAAGAACAACTTCTTCAACCTCGACGCGCAAAAACGCGATGGTCTGATCAAGGTGCTGGCCGAACCGAACATCATGGCCATCAGCGGCCAGGAGGCCAGCTTCCTGGCCGGCGGCAAAATCTTCATCCCCGTCAGCCAGAGCAACAATAACGGCGTGCCCACCATCACCCTGGAAGAGAAGGAGTTCGGCGTGGCCGTGAAATTCACGCCCACCGTGCTCGATGGGGGGCGCATCAACCTGAAGGTGGCGCCGGAAGTGTCGGACCTGAACAAGGACGGCATCGGCATCACCGCCACCGGCATCTCGGCCACGGCCATCCTGCCATCGTTTACGACGCGGCGCGCCACCACCACGGTGCAGCTGTTCGACGGCCAGAGCTTCGCCATCGGCGGCCTGATCAAGAACAACGTGACCAGCAATATCAAGGCCCTGCCAGGCCTGGGCGAAGTGCCCGTGCTGGGCGCCCTGTTCCGCAGCACGGACTTCCAGACGGACCGCTCGGAACTGGTCTTCATCATCACGCCGCACCTGGTCAAGCCGCTGCCGGCCGACTACAAGCTGCCCACCGACGGCTACATCCAGCCGACGCGCGGCGACATGTTCATGCAGGGAAAAATGGAGGGCAGCGCACCGGCGCCCGCCCCCGCAGCGCCAGCAGCGCCCATGCAGCCGCAAGCGGCCGCGCCCCAGTCCGCCGCCGGCTTCGACCTCAAATAGGAGAACACCATGAAAACCGCACATTGCCTGCCTTGCGCCACCCTGCTGTCGCTATTGCTGTTAGCCGGCTGCGCCGCCACCACCACGCCCGTGCTCGATTCGCACTTCGGCGAATCGGTGGCCCTGCTCAAGGCGCAGCAGATCATGTATCCGGACGCCTACCGCAACATGGACCCCGTCAGCGGCATCGACGGCAAGGCCGGCGCCAGCGCCTACCAGCGCTACCAGAAATCGTTCGCCGCGCCGGAACCGCAACCGAACGTCTTCACCATCGGCGTGGGCGGACGCCAGTAGGCGCCAGTTTCGCGACGCACTCCCCCCAGGCCACCAGGAGACAGCCATGAAGACCGCATTTCGCAGGCACGACAAGCAGCAGGGCGCGATCGCCATCGTGCTGGGGCTGACCCTGGTGGTGCTGTTCGCCATGGGCGGCCTGGTGCTGGACCTGGGCCACCTGTACATCGCCAAGACGGAACTGCAGAACGGCGCCGACAGCGCCGCCCTGGCAGGCGCCGTGGAACTCAATCAAAGCGCCGCCGGCATCGACAATGCGCAGACGAAGGCCATCGCCATCGCGCAAAAGAACCGCTATGACTTTTCCACCGCGCTGACCATCACGGCCGCCAACATCAGCTTTGGCCCCAGCCCGGACGGTCCCTGGTCGTCCGGCGCCAGCGCCCGCACCAGCCCGCAGGGCCAGACCTTCATCCGCGTCGACACGGGCAGCAAGACCTTCGCCACCTACCTGATGGGCATCGCCGGCATCGCCAGCACCAGCACCTCGGGCGTGGCCGTGGCGGGACGCTTCGTCAACGACGTCACGCCGATCGGCGTGTGCGCCGTCGATCCGGCCAACAAGACGGCGCAATACACGTATCCGGCCGCGCCGGCCGGCACGGGCCTGACGGAGCTGGTCGAATTCGGTTTTCGCCGCGGCGTCACCTACAATCTGTTCGGCCTCAATCCGCTGGGCGGCCCGTCCGATCCCTACCTGATCAACCCCGTCGACGCGCCGCCCGGCAGCTGCAGCGCCTCGCACGCGAGCGCCGCCTCCACCGCGCCATTCATGTGCACCGGCAGCAGCGCCGTCATCACCAGCGGCTCGGGACAGGTCTACACGAACACGGGCATGACGGCCTCGCTGGCCGCCTCGCTCAATTCGCGTTTCGACGACTACGGCGGGCCATCCGTGTGCGACCCCGCGACGGCACCGCCCGACACCAATATCAAGGAATATCCGTGCGTGGGCGCCGCCTCGCCCTGCGCCGCCACTGCCGCCAACTCGCCGCCCACCGGCTGGATGCAGCCGGGCGCCAGCACCTTGCCCAGCCAGCAGCCGGTCAGCCTGGCCGGCAACAAACCGAATTACCAGCTGCCGTCAGCCGGTCCCGTCCCGGCACCGTCGGCCACGTTCGCCCAATTCGCCGGCTACGGCGTGCTGTGGTCCTACGGCCCCGCCTACCAAAGCAATGGCGCCACCCCGGCCAAGGCCGGCACGGCCTACAGCGTCGCGGACGGCAACGCCAACCCCATGTACAGCACGGCCAAGGCGAATTACTTCGACACGGCCAGCTACCCCGTCAGCGCCGGCGCAGGCTTTCCTGCCAGTACGCCGCCTGCGCCGTACAACCAGACCAGCGGCCCCACGTTCCAGGCGCCATCGGTGGCCCATCCGGGCCAGCGCAACCGCCGCATCCTCAACGTGGTGCTGGTCGACTGCCGCACGGCGCCAGTCGGGCCGGCTTCGTGCGGCACCATGAACGCGGTGGGCATCGGCAAATTCTTCATGACGATGAAAGCCGATTTCAGCGGCGGCACCAAGCGCCTCGACGTCGAGTTCGCGGGCCTGATCGAGCCCGTGCCGAATTCCGAAATCAAACTCTACAAGTGAGGCGGCCATGCGCATCCACCTTTCCCCTCTCAAACAGCGCGGCGGCGCCGCCGTCGAATTCGGCATCGTGCTGGCCCTGCTGATCACCCTGCTGGCGGGCATCTTCGGCTTCGGCCGCGCCTTCTGGTACTACGACGCGCTGAACAAGGCGACGCGCGACGCGGCGCGCAACATGTCCGTCAAGGCCAAGGCCGGCATCGCCTCGCAGGGCGTGCCGGCGGCCAAACAGACGGTGGCCGACGCGGCCGTCAGCGCCGGCATCAGCGACTTCACCACGGCCAACGTGACGGTCACCTGCCTGGACGCGGCATTCAACGACAGCAGCTGCACCGACGGCACGGCGCCGGGCGGCATCCGCGTCGAAGTCGTCAACTACACGCTGTCGGTGGGCCAGTACCTGCCCTTCGTGATCGGCGCGGCCAGCACCTATGCCACGCCGCTCGCACCGCGCACCACCATGCGCTACATGCTGTAAGGAGAACGCCATGTGCCACCGCCTTTCATCGTCTCCTCCAGCCGGGCGCCAGCGTGGCGCCGCCGCAGTCGAATTCGCCCTGGTGTCGCTGCTGTTTTTCACCCTGCTGTTCGGCATCCTGGAATTCGGCCGCATGCTGTACCTGTACAACACGGTGCAGGAAGTGAGCCGCCGCGCCGCGCGCGAAGCGGTGGTGCGCTGGATCGACCAGACGGACGCCGTCAAGACCCTGGCCCTGTTCGGCGGCACGGCCCTGCCGGCCGCGCCCGAACTGACGGCCGCCAACATCACCATCCGCTACCTGAACAAGAGCGGCGCCGAAGTGACCTTGCCGCCGACTGACCCGGGCGACAACCTGTCGGCCTGCGGCGACAACACGCGCACGGCCAGCTGCATCGACAGCGTGCGCGTGTCGATCGACAACGTCAGCTACACGCCGATGGTCAGCCTGTTCGGTTTTCTCAATATTGCCGTGCCAGCCTCGGTGGTGATCATGCACGCCGAAAGCCTGGGCTTCCAGATCAACTGAACGCCTTTACCGAATGTCTTTACCGGGGAGTACCAAGTGAATATCGTCATCGTCTCGAAGAATGAAGCCCAGCTCAAGCGGCTGACCCGTTTGCTGCGCGAACGCAGCACGGCCGACCGCGTCTCCCTGCTGGCGAGCATACCGGATGTGTTCGACAACGGCGTCACGCCGGACTTGCTGCTGCTGGAGCAGGAGCAGACGGGCGAAGCGGAGCTGGAACGGCTCGAACTGCTGGGCGGACGCCATCCGAACCTGGCCATCATCGTGCAATGTCCGCAGCAAAGTCCGCAATTCCTGCTGCGCTCGATGCGCGCCGGCGTGCGCGAAGTGCTGCATCCCGACGACGACGCGGCCCTGTGCGCCGCCTTGCGCCGCATCGAGGACAAGCTGCAGAAACAGGTCACGCGCAAGGGCCAGGTGCTGGCCTTCGTCTCGTGCAAGGGCGGCAGCGGCGCCACCTTCATCGCCGCCAACCTCGGCTACGCGCTGGCCGCCGGCGAACAGCGCAAGGTGGCGCTGTTCGACCTGAACCTGCAGTTCGGCGACGCCGCCCTGTTCGTCTCGGACCACAAGCCGGCCACCACCCTGTCGCAGCTGTCGCAGCAGATCGTGCGCCTCGACGCCTCGCTGCTCAGCGCCAGCATGATCCAGATCACACCCGCCTACAGCGTGCTGGCCGCCGCCGACGACCCGGCCCATGCGGCCGACGTCGAGGCCGACCATATCGACCGGCTGCTGACCCTGGCGCGCAGCCAGTACGACTACATCCTGCTCGACGTGGGACGCGGACTCGACCCCGTCAGCGTGCGCGCGCTGGACCGGGCCGACCTGATCTTCCCCGTGCTGCAGGCAACCTTGCCGTATGTGCGCGACGGCAAGCGCCTGCTCGACGTGTTCCGCGGCCTCGGCTACCGCGAAGACAAGGTCCGCCTGATCCTGAACCGCTATGCCAGCAGCGACAGCATCCGCGTGGCCGACCTGGAAGCGGCGTATGGCAAGCACGTCTACAAATCCATCCCCAACCACTACGAAGCGGTGGCGGCCTCCGTCAGCCAGGGCGTGCCCATCCTCAAGCTGACGCCGCACAACGCCGTCTCGCGCGCCTTGCAGGAACTGGCCGCCAGCCTGGCAGGCGAAACCCCGCCCGCCGCGCAAAGCTGGGTTTCGCGGCTGCTCGCGCGCGCCTGAGGCTCCAGCCTGATCCTCAAGCCTGATACCGCCCCACTCACCGGAGACCGACCATGACTGCCGAAAAACTCACCCTGCGGGACCGCCTGGGCTATGCCCAGGATGACGCCAGCCTGAATGACGATGCCGCGCACCAGGGCGCAGCGAGCCACAGCTACCAGCAGCTCAAGCACCGCACCCACCAGGCGCTGCTCGACCGCGTCGACCTGGAGGGCATGCAGCGCCTGTCGCGCGAGCAGATCCGCGAAGAGCTGAAAATCCTCGTCAGCGACGTGCTCACGGAAGACAACGTGGTGATCAACGAGCTGGAACGGCGCTCGCTGATCCGCGACATCCAGGACGAGGTGCTCGGCTTCGGCCCGCTCGAACCGCTGCTGGCCGATCCCGGCGTGTCCGACATCCTCGTCAACACCTACCGCCAGGTGTATGTCGAGCGCCATGGCCGGCTGGAGCTGAGCGACGTCTGCTTCACCGACGACGCCCACCTGATGAAGATCATCGACAAGATCGTCTCGCGCGTGGGCCGGCGCATCGATGAATCGAGCCCCATGGTCGATGCGCGCCTGCCCGACGGTTCGCGCGTGAACGCCATCATCCCGCCGCTGGCCATCGACGGCCCCGTGATGTCGATCCGGCGCTTCTCGGCCCAGCCGCTGCGCCTGGCCGACCTGCTGCTCAAGCACAGCCTGACGGAGGAAATGAGCACCACCCTGCAGGCGCTGGGCAAGGCCAAGGTCAACATCCTGATCTCGGGCGGCACGGGCAGCGGCAAGACCACCATGCTCAATGCGATTTCCGGCTTCATCAGCACGGCCGAACGCATCGTCACCATCGAGGACGCGGCCGAACTGCAGATGCAGCAGCCGCACGTGGTACGCCTGGAAACGCGGCCCGCGAACATCGAGGGCAAGGGCGAGGTAACGCAAAGGGCGCTGGTGCGCAACGCACTGCGCATGCGCCCCGACCGCATCATCCTGGGCGAGGTGCGCGGCGCCGAGGCGCTCGACATGCTGGGCGCCATGAACACGGGCCATGAAGGCTCGATGGCCACCATCCACGCGAACACCCCGCGCGACGCGCTGACGCGGCTGGAAAACATGATCAGCATGGCTTCCGCGGCCCTGCCCGTGAAAGCCATGCGCCAGCAGATCAGTTCAGCCATCAGCGTGGTGGTGCAGGTGTCGCGCCTGACGGACGGCAAGCGCAAGGTCACGTCGATCCAGGAAATCACGGGCATGGAGGGCGAGATGATCACCATGCAGGAAATCTTCACCTTCCGCCAGACGGGCATCGGCGAGGACGGCACGGTGCAGGGGCATTTCCATGCCAGCGGCGTGCGGCCGCGTTTCCTGGAACGCCTGCGCGCCTTCGGCATCAGCCTGCCGGAAACCCTGTTCGATCCCGCCCGCCAGTACCATTAAGGGGAGCATCATGGACTATCTCTATTACGTATTCGCCATCCTCACCTTCATCGCCGTGGTACTGCTGATCGAGGGCGTGTACCTGGCATGGAACACCTCGCGCGGCCCGGAAGCGGAAAGGGTCGCGCGCCGCCTGCGCATCATGTCGGCCGGCGCGCATGGCGACACGGGCAGTTCGATGATCAAGAAGCGCCTGCTGAGCGACACCCCGGCCCTGCAGCGCGTGCTGCTCAGCGTGCCCCGCGTGCATGCGCTCGACCGCCTGCTGGAGCAGTCGGGCCTGAGCTGGAGCGTGGCCAGCTTCGCCGGCGTGATGCTGGCCACGGCCGGCGCCGCATTTTTGCTGCTCAGCTACCTCAGTGTGCCGTGGCTGCTGCTCCTGCCGCTGGTGGCCGGCGCGGCACTGCTGCCGCTGCTGGTGGTCTTGCGCGCCAAGGCCAAGCGCCTGCAGCGCATCGAGCAGCAATTGCCCGACGCGCTGGATCTGATGGCGCGCGCCCTGCGCGCCGGCCATGCCTTCCCCACCGCCCTGAAAATGGTCGGCGATGAAATGAACGCGCCGCTGGCTGTGGAATTTCGCGCCACCTTCGACGAAGTCAATTTCGGCATCGCCATGCAGGACGCCCTGATGAACCTGGCCACGCGCGTGCCCAGCACGGACTTGCGCTACTTCGTCATCGCCGTGCTGATCCAGCGCGAAACGGGCGGCAACCTGGCCGAACTGCTCGATAGCATCAGCCGCATCATCCGCGAGCGCATCAAGCTGCTGGGACAAGTGCGCGTGCTGTCGGCCGAAGGCAAGCTGTCGGCCTGGATCCTGTCGCTGCTGCCCTTCGGCGCGGCGGCCATGATCCACCTGACCAATCCGCAGTTCCTGGAAATGCTGTTCGTCGACCCGGGCGGACGCAAGATGCTCGCCGGCGCCCTGGTGATGATGGTGTGCGGCATCCTGGTCATGCGCAATATCATCCGCATCCGCGTCTGAGCCCGCAAGGAGAACCCTCATGAATCCCGTGCATATCGCCTTTCTCGCCCTGCTCTTCATCGCCGTCTTCGGCACCGTGCTGGTGGCCATGCGCAGCTTTGCGCCCGATCCCTTGCGCCAGCGCATGGACAACGCCACCGGCAAGAGCGCGGCGGCGCCCGGCGCATCATCGGCGCCCAGCCCCTGGCTGGCACGCATGGTGCGCCTGAGCGGCCCCCTGGCCAAACTGTCGCTGCCCGAGCAGGGCTGGGAAGGCTCCGTGATGCGCCGGCGCTTCATGAATGCCGGCCTGCGCCAGGCGTCGGCGCCCATCCTGTTCTTTTCCGCCAAGACCATGCTGGCCATCGGCCTGCCCCTGCTGCTGTTCCTGGGACTGAGCGCCTCGGGCAGCCAGGTGGCGGGCAAGGCGCTGCTGTTCTGGCTGCTCATCGTGGCCGCCATCGGCTACTACCTGCCCAATATCGTGCTGGCACAAATGATCAAGCGGCGCCAGCGCGATATCTTCGAAAGCTTTCCCGATGCGCTGGACCTGATGACGGTGTGCGTGGAAGCAGGCCTGGCCATGGATGCGGCGCTGGCCCGGGTGGCGGCCGAGATCGCCCTGAAAAGCGCCGTGCTGGCCGAGGAATTGCATCTGGTGATGCTGGAACTGCGCGCCGGCAACACCAAGGAGCGGGCGCTGCGCAACCTGGCCCTGCGCACGGGCGTCGAGGATGTCGACGCGCTGGTAGCCATGCTGATCCAGGCCGAGCGCTTCGGCACCAGCATCGCCGCCTCGCTGCGCGTGCAGTCGGAGCAGCTGCGCACCAAGCGCCGCCAGATGGCCGAGGAAGAAGCGGCGAAGATCGCCCTCAAGCTGCTGTTCCCGCTGATCTTTTTCATCTTCCCTTCGCTGCTGGTCGTCCTGATGGGGCCAGCCTTCCTGCAAATTTACCGCGTGCTCCTGCCCAGCATGGGCAGCGGCAGCTGACCGGAGAACCGCCATGTCACAGCACACCACCCTGATGCTCATGCTCGCCTGCGCCGGCCTGCTGCCCGCCTGCGGCCACCTGCCCGGCCCCGCCAGCCAGCACAGCCAGGCAAATCACGCCGCCCCGCCCCGGGCGCGCAGCGATGACAGCCCCGCCGCCCGCAGCGCCGCGTTCTGCAAGCTGGGCAAGCGCATGCAGGAACTGGGCGACCCGCGCGCGGCGATGGCCGCCTACCGCGAAGCGCTGCTGCTTGAGCCCGACTCGGCCGATGCACGCAATGGCGCCGCCGTGCTGCACGCGCAGCTGGGCCAGCTGGACACGGCGCGCACCATGCTGCAGGCGCTGGCGCAAGAAGCGCCGACGGCCCGGACCTACAACAACCTCGGCTACGTGCTGTACCTGCAGGGCGACTACGCCCAGGCAGCCAGCGTGCTGCGCCAGTCGCTGCAGCTCGACAATGGCCAGCAGCCGGCGCGCGCCAACCTGGAGCTCGCCATCGCGGCGCTGGCGCGCAGCATAGGGACGGTCGATGCGGCCGATGCCACCGCGGACGCCGTCGCGCCCGATCTGGCGCCGGCGCCCAAGCCGGCGGCACCGGCCAGCCGCCTGCAGCTGACGCAGTCGCAGCCGAATATCTTCACGCTGAGCTGGCGCGACACGCCCGTGGCGCCACGCGCCGCGCCGGCCGCCGTGCCCGCCCTGGCGAAGCAGGCGGCGCCGCTGCCACGGCTGGAAGTCATCAACGGCAATGGAGAAACGGGGATGGCGGCGCGCATGCGCGGCATGCTGGGCGGCATGGGCATCAGCGTGCTGCGGCTGGGCAACCAGCGGCCTTACGGCATTCAGGCCAGCAGCATCGTCTACCGTCCCGGGCACGCCGAGGCAGCGGCCGCCCTGGCCCTGGCATTGGGCGGCATGCCGCAACTGCAGGCGGCCGGCGACAGCGGCATCGGCGCGGGCGCCGACCTGCGTTTATTGCTGGGCAAGGATGCGGCGGCCAGCCTGCGCGCACCGGACGTGCGCCTGGCATCGAACACGCAGTAACGGCGGCATCAGCGTGGCAGCAGGCGGCGGTCGGCGGGGTCGATCAGGAAGCCCTGCAGGATATCCTGCAGCTGCGGCAACTTCGCCACGTAGGCGGGAATGCCCAGCTGGCGCGCGCCGAAGTAGTGGGCGATGATGTCGCCCTGCTGCTCCATGTTGAAGTCGGACAGGACGCCGCCGGCCTGCGCATCGTAGCGGTAGGCCCGTTGCCCGATGTAGCCGCCGCGCAGCGCCAGCAGCACGCCATGCAGCAGCACGCCGTAGCCGAGCTGGTACTGCCACACGTGCACCATTTCGTGGATGAAAAACAGCTTGCCGCTGTTGCCTTCGCGGGAAAAATCGTCGCGGTACTGGGCCGGCATGAAATGCAGGCTGCCGCGCGGCGTCATGGCCGTGTTCTGGTCCTGCAGGCCGAACGGTAAAAAGGAGCCGCGCACGACGCGCACGCGCGCGTAGTCGATGGCGCCCTGGAAGACGCTGCGGGCCATGGCGGTTTCGCCGATGGTGAGGGGGCGGCGCAAGACTCGCATAAGAAGAAGAGAAGAAAGCGCGGCAAGCGTAAAGCCTGCCGCGCGGGTGCCGCTTAAGCCAATCGAAGACCGCTGGCGGCCTTGGCGATTTCCGTGATGCGGTCCCAGTTGCCGGCCGCGATCGCGTCTTTCGGCGTCAGCCACGAGCCGCCCACGCAGGCGACGTTCTTGCACGCCAGGAACTGCGACGCCGTCTCTTGCGAGATGCCGCCCGTCGGGCAGAACGTGATGTCCGGCAGCGGGCCGTAGATCGCGTTGAGCATGCCGATGCCGCCCGCCGGTACGGCCGGGAACAGTTTCAGCTGCTGGAAGCCGTTTTCACGCGCCGCCATCACTTCGCCTGGCGTCATCACGCCTGGCAGCAAGGGCAGGCCGCTGCTTTTCGCCGCCGCCACCAGGGCGCTGGTCAGGCCCGGCGAGACGCCGAAGACGGCGCCCGCATCGCGCGCCTGCACGAATTCCTCGGGACGGGTCAAGGTGCCGACGCCGACGATGGCGCCCGGCACGGCCGACATGGCGCGGATCGCTTCGAGGCCGTGCTTGGTGCGCAGCGTCACTTCCAGCACGCGGATGCCGCCCGCCACCAGCGCGCGCGCCAGCGGTACGGCGTGTTCAGGATCGTCGATCGCAATCACGGGGATCACGCTCGAGGTGCGCATAATTTCCAGTAGTGTCATGGTCATCTCTTATTTCCTAGCCAAAAAGTCTTCATCGGAACCCGGTACGGTATCGCCGACATTGTCGGCGTCGTGCAAGGCGACGGTGGTGGGAATCGGCGACGGCAGGCCGAAGGTGGTGGCACCCTCTTCCGCCGCGCTGACGGTGGAACGGAACATGGAAAACAGCTCGCGGCCCATGCCGACGTGGTTCGGCGACAGGTCGGCCGTGACCAGCGAACGGGCGTGCCAGACGTCGGCCGGCACCAGCGCCTCCAGTACGCCCGTGAAGGCGTCGAGACGGATGATGTCGCCGTCGCGCACGAGGCCCAGGGGGCCGCCGGCGAGGATTTCAGGCGAGACGTGGATGGCGGCCGGCACCTTGCCCGACGCGCCCGACATGCGGCCATCGGTCACCAGCGCCACGTGGCGGCCCGCATCCTGCAGGTTGGCCAGCGCCGGGGTCAGCGCATGCAGTTCCGGCATGCCGTTGGCGCGCGGACCCTGGAAGCGCAGCACGGCGACGAAATCGCGGTCCAGCGTGCCGGCCTTGTAGGCGGCCATGAAGTCTTCCTGCGAATTGAATACCAGGGCAGGTGCTTCGACCGTGCGGTGCTGCGGCTTGACGGCCGACACCTTCATCACGGCGCGGCCCAGGTTGCCCGCCACCAGCACCATGCCGCCGTCCGGCGCGAAAGGATTGCTGGCCGGGCGCAGCACGTTTTCGTCGGCGCTGGCGGCCGGCGCATCTTTCCAGAAAACCTTGCCGTCTTCGCCGAGGAACGGCTCCATGCAGTGCGCGCGCAAGCCGTGACCCAGGATGGTGTTGACGTCCTCGTGCAGCAAGCCCGCGTCCAACAGTTCGCGGATCAGATAACCGGTGCCGCCGGCCGCGTGGAAATGGTTCACGTCGGCGTCGCCGTTCGGGTAGATGCGCGTGAGCATCGGCACGATGGCCGACAGTTCATTGAAATCGTTCCAGTCGATGACGATGCCGGCCGCCTTGGCGATCGCCACCAGGTGCAGGGTATGATTGGTCGAACCGCCCGTGGCCAGCAAGCCCACGACGGCGTTGACGATACATTTCTCGTCGACGATATGGCCGACTGGCAAGTAGCTGCCGCTTTGCGCCGTGATGACGGCCGCGCGCTGGGCGGCGGCCCTGGTCAGCGCATCGCGCAGCGGCGTGTTCGGCGTGATGAAGGCGGCGCCCGGCAAATGCAGGCCCATCACTTCCATCAGCATCTGGTTGCTGTTCGCCGTACCGTAGAAGGTACAGGTGCCGGCGCCATGGTAGGCTTTCGACTCGCCTTCGAGCAAGTCTTCGCGCGTGGCCTTGCCTTGTGCATACAGCTGGCGCACCTTGGCTTTTTCCTGGTTCGACAGGCCCGACGTCATCGGACCGGCCGGCACGAAAACGGCCGGCAAGTGGCCGAAGTGCAGCGCGCCGATCAACAGGCCCGGCACGATCTTGTCGCATACACCCAGGTACAGGGCCGCGTCGAACATATTGTGCGACAGCGCCACGGCAGTCGACATGGCGATGGTGTCGCGCGAAAACAGCGACAGTTCCATGCCCGGCTGGCCTTGCGTCACGCCATCGCACATGGCGGGCACGCCGCCGGCGAACTGGGCGACGGCGCCCACTTCGCGCACGGCTTGCTTGATGATCTGCGGGAAGCCTTCGAAGGGCTGGTGCGCCGACAGCATGTCGTTGTACGAGGAGACGATGGCCACGGACGGCTTCTTGTACTCCTTCAGCGACAGCTTGTCGTTGGCGGGAAAGGCGGCAAAGCCGTGCGCCAGGTTGGTGCACGACAGGGCGCCGCGCTGCACGCCCTGGATGCGGGCCGCATCCAGATGCGCCAGATAGGCGCCGCGCGATGGCCGGCTGCGCGCGATGATGCGCGCTGTTACGGATTCGACTACTGGATGCAGCGCCATATGGATTTCCTTAAAAATGAGTATTTCGTGAAATTTTACTACAAAACGGTGAAGAAGAAGCACTCTTGCATGGCCCGACCACACAAATAAGCCACGGATTGCGGCGTATCAAGGCAAGCCCGGCAAATATCGCGTATCGGCAGCTGTCAACATAGCTCTTATATGGCACGGGCGCAATCGCTAAAAAAAGCACAACAAAATCCGCCTCACGTCACAAACTGTAGTGAAATTACGTTTTTCTGATGTATTATTCTCATACCAATGCCGGACCCGCTGTTCGCCACCACGAACGCGCCGCGCTCCTTTCAACCGAGACAAGCACCCAAGCCGACCGCCATGCGCCAGCCAGCACCTACTCCTGCCATCACCGCCACCGTCAGTTTCCAGTCCCTGCAAGCGCATAGCGCCAGCCTGCGCGAAGTGCATCTGCGCCAGCTGTTCGCCGCCGACCCCGCACGTTTCTCGACGATGACGGTCGATGCGGCCGGCCTGCTGCTCGATTACTCGAAGAACCGGGTCGACGCCACCGCCATGGCGCTGCTGATGGACCTGGCCCGCGAGCGCGGCGTGGAAGCGCAGCGCGAAGCCATGTTCACCGGCGAGAAAATCAATCTTACCGAACATCGGGCCGTTTTGCATACCGCCTTGCGCGCGCCGCGCGGCACCAGGCTGATGGTCGATGGCCAGGATATCGATGCTGACGTGCAAGATGTACTGCAGCGCGTCAAGGCATTTACGGACAAGGTCCGCAATGGCAGCTGGCTCGGCTACACAGGCAAACCGATTTGCGACATCGTTAATATCGGCATCGGCGGCTCGGACCTGGGCCCGAAAATGGCGTGCCTGGCGCTGCGCTCGTATGCCAACCCGGGACTGGAAATGCACTTTGTTTCCAACGTCGACGGTCACGACATGGAAGCGACCCTGTCGAAAGTCGATCCGGAAACCACCCTGTTCATTGTTGCCTCGAAAACCTTTGTTACCGCTGAAACCATGCTCAACGCCAATACGGCGCGTGCCTGGTTCCTGCTCGAAGGCGAAGAAAAGGATCTGGCGCAACACTTTGTGGCCGTCTCGACCAACACGCAAGCCATCGTCGACTTCGGCATTTCGCCGGACAATATGTTCCCGTTCTGGGACTGGGTCGGCGGCCGTTATTCCGTCTGGTCCTCGATCGGCCTGGCCGTGGCCCTGTCCGTCGGTTTTGAATATTTCAGCGATTTCCTCGCCGGCGCGCATGCGATGGACCAGCATTTCCGCCAGGCGCCCCTCGAAGACAACATGCCCGTCGTGCTGGCCATGGTCGGCTTCTGGAACCGCCAGTTCCTCGATTGCGGCTCCGTTTCCATCGCACCGTATCACCAGGACCTGAGCCGCTTCGCCGCCTACCTGCAACAGCTGGACATGGAAAGCAACGGCAAGCGCGTCACCAAGGATGGCGTGCCCGTCGACGTGCCGACCGGCCCCGTCATCTGGGGCGATTGCGGCACGAATGCCCAGCACGCGTATTTCCAGCTGCTGCACCAGGGCACGGACATCACCCCCATCGACTTCATCGCCGCCCTGCGCGCCACGCACGATTTGCCGGGCCACCACGATGCCCTGCTGGCCAACTGCTTCGCCCAGTCGGAAGCCTTCATGACGGGCAAGACGGCCGAGGAAGTGCGCCTTGACCTGCAGGCGCAGGGCTTGCCGGAAAGCGAAATCGAAGCGCTGGTGCCGCACAAGACTTTCCCCGGCAACCGCCCCAGCAACACCATTTTGATGGACCAGCTGACCCCGACCACCCTGGGCGCCCTGATCGCGCTGTACGAACACAAGACCTTCGTGCAGGGCGTCTTGTGGAACGTCAACAGTTTCGACCAGTGGGGGGTGGAACTGGGCAAGGTGCTGGCCAAGAAAATCCAGGCCGAACTGACGGGCGAAGCCCGTCCCGACCACCACGACAGCTCGACCAATGGCTTGATTGCCTTGGCGAAAGCCGCCAAGGCGGCGTATTAACTTAATTGAGGTTTATGAATATTTACGAAATCAAAGTAGTCAGCGACAAGGCCATGCAAGTGGGCGAATGCCCGCTCTGGCATGGCAAGGAAGCGGCCCTGTACTGGGTCGACATCGATGGCCGCGCCGTGCACCGCTTGCACCCGGCCAGCGGCAAGCATGCGCAGTGGACCATGCCGACGGAACCGTCGGCGCTGGCCATCAACGCCGGTGGCGGCCTGATCGTCGCCCTGCGCAGCGGCTTTGCCCACCTCGACACGAAGACGGGCAGCCTGGCGCACATCGCGCCGGCGCCGTTCGACATGGCCACCACGCGCTTCAACGACGGCAAGGTTGACCCGGCCGGCCGTTTCTGGGTCGGCACGATTTTCGAGCCGCGCAACGCTGACGCAGCGGAAATGTTCGTGCTGGAAAAGGGACAAGTGCGCAAGGTCTGGTCGGGCGGCATGACCGTGTCGAACGGCCTGGGCTTCAGTCCCGACGGGCGCACCATGTATCACTCGGATACCACCACGCACCGCATCGACCGTTTCGACTTCGATGCGGCCACGGGAGCCATTTCCGCGCCACAACCGTTCCAGCGCTTTTCCATGGACAAGAAGGCGTTTGATTACGACGGGCGCCCCGATGGCGCGGCCGTCGACAGCGAAGGCAATTACTGGTCGGCCATGTTTGAAGGCGGCAAGATCTTGCGCTTCGCCCCCGATGGCCATTTGCTGGGCGAAATTACGGTGCCCGTGCGCTGCCCCACCATGGTGACGTTCGGCGGCCCCGACCTGCGCACCCTGTACATCACCAGCGCCAGCCACAACCGCTCGGCAGCAGAAATCGCCGACTATCCGTTGACGGGTCACGTGCTGTCCGTGCGCGTGGACGTGGCGGGCCAGCCGGAAACGCCTTACCAGGCGTAACACGGTCAGGTACGAAAAAAGCGCCGGCACCCGCGAGGGTCCGGCGCTTTTTTAACGCTCACGTAGGTCGGATTAGCGGGGCAAGGCCCCGCGTAATCCGACAACAGTGTTGGCCATGGTGCCGTCGGATTACCGCGACAGCACCTTGCGGATCGTCTCGGCCAATTCAGCCGCCACAAACTTGGCCACATAACCGTCGGCGCCCACGCCCTTGACGTGGTCTTCGTTGGTCGAGCCCGTCAGCGACGAGTGGATCACCACGGGAATGTTGGAGAAGCGGCCATCGTTCTTGATGTTGCGCGTCAGGGTAAAGCCGTCCATTTCCGGCATTTCCAGGTCGGTCAGCACGAGCGCGACCTTGTCTTTCGCCGTCTTGCCTTCCGTGGCCGCCTGGGCCGAGATCGCTTGCAGGCGCTCCCACGCTTCCTTGCCCGTCTTGGTCATGATGAAAGGCACGCCCATCGCTTCGAGGCCCTTTTCGATCAACGAGCGGGCCAGCGAGGAATCGTCGGCCGCGAGAATCACGGCGCCGGCCGGCAAGCGCACTTGCGGGCCGATGCTGTTTTCGTCCACGTCCGGGTCGCCCGACGGCAGCACGTTGCGCAGGATTTGCTCCACGTCCAGCACTTGCGCCAGGCGTGTCTTGTCCGTGTCGCCATCGAGGCGGGCGATGCTGGTGACGAGGCCGCCGCCGACGCTCGATTCGGCCGACAAGACCTGATTCCATTCGAGGCGCACGATTTCATCGACCTCTTCCACGGCAAACGCCTGTGTCGAACGGGCAAATTCCGTCACCATCAGGATCTTCAAGCCGCTGCTCTTGCAACCGACCGCCATCGGCAAGTCGATCACGGGAACGATCTGACCACGGATATTGACCACGCCCAGCATGTGCGGGTGCGAACCAGCCACCGCCGTGATGGCCGGCATTTCCATGATTTCACGGACTTTGAACACATTGATGCCGAACAGTTCGCGGCTGGCCGAGTGATCACTGGTCCCCAGCTTGAACAGGAACAGTTCGAATTTGTTATTGCCTGTCAGGCTGGTGCGTTCATCGACATCTTGCTGCATTGAATTCATTGTGTCCCCTTGAGCCGTCTTGTAAAGTTAAGTCGCCCGCCCCTGATGCTGCGGACAGTGCGGACTGCACGTCGCATGGACGCCGGACGGCGGGTTTGGGGCATGGCCGGCGCTAACGGTGCAGTGTATATCGTACAACTTCATACAACCAATAGTTGCTATCGATTCGAGCTTGAATTATACGTTTTTTTACTTTCTTCAAAGCTACTTTACGCTGCCAACGGCGATCCTGACAGCATTTCTTGATTTCCTTGTTGCTACAGCGCAAATGATGACGGAGAGAATCGAAAATTTCCTTGGCAACCATGGTTGCTTTGCAAAGCCGATAACCAGCATGACGCTGCGCCGGCGCCGGCGAACGGCATATAATGGCCATGCCGGCATCGCAGGCAGGCATACCGGGCAAAATGGCGACGGCAGCGGATGGAATGTAGTAAAATTTCTTGCAATTGCCTGTTCTACGTAGTAAATTTACACCATCGATTATAGTAGCGACAGACTGGCACTTCCGGTCGGCTTTCTCCCCGCTCCGGCCCTTTTACTTTTGCGACGACACTCACTTATGGCACTTACCGATTTTGACCTGGTCCTGTTTGGCGGCAGCGGCGATTTAGCAATGCGCAAGTTGTTGCCTGCAATGTATGCGCGCGACGTCGCGAACGATTTGCCGCCGACGGCGCGCATCATCTGTGTGGGCCGCCAGGACAGCGGCCAGGATGCCTTCCTGAAAATGGTGGAGACCAATTCGCGTCCCCACATCAAGGCCAGCACCCTGAACGCCGCCACCTGGAGCAAGTTCTGCGCACGCATCGTGTACGTGTCGCTCAACGCCAGCGATGCGGCCACGTACGCGCCGCTGGTCGAAGCGCTGCGCGGCGACGCCGACCTGACGCGCGTGTACTACCTGGCGACGCCGCCGCATCTGTTTGCCTTGATCTGCGACAACCTGGAAGACAACGGTCTGGTCACGCCGAATTCGCGCGTGGTGCTGGAAAAGCCGCTGGGCCGCGACCTGGCCAGCGCCAAGCAGATCAATGCCGAAGTGGGCAAGGTCTTCCAGGAATCGCAGATCTACCGTATCGACCATTACCTGGGCAAGGAAACCGTGCAGAACTTGCTGGCCCTGCGCTTCGGCAACATCCTGTTCGAACCGCTGTGGCGCCGCGAATGGATTTCCGACGTGCAGATCACCATCGCCGAAAAGCTGGGCGTGGGCAACCGCATGGGTTACTACGACACCTCGGGCGCGCTGCGCGACATGCTGCAAAACCACTTGCTGCAACTGCTGTGCATCGTCGCCATGGAACCGCCGACCTCGATCGCGCCGGACGCCGTGCGCGATGAAAAGCTACAAGTGCTGCGCTCGCTGAAAAAATTCACACCGACCACCCTGGCGCAAAACATCGTGCGCGGCCAGTACCGCGCCGGCCACGTCGACGGCGCCACCGTGCCGAGCTACCGCGACGAGCCCGATGCGCCGGAACATTCGCGCACCGAAACCTTCGTCGCGCTGAAGGCGGAAATCGACACCTGGCGCTGGGCCGGCGTGCCGTTCTACCTGCGCACGGGCAAGCGCATGGCCGACAGCCTGGCCGAGATCGTCGTGCGCTTCAAGCAAATTCCGCATTCGATCTTCAACCAGCCGACGTCGAGCTTCCAGCCGAACTGCCTGGTGATCCGTTTGCAGCCGGACGAAGGCTTGCGCATGAACCTGATGGCGAAAACCCCGGGCGACGGCATGCGCTTGAAACCGGCGGAACTGGAACTCGATTTCCGCGAATCGTTCAAGACCCCACGCATGGACGCCTACGAGCGTTTGCTGCTCGACGTCCTGCGCGGCCAGCTGACCCTGTTCATGCGCGGCGACGAGCTGGAAGCGGCCTGGGAATGGGTCGAGCCGATTCTCGACAACTGGGAACAGAACGACAGCGCGCCGATTCCGTACACGGCCGGCACCTGGGGCCCCGCGGCCGCCAGCGCCCTGATCGGCCGCGACGGCTTGCAGTGGCGCGAAGAGGCCTTGCCAGAGGACTGAAGCCGTTAAGATTTGGCTTAACCCTGAACGGCGAAATACTGGGGTCGGACCCTGAGGGTTCGACCCCGGAACTTTGCTTTTGGGGTGAAAAAGACGCAAACTTACGGCATTACTGCCAGAAGATCAATCAATGCTACTCGATTCCATCCGCACCCAGCTCGATTCGCTCTCCAAGTCGGAGAAAAAGGTCGCGCTGGCCGTGCTTGACCAGCCCAACCAGACGGTCAGCCAGAACATCACGGCGCTGGCGAAAAGCGCGCAGGTGTCGGAACCGACCGTGGTGCGCTTTTGCCGCACGCTGGGCTATGACGGCTGGCATGAATTCAAGCTGAAACTGGCGCAGGGCCTGGCCCTGGCCATGCCGGGCGCGAACGAGCAGCCGGCGCAGGACGACCTGGCGGCCGACCTGGTGAATAAAATCTGCAGCCGCTCGATCAATACCCTGCTCGACCTGCGCAACAACCTGAATCCGGAAGCGATACAGCGCGCACTCGACATCCTCTCGCGCGCCAGCAAGATCGAATTCTATGGGCAGGGCACGTCGGGCATCGTGGCGGCCGACGCGCAGCACAAGTTCTTCCGTTCGGGCGTACCGACGGTGGCCTACAGCGACCCGAACATCCACAGCATCGCGGCGGCCCTGCTGCGCGGCGGCGACTGCCTGGTGGCCATCTCGCAGCGCGGCAACAGCCCCGCCCTGGTGCGCTCCGTGAAACTGGCGCGCCGCGGCGGTGCCGACGTCGTCGTGCTGGCCCCATCGGGCACGCCGCTGGCCGACCTGGCCACCGTGCTGATCCCGATCGACCTGGTCTTCAACACCGACCCCTACACGCCCATTTCGGCGCGCCTGGCCTACCTGGTCGTGATCGACGTGCTGGCCGTGGGCCTGGCCCTGCAACGGGGACCGGAATTCCGCAAGAAGATGCAGAATGCGCAAAAGGCGCTGCAGGAATTCGACATGCAGTTTGATTCGTTTATCGGCTAAAAAGCGGCAATCCGGGGCCAGACCCGCCGGGTCCGACCCCGGCACTTTAGCCCTTGGGTTAAAAGCGCCGCCACCGTCCCGCATTCGGTACAATACCCTGGCAAGCCCATTCACTCTTTCCTGTGCAGCCATGAACCAACTCGAACAACTGAAGCAATTTACTACCGTGGTGGCCGACACCGGCGACTTCCAATCGATCCAGGCCTACACGCCGCGCGATGCGACGACGAATCCGTCGCTGATCCTGAAGGCCGTGCAGAAGGATGAATACAAGCCGCTGCTGGAAAAGGCCGTGCGCGACCATCCGAACGCCTCGACCACCGAGATCATCGACCGCCTGCTGATCGCCTTTGGCGTGGAAATCCTGCAAACCATCCCCGGCCGCGTCTCCACCGAGGTCGATGCGCGCCTGTCGTTCGACACGCAGGGCACGGTGGCCAAGGGCCGCGACCTGATCGCCCTGTATTCGAACGCGGGCATTCCACGCGAGCGCGTGCTGATCAAGATCGCCTCCACCTGGGAAGGCATCCGCGCCGCCGCCATCCTGGAAAAGGAAGGCATCCGCTGCAACATGACCCTGCTGTTCTCGCTGGCCCAGGCGATTGCCTGCGCCGAAGCGGGCGCCCAGCTCATTTCCCCGTTCGTCGGCCGCATCTACGACTGGTACAAGAAATCGACGGGCATCGACTACATGGGCGCGGAAGACCCGGGCGTGCAATCGGTGCGCCGCATCTACAATTACTACCGCAAGTTCGGCTACAAGACCGAGGTGATGGGCGCAAGCTTCCGCAACACGTCGCAAATTCTCGAACTGGCCGGCTGCGACCTGCTCACCATCAGCCCCGACCTGCTGCAAAAGCTGGCCGACAGCGATGCGCCGGTGGAACGCAAGCTGAGCGCCGAAGCGGCGCCATCGACCAATATCGTGCAAATGTCGCTGAACGAAGAAGCCTTCCGCTTCATGATGAATGAAGACGCGATGGCGACGGAAAAACTGGCCGAAGGCATCCGCGCCTTCTGCGTCGATTCCGGCAAGCTGAAACAGATGATCGCGGCGCTGCGGTAATCGCATCATTACGACGGGCGAAAAAAAAGCGGCGCCGTGCATTGCACGGACGCCGCTTTTTTTATTCTAGTCGTCCTCGTTGGCCTCACGGCGACTAACGGCACCATTGCGAGCGGCCGCAAATCACGACGCGCAGCAGGTGCCGTCAGGCGTCATCAAGAGCAGCGGAAGGTGGCCACGCCCTGGTAGTTGGCGCCATTCGCCAGCTGCGCCTTGTAGGCGGCGATCAGCAGATAGCGGCCAGCGCCGCCGTCGCCCAGCATCAGCTGCGCGCCCGTGCCATTCGACAGGTAGCCGCCGGTGATGCTGCTCGACGCGGCCGACGCCATGGTCGTCGAAGCCGATACCTTGCCCGTGCTGCCGCCGGCGCTGGCGTCGATGGCCAGCACGACCTTGGCGCCGGAGGCATCGAAGGACATGCTGGCAGTGCCGCTGGCCGTGCCGAAGTTGGCGGTCGACGAGACGCTGCTGCCGCCCGTATAGCTAGGCGCCGTGAACGTGCCCGCATCGCAGGTGAAGGTGCCGGTCGCTGGCAGCGCGGCGAGCACGTTATAGGCGACGTAATGCCCACTGGCATTGTTGCCGCTCAACGTAGTGGCGCCCGTACTATTGCTGAACGCGCCCTTGAACCAGCGTCCCTGCGCAAAGGCCGCGTCGCCGCTGATTTCGCGCGTCACGGCCGGGTTGCCGGTGAAGACGATGCCGCTGATCGTGCTCAGGGCGCCGGAGGCATCCTGTACCAGCGGGCTGGCCTTGCCACTGCTCTGCAAGCCGATGGACGTAAAGATGTAGCGGCTGTTGTCGCCATTGGCGAAACGGGCGCTGACGGCACCCGTGTTTTCGCCGGTGGCCGTTGGAACGACGGGAACGACGGGCGCCACCGGATCGGCAGGCTTGGCCGTATTCACGACAGCCGTCGTGTCGGATGGGGAAGACGAACCGCCGCCACCGCAAGCGGCGAGCGAAGCGGCGATCAGGGTCAGAACAAAAGCGTGATTCAGTTGCATACGATTCCAATAAAAAAAAGCAAGACATAAGGAATCCTTGGCACATGCCAAAAATTCAACGTCCAATATTATGCAACATTTCTCAATAGAATGGTTGCCTTAAAGAAATTTATTAATACTAACAATGTGACTATACCGAGCGCGTCTGTGCCGTGTCGCCGCGCTGGCGGTAAAATACCTGGCTACAGGCCGCCAGCGACTACTCATGCAATCACCGATCACCATCCGCCTGGGCCGCCGCGCCCGGGCGCGCATCGCCGAAAACGGGGTGCGCGCCAGCGACATCGCCATCGTTCCCGCCGCCGCGGGCGGGCCGAAAGGCTTGATCCTGCACCAGCTCGACTGCTGGCTGTTCGGCGACTTCCTGGCGCAGGCGCCGCGCCCGCGCCAGTTCGTCGGCGCCTCGATCGGCGCCTGGCGCATGGCCGCCGCCGTGTTCCCCGACCCGGTGGCCGCGCAGCGGCGCCTGGTGCGCGAATACGTGGGCCAGCGCTATCCCGACAAACCCGATGCGGCGCACGTGAGCCGCACGTGCCGCGCCCTGCTCGACGCCGTCCTCGATGGCCAGGATGCGCAACTGCTGCGGCACGAGCGCCATAGCCTGTCGGTGCTGGCCGTGCGCGGCATCGGCGCGCTGGCGCAACCTGGCAAATGGCGCGACCGGCGCGGCTTCCTGCTGGCGGCCGCCGGCAACGCCGTGGCGCGCGCGCGGCTGGCCGCCTCGCTGGAACGCACCGTGTTCCATGCCGGACCGGACGGCGCCAGCTGGCTGCGCTCGCGCTTCGACGCCTTTCATTCGCATTTCGTGCCGCTGGCGCAGGACAACCTGCGCGACGCGCTGCTCGCTTCCGGCTCCATCCCGCTGGTGCTCGACGCGGTCACGGACATCGCCGGCGCGCCGCCAGGGCGCTACTGGGACGGCGGCCTGGTCGACTATCATTTGCACCTGCCCTACCAGCGCGAACCGGACCTGGTGCTGTACCCGCATTTTGCCGACCATATCGTGCCGGGCTGGCTGGACAAGACCATGCCCTGGCGCCGCGCGCGCCGCGGCGATGGCGCACTCGACAACATGATCCTCGTCTCGCCCTCGCCCGCCTTCGTGGCCAGCCTGCCCAACGGCAAATTGCCGGACCGGCGCGACTTCCCCCATTACGGCCAGGACCACGCGGCGCGCATGCGCGACTGGCGCCGCGCCATCGCGGAAAGCGAGCGCATGGCGGCCGCCTTCGCCCGCTGGGCCGAGCAGCCGGACCTGCGCCAGGCGGACGAGCTGTAGCACGGGCGTGGCTGCAACAGGCGCAAAGACAAGCGCGCTTTTCCCTCGCCTCTTGGTCACTTATCAGTGCATACTATGTCGCACAGGCAACCTTTAATCCCTCTGCGACAGGAGTTCCAACCATGCACGCCCTCTCCCACCTCCGTATCGGCACACGCCTGGCTGCAGGCTTCGCGCTGGTGCTGCTGCTGTCCGTGATCTCCACCTCGTACGCGCTGTACAGCGCCAGCGTGAATGCCGAAGCGACGCGGCAAATGATGGAAAAGCCGCTGGCCAAGGAACGCCTCGTATCGGACTGGTACGTACTGATTTACTCGGCCATCGCGCGCACTTCGATGATCGCCAGGAGCACGGATGAAACCCTGTCGAACGTGTTTGCCGACACCATCGCCGACAGCACCAAGCAGGGCGGCGAGCTGCTGAAGCAAATCGAAACCCTGCTCGTCAGCGACGAGGAAAAGGCCATCTTCAAGGCGTCCATTGCCGAACGCGTCAAGTACCAGGATGCCAAGACCCTGGTGATGAATGCGCGCAAGGGCGGCAATGCGGCGCAGGCGGAAAGCGTCTACCGCGACAGCTTCGCGCCGGCCGCCGCCAAGTACCAGAACAACGTCAAGGCCCTGCTGTCGCAGCAGCGCCAGGCCATCGACGCCACGGCGCACGCGATCGAGGCGGCCAACGGGCGCAGCTTCACCCTGCTACTGACCTTGTGCGCGCTGGTGGTGGCGCTGGGCAGCGTCTGCGCCTGGCTGATCACGCGTTCGATCACGCAGCCGTTGAAGGCCGCCGTGAAGGTGGCGGAAACGGTGGCCGACGGCGACTTGCGCACGCATTTCGGCACGCCTGCCAGCGATGAAATCGGCGACCTGATGCGCGCGCTGCACGGCATGAACGAGGCGCTGCGCAAGGTGGTGTCGGAAGTGCAGACGGGCACCAATGCGATCGCCACGGCGTCGGGCGAAATCGCCGCCGGCAACCAGGATCTGTCGGCGCGCACGGAACAGCAGGCCAGTTCGCTGGAAGAGACGGCGTCGTCGATGGAAGAATTGACCAGCACCGTCAAGCAGAATGCGGACAACGCGCGCCAGGCCAACCAGATGGCGGTGGCCGCATCCGGCGTGGCCGAACGAGGCGGCGGCATCGTCAGCCAGGTGGTCGACACCATGGGCGCCATCGATACGGCCTCGACGAAAATCGTCGACATCATCGGCGTCATCGACGGCATCGCCTTCCAGACGAATATCCTGGCCCTGAACGCGGCCGTCGAAGCGGCACGCGCCGGCGAGCAGGGGCGCGGCTTTGCCGTCGTCGCCACGGAAGTGCGCAGCCTGGCGCAGCGCTCGGCCGCGGCGGCGCGCGAAATCAAGACCCTGATCGGCGACTCGGTGGAGCAAGTCAACAACGGCACGCGGCTGGTGCAGCAGGCCGGCAGCACCATGGGCGAAGTGGTCGACAGCGTGCGCAGGGTCACCGACATCATGGCCGAGATCACGGCTGCAAGCGCAGAGCAAAGCATGGGCATCGACCAGGTCAACCAGGCCATCGCGCAGATGGACCAGGTGACGCAGCAAAATGCGGCGCTGGTGGAAGAAGCGGCGGCGGCGGCCGAAAGCATGCAGGACCAGGCGGCGCGCCTGGCGCAGGTGGCGGCCGGCTTCCAGCTCGAGCACGTGGCCACGGCGGCGCCGGTGCGCGCCGCGCGGCCGGCCAGGGCCGCCATTGCCACCACGCAAAAACTCGCGCCACGCCCGCCCCAGGCCAGGGCCGGCAAACCCGCAGCACCCAAGGCGGCCGGCGCCGCGGCGCGCAAAACGCCATCGCACATCGCCGGCGAGCAGGACTGGGAAGAGTTTTAAGCCCGCGGTTTTAAGTCCGGCGTTACACCCGCTTTCCAGCACCGTGCAGGCGGCGGCAAGGCGCTTGAAACCATTTGACAGCGGCGCCAGGCGCGCCGATACTGGTTTCAGGTGGGACTGGCGCGCCACCGCGACATGAGACAGCCGGCGCCTCCAGGGAGAGACCATGCGCCCCTATCTTGTTTTCGCCGCTTGCTTCAAGCGCCTGGGCGCCGCCCTGCTCTGCGGCGCTTTGGCGGCCTGCAGCGTAGCACCGCCAGCCAGCCTGCCCCCCATCTTCAACGACGGCGATTTCGCGCCGGCCGCCGCCATCGACGCCAGCCAGGTCTTTGCCATCGACGAAACCATGCGCCAGTATGTGCGCACGCAAGTGCGGCGCGAAGCGCGCAACAAGAATGACCGCGCGGCCCTGTATGACGCCCTGTACGACAAGAGCAGGCTGAAACTCGAGTACGATGCGGCCATGACCCGCAATGCGCGCGAAACGTTCGCCGCGCGTCAGGGCAACTGCCTGTCGCTGGTGATCATGACGGCGGCGCTGGCACATGAAATGGGCTTGCAGGTGCGCTACCAGGAGGTGCTCGGTGAAGAAAGCTGGAGCCGCAGCGGCGACATGTATTTTGTCGCCGGCCACGTCAACCTGGTACTGGGCCAGCGGCTGGACGACAAATCCGGCAGGTACGATGCCAAGGGCATGATGGTGATCGATTTCCTTCCGTCCTCGGAGATAGGCGGCTACCGCACGCGAGAACTCGACGAAGCGACCGTGCTCGCCATGTACATGAACAACCGCGCCGCCGAAACCATGAGCGAGGGCCAGCTGAATCAGGCGTACTGGTGGGCCCGGGCAGCGCTGCTGCAAGACCCCTCGTTCAGCGGCGCCTACAACACCCTGGGCGTGATCCAGTTCCGCCATGGCGACCTGGCGCAAGCGCGGCGCACTTTCGCCCATGCGCTGACGCGCACGCCGGACAACACGGTGCTGCTGTCGAACCTGGCGCAGGTGCTGGAAGCGTCCGGCCTGCCCGAAGAAGCGCTGCCGCTGCGCCGGCGCCTGCTGGCGCTGCAGCCGCAGCCGCCTTTCCACTACTTCAACCTGGGCAAGGCGGCCATGCAGCAAAACGATTACGTGCGGGCGATACAGCTGTTTTCACGTGAAATCGCGCGCGACCCGTACTACCACGAATTTCACTTCTGGCTGGCGCAAGCCTATGCGCGCCTGGGCCAGATGGAGCAGGCCGGCAAGCAGCTGGAACTGGCGATGAACAACAGCACCACGCGCAGCGACCATACTCTGTATGCGGCCAAGCTGCAGCGCCTGCGCGCCGTCGCCCCGCATTGATCCATTAATCCTCCAGGAACATCTGCTGCAGGTCATTCAGGAAGCACAATCCCCGTTCCGTCGGACGGATGACCTGGTGGTCGCGGTACAGCAAGCCTTTCGCTTCGGCCGCATTGAGCGGCTGCTCGATGGCGTTGAGGGCCAGGCCCGTACGTTCGGCGAACAGGTTCGGCGCAAAGCCCTGCGTCAGGCGCAGGGTATTCAACATGAATTCGAAGCCCATTTCCTCGCGCGCCAGTTCGCGCTCTTCCTGCACCGGACTACCGGCCAGTACCGCGTCCATGTAGGCGCGCGGCTGCTTGTAGCGGGCCTGGCGCAGCACGCGGTGCGGGAACGAAATCTTCGAGTGCGCGCCCGCGCCGATGCCGAGATAGTCGCCAAATTCCCAGTAATTGCGGTTGTGGCGTGCCTGGCGGCCCGGCTGCGCATAGGCCGACACTTCGTAGCGGCCATAGCCGGCCTGTGCGGCGCGCGCGGCCACCATGTCGGCGATATCGGCGCTCTCGTCGTCGTCCGGCAGCGCGGGCGGATACTTGGCGAACAGGGTGTTCGGTTCCAGGGTCAGGTGGTACAGCGACAGGTGCGGTGGCGCGAACGACAGCGCCGTCTCCAGGTCCTGCCGCGCTTCGTCCAGCGTCTGCGTGGGCAGCGCGTACATCAGGTCGAGGTTGAAATTGTCGAAGTTGGCATGCGCGATCTCCACCGCGCGGCGCGCCTCGTTGTCGTCATGGATGCGCCCCAGCGCCTGCAGATGGCGGCCATTGAAGCTCTGGATGCCGACCGACAGCCGGTTGATGCCGCTGGCCCGGTAAGACTTGAATTTTTCCGCTTCAAAGGTGCCCGGATTGGCTTCCATGGTGATTTCGCAATCGGGCTCCAGGGGCAGCAGGGTGCGCACGTCCGACATCAGCCGGTCCAGGCCCGCCGCCGACATCAGGCTGGGCGTGCCGCCGCCGATGAAGATGGTGTGGATCTTGCGGCCCCAGATCAGCGGCAGCGCCATCTCCAGGTCCAGCCGCAGCGCGGCCAGGTATTCGGCTTCCGGCAAGTCGCCGCGCACCTCGTGCGAATTGAAGTCGCAATACGGGCATTTTTTCACGCACCACGGAAAGTGAATGTACAGCGACAGCGGCGGCAGGGCCGTCAGGTTCAGCGCGCCCGGCTGCAGGTACTTCAGGGCCGCCCCGGCCGCGCCGGAAATGCCTTCCTGCGGCACGGGCCTGGCTGCCGACTTGGCGGCCGATTGGGCAACGGCGCCCACCAGTTTGATCGGGATCATCGCAGCTTTTCCACCAGCGCGCGCAGGGCCTGGCCGCGGTGCGACAGCGCGTTCTTTTCATCGGACGTCAGTTCGGCCGCGCACTTGCCCAGCGCGGGAATGAAGAAATGCGGATCGTAGCCGAAGCCGCCATTGCCGCGTGCCGTGGCGATCATCTCGCCGTTCCAGCGGCCGTCGGCGATCACGGGCTGCGGGTCGTCCGCATGGCGCACATACACCAGCACGCAGTAGTAATACGCGGACTTGTCGGCATGCGCCTCAAGGTCGGCGATCAGCCTGGCGCTGTTGGCCGCATCCGATTTCGGCTCGCCCGCATAGCGGGCCGAATACACGCCGGGCGCGCCGCCGAGCGCATTGACGCACACGCCCGAATCGTCGGCCAGCGCCGGCAAGCCCGTCAGGCGAGATGCGTGGCGCGCCTTCTGCAAGGCGTTTTCAACGAAGGTGTGGAACGGTTCGTCGCTTTCCGGCACATCGTATTCGCCCTGGGCGTGGACGGAAAAACCGATGGTCGAGAGCAGCTCGTTGAATTCCTTGAGCTTGCCGGCGTTGTTGGAGGCGAGGATGAGGCGTTGGGTCATGTCAGTAGTCCGGTTGAAGTGCCGACATTGTAAACCTTTTGCGCTCCCCTCACCCTGGCCCGCCGCTGCCGAAAAAAAACGGCAGGTGCGGGCTTTTTGCCCGGCGCAGCGGGCGAAGACATGTAAATTTATGTAAAGATTACATGCCGAGAGCTTGCTTTTGCAGGGCGATCAGGTCGGCGATGCCGCCCTGCGCCAGGTCCAGCAGGCGGTTCATGCCGGCGCGGTCAAAGGCGGCGCCTTCGGCCGTGCCCTGCACTTCGATGAAGTGGCCCGCTT
This sequence comes from Janthinobacterium sp. GW823-FHT03B06, assembly GCF_058796955.1. Taxonomy (NCBI): domain Bacteria; kingdom Pseudomonadati; phylum Pseudomonadota; class Betaproteobacteria; order Burkholderiales; family Oxalobacteraceae; genus Janthinobacterium; species Janthinobacterium sp. GW823-FHT03B06. Next base: position 842,454 of record NZ_JBXAJE010000002.1, read on the forward strand.
CCGTCATCACCACATTCATGTCCGTGTCGCAGCCCGAGTCTTCCACGTAGTCGAGGTCCAGCACCGGCATGCCCTGGTAGACGCCCACCGAGATGGCGGCGACGAAGCTCTTCACGGGGATGGCGGCGATCGCGCCGCGCGCCTGCAGCTGGGAAAACGCGTCATACGCGGCCACCATGGCACCCGTGATCGAGGCCGTGCGCGTGCCGCCATCGGCCTGGATCACGTCGCAATCGAGGTGCAGGGTGCGTTCGCCGAACGCCTGCAAATCGAAGGCGGCGCGCAGCGAGCGGCCGATCAGGCGCTGGATTTCCTGCGTGCGGCCCGACTGCTTGCCGCGCGCCGCTTCGCGGTCCATGCGCGTGTGCGTCGAGCGCGGCAGCATGCCGTACTCGGCCGTCAACCAGCCCTGGCCCTTGCCCTTCAGAAAGCCCGGCACCTTGTCTTCGATGCTGGCGGTACAGATGACCTTGGTGTCGCCGCACTCGATCAGCACCGACCCTTCGGCATGTTTGGTGTACTGGCGGGTGATGCGGATGGCGCGCAGCGCATCGACGGCGCGGCCGCTCGGGCGGGATTCGAATGTCATGGGGATGTCCTGTGTGATTGGGGTTGCGGCAGCGATTCTACCACCGCGCGCGCGCCCATTTGCAGCCATGCAACAGCGCAGGGCGCAATGGCGGGCGGCGCACACATGATCCCTACAATCCTGCCCCGCCAAACACAATTTTCTTTACAATGCCGTAAAACGCACACTATTCAGCAATTCTCAGGCCATCGGGCACTTCGGTCCTGTTTCGCGGCGCGGGCAGTATTGCCTGCGCTGGCTGATTAAGTGTATAAGTGACTGTATACAAGATCAAATCGGGGAATCCTTTGAGCATTTCAAGCATGACAGGCTACGCGGTTGCCACCAGCGAAGGTGCTGCAGGCACACTGACAATTGAAATCAAGAGCGTCAACTCACGCTTTCTCGACCTGCAATTCCGGATCAACGACGATCTGCGGGCCCTGGAACCTGACTTGCGCGCCGCCGTCATGTCCGCCATCACGCGCGGCAAAGTCGAGGTACGCCTGAGCTTTGGCCGCAAGGCTGCGACCGCCGGCACGCAGGCGCTGAACGTGCCCCTGCTGACCGAACTGGCGCGCCTGCAAAACGAAGTGGGCCAGCATTTTGTCTCCGCCCCCGTCATGACGGTGGCAGAACTGCTGCGCTGGCCTGGCGTCATCGAAGAAGCGCAAGTGGGACAGGAGTCCCTGCAGGCGGACGTGGGCGCACTGACCCGCCGCACCGTGGCCGCCTTCGTCGACAGCCGCAAGCGCGAAGGCGCGGCGCTCGAAGCGGTGCTGGTGTCGCGCATCGAAGCGATGGAAGCCATCGTCAAGCGCATCACGCCCTTGATTCCGCAAGTGGTGGCGGCCTTCCAGCAAAAAGCCATCGAGCGCATGCAGGATGCGCTGGGCCTGGCCAGCCAGGGCTCGAATTCGGCCCTGTCGCGCCAGGACGCCATGGAACGCATCCGCCAGGAAGTGATCTTGTACGGCATCCGCATCGATGTGTCCGAAGAACTGGCGCGCCTGTCGGCCCACCTGGGCGAAACGCGCCACATCCTCACCAAGGGCGGGCAAGTGGGCAAGCGCCTCGACTTCATGATGCAGGAACTCAACCGCGAAGCCAATACGCTGGGCGCCAAGGCCTCCGTCAAGGAGCTGGCCGACGCCTCGATGGACTTGAAGCTGCTGATCGAGCAGATGCGCGAACAGGTGCAGAACCTGGAATAAGCCATGACCGCACCACGCATCCTGACGCTCGCCAGCGTCACCCTGGCGCTGCTGGCGGCAGGCGCGCAAGCGCAACCTGCGCAGCAGCCGTCGCCGTATGCGGTTGAAGGCTGCGCCTCCGGGTGTTTCGCTCTCAAGGAACGCGGCGCCGCCATCTACACGGGCGCCGACGCCGCCTCCTACCGCATCTGCTCGCGCAGCAACCTGGGCGCGGAAGTCTCGGTCGACAGCGCCATCGTGCGCATCAGCAACCGCGACTGCACCGATGTGAATGGACGGGCCATCGTGCTCAATAGCGGCGAAATCGCCCTGGGCCGGCTGCCCCGCTGAGACAGGGCATGCAACTTACGCCAGGCGCGCTCCGGTGCGCGCCCTGTCGCTGGCGGCGATGACGACGCAGGCGACAAACAGCACGATGCTGTACTCCACGCCGCCGGCGCCATGCTCGCCCACGAACCAGCCCTTGGCCGCATGCACGATGACGATGCCGCCAAGGCAGATCACCATCAGGCCGGCCGCCGCCCAGCGCATGTATTTGCCGGCGATCAGCAAACTGCCGCAAACGATCTCGACGATGGTAATCGCCCACACGACAGCCAGGCCATAGATAAATCCCTTGTCTTCCAGAAAACCGGCAAAGCGGGGAATGGTGCCGTTGGCGATGCGGGTGATGGCGTGCGCCATGAACATCACGGCGATGGCCACGCGCAGCAACAGCATGGCCTGGGCAATACTGAGGAACGGGAAATTTTTCATGCGCACATCCTGTCGATAAAGAAAAAATATTCCAAATTAGATAACTATTTCTTCAGGATAACAAGCAAAAAATGCGCAGGCGCGGCGGCCAGGCGCATCGCAGGGCTGGCTCGCCGCCTTGCCTCTTGGTAAAATACCGAATTGGGCGGCGCCCATGCAAGCGCACACGCCGCCATCACACGCAAATGGAAAGATCCGCATGAGCCACCCTACCGCCTTCTCCGGCAGCCTGTTCGTGGTCGCCGCGCCATCGGGCGCCGGCAAATCGACACTGGTCAATGCATTGCTGGCGCAAGAGCCCGGCATCAAATTGTCGATCTCGACCACCACGCGCGCCCCGCGTCCGGGCGAGCAGCATGGCCGCGAGTACTATTTCACGACGGCGGAAGACTTTGTCGCGCGCGCCGACCAGGGCGAATTCCTGGAATGGGCGGAAGTGCACGGCAATTACTACGGCACCTCGCGCATTATGGTGGAACAGCAAATGGCCGCCGGCACCGATATCCTGCTGGAAATCGACTGGCAGGGCGCGCGCCAGGTGCGCAAGCAATTTCCCCGCGCGGCCGGCATTTTCATCCTGCCGCCATCGATCGATGCGCTGGAAGAACGCCTGAACAAGCGCGGCCAGGACGAGCCGCACGTGATCACGCGCCGCCTGCTGGCGGCCGGCGGCGAAATCGCACACGCTCCCGAGTTCGAGTATGTTATTATCAATGAAGAGTTTACGGTCGCTTTGTCCGAACTGAGCGCGATCGTGAGAGCGGCCCGTTGCCGGTTTGCGCAACAAGCGGCCCGCAACGCATCGCTATTCGCCCAGCTGGGCCTGCACGCAGAGTAAAAACGCTGCAACGGCACGCCAGTTCACACAGCACCACGCAAAAATTTTAGGAGTTACTATGGCCCGTATCACAATCGAAGATTGCCTGAAGCAGATCCCTAACCGTTTCCAGCTGACCCTGGCTGCGACCTATCGCGCACGTCAGTTGTTGCAAGGCCACACCCCAAAGGTGGAAGCCAAGGACAAGCCTACCGTCGTCGCACTGCGTGAAATCGCTGCCGGTAAAGTCGGCATCGAAATGCTGAAAAAGGTCCCGATGTAAGTGGGAACCCGCGTGCCGGAACAGTGCTGACCCCTGGTTCTACCGTATCCTTTATTCACACTGTGAAGCAACGCGACGTTTTATGAGTCTGACCCCAGCCGACACGACTTCCGCAGCACTGCCGCCCCTGGCCTCGCGCCAGGCGGCAAAATCGCAGGGCGCTTCCGCGCCCGGCGCCGGCACGTCCGGCAGCAACACCCCCGCAGTACCGCCAGCGCCCGCCCTCGGCGTGGCTTCCGTCAGCCATCTGGCCGACAAGCTGGCCGAATACCTGTCTCCCGCCGACCTGAAAAAAGTCAAGGAAGCCTACCGCTTCTCCGACGAAATGCACCTGGGCCAGATGCGCCGCTCGGGCGAGCCGTATATCTCGCATCCGATCGCCGTCGCCGAAATCTGCGCCGACTGGAAGCTCGACGCGCAAGCCATCATGGCCGCCCTGCTGCATGACGTCATGGAAGACCAGGACGTCAAGAAGGAAGAATTGATCGAGCGCTTCGGCGCTCCGGTGGCGCACCTGGTCGACGGCCTGTCGAAGCTGGAAAAGATCGAATTCCAGAGCCAGATCGAAGCACAGGCGGAAAACTTCCGCAAGATGCTGCTGGCCATGGCATCCGACGTGCGCGTGATCCTGATCAAGCTGGCCGACCGCCTGCACAATATGCGCACCCTGGACTTCATGACGGCGGCGAAAAAACGCCGCATCGCCAGCGAGACCATGGAAGTGTACGTGCCGATCGCGCACCGTCTCGGCCTGAACAACATCTACCACGAGCTGCAGGACCTGTCGTTCTCGCACCTGTATCCGATGCGCTACCGCACCCTGGCGAAAGCCGTCAAGGCGGCGCGCGGCAACCGGCGCGAGGTGGTCAACAAGATCATGGAAGCGGTGAAAAGCACCTTGTCCATGGCCGAGCTCGAAGCCGACGTCACGGGCCGCGAAAAGACCCTGTACGACATCTATAAAAAGATGCGCAGCAAGCATTTGTCGTTCTCGCAAGTGCTGGACGTGTACGGTTTCCGCGTGGTGGTGGGCAGCTTTGCCGACTGTTACGTGACCCTGGGCACCCTGCACAGCCTGTACAAGCCCATGCCGGGCAAGTTCAAGGATTACATCGCGATCCGCAAGCTGAACGGCTACCAGTCGCTGCACACGACCGTCATCGGCCCGTACGGCACGCCCGTGGAATTCCAGATCCGCACGCAGGAAATGCACCGCACGGCCGAGTCCGGCGTGGCGGCGCACTGGCTGTACAAGAGCGGCGAATCGAACCCGTCCGACCTGCAGCAGCGCACCCATGCGTGGCTGCAATCGCTGCTCGACATCCAGCAGCAGACGGGCGACTCGGCCGAATTCCTCGAACACGTCAAGGTCGACCTGTTCCCCGATTCCGTCTACGTGTTTACGCCGAAATCGAAGATCATCGCCCTGCCGCGCGGCGCCACGGCCATCGACTTCGCCTACTCGATCCACACGGGCATCGGCGACCAGACCGTGGCCGTGAAAATCAACAACGAAACCTCGCCCCTGCGCACCGAGCTGCACAATGGCGACATCGTGGAAATCATCACCGATTCCTCGTCGCGCCCCAGCCCGACGTGGCTGTCGTTCGTGCGCACCGGCAAGGCCCGTTCGGCCATCCGCCACCACTTGCGCACGATCAACCTGCCCGAATCGATCGCCCTGGGCCAGCAACTGCTGTCACAGGCGCTGCACACCCTGAACATCGACGCCGACCTGCAAGCGCCATTGGTCGAACGCCTGCTCAACGAATCGAGCGCCAATTCCATGGACGAGCTGTACGCGGACATCGGCATCGGCAAGCGCATGGCCACCCTGGTGGCGCGCCACATCTTCGGCTTGATCGGCGGCGAAGCGGCCAGCATGCCCGTGGAACACAATAGCGGCAGCGAACTGGACCCCGTCACCATCTGCGGCAGCGAAGGCGTCTCGGTGCAACTGGCGCCCTGCTGCCTGCCGATTCCGGGCGACCAGATCATCGGCCAGCTGCGCCGCGACCAGGGCTTGCTCGTGCACACGAGCGACTGCTCGCAAGCGAAACGCCAGCGCGCCAAGGAACCGGACCGCTGGATCGCCGTGCGCTGGGGAACCGAACTGAACCGCCGCTTCGACTGCCGCATCAAGGTCTTGATCAACAGTGAACGGGGCATCCTCGCCCGCGTGGCCGCCGAAATCGGCGAATCGGACGCCAACATCATCTATGTCGGCATGGACGAAGACAAGGACAACGTGCTCGACCAGCTGCGCTTCACCGTGCAGGTCAAGGACAGGGTCCACCTGGCCGCCCTGCTGCGCAATGTGCGCAGAGTGGCCGGCGTCAACCGCATCCTGCGCGAGCGTAACTGATTCACGCGGCAAAAAGCTGGGGTCAGACCCGCCGGGGGAATACGTCCCAATGGGACGTATTCCGATCGCGAAGCGACTGACCCCGGATCTCCGCTGCGGGCTACCGGTTCAGTTCCGCAACGCGTCGTAAAAACGCCTGATCCCCCACCGCAAATTCAGCATTGACTGCTTCTCGCAGTTGTCCGATGCAGCGATCGCCTAATTCATCCTGAAATAACGATTGGTATGTCTTTTGCCGCTCAAGCACATCACATCCAAGTTGCATATATAAAGAATGCGGAGACAGCAGATCATCATGCACGCCCTGCGCATTGCTTCGATAACTGGACCAGCAATATTGACCAGGCAATGCCACGATACCGGCCCTGACAGGGTTAAGTTCGATATAGCGCTGGCAAATCAATAAATAACGCTCGCCCTGTACCAGGCAAGATTTGTAGCGGCCCTCCCACAAACTGCCGGTGCGGCCATAACGCCAGTTGAAATACTGCACATAACGCTGGTTCAGCATTTTCATCAGCAACGACAGGGACGTTGTGCTTTGCGTGGAAAGCAATAGATGCACATGATTATTCATCAGCACATACGCATGCAGATGGCATGGTGCAAGCGCCAAACAACTGTGCAGATAATCCAGATAACGCTGCTTGTCTTGCCCATCAAGAAAGCAGGCTTGGCGATTCACGCCACGTTGCACCACATGTAACGGAACGCCGGGCAAGACGAGCCGAAGGCGACGGGGCATGGCAACTCCTGATACCAACTGAATGGTCAGTGTGCCAGCGCGCGCCTCTGGCGTCCTGCGTCACCGCAAGCTTACCCCTCCCCCGGCGCCGGATACGTCACTTCCAGCAACTCCAGTTCCTGCTCGCCCAGCGGCGTGTTGAGGGTGATCACGTCGCCTTCGCGCGCCTTGGTGATGGTGCGGGCCATGGGCGAGACCCAGCTGATCTTGCCGTTCAGGGGGTCGAATTCGTCGATGCCGACGATGGTGATGGTGTGCGTTTCGCCGTCGCTGGTGCGGTAGGTTACCGTGGCGCCGAAAAACACCTGGTCGTTACCATGGTGCACGCTGGGATCGACGATGGCGGCCAGGTCCATGCGTTTGGTGAGGAAGCGGATGCGGCGGTCGATTTCGCGCAGCCGGCGCTTGCCATAGATATAGTCGCCATTTTCCGAACGGTCGCCATTCGACGCCGCCCAATGGACGATGCGCACCACTTCCGGACGGTCGACGTCGATCAGCTGCAGCAGCTCTTCCTTGATGCGCTGGTAGCCGGCCGGCGTGATGTAGTTCTTGGCGCCGGCGGGAATGGCCAGCGCCAGCGCGACCGCTTCTTCATCGTCGTCGTTGTCCGATTCTTTTACAAAGGCTTTATTCATCTGCCTATTGTAGCCCCGCCAGGAAGCCATGGGCACACGGGATGCGGGCGCAGGCGGGCTTTTTTGACGTATCATCGTGGCAATCGCGGCAAACGTGGGCCGCACACGGAGACGGATGAAAAAAATCTACAGAGTCAGGCGCTGGCTGTTCGCGCCGCTGGTCTACCTGGCCGCCATCTGCCTGCTGATCGAGGAATGGCTATGGGCGACGGGCGCGCGCATCATGCAGGTGGTGTCGCAATTTCCGCCCCTGCATGCGCTCGAAGCGTGGATCAAGCGCCTGCCGCCGTACTGGGCGCTGGCCATCTTCATGCTGCCGGCCGTGCTGCTGTTTCCCGTCAAGCTGCTGGCCCTGCTGGCGATCGCGCGCGGCCATGCGTTTTCCGGCATCGGCGTGATCGTCATCGCCAAGCTGGGCGGCGCGGCCGCCGTTGCGCGCCTGTATTCGCTGACGCGCCCTACCCTGCTCAGTTTGCCGTGGTTTGCGCGCTGGCATGGCCTCTTCATGGAAACCAAGGACCGCTGGATCGCCCGGCTGCGCGCCACGCGCCCGTGGCGCCGTGTCAGCCGCCTGTCGGCCGCCCTGGGCCGCGCCCGCCGCGCTTGGTGGCAGCGCTTGCGCAAGGGCACGCCAGGGCGTCATAATTCCCGCCCAGCCAGGGTGCTGCGCCGCTTTGCCGCCTTCTGGCGCGCCCGCCGCTGATGAAGAAAGGCAACTCCATGCACGACACTCCCCGGCTGGCCCCCGCCCTGCGCGCGGCGGCGCCGGAAATCTACCTGTACGACGCGGCCAGCTTGCAATTGCTGGACGCCAACGATGCCGCCTGCGACAACTTGCAGTATGCGCGCAAGGAATTGCTGGCGATGACGCCCTTCACGCTGGCGCCGCAGCTCGACGCGCAGCAGCTGGCCGCCGTGCTGGCCACTCTGGACGACAGCATCGGCGCGCAAGCCCGGCTGCACGTGCAGCAGCGGCGCTGCGATGGCAGCCTGTATTCGCTCAGCCTGCACCTGTCGCGCGCCCAGCGCCAGGGGCGCCCCCTGTTGCTGGCCGAGGGCGAAGACTTGCGTACGCCGCAGGCGACGGCCGCCGCCCTGGCGCAGGTGCAGTCGCGCTTCAACGCCATCGTCTCGAATACGCCGGGCCTCGTGTACCAGTTCTGCCTGCATGCGGATGGACGGGCGTCCTTTGCCTACCTGAGCGAAGGCTGCCAGGCCCTTCTGGGCCTGAGCCCGGCGCTGCTGCACGCGCGCCCGGAACTGTTTTACCAGTTGATCCTGGCCGACGACCGCGCCTCGTATCTGGAATCGATGCAAGCCTCAAAAAGCGCCTTGTGGAGCTGGAACTGGGAAGGCCGGATCTGGATCGATGCCTGGAAGGACGTCAAATGGATCAACCTGCGCTCGACGCCGCGCGCGCTGGCCGACGGCACGGTGCAATGGGAAGGCATCATGACGAATATCACGGAAAGCCGGCTCGAACAGATCGAAGTGCGCCAGTCGCGCGCGCGCCTGGCCGAGCTGACGGCGCATATCGACAAGGTCAAGGAACACGAACGCACGCGCCTGGCGCGCGAATTGCACGATGACCTGGGCGGCAATTTGACGGCGATCAAGATGGCGCTGGCCATGCTGGCGCGCCGCCTGCCGCCGGACGACCCGCTGCTGCAGGAAAAGGCCGACTATGTCGATGCCCTGGTCGACCGCAGCATCGACGCCGTGCACCGCATTTCGCTGGACTTGCGCCCCTCCATGCTGGACCTGGGCCTGGTCGCCGCGCTGGACTGGCAAGTCAAGGAATTCGCGCGCCAGGCCGGCATCGAGTGCCAGTTCATTTCCAACCGCCAGCACATCGAACTGGAGCTGGACCAGGCGACCAGCCTGTTCCGCATCGCCCAGGAGGCGCTGACGAATATCGCCAAGCATGCGCAGGCGAGCAAGGTCAGCGTGCGCCTGGCCAGGCAGCGCCAGCATATCAGCCTGACCATCGCCGACAATGGCGTCGGCATGCGCCTGTCCGACCGCGCCAAGCCGCAGTCGTTCGGCATCCGCGGCATGGCCGAACGGGCCAGCGCGCTGGGCGGCAGCCTGAGCCTGATGGATGGGCCGGACGGCGGCACCATCCTGAGCATAAAAATCCGTCTGACCACCCCGCGAGAGGCGATAATAGCGGCTGCAGCCAGTGCGCCCGCGCACAGCGGGCCGCCGCCAGACGCGGCCTAGTGGGTGAATTAGATAGGAAACAATGCAGTCATGAAAGAAAAAGCCACCATCCGGGTATTCATCGCCGACGATCACGCGATCGTGCGCGAAGGCTTGAAGCAAATCCTCGCCGACACGAAAGACATCATCGTGGCTGGCGAAGCCGAAAATGGCCACGACGCCATCAAACTGTTCCGCGGCTCGAAATGCCAGGTGTTGTTGCTTGACATCTCCCTGCCCGACCGCAGCGGCATCGAGGTACTCAAGCAGATCAAGAAGGAAAAGCCGGAACTGGCCGTGCTGATGCTGTCCATGCACCGCGAAGACCAGTACGCCATCCGTTCGCTCAAGGCGGGCGCGGCCGGCTACCTGACGAAACAGAGCGCGCCGCGCGAGCTGGTCACGGCCATCCGGCAAGTGGCGCAAGGGTTGAAATACATCAGCGCCTCGCTGGCGCAGGAACTGGCCAACACGGTGGGCGAAGACCACGAAACGGCCTTGCACGACACCTTGTCGGACCGCGAGTACCAGACGCTGGTCATGATTGCCTCGGGCAAGGCGGTGGGCGCCATCGCCGAAGAGCTCAAATTGTCCGTGAAAACCGTCAGCGAATACCGCGCCCGCTTGCTGGTCAAGATGAAGCTCAAGAACAGCGCGGAACTGACGCATTACGCCATCCGCAACCAGCTGGTGGATTGACGGCAAAGCGGCATGCCCGCTGGCATCGGGCGAATTGACAGGACTTATCCTTGCTTCTCGCACAATAAGTTCTTTGCCAACTCGCATATCATGAGGATAATGAGAAATATCTAAAAAGGCTGTGCCTACATGTCCAGTAAATTGCCATCCTCACCAGCAGGCGCTCCCGCTGGCGCCACGAATACCGCCGCCGCTGCGGCGATGAACCCGGCCGATATCGCCCGCGAAGCGTTTCGCCGCCTGGCCACGCGCCGCATCGCCCCCACGCCGAGCGCCTACCGCGACATCTACAATGAAATCGCGGGCATCAGCGAAGCGGCCGAGACGCCGGCTACGCCGGGAGCCGTGCTGGCCGCCAGCGCCCCCACGGAGAGCGGTGCGGAAAACGTCCTGACGCAATTCGCCGCCAAGATGAGCGAATCGGCGGGCGAACTGGGCGACTTTGGCAAGCGTTTCCAGCGCGCCCTGAAAGCGCGCGACTGGGATGGCTATGCACGTACCCTGGCGCAACTGGCCGAGAAACAGGTCAAGAAAAGCGGCGGCATCGAATTGCCGCCCCTGCCGGACGGCGAACAGACGCGCACCCTGCGTGAATTGCTCAGCCGCACCCTCGGCTTTGCCGTCGCCACCTTGCTGACGGGCACGCCCGCGCTCGTGGAAGAAGCCGAATCGCTGGGCGCGGCCATCAAGCTGGCCCACACGGAAGAAGCGCTGAACGAAGCGGCCCTGCGCCTGAAACAGCTGTGCTATCAGATCGAACTGAAAAGCGGCGACACGGCCGAGCAGCAGGAATTGCTGCTGCGCCTGTTCAAGCTGCTGCTGGACAACGTCAGCCAGTTGCTCGACGACGACAGCTGGCTGCGCGGCCAGGTCGACGCCGTGCAAAACCTGATCGCCGGTCCGCTCGACCAGCGCGCGCTGGAAGACGCCACGCGCAGCCTGAAGGAAGTCATCTACAAGCAAAGCCAGCTCAAGCACAGCCTGTCCGACGTCAAGCTGACGGTCAAAAACATGATGATGACCTTCATCGACCGCCTGGGGCAAGTGGCGGCCAGCACGGGCGACTTCCACGAAAAGATCGGCGGCTATTCGGAAAAGATCAGCCAGGCGGAAAATATCAGCGAGTTGAACAGCGTTCTCGACGAAGTCTTGCGCGAAACGCGCATGGTGCAGAACGAGGCCTTGCGCGCGCGCGACAAGATGGTGCTGGCGCGCCAGGAAGTGCAGGACGCGGAACAGCGCATCCACACGCTGGAAGCGAAGCTCCAGCATATGAGCGAGCTGGTGCGCGAAGACCAGCTGACGGGCAGCCTGAACCGCCGCGGCCTGGACGACGTGTTCGAGCGCGAGACGGCCCGCTCGGACCGCCGCGGCACGCCGCTGTGCATCGCCATGCTGGACCTGGACGACTTCAAGCGCCTGAACGACACCTATGGCCACCTGGCCGGCGATGCCGCGCTGAAGCACCTGGTGAAAATCGTCAAGGAAACCCTGCGCTCGATGGACGTCATCGCCCGCTTCGGCGGCGAGGAATTCCTCATCCTGCTGCCGGAAACCACGGTCGAAGCGGCCTCATCGACGATGACGCGGCTGCAACGCGAGCTGACCCGGCATTTCTTCCTGCACGACAACGAAAAAGTCTTGATCACCTTCTCCGCCGGCGTGGCCCTGCGTCTGCCCAACGAAGACCAGGCCGAACTGGTCAAGCGCGCCGACCGCGCCATGTACCAGGCCAAGCAGACGGGCAAGAATCGGGTGGTGGTGGCGGATTGAACCCTGCCCGCCCCCACGCCATGCCGTCCCGCTGCCCCAGCCGGACGGCATTTTTCATAATATAAACGACAATGTTTTCCTCGCTCTAGCGCACCGTCGGCATGCGCACGATATGAAAATAAAACTATTTTTACCCTCAAGTTTCTTTAAATCATGTCGTTTAGCGCGCGGCCAAGCACAAACTGAAGGGCTAAAAATTAAAATTTAAAGCTGTTTTCGCCATAAATTTTCCCGCAGAGCAACCGTTACCTTAAACAACAGCGGCTTGATTGTCCCGGAACAGCGGGGCAGGCCAAAGTGACTAGCACATAGCGCAATGTAGTACCTGTCTGGAGAATTATCATGGCTGCAGTAATTAATACCAACATCTCGTCCCTGAATTCGCAACGCAACCTGTCGACTTCGCAGTCGTCCCTGACCACCTCGCTGCAACGCCTGTCCTCCGGCTTCCGCATCAACAGCGCCAAGGATGATGCTGCTGGCCTGGCGATTTCCGACCGCATGACGTCGCAAATCCGCGGCATGACCCAAGCCACCCGCAATGCCAACGACGGCGTTTCGCTGGCCCAGACGGCTGAAGGCGCGTTGGCAAGCTCGGGCGACATCCTGCAACGCATCCGCGAACTGGCCGTGCAATCGTCGAACTCGACGAACTCGTCGAGTGACCGCCAGGCGCTGCAAACCGAGGTAGGCCAACTGAGCTCGGAACTGAACCGTATCGCCCAAACAACTTCGTTCAACGGCCAGGCGCTGCTGGACGGCACCATGGGTACGGCCAACTTCCAAGTCGGCGCAGATGCGAATCAGCTGATTTCGGCCAGCGGCGCAAACTTCCTGACCAATACCTACGGCAACAACCGTACGGAAACCGACGCTGCCCAAGTCAAGATCACCGCCACCAACACGGTAGCGGCAAAAGATGTCACGATCAACGGTTCGCTCGGTAGCGGCAAGTACACCACCGTGGCAGGCGACACGGCCAAGAGCATCGCCGCCGGCGTGAACAGCCAAACGTCGAAAACCGGCGTCACCGCCTCGGCCCGGACCGATATCGGCCTGACCCTGGGCCAGGGCGAAGCGTATTCGTTCACACTGAAAAGCGACAACACCAACGCAGTGGCGATCTCGTTCTCGGTCGGCACCGCCGGCGGCACGGCGAATGACTTCGCGGCAGGTATCAGCGCCATCAATGCGCAAACGGCTAACACCGGCGTGACGGCGCAGTACGACTCGGCCAACAAGGGCATCAAGCTGAGCCATTCGACCGGCAACGACATCGTCCTGACCAATACCGCAGCAGTCGCCAACACGACATTTACCGCCAGTACCTATAAAACCGATACGGCAACGGCCAAAGATGTCCTGACGGCAACGCCACTCGACATCAAGGGTGTCGGCGCGGTAGGCTTTGGTAACGGCCGCGTGACGTTCGACTCGGACAAGAGCTTTGAAGTCAAGGATGCCGGTTCGGGCTACGCCCTGGCCGCGACCTCGAGCCTGAAATCGGTTGCATCGCTGGACGTAACCACGTTCGACGGCGCCCAGCTGGCACTGAAAATCGCCGACTCGGCACTGGCTTCGGTCAACAGCCAGCGCGCCCAGTACGGTGCTTTGCAATCGCGCTTCGCCTCGGCGATCTCGAACCTGCAATCGACCACGGAAAACCTGTCCGCATCGCGCAGCCGCATCGTCGATACCGACTTCGCAGCAGAAACGGCCAGCATGACCCGTGGCCAGATCCTGCAACAAGCTGGTACGGCCATGCTGGCGCAAGCGAACTCGCTGCCAAACGGCGTCCTGAGTCTGCTGCGCGGTTAATCGTCGATTAGCTTCGCAACATCGCTGGACTCAGGTTCCCCTGCCGGATTTTTTCGGCAGGGGAATTTTCACTAGGAGAGCACCATGACTATCGACGCGATAGCGGCCGCCTCCGCGGCCAGAATAGACAAGAGTTACGCCGCGACGGACGCGTCGCCGGCACGCCCGGCAACACCCCCCCGCGCCACCACGGAGCAGAGCGCCGTCACCGCACAGCAAGCCAGCCGTGAACCGAGCCGCGAGCAGCTGGACCAGGCGGTATCGGACCTGAACCAGTCTTCGCAAATGAAGACGCAGGGCCTGGAGTTTTCCATCGATGAAGACAGCCAGCGCACAGTGGTCAAAGTGATCGACCAGGAAACCAAGGAAGTCCTGCGCCAGATTCCCTCGAAAGAAGCCTTGGCCCTGGCCAAGACCTTCGATGCGGCCAAAGGCTCCCTGATCAGCCAAAGCGCATAGAATAATGGCATTGCCCACGGCAGCGCAGCATCGTGGCAGCAGGCATCAGCAGTACACCGGGGCAAGGTAGTCCAACTACCCGGCCCCGCATTTCAATACAAGAAAGATAATATTTTCCATTTTCACCCTTCTTATTCCCCCGCCGCTGAAAACAGCGCGGTAAATCCCCCTCTCAAGTCCTGATTGATTCTGCCGATAACAGCTTATATTAGCGTTTTCCTAGGAGCATTCCGTGGCTATCACCCCTACAATATCATCGCCGGGCATCGGTGCCGGCGCCAGCGGCCTGGACGTGAACGCCCTCATCGAGAAGCTGATGGCTGCCGAAGCAGTGCCACTGAATGGCTTTGACAAGAAAACCGCGTCGTACCAGGCCAAACTCAGTGCAATGGGCACGCTCAGCGGTGCCGTCAGTGCTTTCCAGGGATCGCTGACGGGCTTGAGCAACAGCGCGAACTTCCGCGCCGTCAGCGCCACGCCAGCGGATTTGACGGTGATGACCGCCAGCGCCGGTGCCAAAGCCGTCGCCGGCAACTATAATATCAACGTCACTCAGCTGGCACAGTCGCAAACGCTGACGTCAGGTGGATTGAGCAACAAGCTCTCCACCATCGGCAGCGGCGCCAAAACGACCATTTCCTTCCAGCTCGGCTCCTTGACCGGCGGCACTTTCGGCCTGGCCGGCACCGCCTTTTCCGCAGCGACCATGCAGAATGGCATCAGCAATGGTTCCCTGATATTGAATGGCACTGCCATCCCCACCGACAGCGGCACGAAAAGCGCGCGCGCACTGGCCGATGCCATCAATGCCAAAAGCAACACCACCGGCGTGACGGCCACGGCGCAGCCGACCATCAGTCCGGCCACGCTGTTCAGCGGCTTCGGCAATGTTGCGACCGGTGCCGACGGCACTTACACGCTGTCCGTTGGCGGCGTCGAGATCACGACCCAAGGCAACGGTGTGGGCGCGGGAGCGGGCTTGACCGCCGCCTCGCTCGATACCACACTGGCAGGCCCGAACGCCGTTTCGAACGCGCTGGCGGCAGCCAACATCACGGTCACCGGCAGTGCAGCCGATGGCAGCCTGAAATTTACCCGTGCCGATGGATCCAACCTGGAAATCGAGGAAGTCGTCACCGGCACGGTGTCGGGCGGCATCGGCCATGCCACGGGCGCAGCCACGACAGGGTCGAATGCCACCTTTGGCAGCTCCGTGACATTGAGCTCCAGCAACGCAAGTCCGATTCTCATCGCCGGCAGCAATCCCGCGGCAGCCGGATTGACGGCTGGCAGCGGCGGCGCGTATATCGGCGCCTCGTTCGCGCAGGACGGCACGCAAGCGACGGGGTCCGTCGTGATCGATTCGACCAACAATACCTTGCAGGGCATCCGTGATGCGATCAATAACGCAGGTCTCGGCGTTACCGCCAGTATCGTTTCCGACGGCAGCGACAATCCCTACCATCTGGTGCTGAGCTCAACGAAGACCGGCGCCAATTCGACCATGAAAATTTCATTGGCGGCATCGGAAGGCCAAACGGTCGATCCCGCTCTGGCCAATTTGCTGTCCTATGACCCCGCAGGAACACAAAACCTGAAGCAAAATAGCGCAGCGCAGAATACATTGCTCAGCGTAAATGGTATTCCCATCACCAGCAGCTCAAACAGCATCGATAGCGCGATCGAAGGCGTCACACTCAATGTGATCAAGGTTGGCAGCACGTCGATGTCGGTGGCAAAAGATACATCGACCGTCAAAAACAGTATCAATTCCTTCGTCAAGGCCTACAACGACCTGAATACGGCGATTGCGAAATTGACGTCTTACGATGCAGAAACAAAGAAGGGCGGCGTCCTGCTCGGGGATTCGACGGCACAATCCATCCAGAGCCAGCTCAGGCGGCAGTTGAGTTCATCGATCACAGGCTTGAGCGGCGGCCTGTCGTCCTTGAGCCAGGTCGGAATTTCTTTTCAGAAAGATGGTAGCCTGGCACTCGATGGCACCAAACTGGACAAAGCTATCAGCAGCAACTTCGGCGATATTGGCGGCTTGTTTTCCGCTCTGGGAAAAACCTCCGACAGCACGGTATCGTTTAACAGCTCGACGGCGGCAACCAAGCCGGGCACCTATGCCCTGATCATCAGTACCATGGCCAGCCAAGGCAGCCTGAAGAGCACCGCACCGTTGCCTGCCAGCACCACTATCGCCAGCGATACGACCTGGAGCGTGACCCTCAATGACACCGACCCCAGCGCCGCAAAAAATACGGCGAAGGTCACCATTCCGGCTGGCACTTATACGCCGAAGCAACTGGCCTCGCTGCTGCAATCGTCGATCAATGGCGTCAAGGCGTTTTCTGATACAGGCTCAACGGTAACCGCTGCCGTCGAAGCCGACGGCACCCTGAAGATCGCCTCCAGCCGCTATGGTTCCGTTTCCAACTTTTCCATGGCCAGTTTGACGGGCACGCCTGTCGCCAATCTGTTTGGCGCCGCCACCTCCGTCAAAGGGACGGACGTGGCCGGCACCCTGGGCGGCCAACCCGTGGTCGGCTCTGGCCAGACACTGACGGGCGCCCCGGGTTCCACCGCGGAAGGCCTCAAGGTCGATGTCACCGGCGGCACCGTCGGCGACCGCGGCACGGTCAGTTTTTCCCAAGGCTATGCATATCAGCTCAACAACCTGGCGACCTCGTTTCTCGGTACCGACGGCATGCTGACCAACCGCAGCAAGGGTATCAACGACAGCATCAAGGCCGTTGCCACACAGCGCGACAAGTTTTCGGAAAAGCTGGGCGATATCGAGGCACGCTACCGCGCCCAATACACGCGCCTGGACGTGACGCTGAGCAAACTGCAGTCGACGCAAACCTATTTGACCCAGCAGCTGGCCGCCATCGCCGCCAACCGTTAAGCCCAATCGTCAGGAGAATATATGTTTGGAACCCAACAACGCGGCGTCAACGCCTATGCCAAGGTCGGCCTGGAAACGGGCATCGGCTCGGCCTCGCCGCACAAGCTGATCGTGATGCTGTACGACGGCGCCCTGGTGGCCGTGCTCAGCGCGCAGATGCACATGAAATCGGGCAATGTGCCGGAAAAAGGCAAGTCCATCTCGAAAGCCATCCAGATCATCGACAATGGCTTGCGCGCCAGCCTGGACAAGGACGCGGGCGGCCAGATCGCCGAAGGCCTCGACGCCCTGTATGAATACATGAGCGCGCGTCTGCTGACGGCCAACCTGCAAAACGACATTACCCTGCTGGAAGAAGTGCAGCGCCTGCTGACCGACCTGCGCGAAACCTGGAACGCCATCGGCGCCACGCCGGCCGCCATTCCCGGCGCCGATTTGAAACGTATGCCCAGCCTTGCGAGCGCCTGATCCATGATGACCCATCAAGAAGTCCTGACCACCTACGAAGCCATGCAGACCCTGACGGGCCGGATGGTGACCGCCGCCACCAACGCCGACTGGGACGAGCTCGAAGCGCTGGAACAGCGCATCAGCGCGCATGTGGCCGCGCTGAAGGCGAATGAAGCAAAAGTCGTGCTGGAAAGCGCCGGCCGCCAGCGCAAGGTCGCCCTGATCAAGCAGATCCTGGAAGACGACCGCAAGATCCGCGACCTGACCATGCCGTGGATGGCGCAATTGTCCAAGCTGATCAACAGCACGGGCACCGAGCGGCGCCTGGCCAACGCCTACGGCGTCTAAACGCCCACGGGGCAAGGCGAGCTATCATGTTGCCGAAGATGGATGCGATCGGCATGACGCCCCTGACCCCGGTCAAGCCCACGCGGGCTGCCGATGCCGTCGCCGACCCGCGCCAGGCCGAGTTCCAGCGCTCGCTGCAGGGACTGATCGGCAAATCCATGCAGGGACAGGTGCTGGCCCGCATGGGCGACGGCAGCTTTCTCGTGCGCGTGGCCGGTACGCCAGCCCGCATGCAGCTGCCCGCGGGCGCCCAGGCGGGCACGGAAATCCCGCTGACCTTGATTGGCATCAATCCCCGCCCCTCTTTTCAAATCGGCAATAACCGCGACCAGCCCGCCAGCGCCCTGCTGACGTATGCGGACGCGGAAGCCGAGCCCGAGGCTGCCGACCTGCGCGGCCCCCAGGCCGGCGCCGCCCAGGCCGGCACGCGCGCCAGCAGCACGGCCGCCACCCTGCTCAGCCGCGCACCGCTGACGCCAGCCAATCTGCTGCCCGCCTTGGCCGGCGACACGCCGGCGCCGGAGCTGAGCACGACCGCGCGCGCCATCAGCACAGTGCTCAGCCAGGCTGAAAGCGTGCCCGGCGCGCCCCTGTCCCTGGTCGGCAAGACGCCGCTGATGGCCACGCCAAACGCCGCCCCGGCCCAGGTGGCCCAGAAACTGCAGGATGCCGTCGGCAGCAGCGGCCTGTTCTATGAATCGCATGTGGCCGAATGGGCCGAGGGCAAGCGGCCGCTGGCCTCGCTGTTGCTGGAACCGCAAATGCAGAAGGCGGCACAGGGCGACGTCGTCAGGACGGGCACCGACCTGGCATCGGCGCAACTGATCAATTTGCAGCTGCATACGCACGAACAGGCGCGCGTGCAGTGGCAGGGCGAAGCCTGGCCCGGCCAGAAGATGCAGTGGGATATCAGCCGCGATGCGCCGGAAGGACAGCAGCACGAGAGCCGTGACGCCGACGAGGAAGCGACGGCCTGGCGCAGCAATGTGCGCTTCCAGTTTCCCCTGCTGGGCGACCTGGCCGCGCACGTGGTGTTGCAGGGCGGCAGCGTGGCCATCCAGCTGCAAGCGGGCAGCGAAGGCAGCGCCGATACCTTGCGCCAGCATGCGGCGCGGCTGGAAGCGTCGCTGGCCGCGGCCGGATGGCCATTGTCATCGTTGACGATCGCCGGCAAGCCGCAGGCGGCTGGAGAAGACGATGCTTGACGACACCAAGCGCAAGGTGCCGCAGACAGCCGTCGCCCTCGCTTACCAGAGCGGCACGCCGGCGCCCAAGGTGGTGGCCAAGGGCAGCGGCCTGATCGCGGACCAGATCATCAGCACGGCGCGCGAACACGGCGTCTTCGTGCATGAGTCGAAGGAATTGGTGGCGCTGCTGATGGATGTCGACCTGGACCGCCAGATTCCGCCCGGCCTGTATCGGGCGATTGCGGAACTGCTGGCCTGGTTATATCATATTGAATCTGCGAATGGCGGGCCGATTCCGCCGCCGCCCGACACCAGCGTCAACCTCACCGATACATAGACAGGCATCAATGCAAGCACATATTATGGATTCCGGTCTCGAAAACTGGCATGATTTTGAAGTGGAATCGCGGCGGGAAATCATTGCCTTGCTGCGCGGCATCAGCGAAAAGAACCAGCTGATCCGCATGCTGATCCACGGTGAGTCCGATGTGTGCGTCACGTCCATCCTGGAAGTCGATGCCGACCACAACACCGTCATCCTCGACCGTTCCGTGAACGCCGACCAGAACCGGCGCATGGTGGCCGCCACCGGTATTTCGTTTGAAACCTCGCTCGACAAGATCCGCATCCTGTTTGCCAGCGCCCTGGTGGAAGAGTGCAACCATGGCGGCACGCCCGCCCTGAAAATTGCCATACCTGAAACACTGATCCGCCTGCAGCGGCGCGAGTATTACCGCATGACGACGCCCGTGAGCAATCCCGTGCGCGTCTCGATTCCCCTGCCGCCCTCACTGGGCGGCGCCGACACCCTGTTTCCGCTGGCCGACATCAGCTGCGGCGGCATCGCCATCCTCGACAATAAACTGATGCTGGGCGAAACCATCGGCAGGGACTATCCCGGTTGCCGCATCGACCTGCCCGACGTCGGCATCGTCACCGCGACTTTGCAAATTCGCAATTCGCTGGACATGACCCTGCTCAACAATAAGCTGAACCGCCGCCTCGGCTGCCAGTTCGTCGACCTGCCGCGCAGCATGCTGGCGCACGTGCAGCGCTATATCACGCGCCTTGAACGAGAACGCAATGCGCGCATGGCGGGGCTGGGTTAATTCAATCCAGAGTCAAAGCTTAACGTTTCGCAAAAGCGTAGCGAGCGGCGATGATTTGCGGCCGAGACGCGCAGCTGTGCTATAGCACAGCGAGCATCGCAGGCCGCAAAGCGCGCCGCGCAGTAGCTTTGGCGATACGTTAAACTTGCATATTCATGATCTCATGATATGCAGCAACTAATTTATTCCTTACCTGCACCGTCGCCTGGAATTCGATGCTCGACTTTTGCATCGATACCATCACGTCCGACAGGCTGACCTTTTCGTCACCCATGGTAAAGCGCTGCCCCAGCGCCGACGAAGCCTGTTGCGCGCCGCTCACGGAATCGAGCGCGCTCTTGAAGGCATCGGCAAAATTCACCTTCGCCGCCGGCATCTCGGTCTGGATCGCCGGTATTTTCGCCTCCGGCCGCGTGGCCGCCGACTTCAGTTGCGCGATCATCGCCTCGATCCTGCTGCTATCGATACCGCCTGTTTTCACTTCGCCTCCCGATTCTGGTGTGCTTCATAACTGTTCCATGCCTGTTGCACCCAGAGAACAAAACCCTGGCTTGCAAGGCAACGACGGGTACAATAACTTCCGTCACATGTTGCCAGGGTTCCACAATACCAGCGCCAACGCCAGCCGCTCGGCCGAGCAGGCGGCAAAAGCGCCTTCTATTTGGACGATTGAAGCGCGTGACAGTGGCGGATAATTCTGCATATCGCCCCCTCCTCCAGTGGAAGCGGCCCCCACTCACTACCCAACATACGCGCCCCGGAAGGCAATCATGGCTGTAGCCGAAGAAATCGATGTGAACCGCATACCGCCGGAACCGGCGCCTGGCCGCTCGCCCGTGGAGTCCGTGCAAGCTTTCGCCAAGACGCCGATGGGCAAGAATTTCCTGCGCGGCCTGGGCGTGGCGGCACTGGTTGCCATCGGCGTGGCCCTGTACATGTGGAACCAGCCGCCCGAGTACAAGGTCCTGTTTTCCAACTACACGGACCGCGACGGCGGCGCCATCACCGCTTCGCTGGACCAACTGGGCATCAAGCACAAGTTTTCCGAAGGCGGCGGCGCCATTCTCGTGCCGTCCGAGCAAGTCCATGACGCGCGCCTGAAACTGGCCGCGCAAGGCTTGCCGAAGGGCGGCAACGTGGGCTTCGAGCTGATGGAAAACCAGAAGCTCGGTGTCTCGCAATTCCTCGAACAGGTCAATTTCCAGCGCGCCCTCGAGGGCGAACTGGCGAAATCGATCGAATCCGTGTCCGCCGTCGATACGGCGCGTGTCCACCTGGCGCTGCCCAAACCGTCCGTCTTCGTGCGCGAACAGCAAAAACCGACGGCTTCCGTGCTGCTGAACCTGCACCCGGGCCGCGGCCTGGACCAGCTGCAGGTGAGCGCCATCGTGCACCTGGTGGCGTCGAGCGTGCCGGAATTGCTGCCAATCAATGTCACCGTGGTCGACCAGGCCGGCACCCTGCTGTCGAACCAGGAAAAGGACAAGGACCGCGCCAACGGCATCAAGAGCCTGGACCCGAACCAGCTGAAATACGTGCAGCAATTGCAGCAAAGCGTGATCAAGCAGGTCGAATCGATCTTGCTGCCCATCGTCGGCGAAGGCAATGTGCGCGCCGAAGCGACGGCCGATGTCGATTTCTCGCAAAGCGAACAGGCGGCCGAAACCTACAAGCCGAACTCGCCGCCGGAAGCGTCCACCATCCGCAGCCAGCAAACGAGCGAATCGACGGGCGCCGGCAATGCCAACCCGTCCGGCGTGCCGGGCGCGCTGTCGAACCAGCCGCCAGGCGTGGCGACAGCGCCATTGACGGCCGAGGCGCCGGGCGCCCCGGCTGGCGCGCCGACGGCGCCGACACAGAAGGAATCGACGACCAATTATGAAGTCGACAAGACTGTGCGCTACGAGCAGAAATCCATGGGCGGCCTGCGCCGCCTGTCGGTGGCCGTCGTCGTCAACTACCGCCGCAGCTTCGACAAGGATGGCAAGGTCACGGTCAAGCCGATTTCCCCTGCCGAAATGGTCCAGATCAACAATCTGGTCAAGGAAGCGATGGGCTACAACAAGGAGCGCGGCGACAGCTTCAGCGTGGCCAACTCGCCGTTCGACGGCATCGACCGCGCGCCGGAAGGCAAGCTCGAGTGGTGGCGCGACCCGGCCAACTTGCCGCTGGCCAAGGAACTGGCGAAATTCCTCATCACGGCCCTGATCCTGCTGTACATCTTCATCAAGATCGTGCGCCCGATGCTGCGCCCCGTGATGCGCAAGATCGACGATTTCGGCGCTCCGCCGCCCGTCATCGAGCCGGAACTGGCCAAGGAGGGCGAGGAAAACGAAGTCCTGCTCAGCGAAGCGGAGCTGGAAGAGCTGGAAGAAGATACGGCGCGCGGTTATCGCGAAAACCTGGCGATGGCCAGAAAACTGGCGCAGGAAGACCCGCGCGTGGTGGCCAACGTAATCAAAGCATGGATAGGCAATAATGACTGAGACAACGGGACTGCAAAAAGCATCGATCCTGATGCTGGCACTGGGCGAGAGCGAAGCGGCCGAGGTCATGAAATTCCTCGGCCCGCGCGAAGTGCTGAAACTGGGCGCCGCCATGGCCACCATGAAGGGCATCGCGCACGAGCAGGTGGTCGAGGTGCTCGGCGACTTCCGCGCGCAGACGGAACTCAATTCCACCGTCGGCCTCGATTCGGACGAATACATCCGGCAAGTGCTC
The DNA here is from genome assembly GCF_058796955.1 of Janthinobacterium sp. GW823-FHT03B06. NCBI lineage: Bacteria > Pseudomonadati > Pseudomonadota > Betaproteobacteria > Burkholderiales > Oxalobacteraceae > Janthinobacterium > Janthinobacterium sp. GW823-FHT03B06. Next base: position 865,520 of record NZ_JBXAJE010000002.1, read on the forward strand.
ACCAAGGCGCTGGGCGACGACAAGGCGTCCGTGCTGCTGTCGCGCATCCTGGGCGGCAAGGATGCCTCCGGCATCGAATCGCTGAAATGGATGGATTCGCAATCCGTGTCCGAGCTGATCCGCAACGAACACCCGCAGATCATCGCCACCATCCTCGTCCACCTGGAACGCGACCAGGCCTGCGAAATCCTCGGCCACTTCACGGACCGCCTGCGCAACGACGTGGTCTTGCGCATCGCCACCCTGGACGGCGTGCAGCCGGCCGCCTTGCGCGAACTCAACGACGTGCTGACGAAACTGCTGTCGGGTAACGAAAACATCAAGAAATCGTCGCTGGGCGGCGTGCGCGCGGCAGCCGAAATCCTGAACTTCATGAGCGGCGAGCAGGAAGGCTCCGTCATGGACAATATCAAGAACTACGACAACGACATGGCGCAAAAGATCATGGACGAAATGTTCGTGTTCGACAACGTGATCGATATCGACGACCGCGGCATCCAGCTGCTGCTGCGCGAAGTGCAGTCGGAAATGCTGATCATCGCCCTCAAGGGCGCCTCGCAGGAACTGCGCGACAAGATATTCAAGAACATGTCGCAGCGCGCCGGCGAGATGATGCGCGAAGACCTCGAATCGAAAGGCCCCGTGCGCCTGTCGGAAGTGGAATCGCAGCAGAAACAGATCCTGCAGATCGTGCGCCGCCTGGCGGACGAGGGACAGATTGTCTTAGGCGGAAAAGGCGAGGATTCGTTTGTCTAATTTGATTCCCAAAGAGCAGCAAACCGCGTACCAGCGCTGGGAAATGACCTCGTTTGGCGACGAGCGCCCCAGCGTGGTGGCGGCGCGCAAGCTGCTCGAACCGGATCCCGAACCGGAATTCGATCCATTTGCCGAGCTGCACGAGGAAGAGCCAGCCCCGCCGCTCGAATACCCGACGCAGGAAGAACTCGACGCCATCCGCGAGGAAGCGCGCGCCACGGCCTTCGAGGAAGGCCGCGCTGCCGGCTATGCGGAAGGCCACGCGGCCGGGCATGCCGACGGCCATGCCGAATCGTATGCACAAGGCAAGGCTGCCTCGGCCGTGGAACTGGCGCACCTGCAAACCATCGCCGTCGATTTCGGCACGGCCGTGCACCATGCCGACGAACTGATCGCCAACGACGTGATGGAACTGGCCCTGCAGCTGGCCAAGGGCATGCTCAAGACCGCCTTGCCCGTGCGCCCCGAACTGATGCTGCCGATGGTGCGCGAAGCCATCGAATACTTGCCTGTGCTGCAACAACCGGCCTTGCTGATGCTCAATCCGGAAGACGCGCAAGTAGTACGCGACGGTATCGGCGATGAACTCGACAAAGGTGGCTGGCGCGTCATCGAAGATCCGTCCGTGGAACGCGGCGGTTGCAAGATCGACACGGCCAGCAATCAGATCGACGCGCAGGCATCCACCCGCTGGCAGCGCCTGACGCATGCGCTGGGCAAAGACCTGGACTGGCTGGCGCCGTGAGCGAGCCCGTCAAAGGCCCCACTGCCCATGCGGCGCGCTGGCGCGCCTACCTGAGCGATTGTTCGGCCGTGGTCGGCTTTGTCGAACCGATGCAAATTTCAGGCCGGGTCACGCGCGTGGCCGGCCTGGTGATGGAAGCGGTGGGCCTGCGCCTGGCCGTCGGCGCCGCCTGTACCGTGCCGCTGCCCAATGGCGGCCGGGTCGAGGCGGAAGTGGTGGGTTTTGAAGGCGACCGCCTGTTTTTGATGCCGCAAAGCGACGTCGAGGGCATCGTGCCCGGCACGCGCGTGTTTTCCGTCGAGCCGGCCATCCCCCGCCCCGGCAGCGTGGCGCACCCGCGCCGCCGCCCCAGCGACCGCGCGCGCCATCTGCCCGTGGGGCCGCAACTGCTGGGCCGCGTGCTCGACGGCGCGGGCCGTCCGCTTGACCAGCTGGGCCCGCTGCACACGACCGACAGCGCCCCCATCAACGTACGCCCCGCCAATCCCCTGGGCCGCGCGCCCATCGTCGATACGCTCGACGTGGGCGTGCGCTCGATCAACGCGATGCTGACCGTGGGCCGCGGCCAGCGCATGGGCCTGTTCGCCGGTTCCGGCGTCGGCAAGAGCGTGCTGCTGGGCATGATGGCCCGCTACACGGAAGCGGACGTGATCGTCGTCGGCCTGATCGGCGAACGGGGCCGCGAAGTGAAGGAATTCATCGAGCAAATCCTCGGCCCCGAAGGCCTGGCCCGTTCCGTCGTCGTGGCCGCGCCGGCCGACACGCCGCCGCTGATGCGCCTGCAAGGGGCCGCATATGCGACGGCGATTGCCGAACATTTCCGCGATCAGGGGCAAAATGTGCTGTTGATCATGGATTCGCTGACCCGCTACGCCATGGCGCAGCGCGAAATCGCCCTGGCCATCGGCGAGCCGCCCGCCACCAAGGGCTATCCGCCATCCGTCTTCGCCAAGCTGCCCGTGCTGGTGGAACGGGCCGGCAATGGCGAGGAAGGCGGCGGCTCGATCACGGCCTTCTACACCGTGCTGACCGAGGGCGACGACCAGCAGGACCCGATCGCCGACTCGGCGCGCGCCATCCTGGACGGGCATATCGTGCTCAACCGCCGCCTGGCCGAAGCGGGCCATTATCCCGCCATCGACATCGAGCAATCGATTTCGCGTGCCGCCCACTCGATCACCACGCACGAGCACCAGCAGCAGGCGCGCAAGCTGAAACAGCTGTATTCGCGCTACGAGCGCAGCCGCGACCTCATCAGCGTGGGCGCCTACAGCGCCGGCACCGACCCCGTGCTGGACCAGGCCATCGCCCTGCATGAAAAGATCGAGGCGTTTTTGCAACAGCAAATCACGGAGCGGGTCAGCATGGATGAGAGCTTGGGGCAACTTACCGCTCTATTCGACTGATTAGGACTTGCATAGCGGGAATATAATCAGCCATGGCTTCTCCTTCCCAACTTGCTACCCTGATCGACCTTGCCCAGCGCGAAACCGACGATTGCGCCAAGCGCCTGGGCGCGGCCCTGAAAGCGCTCGACGATTGCCGCCAGAAGCTCGACATGCTGTCCGGCTACCGCGACGACTATGCCAAGCGCTTCGAGGCGAGCATGAGCAACGGCATCACGCCCATGGCTTACCGCAACTTCCAGGCCTTCATGGTCAAGCTCGACAGCGCCATCCTGGGCCAGCAGCAAGTGGTCGAGCATGCGCAGACGCGCAGCGAGAATGAAAAGATGCGCTGGCAACTGGCCGAACGCAAGCGCATGTCGTACACCACCCTGAACAACCGGGCGCAGGAACAGGCGCTGAAGCTGGAAAACAAGCGCGACCAGAAAGCAATGGATGAGCACGCGGCGAGACAAGCCTATTACAAACGCTAAGCAACACTGAGGCAGCATCATGCAAACCCAGCCAACACCGATTTCCCAGATCATCTCGCCAAACGCCACGCCCGGTGCCGCCAACCGCAGCCAGCCATCCACCAGCGGCGCGGCGGGCGACTTCCAGCGCACCCTGAACCGCCAGATCGAGCAACGCCAGGCCAGCCGTAATATGGCGCAAGCCCCAGCGCCGGCGCCGGCACGCCCCGCCAGTCCTGCGGCCGCGCCAGCACCCGCGACGCCGGCGCCCGCCAATGAAGCGAAGCCGGCGCAAGCGGGCACCGAACAGGCGGCCAGCAGCGAGCAGCCGCCCGCACCAGCTACCGAGGCGGCGCCCCCCGCCAACTGCGACAGTGACAGCGCCACGGCAGAGGCCAGCGTGCCCGCCGTTCCCGCGACAACAGTCACGCCGCCAGCCGATCCGGCCGCCGAGATGCTGGCCCTCGTGGGCAGCATCCAGCTGGCCATCCAACCGCCGGCGCCAGCCGCCAAGGCCGTGCCGGAACTGCCGGCGCGCGCCAGCGTCAAGGCCGACGGCAAGGGCCTGGCAACCGGGCCGTTACTGGCAGCCGGCCAGGGCAGCGGCAAGGCCGCCGCCACCGTCATCGCGCAAGCGGACAGCGGCGACTTTGCCGACAGCCTGGGCCAGGCCCAGGGCAAGGCGGCCGCCACACCAGGCGCCAGCGTGCCGGCAGGCAAGGCCGAGCCGGGCAAGCTGACCGTCGACGCCCAGCTGGCGGCCACCGCCAAGGCGGGCGCCGCCGTAGCCGAACCCATCCTCAAGGAAACGCCTGCCGACCTGAGCCGCCTTGCGGCCCAGTTGCAGCCGGGCGCGCTGCAGCAGGCCGCGGCCGCCGTGGCCGTGCCGGCCGACAAGCTGACGGGCCGGGTCGGCTCGCCGGCCTGGGACCAGCAACTGGGGCAGAAAGTCGTGTGGATGGCGGCTGGCGGCGACCAGAGCGCCACCCTGACCCTGAATCCGCCCGATCTGGGGCCCGTGCAGGTGGTCCTGACGGTCACCAATGACCAGGCCGATGCCGCCTTCATGTCGGCCCAGCCGGAAGTACGCCAGGCGCTGGAAGCGGCCATGCCGCGCCTGCGCGAAATGATGAGCGAAGCGGGCATCGCCTTCGGCAGCGCCACCGTCTCGGCCGGCACGCCGGAACAGCAAAACAACGGCGAGCGCGCCGCCTCGGGCGAACGCCGTGGCAATGCTCAGGGTGGCGGCACCTCCGGCGGCGAGATCGCCATCGCGCCGGCAGCCGGCGGCCGCAGCCGACCCAGCCTGAGTGCCGTGGATACCTTTGCCTGACGACAATTCGTCGTCCGCAGGCCACAGGCGCGCGCCTCGGCATAACTTTTCGTATAAAAACAGCGAGTTGAGGGCGCTTCCGCCCTCTTTTCACTGCATCCTTCTGCGCAGAATTTGCCGATAATGACATAATGGCGTCGTGATCCACTTCCATGCACCCGAGTACCATTGAAAGCAAATCCAAAAATGAAAGCAGATCCGAAAGCAGATGCAGGCCTGGCCCCCGCCGGTGCCTCGAAAAAGAAGCTTCTGATCATCGTGCTGGCCTCGGTGCTGGTGGCCGGCGGCATCGGCGGCGGTGCCGCCTGGTACTTCTTGCATGGCAAGGCCGATAAAGAAGAAGCGGCGCCGAGCAAGAAAAAACACGCCGCTTCCAAGGCAGGTCCGCCCGTTTTCGTCCCCGTCGATGCCTTCACCGTCAACTTGCAGCCGGAAAATGGCGAGCAATATCTGCAGATCGCGTTTACCCTGCAGGTGGGCAGTCCGGAAGAAATGGATAGCATCAAGCTGAACATGCCGAAAGTGCGCAGCCGCTTGTTGCTGCTGCTGTCCGGCAAGAAGGCGTCCGAACTCAATACCGTGGAAGGCAAGCAGCAGCTGGCGGCCGAAATCATCAATCAGGTGAACCAGCCGTTCGAGGACAAAGGGCCGGAGCAGGACGTGACGGACGTATTATTTACCGCATTCATCATTCAATAAGCAGCCATGGCCGATAATTTCCTCTCCCAGGAAGAAGTCGATGCCCTTCTGAAGGGCGTCAACGGAGACCAGGACGACGCGCAGACGCCGGAAGATGTCACGGGAGTTCGTACCTACAACCTGGCAACCCAGGAGCGCATCGTGCGCGGCCGGATGCCGACGTTGGAAATTATCAACGAGCGTTTCGCCCGGCTGCTGCGCGTGGGCCTGTTCAACTTCCTGCGCCGCAGCGCCGAGGTGTCGGTCGGGTCCGTGCGCGTCTCGAAGTACAGCGAGTTCATCCGTAATCTGGTGGTGCCGACCAATCTGAACCTGGTGCACATGAAGCCGCTGCGCGGCACGGCCCTGATGGTCTTCGATCCGGGCCTCGTCTTCCTGCTGGTCGACAATCTGTTCGGCGGCGACGGACGCTTCCATACACGCGTCGAAGGGCGCGACTTTACGCAGACGGAGCAGCGCATCATCCTGCGCATCCTCGATATCGTCTTCGAGGCCTATACCAAGTCGTGGGAGCCGGTCTTCCCCGTCGAATTCGAATATATACGTTCAGAAATGAACACGCAGTTCGCCAACATCGCCACGCCGAACGAGGTGGTGGTGGCGTCCACGTTTACGGTGGAACTGGGTTCCGTTTCCGGACAAATCCACTTCTGCATGCCGTATTCGATGATCGAGCCGATCCGCGATTCGCTGACCTCGAGCCTGCAGGGCGAGGCGCTGGAAGTGGACAAGCGCTGGATCCGCCTGATGACGCAGCAGATCCAGATCGCCGAAGTCGAGCTGGTGGCCTCGCTGGGCACGGCGCGCGTGTCGTTCGACGAGATTTTGAACATGAAGGTGGGCGACATCATCCCCCTGAATATTCCCGAACTGATCGCCGCCACCGTCGACGGCGTGCCCGTGATGGATTGCACGTATGGCGTGTTGAACGGACAATATGCGCTGAAAGTCGAAAAGTTGCTGGCGAATGCCGACAATATGAATAACCATTAAGAAATACCCGGATCGCGCTGCGGTCCGTATCCGTACAACAGGAGAAACACATGTCTGACAACCAAGACGACCAAAGCGCGGAAGACGATTGGGGCGCGGCCATTGCCGAGCAGGCCAAGGCGGAAGCAGAAGCGCTGCAGAACCAGGCCGCCACTACGGCCAGCGCGGCGAGCGCCGCCGTGTTCAAGGACTTTTCCAAGCAGGCATCGAAGTCGGAAACGCACAACGATATCGATTTCATCCTCGATATTCCCGTGCAGCTGACGGTCGAACTGGGCCGCACCAAGATCGCCATCAAGAACCTGCTGCAACTGGCGCAGGGTTCCGTGGTCGAGCTCGACGGCCTGGCCGGCGAACCGATGGACGTGCTGGTCAATGGCTGCCTGATCGCCCAGGGCGAAGTGGTGGTGGTCAATGACAAGTTCGGCATCCGCCTGACCGACATCATCACGCCTTCCGAACGCATCCGAAAATTGAATAAATGAAGCCTGGCCTGTTGATTTCCACCGTGCTGCCGCTCCTGGCGGCATGCAGCATTGCCCACGCGGAACCGGCAGCCGCGTCGGCGCCGGCGGCCAGCGCCGCCAGCGCTTCCGTCGCGGCAGCAAGCGAGACACCGCCCGTTGCCGCAGCAACGGTGCCGGCCACCTCGCCTGCCGCCGCCCTGCCCGCCATGCCGGCGGGCGCGCCCATGACGATGGCGCCGACAAGCTCGGCCGGCAGCCTGCTGCAAACCATCTTCGCGCTGATGTTCGTGCTGGCCCTGCTGATCGGCCTGGCCTGGTTCATGAAACGCTATGGCCCCAAGGTCATGGGCGGCAACAACAAGATGCGCGTCGTCAGCTCGCTCAACCTGGGCGGACGCGAACGCATCGTCCTCGTTGAAGTGGCCGACCAGTGGATCGTCGTCGGCGCCTCGCCCGGCAGGATCAACGCGCTGGCCACCATGCCGCGCCAGGAAGGCGAGTTGCCGCAACTGGCGACGGCGCAAAACGGCCCCGCGGCCGCCAATTTTTCCGAGTGGCTGAAACAGACCATCGAAAAACGCAATGGGAAATAAGCAGCAGATGGCGTGGTCCACCTTGAAGACTCCCCTGACCTGGCTGCTGGCGGCCGCCGCCCTGGCCTTGCCGCTGTGGGCGCTGGCCGAACCGGGCATCCCGGCCTTCAACAGCACGCCGGCGCCGGGCGGCGGCCAGAATTACTCACTGCCGGTGCAGACGCTCATCCTGATGACGTCGCTCACCTTCCTGCCGGCGGCCCTCTTGATGATGACCTGCTTTACGCGCATCATCATCGTGCTGTCCCTGCTGCGCCAAGCCATCGGCACGCAATCGGCGCCACCGAACCAGGTGCTGGTGGGGCTGGCCCTGTTTTTGACCCTGTTCGTCATGGGCCCCGTGTTCGACAAGATCTACACGGATGCGTATCAACCGTATCAGGAAAACAAGATCAGCATGCAGCAGGCGATGGACAAGGGCGTCGATCCCCTGAAAACCTTCATGCTCAAGCAGACGCGCCAGGCCGACCTGGCCCTGTTCGCCAAGATGTCGCGCTCGGCGGCCCTGCAAGGTCCGGAAGACGTGCCGCTGCGCATCCTCGTGCCCGCCTTCGTCACCAGCGAACTGAAGACGGCGTTCCAGATCGGCTTTGCCATCTTCATCCCGTTTCTGATCATCGACATGGTGGTCGCCAGCGTGCTGATGTCGATGGGCATGATGATGATGTCGCCGGCGACGATCTCGCTGCCGTTCAAGCTGATGCTGTTCGTGCTCGTCGACGGCTGGCAGTTGCTGCTGGGCTCGCTGTCCCAGAGTTTTTACTAGGGGAAGTACGATGACACCCGAAAGCGTCATGACCCTGGGCCGCCATGCGATGGAAATCACCCTGATGGTGGCCGCGCCCATGCTGCTCGTCGCCCTCATCATCGGCTTGATCGTCAGTATCTTCCAGGCGGCCACGCAGATCAACGAGGCGACCCTGTCCTTCATTCCCAAGCTGGTCGGCATCTTCGTCGCCATCGTCGTGGCCGGCCCGTGGATGCTGTCCGTCATGCTCGACTACATGCGCCAGGTGTTCACGGGCATCCCGAACCTGGTCGGCTAGTGCAGCGATTGTTGCCATGCTGACCCTGTCGAGCATCGAACTGAACACGTGGATCGCAGCACTGCTGTGGCCACTTAGCCGCATCCTCGGCCTGATCGCGGCCGCCCCCCTGTTCGGCAACGCGGCCGTGCCGGCCACCGTCAAGGTGACCCTGGGCGCGCTGCTGGCCATGATCATCGCCCCCACCGTGCCGGCCTTGCCTGCCATCAACCCGATGTCCCTGCCCGGCCTACTGATCCTCACGCAAGAGATGCTGGTCGGGCTGGCCATGGGCTTTTCCATCCGCATCGTGTTTTCCGCCATCGAAATGGCCGGTGAACTCAGCAGTCTGACCATGGGCCTGGGCTTCGCCTCGTTCTTCGATCCGCAAACCAAGGGCAGGTCGTCCGCCATCAGCCAGTTCCTCGTCATGCTGGCCACCTTGATGTTTTTGACCGTCAACGGCCATCTGGTCTTGCTGGCGGCGCTGGCGGAAAGCTTCGTCAGCCTGCCGATTTCGTCGAGTCCCATCAGCGGCGGCGGTTTCCAGCAATTGGCGGCCTGGGGCGGGGAAATCTTCCGTTCCGGCCTGCAAATTTCGCTGCCCATCATCGCCGCCCTGTTGCTGACCAACGTGGCGCTGGGCATCTTGACGCGGGCCGCGCCGCAGCTGAACATTTTCGGTATCGGTTTCCCCGTCACCCTGGGCGTGGGCTTGCTGGTGATCGGCATGGTCCTGCCCTATCTGGCCACGCCGTTCCAGAACATGTTCCTGCGCGGCATAGAAACGGCGCGCTTGCTGCCGCGCGGCTTTGCCACGCGCGACCGGCCACCACCGCCGGCACCGCCGCATCCCTTGCGCCCGGCACTGCCTGCGCCTGCGCAGCTGCCGACCGCGCGCTGATCAAGGCTGCCAGCCCAGCGCGTGGCGCAACAGCAGCGCCGACAATACGAACATGGTCACGCCGATCAAGCCATCGAGCACTTGCCAGGCCCGGGGCCGCGCAAACCACGGCGCCAGCCAGCGCGCGCCATAGCCGAGCGAGGCAAACCACAGCAGGCTGGCCGCGCTGGCGCCGGCGATGAAGCAGCCACGCAGCGCGCCCGGTTGCTGGGCGCCGATGCTTCCCACCAACAATACTGTATCCAGATAGACATGGGGATTGAGCAAGGTAAATGCGGCCGCCTGGGCCAGGATGGCGCCCAGCGCCAGCCCGGCACCGCCTTCGGCCGCGCGCAGCTGCTGCGGCCGGCGCGCGCGCCGCAGCGCTTGCCAACCGTAGACGGCCAGGAAAACGGCGCCGCCCAATGCCAGCGCACTGGCCAGCAAGGGGCGCTGCCCCAGCGCATGGGCCATGCCCAGGACGCCGGCGGCAATCAGGGCCGCGTCGGCCAGCGCGCAAAACAGCACGATGGCGCCCACATGTTCGCGGCGCAAGCCTTGCCGCAAGACAAAGGCATTTTGCGAGCCGATGGCAACGATGAGTCCCAGGCCCAGGGTCAAGCCCTGGAGAAAGACGGAAAAAACGAGTGGGGTGGTGGCGGTCGAAAGTGTCATGCGGCGATCTTGCCAGCCGCACGCAATGAAGGCAAACTACCTTTACTGCAGTAAGTTAAGGAAAACTTCATTCATGCTCGATTATGCCGCCCTCGCCGCTTTGGCCGCCGTCCTCCGCGAAGGCAGTTTCGAGCGCGCCGCACGCGCCTTGCACGTGACGCCATCGGCCATTTCGCAGCGCATCCGCCTGCTGGAAGAGCGCGTCGGCTGCGCACTGGTCATACGCGACCAGCCCTGCCGCGCCACGGAAACGGGACGACGCCTGTGCCAGCACGTGGACCAGGTGCAGCTGCTCGAACAGGATTTGCAGGGCACCTTGCCGGCGCTGGCGCAGACAGCACTGGGCGTGTCGCGCGCCAGCGTGCCCGTCGCCGTGAATGCCGACAGCCTGGCCACCTGGCTGACGCCCGCCATCGCCGCCTTTGCGGCCGGGCACCCGGTGCTGCTGCAAGTGGCCGTCGACGACCAGGACCATACGGCCGAATGGCTGCGCAGCGGCGCCGTGCTGGCCGCCGTCAGCGCCACGGCCCGGCCCGCATCGGGCTGCAACAGCCGCCCGCTGGGCGCCATGCGCTACCTGGCCGCCGCCAGTCCCGCCTTCCTGCAGCGCTATTTTACCCACGGCGTCGGCGCCGCCAGCCTGGCGCTGGCACCCAGCCTCGTCTTCAATGCCAAGGACGAACTGCAGGCGCGCTGGGTGCGGCGCCTGTGCCACCGGCACGTGGAACTGCCGCGCCATGCCCTGCCTTCGTCGCATGCCTTCGTCACGGCCGCCCTGGCCGGCATGGGCTGGGGCTTGCACCCGCAGGCGCTGATCCAGCCGCATCTTGACAATGGCAGCCTGGTCGAACTGCTGCCGGATACCCCGCTCGATATCGCCCTGTACTGGCATACGGCGCGCGCCGCCTCCGGCCTGCTCGACGGCTTGAGCGCAGCCATCGTGGCCGCCGCCCGCACGGCCCTGCTGCCGCCCTGACGGACCGCCTCAATGTTGGTCGCTGCTGAATGCGAAGCGCCAGCGCCGCAGGTCGACGTTCAGGCGCAACTGGTGATGTTTGACCAGGTAGCGCACGCCGACGAGGGCTGCCGCCAGGCCCGACAGGGCACCGATGCCCAGCGCCCAGCGCGGGCCGAAGGTGTCGGCCACCCAGCCCACGATGGGCGCGCCCAGCGGCGTGCCGCCTGCCGAGATCGCCAAAAGGATGGCCATCACGCGGCCCCGCATGGCGGGCGCCGTCGACAGTTGCACGCTGCTGTTGACGCTGGTGGTAAACGTTTGCGCGGCGATGCCGATGACCACCAGCATCATGCCGAACAGCCAGTAATTGGGCATCACGGCGGCCAGCGCGCAGGCCAGCCCGAACAGCGCGGCCGCCCCCAGCAGCAGGGCCAGCGTGGGCTGGCCGCGCCCCGCCGCCAGCAGGGCGCCGGCCACGGAGCCGCATGCCATCACGGAGCTGAGCACGCCATACTGGCCGGCGCCCGCATGGAAAGCCGTCACGGACATGGTCGAGAGGAAAATCGGGAAGTTCAGGCCAAAGGTGCCGATCAGGAACAGCATCAGCAGGATGGCCATCAGGTCGGGCCGCTGGCGCACGTAGCGGAAACCCTCGCCCAGGCTGGCGCGCGTGGCCTTGACGCGCGGCGCATGGCGCAGCAGTTCTACGCGCAGCAGCAACAGCGAACCGATCACGGCGGCAAAACTGACGGCGTTGATGATGAAGACCCAGCCGCTGCCGACGCTGCTGATCAGCAAGCCGGCGACGGCAGGACCCAGCATGCGCGCCGCATTGAACGAGGTGGAGTTAAGCGCCACGGCGTTCGTCAGATCTTCCTCGCCGACGATTTCAGCCACGAAAGTCTGGCGCACGGGCGAATCGAAGGCCGTCACGCAGCCCAGCAGGAAAGCAAACACATACACATGCCACAGTTCTACCAGGCCGCTGATGCACAATATCCCGAGTCCCAGCGCCAGCAAGCCCATGGCCGCCTGCGTGCACAGCAGCAATTTCCTGCGGTCGAGCAGGTCGGCCGCCATGCCCGTCAGGGGCAGCAACAGCAGTTGCGGGCCGAATTGCAAGGCCATGACGATGCCGACGGCGCTGGCATTGTGCTGCGTCAATTCGCTCAGCACCAGCCAATCCTGCGCCGTGCGCTGCATCCACGTGCCGATATTCGACACGAGGGCGCCGCCGGCCCAGATACGGTAATTGGGAATGCGTAGCGAACGGAATGTGTTGTTCATCTGGGCGTGCGGGCTCCTTGCCGGGGTCGTGGTGAAAAATTCAGCGGATCACTCCGCCAAGCGTTTGAGTAAGGCCACCGCCTTGTCGAGCTCGGTGACTTCGGCCGGCGTGAGCCGGGTTTCGATGGTGCGCGCCAGCCAGTCTTCGCGTGCGGCGCGGCTCGCCGCGATCCAGGCGCGGCAGCTGTCCGTCAGGGTCAATAGCGTCTGCCGACCATCGAGCGGGTCGGGCGACCCCGTCACCATCCGCGCTTGCGTCAAGGCTTGCACGGTGGCGGCCATGGACTGGGGCCGCATGCCTTCGGCGCGCGCCAGGCTGCTGGCGGTGGCGGGGCCGTCGCGCTCGAGACGGCTGAGCACGGACGCCTGCGACATGCTGACGTCCCCCAGGTGCGCCTCTTCGCGCAGGCGGCGGCGCAATTTGCCGACCAGGATGCGCAATTCGCCGGCCAGTTGCAGAACTTGTTCGTGGTCTTCTTGCGCGGTGGTCATGGTGGCCGTGTGGTGTATCAACGGACTCCACTATAACATATATGCAGTTAGACTGCACAGTTTGCCTGCATATATTGCCAGAACAGCCAGATTCCGCGCGCAAAAAAGCCGGGGCGGGAGATGCACTCCCCGCCCCGGCTTGCCGGCCCATCCCGCGATGCCGGTGCGTCAGCTGATGTAATTGAACAGCGACAAGCCCGAGATCGAAGTGAACGATTTTTGCGCCGCCTGCAGGGTCACTTGCTGCTGGCTGAAGGTGGAAATGGCTTTCACCATGTCCAGGTCTTGCAGGTCCGACAAGGTGGTGGCGTACTGGATGTCGAGATCGTCGCCGGCGCTGTCGAGGTAATCGAGTTCCTTCATGCGGGAACCGACATCGGCGCGCACGGACAGCACATTGTCATAGGCCGTATCGAGGATATTGTGCGCGGCGTTCAAGCCGTTCGTCAGGCGCGCCTGGCCCGCATCGCCGCTGCCAGGCTGGCGCAGCACGCCGATCAGGTTTTTCACGGTGGTAAACAACGATTCCTTGGCGCTCGGCTCCAGGGTAAAGCTGTCCAGGTCGGCCGGCTTGCCCGTGATGTTCACTTGCTGGCCGTCGAAGGTGATGGCGTCGCCCGCCTTGTAGGGGATGGGCACGGCAGGATTGGGCACCGTCTGGCCCAGGGTGGCGTCGGTGACGGTATAGGTGGTGACGGCGTCCGTTCCCGTGCCCGTGACCTTGAAGTCGATCGAGTACTTGTGCCCCGTCAATGCCGACGGGTCCGTCACCGTGCCGCCCGAAATCACGCCCGAGCCGCCGCGCGTGAAGTTGGCGGTAGCGGCGGCCGTCGTGAACTTGCCGTTGCCCGTCAGGTTGTTTTCAAACACGGTGGCGCCGGAATCGCTGGTGGCCAGGTAGCGCGCCGAACCCACCTGCAATTCGCGCTGTCCCTGGTCGCCCACATAGCTGGCGCCCGTCGGCGTCTGGCTGAATGGCTGGGTCGTGGATTTGTAGCCGGAAAACAGGTAGCCGCCCGCGCCGTCGGCCGTATTCGCGATGCCCAGCAAGTCGGTCAGCCGGCCTTCCAGCTCTCTCGCCAGCGTATCGCGGTCGACATCCTTCAGGGAAGGGTTACCGGCCTTGAGCACCAGGTCCTTCACGTCGGCGATCAGCGAGGTGGTGCTGGCCAGCGCCAGCTCTTCCTGCGACAGGAAGTTCTTCGCATTCGAACGGTTCGTCACGAACTGGGTGTTGATCGATTGCGACTGCGTCACTTCCAGCGCGCGCGCCGAGGCGATCGGATCGTCGGCCGGCGTCAGGTTGCGGCGGTTCGACGACAGCTGCATCTGCGTACGGTTCAAGGCGCCCTGCAGATTGTTCAGCTGCGAGCTGCCCTGGTCATAAATCATTCGTGTGCTGATGCGCATGATGCTGCCCTTCCAGAAAGCCGCCGCGCGCTATGTCGCGGCAAAAATTGATTAACGTCCCAGGCCGATGACCACATCGAACAGGGTGCTGGCGATCTGCATGACCTTGCCGCACGCCTGGTAGGACTGCTGGTAACGCAGCAGGTTGGCCGCCTCTTCATCGAGGTTGACGCCGGAAACGGCCTGCTGCTGGGTGCTGACCTGCTGCAGCAAGGCCAGGCTGGCCAGGCCGCTCACCTGCACTTCGCGCGTCTTGTTGCCCACGAAGCTGACGGTTTGCGCATACGAACCCTGGAACGTGGCATTGCCGCCATCGAGGATATTCTTCGTCTGCAAGCCCGCCAGCAGCGCGGCATTGCGGTTGTCGCCCACGCCGCCCGTATTGGGCTTGATGACGAAGGTATCGCCCTGCGCCGGCGTGCCCGTCATACTGACATTGATGCCGCCAAAGCTGAAGTTGTCGCCTTCCGTGTAGGGGATGTTCGCCGTGCCGGCCGGATAGGTCGTGGTCGCGCCATTCAAGCCCTTGACCGTCACCGCCTGGCCCGCCGGGAAACCCGTCAGCGAGGTGGTCGCCTTGTCATACGTCAAGGTCAGTGGACCGGTCAGGGCATTGCCCGGCGTCAGGTAGGCCTTGTCGACGGAGCCGGCGCTGAGCTTGCCGGAACCCGTATTGGCCACCGGCGCCGAGGTGGCGATCGGCGCGGCGGCCGCGATCTTGTTGCGGTCGGTGATCAGCACGTTCAAGCCGGCCGCGCCATTCGCCGTGGGTTTGATGACGTAGTTGTCGCCTTGGGCGGCCGTGCCCGAGATCGAGAAATCGACGCCGTCGATGGTTTGCGGCCCCGTTTGCGGATACGGATTGATGATGGTGTGCGTGCCGTCGGATTCGCGCGTTACCACATAATTGCTGCCGTCGTATTTCAGGCTGTAATCGCTGGCCGTCAGCTTGGTCGGGTCGCTGACCTTGGCCGACAGCACCGTGGTGCTGCTGGCGTTGTTGCCGCGGTCGGCACCGATCACGGGGTCGGGTATCTTGAAAAAATCGCCGCCCATGGCGCCATTCAAGTCCTGGCCCAGCTTGTGCTGGTCGTTGAAGGTGCTGGCCAGCGCGATGGCGACCTTGCCCAGCGAGTTCTGGACATTGTCCAAGGTACCGCTGCGAAATTCCAGCAAGCCGCCCAGCGAACCGCCGGTCAGGGAACTGTCCGGCAGCACGGTGACGGTGCTGCCCGTGACATAGCCCACCTCGATGCGGTTCGGGTCCGTCCGCGAAGGCGTGGCCGCCAGTTCGAAGCTGCGGTCCGCCACCACCAGGGGCTGGCCGGCGCCGATGGAAATGGTGACGGTATTGTTGGCGGCGGGCTGCACCGTCGCCTTCACATATTTGTTCAATTCCGTGATCAGCTGGTCGCGCTGGTCCAGCAGATCGTTGGGCTGGTTGCTGGCATCGACCGACAACTGGGAAATCGACTTGTTCAGCTCGGCGAGCTGCTTGGCATAGGTATTGATCACCGTCACATTCGACGTGATCTGCGAATTGACGCCGTCACCGATCTCCGTCAGGCGCGCGCTCAGACCCTGAAAGCGCGAAGCGAGCGAGCCGGCGCTCGACAGCAGCGCCTGGCGCGACGCGACCGACGAGGGATTCGAGCTGAAATCCTGCACGCCCTTGAAGAAATCCTGCATGGCGGGCGACAGACCGGCCGTGGGATCGGCCAGCAGATTGTCGATCTGGCTGATCTGCGTGTAATACGTGTCGAGCGCACTGGTCGCGCTTTGCGCGGAATTGACCTGAGTGGCCATGAAGCTGTCGTACTGGCGCTTGATCTGCGACACTTCCGTGCCCGTGCCGACAAAGCCATAGCCGGCATAGTTGGACTGCGACGTCTGCTGCAGCACCACCTGGCGGCTGTAGCCGGCCACGTTGGCGTTGGTGATGTTATGCCCGGTCGTCGACAGGCCCACCTGCGCTGCAAGCAAACCGCTCTTACCGATGCTGAGTAGATTCGAAGTCATGGTGTCTTATTGGTTACCGTCAAATGTATTTACGGCAGCCGCGGCGAAAACTTGAAGCGCGCGGCTTGCGCAGGGGACAGGCGGGGAATTAGCCGACCAGCGAATTTTTAATAATTTTTGTCAATTTGGCAGCGTAATTCGGGTCCGTCGCGTAGCCGGCCTTTTGCAAGCCCTGGGCAAACGTGCTGGCGTCGCCCGCGCTGGCCAGCACTTTTTCGTAGCGCTTGTTGTTGGTAATCAACTGCGCATAATCCTTGAAGCTGTCCGCGTAGCTGTCGTAGGCGCGGAATTTTTCCACCTTGCGCTGCGCCTTGCCATTTACATATTCCGTGGTGACGGCTTCCGTGACCTTGCCCTTCCAGTCGCTCGACGCCTTGATGCCGAACAGGTTGTGGCTGCTGCTGCCGTCGCGGCTGATGATTTCGCGCTTGCCCCAGCCCGTTTCCAGCGCCGCCTGGCCCAGCATGAACTTGGCCGGGATGCCGGTGGCGCGGCTCGCCTCTTCCGCATGCACGCCCAGCTTTTCCTGGAAGGCGCGCACGTGCGGCGCCTGCGTGGCGTTGGCCTTGTCGCTCAGGGTCTTGCCGGTGGCGGCGGCGCTGCCTGCCCCCTCGGTCAGCGCGCCCTGCTGCTGGCGGAACGCGGCCAGGGCCTGCGCCATGCTCGACGAACGGGGCGACGGCGCTTCGGCGCCGTCGGCGGCCAGCGCCTGGTTCGACGACGACAATTGACGGATCAGCACGTCCGCCAGGCCCGTGCCCCGCTTGGCCAGGTTCTGGCTCGTCTGCTGGTCCAGCATCGAGGTGTACATCTTGCTCTGCTGGCTATCCATGATGCCGTCCTGCGGCGTGGCCTCGCGCATGCTTTTCATCATCATGTTGATGAACATGGCTTCGAATTGCGTGGCCGCCTCTTTCAGGGCGGCGGGGTCCTTCGCCTTGGCGGACTGGCGCAAGCCATCCATGCCCTTGACGTCATAGGCGGCGGTATTGCTGAGGTCGGTTTGGCTGATCATGGCGTGTCCATCAAATGATTTCGAGTTCGGCGCGCAGCGAACCTGCCGCCTTCATCGCCTGCAGGATGGCCAGCAAGTCTTGCGGCGAGGCGCCGATGGCATTCAAGGCCTTGACCACGTCGGACAGCGAAGCGCCGCCCTTGACCAGCATCACCTTGCCCGGTTCCTTCTTGATATCGATCTGCGCCGTCTGCGTGACCACCGTGCGTCCGCCCGACAGCGGCGCCGGCTGGCTTACCTGCGGCTCGACATTGATGGTGACGGACAGGTTGCCATGCGAAATGGCGCACGTTTCCAGCGTCACGGACTGGTTCATCACGACGGAACCGGTGCGCGCATTCATGATGACCTTGGCCGCCAGGCGGGCCGGATTGACTTCGATGCTTTCCAGCTGGCCCAGGAAGGACACGCGCTGGTCGCTGCCGCCCGGCGACTGCACCTGGATCACGCGCCCGTCCAGCGCGGCGGCCGTGCCGGCGCCGTAGCGGCTGTTGATGGCGTCGACCACGCGGCTGGCCGTGGCGAAATCGGTGGCGTTCAATTCCAGGCGTATCGTGTTGTTGGCGCCCAGCACCGAAGGCACGGTACGCTCGACCGTGGCGCCGCCCGAAATGCGGCCCACGCTCAGGTGATTGATGACGACGGAGCTGCCGGCCGCCTGCGCGCCCACGCCGCCCACCAGCACGTTGCCCTGCGCCATGCCGTACACCTGGCCGTCGGCGCCCTTCAATGGCGTCATCAATAAAGTGCCGCCGCGCAAACTTTTCGCATTGCCCATCGACGAGACCGTCACGTCGAGCAGCTGGCCCGGTTGGGCAAACGCGGGCAAGGCCGTCGTCACCATCACGGCGGCCACGTTTTTCAGCTGCAAACTGGTGCCTTGCGGCAAGTTAATGCCCTGCTGCTGCAGCATCGCCGCCACGCTCTGGATGGTGAATGGCGTTTGCGTGGTCTGGTCGCCGCTGCCGTCGAGGCCGACGACGAGGCCATAGCCCATCAGCTGATTCTGGCGCACGCCGGCGATGCTGGCCAGGTCCTTGATGCGCTCGGCCTGCGCCACGGGCGCCAGCAGGGAGATGGCCAGGCCGAAAACAGCGGCAAAGCGGGGGAAAGTAAAAGTGGCCATGATCAGAACGGCAGCAGGCTGAGGAAGAAGCGCGACGCCATCGAGGCCATTTCGGCGCGGTCGATCTGACTGTTGGTACGGTATTCGACGCGCGCGTCGGCCACCTGGGTCGATGGCACGACGTTGCCCGTGCCGATGGTATCGGGATTGACCATGCCCGAGAAGCGGATGAATTCCGTGCCCTTGTTCATGGCGATCTGTTTCTCGCCGGCCACGATCAGATTACCGTTCGGCAGCACTTCAATCACCGTCACGCCGATCGTGCCGGAAAAGGTATTGCTGGCGGACTGGTTGTCGCCGTCCGCAAACTTGGTGGCGCCATTCGCCGAGACGGTGCCGCCCAGACGGCCCTGCAGCATGCCTGGCGTGGAAAAGCCCACGCTGCCCGACTTGTTGCCGGAACTGGCGCCCGCCTTGACGGCATTCGTGCGCTCGGTGATGGCGATCGTCATGGTGTCGCCCACGTGGCGCGCGCGGCGGTCTTCGAAGGCGGGACGGTAGGTCGACGGCTGGTAGATGGAACCATTGCTGACGACCACGGGTTCGGGCATCGGCGCGCGCGTGGTGGTCGGGTACTGCACGATCGAGGTGGGCGTGATGGCGCAGCCGGACAGCAGGACTGCGGACAACAGGGCGATGATGGGGTATTGCATGACGAACCTCCGCTGCCATCCGGCGGCGGATGGCATGACGACTATGAAAATTAAAGTTGCGACAATTTCTGCAGCATTTGATCGGACGTGGTGATGGCCTTGCTGTTGATCTCGTAAGCGCGCTGCGTCTGGATCATGTTGACCATTTCCTCGGCCACGTTGACGTTCGACGTTTCGATATAGCCCTGCATCAGCACGCCGGCGCCGTTGGTGCCCGGGGTGTTGGTCTGCGCCACGCCGGAGGCGCCCGTTTCCATGTACAGGTTTTCGCCCTTCGATTCCAGGCCGGCCGGATTGACGAAGGTGGTCAGCTGCAGCGAGCCGATTTGCGATGGTGCAACAGTGTCGGGCAAGGTGACGGAGACGGTGCCGTCGCGCGCCACGGTCAGGCTCAGCGCATTGGTCGGCACGGTGATGGCGGGCTGGATGACGAAACCTTCGGAAGTGACGAGCTGGCCGTTGGCATCGGTCTGGAAGGAGCCGTCACGCGTGTAGGCGGTGGCGCCGTCCGGCAGCAGCACCTGGAAAAAGCCGGTGCCGTTGACCATCACATCGCGTGAATTGCCCGACGCCTGGGGATTGCCCTGCGTATGGATGCGTTCGGTAGCCACGGTGCGTACGCCCGTGCCGATCTGCAGGCCCGATGGCAGCTGGGTCTGCTGCGACGATTGCGCGCCCGGCTGGCGCACATTTTGATACAGCAAGTCTTCAAACACGGCGCGCGACTTCTTGAAGCCCGTGGTGCTGACGTTGGCCAGGTTATTGGCGATCACGTCCATCTGCGTCTGCTGCGCTTCCAGGCCGGTTTTGGCAATCCAAAGGGAACGAATCATGATTTTTCTCCAATAACAGCGCTAGACTATTTCTATGTGACCATTATGCGGTGGTCCCCATCAATTCAAAGCGAGGATCTGGGTGGCTTTCGCCGCGTTATTCTCGGCATTCTTCAACAAGCTCATTTGCGTTTCGAACTGGCGCGCCAGGGCGATCATGCTGACCATGGAGTCGACGGGGCTGACATTGCTGCCTTCCAGGGCACCGGTGGTCAGCTTGACGGCCTGGTCGGCCTGCGCCACCGTGCCATCCTTCAGACGGAACAGGCCGTCGTCGCCGCGCACCAGTTGCTGCTCGGGCGGGTTGACCAGCTTGATGCGTCCCAACACCGTCGACGGGCCTGGCGGCACGTCCGTGGATATCGTGCCCACCGTACCGTCGCTGGCGATGGCCACCGTCACGCCGGGCGGAATGGCCATGGGGCCCGTATCGCCCTGCACCATCAGGCCCGACTGCGTCTGCAGCATGCCGTTTTCATTGAGCTTCAGGGCGCCGTTGCGCGTGTAGGCTTCGGAACCGTCGGCCGACTGCACCGCGATCCAGCCGCCGTTTTCCACGGCCACGTCGAGCGCGCGGCCCGTGTGCTGCATCGGGCCTTGCGTGAAGTCGGAACCGACCGTCGAATCGACGACGAAGGCGCGCGTCGGCATCATGCCGTCGGCCACCACGGGCACGGCGCGGAACGAGTCGAGCTGAGCGCGGAAACCCGTGCTGGTGGCGTTCGCCAGGTTGTTCGCCGTGGTCGCCTGCTTGTCCAGGATGTGCTTGGCGCCGGAGCCGGCGGTGTAGATGAGACGGTCCATTTTTTATTTCTCCTGTTGCCTTCAACCCAAGGCAGAAAGCTGGGGTCAGACCCGGCGGGTCTGACCCCGGTACTATTAACGCAGGTTGACGAGTGTTTGCATGACGGAATCCTGCGTCTTGATGGTCTGCGCATTCGCCTGGTAGGCGCGCTGGGCCGTGATCATGTTGACCAGTTCGGCCGTCAGGTCCACGTTCGACACTTCCACGGCCGAGGCGCGCAAGTCGCCCAGGCCGCCCGAGCTCGGCTCGCCCGTCATCGGGCTGCCCGAGGTCGAGCTTTCCGCCCAGGCATTGTTGCCCAGCGGCTCAAGGCCATTCGGATTGGAAAACTTGGTCAGCACCACCTGGCCCAGGTCGCGCGTCTTGCCATTGTTGTACTGGCCCTGGATCACGCCATCGGAACCCACGACGAAACGGTCCAGCTGGCCAGCCGCATAGCCATCGGCCACGGTGCGCTTTTCGCTGGTGGACGAACTGAGCTGGGTCGAATTGGTGAAGTCGACCTTGATCGCCAGATTCGCGTTCGCGCCCGTGGCGGGGAAGACGGGCAGGTTGACCGTCACCGGCAGGGTTTGCGGCGGCGTCAGGGCCAGCATGGCGGCCTTGTCCAGGCTGCCGACGCTGTTGAACACCAGCGACGCCGACTTCACGGCGGGCACTTCCGTCACCGCAGAGATCCTGCTGTCGATCTGGTCCGGCGTGAGGCTGGAATTGACGCCGTTGGGCACGGCGCTGCCATAGGTGGCGCTGATGGCGGCAAGCTGGGCCGGGCTGGCGCCGGCCGCGGCGGCGGCGGTGCGTATGGCGACACCGGCCGCATTGCCATAGGCAACGGCGGCGGCCGTGATATTGGCGGGCACCAGCGGCACGGCCGTGACGGCGGCCTGATAGGCGGCGCGCGCGGCCAGCGAGGCGGCATCGGTTTGCGCAGCGGCGACCACTTTCGCGCTGGTGATTTCCTTGCCGTCAGTGGCCGTGTAGACATCCCAGGTATTGGTACCCGTCTTGACGTAGAAATTGGACATGGTGTGGGAGTTGCCCAGCGAATCGTAGACGGGCACGGGGAATTGCTTGGTCCACGACTTTTGCTCGCCCACGGTGAACGGCACCACGGTCGGCATGGCCGAATTGGAATCGAGGTTGACCTGGGTATCGACCTTGGTGGTCGCCTGCGGCGCCATGTCGGACGGGTCGATCTGCAGCGGCACGGTGGCGCCGGCCAGGATCTTGCCGTTCACATCGGCCGGATAGCCCGTCAGCTGGGCTTTCTGGGCATTGACGATGAAACCGTTCTTGTCGACCTGGAACTGGCCGTTGCGCGAGTACTGGATGGCGCCGTTCACGCTGGTGCGGAAGAAACCGCCGCCGTTGATGGCGATGTCGAGCGGATTGGACGAACTTTCCAGGTTACCCTGGTTGAACAACTGCGCCACCTGCGACACGGACACGCCGATACCGGGCTGGTTGCCGCCCACGCCATACAGCGAGTTGGCATAGATGTCGGCGAACTGCGCCTGCGATTGCTTGAAACCCACGGTGGCCGAGTTGGCGATGTTGTTACCGATGACGTCCAGCGATTTGGCGGCGCCGTTCAAGCCGCTCAGGCCTTGTTGGAAAGACATTGTGTTCTCCTGGTAGAAAATAGGGGTAGAGGGTCTACGCTACAAATGAGCGGCTTACAAAATCTGTTTCACATCGGCCATGGTGATACTGCCCACGCCCGGCACATTTAACTTCACGCCGCCGGCGCCCGTCGACACGCTGGCAACCGAACCGAACATCAGCGCCGCCGCATCGGTCAGCTTGGCGCCGCCCCGCTTGGCTTCCACCGAGAACGTATAGGCGCCGTCAGGCAGCACGATGTTCTTGCCGTCCTTGTCGAGCTCGGCCGTGGAGCCGTTCCAGCCCAGCGGCAAGGTACCCGCGTCCTGCGGGCCCAGGTCGATGGAATGGACTTCCTTGCCCGTACTGTTGTAGATGGTGACCTTGACGCTGTCGGCCGGCGTCGCCAGGTCCACGCCCAGCAGGGCCGCGCTCTTGCTCAGGTTAATGCTCTTGCCTGCAGTCAAGACGCCGTGGCCGATGATATTGGCCGCCTGCATGGATTCGGCTTGCTGGTAGCTGGTCTTGAGCGTTTCCAGCGTGGTATTGAGCTTGTTGACGCCCGTCACCGTGGACAGCTGGGCCAACTGGCTGGTCAGCTGCGCATTGTCCAGCGGGTTCATCGGATCCTGGTTTTGCAGCTGGGTCACCAGCAGAGTCAGGAATTTGTTCGTTTCTTCCTCGACGCTGCCCTTCGCGGCCGTGGTCTTCTTCGGATTCATCGTCGCCATCAGGTCGGTGGTGACGGTTTTGCTCGTATCGATGGTTGCCATAATGGTCAGTCAGCCTTATTGGCCGATGGTGAGGGTTTTCAGGAGCAGCGACTTGGCCGCGTTCATGGTTTCCACGTTGGTCTGGTACGAGCGCGAGGCCGACAGCATGTTGACCATCTCGTCGACCGTGTTCACGTTGGGCATGGTGACGTAGCCCTTCTCGTCGGCCAGCGGATTCTTCGGGTCGTAGACCAGCTTCATCGGCGACGGATCTTCGATCACCTTCTGCACCTTGACGGCCGTGGCGCCGTTGGCCATGGGCACGGCTTCGAACACCACCTGCTTGGCGCGGTAGGCTTCGCCCGTGGCGCTGGTGGCGCTGTCGGCATTGGCCAGGTTGCTGGCCACCGTGTTCAGGCGCTGCGCCTGGGCGCTCATGGCCGAACCGGAAACATTGAAAATATTAAATAGCGACATGATTATTGTCCTCCCTGGATGGCCGTCAGCATGCCCTTGATCTGCGAGTTGAGGAACGTTACGGCCGCCTCGTAGCGGATGGCGTTATCGGCAAAGGCATTGCGCTCGAGGTCCATGTCGACCGTGTTGCCATCGACAGCGCCCTGGGCCGGCGCGCGGTACAGCAGCGGCGTGCCGTCGGCCAGGGTCTCGACCTTGCCGCCCGTGCTGCCCCCCACGGCGGCGGCGACGCCCTTGCCCGGCATATGCTGCGGCGCCGTACCCTTCAGGGCCGGCTGCACGCCATCCTTGCGCGCCATCGCTCCCTTCAGCGCGCTGGCGAAATCGACGTCGCGTGCCTTGTAGTTGGGCGTGTCGGCATTGGCGATATTCGAGGCGAGCAATTCCTGGCGCGTCGAGCGCAGGCTCAGCGCCGTCTCGTTGAAGCGCATGTAATCGTCGAGTTTCCCTATCATGTCAGGCTCCGGAAAGATCTGCCACTGGCGCCTGAGATGGCGGAAGGATGGCGGTATAGTGATGACAGGAAACATAGTACGGCGCCCGCCGGCAAGACCATCGCCGGATCAGACCGTACTTTTACCCCTTAATCGTCGCTTCAAACGGGGCGGCGCGCACTATCATGGCACTATTCCAGAGGCCTATACCATGAAAACACCGCTTGCTTTCTTCTTCGCTCTTGCCGCCCTGCCACTGCTGGCGCAGGCGCAAAACGCCGGCCGGCAGACGCCGGAAGCGCTGCGCAACAGCGTGGAACAATTCCTGCAAGTGCAAAGCAACGGCTTGCCGGGCAAGGTGACGGTCACCGTCGGCGCCGTCGATCCGCGCCTGAACCTGGCCGCCTGCCCCGCGCCGCAAGCCTTCATGGCGCCAGGCGCGCGCGCCTGGGGCAAGACGACCGTGGGCGTGCGCTGCACGGCCCCCTCCAACTGGACCATCTATCTGCAGGCGAACGTGGCCGTCGTGGGCGACTATGTGGCCAGCGCCGTGCCGCTGGCGCAAGGGCAAGCCATCGATGCCAGCCAGCTGGTGACGATGCAGGGCGACCTGGCAGCATTGCCGGCAGGCATCGCCACAGACATGGCCCAGGTCGTGGGCGCCAGCACGAATATTTCCTTGCCGCCAGGCACGCCGATGCGCCTCGACACCCTGCGCCGCAAGCCGGTGGTGATACAGGGCCAGCTGGTGCGCGTCGTTTCCAGCGGCAACGGTTTCCAAGTGGCATCAGAAGGACGCGCCATCAGCAGCGCCGGCGACGGTCAGACGGTACAGGTGCGCACGCAGAGCGGCCAGCAGATCAGCGGCGTGGCGCGGGCTGGCGGCATGGTGGAGGTCGCCTTTTAAACTCGGATGGACAGCGATATTGTGGTCTGGCGCACTAAAGTTTCGGAAGAAGGTGCCGATAAAGACACATATCCCGGAGTTTTTTGACTTCGACCAGACGAGGATCACGCTGTGAAAATTACCGATAACACCATTAAAAGCAATCCCGGCCTGCCGGTGGCGCCCGCGAATACCTCGGGCGCCCGGAATGCCGAGAAAGCCCAGGCAACACCGACAACGTCGGACAATGTACGCCTGTCGCCGCAAGGACAGGCATTAGCGGCCAGTGCAACTGCCGGCAGCGGCGCCGTGTTCGACACGAAGAAAGTCGAACGCATCAAGCTGGCGATCGCCGACGGCCAGTTCCAGGTCAACTCTGAAAAAGTGGCGGACGGTCTCCTCGACACGGTCAAGGACTTGCTGCACTCACGAAATAGATAGGTTACCTCATGCAATCAGTGACTCCGTTTTCCAGCCTGCGCGACGAGCAACAGCTCATGACCACATTGCTGGCATTGATGAAAGAAGAACAGCGGCATCTGGTTGCGGCTGACATCGATGCAATCACGGAGCTCACGGCCCGCAAGACGGCGCTCGTCGGGCAATTGAGCCAGCTGGCGGCGCAACGCCACCAGGCGCTGGCGGCGGCGGGCTTCACGGCCGCCGAAGCGGGCATGGAAGACTGGCTGGTCAGCACCAGCGACGCCGAGGCGGCGCCCCTGTGGAAAGCCCTGCTCGAGACGACGCGCGAAGCGAAGGAACAGAACCGGCTGAACAGCCTGCTGGTCAACAAACACATGCTGCACACGCAAGGCGCCCTGAACGCCATGCGCCCCACTGCCCAAAGCGGCAATTTCTACGGCCCCAGCGGCCAACCGATGGCAAACACGGCCAGCCGGCGCGTCGTCATCGGCTAAGCGCCTCCCGTCTTCCCCCAGCGCAGGCAACAGCAGCGACAGGCACAGTAATAAGCCATTGCTGCACGCCTGACGCCGTCCCGAACAGCGGCCCCATATCACGACCATCCTGCACATCACCGCCGCGCAGCCCCTCCAGGGAGGCTGCGGCGGAGCCGGCATGCCCGCACTCCCGCCACAACGCCGCACGCAGAAACAACAGCGCGCCCCTTCACGCCCACACATTTGAGCACGCTCAAACTTGAGGGGAATGATGACTATATGCTAATCCCTAGCATACGCCGCACCAATACATGGTGGGACTTTCCTCGCCGACACGAACATCATTCCCGCAGGCATAGCTAATCCATTGCACGCGTCCGGCTTGCGCTTTTGCGCTGCGCCATGACGCACACCACTTCAACTGCAAGTACACAGGAGCATGATATGAACTCTCTCTCAGTAACCAAGGCTGGCGCGGCGCTGCTGCTCGGCTGCACCCTGCTGGCGCCAGCCGCGCAGGCCGAGACGCAAGCCGTGTTCTACAACCATCTCGTATCGACGGCCGTGGTGGCCACGCCGCTGCTGGCGCAAGACACCTTGTTCGTCGACACCTTCACGACAGAGCGCGGCTCGCTGCTGCAAACGACCACGTTTACGGTCGGCAGCGGCGTGCAATCGTTCACGGGCAACGCCGCCTGGCTGGTCACGGGCGCCAGCGAATTCGGTCCCCGCCTGACTGGCGTCAACATTGACTTGTTCGACTCCAGCAACAACCTGGTGCAATCGGATACGTTCACGGGCGTACTGGGCAGCTTCGCCCATTCCACCTTCAACGGCCTGCTGGGACCTGGCACCTATACCCTGGTAGCAAGCGGCCTCG
Source organism: Janthinobacterium sp. GW823-FHT03B06 (assembly GCF_058796955.1). Taxonomy (NCBI): domain Bacteria; kingdom Pseudomonadati; phylum Pseudomonadota; class Betaproteobacteria; order Burkholderiales; family Oxalobacteraceae; genus Janthinobacterium; species Janthinobacterium sp. GW823-FHT03B06. The sequence continues at coordinate 892,036 of NZ_JBXAJE010000002.1, forward strand.
GCGTGCGTGATTCCGTGCTGGACATTTCCATCACTACGGCCGTGCCCGAACCGGAAACCTACGGCATGCTGCTGGTGGGACTGGGTCTGATCGGGTATAGCGTACGGCGCCGCAAGACGGCTGCCTGACCCGCACCCGGCGCCTGCAAGCACTGCCGTAGCTGGCAGACCTGGCGCCGGTGCGGCGACGCCATGCACGGACTGGCCTATGCACGGACTGGCTTATGCACGGGCCAGCCTGTGCAGGGGCTGGTCTACGCACTCAACCGTGCGTGGGCCGGCCCGTATGCTGACGGAATTTCGCGGCGATGCCATTCGCCTTGATCAGGGCGGCGGCCTGCTGCTCGGGTGTCAACTCGTTTTGCAGCCAGTGCCAGTAGCTGTCCTGGTAGGGATTCGTGGTGCCGGGCGTGAGGATGTCGTCGTAGACCATGCGCAGGGCCAGCAGGTAGCCATACGCTTGCGGCGCGTCTTTCTGCACCACGTCGCCATCGCGCAGGTAGGCCATCATCAGGGTCGACACGCTGGTCAGTTCCGCCTCATCCGCCTGCGCCGTCAGCTGGGCGATGGCTTGCCGCTTCCATGCCTGCACCAGCGGATCATCGGGACGGTTGCGCAGCGCGCTGCGGTCGCCGAACGGACCTTCCGACAGGAACAGGGTAGCCGCGCCCGGTACGCCGCCTTGCGCGGCAGTGGCCAGGTAGCCGAGGCGGTCCTCGCGCTGGCGCTGCGTCAGACCCGCGCACAGCTGCTGCTGGGCGGTTTTTTCTTCCACCGTCATCTCGCGCCCCAACTCGAATTCCATCCCCGGCAAGCGGTTTTCGCGCTGGAAGACGATGCAGTCGTCGATCAGGTTGTAGGCCGCATACGCGTCCTCCGGCTTGCCGCTGGCGCCCAGGCGTTCGAGCCGCTGTGCCAGGGACACGACAACGGGCGCGGCATCGGCGACCGGGGTGGCGTCGATATTCAAATACGACGCCAGGCTGCGTCCCGCCGGCGCGCTGGCGGCAGCGGTGGCGCCAGCGTCCGGCGCGCCGCCATCGGGTGCGGGCCAGTACACGAGCGCCAGCACTGCCGCGATGGCAGCGGCGATGGCGATACCGGTCAGTTTGCTGTTCATATGAGGTCGCGCATAAAAGGAAAAGCACGTTACCACAGGCGCACGGCAGCAGGCCGCACGCCTCCGCACGCTCAGCCGCCGGCCTTTTTCGGCTGGTGGCCCAGCTTGGCCAGCGCCGCCATCACCGTTTCGACATGGTCGCCCTGCACTTCGATCACGCCATCCTTGACCGTGCCGCCAGAGCCGCATTGCGTGCGCAGCTGCTTGCCCAGCAGGGCCAGCGCGATGGCGTCCAGCGCCAAGCCCTTGACCACGGTCACGCTCTTGCCGCCCCGGCCCTTGGTCTGGCGCGACACGCGCACCACGCCATCGCCCGCCGGCGCCGTCTTGGCTTGCGCCTTGCACGCGCATTGCGCCAGCGGCTGGCGGCAGGCGGGACACATGCGGCCCGTTTCAGTGGAATAGACGAGACCGCCCAGGGAGCTGCTTTTCATGATGGAGAGATAATAGGTAGAAATAAAGGAAAGATGGCCGCGCTTGTAGCAAGCGGCGGCGTTCAGTTGGCGGGAACCGGTGCCGGCGCCACAGGCGCCGTCGGCACTTCCGTCACCGTTTCCGGGATGCCCGAGAGGATCGTCACGGCGACCCGGCGGTTGCGCGCGCGCCCTTCCGGGGTTTCGTTGGGCGCCACGGGGATATTGTCGGCGTGGCCCACCGCCGTCAGGCGCGACGCCTGCACGCCGCTGGCGATGAACAGGCGCACCACGGCGCTGGCGCGCGCGGCCGACAATTCCCAGTTCGAGGCAAAATTGGAATTGCTGATCGGCTGCACGTCCGTATGCCCTTCCACCTGCACGTCGTGCGTGTCATCCTTGAGCAGCACGGCGACGGCGCGCAGGGCCTGGTCCGATTCCGCCGTCAGGCGCGCCGCGCCCGGGTCGAACAGCACGCTGGCATTGATTTCCACGCTCACGCCGCGGCTCGTCTGCGTGACCCGCACCTTGCCTTCCTTGACCAGCGGCGCCAAGGTGGAAGTGAGGTCCTGCGCCAGGCGCGTCATGTGTTCGCGCTCGCGGCGGATGGCTTCCGTGCGGCGTTTCAGGGCGGGGTTCGGCAACGGGATCGCCTGCGGCGCTTCCATGATGATGGGCGGCGCGCCCTTTTCCAGGCTGAAGGCCTGGCCGATGGCATTCTGGAAGACGCGGTACTTGCCCTCGTTGACTTGCGAAATCGCGTACATCACGACGAAGAACGCGAACAGCAAAGTGATGAAGTCGGCATACGAGATCAGCCAGCGGTCCTGGTTGTCCGGTTCCTCGTCATACTTCCTGCGCGCGCGCCGCATCATGGTCAGTGCTCGTGCAGCAGGCTGGACACGCGCTCTTCGATGATGCGCGTATGGTCGCCCGTGGCGATGTCGTACAGCACGGCGGCCGTGATTTCATACTGCAGCACGCGGCGCGAGACGATGGCCTTGAGTTTATTGGCCACCGGCAGGAACAGCAGATTGGCCAGGCCCACGCCATAAATCGTCGAGACGAAGGCCACGGCGATGCCGCTGCCCAGTTTGCTCGGGTCGGTGAGGTTTTCCATCACGTGGATCAGGCCCAGCACGGCGCCCAGGATGCCGATGGTGGGCGAATAGCCGGCCGCCGATTCCCACACCTTGACGGCCTGGCGCTCGGCCATTTCGTAGGCGGAAATTTCCACGTCGAGCAGCTGGCGCAGCTTGTCGGGCGCGATGCCGTCGACGATCATGCGCAAGCCCTTGGCGTTGAAGCGGTCGGCCGTGTTTTCCATCAGGCGCTCGAGCGCCAGCGGGCCGTCGCGGCGCGCCGTCAGGCTCCATTGACCGATGTCGCGCGCCAGCGCGGCGCGCGTGTCGGCGGGCGGCAGGAAGACCCAGCGCAGCATTTCCAGGCCGCGCACGAAGGTGCGCAACCGCGTCTGCAGCAGCACGGCGCCGAAGGTGCCGATGATGACGATGGCGAAGGCGGCCGGCTGCAGCAGGGAGGCCATCTTGCCGCCTTCCAGTGCCTGGCCGACCAGCAGGCCCGCCAGCGCCAGCGCCAGCCCGATTACGCTGGACCAGTCCACGCCTGCTCCCTCAAGGTTGCGCGCAGGCGCGCGACGGCCTGGGTATGCAGCTGCGAGACGCGCGATTCGGAAACGCCCATCACCGCGCCGATCTCCTTCAGGTTCAGCTCTTCTTCGTAATACAGGCCCATGAGTATTTTCTCGCGTGGTGGTAGCGCGTCGATGGCATCGATCACGGATTGCCGGAAATCGGTATCGAGCAGGGAACGCAAGGGGTCGCTGTCCTCGTCCACGCAGTGGCGGTCGAGGAAGCTGTCATTGCCGTCCGGATCATGAAAGTCTTCGTAATACACGAGCTGGTGGCCGCCGCCGTCGCCCAGCATTTCCTGGTAGTCGGCCAGCGACATTTTCAGCAGTTTCGCCACTTCCGATTCCGTCGGCGGATGGCCGAGGCGCTGCTGCAAGGTGCTCATCGCCTCCTCGATCTTGCGCATGTTCTGGCGCATGCTGCGCGGCAGCCAGTCGCTGGTGCGCAATTCGTCGAGCATGGCGCCGCGGATGCGCAGCACGGCATAGGTCTCGAACTGCGCGCCATGCGTCTCTTCATAGCGGCTAATGGCATCGAGCAGGCCGATCATGCCGGCCTGGATCAGGTCATCGACCTCGACCGAAGGCGGCAATTTCGCCTTCATATGGTGCGCCAGACGCTTCACCAGCGGAATGTGCTCCGTCAGCAAATAGTCCTTGTTCGATTTCCCTTTGACCGTGTACATAGGCTGCTTATTGTTTTCTCATCTTATCTGGTGCTGCGGTTCGATTCAGGCGCTGAACTGGTGCGGGCTCCCCGTCTGGTACAAGGTGCCGCCAAGCACCGGCGCCGCCGAACGGGCCAGCCGCTCGGCCAGTCCGCGAAACGCCACCGAGGCGCCCGCCAGCGGAAACGCATCGACCACGCTGCGGCCCAGGCGCGCCGCGCGGTGCAGATATTCATCGGCAGGCACCGAACCCATCGAGGTCAGCTTCACGGCCAGGTAGCGGCTCGCCGCCTGTGCCATATTATCGTATACCACTTTTGCCTCGGATTCGGAAGCGCCCGTGACGAGAATGCCGAATGGACGGCGTCCCAGTTCCTGGCTCAGGCGCTTGATCAGGCAGTACGCCGCCTTGATCGAGGTGGCGCTGGTCGACACTTGCACCACGATATCCGACGAGGCCATCAAGGGCACGGGGAAGCAATCGCCCTCGTCGGCCACGACGCCGTCGACCAGCACGATGCCGCTCTGGCGCGCCAGCACCTCGAAAGTCTTGCCCAGGCGGCGCAGTTCGTCCTCGCCCGCATAGTCCATGCTGTCCATCAGGTGGTTGCGCGCGCCCAGGCTGGCCACGCCGAAGCCTTGCGGCACCTGATGGATGACCTGGTTCAGGCCGCACTGCTGGCGCGCCACGTCGCGCAGGCTGGCGCCGTGCGCCAGTCCCAGGCGTGCAGCCACGCCATCGCTGCCGCCGCTGGCGTCAAGCAGCAGCACGTCATTGCCGCCATAGGCGAGCGAAGCGCCCAGGTTGACCAGCATGGCGCCCTTGTCGTCCTGCGGCGTGGCCGAGAGGAACGTCATGACGCGCGGCTGCGGGCCGGCCAGCATGCGGCGCAAGCCCTCGGCCTGGTCGAAATCGAAATTAGCCAAGGTGCACCCCGCGCGCTTCATTGTTGCGGGCGGCCGCCTGCGCCATCAGGAGCGGCAGTTCGGCGTCGGAAAACTGCGTGGCCGCCGAGTCGCGCTTGAGCTTGAAGGCGCGGTCGATCAGGTAGCCGCGGTCGGCCAGGTACAGGTCTTCCGGCACGCGCTGGCCGTTCGACACATAAAACAGGTTCAGCTTCTGGCGGATCACCACGTCGAGCACGTTGCCGATCGACGCCGCTTCATCGAGCTTGGTCATGATGCAGCCGGCCAGGCCGCTGCCCTGGTAGGCGCGCACTACTTCGTTCAACGTTTCCTGCGTCGCCGTGGAGTTCAGGCACAGCAAACGCTTCACGTCGGCGCCGGCGCCCGACAGCATGGCCACCTGTTCCGTCACCATCTGGTCGCGCTGGCTCACGCCCACGGTATCGATCAGCACCGTGTGCTTGTTCTTGAGTTCCTTCAGGGCGATGCGCAAGTCCGCTTCGTCCTTCACCGAATGCACCATCACGCCGAGGATCTTGCCGTAGATGCGCAGCTGTTCGTGCGCGCCGATACGGTAGGCGTCCGTGGTGATCAGGGCCAGCTTTTCCGGGCCGTGGCGCATCACGCAGCGGGCCGCCAGCTTGGCCGTGCTGGTGGTCTTGCCGACACCGGTCGGGCCGACCAGCGCGAACACGCCGCCCTGCTCCAGCATGGCGTCTTCATTGGCGACCGTGTTCAGGTTGCGGCTCAGGACGGTCTTGATCCAGCGCATGCTTTGCGCACCGTCGAGGCCGGCGGGCAGCTTGTCGATCAGGTAGCGCGCCAGGCTGGCCGAGAAGCCGGCCGCCAGCATTTCGCGCAGCACGACGGCTTTTTGCGGCTCGCGCTGCTGCGTCGAACCCCACGAGATTTCCGCCAGCTGGGTTTCCATCATGCCGCGCATGGCGCGGATTTCATTCATCATGCCGCTCATCTCGGCGGCGGCGTTTTCCTTGACGTGCGCCAGCGCGCTGGCCATCATCTGCTGCATGCGGGCCATGTCCACTGGCTCGCCGGCTGCCTGGCGCGGCGCGGCAGGACGGGGCGCGGCCGGGCGCTGGGCCGGGGCGGCCGGACGCTGCGGCGTGGCGAACTGGGTCTGCAACTGGGGACGGGGCTGGGCCATTTCGGACGCGGCCGGCGGCGACGCCAGCGAAGCGGCATCGTCATTGGCCAGCGCGAGGATTTCCACCACGCCATCGGTCTGGCGGTTCGACAGGATCACGGCGTCGGGACCCAATGCTTCGCGCACCTTGCGCAGCGCATCGCGCGACGAGGCGCCCGTAAATTTCTTCACATTCATGACCGGCCTCCCAAGGCGGGGGTGGCGCAATATTGGCTGAACTGTGTGACCATCATCGACTCCTGTTGCTTGGGTGCTGTCTTCCACATGGACACAGATCACCCGGACAGTTTCTATTATTAGCGATGCTTGCAGGAAATGATCGAAGGAACAGGACGGGAAAGTACCCGTTATTCAGTTTGCCGGCAGGAAATTGATGTTTATTTGACCAAAAGCAAGGGCTGAGAAGCTGGGGTCAGACCCCCACTAACGCTAACGCAAAGCTCCGCGCTAACGCTGGAGGGGGTCTGACCCCGGTACTAATGCTGTCGACTATTGCGCCCCCACCAGCGCCGTGACGCGGATCGTCTTGGTTTCCGGCACTTCCGCATGCGACAGCACTTTGAGCTGCGGCAAGGCGCGGCGCAGGAAGCGCGACAGCAGGGCGCGCAGCGGCGCCGGCACCAGCAGCACGGGCGTCAGGCCCAGCGCTTCCTGCTGCTGCGCGGCCAGGCCCGCCTGGTGGGCGATGGTATCGGCCAGGCCCGGCTCGATGCCGGCGCCGTCGCCGCCATTGCCCATCGCCTGCATCAGCAGGCGCTCCAGGCGGCTGTCGAGGGTCATCACGGACAACTCGGCCGCACCGGGGAACAGCTGCTGCACGATGGCGCGGCCCAGCGAGACGCGCACCAGCGCCGTCAGGTCGTTCGGGTCTTGCGTATGGACCGTATGCTCGGCCAGGGTTTCGATGATGGTGCGCATGTCGCGGATGTGCACGCCCTCGGCCAGCAGGTTCTGCAGCACTTTCTGCAGGGTCGACAGCGACAGCATCTTCGGCACCAGGTCTTCCACCAGGCGCGGCGCATCCTTGCCCAGGTGGTCGAGCAGCGACTGCACTTCCGCGCGGCCCAGCAGCTCGGACGCATGCGAGGTGATCAGGTGATTCAAGTGCGTGGCCACCACGGTGCCCGCATCGACGACCGTGTAGCCCATCGATTGGGCCTGGTCGCGCAGGCTGGCGTCGATCCAGGTGGCAGGCAAGCCGAACGCGGGGTCGCTCGTGGCCAGGCCCGGCAAGGTGCCGCTGGCCATGCCGGGATTGATCGCCAGGAACTGGCCGTTGAACGCTTCGCCCACGCCCACTTCCACGCCCTTGAGGGTGATGCGGTAGGCGGACGGCTTCAATTCCAGGTTGTCGCGGATATGCACGGGCGGCGCCAGAAAACCCACTTCCTGGGCAAATTTCTTGCGGATGCCTTTGATGCGCTTGAGCAATTCGCCACCCTGCGTCTTGTCGACCAGGGGGATCAAACGGTAGCCCACTTCCAGGCCCAGGGTGTCGACGGGCATGATGTCTTGCCAGCTGGCTTCTTCCTGCTCGGGCGCCACCGTGGCTGGCGGCGCTTCGGCCGGCTTTTCGGCCGCCGCCTTTTCCTGCGTGCGTTTCTTGCTGATCAAATAGGCGGAGCCGGCCAGCAATGACGCCAGCAGGATGAAGACCATGTTCGGCATGCCGGGGATCAGGCCCATGCCGCCGATGATGCCGGCAGTAATGTACAGCACTTGCGGTTTCGCAAACAATTGCCCCACCAACTGGGTGCCAATGTCCTGTTCGCTGGCCACGCGCGAGACGACGATACCGGCCGCCGTGGAAATGATCAGCGAAGGAATCTGCGCCACCAGGCCGTCACCGATGGCCAGCAGGGTGTAGTTCTTCAGTGCATCGGCAAAGCCCATGTCATGCTGCAGCAAGCCCACCAGCAAGCCGCCGACGATATTGATGACGGTCACCATGATGCCGGCGATGGCGTCGCCGCGCACGTATTTGCTGGCACCGTCCATGGCGCCGTAGAATTCCGCTTCCTGCGCCACTTCCGTGCGGCGGCGGCGCGCTTCGTCTTCGCCGATCAGGCCGGCGTTCAGGTCGGCATCGATGGCCATCTGCTTACCAGGCATGGCGTCCAGCGCGAAGCGGGCGCCCACCTCGGCGATACGGCCCGCCCCCTTGGTCACGACGGTAAAGTTGATGATCGTCAAAATGATAAACACCACGATACCGACCGTGTAGTTGCCGCCAATCAAGAAGTGACCGAACGCTTCGATCACTTTACCGGCCGCGTCGGCGCCCGTATGGCCTTCCGTCAGCACCACGCGCGTGGACGCCACGTTCAGCGACAGGCGCAGCATGGTCGACACGAGCAGGATGGTCGGGAAGGCCATGAAGTCGAGCGGCTTGACCGTGTACAGCGCCGTCAGCAACACGATGATGGACAGCGCGATATTAAAGCTGAAGAAAATGTCGAGGATGAAGGCCGGCAGCGGCAACACCATCATCGCCAGCAGCATGATGATGATGATCGGCGCGGCGACACCCTTGCTGGCATTGTTGCCCATTCCGCTGAGCCAGGCTGGCAATCTCAGGCCGTTCATGGTGTGCTTCCTTTATTCTTGTCTGCCGCGTCTGCCGCGGGTTTGGTCTGCGATGCGGGGTCGAGCGGATCGAGCTCGGGCGGCACGTCGAGTTTTTTCGGCTTGTCGGGGCGCTCGCCATGGCCGTTGCCGTAGCTGCGCAGCTGGAACACGTAGGCCAGTACTTCGGCCACGGCGCCATACAGCGCCTCGGGAATCTCGTCGCCGATGTCCGTGTGCTTGTACAGCGCGCGCGCCAGGGCTGGCGCTTCCAGGATGGCGACCTTGTGTTCGCCCGCCAGTTCGCGGATCTTCGCCGCCACTTCATCGATACCCTTGGCCACCACCTGCGGCGCGCCGCGCGAATTCTCGCCATACTTCAAGGCCACGGCGTAGTGGGTCGGATTGGTCACCACCACGTCGGCCGTCGGCACGTCGGCCATCATGCGGCGGCGCGACATTTCATGCTGCATCTGGCGTATCTTCGCCTTGATCTGCGGATTGCCGTCCGACTCCTTCGCCTCTTGCTTGACTTCCTGCAAGGACATTTTCATCTTGTTGGCGTAATGCCACATCTGGTACGGACCGTCGATGGCGGCGATCAAGCCCAGCGCGCCGACGATCAGCAGGAAGGCCGTGATCAGCAGGCTGATCAGATGGGCCGAACCGGCGCGCAGGGATTCCACCGACAGGCCCAGCACGGCATCCTTTTGATGCTGCATCACCATCCAGGCGACGACGCCGACGACGAGGGTCTTGGCGATGGCCTTGAGCAGCTCCACCAGCGCATTCTTCGAAAACATATTGCCCAGGCCGCGAATCGGGTTGAGCTTGCCAAAATTGGGGGTGAACGCCTTGGAACTGAACAGCCAGCCGCCCACCAGCACGGGCGACGCGAGGGCGACGAGCATGATGGCTGCGGCGTACGGCAGGCAAGTCAGCAGAACGGAACCCACGTCGTAGCCGATGCGCAACATCATCGCGTCGGGATTGAGGATCTGTTCCCGGTCCAGGGTCAGCCCGGAAACCATGACAGCCGTCAGCCGCCGCACGATGGCGTCGCCGGCAAACCACAGACAGCAGCCGGACGCCATCAACACCGTAAACGTGGCCACTTCACGCGATCGCGGAACGTCGCCTTCCTCACGCGCCTGCTCGAGGCGCTTCGGTGACGCGGCTTCGGTCTTTTCTGCGTCGCTGTCTTCCGACATCAATCAACTCCGGTGAAGTCCTGCAGCCTGGCTAGGCGCAATACGGACTGGGCATGACGCATTATCGGTTCAAGCGGACGCGCGCCATCGGCGGAACAGGGGGGCAAATCCCCTGTATTTCCTTTACTCTCCAGTAACCTTAGCGGGACTTGCGCGCTTCGGCCTGTTTCACGGTCTGCTCGATCGCGCCGAACAAGGATTTACCGTCGTCACCCAGCATTTCCAATCGAACAACATCACCAAACAGCAGGAATGGCGTACTGGCGACGCCATCGGCGATCATCTCCTGGTTACGTCGCTCAACGATGCTGGAAAATCCCTTCTTGATCTCCTTGTTGGCGATGCCGCCCGCGCTGACCACACTGCCGGCGCGCACGTTGCGCGTCTGGCACAGATGGGCGAGCAATTGCGGGTAATTGAACGCCATGTCGGCGCCCGCGTGGGGCTGGCCCGTCAACTTGCCGTTCAGGCTGCAACGCAGCGCGTAGTGCACTTTGCCGCCGCGCCAGGCGTCGCCCAGTTCGTCTGGCGTGACGGCGACGGGCGAGCACGCCATGGCCGGCTTCGCCTGCAGGAAGCCGTAGCCGCTCGCCTGTTCGTCCGGCGCCAGGTTGCGCAAGGTGATGTCGTTGACCAGCATCAACAGCTTGATGTTCAGGTGCGCCTGGTCCGGCGTCGAGCCCATGGCCACGTCGTCCGTGATGGCGGCGATGCCCGCTTCGTAATCGATGCCCCACTGCTCGTGCGCCAGGCAGATGTCGTCGTGGGCGCCGAGGAAATCGTCGCTGGCGCCCTGGTACAGTCGCGGCGATTCGCGCAGATTCGCGGGCACTTCAGTTCCCGCCGCCTTGCAGGCCCGTTCGATCTGCTGCAGATAAGAAGCGCCGGCCACGCGCAAACTGCTGCGCGGCAAAGGCGCCATGCAGTTGGCGGGATCGAACTCGAAGGCGCGATGGCCGCGGCCGCTATTGATGGTCTGGTACAACAAGTCCAGCTGGGGCGCGATGAAACTCCAGTCGTCGAGCGCCTTTTGCAGGGTCGAGGCGATGCCGTCGGCCAGATGGGCCGTTTTCAGGTCGCGCGAGACGACAGCCAACTGGCCATCGCGCGTGCCATCGTTCAGGGTTGCTAATTTCATGTAGGGAAAACTTCGTCAAATGCAGGCAATTGAAGGCTAAAGACGCCAAAAAGCCGGGATATTCCCGGCTTTGACGGTCAGAAGAGTTTTACGCCAAGAGAGCGATCTGCTCGGGCGTCAGGTAGCACCACTCGCCTTCCGCAATGCCCAGCGATTCCAGGGTCAGGCTGCCGATGGCGGAACGGTGCAGCGCGCTGCAATGGTTGCCGGCGGCGGCCAGCATGCGCTTGACCTGGTGATATTTGCCTTGCTCGAGCACGATTTCCAGCTGGTGCTCGCCGCGCTTGACGCAGACGAGGGCGGCCAGCGGGGCCGGTTCGTCGTGCAATTGCACGCCAGCCAGCAGCAGAGCCACCAGCTCATCGGTCACGGGCTCTTGCGTCGTGGCTTGGTAAATTTTCGGAACGTGACGCTTCGGCGACGATTGTGCATGGATAAATGGTCCATCGTCGGACATCAGCAGCATGCCCGTCGTATCGTGGTCGAGCCGGCCGACGGGCTGGACTTCGCGCCAGGTAAACTGTTCCGGCAGCAGGGTCAGCACGCCGGGATGATGGCTGGGTTTGCGCGAGCATTCGAAGTTGGCGGGCTTATTCAGCGCCAGGTACAGGTGGGCGCGGTACACCCACTCTTCTTCGAACACGTGCAGCACCAGGCCGTCGGTCTCGACGGTGGTGCGGTAATTGGTCTGGGTGACGCCATCGATGACGACATCGCCATCTTCGATAAGGGAACGGCAATATTTACGGGTGCCAAAACCCTGCGATTGCAGGATGCGGTCTAGGGATAATTTACTCATGGGCGTGACTTTACCAGAAGCGGCTGGCAGCGTGAAGCGGCCCTGTACCAGGCCGCCGAGGTCGCACCAGCCTTGCGCAGGCACAGATGAGCTGAAGTGCAAGGTGAGATTTCGATATAAATGGTCAATTCCTTTGAGAAATATCAAGCGCTTGGAATATCGCATTGATAGACTGAAACTTCGTTAGGAATCCGCCTAACGAGCTTTAGGAATAATAACCAGGCAACGACTCACAAGGACATAGTATGAAGCATACCGATACCATCGCCTTAGAAGGCAGCATCGCCGACATGCGCCAGCGCATCGCTACGGAACAGGCGGCCATGCACAAGGTCAGACTCGGCGTGGCGCGTTGGAGCAACACTCCTGCGCAGCAGGACGGGGGCGCAACGCCGTCGCCTGCGAGCCAGTCGCACTGGCATGCCGAGGCCCAATGCCATTTCATGTGCTGGCTGGAGCTGGGCGGTTTTGCGCAAACGGATGCGGAAACCGAGAACGTGCCGACGCCCGCCATGGCGGCGGACACGCCGCCTGACATCAGTTCCGGCGCCAACGCCAGCACCATCGCGACGCCGGCCCGGCAGGCAAGCAGCGTGCCCGCGCACTGCAACGGCTGCGCCGTCTGAAACCGGCCTATTCAACCAGCCATGCCCTGCCCTCGCATGCCTGCCTTGCCAGCACGCCCAGACACCACATCCGGCAACACCTGTCCATCCGGCACGACCGAGGAACAAAAGGAAACGGCGGCATTGCGCCGCCGTTCCCAAGCCCCATCGGGACTTTAGTGAGGAATGTAAATTCACTCAAAACCACATCTGCGATGCGGCGAGTAGTTCCAAGACTTGCCAATCAAGTTAGTACTGACAACATAGTTGATATATCGCCCCTCCTTGAAAAGAACTACGCTTTCACTATAGCCCAAGCAGCCCCATTTTCAAGCCAATTTACCACCTTATTGAAAATCATTCTCGACTGGCTTGCCTGCCAGCCAAGTGTGATGTCCTCAGCGCAACGCCGGTTGTGACTGCTGCACGGCCGCCTTCATGGCTCCCGCGCCCATGGCGGCGCCAAACTTTTTGAGCACGCGCTCCGGCAAGCCTTCATGTTGCGTGTAGTCGACGATGTCTTCCGCCTTGACGACGTCGCGCGCCACGCTGTCGACCGTGCCGAAATCGTCGGCCAGGCCCATTTCCACGGCTTTCGCCCCCGTCCAGTACAGGCCCGAGAAGGTATCGGCCGTTTCCTTCAGGCGCTTGCCGCGTCCCGCCCGCACCACCTCGATGAATTGCTGGTGGATTTCATTGAGCATGCCTTGCGCATACGCCTTGTGCTTTTCCGTCAGGGGGCTGAACGGGTCCATGAAGCCCTTGTTCTCGCCCGCCGTCAGCAGGCGGCGCTCGACGCCGACCTTTTCCATCACGCCCGTAAAGCCGAAGCCATCCATCAGCACGCCGATCGAGCCGACCACGCTGGCCTTGTTGACGTAGATGCGGTCGGCGGCGGCGGCGATGTAATAGCCGCCCGAGGCACACATTTCATCGACCACCACATACAAGGGCTTGTCCGGATAGCCCTTGCGCAAGCGCTGCATCTCGTCGACGATCATGCCGGCCTGCACAGGACTGCCGCCCGGACTATTAATATGCAGCACCACGGCCACCGAGCCGCTATCGGAAAATGCCTTGTCCAGCGCGGGGATGACGACGGCGGCCGAGCCGCTGCCTTCGGACTCGATGGCGCCGCTGATGTCGATCAGGGCCGTATGGCGGCCCAGGGTCTCGCTGTCGTCGGCCGTGTTGTAGTCATAAAACACCCACAGCGCAAACAGCACGATCAGCAGGCCGAAGACCTTGAAGAAGATGCTCCAGCGGCGGTGCGCGCGCTGCTCTTGCAAAGTGGCAAATACCAGCTTTTCCAGCACGTCGCGCTCCCAGTTGCCCGCAGGGGCGCCGTGGCCGGCGGCTGGCGCGCTGCTGTCCAGCTTGTCATTCGTGTTTTCGCTCATGGTTCACTTTGTTTAAATTGCAATAATGCCTGCACCGGGCTTCAGGCCGGCAGCGGCTGGACATACTCGTCGGGCTGCCAATACAGCTGGCCGTCGCGCTCGGTCACGGGTATCGGACGCAAGCGGCCGCCCTTGCAGGGGCCGCCCGCGCAGTAGCCGCTCTCCGGCACATAGATGGCGCCATGCGTCGAACACATCAGGTACAAGCCGCTGGACTCGAAAAACTCGCCCTCGGCCCAGTCCAGCTCGATGGGCACATGGGCGCAGCGGTTCAGGTAGCCATACGCCTTGCCGCCGTGGCGCACGACAAAGCCCGTGGTCGTTTCGCCGCCGGCCGAGACGGGAAAGCGCACGCCCTTGCCGCCATCGGCCACGGCGTCGGCCGCACAAATGAACACATCGACAACGTCGCTCATCATGCGTGCTCGCTCAGCCATTGGTGCAGATCGGCCACCGTGGCGGCCGAATACAGCGGATGGCAAGCCTGCAACTGCGCCACCGGATGCGCTCCATACTCTACGGCAATACCCGCCGCACCTGCATTGCTTGCCATCAACAAATCATGGCTGGTGTCGCCGATCATCACGGTGCGGCGCATGTCCTGGCCCAGTTCGCGCGTCAGCTCCTGCAGCATGGCCGGATGGGGCTTGGAAAACGTTTCATCGGCGCAGCGCGTCGCATCGAACAGCGACAGCAGCTTGACGGCATTCAGCGAACGGTTCAGGCCGACACGGCTCTTGCCCGTGGCGACGGCGAGAAAGTACGCTTGCTGCGAGAGTTCCAGCAGCATCTCGTGTACGCCGGGAAACAGGGTCAGCTCATGGTCGCGCGACAGATAGTGATAGCGGTAGCGCTCGGCCATGCGCGCATGGTATTTCGGCTCCACGTCGGGCATCACCAGCTGCATCGCTTCCTGCAAACCCAGGCCGATCACATGCGAGGCCAGCAACTCGGTGGGAATGGGCAAGCCCAGGTCTTTGGCCGATGCCTGGATGCACTTGACGATGGTCGAGGTACTGTCTATCAGGGTACCGTCCCAATCGAAGACGATCAGATCAAATTGCTTTCTTGCCATGTTTCCCGACGGCATAGCCGCCGGCTCCTTGAGAATGAATGATGGCGACTGACTACCTTGTGAGTAGTGTCGCGCGCACGCGGTAGATCGTTAAGTAACTCCCAATTATCGTGCGGCAACGGCCAATGGTTTGCCCAAGCTTACCAAGAAACGCTCGCATTCGGCAGCCAGCGGCGCGTTCAGGGTCATCGTCTTGCCCGTCTCCGGATGCGTAAACGTGATCTGGTGCGCGTGCAGGAACATGCGCTTCAGGGCGCCGCGCGTGCTGTCGGCTTTCAACAGGGCACGGTTGAGGGCAAAGTCGCCATATTTATCGTCGCCGGCGATGGGGAAACCGGACGACGACAGGTGCACGCGGATCTGGTGCGTGCGTCCCGTCTTCAATTCCGCTTCCAGCAAGGCGAAATTGTGATATTTATGCAACAGTGAAAACACCGTGTGCGACGCCAGGCCATCGGCCTGCACGGCCACCCGGCGCTCGCCTTCGGCCGTCGTATATTTATGCAGCGGCAACTTGATATGCTGGCGCGCATTCTTCCAGTCGCCGGCCACCAGCACCAGGTAGCGCTTGTCGGTAAGGCCGTCGCGCATCTGCTCATGCAGGTTGGTCAGCGCCGTGCGTTTCTTTGCCAGCAACAGCAAGCCGGACGTGTCGCGGTCCAGGCGGTGCACCAGTTCCAGGAACTTGGCGTCGGGGCGCGAGGCGCGCAATTGCTCGATCACGCCGAACGATACGCCCGAGCCGCCATGCACGGCCACGCCGGCCGGCTTGTCGATGACGAGCAGCTGCGCATCTTCGAAGATGATCTTGAATTCGGCGGCCGGCGCGCCCGTGGGCGCCTTTTCGGCCACGCGCACGGGTGGAATGCGCACCACGTCGCCAGCGGCGAGGCGGTACAGCTGATCGATACGGCCTTTATTCACGCGCACCTCTCCCGATCGCAAGATCCGGTAGATGTGGCTTTTAGGCACTCCCTTGCACACTCTTAATAAGTAGTTGTCGATGCGCTGGCCTGCTTCTTCCTCGGCGATCGTTACGAATTGGGCTTGCGGCTGAACCGGGGGTGTTGAAGGGGGAACAACATCATTTTGACTCTTCATTTACTATGTCTTCCCAGAAATCTCTCTAAGTCCTTCATTTTGAATATATAATTGTTTTTGCTGCGGCCCTGGCTGCTGCGAGTGTAAGAATAAAAGCACATTTTACACAGGGGCGTCTCCACCGGCCTCGCCAAATTGCAAATTCGGTGGAAAAAAATGTATATGCACCATCCCTGCGCGAATCAAGGTTGCACCGTAGTTGTAATCGGATAACGCGTGGAGATGCTGAAGTGAGTGTGGGATTATAAGGATAAGTACCCGTTAGCGCGACTTATCGAGTCGGGCTCGCGGGTTGATGAAGTTGATAACGCTTGCCGTTTTCGCCAAACCCGTATGCGGTCACCTGAGGTTGTCGATGAATAGGCTGAGGCCAAGCCTCGCCATCGCGATCCCTGTAATGAGCCGGCTTACGATTTGGCTCTGAATTTGCTGACCACTTGCATTCTCTGCCCCCGATGCAGTTCATTCTCATCCGGGCTGTTACAGATGAGTTGCAAGTGTCCCGTGCACTCGGCATGACGATTGACCTCACCGCGCCTGTTGCGGCCGTAACGTATACCTCGTACGCGTTGTTGCTCCGCACGCCTGGGCATTTCCCCCGCCAGCACTCCCGTTCTCGCATATATCCCTGTACTTCGCCGCTTCCCCGGAAGCGGCTTTGAGATGGCCTACGGGTCGCGGAGTTATAAAAATGAAACGCATGTTGTTTAATGCCACGCAGCAAGAAGAACTGCGCGTAGCGATTGTCGACGGACAAAAACTGATCGACATCGATATCGAGACAGCCGGGCGCGAACAGCGCAAATCCAACATCTACAAGGGCGTGATCACGCGCATCGAGCCTTCGCTCGAAGCGTGCTTCGTCAGCTATGGCGAAGACCGCCACGGCTTCCTGCCTTTCAAGGAAGTTGCCCGCACGTATTTCCGCGAAGGCGTCGACGTCCGTAACGCCTCCGTCAAGGAAGCGCTGCGCGAAGGCCAGGAAATCATGGTGCAAGTGGAAAAGGAAGAGCGCGGCAACAAGGGCGCCGCCCTGACCTCGTTCGTCTCGCTGGCCGGCCGTTACCTGGTATTGATGCCGAACAACCCGCGTGGCGGTGGCGTATCGCGCCGCGTGGAAGGGGAAGAGCGCCAGGAATTGCGCGAAACCATGGATAAACTGGACTTGCCTGCTGGCATGTCCGTGATCGCCCGCACCGCCGGCATCGGCCGCAACGTCGATGAACTGCAGTGGGACTTGAATTACCTGATGCAACTGTGGCGCGCCATCGAAGGCGCCGGCAAGTCGGCCAACGGCGCGTTCCTGATCTACCAGGAATCGTCGCTCGTCATCCGCGCCATCCGCGACTACTTCCAGCCCGACATCGGCGAGATCCTGATCGACACCGACGAGATCTATGACCAGGCGCACCAGTTCATGAGCCACGTGATGCCCGACATGGTGCACCGCGTGAAACGCTACAGCGACGACGTGCCGCTGTTCTCGCGCTTCCAGATCGAACATCAGATCGAAACGGCCTACAGCCGCACCGTGCCGCTGCCATCGGGCGGCGCCATCGTCATCGACCACACGGAAGCGCTGGTCTCCGTCGACGTCAACTCGGCCCGCGCCACGCGCGGCTCGGACATCGAGACGACCGCCTTCAACACCAACTGCGAAGCGGCCGAAGAAGTGGCCCGCCAACTGCGTTTGCGCGACTTGGGCGGCTTGATCGTCATCGACTTCATCGACATGGAAGTGGCGAAAAATCAACGCGAAGTGGAACAGCGCCTCAAGGATGCGCTGCACCATGACCGTGCCCGTGTACAAATGGGCAAGATTTCCCGCTTCGGCCTGATGGAACTGTCGCGCCAGCGCCTGCGCCCTTCGCTGTCCGAAGGCTCGCACGTGACGTGCCCGCGCTGCTCAGGCACCGGCCACATCCGCGACACGGAATCGTCCGCCCTGCAGGTGCTGCGCATCATCCAGGAAGAGGCGATGAAGGAAAACTCGGCCACCATCCACGTGCAGGTGCCCGTGGACGTGGGCGCCTTCCTGCTGAACGAAAAGCGCGGCGAAGTACTCAAAATCGAGAACCGTCACCGCATCGCCGTGATCCTGATCCCGAACAAGCATCTGGAAACGCCGCACTACAAGCTCGAACGCATCAAGCACGACGATCCGCGTCTGGAAGACAGCCAGGCCAGCTACAACCTGGCCGAAAGCGCTGAAACCGACATGGCGTACAGCAAGCGCCAGAAGGAAGAAGCAAAGCCGCGTCAGGAAGCCGTCGTCAAGACGATCACCCCTGACCAGCCGGCACCGCTGGTCGAGCGCAAGCCCGTCGAAGCAAAACCGGCCCCGGTGGCCGCGCCTGCCGCGCCGCAAGGCCTGATCGCCAAGATCATCAGCTTCTTCACCGGCGCCCCGGCACCGGTGGCGCCAGCGCCCGCCCCTGTCGCACCGGCCAAGCCGGCAGGCACGGACCGTGGCGACCGCAACAGCCGTGGCCCGCGTGGCCGTGGCCGTAACGGCAAGCCTGGCCGCGAAGAGCGCGAACCTGGCCAGGGCCGCCCAGCCCAGGACGACGCGGCGAAAGAAGCGGAAGCACTGGAAAAGGCGGCCCGTCCGCCACGCCCACCGCGTCCGCCACGCGAACCGCGTGAAGCCCGCGAGAACGGCGATACGGCAGCGGCACCACGCGAACGGGGTGAACGTCCTGAGCGCGCGGAACGTCCGGAACGCGCAGAGCGTCCGGAACGTGCCGAGCGTCCGCCACGCCAGCCACGCGAAGGCCGCGAACCACGCGCCGACAAGGCTGTTGTTGCTGAAGTGAAAGCTGAAGAGCTGGCCCTGGTTGGCGCCAGCGCCAGCGCAGTGAATGTCGTCGTGGCGTCAAATGGCCCGGACGCTGATGCAGCACCAACGAGCTTGCTGAAAGCGCCGGCAAATGCCGGCCCTGAAGGCGAAGAGACGGAAACCGACGTGGAAGGCGAAGAACCGCGCCGCCGCCGCCGCCGTGGCGGCCGCAACCGCAACCGCCGCGACCGCGAAACGGGCGAGCTGATCGAATCGGCAAACGGCGAGAACGATGGCCAGGACGCGCCAGTGATCAGCTTTACGGTCGCTCCGGCGCCGGAAGCTGCCGCTGATGCTGCTCCGGTCGCCGTCGTGGCCGCCGCCGCTGTCGTCGCCGTCGCGGCGCCGGTGGAAGCTGCCGTCGTGGAAGTGGTGGAAGTGGTGGAAGTGGTGGAAGTGGCCAAGGTGGTGGACATCGCCAAGGTCGAGGAAGCCGCTCCTGCCGCTGAAGAAGCCGCGCCAGTTGCTGCACCGGTCGTAGCGCAAGCCCCTGTCGAAGTGGCTGCAGCGCAAGCTGAACCAGCCGCTGCCGAGCCAGCGCCAGCTGCCGAGTACAGCTTTGCCGAGAAAGCGGAGGCTGCACCGGCGCCAGCGCCTGCTCCAGCGGAAGTCATCGTCGAAGCGGCACCGGTCGTGGAAACGGCTGTCGTGGAAACCGTCGTCGTGACTGAGGAAGTTCCAGCAGCAGCGCCAGTCGCCGAAGCGGCGCCGGCCGTGGCGCAAGCCGCACCGGTAGTTGCCGAAGCTGCACCTGCTCCGGCACCAGCACCTGTCGTTGCTCCTGCACCGGCGCCTGTCGCTGCTCCAGCTTCCGCACCGGCTCCATCGCCGGTGCCTGCGCCGCTGGACCTGGACGCAGTGCTCGGTTCGGCCGGCCTGACCCTGGCTGCCACCGATCCGGAAAAACTGCGCCTGGCGCAGGAAGCGGCCGCCAAGGCAGTCGCTCCCGTGCGCAAGCCGCGCGAACGCAAGCCATTGCCGCCGCAATCGGATGAGCCGTTGATCCAGGTCAACACGCAACGTCCATAAGCGCGCCGGGTTCGCCCAGCCGCCAATGATGAAAGGGGGAGCTCAGGCTTCCCCTTTTTTACGTCCCCACCTTTGCCAGCCAGCCGCCATGCACGAGAACGCCAACCTTCCCCCTCCCGCCCCCGTCAGCCTGCGCAGCGCCTTCTGGTACTGGCTCAAGCTGGGCTGCGTCAGCTTTGGCGGCCCGGCCGGCCAGATCGCCATGATGCATGCGGAACTGGTGGAAAAGCGGCGCTGGATTTCGGAGCAGCGTTTCCTGCACGCCCTCAATTACTGCATGCTGCTGCCGGGGCCGGAAGCGACCCAGCTGGCCATCTACATCGGCTGGCTGATGCACCGCACGCGCGGCGCCCTGGTGGCGGGCCTGCTGTTTTTGCTGCCCTCGCTGCTGGTGCTGATCGCCCTGTCATGGCTGTACATGGCGTATGGCAACGTGGGCGCCATCGCCGGCATCCTGTACGGCATCAAGCCGGCCGTCGTCGCCATCGTGCTGGCGGCCGCCTGGCGCCTGGGCCGGCGCACCTTGCGCAGTCCCAGCCTGATCGCCATCGCGGCGGCGGCATTTGTCGCCATCGCCGCGCTACGGCTGCCATTTCCGCTGATCGTGCTCGCCGCCGCCCTGCTGGGCATGGCGGGCGGCCGCTGGCTGCCGGGCCATTTTCATGCCAGCGGTACCTCGCATGGCGGTGCGGCTCGCTACGGCGCCGCCCTGATCGATGACGACACGCCCACGCCGGACCACGCGCGCTTCCGCTGGCCGCGCCTGTTTGGCACGGCCGCCGTGGGCCTGGCGCTGGCCTTCTTCGCCTGGCTGGGCCTGGCGCTGGCGGGCGGGGCGGACCAGCCGCTGGCGCAGATGGGCGTGTTTTTCAGCAAGGCCGCGCTGCTCACGTTCGGCGGCGCGTACGCCGTGCTGCCCTATCTGGTGCAGGGCGCCGCCGACCACTACCACTGGATCACGAGCGCGCAGATGATGGATGGCCTGGCGCTGGGCGAGACGACGCCCGGCCCCCTGATCATGATCGTCGCCTTCATCGGCTTTGTCGGCGGCTGGAGCCATGCCGTGACGGGAGAACAGCTGTGGCTGGCGGGCATATGCGGCGCGTTCGTCGCCAGTTGGTTTACTTTCCTGCCCTCGTTTATCTTCATTTTGGCCGGTGCGCCCCTGGTGGAAGCGTCGCGCGGCAATTTGCGCCTGAGCGCGCCGTTGACGGCCATCTCGGCGGCCGTGGTGGGCGTCATCGCCAGCCTGGCCCTGTTCTTTGGCCGCCATGTGTTCTGGCAAGCAAATCCGCTGCCCCACTGGGATTGGCTGGCGATGATCATCGCGCTGGCAGCCGGCGTGGCGCTGATCAGGTTTCAAGTGGGAACCATCAAATTGCTGCTGGTCTGCGCCGCCATCGGCCTGGCGCGTGCCTGGCTGGCTTGAACACGGAAACGTCGCGCCAGACAATCATCGCATCCCGCCGGCATCAACAGAATCTCCACCAACAAGCGCGGAGGATATTATTTCATTATTATTAATAATCAGGATTTGATGCAGGTCAATTTAAATGGCGGCTTATATATACCATTAATAAATAGAATATTTATTTCAGCAATTGAGTATCTCCCCATTCTCACGCCAGCAGCCAGGCCTGGACCCGGCAGGCATGGCGCCACGCTCTGCGCGGCTGCGCCCGGCCTGCGAGCGCAGCCGCACCGTGATCGATTTGTCATACCCCCGACATATCATTCTCAAATAAATAAATGTGGCATATATGCAACAAATTAAAATTTGATTATTTGAATGAGGGTAAGGACGTATACTTACCGCAAAGCAAATAACTGTTTCACCGTCATTAACCCGGCAGTTTCCTCGAAAATATCCATTAATGCGCGCTCAACAATTACATCATCCCATGCCCACTTCCGCGATCAGGACACTCATGCTCGGCTGCGCCAGCTTATGGCTGCTGAGCGCTTGCTCGACACTCGACGTCGGCACGGCCAAGCTTTCCACGGCCGAGGTCCGCGCCACGCTGCAGGACGACAAGGCGGCCCTGGCGCGCGACGTGGAGGCGCTGAACGGCCCCCTGACCCTCGATGGCGCCATCGCCCGCGCCATCAAATACAACGCCGAACGCCGCTACAAGGCCATGGAGGAAGCCGTGGCCATGGGCACCTTCGAGGCAGGGCAGTTCGACATGCTGCCCAAGCTGATCGCCTCGGCCGGCTACCGCGACCGCAACAATGACCTGATCACGCGCAGCGTCGATTCCGTCACGGGCGCGCCGTCGCTGGCCAATCCCTACATCTCGTCCAGCCGCCAGGTGCTGAGCACGGAACTGGGCATTTCCTGGAGCCTGCTCGATTTCGGCCAGAGCTACTACGCGGCGCGGCAGAATGCGGACCGCGTGATGATCGCCGGCGAGCGCCGCCGCAAAGCCCTGCACAACCTGATACTCGACGTGCGCACCGCCTACTGGCGCGTGGTGGCGGCGCAGAAGCTGGTGCCCCTGCTGCGCAGCACCATCGCCGAATCGGAAGCGGCCCTGAAGGATGCGCGCACGGCGGAGAGCGACCGCATCCGTTCGCCACTGGAACCGTTGCGCTACCAGCGCCAGCTGCTGGAAAACCTGCGCCTGCTGGAAACCATCGAGCAGGAACTATCGACGGCACGCGTGGAACTGGCGGCCCTGACCGCCCTGCCACTGAGCAGCGGCTATAGCGTGGTCGAAGCGGGCGGCGACGTCAATACGGCCTGGCTGAACCAGCCGATCGAAAAAATGGAAGAAGTGGCGCTGCTGCGCAATCCCGACCTGCGCGAAGGCATCTACAACGCCCGCATCGCCCAGCAGGAAACCCGGCGCACCATGCTCAAGCTGTTCCCCGGCCTGTCATTCAACTATGGCGTCAAGCACAGCAACGACGATTACCTGATCCACCAGAACTGGAACGAGGCCGGCGCGCAGATCTCGTTCAACCTGCTGGGCCTGTTATCGGCGCCGGCGCAGATGCGCCTGGCCGACGCGGGCGTGAGCCTGGCCAACCAGCGCCGCATGGCCATGCAGATGGCTGTGCTGAGCCAGCTTCATATTGCTCGTCAGCAATACGCCAACACGGCCCGCCAGTATGAGCGCGCCGACGCCATCGCCGAAGTGGACGGGCGTATCGCCCAGCACATCGCCAACCAGGCCGAGGCGCAGAAACAGTCGGCGCTGGACCGCATTTCGCAGCAAAGCACGGCCGTCCTGTCGCAGCTGCGCCGCTACCAGGCACTGTCGAACGCGCAGGCCGCCGCATCGCGCCTGCAAGCGACCCTGGGCATGGAACCGGTGGTCAACGGCTCGTCCGACATGCCGCTGGCCGAACTGACGGCGGCCGTCGCGCAATCGCTGCAGACCTGGAACCAGGCACAGCTGCCATCGCCTGAGGACCGTCCATGAAGTTGGTCGCACCCGCAATACGCATGACCCTGGCCGGCGCGCTGGCCCTGACCTTGCAGCACACCGCGCTGGCCGCCGCGCCGCAGCCGGCCAGCGCCGGCGCCACGCTGGAAACGCGGGAAATCCGCGCCCAGCTGGCGCCGCGCCGCTACACCACCCTGGCCGCCGAGATCGGCGCCAAGATCAACCGCCTGCCGCTGCCGGAAGGCGCGGCCTTCAAGCAGGGACAGTTGCTGGTGCAGTTCGACTGCGTGCTGCAGCAGGCGCAGCTGGCCAAGGCGGAAGCGGCGCGGATGGCGGCCGAGACCAACTGGCAGGGCAACCAGAAACTCGCCGACCTCAATTCCGTGGGCAAGGTCGAACTCGACATTTCCAGGGCCGAAGCGCTCAAGGCGCAGGCCGAAGTGGCCGCCAACCGGGCATTGCTGGGCAAATGCCAGATTGTCGCGCCGTTCGCCGGCCGCATCGCCGAGCAGAAGGCGCGCGAACAGCAGTACGTGCAGCCGGGCCAGGCCCTGCTGGAAATTCTGGACGACAGCACCCTGGTGCTGGAATTCATCATTCCATCTCGGTGGATGAGCTGGGTGCGCAACGGCACGCCCTTCCAGGTCAGCATCGACGAAACGGGCAAGAGCTATCCGGCCAAGGTGCAGCGCATCGGCGCCCGCGTCGACCCCGTCAGCCAGTCCGTCAAGCTGAGCGCCGTCATCGACGGGCGCTTCGGCGAACTGGTGGCCGGCATGAGCGGCAAGGTGTTGATGCAGCCGCCGGCAAAATGATTTTTTCACCCTGCTTAGACCAAAAGGAGAGCACATGAAATCTCGTCCGCACCGCGTCGCCCGCTGCCTGACGCTCGCTGCCGTCGCCGTGGCCGCAGCCAGCTGGAGCACGGCCAGCTACGCCTGCCCCGCCGAACCCTATGTTTCCAGCATCTGCGTGATGGCCTGGACCCGCAATGACCTGTACGGCTACTTGCCGGCCAACGGCCAGTCCCTCAACGTCAACCAGAATGCCGCGCTGTACTCGCTGCTGGGCATGACCTATGGCGGCAGCGGCAACACCACCTTCAACCTGCCGGACCTGCGCGGCCGCACCGTGATCGGTGCCGGCACCGTCGACGCCAACACCAGCTACACGGTGGGCCAGAAGGTAGGGGCCGTCAACGCCACCCTGACCATGGCCAATCTGCCGGCCCATGCGCATACCTTGCCGGCGGTCGACTTGAGCAAGGTCAGCGGCTCGGTCAACCTGGCTCAGACGACCGGCACACCCACCACCATTTCGATGGCGCCCGTCACCTACACCGCCAATACCAGTGCGCTGACACTGA
Organism: Janthinobacterium sp. GW823-FHT03B06; assembly: GCF_058796955.1. Taxonomy (NCBI): domain Bacteria; kingdom Pseudomonadati; phylum Pseudomonadota; class Betaproteobacteria; order Burkholderiales; family Oxalobacteraceae; genus Janthinobacterium; species Janthinobacterium sp. GW823-FHT03B06. The sequence continues at coordinate 916,478 of NZ_JBXAJE010000002.1, forward strand.
CGCTGAAAGCCAGCAGCGCCGCGGGTGCGTCGGCCACGCCGCTGGCCGGCGGCGTGCCGGGAGCGGTAAATACCCCGGTGGCGAAGCTGTATAACACCAGCGCACCCGACGTGGTCATGGGCGGCGGCTCCCTGGGCGGCAGCATTACCGTCACCTCCGCCGGCTCGCCTGCCATTACGCTGGCCGGTACCGCCCCGGTGACGCTGAACGGCTCCCTGCCGGCAGCCGTCAGCGGCCCTGCAGGCACGGGCGCCGCGTTCAGCATCATGCAGCCGTCCATGGCCATGTATTACTACATCGCCTCCGTCGGCATCTACCCGCAGTCGAACTGACGGACCTCGCCACCTAACCTTGTGTTGCGCGGCCGCCTCCGAGCGGAGCGGCCGCCGAAATCATCATGCAGCCACACCGCCTCTTTCAAGTCTTGCTGTCCCTGACGCTGCTGGCGGCGCCGGGCGCGCGCGCCGGGCGGCCGGCCGACCATGCCCTGCCGCTGCAAGCCGCATATGCCTTGCTGGCCAAGGGCGACTATGCCAACGCCTACCCGGCCTTCCTGCGCCACGCGGAGAACAATCCCCTCGCCCAGTTCACCCTGGCCCAGTTCCACCAGAATGGCTGGGGCCGGCCAGCCGACCCCGACGCCGCCTGCGCGTGGTTCGGCAAGGCCGCTCAGGGCAAGATACCGACGGCCCTGCATTTCGCCGGCGACTGCCTGATGCGCACTCCGGACGCGCCAGGCAATGCCGCCGCCGCGCTGTCCAGCTACCTGGCCGCCGCCGCGAACGGCCACCTCATTTCACTGTGCTCGGCCAGCGAATTTTATTTCCGCGGCCGCTACGTCGCCCGGGACGTGCCGCACGGCCTGGCGCTGTGCGCCCAGGCGGCGCAGGCCGGTTCGCCGCCGGCCATGCTGAAACTGGCTAATTACCTGCGCAACGACCGCGACGTGCCGCACGACGCGGCCATGGCGCGCCACTGGTACCGCATGGCGGCGGAACGCCAGGTCGACGAGGCGCGCTACCAGCTGGCCATCATGCAAGCGCAGGGAGAAGGCGGCGAAGCCGAGGGCGAGGCGGCGCTGCTTGCCCTGGAAGAACTGGCGAGCAAGGGCTACGTCCCCGCCTACCTGCCCACGGCGACGCTGTACGCCCATCTGCCGCCCGACGCCGATACGGGCGCGCCCGGCGCCGCCAACCTGGCCAAGACCTATCTGTGGGCCAGCGCCGCCCGCAGCCGCCTGAGCGACCCCGCCCTGCAAGACCAGGCGCGGCAGCTGCAAGACCAGGTGCTGGCCATCATGCCGCCCGCATGGCGGCCGGCGCTCGACCGCAAGATCGACGCACACCTCGCCCAATTCGCCGCCCCAGGCACGCCGCTCAAGCGCGCCAGTCACGTATCACCAGGAGCCTGACATGAACCATCCCCTCTTCCCTGCCGCGGCAACGATTTCCGCGCGCCGTCCGCTGCGCCGCGCCTCGCAACTGCTGCCGCTGGAGCAGCGCTTCATGTTCGACGGCGCCGTGGCCGACGCCGCCCACGCGGCGCAGGCGCACGAAAGCGCACCGCCGCTGCCGCCGGCCGTGACGGTGCGCGCGGCCGAGCCGGCCAAGGACCAGGGCAAGAAGGAAGTGGTGCTGGTCGACACCTCGGTGGCCAACTACAAGAGCCTGGAGGCGGGCGTGCGCGCCGGCGTCGGCATCGTCGAATTCGACGGCAGCCGTGACGGCCTGGCGCAGATCGCGCAATGGGCGGCCAGCCAGAGCGGAATCGACGCGATCCACATCCTGTCGCATGGATCCGAAGGCACCATCAATCTCGGCACCGCGCGCCTGACCGATGCCTCCCTGTCGTCGGCTGCCGTCCAATCGGAACTGGCACAGCTGGGCCAGGCCCTGAGCGCCGACGGCGACTTGCTGCTGTATGGCTGCGATGTCGCCGCCGGCGGCCATAACCCGCTGATCGCCGACCTGGCGCGCATCACGGGCGCCGATGTCGCGGCGTCGCGCGACGCCACCGGCGCGGCAGCCATCGGCGGCAACTGGACGCTCGAAGCGCATGCCGGCAAGATCGACGCCAAAGCGCTGGACATCGCCGACTACCAGGGCCTGCTCACACAGGTCAGCTTCTCCGGCAGCGACGCCGACTACAGCTCGACCACCGTGGTCAAACAGGTCAACGGCCAAAACGTCACGTTTTACGGCGGCGCCAGCGCCGGCGGCCTGGGCATTGACGGCACCTACGGCACCGACGGGCTGTATGCCTACCAGGGGCCCACCAATGAAGTCAGGCTGACGGTCACCATCGCTTCCGGCTACACCTTCGACATCAGCTCGTTCGATGTCGGCGTCCTGACCGGCTCGCTGACGATCAACTTAACGTATGGCAACAACACCACAGACACGTTAACAGTGAACTCGCTGGCCAACGGCTGGCAGACCCTGCTCAATTCCGGCCTGAGCAAACCGATCAACGACGTCAAGCAGGTGGTGTTCAGTTCCGGCGATTTCGGTCTGTTCCAGAATTTCGACATCACCGACGTCAAGGCTATTTCGCACCCGCCCACGGTCACGGTCAGCAGCGCCAGCCTGTCGGACGACACCGGCACCAGCGGCAGCGACTTCATCACCAAGACCGCCGCGCAAATCATCAGCGGCACGCTGTCGACCACGCTGAGCACGGGCGAAAAGGTCCAGGTGTCATATGACAACGGCAGCAGCTGGAGCGACGCCACCACCTACACGATCGGCTCCAGCAGCTGGAGCACCGTCACCACGCTGGCCGGCAGCAGCACCTTCCAGGCCCGCGTCACCAACGCCGACGGCTCCAGCACCGCCTACACGCACAGCTACACGCTCGACACCACGGCGCCGACCACGTCCTTCACCGGCATCTCCTTGTCGGCCGACACCGGCGTCAACAGCACCGACTTCATCACCAAGACAGCCAGCCAGACCATCACCGCCACGCTCAGCGGCGCGCCGGCCGGCACCGACGTGGTCTGGGGGTCGCTGGACGGCGGCGGCAGCTGGACCGACGTCACCAGCAAGGTGTCCGGCACCACGCTGACCTGGAACGGCGCCACCCTGGGCGCAGGCAGCAACGCCATCATGCTCAAGGTGACCGACGCGGCGGGCAACGACAGTTCGCTGAGCTTCCAGAACTACACGCTCGACACCACCGCACCCACCACCAGCGTGGCCACGGTCAGCTTTTCGGCCGATACCGGCACGTCGCCGACCGACTTCATCACCAAAACGGCGGCGCAGACCATCAGCGGCACCCTGTCGGCCAACCTGGCCAGCGGCGAGAGCGTGCTCGTCTCGCTCGACAACGGCACCACCTGGGCCGCCGCCAGCGCCACCGTGGGCCAGAACACCTGGTGGCTGGCCCGCACGCTCAGCGCCAGCAGCACGCTGAAGGTCAAGGTCAGCGACACGGCCGGCAACGACGGCGCCGTGCTGTCGCAAGCCTATACCTTCGATACCGGTTCGCCGACCATCACCTTCAGCGGCCTGGCGCTGTCGGCCGACACGGGCGCCAGCGCCAGCGACTTCATCACCAAGACGGCGGCGCAGACCATCGGCGCCACCCTGAGCACCACCTTGGCCGCCGGCGACATCGTCTACGGCTCGCTGGACAACGGCGGCAGCTGGACCGACATCACCAGCAAGGTCAGCGGCACGAGCCTGAGCTGGACCGGCGTCACCTTGGCCGGCAGCGACACGCTGCAGCTGAAGGTCGTCGACGCCGCCGGCAACACCGGCAGCGTCAAGACCCAGGCCTACGTGTTCGATACCAGCACGCCGGCCACGCCCGGCACACCGGTGCTGGCCACGGCCAGCGACACCGGCGTGCAGAACAACGACAGCATCACCAGCGACACCACGCCGACGCTGAGCGGCACGGCCGAGAACGGCAGCACCGTCACCGTGTTCGACGGCGCCACGCTGCTGGGCACCGTCACCGCCGGCGCCGGCGGCTGGACGCTGACCACCGGCGCGCTGGCCGAAGGCTCCCACACCATCACGGTCGTGTCCACCGACACCGCCGGCAACGCCTCGGCCGCCTCGGCCGCGCTGACGATCGAGGTCGACACCACCGCCCCGGCCGTCGCCACGGTGGCGGTGCCGGCCAACGGCACCTACTACAGCGGCGGCGCGCTGGACTTCACGGTCAACTTCGACGAGGCCGTCCTTGTCGACACCACCGGCGGCACGCCGCGCATCGCCCTCGTGGTCGGCGCCACTACCCGCTATGCCGACTACGTGTCCGGCTCCGGCACCAGCGCGCTGCTGTTCCGCTACACCGTGCCCAGCGGCGACATCGACGCCAACGGCATCACGGTCGGCGCACTGTCGACCCACGGCGGCACGCTGCGCGATACGGCCGGCAACGACGCCGTGGTCACGCTCAACAGCGTCGGCAGCACGGCCGGCGTCAATGTCGACGGCAGCAACCCCAGCGTCACCGGCGTCGGCGCCAGCACCGCCGACGGCGCCTACGGCGCCGGCCAGACCATCACCATCACGGTCGACTTCTCCACCGCGGTCAACGTCGACACCACGGGCGGCACGCCGACCCTGGCGCTCGACGGCGGCGGCCAGGCCACCTATGCCGGCGGCTCGGGCACCAGCACGCTGACGTTCAGCTACACGGTCGGCGCCGGCCAGAACAGCGCCGATCTCGACTACAGCTCGAGCGCCGCGCTGGTGCTCAACGGCGCCACCATCGTCGATGCCGGCGGCGCCAACCAGCCGGCCGACGTCACGCTGGCCACGCCGGGCACGGCCGGCTCGCTGGGCGCCAACAAGGACCTCGTCATCGACTCCGCCGCGCCGACCAACACCGTGGCCAACGCCACCTTCTCGGCCGACACCGGCACTTCCGGCACCGACTTCATCACCAGGACCGCGGCCCAGACCATCAGCGGCACGCTGGCGGCCAACCTGGCGGCCGGCGAGAACGTCTACGTCTCGCTCGACAACGGCGGCAGCTGGAACCTGGCCACGGCCAGCACCGGCGCCAACACCTGGTCGCTGGCCGGCCAGACGCTGTCGGGCAGCGGTACCCTGAAAGTGCGCGTCACCGACGCCGCCGGCAACAACGGCACCGCCTACGCGCAAGCCTATGTGCTCGACACCATGGCGCCGACCACCAGCTTCAGCGGCATCGCGCTGTCGGCCGACACCGGCGCCAGCAGCACCGACCTGATCACCAACACCGCGGCGCAAACCATCAGCGCCACCCTCAGCGGCGCGCCGGCCGCCGGCGACATCGTCTACGGCTCGCTCGACAACGGCGCCACCTGGACCGACATCACCAGCAAGGTGTCCGGCACGACGCTGACCTGGACCGGCGTCACCCTGGCCGCCAGCGACACCTTGAAGCTGCGCGTCACCGACGCGGCCGGCAACAATGGCGCCGCCACCGGCACGGCCTACGTGCTCGACACGAGCGCCCCCGCCACCAGCGTGGCTGGCATCGCCTTGTCCGCCGACAGCGGCGCCTCGCCCACCGATTTCATCACCAACGTGGCGGCGCAAACCGTCAGCGGCACCCTGTCGGCCAACCTGGCCAGCGGCGAGCGCGTGCTCGTCTCGCTCGACAACGGCGCCACCTGGGCCACCGCCGCCGCCGCCATCGGCCAGAACACCTGGTCGCTGGCCGGCCAGACCCTGACCTCCAGCAACACCCTGCTGGTCAAGGTGGCCGATACGGCCGGCAACGACAGCGTCGCGGCGAGCCAGGCGTATATCTATGACACGGCAGCTGGCGTGCCCACCGTGGCCACCTTGGCGACGATGAGCACCACGCCCGTGCTGAGCGGCTCGGCGACGCTGTCGGCGGGCGAAACCATGACCGTCTCCGTCGGCGGCGCCACCTATGCCGTCGTTCCCGCAGCGGGCGCCTGGAGCCTGGACCTGGCCACCGCCGTACCGCTCAGCGGCACACTGACGCTGGCCCTGAACCAGCGCTACGAGGTGGTGGCGAGCGTCACCGACCTGGCCGGCAACGTCGCCAGCGACAGCAGCAATGGCGAACTCACCATCGGCACGCTCCTGCCCCCGCCCACGACCGGCGTCACCGGCACCACGCTGTCGGCCGACACGGGCGCCAGCGACAGCGACTTCATCACCAACGTGGCCGCGCAAACGATCAGCGGCACGCTGTCCGCGCCGCTGGCCGCCGGCCAGCGCGTCGAAGTCTCGCTCGACGGCGGCGCCAGCTGGCGCAGCGCGGCGGCTACCGGCGGCGCGACGGCGTGGTCGATCAATGTCACGCTGGGCGGCAGCGGCACCCTCATGGCGCGCGTCAGCAACGACGCCGGCAACGGTCCCGCCTTCTCGCAAGCGTATGTGCTCGACACCGTCGCCCCCGTCGCCACGGCCACCTCGGCCACGCTATCGGGCGAGAATGTGCTTGGCGGCAACCTCTCGGCGCCGCTGGCGGCGGGCGAATCGGTACTCGTCTCGCGCGATGGCGGCGCCAGCTGGCAGGTGGCTGGCGTGGCCGGCAACAGCTGGTCGCTGGCCGGCGTCGTCGCCGGCCAGGTGCAAGTGGTGGTGCGCGATACGGCCGGCAACAACGGCGCCATCCTGACGGCGCAAGTGAGCGTACCGGTGACGCCGCCCGTCGTGGTGCCGCCCGTGGTGGTGCCGCCCGTGCGCGTGCTGCCGGAAGCCCCCGCGCCGGCGGACAAGGTTGCCGAAAAGGCCCCCGCCAGCGCTGCCGCCGGAGCCCTTCCCGGCGTGCTGGCGCCGGACACGCTGGCGCTGTTCAGCCCGAGCAGCGCCAGCGGTGGGCGCGGGGTTGACGTGGCCAGGAACCCGCTGGCCCCCGTCAGCATCGCCGCCCTGACCAACCCCGCCATGCTGCTGACGGCCTTCACGCCGACCGGCTTGCCGGAACTGCCGTCGCGCAGCGATGCGCTGTTCTCGCAGGTGCCGATCGGCGACAAGGCGTTCGGCAGCGGCGAACGCATCGCGGTGCAACTGGCGCCCGACACCTTCGTGCAGTCCGGCGGCGGCACGCCGTTCCAGCTCAGCGCGCAGCAGACCGACGGCAGGCCCCTGCCTGCCTGGCTCAGGTTCGACAGCCGCGCGGCGCGCTTCGAGGGAACGGCGCCGCCGGGCTTCGAAGGCACGCTGCACTTCACGGTCACGGCGCGCGACGCCCAGGGACGCGTCGCCGTGCAGACCTTCAAGATCGTCATCACCAGGGATGGCCAGGTCATCAAGACCTCGGCGCGCGACGCCGGCCCGGCCGACCCCGTGGGACGTCCCGGCCTGAGCGCGCAGCTGGGCGCCGTGCACGGCGCGGGCGCCGAGCGCCTGGCGGCGTTGTCGCGTAGCGCGGCGGCGGCGAAAGCGCATGCATGAACGACGCGGTGGCATTTGATCCCCTGCTGACCTTGCTCGAACTGGCCCAGCGCGCACGCGCCGCGGCCAGCGCCAATGAACTGGCCTTCCTGCTGGTGAACGACAGCCGCGCGCTGGCGCCGTACCGCCAGGCGGCGCTGTGGTTCGACGCCGGCGGCGTGCACACCCTGTCCGGCGTGGTGGAAGTGGAAGCCAACGCCCCGTATGCCCAGTGGCTCGGGCAGCTGTGCCGGGCGCTGGCAGAGCGCCATGCGGACGCCGCGCCGCTGGCCGTCGAGGCCGCGCAACTGCCGCCCGCCATCGCCGCCGCCTGGGACGAATGGCTGCCCGTGGCCGTCACCTGGATGCCGCTGCGCGCCACGGGCCGCGCCGGCGGGCAGGCGGGCCTGCTGCTGGCCGGCGACGCGCCGCTGCAGCCCGGGCAGCTGGCCCTGCTCACCGAATGGGCCGATATCTGGCAGCACGCGTGGCGCGCCAGGCAAGGTCCCGCACGCTGGTCGCCCGCGGCGCTGCCGGCGCGGCTGCGCCTGTGGTGGCAGGGCGATGGACAAGGCCAGCGCTGGCGCCGCCGGCTGGGTGCCGCGCTGGCAGTGCTGGCGGTGCTGCTGTTTCCCGTGCGCCTGACGGTACTGGCGCCGGGCGAGCTGGTGGCGGCCAATCCGGCCACCATCCGCGCGCCCCTCGATGGCGTGATCGCCGAATTTTCCGTGCGCCCGAATCAGGTCGTGCGCGCCGGCCAGCCCCTGTTTTCGTTCGACCAGGCGCCCATCGGCAGCCGCCTCGACGTCGCGCGCGAAGGGCTGGCCACGGCGCAGGCCGAGTACCGGCAGACGGCGCAGATGATACTCAACGACCCGCGCGCCAAGACGCAGCTGGCCGCGCTGCTGGGCAAGATCGCCGAGAAGCAGGCGCAGGCAGCGTTCCTGGAGGGCCAGGCGCAGCGCTCGCGCGTGCTGGCGCCGCATGCCGGCATCGCCCTGTTCGACGACCCGTCGGAATGGATAGGCCGGCCCGTGCAGACGGGCGAACGCATCATGCAGGTGGCGGCCGCCGACGACGTGGAGATCGAAGCGTGGGTGCCGATCGGCGACGCCATTCCGCTGGCCGAGCGGGCCCCGCTCAAGCTGTACCTGGCCGCCGCGCCGCTGACGCCGCTCGAAGCGAATGTGCGCTACATGAGCCACCGCGCCACCGCGCGCCCCGACGGCAGCTATGCCTACCGCGTGCGCGCCAGGCTGGACGGCGCCACCGGCCAGCGCATCGGCCTGAAGGGCACGGCCAAGCTGGGCGGCGAACGCGTGCCGCTGCTCTACTGGATACTGCGACGGCCGCTGGCCAGCATCCGCCAGTTCATCGCCCTGTAGAACGGAACCGCATGCACGCCTTACCCTTGCTGCGCCAGGAGCTGTCCATCCATGCCGGTCCACGCCTGCCTGACGGCCAGCCCAGCTGGACCTTGCACGACCCCGTGCGCAACCTGTTCTTCCAGCTCGACTGGCCCAGCTTCGAGATGCTGCGCCGCTGGGAGAACAACGACGCCCAGGCCCTCATCGACGACATCAACCAGAGCACCACCCTGCAACTCGACGGCGGTGCCATCGAGCGCCTGCTCGACTTCCTGCGCGAGCAGCAGCTGCTGCAGCCGCGCCAGGGCGCCGCGGCGGCGATGGCGGCCACGCGCCAGCGCCAGCGCGGCAGCTGGCAGCAATGGCTGCTGCATAACTACCTGTTTTTCCGCATCCCGCTGGTGCGTCCGGACCGCTGGCTGGACTGGCTCGCGCCGCGCCTCGGGTGGCTGTTTTCGCCCGCCTTCCGCTGGCTGACGCTGGCCGCCGGCCTGCTGGGAGTGGCCGGCGCCTACCGCGACTGGGAACGCTTTTCCGCCACCCTGCTCGACACGCTGAGCTGGCATGGTGCCCTGCTGTACGGCGCCGCCATCACCTTCGCCAAAGTCTGCCATGAGATGGGCCACGCGCTGACGGCCAAGCGCTACGGCTGCCGCGTGCCGACCATGGGCCTGGCCTTCCTGGTGATGTGGCCCGTGGCGTACACGGACACCAACGAAGTGTGGAAGCTGGCGCGCCGCGAGCAGCGCCTGGCCGTGGCGGGCGCCGGCATCATGACGGAACTGATGATCGCCGCCTGGGCCACGCTGGCCTGGACCTGGCTGCCCGATGGCGGCCCCAAGCAGGTCGCCTTCCTGCTTTCGACCACCACCTGGATCACCACCGTGGCCATCAATGCCAGTCCCTTCATGCGCTTTGACGGCTACTTCCTGCTGTCCGATTACCTGGGCCTGCCCAACCTGCACAGCCGCGCATTCGCGCTGGCCCGCTGGGACTTGCGCGAACGCCTGTTCGCGCTGAACGAGCCGGCGCCAGAATCGTTTCCGCCGCGCCGGCGCGCCGGCCTGATCGTGTTCGCCTGGGTCGTATGGATCTACCGGCTGGTGCTGTTTCTGGGCATCGCCGCACTCGTGTACCACTTCTTCATCAAGGCCGTCGGCATCCTGCTGTTCCTCGTCGAGATCTGCTGGTTTGTCGCGCTGCCGCTGTGGCGCGAACTGCAGGTGTGGCGCTCGCGCCGCGACGCCCTGCGGCACAGCCGCCGCGCCTGGCGCAGCGCCGGCCTGGCCGCGCTGCTGCCGCTGCTGCTGATGCTGCCGTGGCCGGACCGGGTGCTGACCTCCGGCGTGCTGCAGCCGCAGGCGCGCCTGGCGCTGTACGCGCCCGCGCACGCGGCGCTTGAAGCGCTGCCGGTGGCCAATGGCCAGCGCGTCGCCGCCGGCCAGCCCCTGCTGCGCCTGTCATCGCCCGAACTGGCGCTGCGCGAAGGCGAGACGGGCGCGCGCCAGGACTTGCTGGCATGGCAATCGGCGGCGGCGGGCCTGGACGCCGCCAGCCGCAAGGACTGGCAAGTGCTGAACGACCAGCTGGCCTACGCCAGCGCCGAGCATGCGACGGTGGGCGCGGACTTGCAGCGCTACCGGCCGCTGGCGCCGTTCGCGGGCGTGCTGGTCGACGTCGATCCCGACCTGCGGCCCGGTGAATGGCTCAAAGGGCAGGAATATCTGGGTTCGCTGGTGGGCGCCGGGCGCTGGCAGGTGGTGGCCTACGTCGACCAGGATGCCGTACGGCGCATCGCGCGCGGCGACCGTGCCCTGTTCCTCGCCGACGGCCTGGCCGGCCCCGCCCTGCGCCTGACCGTGGCCAGCATCGACCGCGATGCCAGCCGCACCCTGAACGAGCCGGAACTGGCGGCGCTGTTCGGCGGCGACGTGCTGGTGCGCGAAAAGAACGGCGTGCTGTATCCCGAACAGGCCGTGTACCGGGTGCTGCTCGATGCGGACGCCGAACTGCCGGCCAGCAGCCCTGCCTGGCGCGGCAGGGTCGCCATCGCCGGGGAATGGGAAGCGCCGGCATGGCGTTTCCTGCGCGCGGCCGCGGGCGTGGCGCGCCGCGAAGCGGGTTTCTAGCCGGCCGCCGACGACCGCGCCCCGATCGTGGTATGGTTAGCGAATCAGGCGGCCCTTATGCGGCGCCGGAATTAGAAAAACAGCAAGATTATTAGGCTCATGTCAGAAAAAATCATCATGATGACGGAGCGGCGACGGGCCGCTCCGGCCATCCCGGCCGCCCTGGAAGCGCCAACAGGCCTGCTGAACGATCAACTGGGCCGGCCCCTGCACGACTTGCGCATCTCGATCACCGACCGCTGCAATTTCCGTTGCGTGTACTGCATGCCTAAGGACGTGTTCGACAAGAACCACGTATATCTGCCGCACACGGATTTGCTGTCGTTCGAGGAAATCACGCGCATCGCGCGCCTGTTCGTCGCACATGGCGTGGAAAAGATCCGCCTGACGGGCGGCGAGCCGCTGCTGCGCAAGAATATCGAAAAGCTCATCGCCATGCTGGCCGCACTGCGCACGCCGTCGGGCCAGCCGCTGGACCTGACCCTGACGACCAACGGTTCCTTGCTGGCCAGAAAGGCGCAAGCCCTGAAGGATGCGGGCCTGAACCGCGTCACCGTGTCGCTCGATTCGCTCGACGACGCCACCTTCAAGCGCATGAACGACGTCGATTTCGCCGTGGCCGACGTGCTGCACGGCATAGCTGCCGCGCATGCGGCGGGCCTGGGACCGATCAAGATCAACATGGTCGTCAAGGCCGGCATGAACGAGCAGGAAATCGTGCCCATGGCGCGCCACTTCAAGGGCACGCCCTACATCCTGCGCTTCATCGAATACATGGACGTGGGCGCCTCGAACGGCTGGAACTTGCGGGAAGTCATCCCGTCGGCCGAGGTGGCGCGCCGTATCGGCGAACACATGCCCTTGCTGCCCATCGACCCGAACTACACGGGCGAGACGGCGGCGCGCTGGCGCTACGCCGATGGCGGCGGCGAAATCGGCCTCATTTCCAGCGTCACGCAAGCGTTCTGCGCCGACTGCAGCCGCGCCCGCCTCTCGACCGAAGGCAAGCTGTACACGTGTCTGTTCGCCAGCAGCGGCCACGACTTGCGCAGCCTGCTGCGCGGCGGCCACAGCGACGCGGAAATTTCCTCGGCCGTGGCGCAGCTGTGGCGCGGCCGCGCCGACCGCTATTCGCAATTGCGCACCAGCCAGACGGATTTGACGGGCGGCGCGCTTGAGCACGGTAAAAAGAAAGTGGAAATGTCGTACATCGGCGGCTGAATCGGGCGCGGCGCACGCCCGCCGCTGCTACCATGGCGCATGCACCCATTTTCCTACCTGACATGATCAACAAACACGACATTACCGGCCTGATCCTGGCCGGCGGCCTGGGCACGCGCATGGGCCAGCGCGACAAGGGCATGCTGCCCCTGCATGGCCAGCCCCTGGCGCGCCACGTGCTGCAGCGCCTGGCGCCGCAAGTGGGCCAGCTGGCCGTCAGCGTCCACGCCGATGCCGGCGAGTACGCGCGCTTCGGCGTGCCAGTCTGGCCGGACGCGCTGCCGGGCCAGCTGGGTCCGCTGGCAGGTTTACACAGCGGCATGCAGCACGCCGGCACGCCCTACCTGCTCACCGTGCCGTGCGATTCGCCCCTGCTGCCGCCCGACCTGGCCGCGCGCCTGGCCGCCGGCCTGGTCGAGAACGATGCCGACCTGGCCATCGCCGTCACCGAGGAAACCGATCCGGCGACGGGATCGGCCGTGCGCCGGCCGCACCCCGTCTTCTGTCTCGTCAAGACTGCCGCCCTGCCCCAGCTCGATGCCTACCTGCGCGGCGGCGAACGCCGCATGCGCACCTGGCACGGCCCCTTGAAGCTGGCGGAAGTGCTGTTCGAGGATGGCGCCGCGTTTGGCAACATCAATACGCCGGACGAGCTGGCCGCCTTGCAGGCGCGGGGCTTGAGCGTGCCGATGGCGCAAGCCATCCTGGCCGACACCGTCGCGCCCGTGGCCGGGATCGAGGAATTGCCGCTGCCGCAGGCGTTCGAGCGCATGCTGGCGGCCGACATCATCTCGCCCATCAGCGTGCCCGCGCACGACAATTCCGCCATGGATGGCTATGCGCTGCATGGTGCCGACCTGGGCGGCGACACGCCAGTGACTTTGGCCGTGGTCGACACCATCCTGGCGGGCCGTCCCGGCACGGTCAAAGTGGGGCGCGGCCAATGCGCGCGCATCATGACGGGCGCCGTCATGCCCGACGGCTGCGACAGCGTGGTGCCGCAGGAACTGGTGCTGCAAGCCAATGAAACCAGCATCACGCTGGCGCCGGACTGCATCCGCCCCGGCGACAACCGCCGCTTCAAGGGCGAAGACTTGATGCAGGGCCAGCCGGCCTTGCTGCAAGGCAAGATACTCGGGCCGGCCGAACTGGGCTTGCTGGCCTCGCTGGGCATCGCCACCGTCCCCGTGCGCCGCCGCCTGCGCGTGGCCTTCTTTTCCACGGGCGACGAATTGCGCTCAATCGGCGAGCCGCTGGCCGCGGGCTGCATCTACGACAGCAACCGCTACACCCTGCTGGGCATGCTGACCCGCCTCGGCTGCGAGGTGCTCGACATGGGCATCGTCAAGGACAATCCGCAGGCGCTGGAAGCGGCCCTGCGCGGCGCCTGCGCCAAGGCCGACGTCATCGTCACTTCGGGCGGCGTGTCCAGCGGCGCGGCCGATTTTACGCGCGAGATCCTGGCCCGCCTCGGCGACGTGGCCTTCTGGCAAATCAACATGCGCCCGGGCCGCCCCATGGCCTTTGGCCGGATTGCCAGCGAAGGCGACACGGCCTTGCTGCTGGGCCTGCCCGGCAACCCCGTGGCCGTGATGGCGGCGTTTTATTTCCTCGCCCGCCCCACCCTGCTGCGCCTGATGGGCGCCGACGCGGAGACGGCCAGCCTGCCCCTGCTGCAGGTGGCGGCGCAAGCGCCTATCCGCAAGAAACGGGGCCGCACGGAATTCCAGCGCGGCATCGTCGAGCGCGGCGCGGACGGGCGCCAGCACGTGCGCGTGACGGGCGCGCAAGGCTCGGGCATCCTGCGCTCGATGACGCAGGCCAATTGCATGATCGTGCTGCATGAGGCGCAAGGCCAAGTGGCGGCCGGCGACCTCGTCGATATTGTGCTGTTCCATGGCCTGATGTAAGCAACTGCCCCTCCCCCTCTCCTTGACGGCCCGCCCTGCGCGGGCCGTTTGCATTTCCCCTTCGCAATCAATTTTCTCCTGCGCGGCACACCTGCGCCTGCCGAGATAAAAATATTAATCATTTCTTGTCAAAATAAATCAATAAACACAACACTAATTGTAATAATTTTATTTATTAGTTGATATTGAAGTTTCTTCGGTGATAACATTCGGACTCACGCAAAAGTTCAATTTTGATATTGTTTTCACGAGGAAACTAACAATGAAACACGGCCCATGGTTGGCGAGCACCTGCATGCTGGGTGCGGCAGTCCTATTCGGCATGTTGTCTCTGGCTCCCCTGCCCGCGTATGCGAAAGGCGTGGCCCGCGCCGACGTGCTGGACAACTGCAACTGGAACCGTCCCGGCGTCGACCCGTTCATGGGTGACGTGGTGGCGGCCGTGGACCGCTATACGGATATCGCGCCGCCCGTGCGCGAACAATTGAAGGCGCGCATGCGCGCGCGCCAGTACGATGAGATCGTGGTGATCAGCCGCGACGCCATCCGCGGCAAGGGCAATTACAACGCGCGCATCAGCGACATGCATTTCGGCCCCGGCCGCGTCTGCCGCAACGTCACGCGTGCGGGCTGGAACGAGCAGATGCAGGAACGGGGACTCGTGTATTGCGTGCAAGGCCAGTGCATCCTGGTGCCGACGATTTGCCGCAACGTCAGCCGCATCACGCAGGCGCCCGCGTCGGCGCCGCCAGCCGCCGGCGCAGCTCCCGGTGGTGCCGCTCCCGGCGGTGCAGCGCCCGCTGCCGCCGCGCCCGCCGCCCCGGAAACGGCAAGCGTGCCCCTGATCGACAATCCCGACGCCTTGCGCGGCGGCTCGTTCACGGGCGGTGCCATGCCGCCCGAGGTGGCAAGCATTCCTTTCCTGCCCTTCGATTACGTGCGTACCGTCAGCGATATCGGCCCGCCGGCCGGCATGGGCGGCGGCGGTGGTGGTGGTGGTGGCGGAAGCGTGCCGCCGGACCGGGGCAGCAGCATCATCGTGCCGCCCACCGTGATCATCCCTAGCTTGCCACCGACGGTGCCGACCGTCCTGCCGGCCGTGCCGGAACCGCAAACCTGGGGCATGCTGCTGGCGGGACTGGCGCTGATCGGCTACAGCGCGCTGCGCCGCCGCACTGCGCGGGCGGCCTGAGGCGGCGCGCTACTCGCCGTCGCCGGCGCCGCCGTCCGCCTTACCCAGCAGCAAGGCAGCCGCCTCGCCCGGCAAGGCTTCCACGGATTTCAATTTGCGCGCCATCTGGCGGCTGCGCACTTCCGCGCTTTCGATATTCTTCGCCGCCTTTTCCAGGGTCAGCCGGGTTTGCGACAGCACGTCGCCGAACTTGCCGAACTCCGTCTTGACGGCGCCCAGCACTTGCCACACTTCGGACGAGCGCTTTTCCAGCGCCAGGGTGCGGAAACCCATCTGCAGACTGTTGAGCAAGGCCGTCAGGGTCGATGGCCCGGCAATGCTGACCCGGTGCACGCGCTGCAATTCGTCGGCCAGGCCCGGGCGGCGCAGCACTTCCGCATACAGGCCTTCCGTGGGCAGGAAGAGGATGGCGAAATCCGTCGTCAGCGGCGGCGCCAGGTATTTCTCGGCGATGGTTTTCGCTTCGCCCCGCACGGCCCGCTCCAGTTCGCGGCCGGCCAGGGCCACGGCGTCCGCATCGGCCCGCTCGGCCGCCTCGACCAGGCGCTCGTACTGTTCCTTGGGAAATTTCGCATCGATGGGCATCCACACGGGCGGACCGCCATCGACCATGCCCGGCAACTTCAGGGCGAATTCCACGCGCGCGCCGCTGCCCGGCAACGTTTCCACGTTCTTCGCGTACTGGTCGACAGTAAGTACCTGCTCCAGCAGCATTTCCAGCTGCACTTCGCCCCAGGTGCCGCGCGTCTTGACGTTGGTGAGCACCCGCTTCAAATCGCCCACGCCCAGCGCCAGCTGCTGCATTTCGCCGAGTCCCTGGTGGACTTTTTCCAGCCGCTCCGACACTTGCTGGAACGAGGCGGAAAGGCGCGTTTCCAGCGTCGCGTGCAGTTTCTCGTCGACCGTCTTGCGCATCTCTTCCAGCCGCGCGCCATTGTCGGCCTGCAAGTCGCGGATCTTGTTCTCCAAGGTGGCGCGCACTTCCAGCATGCGCTGCGCATTCGATTCCGTCAGCTGGGCCAGGGTCTGATTGGTGCTCTCGGCGAAGCGCGCCAGGCTTTGCGCCTGCTCTTCGCGTCCCACTTTCCCCTGCGCCTGCATCTGCGTGCGCAGGCTGTCGAGCTGCTGCAGGGTCGCCGCCTGGAATTGCGCCAGGCCGGCGGCCAGGTCTTGCCGCGTGGCTTGCGCCGATGCCTGCAATTGCAGCCGCACTTCGCGCTCGACCCGGTCGATGCGTTCCAGGCTTTGCTGCTGGTGCTGCTGCACCAGCGCCAGGGTGGTGGCGCCATCGCCGGCCGCGCCACGCGGGCGCAGCAGCAGCAAGAACAACAGGACGATGGCGGCGATGGCGGCGCCCAGCAGGCTGTAGAACTCGATTGGGCTCATGGGATCAGTCAGCTTTGTTGCGCATCCAGTCGGCCGTCTGATAGAACGATTCCATCAGGCGCACGCGCAAGGATTCTTCGATGCCCGTGTCTTCCATGGCCCAGGCCATGGCGCGCAGCCACTGGTCGCGCTCGCTGGTGCCGATGGCATACGGCAAGTGACGCGCGCGCAGGCGCGGGTGGCCGAATTTCTCGATATACAAATCCGGGCCGCCCATCCAGCCCGTGAGGAAGAAATACAGCTTGTCGCGCGAGCCGTCCGTCGAGGGCGGATGCATGACGCGGATGCCGGCGAACTCGGCTTCGAGTTCCATCAAGTCATAAAAACGGTCGACCATTTCACGCAGCACGGGGGCGCCGCCGATGGTCTCGTACAGGGTGGGGGCAGTGGTATCAGTCATGGCCGCCATGATAGCGCAAGCATCGGCGCTCCATGCAGCGCCAGCGCTCCCTGCCGCAATAAATGGCAATATACTTGACTACTCAAGCTTTTATCAACTACTATGCAATTTTAAAACAGGGACAAGACGAATATGCCAACCGCCACAGACACTGATTTGCTGCGCAATACCAACTTCCGCTGGCTGCTGGGCGGCGGACTCATCTCCATGCTGGGCGACCAGTTCAGCATGCTGGCCCTGCCCTGGCTGGTGCTGAGCCTGACGGGCGATAGCCTCAGCCTCGGTATCGCGGTGGCCCTGATGGGGGCGCCGCGCGCCGTGCTCATCTTGCTGGGCGGCACCATCGCCGACCGTTATTCGCCCCGGCGCGTGCTGCTGCTGAGCAAATATGCGAACGCCGCCATCCTGCTGGCACTGGCGGGACTGCTGGTGCTGGACCTGGCCAGCCTGGCGCTCGCGTATGCGGCCGCGCTGGCGCTGGGCATCGCGTCCGCCTTCGGCATTCCGGCCGGCACGGCCATCCTGCCGCAAGCCGTGCCTGCACCTACGTTGCAGAAAGCCAATGGCTTGCAGATGGGTGCGCGCCAGTTGTCCTTGCTGGCCGGTCCGCTGCTGGCGGCGCTCGTGCTGGGTGCCCACGGTAACGGGCAGAACACCTCCATGGCGGCGCTGGCCGCCGCCTTTGCCATCGATGCGCTGACGTTTGTGTTTTCCGCGTGGACCTTGCGCCAAGTCAAGCTACGGCCCCTGGCTGCGGCTACGGCGCCGCAAGGCATGTGGCGCGACATGGCGGCGGGCCTGGCCATGGTGTGGCGCGACTTGCCCCTGCGCAGCTGTTATGCCTACTGGGCCGTGGTGGCATTCTTCGTCATGGGTCCGCTGCAAGTCGCCTTGCCCGTGCTGGCCAACGAGCGCCTGCACGGCGCCGCGGCGCTGGGCATGCTGATGGGCGCGCACGGCGCCGGCACCCTGGCCGGCATGCTGGCGTCCAGCTTGGGCGGCGCCTGGCTGCGCCGCCATTTCGGCGCCACCTTGCTGCTCGTCGACGCCGTCGTGGCTTGCCTGCTGATGGCGCTGGGACAAATCGGCTCGGCCTGGCACGGCGCGGCCTTGCTGGCCGTCACGGGAGTGCTGGGCGGCTATGTGCAGGTGGCCATCTTTACGTGGATACAGCGGCGCGTGGCGCCCGCCATGCTGGGCCGGGCGATGGCTGTGTTCATGGGCATCTTCCTGGGACTGGCGCCCCTGTCGGCGGCGGCCACGGGTGCGCTGCTGCGCCACGTGAGCGTTGGCGAGCTGTTCTGCGCCGGCGGCGCCCTGCTGCTGGCCGCCGCCATCGCCGCCGCCCTGTTCACGGATATTGCCCACATCGCAAGCACCGATTACGTCACCCAAGCTTAAGGAAATCACAACATGGATAAAACACAGCAAGCAGCCTTGAAAGCAGCTTACCGGCAACAAGCGCCCGCGCTGGGCATCATCGCGCTGCGCCACCTGCCCAGCGGATGCACCCTGCTCGAACGCAGCCGCAACGCGCCCGGCGCGCTGAACCGCCACCGCTTCGAACTCACGCTGGGTACGCACCGCAACGCCCGCCTGCAGGCGGACTGGCGGCGCGACGGCGCGGCGGCTTTTCGCTTCGACATCATCGACACCGTCGATCAATCCGCCGATCCCGCCTTCGATGCGGACGCCGAACTGGACACCCTGCTGGCGCTGCACCAGGCGCAGCTGCGGGAACAGGGACAAGCACGCTATTGAGCGGCCATGCTTTACACTTGCGCACTCACGCACTGCGCAGCAAATGAAAAGGATGTCATGACCGAACACACTCTCCCGACGCCGGACGGCGGCGGCGCGCTGGACTTTTGCCTGCGCCTGGCGCGCGCCCAGGCGCTCATCGTGCGCCGCTTCGACAGCATCCTGGGCAATCTGCACGGCCTGAGTTTCAGCGATTACCAATTGCTGTACCACTTGCAGCGGGCGCCCGGCGGACGCCTGCGCCGCATCGACCTGGCCGAGCGCCTGGCGCTGACGGCATCCGGCATCACGCGCTCGCTGATGCCGCTGGAAAAAATCGGCCTGGTGGCGCGCCAGGCCGATGCACGCGATGCGCGCGTCGGCTACGCCGCCATCACCGAGGCGGGACTGGCATTGCTGGCGCACGCGAACACGACGGCGCAGGCGCTGGGCCAGGAATTGCTGGGCAATGCCAGCGCGGACCAGCTGGCGCCCCTGTCCATGCTGCTGGGCACGATCGCCGGCAACCAGCCCGCGAACGGCTGACGCGCGCTACACCAGCGCCAGCTTGCGCAGGCGCCGCGTCGAGGGCCAGCGCGCCATGCCCGTCTCGTCGCGGATGGCGGCGCAGGCGGCCAGCACTCTTGCGCACTCGTCCTCGCGCAAGCCCGCATTCAGGGTCAGGCGCACCAGCGAACGGTTCTTCGGTGTGGCCGGCGCGCAAAAGACGGCGCCGTAGATGCCGTGCCGTTCCAGCGCCTTGCGCAGGATCAAGGTATCGGGTTCGCTGCCCGCTTCCAGCGCGATGATCTGCTCGGTGCCGTCGCTGACGTTGTAGCCGAGATCCGTCAACCCCTGGCGCAGCTGCACGCTGTGGCGGTGCAGCGCGGTGCGGCGGCCATCGGCGGCGCGGATGAAGTCGAGCGCCGCATCGAACCACGCCAGCTCGTGTTCGAGCAGGCAGGAACTGAAGATGGCGGGCCGCGAGGCGGACAAAAAATATCCCTTGAAACGGGCCGAACAGGTAATCAGCCCCGCCCGCCCCGCGAACGCCTTGGCCAGCGACGCCGTGCGGAAATGCACGCGCTCGACCAGGCCCAGCTCCGCCACCAGCCCCGCGCCCTGCGGGCCGTGCGTGCCCAGCGAGTGCGACTCGTCGACGATCAGCATGCTGCCGCTGCGTTCGGCAATTTCCACCATGTCCAGCAGCGGCGCCACGCTGCCGTTGGTGCTGTACAGCGCATCGACGATGATGATGCCGGGGCCATGCTTGTCGAGCTGGCGCTGCAGGTGGGCGCCATCGTTGTGCAGGAAGGCGACGGGCACGGCTTGCGCCGATTGCACGCCTTCCCACAACGACGCATGCGCCTGCATGTCCAGATACACGGGGATGCCGGGGCCGGCCAGGCTTTGCAGCAAGCCCACGTTGGCGGCCCAGCCCGACTGCGCCAGCACGCACGCTTCGCTGCCGAGAAAATCCGCCAGCTTGTGTTCCAGCCGGTGCTGGCGGCTGCCTTCCTGCAGGAACACGGACGACATCAGCATGGCGCCGCCGCCCTGCAAGACGCGCGCCTGGGCCGCCAGCAGCGCCGCCTCGCCGGCGATGTTCAGGTAATCATTGCCTGCCAGCATGATTGCACTGGCCGGCACGGCTTGCCATTCATGCAAGTGCTCGCCGCCGAGCAGCTTCTCGATGCGCTCGACATAGTGCTCATCCATGCGCGCGCGCACGAAGGCGGGCATCCTTTGCTCGGCATGGATGGCGCGGGACGGCAGAGGGGAAATAGCGTTTATCATAGGAACTCCTGATTGGTTGCGGTGGGAACTACCGCATCCAACATGCGCGAGTCATCCGGCAAGCGTTTGATACAGCTCAACAGTTGTGCCGATATTGTGCTGATACAGAGGGAACCCGCCGATCATGTTGCATTGACACGCCTCAACGAACACGCCCCTCTGATCATGATGCATGCGCAGTCCCCTTCCGGAAAACGGTGGCAAGGCAAGCTGCTCCAGCCTTTCCTGCATTTCCACGACGCCATCGAACACACGCCGGTGCGGCGCGCTCAGGTGCGCACCCTGGCGCTCATCGGTGCGCTGGGCATGCCCATGTACTACGCGCTGTGGCATTATTTCTTTCCGCAAGAATACGAATCGCCGCTGCTGCGCACCATCTCCGCCCTGCTGTTCCTGCCCGCGCTGTGGCCTGACCGCTTCAGCAATACCTGGTTCAGCGTCTACCTGTTCCTGGGGCTGACCTTCGAACTGCCGTTTTTCTTTACATATATGTTCCTGATGAACCACGCCTCGAGCATGTGGGCGCATTCGCTGCTGGTGGCGCTGGTCGTGCTGTTTCACTTCGATACGCGCATCGCCGTGCTGGCCTACCTGAGCGGCACCCTGCTGGCTTGCCTGGCGTTTGCCGTGGCCGGCGATCCAGCCTTCCTGCTCAGCCGCGACGTCTTGCAGCAATTGCCCGTGCACTGGTTCACGATTGCCGTGCTGTCCGTCGTCAAGGTGGGCCGCAACGTGGGCGCGCAGGAGAAACTGGCCGGGCTGGCGGCCGGCCTGGGCAGCGTGGCGCACGAATTGCGCACGCCCCTCGTCAGCGTCGAGGCAAACGTGCGCGGGCTGCAGCGCGGGCTGCGGCAAAACCTGCAAGGGCAGCTGCCGGACGAGGCCAGCGGGGAAGCGCTGGCGCGCATCCAGTTCGAAGTGCGCCATATGCACCACATGATCGATCTGTTCCTGCTCAGCGCCAGCGCCGTCAACCGCAAGCTCGAAGCGAACGAGGCGGTGGCCATGCACGACAGCGTGACGGCCGTGCTGCGCCGCTACCCGTTTACCAGCACGGCCCAGCGCGACATCGTCAAGGTCGACGTGCGCGCCGATTTCACGTTTCCCGGCCAGTCCGAGCTGTGCGTGGTCATCCTGCTGAATCTGCTGCGCAATGCCTTGAAAAGCATCCACCGCGCCGGCAAGGGAAGAGTGCGCATCATCATCGATGGCGCCCATCCCGTGCCGCGCCTGCTGTTCATCGACACGGGCTGCGGCATCGCGGCCAGCCGCTTGCCGCTGATCTTCGACCGCTTCTATTCGTATCCCTCGCATAACGGCAGCGGCATCGGCCTGGCCCTGTGCCGGCAAATCATGCAAGCCTGGCAGGCGCGCATCCGCTGCGTCGCGCGCGAAGGCGCCTACGCCATCTTCGTGCTGGAATTTCCCCAGCCCCTGCCCGTGCCCACGCACAACCGTTTTCCATCCATCCACCGCGCGAGGTGACGCATGCAACTGCCCGTCTACACCCATCCGACCCTGACCGTATTGATCGACGACAGCGATTCCTTCCTGAAAAGCCTGGCGTTCCAGCTCGATCCCGGCCTGGCGCGCAAGACTTTCCACGACACGAGCAGCGCGCTGCACTGGCTGCGCCAGAGTACGCAGCCGGGCGAGACGCCGCTGCACGTCAATTTCGACACGCAAAACCTGCCGCCCGACCAGTGCAACGTGGCGCTCGACATCGAACGCATCTGGCGCATCAGCGGCCAGGCGCAGCGCTTTGCCGTGCCTTCCGTGCTGGTGGTCGATTATTCGATGCCGCAGATGAATGGCCTGGAATTCTGCCAGGCCGTGCGCGACTTGCCGTGCAAGAAGATTCTATTTACGGGCGCGGCCGATGAAAAAGTGGCCGTGACGGCCTTCAACCGGGGCTTGATCGACCGCTACATCAAGAAGAGCGACGACGATGCGCTCGACATTCTGGAACAGGAAATCGTTGCCCTGCAGCGCGAATTCTTCCTGCAGCAATCGGAAACCGTGCGCGATCTGCTGATGCTGCACGACTACAGTTTCCTGCAAGACGAGGCGCTGGCCGCCGTCGTGCACGAGCTGTGCCAGCGCCACGGCTTCGTCGAGTTTTATATTTTTCCCAATCCCAGCGGCATCCTGTTCTTCACGCGCGACGGCCACGCCAAGCTGATGATCATCGAGACGGAACGCAGCCTGCACACGCAGTATGAAATGGCGCGCGACAGCGACGCGCCCGATTCATTGCTGCAGGCCCTGCTGGAAATGCGCGTGATTCCCTACTTTTCCGACGCCAACAGCGACGGCATGTACGCGGCGCAGATAGGCGAGAACTGGTTTCGCTACTGCGCCGCGCCCACCATCTGCCTGGGCGGCGTGACGTATTTCTGGGCCCTGTTCGACGTGCCGGCGCACCAGCTGGGGCAGCCGGTGATGTCCTACGCGCAATTTCTGCGCGCAGGCGCGGGCGACGGCGTCATTGTTTAGCCTTCCCTTAAGGTCTGCAGCGGCGGATGTTTCAAGACATTGCGCAAGCCCAGCCAGCCGCCGGCGATCGCGCACAGGGCGCCGGCCAGCAGGCCGAAGGCCCACACGCCCGGCGCGAAGCTCCAGGCGAACTTGAACTGGTACGTCGCCAGGGCCCAGCCCATGGCCGCCGCGCCCGATGCGGCCAGCAAGCCGGCCAGCGCGCCGACGAGGGAAAACTCGATCAGCTGCGCCTGCGCCAGCTGGCGCCGCGTGGCGCCCAGGGCGCGCAGCAGGCCCGCTTCGCGCGTGCGCTCATCCTGCGAGCCCATCAAGGCCGCATACAGCACCAGCAAGCCCGAGGCCAAGGTAAAGGCAAACAGGAATTCGACGGCCGTCACCACCTGGTCCAGCACGCCCTGAATTTGTTTGAGCACGCCGCCCACGTCGACCACCGTCAAATTCGGATAGTCGCGCAGCAGGGCGTTGCCCAGGTCCGCCTGCGCAGGCGGCAGGTGGAAGGCCGTGATCCACGTCTGCGGCGTGTCCGCCATGGCGGCCGGATTGATGATGACAAAGAAATTGACGCGCATCGAGCCCCATTCCAGCTTGCGCAAGCTGGTAATGGCCGCTTCGACGCTCTGACCGGCAATGTCGAAGCGCAGCTTGTCGCCCAGCTTCAGCTTCAATGTCTTGGCGATGCCCTCCTCCACCGACGCTTCCGCCGGCGCGCCGGGCTTGTCGCTGAACCACTTGCCGGCCACGAGCTTGTTTTCTTCCTGCATCGTGGCCATCGTCGACAGATTGAATTCGCGGTCGGCCAGGCCCTTGGCGCGGTCATCCTCGTACGTGGCTTCCGTGATGGCGTTGCCGTTCACGGCCACCAGCCGCCCCCGTATCATCGGATACAGCGGTGCATTGGCCACGCCCGCCTGCGCCAGGCGCGCGGCGATCGGCTCTTTCTGCTCGGGCAGGATATTGATCATGAAGCGGTTCGGCGCATCGGGCGGCGTGGCATTGCGCCAGGCCACCATCAGGTCGCCGCGCACCACGGTCAGCAGCAGCAAGGCCATCAGGCCCAGGGCCAGCGACACCACCTGGATGACGGTGGCGCCCGGGCGGCGCTGCAATGACGTGACGGCAAAGCGCCAGCCCTGATGCCTGAAGGCGCCGCGCAGGCTTTTCAGCGAGCGGATGCCCAGCCAGCCGGCCAGGGCGAACAGGGCGAAGCCGCCCAGAAAACCGGCCGCCGTCAGCAAGGCCAGTTTCACGTCGCCCGCCTGCCACAACAGCAGCACGACGAAGGCGGCAATGCCGAGGCCGTAGGTGGCCAGGGCCAGCGCCTGCGGCGGCTCCTGTTCGCGGCGGATCACGCGGTTATGCGGCACATTGCGCAGCTGCAAAATCGGCGGCAGGGCAAAGCCCAGCAACAGCAGCATGCCGGTGGCCACGCCCTGCAGCGCGGGCAGCAGGGACACGGGCGGCAAGTCGCTCTGCACCAGTTTGCCCAGCAACTCCAGCAGCACCAGGTGGCCGCCGAAGCCCACCAGCACGCCGATCAGACTGCCCACCAGGCCGACCAATAAGAATTCGATCACGTACATGGCCGTCACCTGGTTTTGCGTCAAGCCCAGGCAGCGCAGCATGGCGCAGGCGTCGAGGTGGCGCAGCATGAAGCGGCGCGCCGCCATGGCCACGGCGACGGCCGCCAGCATGGCCGACAGCAGGCCGACGAGGGACAGAAAACGGTCGGCGCGGTCCAGGGTCGATTGCATCTGCGGGCTGCCCGATTCCAGCGATTCGATGCGCACGCCTTTGATGGACTGCGCCTTGATCTGGCTTTCCAGCGAGGTTTGATATTGCGCAAGCTCGGCCGCCTTGGCGGGCGGCGCCGACAGCAGCAGCCTGTACGACACGCGCGAGCCGTTCTGCACCAGCGCCGTGGCGGCCAGGTCGCTCAAGGGCAGCATCACGCGAGGAGCGAAGTTGAGGAACGATGCGCCGCGGTCCGGTTCGCTGGCGATCAGTTGCGTGACGGTAAAGGCCTTGTCGCCCAGGGTCAGGGTGTCGCCCAGCTTCGCGTTCAGGCTGGACAGGATCGCCGCATCGACCCACACGGTGCCGGGCGCAGGCACCTGATCCGTGGGCCGCCCCACGGCATCCTGTGCTTCGCTCGGTTTGGTCGTGATTTTCAGCTTGCCCCGCTGCGGGTAGCCGGGCGAGACGGCCTTGATGGACGCCAGTTGCGACAGCGATCGCTCGCCCTCGCCCGCCTGCGCCATGCTGGGAAACGTCACCGTGTCGGCCAGGATAAAACCGCGCTTCTGCGCTTCGGCGCGCCAGGCCGCATTGACGGGCTGGTCGGCGCTGATGACGAGGTCGGCCCCCAGCAGCTGGTGCGCGTCGCGGTTCAGGCCCGCGCGCAGGCGGTCGACGAAGAAGCCGACGGCCGACAGGGCCGCCACGGCGACGATCAGCGCGACGAGCAGGAAACGCAGTTGCCCGGCGCGCCAGTCGCGGCCGGTCATTTTCAGGGAGAGGCGGAACATGGGCGGCGGGTCTTTATGCGAGTTGGTTGTGATGCGTTATTGCGCGATGCCGTGGGCGGCCGCGTGCTGCGCGAAATACGCATCGACGGTGGCAAGAAACGCGTCTTTTTGCGCCTGCGGCAGGAAGGCGGCGATGAAACCGTTGCGCGCCAGGCGTTGCGCGTGGGACAGGCCCAGCGGCAAGGCATCGAAGGTGGCGTCGAAATTGTCATTCATGTAGCCGCCGAAATACGCGGGATCGTCCGAGTTCACCGTCACCAGCAGACCGGCGTCGAGCAGTTGCACCAGGTTATGGTCATGCATCTGGTCGAACACGCGCAGCTTGGTGTTCGACAGGGGGCAGACGGTGAGCGCGATCTGTTCGCGCGCCAGGCAGGCCGTCAGTTCCGCGTCTTCCAGGCAGCGCACGCCATGGTCGATGCGCTCGACTTTCAAGTCGTCGAGCGCCGTGCGGATGTAGGCCGGCGGGCCTTCCTCGCCCGCGTGGGCCACCAGGTGCAGGCCCAGCTCGCGGCAACGGGCAAACACGCGCGAGAATTTCTCGGGCGGATTGCCCACTTCCGACGAATCGAGGCCGATGCCGATGAACTTGTCGCGGTGCGGCAGCGCGTCTTCCAGGGTCTCGAACGCCTCTGCCTCGCTCAGGTGGCGCAGGAAGCACAGGATCAGGGCCGCGCTGACGGGGCTATCCTGGCAGGCGCGGTGGATGCCGTTGATCACGTCGGCCATCGGCACGCCGCGCGCCGTGTGCGTCTGCGGGTCGAAGAAGATTTCCGTGTGCAAGACGTTATCGGCTTCGGCGCGGCGCAGGTAGGCTTGCGTCATGTCATAGAAATCCTGCTCTTTCAAGAGCACGCTTGCGCCAGCGTAATAAATGTCGAGAAAAGACTGTAAATCCGTAAAAGCATAGGCGCTGCGCAAGTGTTCCACAGATTCATAGCCCAGCGGCACGCCATTGCGCTCGGCCAGTGCGAAAATCAGTTCTGGCTCCAGCGAGCCTTCGATATGGATATGCAATTCGGCTTTCGGCATGCCGCGGACGATCGCGCGCAATTGGGGGTTCATCATGGGTGTTCCTTATAGGGTGACGATAAAAATGCTGGCACGCGCGCGCGGCGCGCAGTGCCATCAGACATGCAGGCATCTTAGCGCAAGATGGCCGGCCTCACCGGCGCCCGGCCGCCGTGGCGCCGGCAACGGC
Source organism: Janthinobacterium sp. GW823-FHT03B06 (assembly GCF_058796955.1). Classification (NCBI taxonomy): domain Bacteria; kingdom Pseudomonadati; phylum Pseudomonadota; class Betaproteobacteria; order Burkholderiales; family Oxalobacteraceae; genus Janthinobacterium; species Janthinobacterium sp. GW823-FHT03B06. The sequence continues at coordinate 943,203 of NZ_JBXAJE010000002.1, forward strand.
AGCGCCACGGCACGCACCGGCACGCGCTGGCGAATTGTCGTATGATGATTTAAAAGGGACAAAAAGGTTCATTGAAATCGATGGAAAATTTGATGGTTTATCCAATTAAATCAACAATTTACAAACAAGTATTAAGGATATGCTGACATATCTTTTGACTTCCTGATCCTTTAGAGCAATAATAAATTTCATGGGGTAATGGTAGGTGCAACAAGCGCTATCAACAGTGAAAAAAAAGCCGGCTGGCCACGTCAGCGCACGGCATCAAGCGCCAGTTTTTTGGTCCGGGCAATCCGGACTCGCAAAGACAGCCGGGCTTGAAACAACAATAAAAATCGGTACGAGGTACAGGAAAAGTTCAGACGGCAAGCCCAGGCGAGTGCCAGGCGGGCGGCCATGGTGACTGGCAGTTCAGGTTTACATTAAAGGACATTGACATGACCATTTTTGATAACTATGCAGCACGCTACGAGCGCACCCGCGAAGAGGAAATGTCGCTCACCGAGTACCTGGCCCTGTGCAAGAAGGACAAGCTGACGTATGCCAGCGCGCCCGAACGCATGCTGGCCGCCATCGGCGAGCCGCAGCTGGTCGACACGCGCAACGACACGCGCCTGTCGCGCATCTTCGCCAACAAGGTGATCAAGATCTATCCTGCCTTCCGCGAGTTCTACGGCACCGAGGAAGTCATCGAACAAGTCGTCTCCTACTTCCGCCACGCGGCGCAAGGCCTGGAAGAACGCAAGCAGATCCTGTACTTGCTGGGGCCCGTCGGCGGCGGCAAGTCGTCGATCGCGGAAAAACTCAAGTCGCTGATGGAACACGTGCCCTTCTATTGCCTGAAAGGCTCGCCCGTCAACGAATCGCCGCTGGGCCTGTTCAACGAGGAAGAGGACGGCACCATCCTCGAAGAGGATTACGGCATCCCGCGCCGCTACCTGCGCAACATCCCCAGCCCGTGGGCCGTGAAACGCCTGCATGAATACAATGGCGATATCAACCAGTTCCGCGTCGTCAAGCGCTATCCGTCCGTGCTCAAGCAAATTGCCATCTCGAAAACGGAGCCGGGCGACGAAAACAACCAGGATATTTCCTCGCTGGTGGGCAAGGTCGACATCCGCAAGCTGGAAGACTATGCGCAGGACGACCCCGACGCCTACAGCTATTCGGGCGGCCTGTGCCTGGCCAACCAGGGCTTGATGGAATTCGTGGAAATGTTCAAGGCGCCCATCAAGGTGCTGCATCCGCTGCTGACGGCCACGCAGGAAGGCAACTACAAGGGCACGGAAGGCTTCGGCGCGATACCGTTCGACGGCATCATCCTCGCCCACTCGAACGAGTCGGAATGGAAGACGTTCAAGAACAACCGCAACAACGAGGCGTTTCTTGACCGTATCTATATCGTCAAGGTGCCGTACTGCCTGCGCGTGTCCGACGAAATCAAGATCTATGACAAGCTGGTGGCCAATTCCTCGCTGGTGAAAGCCCCGTGCGCGCCCGGCACCCTGCGCATGATGGCGCAGTTCGCCATCCTGTCGCGCCTGAAAGACCCGGAAAACTCGAGCATTTTCTCGAAGATGCTCGTCTACGATGGCGAAAACCTCAAGGATACGGACCCGAAAGCCAAGTCCATGCACGAATATGTCGATTACGCGGGCGTGGACGAGGGCATGAACGGGCTGTCGACGCGCTTTGCCTTCAAGATCCTGTCGAAAGTGTTCAACTTTGACAATTCCGAAGTGGCCGCCAATCCCGTGCACTTATTATATGTACTGGAACAGCAGGTCGAGCGCGAGCAGTTCGCGCCGGAACTCGAGCAGCGCTACTTCTCCTATATTAAAGAGCACCTGGCGCAGCGCTACGTGGAATTCATCGGCAAGGAGATCCAGACGGCTTACCTGGAAAGCTATTCGGAATACGGGCAGAATATTTTCGACCGCTACGTGACGTTCGCCGATTTCTGGATACAGGACCAGGAATACCGCGATCCGGACACGGGCGAAAGTTTTGATCGCGAATCGCTGAACAATGAGCTGGAAAAGATCGAGAAGCCGGCGGGCATTTCCAATCCGAAGGATTTCCGCAACGAAATCGTCAACTTCGGGCTGCGTGCGCGGGCCTCGAACGGCGGCAAGAATCCCGCCTGGACCAGTTATGAAAAGTTCCGCACGGTGATCGAAAAGAAAATGTTTTCGAATACGGAGGAATTGCTGCCCGTGATTTCCTTCAATGCCAAGGCCAGCGCCGACGATGCCAACAAGCACGCCGACTTCGTGGCCCGCATGGTGGAAAAAGGCTATACGGCCAAGCAGGTACGCCTGTTATGCGAATGGTACTTGCGAGTACGCAAGTCATCCTAGCGCGGACAGCGGGCGCGCTCCGCCCGGAGACTGGCGGGGCGCGCAAGACGAGAAGCAAGGAGGCACCCTTTGACATACCTTATCGACAGGCGCTTGCAAAGCAAGAATAAATCCGCCGTCAACCGCGAGCGTTTCCTGCGGCGTTACAAGGGCCAGATCAAGGATGCCGTGGGGCGCGCCATCAAGGGGCGCTCGATCACGGACGTCGAGAATGGCGAGAAGGTCAGCATCCCCGTCAAGGACGTGGGCGAACCGTCGTTTGGCCACGCGCATGGCGGCGTATGGGAAGTGGTCAATCCCGGCAACAAGGAATACCTGAAAGGCGACCAGATCGCCCGGCCGAAAGGCGGCGGTGGCGGCGGGCGGGGCAAGGCGGGCAATAGCGACGAGACGACGGAAGACGATTTCATCTTCGAATTGTCGCGCGAAGAATTCATGAATTATTTCTTCGAAGACTTGGAATTGCCGCACATGGTGAAAACCCAGCTGACGGCCACCACGGAATTCAAGAACCAGCGCGCCGGCTACAATATGTCGGGCACGCCATCGAACATCCACGTGCTGCGCTCCCTGCGCGGCGCGCTGGGCCGGCGCATCGCCGTCGGCGGCGGCGCCCGCAAGCAGCTGGCGCAGGCCGAGGAAGACCTGGCCGTCCTGCTGCACGAAGGGGCGCCCGACAGCGACCCGCTCGTCACGGAACTGCGCCGCCTGATCCACCACCTGCACACGCGCCTGCTGGCGATTCCCTTCATCGACCCGTTCGACTTGCGCTACAGCAACCGCATCAAGGTGCCGAAGCCGATGACGCAGGCCGTGATGTTCTGCATCATGGACGTCTCCGGCTCCATGGACGAATCGCGCAAGGACACGGCCAAGCGCTTCTTCATCCTGTTATATCTGTTCCTCAAGCGCGTCTACGACAAGATCGAGGTGGTCTTCATCCGCCACCATACGGCGGCGGCGGAGGTCGACGAGCATGAATTCTTCAATTCGCGCGAGTCCGGCGGCACCGTCGTGTCGTCCGCGCTGCACTTGCTCAACACCATCATCGACGAACGCTATGGCGCCGGGCAATGGAACAGCTATGTCGCGCAGGCGTCCGACGGCGACAACTGGGACAACGATTCCATGCTGTGCCGCCAGTTGCTGATCAATACCATCATGCCCAAGGTGCAGTACTACACCTATGTCGAGATCACCGACGGCCCGCAGCAAAACCTGTGGGAGCAATATGCGGGCGTGCTCGACCATCACGCCCATTTCGCCATGCAAAAGATCGTCACGCCGGCCGATATCTACCCGGTCTTCCGCGAACTGTTCAAGAAACAGGTGAAATGATGAGTGCAGCCTTTGACCGCGCCAGCAATACTCCGGGCGAACCGTTCGTGCGCCTGCGCCACCCGAACGCCCTGCCCGAGCAGTCGGAATGGACGTTCGAGCTGATCGAGCAAATCCACGAGGAAATCCGTCGCGTAGCGAAACAGTTTGGCCTCGACACCTATCCGAACCAGCTGGAAATCATTACGGCCGAACAGATGATGGATGCCTACACCTCGGTCGGCATGCCCGTCTCCTACAACCATTGGTCGTTCGGCAAGCATTTTCTTTCCACCGAGAAAAGCTACAAGCGGGGCCAGATGGGCCTGGCCTACGAGATCGTCATCAACTCCAATCCGTGCATCGCCTATTTAATGGAGGAAAACAGCCTGACCATGCAGTCGCTGGTGATCGCGCATGCGGCCTACGGCCATAACTCCTTCTTCAAGGGCAATTACCTGTTCCGTGCCTGGACGGATGCGGACGCCATCATCGACTATATGGTGTTTGCCAAGAATTACATCGCCGAATGCGAGCAGCGCCATGGCGTCGATGCCGTGGAATTGCTGCTCGACTCGTGCCACGCCATCCAGAACTATGGCGTGGACCGCTACAAGCGCCCGGCGAAACTGTCGATGGCGAAGGAATATGCGCGCCAGAAAGAGCGCGAAGCCTATGTGCAGTCGCAGATCAACCAGCTGTGGCGCACCCTGCCCCGGCGCGACGAGGACGACGACGAGGACGACCAGCGCAAGGCCGCGCCCCGCTTTCCGCCCGAACCCGAGGAAAACCTGCTGTACTTTATCGAGAAGTATGCGCCGCTGCTGGAACCGTGGCAGCGCGAGATGGTGCGCATCGTGCGCAAGATTTCCCAGTATTTCTATCCGCAGCGGCAAACCCAGGTCATGAACGAAGGCTGGGCCACCTTCTGGCATTACACGATATTGAACCAGCTCTACGACGAAGGCGTGGTGGGCGACGGCTTCATGATGGAATTTTTGAAAAGCCATACCAACGTGGTCTACCAGCCGCCCATCGACAGCCCGTACTACAGCGGCATCAACCCCTATGCGCTGGGTTTTGCCATGATGAGCGACATCCGCCGCATCTGCGAGCACCCGACGGACGAAGACCGCGCCTGGTTCCCCGACATGGCCGGCAGCGACTGGCGCAAGAGCCTGGACTTTGCCATGCGCAATTTCAAGGATGAAAGCTTCATCGCCCAGTATTTGTCGCCGCGGCTGATCCGCGAATTCCACTTCTTTGCCGTCCTCGACGACGACAAGAATGAAAAGCTGGCCATTTCCGCCATCCACGACGATGCCGGCTACCGCTACGTGCGCCAGCAGCTGGCCGAACAGTACAACCTGGGCAACCGCGAGCCGAACATCCAGGTCTGGTCCGTCAATACGCGCGACGACCGCGCATTGACCTTGCGCCACACGCAGTTCCAGCGCCGCCCGCTGAACCAGCAGGCGGCCGAGGTGCTCAAGCACGTGGCGCGGCTGTGGGGCTTCGATGTCCACCTCGATACGGTCGACCCGCAGGGCGTCGTCCTGGGCACCTTGAATTGCCGGCGGGAAAAACGCAACCGGCGCGACGACCCTGTCGTCCGGCCATGAAATGATTTATTGATAATAATCAATGGCAAGAATATAAGCGTTTCCTATGCCTACATAGGAATTCCGTATGGCCTGGCGGCGTCAAAAGGGCCGCCGGGACCGCCTTTTTTGACCTGGATAAAGTCCCTTCCGCACCCGTTTGGTGCGCGCGCGCCGCTAAGTGGTCTGGTTCCGAGCTAAAACATTTCCAAAAGGAAAGATTTTCCTCCAAATTTAGCGGTTTCCATATTGAATATCACGAAATATAATTCCGCCAGATGGGCACATCGGAGAACTTAGCAGTGGTAGCCCAAAACGGCTGTAAAAAACCGATAAGACCGCCTTTTTTTATGTCCGAAAGCGTGCAAAGATGACATAAGCAAGTACGTTTTCAGGGCGCAAAAGCGCCAAAAATTTAACCGGTTTTAGGCGTTAAAAATCTGTGTAAAATAAAGAATTCGTATGTATAATTCGGCGACGTCCCGGATACGGCTGGAGCTTTGTGTCGTCATTTTGGGGTTCAGTTGCAAGACAAGAGATGGTATTTGGAGAAAGCAGGCATGAATTTTTCGAACGAGAAAAGTCCCAAGAACTACACAGGCATCACTATCGTTGTCCTGCTGCACGTTCTCGCGGCTTACGGGATCGTGACGGGCTTGGGCAAGCGGTTGGTCACCAAAATGATGGAACCGGTTGAAACCAAGATTATCGAGGAAGTCAAACCGCCTCCACCGAAGGATCTTCCACCGCCACCACCGCCGCCAGAAATGAAAGCGCCACCGCCGCCATTCATTCCGCCAGTCGAGGTGAACGTGCAGCAGCCGCCACCACAGCAGAACGTGATTGCAAATACGACTGCCGTGAAGCCAGCCACGAATGTATTGGCACCGCCAGCACCGCCTGCACAGCCTGCGCCAACTCCTGGACCAGCCAAATCGGTGCGTACGCCGGCCGTGGTTGACTTCAGTGTCTGCGAAAAGCCGGCTTATCCAAAGTCGTCGCAGCGCAATGAGGAAACCGGTGTGGTGACACTGTCGTTCCTGATCGGTGTAGACGGCAAGGTCGCTGATTCGAAGATCGTGAAGTCCAGCGGCTTCAGAGACCTGGACAAAGCCGCAGTGCAAGGTATTAGCCGCTGTACATTTAAGCCGGCAACAGTTGACGGCAAGCCGGAACAAGGCTGGCAGCAAATGCAATACGTTTGGTCGCTGGATTAAAACCCGAGGCAGTTATCCCCTGTCTCACACTATGATTTCGTTGTCATTACGTTCAGCGATCTGTTATTTTTAATTTTGGAGGAAGCATGTTTAAGAATACCCGTTTGTCCGCATTTTTTGCCGCGGTTCTGTTGTCCGTTACCGCTACTACCGCTCTGGTAGCAGCTCCGGCATTCGCTGACGCGCCAGCATCGGCTGCCGCTTCGGCTCCAGCGGCAGACGCTGCAGCAGCACCAGCACCAGCTGCTGACGCAGCCGCTCCAGCAGCAGACGCAGCAGCTCCAGCCGCTGACGCAGCAGCTCCAGCCAAAACCGAAGAAGTCCACAACCCGTTCGGCCTGCAAGCAGTGTGGGACGGCGGCTTCGTGCCACGCGCCACCCTGATCATCCTGGCCATCATGTCGATCGGCAGCTGGTACATCATCATCACCAAGCTGATGGATCAAATGAAGATCTTCAAGCAAGCGAAAGAAACCGCTGCCAAATTCTGGAAAGCCCCTTCGATCGCTGCTGGTTCGGCAACCCTGACCGAAGGCTCGCCATTCCGCTTCATCGCTGAATCGGGCACCAAGGCAACGGCTCACCATGACGGCGCCCTGCTGGAACAAATCGACCTGTCGACCTGGGTGACGATGTCGATCCAGCGCGCTTCGGACAAAGTCCAGTCGCGTCTGCAAGATGGCCTGTCGTTCCTGGCAACCGTTGGTTCGACCGCACCGTTTATCGGTCTGTTCGGTACCGTTTGGGGTATTTATGGCGCGCTGACCAACATCGGCATGACCGGTAACGCGTCGATCGATAAAGTTGCAGGTCCAGTTGGTGAAGCACTGATCATGACCGCTTTCGGTCTGCTGGTCGCCGTTCCTGCCGTTCTGGGTTACAACTGGCTGGTGCGTCGTAACAAAACCGCAATGGAAGACGTACGCTCGTTCAGCGCCGACGTTCACTCGGTACTGATCTCCGGCGCAATGTCGACCAGCGAAGCTGGCCGTGCTGCCGGCGCTAAAAAGATCGGATAAGAATCATGTCGATGTCCGTCGGCTCCGACAGCGGAGATGAAGATCAAGTAATGTCAGAAATCAACACGACGCCGCTCGTCGACATCATGTTGGTTTTGCTGATCATTTTCTTGATCACCAGTCCGGTTGTCCTCAAATTGCAGAAAATCGATCTGCCGATCGAGGCCAACCAAGCCCTTCAAAGCAAGCCAGAAAACGTCAACATCGTTGTCAACAAGGATGGCGAGATTTATCTGGGCCAGAAGAAACTGAAAGATACGAGCGAACTGTTCGATTATCTGAAAGTTGAAGCAGTGAAAGTACCGCAGCCGGAAGTACACGTTCGTGGCGACCAAGAAACACGCTACGAATCGATCGGCCGGGTTATTTACACGACCCAACGTGCCGGGATCCAGAAGGTCGGCTTCATCACCGAACCACCTGACAAGGGCTGATAGCGACTGGCAGCGGCGTCCCGGCAACACGGGGACGCCACTGCCGGAAGCTGACCGGGCGGCAGTTTCGCCCGGTGCTTCGTTGGACTTCTTAAAGGAAACACTATGAGTATGAATGTCGGTTCGGGAAGCGCTCCAGGCGCGGATCCGGAACCAATGATGGAACTGAACATGACGCCCCTCATCGACGTGATGCTGGTGCTGATTATCATGTTGATCATCACGATTCCTAAGCAAAACCACTCGGTGAACTTGAACATGCCGGTCGGCACCCCGCCGCCACCGACAACCGAACCAGTGGTCGTCACGATCGATGTCGATTTTGACGGTACGATCTTGTGGGACAATCAGGTCGTTCCTGACCGCGCTTCGCTGGAAGCCAAGCTGAGCAACGTTGCTGCGCAAGCAGACCAGCCGGAAGTGCATCTGCGTCCGAACAAGCTGGTGGAATACAAAGTCGTCGCCGGTGTGATGGCGTCGGCGCAGCGTCTGGGCGTGACCAAAATCGGTCTGGTCGGCAACGAGCAATTCCAGTAAGCTGCAGCAATCAGGTTCTCTTTACATCCGAATAGGCAGGACTTCCTGCCTATTCGCTTTTTACTGAAAGACTTTCTTATGTCCAAGTTTCGTCTCGCTCATCTCGGCCTCGTCATGGCCGCTATCGGTTTTACCGCAGCAACTCCCGTAATCGGCCTGGGCTCGCTGGCATACGCCGCGGACACCGTGCGTGCCGAAGTGGGCAAGCCACTGCAAGAAGCGCAAAAACTCGCTAGCAGCGGCAAAAACAAGGAAGCGCTGGCCAAGCTGCGCGAAGCTGACAGCGTCGGCGGCAAGACCGCCTTTGAAAGCTACCAGATCGAGCGCGTGCGCGCCTCGGCCGCTGCCGCCGCCGGCGACAACGGCACCGCCATCAAGGCTTTTGAAGCCGTCATCAATTCCGGCCGCCTGAGCGCCGCCGAAGCTCCCAAATTCACGCAAGCGCTGGCAGGCATGTACTACCGCGCCAAGGATTGGCCGAATACCATCACCTGGATCAAACGTTCGCTGAAAGACCGCGAAGATCCACAGATGCGCGAACTGCTGATCCAGACCTACTACGTCAGCGGCAACTACGCCGAAGCGGCGAAAGAACTGCAAGCGCGCGGCGGCAACTCGGAAGCGAGCCTGCAAATGCTGGCCAACATCCAGTTGAAGCAAAACGACAAGGCCGGCTATGTGGCCACCCTGGAAAAACTGGCGTCGAGCTATCCGAAAACCAGCTACTGGGCCGACCTGCTGAACCGCGTCTCGGGCAAACCCGGCTTCTCGCAACGCCTGGGCCTGGACGTCCAGCGCCTGCGCCTGGCCAACGGCCTGTTCACCAAGCCTTCCGAATACATGGAAATCAGCCAGCTGGCCTTGCAAGCAGGCAATCCTGGCGAAGCGCTGAGCATCATCGAACAGGGCTACAAAAAAGGCGTGCTGGGCACCGGCGCCGATGCCGCCCGTCACCAGCGCCTGAAAGACCTGGCCCTGAAGACCCAGGCTGACCTGAAGGCCAACGCCGCCAAGTCGGAAGCGGAATACGTCAAGAACAAGGACGCCGACAGCTTGAGCAAGCTGGGCTTCGCCCTGGTCTACGATGGCCAGGCAGAAAAAGGCCTGGGCTTGATGAATGACGCCGTGAAACTGGGCACCGCCAAGTATCCGGAAGAAGCCAAGCTGCACCTGGGCATCGCCTACATCCACGCCGGCAAGAAAGCCAATGCATCGACCGCGCTGAAAGCCGTCAAGGGCACGGATGGCGCGGCTGACCTGGCCCGCTACTGGGCCTTGATGAATAAATAAGATAATATCCCCAGGATATTGTCGGGCAGCTAGTCGAGTGCCCACCACTAAAAGCGTTGCCAGCACCCTTGCCGGCAACGCTTTTTATCATTTCAGCAGGGAAATTACCCGTGCGGCTGCCCTGCCGGGTGTGCATCCCTGAAACAGTCCGTATAATCCCCCTTTTGGCACAGTTTTTCATCAGATTCCTATGAAGGTATTCCGCGGACTTCCCAATGCCCAGGCACGAGCGCCTTGCGCTCTGACCATCGGCAATTTTGACGGTGTCCACATCGGCCATCAGGCCTTGCTGGCGCGCGTGCGCGAAGCTGCCACTGAACTCGGCATCGAAGCGGCCGTGATGACGTTCGAACCGCACCCGCGCGAGTTCTTCGCGCAGCGCGCGGGCGACCTGTCGAAGGCGCCGCAGCGCATCGCCAACCTGCGCGACAAGCTGCAGTCGCTGGACGACGCCGGCATCGACCGGGTCGTCGTCGAGCATTTCAGCGCCCAGTTCGCCGCCCTGACGCCGCAGGAATTCACGGAAAAAGTCCTCGTTGACGGCTTGCACGTGAAATGGCTGATGGTCGGCGACGACTTCTGCTATGGCGCCCGGCGCGCCGGCGACGTCGCCATGCTGCAGGAAGCGGGCCGCGAATACGGTTTCCACGTAGAAACTTTGCCGACGGTGATGAACGGCAGCACGCGCATCTCCTCGTCGGCCGTGCGCCTGGCCCTGGCCGCCGGCGATTTCCCGCTGGCCACGCAGCTGCTGGGCCATCCGTACGCCATATCCGGCCACGTCATCCACGGCCAGAAGCTGGGCCGCACCCTCGGTTTCCCCACCCTGAACCTGCGCGTGGCGCACCGCCCCGCCCTGTCCGGCATCTTCATCGTGCAGGTGCACGGCCTGGGACCAGTACCGCTGCCGGCCGTGGCCAGCCTGGGCGTGCGTCCCACCGTCGACGACAGCGGCCGTGTCTTGCTGGAAGTGCATCTGTTTGATTTCAATCAATCCTGCTACGGCAAGCTGGTACGCGTGGAATTCCTGGAAAAGCTGCGCGACGAAGAAAAGTACGACGACTTGCCCACCCTGACGGCCGCCATCGAGCGCGACTCGAACCAGGCGCGCGCCTATTTTGAGCAGCGCAGCGGCGCCATTACCGCCACCGACCGAATTTGACGCCGCCCAACTCCGTCGCCTGGCGGCTCCTGCCGCCGCAAACCATTCAATATCATTAAAGAAGACTATGTCCGATCAAAACAAGCCAGCCACGCCCAAGCAGAACAAGAAGCCTGAAAGCAAATACCCGGTCAACATGACGGAAACCCCGTTCCCGATGCGCGGCGACATGGCCAAGCGCGAGCCGCAATGGGTACAGCAATGGCAAGACAAGAAGATTTATGAGCGCGTGCGCAAGGCTGCCGCCGGCCGTCCTAAATTCATCCTGCATGACGGCCCGCCGTACGCGAATGGCGACATCCACCTGGGCCACGCCGTCAACAAGATCCTGAAGGACATGGTCGTCAAGTCGCGCTCGCTGGCCGGCTTCGACGCGCCGTATGTGCCGGGCTGGGATTGCCACGGCATGCCGATCGAGATCCAGATCGAAAAACTGCACGGCAAGAACCTGCCGACGGCTGAAGTGCTGGAAAAGGCCCGCGCCTACGCCAACGTGCAGGTCGAGCGCCAGAAGAAGGACTTTATTCGCCTGGGCGTGCTGGGCGAATGGGACAACCCGTATCTGACCATGGCGCACGGCAATGAAGCCGACGAACTGCGCGCGCTGGGCAAGCTGCTGGAAAAAGGCTATGTCTACCGCGGCCTGAAACCGGTCAACTGGTGTTTTGACTGCCAGTCGGCGCTGGCCGAAGCGGAAGTGGAATACGCGGAAAAACGCGATCCCGCCATCGACGTCGGGTTCAAGTTCGCCGAGCCGGAAAAACTGGCGGCCGCCTTTGGCCTGCCGTCCCTGCCGACCGATAACGGCTTCATCGTCATCTGGACCACCACCCCGTGGACCATCCCGTCGAACCAGGCGCTCAACGTGCACCCGGAAGTCAAATATTCGCTGGTGAAGGCCGAGCGCGATGGCCAGCCATTGCTGCTGATCCTGGCGCAAGACCTGGTCGTCGCCAGCCTGGCGCGCTTCAAGCTCGAAGGCACGACGATCGCCACCTGCGACGGCGCCGCCCTGGCCGGCATCAGCTTCCGCCACCCGCTGCACGCGAGCGACGCGTTCTACGACCGTTTGTCGCCCTTGTACCTGGCCGAATACGTGACCACGGAAAGCGGCACGGGCGTGGTGCACTCGGCGCCAGCCTACGGCCTGGACGACTTTATCTCGTGCAAGGCGCACGGCATGAAGGACGACGACATCATCAAGCCCGTCATGGGCGACGGCAAATTCGCCTCGACCCTGCCCCTGTTCGGCGGCATGACCATCTGGGAAGCGTCTAAGCCGATCTGCAACGCCTTGCGCGAAGCGGGCGCGCTGTTCGAAGTCAAGATGTTCGACCACAGCTACATGCACTGCTGGCGCCATAAGACGCCGATCATCTACCGCGCCACGTCGCAGTGGTTCGCCGGCATGGACGTGACGCCGAAAGACGGCGGCGCGACCCTGCGCGAAACGGCTTTGCAAGGCATCGCCGACACCGAATTCTTCCCGGACTGGGGCCAGGCGCGCCTGCACGGCATGATCGCCAACCGTCCCGACTGGACCCTGTCGCGCCAGCGCCAGTGGGGCGTGCCGATGGCCTTCATCGTGCACAAGGAAACGGGCGACCTGCATCCGCGCACGCCGGAACTGCTGGAGCAAGTGGCCAAGCTGATCGAAAAGAACGGCATCGAGGCATGGCAGGCGCTGGACCTGAAAGACCTGATCGGCGACGAAGCGGCCATCTACGCCAAGAACAAGGATACCCTGGACGTGTGGTTCGATTCCGGCGCCACGCACCAGACGGTGCTGGGCGGCCCGCAAGGCCATGGTTCGCACTCGACGCAGCTGCAATTCCCGGCCGACCTGTACCTGGAAGGCTCGGACCAGCATCGCGGCTGGTTCCACTCGTCGTTGCTCGTGTCGTCGATGCTGAACGGCCGCCCGCCGTACAAGGCGCTGCTGACGCACGGCTTCACGGTCGACGGCGAAGGCAAGAAGATGTCCAAGTCGCTGGGCAACACGCTGGCACCGCAAAAGATCTCGGACACCCTGGGCGCGGACATCCTGCGCCTGTGGATCGCTTCGACCGACTACACGGGCGAGCTGTCGATCTCCGATGAAATCCTCAAACGCGTGACGGAATCGTACCGCCGCATCCGCAACACCCTGCGCTTCCTGCTGGCGAACACATCGGACTTCAATCCGGCCACGGACGCCGTGCCGGTGGCGGAGATGTTCGAAATCGACCGCTATGCGCTGGCCAACATGGCATCGCTGCAGCAGCAGATCGAGAACAACTACGCGCGCTACGAGTTCCACCCCGTCGTGTCGAAGCTGCAGACGTACTGCTCGGAAGACCTGGGCGGCTTCTACCTGGACATCCTGAAGGACCGTCTGTACACCTCGGGCCTGACGTCGCACGCGCGCCGTTCGGCGCAGACGGCCCTGTGGCACATCACGCAAAGCCTGCTGCGCCTGATGGCCCCGGCCCTGTCGTTCACGGCCGAAGAAGCATGGGCAGTCTTCGCCGGCGCGGATGCTTATGCCGCCAGCGATGAAACCATCTTCACGCAAACCTGGTGGCAGCTGCCGGAAGTGTCGGACGCGGCCGCCCTGCTGGAGAAATACACGGCCCTGCGCGCCGTGCGCACGGACGTCACCAAACAGCTGGAAGACTTGCGCACCTCGGGCGCCATCGGTTCCTCGCTGCAGGCGGAACTGACGATCAAGGCCGCGCCGATGAAGTACAAGCTGTTGACCACCCTGGGCGACGACTTGAAATTCGTCTTCATCACCTCGCAGGCCACCGTGGCCGAAGTGGCAGACGAAGCAGCCGAGGAAGTGGTCGTGGCCGCGTCGACGGCGCCGAAGTGCGAGCGCTGCTGGCACTACCGCGCGGACGTGGGCACGGACGCCGCGCATGCTACCCTGTGCGGCCGCTGCGTCAGCAACCTGTTTGGCAAGGGCGAGAAACGCCGCTTCGCCTAAACAACGTCGTCAAAATCTACTGCGCGTCGCGATTTGCGGCCTGCGATGCTCGCTGTACTAAAGTACAGCTGCGCGTCTCGGGCCAACGGGGGCGCCGAGCCTCGCTGCCGCTCGCTACGATTTTGCCCGTCGTTGTATGCTATGAGTCCAACCGCCGCCTGCTGCCAGGCGGCGGCTTTATCTTCCCTGGAAAAATATGGCCACTAAAAACCGTTTTTCATCGAAATCGTCCTCCTCGGCGTCGCTCGTGCCCTGGCTGGGCATCGCCGCCATCGTCATCCTGTTCGACCAGATCACCAAGATCACGATCCTGAAGACCTTCCGCTACGCGCAAGAGATGGTCATCACCTCGTATTTCAACCTGGTGCTCGCGTATAACAAGGGCGCCGCGTTCAGCTTCCTGTCCGACCAGGGCGGCTGGCAGCGCTATTTCTTCACCGGCATCGCCCTGGCGGCCGCCATCTACATCATCTATCTGCTGAAAAAGCACGCCGGCCAGCGCATGTTCTGCTGGGCCCTGGCGCTGATCCTCGGCGGCGCGCTGGGCAACGCCATCGACCGCCTGGTGTACGGTCACGTGGTCGATTTCCTCGACTTCCACTGGAAAAGCTGGGGCCATTTCCCCGCTTTCAATATCGCCGACAGCGCCATCTGCATCGGCGCGGCCCTGTTCATCATCGATGAACTGCGCCGGGTAAACAAATAAACACGCGGGAGAACGGCATGGAATTGTCCGGCAAAAAAATCGTCCTGGGACTTTCGGGCGGCGTCGCCTGCTACAAGGCGGCGGAACTGTGCCGCGCGCTGACGAAGGCCGGCGCCTCGGTGCAGGTGGTCATGACGGGTGCCGCCAGCCACTTCATCACGGCCGTGACCATGCAGGCGCTGTCCGGCCACCCCGTGCACACGAGCCAGTGGGATGCCCGCATAGCCAACAACATGGCGCATATCGATTTGACGCGCCATGCGGACGCCATCCTGATCGCGCCGTGCTCGGCCGATTTTCTGCGTAAACTCGCCCATGGCGTGTGCGACGACCTGCTGTCGACCCTGTGCCTGGCCCGTCCCTCCCACCTGCCCTTGCTCGTGGCGCCGGCCATGAACGTAGAAATGTGGCAGAACCCCGCCACGCAGCGCAATGTGCAGCAGCTGCGCGACGACGGCATCACCCTGTTCGGCCCGGCCGCCGGCGAACAGGCCTGCGGCGAAACTGGCCTGGGCCGCATGCTGGAGCCGGAACAGCTCTTGACGGAGCTGATCGCCGCCTTCCAGCCGAAAGTCCTGGCGGGCAAGCGCGTGCTGGTCACGGCCGGCCCCACTTTCGAGGCCATCGACCCCGTGCGCGGCATCACCAATCTGTCCTCGGGCAAGATGGGCTATGCGGTGGCGCGCGCGGCGCGCGAAGCGGGCGCCGAGGTGCTGCTCATTTCCGGCCCGACGGCCCTGGACGCGCCGTTCGGCGTGCGCCGCATCGACGTGCAAAGCGCGCAGCAGATGCATGATGCGGTACTGGCCCACGTCGACGGCCAGCATGTCTTCGTCGCCGTGGCCGCCGTGGCAGACTGGCGCGTGGCCAACGCCAGCGACCAGAAGATGAAAAAGCAGGCCGACGGCTCCGTGCCCGAACTGCAGTTCGTGCAAAATCCCGACATCCTCGCCACCGTGGCGGCGCGCACCAACCTGGCCGGCTATCCGTACTGCGTGGGCTTTGCCGCCGAATCGGAAAACCTCGTGGAATTCGGCTCGGTCAAGCGCGAGAAAAAAGGCATTCCCCTGCTGGTCGGCAATATCGGTCAGAACACGTTTGGCCAGGACGACAACACCATCATCCTGTTCGACGAGGAAGGCCATACCGTGCTGCCGCGCGCCTCGAAACTGAACCTGGCGCGCCAGCTGATTTCGGAAATCTCGAAGCGGATCGCCAGGAATTCGCTGCTCAAATAATCTTTTTTATACGCTTTAGCTCATTTAGATTCATGAAAAATATCGACATCAAGATCCTCGACGCCCGCATGCAAGAACTGCTGCCGGCCTACGCCACCCCGGGCAGCGCGGGACTCGACCTGCGCGCCTGCATCAACGAGGCTATCACCATCGAAGCGGGTCAGACGGTGCTCATTCCGACCGGCCTGGCCATCCACATCGGCGACCCCTCGTATGCGGCCATGATTTTGCCGCGCAGCGGCATGGGCCACAAAAACGGCATCGTATTGGGGAATCTGGTAGGCTTGATCGACTCCGATTACCAGGGCCAGCTGATGGTATCGACCTGGAACCGGGGCCAGAGCGCTTTCACGCTCAATCCCATGGAACGCCTGGCGCAACTGATTATCGTGCCGGTGCTGCAAGTGGGCTTTAACGTCGTCGAGGAATTCGGCGACAGCGAACGCGGTGTTGGCGGTTTTGGCAGCACCGGCAAACATTAAGGATTGACACTTATGCCAGGTTTCCGCCATCTGATCCCAGCCCCAACCTCGCTGCGCCGACTGGCCACTCCCCTCCTGTTGGCCGGCGCGGCCATTCTGGCCGGCTGCACCACGCCGGCGACGAATGTCAGCGGCCCGTTCAACGTCGTGCCGGCGCCCGATGCGCCCGCACCGACGGCGCAGCAAAAGGCGGCGCAGGAAGAACTGGTGAAGATGGTGGCGCTGCAGGACCGCCTGTCGAAAGTGTCGGCGCCCCTGCTGATCAATAATGCGGACCTGTGCAAGACGTATGCGCGCAACCTGCTGGGCTTCACGGCGCAGAACAAGTATTCCTACCCCGGCATCTATGCCGACGCGGCGCAGGCGGCCCTCGGCTACGGCGAGCAGATGCAGGTGTCCGGCGTCTTGCCGGGCAGCGGCGCCGCGCGCGCCGGCTTGCGCAAGGGCGACGGCTTGCTGGCCGCCGAAGGCAAGCCGCTGCCGGCCGGCCCGAAAGCGGAAGGCCCGTTCGGCGCCATCGTCGGCCCGCTGGCCTCGAAAAGCGCGAGCCTGAACATGACCATCGCCCGCGACGGCCAGCAGCAAGACCTCAAAATTCCCGTCACGCGCGCCTGCGCCTTCCGCGTCGCCCTGGGCAATGCGGACAATATCAACGCGTATTCGGACGGTTCGCGCATCATGCTCACGCGCGGCATGGTCAATGCGGCGCAAAACGATGAAGGCATCGCCTTCGTCATCGCCCGCGAAATGGCGCACAACATCCTCGACCACGCGCGCAGCCAGCGCACGGCGGGTACGGCCGGCAGCATCATCGACAGCCTGGGCGCCGTGCAGCCCGACGTGTCGATGCTGACGGGCGCCGCCGGCATCAAGGCCATGCCGCAGGAACTCGACGTGCAAGCCGACACCCTGGCCATCTATCTGCTGGCGCGCGCCGGCTACAATGTCGACAACGCGGCCCGCTTCTGGCAGCGCCTGGCCACGCAAGTGCCGGCCACGGTCGCCAACGGCTACACGGCCCTGCACCCGGGCACCAACTCGCGCATGGCGGCGATCAACCGCGCCGTCACTGACGTGCGCGCCAAGCAGGCGGCGAAGAAACCGCTCAAGCCTTAAACGCCAAAGGCGCCTGATGCAGCAGGTTTGCTCAGGCGCCCGGGAAGTTCGGGAAGTAGGTGCCCATGACCCAGGTCAGAGCGCCGCAAAATACCACCGCCAGGAACAGGGCGATGAGCAGTTTGCCAAACTTGGGGATGCCGTCATCTTGCGTCTTTTGGTCGTTCGACATGAAAACTCTCCGCAGGCTGTTGGAGAGCGTAGTATAGCCACAATATTGAAGAATATTCCATACTTTGCCGCCTGCCTGCGGCTTTCCTTCCGCGCCTCATGGACAGCATCGACCTTGAAGTTCTGAAAACCAGCGCCGCCTGGCTCGCCGCCGGGCACCGCTGCGAACTCGTCACCGTCATCAAGACCTGGGGCTCCAGCCCCCGCCCCGTGGGCGCCACCCTGGCCATCTGCGACGATGGCACGGTGGTCGGCTCCGTCTCCGGCGGCTGCATCGAGGATGATTTGATCGACACCGTGCGCGTGCACGGCATCGTGCGCACCTTGCCGGAAATCGTCAGCTACGGCATCAGCGCCGACGAGGCGCACCGCTTCGGCCTGCCCTGCGGCGGCACCATCGAACTGGCCATCGAGCCGCTGCACGCGGACAGCAAGGTGGCCGAACTGCTGGCACGCCTGGAAGCGCATGAACTCGTCGAGCGCCGCCTCGACCTGCACAGCGGCGCCGTCACCCTGCAGCGCGCCACGCCGGGCGCCGTGCTGGCCCTGGAAGGCGCGGTGCTCACCACGCAGCACGGCCCGCGCTGGCGATTGCTGATCATCGGCGCCAGCCAGCTGTCGCGCTTCGTGGCGCAGATCGCCACGGCCATGGATTACCACGTCATCGTCTGCGACCCGCGCGAGGAATACCGGGGCGGCTGGAACGTACCGGGCGTGCCCCTGCTGCACGCCATGCCCGACGACCTCGTGCTGGAATTAAAACTCGACAGCCGCAGCGCCGTCGTCGCCCTCACGCACGACCCCAAGCTCGACGACCTGGCCCTGATGGAAGCATTGAAATCGCCGGCTTTTTACGTGGGCGCCATCGGCTCGCGCGCGAATAATGCCAAGCGCCGCGAACGGCTGCTGCAGTTCGACGTCAGCGCGGAACAGCTGGCGCGCCTGCATGGCCCCATCGGCCTGTACATCGGCAGCAAGACGCCGGCCGAAATCGCCATTTCCATCCTGGCCGAGCTGACGGCCGTGAAAAATGGCGTGCCCGACGCGCTGCAGATCCAGCACGCGGCGGCCCTGAGCCCGCCCACCACCGA
Source organism: Janthinobacterium sp. GW823-FHT03B06 (assembly GCF_058796955.1). Classification (NCBI taxonomy): domain Bacteria; kingdom Pseudomonadati; phylum Pseudomonadota; class Betaproteobacteria; order Burkholderiales; family Oxalobacteraceae; genus Janthinobacterium; species Janthinobacterium sp. GW823-FHT03B06. The sequence goes on from NZ_JBXAJE010000002.1 coordinate 961,912, forward strand.
TATCTGCGCCCGCTAAGGACCGCAGCAAGAAACGCGGTGCGCCGGCGGCGCGCCCCTGCTACCTTCACTGAATTTGGCCACCATGACCCTGCTGCACTGGACCCTCCCCCTGCCCGCCGGCTACCGCCGCGACGACGTCATCGCCTTTCACAGCCGCGATACGGAAGCCGTGGCGGAACAGGTCACCGCGACGGGCCTGCGCAAGGGCATCCTGCTTGCCGGCGTGCCCGTCGTGCTGGACGTGGCGTTCGCGGACGCCGCGGCCGTCTGCCGCGCCGAGATCGACGGCAGCGCCAGCGACGCTCTGCACACGGCGCTGCACGGCGCCCTGCTCAACATCCTCGGCCTGCGCATCGACCCGCAACCCTTCGCGCAGCTGGCCTCCGGCGATCCGCTGCTGGCGCCGTTGATCCGGCTTAACCCGGGATTGCGCATCGTGCAATCGGCCAGCCCGTTCGAGGCGCTGACCTGGGCCATCATCGGCCAGCAGATCAACCTGTCGTTCGCCATTTCCCTGCGCCGCACCTTCATTCTGCAGGCGGGGCGCCGGCACGCCAGCGGCTTGTGGTGCTACCCGGAGGCGCGCGACGTGGCGCGGCTGGACATCGAGGATTTGACCAGCCGCAAATTCTCGCGCGCCAAGGCGGAAACCGTGCTGCGCCTGGCGCATCTCGTCGATGACGGGGAACTGTCGCTGGAGCTGCCGCCCTCCGGCGACGTGGCGGCCATTTCGCAGGCGCTGCTGGCCGTGAAAGGCATCGGCCCGTGGACCGTCAATTACGCGCTGCTGCGCGGCTATGGCTATGCCGACTGTTCGCTGCATGGCGACGTGGCGATCCGCGCCGCCCTGCAAAAGCTGCTCGGCGAAGAAACGAAACCGGACATGGCGCGCACGGAACAGTGGCTGCGCCAGTACGCGCCGCACCGCACCATGGCGGCCGCCCACCTGTGGGCCAGCCTGCATGCGCCGGCAAAAAATATGTCAAACGAGCGGGAATAAACGGCGGGCGGCACGCGTCTATCCCTTGCAAGCCCCCAAAACCTCAAGGAGACCATCATGCGCTTTACTACTTTTGCCGCCACCGCCCTTTTCACCGCCTTGTCCGCCCCCCTCGCCTTCGCCGCCGACGTCATGCCCGCCAACGGCATGCTGGTCAACGCCAGCGGCATGACCGTGTATGTGTTCGACAAGGATGTCGCCGACAGCGGCAAGAGCGCCTGCAGCGGCGGCTGCCTGGTGGCCTGGCCCGCCGTCATCGCCACCGACGCGGCGCCCGCCGCCCCGTATGGCAGCATCAAGCGCGAAGACAACGGCGCCATGCAGCTGACCTACAAGGGCAAGCCCCTGTACCTGTACAAGGAAGACAAGAAGCCTGGCGACGTGGCCGGCGACAATTTCAAGAACGTGTGGCACGTCGTCAAGCCGTAAGCCCCCCTGCCCGCCGCCACGATGACCACGCAAGAGGATCGCCGCCAGCTGCAAGCGTGCCTGCCCGGCCTGCGCCGCTATGCGCGCGCGCTGGCGGGCGCCGTGCACGCGGACGACCTGGTGCAGGACACCGTGGAGCGGGCGTGGCGCAAGCTGGACCAGCGCGTCGGCGAGATGCGGCCCTGGCTCTTCTCCATCATGCATAACCTGCACGTGGACCAGCTGCGCCGTCCCGGCCTGGCGCTGCAGGAGCTCGACGACGACAGCGTGCTGCCCGCGCCGGAGCGCGCGCCCGGGCAAGCCATCGCCATCGGCGAGATGGATGCGGCGCTGGCCCGTTTGCCGCTGGGGCAGCGCGAAGTGATCCTGCTCGTCGCGCTCGAACAGATGCCGTACGAGCAGGTGGCGGCCACCCTCGACATCCCCGTCGGCACCGTGATGTCGCGCCTGTCGCGCGGGCGCGACAAGCTGCGCACCCTGCTCGATGGCCGCCCTGCCGGCAGCCAGGGCAGCGGCCCACCCACCCTGAAAGTCGTGAAATGACAACGCAAGCCATCAGCGAAGCGCAATTGCACGCCTTGGCCGACGGCGTCCTGCCCGAAGACCAGCGCGCGGCCGTCGACGCCCACCTGCGCGCGCATCCCGGGGACGCCGCCAGGGTCGATGCGTGGCGCGAGCAGAACCGGCAATTGCGCGCCCTGTTCGATCCCGTGCTGGACGAAGCCGTGCCGCCTGCCCTGCTGCAGGAGGCGGCCCCGCCGGCGGCGAACGGTGCCTGGCAGCGCCCCGCCATGCAGGCGGCAGCGGCCATCGTGCTGGTGCTCGCGGGCGGCGCGGGCGGCTGGCTGCTGCGCGGCGATGGCGGCGATGCCGCCGACATGCGGAGCGCCAGCGCCAGCCCGATCTCCCTGGCGCGCAGCGCCGCCATCGCCCATGCCGTCTACACGCCGGAAGTACGCCACCCCGTCGAGGTGGGCGCGGAACAGGAGGCGCACCTGGTGCAATGGCTGTCGAAACGCCTGGGCAGCAAATTGCAGCCGCCTGCGCTGTCGCCGCTCGGCTACCACTTGATCGGCGGGCGTTTGCTGCCCGGCGATGGCGACGGCCCCGTGGCGCAATTCATGTATGAAGATGGCAAAGGCCAGCGCCTGACCCTGTACGTGGCAAAAGAACGGGCCGGCAAGCAGGAAACGGCCTTCCGCTACACGCAGGAAAAGGACTTGAGCGTGTTTTACTGGATCGACGGCCAGCTCGGCTATGCCCTCTCGGCGAGCCTGCCCAAACAGGAACTGGGCAAGATCGCCGACGCCGTGTACGCGCAGCTGGAAAGTCACTAAACAGACTCTTCCATTTTCCGGAATTCTGCAATCCATTTCACGCCGCACCATTGCAGCAGCAACGCTGCGGTGGCGACCATGGCGGCGCAGGCCGCCAGCAGCCACCCGGGCCAGTCCAGCAGGAGCAGTACCCCGCCTGCTGCGGCGCCGATGGCGCTGCCCAGGTACAGCGCCGATTCGTTGAGGGCGATGGCCAGGTTGCCGTCGCCCTGCCGCGCGCGCACGGCCAGCAACTGCTGGTTCTGCGGCACTTGCAGAGCCCAGCCAGCCGCGCCCCACAGCACGATAGGCGCCAGCATCAGCCAGGCCGACCAGCCGGCCGCCAGCGGCAGCGCGCACAAGGCCAGCGCCAGCAGCAGCAAGATGAGCCTAGTCAGTCTCTGTGCAGCCACCTTGTCCGCCCATCGCCCGACCAGCACGCTGCCCGCGATTCCCCCCGCACCCCACGCCCACAGGAAGGGCGTGGTGGAAATTTCCGCGCCGTGCGCGGACCACGCCAGCAGCGGCGCGATAAACGTGTACATGCCCAGGCTGGCGATGGCCGCCAGCAGCGACACGAGCAGGATGGCCAGCACCTGCCCATCGGCCAGCAAGGCCAGCTTGCGGCGCAGTGAAATGGCCGGTGCGGCCGGCAGTGGAGGCAGTTTCCACAGCAAGCCCGCCAGCGCCAGCGCACCGAGCATGGCAACCAGCCACAGGGCCGCCGTCCAGCCCAGCTGCTGCGCCAGCAGCAGGCTCAATGGCACGCCCAGCACCGTGCCGCCCGCCATGCCGCCCATGATCGCGCCGATGGCCTTGCCACGCTGCCGCGGCGCCGACACGCCCGCCGCCGCCGCGATGCCCAGCGCCAGGTAGACGCCGGCGCCGATGCCGGCCATGGCCCGCCAGGCCAGCAGACTGGAAAATCCTGCTGCCAGCGCGCTGGCCCCGTTCGCCAGCACGAACACGCCCAAGGCGAGTAACAGGCCGGAGCGTTGCGCGCGCGCCGGCAGCAAGGCCACGGCCAGGGGCGAACCGAGGCCATAGGCCAACGTAAACGCCGTCACCAGCTGCGCGGCCATCGCCAGGGACACGGAAAAGGCGCCGGCGATCATCGGCATCAGGCCTGCCGTCACATACGACGCCATGCCCAGCGCGAACGCGCCCACGGCGATCAGGTAGACGGTGACAGGCAGCGCGGAGTCGGCAGGCACTGCGGCACGGGAGGAAGAATAGTCAGACATGGGCACGCTTTCGGGAAGAAAGCAGGCATTTTGGAATACAATATAAACAATTACAATTTAACTGTTTATGCTATTACTGGTAGCAACAGGCTCACCGGAAAGACCGCAGCATGCGCACTTTGGCCCGCACCCGCCACGAACTGGCCGCCTACCTGCAGGCGCGCCGCGCGCGGCTGTCACCGGAAGACGTGGGTTTGCCCGGCGGCGGGCGGCGCAGGACGCCGGGCTTGCGCCGCGAAGAAGTGGCGGCGCTGGCCGGCGTGGGGCTGACCTGGTACACCTGGCTGGAACAGGGGCGCGACATCGGCGTCTCGAGCGCCTTTCTCGACAAGCTGGCCGAAGTGCTGAAACTGGACGGCGGCGAGCGCCGCCACCTGTTCCTGCTGGCGCATGCGCGTCCGCCAGCCGAAGAGGGCAAGACGTTTTGCGTGGTGCCGCCGCCCGTGCGCCGCCTGATGCACGGGCTGGCGCATCCGGCCTATGTGCTCAACCTGCGCTGGGACGTGCTGGCGTTCAATGCGGACGCGGACGCCCTGTTCGGCTTCGGCGCGCATGTGCCGGCACGCCGCAATCTGCTGTGGCTGTTGTTTACCGACCCGCTGCTGCGCTCGCGCTTCGCCGGCTGGGAAGAGCAGGCGCCGCTGATGCTGTCGAGCTTTCGCCGCGACTACGCGCGCGCCACGCAGGAAGCGGATATCCACGCGCTGGTGCAGGAATTGGAAAAAGTTTCGCCAGAATTCAAGCTATGGTGGCGCCGCCATGATGTGCATGCGCCGTGCGCCGGCGTGCGCCAGCTGGACGTCGGCGGCGAGCAGGTCGCCTACGAGCACACCTCGCTGACCATCGATGCGGACCGCCACTTGCGGCTGATCGTGTATGCACGCCAGCAGGCAGAAGATCTCGCGCCGTAAAACGAAAAAACCGCTGGCCCTCTTGCGAGGAACCAGCGGCTTCGAATTGGTTGCGGGGACAGGATTTGAACCTGTGACCTTCGGGTTATGAGCCCGACGAGCTGCCAGACTGCTCCACCCCGCACTCGAATTATATACCAGATTGTTGCGCGGCGTAAAGGCGTGAATTGACAATGTCATGCCTGCCCCGTCCACCGGAGCGTGTCCGTGACCAGCAATGGAAAAAGCCGCTGATCTTTTGCAAGAATCAGCGGCTTTCCGGTATTGGTTGCGGGGACAGGATTTGAACCTGTGACCTTCGGGTTATGAGCCCGACGAGCTGCCAGACTGCTCCACCCCGCACTCGAATTATAAGGGCAAACGGGTGGCTTAGGCAATAGCTATCTCAACTTCGACTGCAATAGAGCTATTTAATTAAAATACATTAAAAAAGGTCAGCCAATTACCAGGTGGCATTGTGTCTGCCCGTCACGCCACAGAGCGCGCAATCGGTGTACAGTAAGCGTTACACTAGTCACCCATTTTCCGAAGCCAGCCCATGAAATTCTGCTCCGAATGCGCCCACCCTGTCAGCCTGTCCATTCCGGAAGGCGACAACCGTCCCCGCTATGTGTGCGCCAACTGCGACGCCATCCATTACCAGAACCCGAAAATGGTGGTCGGCTCGATTCCCGTCTGGGAAGAAGATGGCCAGTTGCAGGTCTTGCTGTGCAAGCGGGCCATCGAGCCGCGCCTCGGCTACTGGACCCTGCCGGCCGGCTTCATGGAAAACGACGAGACGACGTCCGACGCCGCCGAGCGCGAAACGGTGGAGGAAGCGGGCGCGAATATCGAACTGGGTCCCCTGTTTTCGCTGCTCAACGTGCAGCGCGTGCACCAGGTGCACCTGTTCTACCTGGCGCGCCTGCGCGACCTCGATTTCGCGCCCGGCATCGAAAGTCTGGACGTGCAGCTGTTTACGGAAGCGCAAATTCCGTGGGACGACCTGGCCTTCCCCACCATCCGCGCCACCTTGGAACTGTTCTTTGCCGACCGCGTGAAAATCCGCGAAGGCGGCAGCTATGGTGTGCATACGGGCGACATCACGCGCCCGATGGCGCGCGCGGATGCCGAGTAAGCCCCCCACCACCTGCCATTTTTGACGCCGCATGATTCCCTGGCTCGACATCCACACCCCGTTCCCCGACGTCTCGCGCGCCCTGACCGACGAGGCGCCCGGCCTGCTGGCGGCCGGCGCCGACCTGTCGCCCGCGCGCCTGCTCGACGCCTACAAGCACGGCATCTTCCCCTGGTTTTCCGAAGGCCAGCCCATTCTGTGGTGGAGCACCGATCCGCGCATGGTGCTGATGACGGCGGACTTCAAGGTCTCCGACAGCCTGGCCAAGGCCATCCGCAAGGTCGAGCGCAGCGCTGCCACAGACGGGCGCTGGCAGCTGCGCTTCGACGGCGATTTCGACGCCGTCATGCGCGCCTGCGCGGCGCCGCGCAAGGATGGCCCGGGCACTTGGATTTCCGACGAGATCATCGCCGGCTACACGGGCTTGCACAAGCTGGGCTACGCCCACTCGTCCGAGCTGTGGCTGGACGGCGAACTGGTGGGCGGCGCGTATGGCGTGTCGATCGGGCGCATGTTCTATGGCGAATCGATGTTCGCCCGCGTCTCGGATGGCTCGAAGATCGCGCTGGCCCACCTCGTGCGCTTTTTGCAGGCCCGCGGCGTGACCATGATTGACTGCCAGCAAGAAACGAAACACCTGGCCTCGCTGGGCGCGGCGCCCATTTCGCGCGCCCGCTTCCTGGCCCATGTGAGGAGCGCCATTGAAGCAGCGCAAATCACCGATTGGCATGCTGCGCCACCGGCGTAAAAAAGCTATGATAGCTCCAGGCACACCGCCAGGCACATTTCCATTGCTGCGGACAGACCAGACAGGATCAGCATGACGCACCTGAACGAACTACCGTTTGCCACCCTGCAGTTCTACACGACGGCACCGTATCCGTGCAGCTACCTGGACGACCGCCAGGCCCGCTCGCAGGTGGCCACGCCTTCGCACCTGATCAACAGCGACGTGTATTCGGAACTGGTGCGCAACGGCTTTCGCCGTAGCGGCATTTTCACCTACCGCCCGTATTGCGACGGCTGCCAGGCCTGCATCCCCGTGCGCGTGGTGACGCAATCGTTCACGCCCAACCGCAACCAGCGCCGCGCCTGGAACCGCCACGCCAACCTGCAGGCGGGCGTGGCCACTTTGTCCTTCCTCGACGAGCACTACGAACTGTATCTGCGCTACCAGAGCACGCGCCACGCGGGCGGCGGCATGGACCAGGACAGCCGCGACCAGTACGCGCAATTTTTACTCCAAAGCCGGGTCAACACGCGCCTGGTGGAGTTCCGCGAGCCTGACGGCACCCTGCGCATGGTCAGCATCATCGACGTGCTGGCCGATGGCCTGTCGTCCGTCTACACGTTTTTCGATCCCGACGTGCCCGGCGCCTCGTACGGCACCTACAACGTGCTGTGGCAAATCGCCCAGGCGCGCGAACTGAACCTGCCTTACATCTACCTGGGCTACTGGATAGAACAAAGCCCGAAGATGGCGTATAAAATCAACTTCAAGCCGCTGGAAGCGCGGATCAAGGGACAGTGGGTGATCATGTAAGGTAGGTCGGATTAGCGCGCAAGTGCGTAATCCGACGCTGCAAAGCCAACAATGGTGTCGGATTACGCTGCGCTAATCCGACCTACCGGCGAACAATCGCGA
>NZ_JBXAJE010000002.1:969672-969752 GCF_058796955.1 Janthinobacterium sp. GW823-FHT03B06
CTTACTTGCTTTTATCCGGAAACGCCGGACGCGCAGGCCGCACGGGCGGGTTCTTCGCCAGCGCTGGAAGCGCACGTCAA
>NZ_JBXAJE010000002.1:969851-1037021 GCF_058796955.1 Janthinobacterium sp. GW823-FHT03B06
AGGGACAGTGGGCGATCATGTAAGGTAGGTCGGATTAGCGCGCAAGCGCGTAATCCGACGCTGCAAAGCCAACAATGGGGTCGGATTACGCTGCGCTAATCCGACCTACCGGCGAACAATCGCGAGAGTCTGACCCCTGCACTTCAGCTTACTTGCTCTTGTCCGGAAACGCCGGACGTGCAGGCCGCACGGGCGGGTTCTTCGCCAGCGCTGGAAGCGCGTCAAGGGACAGTGGGCGATCATGTAAGGTAGGTCGGATTAGCGCGCAAGCGCGTAATCCGACGCTGCAAAGCCAACAATGGTGTCGGATTACGCTGCGCTAATCCGACCTACCGGCGAACAATCGCGAGGGTCTGCCCCCTGCACTTCAGCTTACTTGCTCTTGTCCGGAAACACCGGGCGCGCAGGCCGCACGGGCGGGTTCTTCGCCAGTTCGGCCTGGATCACCTCGATCGCCTTTTCCAGCTGCGGATCGCGGCCGGCGATGACGTCGGCCGGCGTTTGCTCGACTTCGATATCGGGCGGCACGCCTTCGTTTTCCACGCCCCAGCCATTTTCGCGCGTCCAGAACGCCAGGTTCGGCGCCGTGATCGTGCCGCCATCCATCAGCACGGGGAAGCCGAGGATGCCCACCAGGCCGCCCCACGTTGCCTTGCCGATCAGCGGGCCCATGTTATTTTTGCGGAACATCCACGGCAGCAGATCGCCGCCCGAGCCGGCCGTCTCGTCGATCAGCATGGCGCGCGGTCCCTGGATCGAGGCGGACGGCGTCTTCATGTCGGCGCCGTAGCGCATGGTCCACCAGGCGATTTCCTTCTTCTGCAGGATCTCGATGTAGTAATCGGCCACGCTGCCGCCACCGTTAAAGCGCTCGTCGACGATGATGGCCTGCTTGTCCGCCTGCGGGAAGAAATAGCGCTTGAAGTAGGTGTGGCCCAGCCCCGCCGTATTGGGCACGTACACGTACGCCACCTTGCCGTTGGTGGCCGCATTGACCTTGCGCATATTGCCCTCGATCCAGTCGCGGTTGCGCAAGGCATCCTCGGCCGGCACGGGCACCACGGTGATCGTGCGCGCGCCCTTGCCGTCGGCCGAGGGTCCCACAGTCAGGTCGATGGCCTTGCCGGCCGTGTTCTCGAAGGCGCTGTAGATATTCGTCGGCGGCGCCAGCGGGCGGCTGTCGACGGCCAGCAGGTATTCGCCCGCCTTGACGTTCAGGCCCGGCTCCGTCAGCGGCGCGCGCAGGGCCGGATTCCAGTTCAATCCGCCATACACCTTCTTGAAGCGGTAATGGCCGTCGCTCACTTCATAGTCGGCGCCCAGCAGCCCGCCCGGCACCTTCTTCGCCTCGATAAAGTCGTCGCCGCCGCCGCCGCGGTGGTGGCCCACGGCCAGTTCGCTGCACATCCACTGGATCAGGCGGTTCAGGTCCGCGCGGCTCGACAGCTCGGGCAGGAACACGGCGTACTTGTCGCGCATGGCCTTCCAGTCCACGCCATGCATGCCCGGATCATAGAAATAATCGCGGTTGATGCGCCACACTTCATTGAAAATCTGCGTCCACTCGGCGCGCGGATCGGCTTTGACTTCGATGGCGTCGACCTTGATCTTGCCTTCGCCCGGCGCCAGCAGCTTGCCCGTGGCGGAGCCCATGGCCCAGTTGTCCTTCTGGCGGTACAGCAGCTTCTTGCCGTCGGCCGAGACCTCGAAATCATCGGCTTCGGCAACCATGGTTTCCGCCTTGCGCTCCTTCAGGTCGAAGCGCTGCACGGCCTTCTTGCCGTCGCTTTCGCGCAGCAGGAATATCTGCCCGGCGGCGCCGGCGGCCAGGCTGGAGAACTGCGCGGCCGGCAGCGGCAGGTCGACGATGCGCGTGGCGATGCCGTCGAAATCGATGCTGATCGGCGCCACGGGGGCCACCGTCACTTTCGGGTCGTCGCGGCCCGTCTTCGGATCGATCTTCGCTTCGCTCTTCGGCTCCGCTTCCGTCTTCGCCGTGTCTTTCCTGCTCTCCGCGCTGGCGGCCTTTTCCTCGTCGCTTTCCTTGATCAGGGGCGACGGCAAGTCGCGCCGCAGCACGGCCATCCACACGGTGCGCGTCACCAGGTTGTCTTCGTTCTGCTGCGAGAACCAGTTGTTGCTGGGGCCTGCGTTGGTCGACGCGAAGAAGTACAGGTATTTGCCGCTCTTGTCGAACACGGGCTGGGCCACGTCGGACAAGCCATCGGTCACCGGCATGGACTTGTTCTGCTCGACGGAATAGATGTAGGCGCTGCGCGTGTAGGTGGGAGAGTTGAGCGTATAGGCCAGCCAGCGTGAATCGGGCGCCCACGAGGCGCGCATGCTCTTGTCGACGCCATACATCGGTTCCGTGGCTATCTTTTGCACCTTGCCGTTGCCGATGTCGATCACGTACATGCTCCAGCCATTGTCGGCAAACGCGATCTTCCTGCTGTCGGGCGACCAGACGGCATTGTCATAGAAGCCGCTGCCATTGAGCTTGAACTTGCGCACGGCGCCCTTGCCGTCCTGCGCGCGCACATGCAGTTCATACTCGCCCGATTCATCGGAAAAATACGCGACCGAGCGGCCATCGGGCGACCAGATGGGCGTGCGCTCGTGGGCGCCGGCCGTCTGCGTCAGGTTGCGCACGTCGCCCTTGTCGGCGGGGATGGTGACGATCTCGCCCCGGTACTCGAAGGCGATGCGCGCGCCCGACGGCGAAATCGACGCGTCGCGGATGTATTTCGCGTTCTTCACCCAGCGGGGCCGCGCCTGCCCCAGGTCGCTGGCCACGCCGATGGTGAGCTTGTGCGCCTGGCCGCGGGCGATGTCGAACACATGCAGATAGCCGGCCTGCTCGTAGACGATGGTGCCGTTCGCGGCCGACGCGTTGAGCACGGGGAAATCCGCGTGCCGCGTCAGCTGGCGCACGGCTTTCGTCTTGACGTCATACGCAAACAGGTTGAATTCGCCGTTGCGGTCCGAGCGGAAGTACACGGTGTCGCCTATCCATATCGGGTCGACGTCGTTCGAGCGTGTGGTCGGCTGGGGGATTTTTTCGATGGATTTGTCGCTGGACGAAAACAGCCACAGCCAGGAGTTGGTGCCGCCCCGGTAACGCTTCCACTGTTTGAAGGCCGGCGCCAGCGGGTTGTAGGCGATGCGCTTGCCATCGGGCGAATACGTGGCGCGCGACGCGTTCGGGATTTCCAGCTGCGTTTCCACGCCGCCCGCCACGGGCACCGTAAACAGCTTCTGGAAGCGGTTGTTGAAGGCGGCGCGGGGCGAGGTGAACATCACGGCCTGGCCATCGGGCGTGAACGATTGCGCCAGATCAACACCGGGGTGGAAAGTCAGGCGCCGCGGCACGCCGCCCGCCGCCGCGATCACATACACGTCGACATTGCCGTCGATGTTCGCGCTGTACGCGATCAGGCTGCCGTCGGGCGAGAACACGGGATTCGATTTGTCGCCCAGGTCCGACGTCAGGCGCCGCGCGCCGCCGCCGTCCAAGTTGGACAGCCACAGGTCGCCCGCGTAGATGAAGGCGATGTGGCGGCTGGAGACGGCCGGTTCGCTCAGCATGCGGGTGTCTTGCGTATTGGGCAGGGCCAGGGCCGGGTGGCTCAGCAGCAGTGCGCTGGCGGCCGCGATGGCGGTCAGGATGCGTGTCTTTTTCAATCGATGTCTCGCTTATGAAGTCAACAGAACAGAGAAAAAACAGGAAGGTCCGCGGCCGAATGCGAATTAACAAGGAATCAATGTTGCATTAGACCAAAGAGAACTATACACCCGGCAGCCGCGCGGAACACGGTAAAATACGGCACTTATTTCGCGCGCCGCCAGCCCTTCCCGGCAGCCCGCACACCTACTCAAAGCGCCCCATGTCTGAAAAATTCCTGTACTCCCTCGCCCGCCCGCTGCTGTTTTCGATGGATGCCGAAGCGGCCCACCATTTCACCCTGCCCGCCCTGAAACGCGCCAGCGCGCTGGGCCTGACGAAGCTGGCCGGCAAACCGGCCGCTGATCCGCGCACGGTGATGGGCATCACCTTCCCGAACCCCGTCGGTCTGGCCGCCGGCCTGGACAAGGATGGCGCCTACATCGACGCACTGGCCGACCTGGGTTTCGGCTCGATCGAAGTGGGCACCGTCACGCCGCGCGCGCAGGCGGGCAATCCGAAACCGCGCATGTTCCGCCTGCCGCAGGCGCAGGGCATCATCAACCGCATGGGTTTCAATAATGGCGGCGTGGACGCCTTTGTGGCCAATGTGCAGGCGTCGAAGTTTTACCAGAACCGCGCCGGCGTGCTGGGCCTGAACATCGGCAAGAACGCCGACACGCCCATCGAGCGGGCCGCCGACGACTATCTGCTGTGCCTGGAAAAAGTCTACCCCTACGCCAGCTATGTGACGGTGAACATCTCGTCGCCGAACACGAAAAACCTGCGCCAGCTGCAGGGCGCGTCGGAACTCGACGCCCTGCTGTCGCAACTGAAGGACGCGCAGGCGCGCCTGGCGGACAAGCACAAGCGCTACGTGCCGCTGGCCCTGAAGATCGCGCCGGACATGGATGGCGAACAGGTGAAAAGCATCGCCGAGTCGCTCACGCGCCACCGCATCGATGGCGTCATCGCCACCAATACGACCCTGTCGCGCAGTGCCGTCGAAGGCATGCCGCACGGCGCGGAAGCGGGCGGCCTGTCGGGTGCGCCCGTATTTGAACTGTCGAACAATGTGATCCGTTTGCTGAAGGCGGAACTGGGCGACGCGCTGCCCATCATCGGCGTGGGGGGCATCATGCAGGGCAAGGATGCTTTGGCCAAGTTCGAGGCGGGCGCGCAGCTGGTGCAGCTGTACAGCGGCCTGATTTATGCCGGTCCCGCCCTGATCAAGGATTGCGCGCGCGCGCTGCGCGGCAAACAGGCGGCATGATCAGCAAGATCAAGACGCCCGACAGGCGTTTTGCAGGGCTGCCAGCCGGTCTGATGGCAGTCCCGCCGCATATTCTTCGTCGGTCACTTTTTCCATCCAGATCACGTTGACGCCATCGAGCGCTTCCTGGATGGCGATGTGGGTCATCGCGGTGGTCGGGGTCGCACCGTGCCAGTGCTTGTGACCGGGCGGGCACCAGATCACATCGCCGGCCCGGATTTCAACGATGGCTTCGCCTTCGCATTGCGTCCAGCCGCAGCCGGCCGTGACGAGCAGGGTTTGGCCCAGTGGATGGGTGTGCCAGGCCGAACGCGCACCCGGTTCAAACGTGACGCTCGCGCACGATGCGCGCGCCGGTGCGGGTGGGAAGTTCAGTGGATCGATGCGAACCACGCCAGTAAAATATTCGGCTGGTCCTTTTTGGGATGGCTGTGTGCCGGCGCGCTTGAGTATCATGGTGTTTCCTTTCGAGGGTGAGTTTGGGTCGGCTGTCTGCGGCGATTCGAATCGGGCTATTCTGCGCCCTGCTCAGGAAGGGCCGTATCCGGGTTTCCTGTATAGCGAAGCCATATTCGCTTCGATCTCAGGCTTGTACATTTGTGCTATCCAGGTGGCAAGCGCCACCACCGGGTATTGACTGGTATTGGATAAACTCGACCTGGGTCCCATGCCGGCCCAGTGCCTGGGCCAGACCTTCAGGATCGGCTACGCGGCCAATGGCCGAGTAGGCATACGGTGACGTAAATGTCTTGTAGAAAACCACGACGGTCTTCGTACCGTACAGCATGAGGTCGCCATTGCGTATGGTGCCTGGCCGCGATGCATTGACAGGCAGCGCCTTCGCCAGATCCGCATGCTTTTCGTTTCCGTTGAGTTCGGCCATATCCAGCGTCAGCGGCAGCATTGCGGCAAAGGCGTGCCCCGTCGCGTTGTCGGACAAGGTGACGGCGAAGCGGCGTTCGCCCACGCGCATCGATATGCGCAACCGCTCGGGCTTGAGGGAGGCGCCGGCGGCGACCGGGACCGGGACCGGAGCGTATGGCACGGAAGCGGGCTGCTGCCGGGCTTCGCTAGCACCGAGGGAGAGCAGGCCCAGCAACAGGCCCAGTCCATGCCGGGCGCCGTTGGGAACTGCTGGCTTGCACGTGATCATAGTCTGCTCCTTCCTCGTAAAGGATTCAAGCTGCCCGCAACGCTTGCAGGCGCGAGGTCAGGAAGGCCGCCAGCAGCAGTGCGGCCGCGCTGGCGATGAATGTGCTCTGGTAGCCACTTTTATCGAACAGCAAGCCGCCGACCGTGGAACCGAGGGCGATGGCGAGTTGCACGACAGCGACCATCAGGCCGCCACCCGCCTCTGCATCCCTGGGCAGCGTTATTGCCAGCCATGACCACCAGCCTACCGGCGCGGCGGTCGCGACCAGGCCCCACATGCCCAGCAGTACCGTCACGGCAGCGACCTTGCTGCCAAAGACGGTCAGCGCCACGGCGATCAGGGCCATCACGATGGGAATGCCAACCAGCGTCCGGAAAAAATGCCACTTCAAGAACTTGCTGATGATGGTGGTGCCGATGAAGCCGCCTGCGCCGATTGCCAGCAGAATCAGCGACAGCGTGGAGATGTCTACCCGCGTAACGCTTTCAAGGTAGGGGCGCAAATAGGTGAACAGGGCGAACTGTCCCATGAAAAACGTGCTGACAGCCAGCATGCCCAGGGCAACCTTCGGGTCCTGCAGCAGTTTGAAGACGTTGCGCGAACCGGCCGACCCGGCCTGAGGCGGCATGGAAGGCAGGCTGATCCACTGCCAGAGAAAGGCAATCAAGGCCACGGGCACCAGGCAGAAGAATGCGCCACGCCATCCGATGACGGAACCGAGGTAACTGCCCAGTGGCGCGGCAACAACGGTCGCCAGCGCATTGCCGCCATTGAAGATGGCCAGGGCACGCGGCACCTGATCCGATGGCACCAGGCGTATCGCGGTGGCGGCCGACAATGACCAGAAACCTCCCACCACCACGCCGATCAGTGCGCGGCCGACCATGTACAGGAAGTAATTCGGCGCCATCGCGACAACAGCCCCGGAGACGGCCATCAGTGCTGTCAGCCCCAGCAACAGGGTCTTGCGGTTCATGCTGCCAGTCATTGCTGAAATCGACAGGCTGGTGAGTACCGCGAACGCGCCGGAGATGGCGATCCCCTGCCCTGTCAGGCCTTCGCTGACCAGCAGATCCCTGGCCATCGGCGTCAACAGGCTGACCGGCATGAACTCCGAGGCGATCAGCGCGAAAACGCAGAGCGTCATCGCAAAGACACCACCCCACATGGTCGCCTGCGCCCCGGTATTGCCGTGCCCGCGGACGCCATCTTGAGGCGCGCTGCTTATCGGTACTGTCATGGTATGCGCCTATGCCAGATGCTGGTGGAAGAAGGCCTGCAGCTTGTCCCACGGGATGAGTTTCACGCGGTCATACAGGTCGACGTGTCCGGCGCCTGGCACGATCACCAGTTCCTTGGGCTGGGCCGAAAGCCGGTAGGCCTCTTCGCTGAATTCTTTGGAGTGCGCCTGGTCGCCCGTGATGAACAGCATGGGACGCGGGGAAATCGTCTCGATGTCGTTGAACGGATAAAAGTTCATGAACTTGACGTTGCTGGCCAGCGTAGGGTGCGTCGTCAGCTCGCGCGACGATCCTGCCGGCGTGAACTCTCCGCGCGGGGTGCGATAGAAGTCATAGAACTCGCGCTGGATCGGATGCGTATTGCCATCGCGCTTGTGCACGGTGCCGCCCGTGTACGCGATTGCGCCACCGGTAAATTCCACGTAGCGCTGTTGCGCCGCCTCGGCAATGATCTGCTTGCGTTGCTCGAGCGTCTGCGAGTGGTTCAGCGCATTGCGGTTGGCCGCGCCCATGTCGTACATGCTGACAGTGGCAACGGCCTTCATGCGCGGATCGATCTTGGCGGCGCTGATGACGAAACTGCCGCTGCCGCAAATGCCGAGAACGCCGATGCGTTCCCTGTCGACGAATGACTGCGTGCCCAGGTAATCGACCGCCGCACTGAACGCTTCGGCATAGATGTCCGGCGCCACGGCATTGCGTGGCTGGCCTGCGCTTTCACCCCAGAACGACTGGTCGATGGCCAGCGTGACGAAGCCCTGTTCGGCCAGCTTTTGTGCATACAGGTTCGAGCTTTGCTCTTTCACCGCGCCCATCGGATGGCCGATGATGATCGCCGGATGCCTAGAATTCCGGTTGAGGTTCTTGGGCGTGAAGAGATTCCCGACCACCTTCATTTTGTACTGGTTGTCAAACGCGACCTTTTGCGCGACGACGGTTTCGCTCCGGTAAAAATTGTCAGCCTGGTTCGACATATCAGGCACGGGCTTGCTTTCGGCAGCGAACGCGGAAGCACCTGCAAGGGACAGGCTGCCCAGCACGGCCATGCCGGTGCCAGCAGTCTTGAGGAAATCGCGGCGCGCTACATCATTGATGGTCATCTCTGTTCTCCAGTTCGTACGGTGTGGGATGGGCTGAATACCTTGGCGACATCGTACGTGGCACTTGCCGCATCGGCGCACCGGAAATCCGAACAGGTATATGTGCCACAGCCATGAATGTTCTGTATATTTATATGAAAATTCGCACACTCCCCCCTGGTATCAGCGCTTGCAGGGCGCCACCACGGGATACCCTCCACCGCCGGTTCAGGAATGATGCACATGGCCAGAGATAATATTATTGATATTTTGATATTTTTTGAAGTGGCTCGCCAACGCAGTTTCACGCGTGCCGCCATCAAGCTCGGCATGTCCCAATCCACGCTCAGCCACATCATTCGTGACCTGGAAGCGCGGCTGGGCGTGCGGCTGCTCAATCGGACGACGCGCAGTGTTTCACCGACAGAAGCAGGCGAGCGCCTGCTGACCAACGTCGCGCCGCGGCTGGAAGAGGTCAATGCCGAAATCGCCGCTGTCAGCGATTTGAATGGCAAGCCGGCGGGTACCGTGCGCATCACCGCCATCGACCATATTATCGATACGCTGCTGTGGCCAAGGCTTGCGCCAGTGCTGCCCCACTATCCCGATCTGCATATCGAGATTCAGTCCGATTACAAGCTGGTCGATATCGCGGCGGACCGCTATGACATCGGCGTGCGCTACGGCGATCAAGTCGAGGAGGACATGATCGCCGTGCGGCTCACGCCCGACATTCCGACCATGATCGTCGGTTCGCCAGACTACTTCTCCTGGCATGCGCAACCGGCCAGCCTGCAAGAGCTGCTGAAACATAATTGCATCACGCTGCGCCTCGCCAGCAGTGGCGGCATTTACGCGTGGGAGCTCCAGCATGAGGGGCGCAATGTGGAAGCGCGGGTGCGTGGCCAGACCGTGTTTACCAGCGCCGTTCCCATGGTGCAAGCCGCCTTGAGCGGCAATGGTCTGGCCTTCGTGACGGCAGATATGGTGGCCGAGCATGTACGCGAAGGCCGCTTAATCAGCGTCATGCGTGACTGGTGTGGAAAGTTTCCTGGCCTCCATGCTTACTATCCCAGCCGCCGCCATGAATCGCGGGCGCTGCGGATCGTCGTCGAAGCGATCCGCCACCGGGAGTCCATTCCGGGTCAGCCGCATTGAGACTGCCAGTACCGCCCCGGCCGCCATCCAGCCCGATCCAGGGAATGCATAGTCGCATTTATACAACACTGAGCAATTTACTGCTGTGCAGCATTGCGGCCTTGCCGTGCCCGGTCGTATGCTGGAAACGAGGCCATATGCGCTACGCGCACCATGTTGACGTCTTTCAGATATTTATTGCATATCGATAGACAGAACGATTCGTAAGGACGCCGCGTGCCCACTGTTAATCTGATTGCATCACCGGACCGCCATGGTCCGCGCAACCACAACCGAAGAGATATCGTCGATGAGTTCAAGCACCGCCCGCTCCCAGCGTCCCGCCCTCCCCGTAAAAACCGTCATCGCCGCCAGCCTGGTGGCCTGCTTCAGCCTGCCGATGCAGGCGCAAGCGCAGCAAGAGCTGCCGGCCGAAGGCGAATTGCAATCGGTGGTCGTCACCGGCACCTTCGCCAAGAACCGCCGCACCATCGATTCCGAATCGCCGATCGACATCCTCACTTCGCGTGACCTGCAAAGCACGGGTTCGGGCGAACTGGCCACCGTGCTGGCGCGCCTGCTGCCATCGCTGAACTTTGCCCGCGCCACGGGCGCCGACGCCAGCGACGCCGTGCGGCCGGCCCAGTTGCGCGGCCTGTCGCCCGACCAGACCCTGGTACTGGTGAACGGCAAGCGCCGCTATACCTCGGCCGTCGTCAACGTCAACGGCTCGCTGGGCCGCGGCTCGGCGCCGGTCGACCTGAACGCCATTCCCCTGGCCGCCATCGACCACGTGGAAGTGCTGCGCGATGGCGCGGCGGCCCAGTACGGCTCCGACGCGATTGCCGGCGTGATCAACATCATCCTGAAAAAAGGCGCGGCCGGCGGCGATATCGAAGTGGGCTATGGCCAGACGCAGGAACGCGACGGCAAGCAAAAATCCATCAAGGGTTCGGCCGGCTTCGCCCTGGGCGAGGACGGCTGGGTGCGCGTCTCGGCCGAAGTGGCGGAACGCGACCCGACCAACCGCGCCGGTGCCGATTTCCGCAACCCGCTGGAACCGCGCTACGGCAAGGTCAACCAACGCTATGGCGACCCGGAAAGCAAGCCGGCAACGATTTTCCTCAACAGCGAATACCACATCAGCGACAACCTCGACTGGTATGCCTTCGGCAATTACGGCAAGCGCGACACGTCGGCCGCCGCCACCTGGCGCACGGCGCTGATCACGGACCCGAATAATTCGAAGCAGTTCGTCCAGCGCACGCCACTCTTCCCGGAAGGCTTTTTGCCATTGCAAAACAGCACCCTGACGGACCAATCCCTTGTCACGGGCTTGCGCGGCGAAGCGGCCGGCTGGCGCTGGGATGCCAGCCTCAATTACGGCAGCAACAAGTTCGAGCTGGACCTGGACAATACGGTCAACCAGTCGCTGGGCGCCAACAGCCCCACGCATTTCTATGCGGGCTCGCTGAAAAACGAACAAACGGTGTTCAACCTCGATGCGGCGCGCGAATTTCCCGTGTCTTACTTTACGGGCCCGCTGACGGTGGCCGTGGGCGCCGAAGCGCGCCATGAAAAGTACAGCATCGGCGCCGGCGATGAAGCATCGTACACGGGCGGCGGTTCGCAAGGCTTTGCCGGCTTCCGTCCTGTCAACGCGGGCAGCCACTCGCGCCACAACGAGTCGGTCTATGTGAACCTGGAAGCGGAAGCGACGAAGAAACTGTCGGGCGGCGTGGCCCTGCGCCATGAGCGCTACAGCGATTTCGGCAGCACCACCTCGGCCAAGGGTTCCGCGCGCTATGCCTTCACGGACGCCCTGTCCCTGCGCGGCACCGTGTCGAGCGGCTTCCGCGCGCCATCCTTGGCGCAGCAGTACTACACCATCACCACCACCAACTTCCAGGTCATCAACGGCAACAATACGGCCATCGAGACGGGTACCTTCGCCGTCAACACGCCGCAGGCGCGCGCCCTCGGTGCGCAAGACCTGAAGCCGGAAAAGGCACGCAACTACAGCCTGGGCCTGCAGTTCCAGCCCAGCCGCAACTTCACCACCAGCATCGATGCCTACCGCATCGACATCGACAACCGCATCCTGTTCTCGGCCAATCTGGCGCTGAACGACAAGCTCAAGGCCCAGCTGGCGACGCAAGGCTCGACCGTGGGCGCAGCGCGCTACTTCACCAACGCCGTCGACACGCGCACGGAAGGCGTGGACATCGTCAGCACCTACCGCATCGACCTGCAGGACAAGGACCGCCTCGACCTCACCGTGGCGTACAACCACAACAAGAGCACGGTACAGAAAATCGCCGGCAATCCGGCCATCCTGACGGCCAACAACCTGAAACTGATCGACCGCCAGAGCATCGACCGCATCACGGTGGCCTCGCCGAAGGACAAGTTCAGCCTGGCCGCCGACTACGGATTCGGCATCTGGAATGCGCACGGCGTCGTAACGCGCTACGGCAGCTTCACCGTGCCGCAGAACGACGTCAAGCTGGACCAGACGTATGACCCGCAATGGGTGCTGGACGTGTCCGGTTCCGTGAAACTGGGCAAGAACTGGCGCCTGGTGGCCGGCATCGACAACGTCACCAACCGCTATCCGGCGCAAGTGACGAGCGCGGGCAACCTGAACGTCAACGGTACCCAGCCTTACAGCATCTTCGCGCCGAACGGTTTCAACGGCCGCTATTACTACGCCAAGGCTGGCTATAGCTGGTAAATACCGCTCCGCCATGCAAAAAGCCCGCGCATCTTCCGATGCGCGGGCTTTTTTTCATGTCTTGCGCCCGCAGGCGCTGCAGGCTCAGGCGCGGCGGCGGCGCGCGGCAAAACCGACCAGACCCAGGCCCAGCATCAACATGCCGTAGGTCGCTGGCTCAGGCACGGCCGAGACGGAACTGTAGGCGCGGAAATTGCTCAGGCCGCGCGGCAGATTGCTGATGGTGATAAGCGTATTGGCGGCCAGCGGCGCGTCCCAGTGGAACAGCAGTTCGCCACGGCCATAGTGCACGGCCAGGTAGTCAAAGCTGGACTTGACGGTGAACGAACCGGACTTACCGCTTTCCAGGTCGCCCTGGGCGGCAAAGACCAGGGAACCGGTGCCGCTGGATGGCAGACCAAACTTGCTGCTGACCAAGCTCTGGATGGCGGCCGCGCTTTGCGGGCCAGACGGGTTGGCGCCGTCAAACACCCAGACCGAGTCCGCTGCCACGCTGCCGTAGGTGACGGTCTTGCCGCCCACCAGGAAGCCGCTCATGGCGGGATCGGTGATTTCCACCCAGTTCGCCGCCTGGGCCAATGGCGCCAGGCAAGCCGAGACAGCAAGGCAGAGACCCAGCACAGCATGTTTAGTCGTGTTCATAATTTCCCCTATTGATAAATTTCAAAAAACACAATGTTAATTATATTTTTGTTATATTTTTTTTGCGATTGGACAAAAGATATCATCCGGGCAATCAAAGTGCAATAAAAGAAACAAATTTTACCATTGGCATTTTTAATCGATCTCACCAGTTTCTTGCCGAGTCCGGCTATCAAGGGGCTTGCCACCCTCCTTGCCATGACCAGGCGCTGGTCTGGGAAGCAGGATTGTTGTAGATCGGCACATGCCAAGCGGCGGCGTAGCCCTGCGGCAATGGCAAGCCTGCAGGTATGCGTGGTCATCCTGACACGCAATCGGCTACCATGGGGTTTACTCTTCTTGATGATGGATAACCATGCCCAGCTGGCACCTGGCCGACGCCGCCGAACTGGCGGCGCGCCATCCCTACACCTTCTATAAATCGCCGCCCGAAGCCATCGCCCAGGTGCGCCCCGGCGAGGTGGTCAAGCTGATCTTCGCCTTCCACAGCGACGATCCGCAGGCGCCGGGCGCCGAGCGCATGTGGGTGCTGGTCGACACGGTCGAGCCGCATGGGCACTTTACGGGCAAGCTCGACAACATGCCCGGCTACATCGCCGATTTGCGCGCCAAAGACCCCATCGCCTTCACGGCGCGCCACATCATCAATACCCAGCACGACGATGATGATAACCTCGTCAACCGCTACGCGGGCCTGTGCTTCGTCACGAAACGCGTGCTGGAAGACGGCGCGCCCGTCGGCTACCTGTACCGCGAAGCGCCGGATAACGACGACGACAGCGGCTGGCGCTTCACGGCCAACGACGAGAGCGACGACTACATCAACGACAGCGCCAACGTAGCCCTCGTGTCGCTGGGTGCCGTGCTCAGCGTGGACGACCGTTTCATTGCGCTGCTGGACGCCCCTGCCGGCGCGGCGTACGCCTTCGACCGCAACACGCAACAATTCATGGCGGTGGACGAATGACAACAGATGAACTGAAGCAATTTTGCGCGGCCCTGCCCGGCGCGCAAGCCGTGCTGTACGGTGCGCCGTCGAACATCCTCGTGTATGAAGTGAGCGGCAAGAAGTTTGCCTATTTCAAGACCAGCGCACCGGAACAGTGGCGTTTCAGCCTGCGCGCCAGCGCCGGGCGTTTCATTGAACTGACGGACATGCCGGGCGTCAAACCGGCCCGCTACATGGGCCGCTTTCACTGGGTCACCATCGTCGATGTGGCGCGCTTCCCCACCGATTACCTGGCGGAACTGGTGCAGGATAGCTACGCGCGCGCCGTGGCCAGCCTGACGCGCGTGCAAAAGGCGGCCATCGCCTAGAGGGCTTCCTCGCCCGCCATGGCGCGGTCGATGTCTTCGCGCGTCAGGTCCGGCGCCAGCTGCAGGATGAACTCGTAGGCGTAGGCACGCAGGTAGGCGCCTCGGCGCACGGCCAGGCGCGTCGTGTTGGTGGCGAACAGATGCGACGCTTCCACCGCCCGCAGCCCTTTGTCGCGGCCATGGTCGAAGGCCATCGAGGCGACGATGCCCACGCCCAGGCCCAGCGCCACGTATTGCTTGATGACATCCGAATCCATGGCCGTCAAAATGATGTCGGTCGTCACGCCCGCCTTGGCGAACGCATCGTCGATATGGCCGCGTCCCGTGAACCCCTTGTCGTAGGTAATCAACGGATATTTCGCCAGGTCTTCCAGGCGGATCGGCGAGTGCTCGAGCAGCGGGTGGCCGTCCGGCACGACGATCAGATGGCTCCAGCGGTAGCACGGGAACGACACGAGGTCGGGGAACTGGCTCAAGCCCTCCGTGGCGATGCCGATATCGGTCTTGCCCGACAGCACCCATTCCGCGATATGCTCGGGCGCGCTTTGCTGCAGCGCGATGCGCACATCGGGGAAGGCGGCGCGAAAGCCCTGCACCACTTTCGGCAACGCATAGCGCGCCTGCGTGTGCGTGGCCGCCACGGATAACGTTCCGCTGGTCTGGCCGCTGTATTCGAGGCTGGCCTGCTGCAGGTTTTCCGCCTCGATCAGGAGGCGGTCGACGATCTTCAAAATGCCCTTGCCCGGCTCCGTCAAGCCCGTCAAGCGCTTGCCGTTGCGTTCGAAAATCACCACGCCCAGCTCATCTTCCAGTTCGCGGATCTGCCGGCTCACGCCCGGCTGCGACGTGAACAGGGCATTCGCCACTTCCGTCAAGTTATAGCCGCGGCGGGCCGCTTCGCGGATCGAACGCAGTTGTTGAAAGTTCATATATTTTCAGCCTTTAGGTTCTTGTTGGTTCAACGAACACGTGGAGGCGTTTCGGGCGGACTACCAAGGTTTCGCCTTCCTTCAGCTGCAAATGAGTAAAACGCTCGTTCGACATCACCGCTTCAATCAGCTCGCTGTTATCGACGCGCTGCAAGTCCAGCTGGGCCAGCGGGCCGATCGCATGGGCGCGGCTCAGTTTCACCACGATGCCTTCGGCGCCCTGCGTGTAACGGTCGATTTCCAGGTCGTGCGGACGCACATAGGCCGTGCCCTTGCTGTCACTCACGCCCGCATAATCGGGCACTTCGAAGCTGGCGTCGCCCGTCGCCATCACGCCGTCATGCACGCGGCCGTGGAACAGGTTGACGTTGCCGAGGAAACCGTACACGAACGGCGAGGCCGGGTGGTTATAGACTTGCTCTGGGGAACCGAGTTGCTCGACGGTACCCTTGTTCATCAGCACGACCTGGTCGGCCACTTCCAGCGCCTCTTCCTGGTCATGCGTGACAAAAATACTGGTCACGTGCAAGTCGTCATGCAGGCGGCGCAGCCAGCGGCGCAATTCCTTGCGCACCTTGGCGTCGAGCGCGCCGAACGGTTCGTCGAGCAGCAGCACGCGCGGCTCGACAGCGAGGGCGCGCGCCAGGGCGATGCGCTGGCGTTGTCCGCCCGACAGTTGCGGCGGATAGCGGTCGGCCAGCCAGTCCAGCTGCACCAGCTCCAGCAAATCTTTCACTTTACGGCGGATCTGGTCTTCCGACGGCCGTTCGCTGCGCGACTTCACGCGCAGGCCAAACGCCACGTTTTCGAACACCGTCATGTGCTTGAACAGCGCATAGTGTTGAAACACGAAACCGACTTGCCGCTCGCGCACGTGGCGGTTCGACGCGTCTTCCGCATCGAGCAGCACCTGGCCGCTGTCCGGATGTTCCAGGCCAGCAATAATGCGCAGCAAGGTGGTCTTGCCGCAACCGGACGGACCCAGCAGGGCCGTCAATTCGCCGGCGGGAAAGTCCAGCGAGATATTGTCGAGGGCGACGAAATCGCCGAAGCGCTTGTGGATGTTTTTAACTGCGATGGTCATATCAGTGCTCCGTGGAACGTAAGGCGGAATCGTCGGCGTCGCTCTCGTTCAAACGCCACTCAATAAAGGCTTTCAGGGCCAGAGTCACCAGGGCCAGCAGGGCCAGCAACGAGGCGACGGCAAACGCGGCGGCGAAGTTGTACTCGTTGTACAGAATCTCCACCTGCAGCGGCATGGTGTTCGTTTCGCCGCGGATATGGCCGGAGACCACGGACACGGCGCCGAACTCGCCCATGGCGCGGGCGTTGCACAGGATCACGCCATACAGCAGACCCCACTTGATATTCGGTAAGGTGACTCTGCGGAAAGTGTTCCAGCCCGAGGCGCCCAGCACGATGGCGGCCTCTTCCTCTTCGCTGCCCTGCGACTGCATCAGCGGGATCAGTTCGCGCGCCACGAACGGGAAGGTGATGAAGATGGTGGCCAGCACGATGCCGGGCACGGCAAACAAAATCTTGATGTCGTGCGCCTGCAGCCACGGGCCGAACCAGCCTTGGGCGCCGAACATCAGCACGTAGATCAGGCCGGAAATCACGGGCGAGACGGAAAACGGCAAGTCGATCAGGGTCAGCAAAATGCTCTTGCCGCGGAAGTCGAACTTGGCGATGCACCAGGAAGCGGCCACGCCGAATACCAGGTTCAGCGGCACGGCGATGGCGGCCGTGATCAGGGTCAACTTGATGGCGGAAATGGCGTCCGGATCGATGATGGCGGCGATATACGCTTCCCAGCCCTTCTTGAACGCTTCCGCAAACACGGCCACCAGGGGCACGATCAGGAAAGCCGTCAGAAACAGCAAGGCGATGGTGATCAATACCGTGCGCACCCACAATGGTTCCAGCACGACGGGGCCGACATTCGGCTCGAAGCGGCGCGCTGTCGGCCGCGCAGTGTCCACGCCAGCGGCGGCAGTCGTATTCGTACTCATGATTTCTTCGCCTTTCCGCGCGTCCATGCTTGCAGCAGGTTAATCGTCAACAACAACAGGAAAGACACCACCAGCATCACCACGGCGATGGCCGTGGCGCCTGCGTAATCGTATTGCTCCAGCTTGGTAATAATGAACAGCGGCGTGATTTCCGACACCATCGGCATGTTGCCGGCGATAAAGATCACGGAACCGTACTCGCCCGTGGCTCGGGCAAAGGCCAAGGCAAAGCCCGTCAGCAACGATGGCAGAATCGTGGGGAAGATAACGCGGATGAATGTTTGCAGGGAATTGGCGCCCAGGCTGGCGGCCGCTTCTTCGAGTTCCTTTTCCGCGTCTTCCAGCACCGGTTGCACGGTACGCACGACGAAGGGCAAGCCGATGAAGGTCAGCGCCACCACCACGCCCAACGGCGTGAACGCCACCTTGATGCCCAGCACGCCTTCGATGAACTGGCCGAACCAGCCGTTAGACGAATACAGGGCCGTCAGGGTGATGCCGGCCACGGCCGTCGGCAAGGCGAACGGCAAGTCGACGAGCGCGTCGATGATGCGCTTGCCGGGGAATTTATAGCGCACCAGCACCCAGGCCAGGATGCCGCCAAACACCACGTTCAGCAGGGCGGCGATCAGCGAGGCGCCAAACGTCAATCGGTACGAGGCCATCACGCGCTCGGACGTGACGGCGCTGAAGAAGGCGTCCCATGTCATGGTGAAGGTTTTCAGGAACACCGAGGACAAGGGAATGAGGACGATCAAGGCCAGGTAAAAGAGCGTGAAGCCCAGTGACAGCTTAAACCCCGGCATGACCCGAAACGGCGCTCCGCGCGCCTTGGGCGGCGCTAGTGTTGCTTCAGACATGGAAACCCCTTCTTATTACATTTTTGAGTTATAGGGCGCAATAATCACATGCAATCGTTATAAAAAGAACTAACCATTTCTCATTTGCTTAGATGGATTTTGCATACTTGCCGGCAGAATCCATGGGCGAAAAAAAACGCACCGGACAGGTGCGTTTTTTGGGTGTCACTTGAGAAACCCCTGTGAAATACCGGGGTCGGACCCTCAGGGTCCGCCCCCAGAACTTGCTTCTGGGGTACATCAGCAACTGACCCCGGAATTACTTGTTGGGCTGCGGCGTCAACCGGAGATATGGCTTGGCGGCCGTAAAGCCCTTCGGATATTTCTGCTTGATCACGTCCGGGTCTTGCACGGTCAATGGAATGATGACGTCGTCGCCATCGTTCCAGTTGCCGGGCGTGGCCACCGTGTAGCCGTCCGTCAGCTGCAGGGCGTCGATGACGCGCAGAATTTCATTGAAATTGCGGCCCGTGCTGAGCGGATACGTGAGGATCAGCCGCACTTTCTTGTTCGGGTCGATGATGAAGACGGAGCGCACGGTGGCTGTGACGGACTGTTCCGGGTGGATCATGTCGTACAGCACCGACACTTTCTTGTCGACGTCGGCGATGATGGGGAAGCCCACCACCGTGTTTTGCGTCTCTTCGATATCCTTGATCCAGCTCTTGTGCGACTCGGCCGCGTCCACGGACAGGGCGATGGCCTTCACGTTGCGCTTGTCGAATTCCGGCTTGAGCTTGGCCGTCAGGCCCAGTTCCGTCGTGCACACGGGGGTAAAGTCGGCCGGGTGGGAAAACAGCACCACCCAGGAATTGCCCGCCCACTCGTGGAACTTGAGCGGACCGATCGAGCTGTCTTGTTCAAAATCAGGGGCGACATCGCCCAGGCGTAAAGTCATCGTGATCTCCTTCAGAAGTTGTGTGGCGAAGATGTTCGTCGTATCAGGCTGCCTGACGGTGGCGCTTGTCGCTTTGTGCCAGATCAAACAGTGTTTGCAGCTGCGCCTGGCCGTAGACCCAGTCGCCAAGGCGCGATTCGGCGTTGATATGGCCCAACGCACCGCCATCAATATACTTGCAATTCCAGCGCCGCGCCCACTGCGCCGCGTGTTCGGCCGTCATCCACGGGTCCGTCTGGCTGGCGATCAGGATGCCGAGGCAAGGCAGCCGCTTTTGCGGCAATGCCTTCGCCACGCCAAACTTGTCGGGGTCGGCCGGCCCCACCAGCAGCACGCCGGCCACGCCCTGCGGGTCGCGCGCCAGGCTGTGCGCCGTCGTCAGGCAGCCGAAGCTGTGGGCGACGATGAGGGTGGGGCGCGCATCCTGCCGCCGCACCTGGTCCAGGCGCGCCGACCAGGTCGCCAGGTCGGGTTCATTCCAGTCGTCCTGCTCGACCCGCTCGAATTGCGGATACAGGCGCTGCCAGCGGCTCTGCCAGTGCTCGGGACCGCTGTTATGCAAGCCCGGCACGATCAGTACCCGGTAATCGGAAAAGCTGCGCAGCGCCATGATGGTTCCTTTTAGTAACGGTCTGGCAATCGTGCCATCCGGTATTACTTAGGCTGGTAGATCTGGTCGAAGATGCCGCCGTCGGCAAAGTGCGCCTTCTGTGCCGCCGTCCAGCCGCCGGCCACCTGCTCGATGGTGAACAGGTTGACCTTGGCGAACTGCGACGCGTATTTCTTTGCCGCCTTGTCCGTTGCCGGACGGTAGTAATTCTTGGCGATGATGTCTTGCGCCTCGTCCGTGTACAGGTAGTTCAGGTAAGCCTCGGCCACCTTGCGCGTGCCATGCTTGTCGGAAAACTTGTCGACGACGGCCACGGGCGGCTCGGCCAGGATGCTGACGGACGGCGTGATGATGTCGAACTTGGTCGGGCCCAGTTCCTTGACGGCGAGATACGCCTCGTTTTCCCAGGCGATCAGCACGTCGCCGATACCGCGCTCGACGAAGGTGGTGGTGGCGCCGCGCGCGCCGGAATCGAGCACGGGCACGTTTTTATACAGTTTGCCGAGGAAATCCTTGGCCTTCGCTTCGCTGCCGCCCGGCTGGCGCAGCGCATAACCCCAGGCTGCCAAGTGGTTCCAGCGGGCGCCGCCCGAGGTTTTCGGATTCGGCGTGATGACGGACACGCCAGGCTTGATCAGGTCATTCCAATCCTTGATGCCTTTCGGGTTGCCCTTGCGCACCAGGAAGACGATGGTCGAGGTGTAAGGCGAGCTGTTGTGCGCCAGGCGCTTTTGCCAGTCGGCGGCCAGCAGCTTGTGCTCGGCCAGGGCGTCGATGTCATAGGCCAGGGCCAACGTCACCACGTCCGCTTCCAAGCCGTCGATGACGGCGCGCGCCTGCTTGCCGGAGCCGCCGTGCGATTGCTTGATCTTGACGTTGTCGCCCGTCTTGCCTTTCCATTCCTTGGCAAATGCCGTATTCACATCCTGGTACAGCTCGCGCGTCGGGTCGTACGACACGTTGAGCAGGGTGATATCGGCAGCCTGCGCCGTTTGCAGAATGGCAAACGCGCTGATGGCGGCGGCAATGATGATTTTTTTCGACAGCATCTAAGATCCCCGTATGGTTGAACTTTCAGAGCCACCAGATTACGGCGCCGCGGCCGCAAAGAGAACG
Organism: Janthinobacterium sp. GW823-FHT03B06; assembly: GCF_058796955.1. Lineage (NCBI taxonomy): Bacteria > Pseudomonadati > Pseudomonadota > Betaproteobacteria > Burkholderiales > Oxalobacteraceae > Janthinobacterium > Janthinobacterium sp. GW823-FHT03B06. The sequence goes on from NZ_JBXAJE010000002.1 coordinate 990,517, forward strand.
AAGCGTTTCGCCGTTTGATATGCGATTTTCGCATATGGACGGCGCGCAACGGGGATTTAGTGCTTAATAGAAGCGGTTGAACAGCACCACGGACCACGTGGCAAAGGCCAGGATGCAGGTCAGCAGCACGGCGGCGCTGCCGAAGTCCTTGGCGTTTTTCGACAGCGGATGGCGCTCGAGCGAGATGCGGTCGACCACGGCTTCGATTGCCGAATTGATCAGTTCGACGATCAGCACCAGCAGCAGCACGCCGATCAGCACCAGCTTTTCAAAGGCGGAGATGCGCAGCAGCAAGGCGATCACGGTGCCGACGACGAACAGGCCCAGTTCCTGGCGGAACGCGTGTTCATGCCGCCAGGCCGCCTTCAAGCCGTCGAGCGAGTAGAAAAAGGCGGAAAAAATCCGTTTCAAGCCGCTTTTGCTCTTGAATTCATTGACAGGTTGCATAGTTTTCCATGGTTCAAAGTCCATCCAGCCGCCAATTATGACGGCCAACATGAGAATTGTGACAATTTATTCGCTGAATATCTCGGAACATTTCACTATTTTTTCACATCATGGTATAAAGATGCATGAATACTGCATTGCACCAAATCCATCATGAAAATTGAACCGGTCGCAGCCCCAAAGACGACGATCCAGGTGATCGAACGCATGGTCGCCCTGCTTGATGCCCTGGCCAAATATTCGGACCCGGTCAGCCTGAAGGAATTGTCGAAAGTGTCCGGCCTGCACCCCTCAACGGCGCACCGCATCCTCAACGACATGGTACTGACGCGCTTTGTCGACCGCATCGAACCGGGCACGTATCGGCTGGGCATGCGCCTGCTGGAACTGGGCAATGTGGTGAAAAGCCGCCTCAGCGTGCGCGAAGCGGCGCTTGATTTCATGCGCCAGCTGCACAAGAAAACCCAGCAAACGATCAACCTGTCCGTGCGCCAGGGCGACGAGATCGTCTACATCGACCGCGCCTTTTCCGAGCGCTCGGGCATGCAGGTGGTGCGCGCCATCGGCGGCCGCGGCCCGCTGCACCTGACATCGACGGGCAAGCTGTTCCTGTCCGTCGATGAACCGAAAGCCATCCGCGCGTATGCCACGCGCACGGGGCTGGCCGGGCACAACAAGAATTCCATCACGGATCTGCAAAAGCTCGAGCGTGAGCTGAGCCTGGTGCGTGAACGCGGCTATGCGCGCGACAATGAAGAGCTGGAACTGGGCGTGCGCTGCATGGCCGCCGGCATCCGCGACGATTCGGGCAAACTGATCGCCGGCCTGTCGATCTCCGCCCCCGCCGACCGCCTGCAGGATGAGTGGCTGGTGGACCTGGTGGAAACGGCGAATCAGATTTCCGTCACCCTGGGATTCATTCCCCAAGACTAAAGCACTGCCGTATAAAAATGTTCAGGGCAAGGCGCACTAACGAAGACAGTACGACTAGTACGGCGAGTTAGTGCAACGCAGCCCTGGACATTCGCATTGAAACTTAATCAACCGCCGGGCAGGCTCATGTTGGCAGGTTTGAGTGCCTCCAGCCACTTGCGCATGCGTCCCGCATCGGCCGTACGCGACTGTTTCCCCTTGGAATCGAGGAAGACCATGATCACGGCCCGTCCTTCGATGACGGCCTGCATCATCAGACAACGTCCCGCCTCATTGATGAAGCCCGTCTTTTGCAAGCCGATTTCCCAGCCCGGGTTGGCCACCAGATGATTCGTATTGCCAAACTGCATAGGCTGGCCGCTGGCTTCGACGATGGCTTTCGGGTCCGTCGAGTACTCGCGCAGCAGCGGATGGCGGAAGGCGGCCATGGCCAGCTTGCCCAGGTCGCGCGCGCTGGCCACGTTCATTTTCGACAAGCCGCTGGAATCGACGTAATGCGTATCCATCATGCCCAGCTGGCGCGCCTTGCTGTTCATGGCGTCGACAAACGCCGGCAAGCCGCCCGGATAATTGCGGCCCAGCGCCGAAGCGGCGCGGTTTTCCGAGCTCATCAGCGCGATGTGCAGCATATTCGCGCGCGTCAATTGCGAGCCCACTTTCAGGCGCGAGCTGCTGAACTTGGCGCGGTCGACGTCCTCGTCCGTAATCGTCAGCAATTCATCCATGTCCTGGTGCGCTTCGACCACCACCAGGCCCGTCATCATCTTGGTGATGGAGGCGATGGGCAGGGCGACATTCGAATTCTTTTCAAACAGCACTTCCGAATTGTTCTGGTCCAGCACCAGCGCCACACTCGACTTGAGGTCGAGCGGATCGCGCGTGAGGTTCAGGCCCGCCAGGTCGCCCATGGTCGGCATCGGTGCGGCCATGGGCACGGCCACGCTGCTGACTTTTTGATAGATGACCTTGCGTTTGCCGCGCACCATGACGACCCGGCGCACGCTCTTTTCGCGTGGCGCGGCCGTCGCGCCCTTGCGCAGCACGATCTTGATTTTCTTGGTGTTGTGTTTCTTGGAGGCTGAGGATTTGCCGTTCGCTTCCCTGGCGTGCACGGCCGCAGCCGGCGCCAATGCAAACAGCAGGGAAGCCAGGATACCCAGCGCAAGTTTAAACTTAGCCATTCGATAATTCCCCGTGAAGCTGTTGCCTTATTGCAGTGTAGCGAAATGCAGAGTATTCGCAAGCCTATTTAACAGTTAGGACAGTATTTATTGCAGCACTGAAATACAAATCGTTGGCGATCAGCAAACAAGCTCATCTTTGAGCGGCTGTTTGCCGGCGTCCATCGCCAGCAATGTCTATTTGTCCATGAATTTAACAAAACCGGCCAGCGGCTCGCGTTCCGTGCTCAGGCGGTTCTCGATCTTGTCCGGGTCGGCATAGCCGAGGGCCATGCCGCATACCACCATTTCGCTGGCCGGTATGCCCAGCTCGTCGCGGATGATGTCATGGTAATGGATGAAGGCCGCTTGCGGGCACGTGTCGAGTCCCCGCGCACGCGCCGCCAGCATGATATTTTGCAAGAACATGCCGTAATCGAGCCAGGAACCCTGTTCCAGCACCCGCTCGATGGTAAAGATCAGGCCCACGGGCGCATCGAAAAACTGGAAATTGCGTCCATGCTGGGCCGCCATGCCGGCCGTGTCGCCCCGCTCCAGCCCCAGCAGCTGATACAGGTCCAGGCCGATCTTGCGGCGGCGCTCGATGAACGGCGCCGTCCACTGGCGCGGGTAATAGGTATACGACGCCGTGCGCGCGGGCGCATCGGGTGCCTTGGGCTCGGCATACGCGGCCAGGATGCGGCGCGACAGGCGCAGGCGCGCCTCGCCCGACAGCACGTAGACTTTCCACGGCTGCATATTGGCCCCCGAGGGCGCGCGCGCCGCCACTTCCAGGATGCGCGCGATATCGTCCTGCGCCACCGGCGTGGGTAAGAAGGCGCGGATCGAACGGCGCGACAGGATGACGCTATCGACGGCTTGCTGCGCCGCCTGTGTTTCAGATACTGGCTTGCTCACTGCGCTGCTCCCTGCTATTTCTTGACTACAAACACCACACCGACCACGGCCACCAGCATGCCGGCGATGCCCAGCATATTAAAGGCTTCGCCAAACATCAGCCAGGCCATCACGGCGGTCGTGGGCGGCGTCAGGTACAGCAAACCCGTCACTTTCGTCGCGTCGCTGCGGCGGATCAGGGCGAACAGCAGGAAGATGGCGCCGATCGACAGCACGAGTACCGACCACAGCAAGGCGCCAATAAAATTCGCCGTCCATTGGACGTTGCTGAAATGCAAGTCCAAGCCTTCGTAATACAAGGCGAATGGCAAGACCACGACGATGGAAGCGGCAAACTGCACCACCGTGCCGGTGCGCAAGTCGAACTGCGGACAGTGGCGTTTTTGATACATGGTGCCGGCCGTCATCGACAGCAGGGCGAACACGCACAGCAGCACGCTTTCCACCGTCAGGCCCACGAGGTTGATCTTCGCGTAGACGACCAGGGCCACGCCCAGCAAGCCAAAGAACAGGCCCAGCCACTGACGCGGGCGCACGGATTCGCCGATCAGCGGCGCGGCGCAGGCCGTCAGCACGGGTTGCATGCCGACGATCAGGGCCGACAGGCCAGCCGGCATGCCTAGCTTGATGGCGCACCAGACGCCAGCCAGGTAGCCGGCCTGCATCAGGATGCCGGCCACGGCGATCTGGCGGAACTGCCCCACGGGCCACGGCGCGCGCAACAGCAGCACCAGCGGCAGCAGGATCACCAGCACGCCCAGGAAGCGCAGCAGCAAAAAGGTCAGCGGCGGTGCGTACGGCAAGCCGAACTTGGCCACGATAAAACCTGTGCTCCATAACAACACGAAGAAACCAGGCAAGGCCATCGGTGCCAGGGTCGTCAGGAAAGGGGTTTTGGAGGCTTTGCCGCTGGCGCCAGCCGCGGCGGGAAGATTGGACATGGTATCAACTCGGGAAACAGGATCGGCACCGGAGAGCTGCGCCAGTGCGGGAGGCAAAGTCTAGCATGCTGCGCCGCGATCGTCCCCGCAGCCACTGGAAATGATAGTTTAGACATAAACCATTGACACGTAGAAATCAAATATTTCTCTTTAGAAACAATGACTTTTGATGCAAATCTATTCAATTGTTGCATCGCACAAGAAACGCTTGACTTCGTTTTTTTTCGCCGTAGAATAGGGTTTGTTGCGTTGCACAATTCTTGTTCAGCTTGAAAAATTTAGATTCACCTGCTTTCCCAAACGGTACACGCAGCATCAAATTAACCAGATTTCGATTTTTTGGAGATTTATATGTTTTCAATTCCTGAGCAATTTTCGTCCGCTACCAAAGCCAACCTGGAAGCCCAATTCGCCCTGTTCTCGTCGCTGACGGGCAAAGCCTTCGAAGGCATCGAAAAGATCGTCGAACTGAACCTGACCGCTGCCAAAGCGACTCTGGAAGAATCGACCGCCGCCGCCAAGCAATTGCTGTCGGCAAAAGATCCACAAGAATTCTTCTCGCTGAGCGCTGCTCAAGCCCAGCCTAGCGCCGAAAAAGCCATCGCTTACGGCCGTCACCTGGCTGCCATCACGTCGGGCACGCAAGCCGAGTTCAGCAAAGCTGCTGAAACGCAAATCGCTGAAACCAACCGTAAAGTCCTGTCCCTGGTGGAAGAAGTCACCAAGAACGCGCCAGCCGGTTCGGAAAACGCCGTTGCCATCCTGAAAAGCGCCATCGGCAACGCCAATGCAGGCTACGAGCAGTTCTCGAAAACCAGCAAGCAAGCCGTCGAAGCCATCGAAGCGAACCTGACCTCGGCCGTGAACCAGTTCACGCAAGCGGCTGAAAAAGTCGTTCCGCGCGCTGCCGCCAAGTAATTCCTGCGCGACCGCCACGGCGGTCCGCTAAGTAATCCTCGGGGGTTACTTTAGTACCAGCTCCTCCAGGCATCCATCCCGCACTTCCCTGACGGATGCCATTATGCCCCAGCCCTGCTGGGGCATTTTTTATGCGCTTTTACTTTCCCGCCCTTACTCTCCCAGATACGCCGCCTTCACGCGCGGATCGTCGAGCATGGCCGCCGCATTGCCGCCCATGGTGACCAGGCCGGAATCCATCACATAGCCGCGGTGCGCCGCCTGCAGGGCCAAACGGGCATTCTGTTCGACCAGCAAGATCGTGATGCCTTCGGACGACACCTTGCGGATCACCTCGAAGATTTTCTCGACCATGATGGGCGACAAGCCCATCGACGGCTCGTCGAGCAGCAGCAGCTTCGGATGGCTCATCAGGGCGCGCGCCATGGCCAGCATCTGCTGCTCGCCGCCCGACAGGGTGCCCGCCATCTGCGCCGCCCGCTCCTTGAGGCGTGGAAACACGTCGAACCACTTGGCAATGTCATCCTCGACACCAGCCTTGTCCGTGCGCGTGTAGGCGCCCATCATGAGGTTTTCGCGGATCGACATGCGCGTAAACACGCCCCGCCCTTCCGGCACCATGGCCAGCTTCCGCTCCACCAGGTGAAACGATTTCGTGCCCTTGAGCGATTCGCCCAGGTAACTGATCGTGCCTTCGACTTTGCATGCAGGCAAGGTGCCCGTGATGGCTTTCAAGGTCGTCGTCTTGCCGGCGCCGTTCGCACCGATCAGGGCGATCAGCTCGCCCTGGTTGACTTCCAGGTCGATGCCTTTCACGGCCTTGATGCCGCCGTAAGCCACGTGCAGGCCCGCCACCTTCAATATATTGCTCATGCGTGCGATCCCCCCAGATAAGCCTCAATGACGGCCGGGTTTTGTTGTATTTCGGCCGGCAAGCCTTCCGCGATGCGCTTGCCATACTCGAGCACCGTGATGCGGTCGCACAGTCCCATCATCAGTTTCACGTCGTGCTCGATCAACAGCACGGTCTTTCCTTCAGCCTTGATTTTCACCAGCAACTCGCGCAGGGCCAGCTTCTCCGTGGCATTCATGCCGGCCGCCGGCTCGTCGAGTGCCAGCAGTTGCGGGTCGGTGGCCAGCGCGCGGGCGATTTCCAGGCGCCGTTGGTCGCCGTACGACAAGAAGCGCGCCGTGCGGCTGGCGAACTGGGCGATGCCGACGAAATCGAGCAGCTCCATCGCCCGCTTGCGGATCGATGCTTCTTCCTCGCGCGCCGCCTTGTGGCGGAAGATGGCGCCGAACACGCCCTGGTGCGAGCGCACGTGGCGCCCCACCATGACGTTTTCCAGCGCCGTCATGTCGCCAAACAGGCGGATGTTCTGAAACGTGCGCGCGATGCCCGCCTTGGCCACCTTGTGCGGCGCGGACGGCGAATACGGCTTGCCGGCCAGCTCGAAAGTGCCCGTGTCGGGCTGGTACAGGCCCGTGATCACGTTGAAGAAGGTCGTCTTGCCGGCACCGTTCGGGCCGATCAAGCCATAGATCTGCCCTTGTCGGATGGTAATGCCCACATCGGTGAGCGCCTGCAAGCCGCCGAAACGTTTATTTACGCCAGCGATATTGAGAATGATCTGTTCGCTCATGCTATCCCTCCCTTACGCGGACACGACGCCGGTGGATTTGTTGGGCTGGTCGACATCGTGGTCGGGCCGGTCTTCGTGCTTCGGCGATGGCCACAAGCCGGCGGGACGTATAAGCATAATAAGTACCATGGCCAGACCGTACAGCAACTGGCGCAAGACTTCAGCGTCGATGATGATCTCGCCAAACAGCGCCTTCTGCGCCGGCTCGACGACATGGCGCAACACTTCGGGTATCGAAGCAAGGATCACGCCGCCGAGGATCACGCCAGGGATATGGCCGATGCCGCCCAGCACGACCATGGCCAGCACGGCGATCGATTCCGTCAAGGAGAACGATTCCGGCGCGACAAAGCCCTGGAACGAGGCGAACATGGCGCCCGCCACGCCGCCGAACGAGGCGCCCATGGAAAAGGCCAGCAATTTGACGTTGCGCGTATTGATGCCCATGGCCTTGGCGGCGATCTCGTCTTCGCGGATGGCCACCCAGGCGCGGCCCAGGCGCGAATGCTGGAGGCGCTTGGTGACGAACACGACAGCGATGCACAGGAAGAGAAACAAAAAGTAATAGGCGTTCACGGACGGCATGGAAAAACCGGCCACCGTCACGGTGCTGTTGGTGCCCGCCTCGCCCGCCAGGTTGACGCCGAAGATGCGGATGGGGTCAACCATGTTGATGCCTTGCACGCCATTCGTGAAATTGATGGGCTCATTCAAGTTGCCCATGAAAATACGGATGATCTCGCCAAAGCCCAGGGTCACGATAGCCAGATAGTCGCCGCGCAACTTGAGCGTTGGCGCGCCCAGCAGGGCGCCGAACAGACCGGCCACGGCAGCGGCCAGGGGCACGATGATCCAGATCGACAGGTGGACGCCGTTTTCGCGGATTTCCGGCCCCATCAGTTGCACCAGGGTTTCACCCAGCACGGGATACTGATTTACCACCGATTCGAGCAGGATGGCGAACTGGGGCGACGCCAGCAAGGCCGTCAGGTAGGCGCCCACGGCGTAGAAGGCGATGTAGCCGAGGTCGAGCAGGCCGGCAAAGCCGACGACGATGTTCAAGCCCAGGGCCAGCATGATGTACAGCAAGGCCATGTCGACGATGCGCACCCACGAATTGCCGAACTGGGCGGCAAAAAACGGGAACACCATCAGCAGCGCGGCCAGGCCCAGCATGCCGGCGTAGGCTTTGGTCGGATTTTTCTTAGCGTCAAAATCGAGTAGTGCCATGATGGTCAACTCCTTGTTTTTATGGATGACGTCAGGCGCGGTCGGCCACGCGTTCGCCCATGATGCCGGACGGGCGCAGGGTCAGCACGATGATCAGCACGATGAAGGCAAAGATATCCTGGTAATTGCTACCGAGGAAACCAGCGGTGAGATAGGCGATATACCCGGCACCAAGGCTCTCGATGAGGCCCAGCAGGATGCCGCCCAGCATGGCGCCATAGATATTGCCGATGCCGCCCAGCACGGCCGCGCAAAATGCCTTCAGCCCGGGAAGCGCTCCCATCGAAAACTTTACCGAGGCATAGTTGGCGCCCCACATCACGCCCGCCACGGCGGCCAGCGCGGCGCCAATGGCGAACGTGGCGACGATGACCTTGTCGGAATCGACACCCATGAGGCCCGCCACGCGAGGATTCTCCGCCGTGGCCCGCATGGCGCGGCCCATCTTGGTTTTCTCAATAAGTAAGACCAGGGATCCCATGGAAATGGCGGCCAGGGCCAGCAGCAATACTTGCGTTTGGGAAATAACAGCGCCACCGATGTGCAGCGGGTCGGTCGACAGCAACTGGGGAAATGGCAGCGGATTGCGCGTCCAGATCATCATGGCGAAGGTTTGCAGCAGGATGGAGACGCCGATGGCGGTAATCAGGGGAGCGAGGCGGGGGGCGTTGCGCAGGCGGCGGTAGGCGACCCGCTCGATGAAGATGTTGACCAGAATACAAATGGGGATGGCGCCGAGGATGGCGGTGGCCAGTTTCAAATAGCCGGGCCAGTCCGGCACATAAATGCCCAGCAGCTTGAGAATGGTCAAGCCCACCATGGCGCCGATCATGAGCACGTCGCCGTGGGCGAAGTTGATCAGGTTCAACACGCCATACACCATGGTGTAACCGAGGGCGATCAAGGCATACATGCTGCCCAACACCAAGCCGTTGATGATTTGCTGGATGAATGTATCCATGGTCAGATTGCCCTATCAAATATGCATTTTTCGGGAACAACTTCCGCCGGAACATGTCGCTGATAAAAAAACGGCACCGGAGGAAGAAATCCTGCAGTGCCATCCCTGGACCGTTCTCACCAGCATGGTGCACGCACTCAAAACGCGCGTGACCTTGCTTAGTCATAACGACAACATATTCAAGCTTGAGGCAATCATAACGATCTTTTGCAAAAACTAAACTTGGAATAAAACGATCATTTCCGAATTAAATTTTGTTTTGAGGTGACTCCTCATCGATACTCAATCGTCCCGCAGGCTCAGGCGACGTCGCGCTTGATGCCATCGAGGCCTTTCGGCATCGGGAACGTGACGGCTTCCTGCACGCCATCGAGGGGGCGCACGCTCTTCACGCCGCACTCTTTCAAGCGGTCGATGACGGCTTGCACCAGCACCTCGGGCGCCGAGGCGCCAGCCGTGACACCCACGCGCAGCTTGCCTTCCAGCCAGGCGGGGTCGATCTGCGAGGCATTGTCGACCATGTAGGCAGGCGTGCCCATCTTCTCGGCCACTTCGCGCAAGCGGTTCGAATTCGAGCTGTTCGGGCTGCCCACAACGATCACCACTTCCACTTGCGGCGCCATGAATTTCACGGCTTCCTGGCGGTTCGTGGTGGCGTAGCAAATGTCGCCTTTTTTCGGCTCGGCGATATTCGGATATTTCGCTTTCAAGGCCGCAATAATGTCGCTGGTGTCGTCAACTGACAACGTTGTTTGCGAAACATAGGCCAGGCTCTCCGGATTGGCGACCTGCAATTTCGCCACATCTTCGAGCGTTTCCACCAGATGCATGCCCATATCGGCCTGGCCCATCGTGCCTTCCACCTCGGGATGGCCGTCGTGGCCGATCATGATGATCTCGCGGCCTTCGCGGCGCATCTTGCCCACTTCCATGTGCACCTTGGTGACGAGCGGGCAAGTGGCATCAAAAATGCTCAGGCCGCGCGATTCCGCCTCGGCGCGTACGGCTTTCGACACGCCATGCGCGGAAAACACGAGCGTATTGCCAGCAGGCACGTCGTCGAGGTCATCGATGAAGATGGCGCCCTTGTTGCGCAAGTCGGCCACCACATAGGCGTTGTGGACAATTTCATGACGCACGTAGATCGGTGCGCCAAATTGCTGCAAGGCGCGCTCGACGATTTCGATCGCCCGGTCGACGCCAGCGCAGAAACCGCGGGGCTGGGCCAGTAACAGTTCTTTATCCATCGCTATTCCTTACAGGACCGAAATGAGCTTGACTTCAAAACGCAACGGCTGGCCCGCCAGCGGATGGTTGAAATCGAACAGGGCGGAGTCCTCACGCATTTCGCGCAGCACGCCGGCAAAGCGGCCGCCGCCCGGCGCGGCGAAGTCGACCAGGTCGCCGATCTTGTAGTCGGCGCCCGGCACGGAGTTTTCGTCCAGGGTCGCGCGCGAAACGGACTGCACCAGCTCGGGATTGCGCTCGCCAAAGCCTTCGCCGGCCGCCAGCTCGAACGTCTGGTGCGTGCCTTCAGGCAAGCCCAGCAGACGCTGCTCAAGGAATGGCGCCAGCTGGCCCTGTCCCAGCATCAAGGTAGCAGGATTTCCGCTGAAGGTAGTGACAATATCAGTACCGTCAACAGTAGCAAGACGATAATGCAGGGTGAGGTAAGCCGCTTCGGTGACGACTGCTGGTTGCTCGTTGGACATAGTAGTTTTCAGGTAACTGGTGCAAAACGATATTGTAAGCCACACTGGCCGCGCCTGCCCCATGGCTTCGTCAAAGAAGGCCACACTGGGGCGCGCGCCGGTGCCAAACAGGAGAACAGCATGGGCATCAAGGATTGGCCGGCCGGCGAACGGCCGCGCGAACGCCTGATCGAGGATGGCGCGCAATCGCTGTCGGACGCGGAATTGCTGGCCGTCTTCCTTCGCACGGGCGTGCGCGGCAAGAGCGCCGTCGAGCTGGCGCGCGACACGGTCGAGCACTTCGGCTCCCTGCGGGGCCTGTTTGGCGCCAGCCTCGTGAGTTTTTCCGCCGTGCACGGCATGGGCAGCGCCAAGTTCGCGCAGCTGCAAGCGGTGCTGGAACTGGCGCGGCGCGCCATCATCGAGGACTTGCAGGCGGGACAAGCCCTCAATTCGCCGCACGCCGTCAAAGACTATTTGCGCCTGACCCTGGGCAACCTGGCGCATGAAGCGTTTCACGTGTTGTTTTTGGACGTCAAGAACCGCCTGATCACGACACAGGAAATGTTTCGCGGCACCCTCACCCACACCAGCGTGTATCCACGCGAAGTGGTGAAACAGGCGCTGCTGCACAACGCGGCCAGCGTCATGCTGGCCCATAACCACCCGTCCGGCACGCCGGAACCGAGCGAGTCGGATCTATTACTGACGCGCGCGCTGGTGCAAGCCCTGTCGCTGGTGGACGTGCGCATCCTCGACCATTTCGTCGTGGCCGGGCGGCAAGTGCATTCGTTTGCGGAACACGGCCAGATCTAAGCCGGCGCCAGCCGATTCACAGTTAACCATGTGTAAACAAGGACATACGTGACAGCAGAGGGACTGTTATCTAGCAGTAAACGACGCGGTTTACCAGCGGCTTCCCTATGAAGAATAGGCAGACGTCAAATTGTTAAATTTTTTCAATACAACATGACACAATTGTTTTTCGCAAGTCATTGATAAATCTGCTTATTTTGGATATACTCTCGTTTTTCCAATTTGGAATATCTTTAAGGAGTGCGCCATGGCACGTGTTTGCCAAGTCACTGGGAAGAAGCCGATGGTCGGCAACAATGTTTCCCATGCAAACAACAAAACCAAACGTCGTTTTTTGCCTAACTTGCAGAATCGTCGTATTTTTGTTGAATCTGAAAACCGCTGGGTCTCCCTGCGTTTGTCCAACGCCGGTCTGCGCGTCATCGATAAAGTCGGCATCGACGCCGTATTGGTCGATATGCGCGCTCGTGGCGAAAAAGTCTAATTAGCAGAATAAGGGAGCTATCATGGCAAAATCAGGCCGCGACAAAATCAAGTTAGAATCGACCGCCGGTACGGGTCACTTCTACACGACTACCAAAAACAAGCGTACGACGCCTGCGAAAATGGAGATCATGAAATTCGATCCTAAAGCACGCAAGCACGTCACGTACAAAGAAACCAAAATCAAGTAATTGATCTTGTGTTCTGTAAAAAGAGCCGCTCCGATGAGCGGTTTTTTTTCGCCCTGATTTTTAGCCCCTTCCCTTGTGCCGGGACGAAAAAAAGGCCCTGGAAACCAGGGCCTCGATATGCGGCAGCTTACCTATGCATAACTGCGCAGGCGCAAGGAGAAATCCTGCAGCGACTGGATACCCGACGCTTCGGCGCGCGCGCACCAGTCTTGCAGCTTCTGCAGCAATTGCTCGCGCGTAAAGTGCGAGCGCTCCCAGATGGCGCCCAGCTCGACGCGCATGTGGTGCATGGTTTCCAGCGCCTTGCTGTGCTGGAACAGTTCCGACAGTTGCTCGTGGTGTGCATCGGCCAGCTTGCCCGGCTCGCGCTGCATCAGCTTGCGCGACGATTTCAGGAAGCGCTTTTCCAGCTCGGCCTTGTGCTTCAGGTGTTCCAGCTCTTCCTTCCAGGCATGCTTGATCGATTTCGCATACTTGGCCATCACGTCGTAGCGGTTGGCGATGACCGATTGCAAGGTCTCGAAGTCCGCTTCCAGCTTGCCGTGCGAGAACTTCGGCTCCGGCGCCAGCTTTTTCACCTTGGCCAGGCCCAGCATTTCCAGCGCGCGGATGTACGCCCAGCCGATATCGATTTCATACCATTTCGACGACAGCTTGGCCGACGTGGCATAGGTATGGTGATTGTTGTGCAACTCTTCGCCGCCGATCAGGATGCCGAACGGAATGATGTTGGTGGCCGCATCGGCGCAGTCGTAGTTGCGGTAGCCCCAGTAGTGGCCGATGCCGTTGATGATGCCGGCCGCCGTGATGGGGATCCACATCATTTGCACGGCCCACACGGAAATGCCAATCACGCCGAACAACACGAAATTGATGACGAACAGCGACACCACGCCCAGCCAGCTGTACTTGGTGTACAGGTTGCGCTCGATCCAGTCCGTCGGCGTGCCGTGGCCATATTTCGCCATGGTTTCCATGTTCTTCGATTCAGCGCGGTACAGCTCGGCGCCTTCCCAGAACACTTTCTTGATGCCGCGCGTCACGGGGCTGTGCGGATCTTCTTCCGTATCGCACTTGGCATGGTGCTTGCGGTGAATGGCGGCCCACTCCTTGGTGACCTGGCCCGTCGTCAGCCACAGCCAGAAACGGAAGAAATGGCTGGGAATCGCATGCAATTCCAGCGCGCGGTGGGCCTGGTGGCGGTGCAGGTAAATCGTGACGCTGGCGATCGTGATGTGCGTGACCACCATGGTGTACAGGAAAACTTGCCATGCGGACAGATCGGTAATGCCAGTGGCCATGAACTGCAAAACGTCGTGTAAAACGGAACTCAATGTCATTACTACTACTCCAAGTGGACAGGGCGTGCGCACGGTCGCTCCAGTGACTCTGGAGGTCCGGCAGAGTTAATTTTAGGCGTGATTGTACGCCCTAATGGGTGCTATCAGGCAAAAACGGAGGCAGGCAGCGAGGTTAAGGCTGGGTGCCGGATGGCGGGGACTCACCGTCTGCCGCGCTGGCGAGCGGGGCAGGAGGCGTACCAACAATACGCAATTCGCGTTGCGGAAACGGTACAGTGACCTTATGTTCCTGCAAGGTGCGCCAGATGGCGCGGTTCACATTCGACTTCACGCCGCCCGTGCCGTTTTCCGGATCCGCGATCCAGAAACCGATCTGCACGTCGAGACCGTCGGCGCCGAAACGCACGAGCGTCGCCGAGGGCGGATTGCTTTGCGACACACGCGGCACCTTGGCCGTCGCCGCTTCCAGCAAGGGGAAGATCACATCGAGATCCGTTTCATAGCCCACCGACACGGCCGTCGACAGCCAGACCATGCGGTTGCTCAGCGACATGTTCTGCACGCCGCCGGAAATCAGCATCTCATTCGGCACAATGGATTCAACGCCATCGCCACCCAATAACACAGTATAGCGCGTATTGATCTGCGTGACCTTGCCCGTGAATTGACCGACCGTGATCATGTCGCCGATGGTCAGGCTGCGGTCGAGCAGGATGATGAAACCGGACACAAAGTTCGCGGCGATCTTTTGCAAGCCGAAGCCCAGCGCCACGCCGAAGGCGCCGCCAAATACGGACAACACCGTCAAGTCGATGCCCACCAGCGACAGGCTGACCAGCACGGAAACGAGAATCAGCACGGCGCGCCCCATGCGCGACAGCACCACGCGCAGGGAAGTGTGCAAGCCCTGCATTTTCATCAGGCGCTCGTCGAGCGAGGTGCCGGCCCACATGGCCAGCACCAGCAGCACGGCGACCGAAATAGCGGCTTGCAAGATGGCAGCCACCGACACCTTGTTGCGTCCCAGCGGCACGACGATGCTTTCCAGGAAGGTATGCAGTTCCGGCCACAGGCCCGTGATGTACAGGGCCATGCCGGCCCACACCACCACCGTGAAAATCTTTTCCAGCAACAACATGGTGGGACTGATGTCGCCATGACGGGCAAAAATGCGGCGCAGCACATAAAAGCCGAAGCGCACCAGCGCCATCGACGTGCACAGGGGGATGGCAATGCTGAGCAGGTTCACCGACTGGAACTTGGCCAGGAAATGTTGCGCAATGCCCAGCAGCATGGCCGCCAGCACGGGCGTCAAAATGCGGATGAAACTATCCGTGCGCTGCAGGGTTTCCGGCGTGGCTGGCGTCGTCGCCGCTTCCGCCCGCTTGTGCAGGAACACGCGCAACTGCCGCACCAGCAGCCAGCTCAGCGCCAGGCAGGCAAGGATGACCAGCGCCTGCCACAGGATGGCCGGTTGGCGGAAATCGTCGACAAAATCAGTGATCAGGTTGAGCAGCGGGGTTTCATTCATGGCGGATGCGGTCCGGAAGGTGGGGCGAAGGTGGTACGGATGGGGAGTGATCCCATGCCGCCAGGCGGGCTGGCGGCATTGAAGGGCGCCGCTGCAGGGTGCAGCGGCGGCCCGTGACAGGCTTACTCGGCTGGTTCAGCGTCAACGTCGTCGGCCGGCTTTTCATCGGCGTAGACTTTTTTCGGCATGACCTTGCGCTCGAACACGGCGGCGAAGAAGCCGTCCGTCTGGTGCAGGTGCGGCAGCAATTTCAGGTAGTCGCCCATTTCCAGTTCGATCTTCTGTTCGGCCAGCACCTTGCTCATCGGCACCAGGGTGAAGTCGGGGTTGGCCGCCAGGAATTGCTCGGCGATCTGATCGTTTTCTTCGTTCAGGAAGCTGCAGGTGGCGTACACCAGGCGGCCGCCGCCCTTGACCAGGCGCGCCGCGCCGGCCAGGATCGCTGCCTGCTTGGCTTGCAGCTCGACGATGGAGTTCGGCTGCTGGCGCCATTTGACGTCCGGATTGCGGCGCAGGGTGCCCAGGCCGCTGCACGGGGCATCGACCAGCACGCGGTCGATCTTGCCGGCCAGGCGCTTGATCTTGGCATCGCGCTCATGCGCGATCTGCACCGGATGCACGTTCGACAGGCCGCTGCGGGCCATGCGCGGCTTGAGCTTGGCCAGACGCTTTTCCGACACGTCGAACGCGTACAGACGGCCCGTGTTGCGCATCAGCGCGCCCAGCGCCAGGGTCTTGCCGCCCGCGCCGGCACAGAAATCGACCACCATCTCGCCGCGCTTGGCGCCGACGATCTGCGACAGGATCTGGCTGCCCTCATCCTGCACTTCGATGGCCCCGCTCTGGAACAATGGCAGGTTTTGCAGCGATGGCTTCTTGATCACGCGCAAACCCAGCGGCGCAAACGGCGTCGGCGTGCTGAGAATCGGCGCTTCGGCCAGGGCCAGCATCACGTCTTCGCGCGTGGCCTTGAGCGAATTGACGCGCAAGTCCAGCGGCGCCGGCGCGTTCAGCGCATCGGCCAGCTTCATGGTTTCCGCTTCGCCGAACTGGGCGATCAGCTTGTCGAACAGCCAGGTCGGCATATTGGCGCGCATGTTCGCCGGCATCAGGCTGCGGTCGATCTGCGTGATGCGTTCCAGCCATTCCACTTCTTCTTCCGTCAGGCCGCCCAAGGAGTCGGCGCCCACGGCTTCGGCCAGGCCGAGGATGGTCAGGCGGCGCATGGTCGGGCCGCTGCCCGCTTCGGCGAAATCGGTAAAGAACGATTTATTGCGCAGCACGGCATAAATGCCTTCGGCGATGGCGCCGCGTTCGCGCGAACCGAGGCGCGGATGGTCGCGGAAATAGCGCGACAAGGTCGTGTCGGCCGGGGCCGTGAAACGTAAAATTTCGCGCAACACTTCTTCAGCATTGGCAAGTATCGCTGGTGGCAATCTCATTGTTATTCTTCCTGTAATATTTTATTGAGGGTCCACGCGGACCTGGCCATGCTCGACCGACAGTTTATCGTCAATGAACAGGCGGATGGCGCGCGGGTAAAGCAGATGTTCCTGTACCAGCACGCGCGCCGATAAGCTGTCTTCTGTGTCGCCCGGCAAGACGGGGACTGTTACGCTCGCCACGGCCGGGCCATGATCGAGCTCGGCAGTCACGAAATGCACGGTCGCGCCGTGTTCCGTTACGCCCGCCTCGAGCGCCTGGCGGTGCGTCGCCATGCCCGGGAACAGCGGCAGCAGCGACGGGTGGATATTGAGCATGCGCCCCGCGTAATGTTCGACGAAGGGCGGCGTCAGGATGCGCATGAAACCGGCCAGCACGACCAGGTCGGGGGTGTAGCCGTCGATCACGGCCTGCAGCGCCGCATCGAACTGTTCGCGGCTGGCATAATCCTTGTTGGCAACAACTGCCGTCGCTATCCCATGTTCCGCGGCAAAAACCAGTCCCTGGGCGTCGGCCCGGTTACTGATGACGGCGGCAATACGGGCTGGCCATTGCTCGGCTTGCGCCGCGCGCACGACCGCTTCCATGTTGCTGCCGCGTCCGGAAATGAGGATAACGATATTTTTCATAGCGCGCATTGTACCCGCTATGGCGATGCGAACCAAGAAAGGCCGCTATTATTGTTGCGGCGCAACATAGCGACCGGGCCGCCGCCGCTGCCCGATTACGCCGCCCGATCAGGGCATGAAAGGCTGGTTTGACGCCTCCGCGGCGTGAGTAGGTGCTTACTCGAACGAATAGAAGACGCGGAACGGGACTTTCTTTTCGGCCCAGTAGTCGGCCGCGTCGCGGAACACGTCGAGCAGGATCTCGCGCGCTTCCTTGTCGAATTTTTGCGTATTTGGCAATTGCTCGAGCACCACCAGGAAGCCCGTCTGCGTGCCCGCCTTGAACATGGTGTCCGTCAGGCACAGGCGCAGGGCATCGAAATTCTTCGCCAGGTTTTTCGGAAACAGGAAGGCTTCCGCAATAATGCCGATGACTTGTTGTTTGGTCTGTCCAGCGTTGCAATGCGCATATAAAAAGTGCTGCCCGAGACGGATCGCCTCGTCTTGTAATTCGGTCACGCGAAAGGCACGGATGGACTGGACAAGGTTGGGCGGCACGGTTAGTAACAAACTCATTTTTCCCTCAAATCGACCTGTTATGTATGGATTTTTTCTAGCTGCTCGTCTTATTGCATCCCCGCACGCGGGTCAATGCGCACGCGGTGATTCGATCTGTATCAACTTTTATGCGATTCAGTGCGATTTTATATAAGCCATACGCGTATTAGGGTAACGTGTTGTCCTGCATGAATCAACCCGAATATGATGTCAAACGCAAGATTTGTTACAAACCGCTGGTTTCAAGTCACTTCAACATCTTGTATCGATTGAAAGTGCATGTTACAGACTGTGGGGCAAGGGGCTTGGGCTGTTACATTTTGTTGCCATGCGAAACACTTGCCCCGGTCTGGCGGGATTACTATAGTCCCAAGTTGTAAAAAATACCCTGAAAGATTCTCTAGATAACGAGGTTACAAATGAACTTGCAAGCCAAATTGATGTTGTCAGCCGTTTGTCTCGGCACATTGCCACTCGCCCTGGCCGCCGACTTTGAAGATTTCGGCAAGGTCGTACGCGTCGTGCCGCAAGTGGAACAGATCAACCGTCCACGCCAGGAATGCCGTACGGAATACGTGCAAGTCCAGGCACCGCCGCAACAGCGCAGCGCTGGCGGCTCCATCGTCGGCGGTATCGCCGGCGCCCTGCTCGGTAGCCAGGTCGGTGGCGGCAATGGCCGCACGGCAGCAGCAGCGGCGGGCGCGATCGCCGGCGCCGTCGTGGGCGACCGCGTCGACAACCAGAACAATTACCAGGGCGGCATGCAGGAACAAGCCGTCAAGCAATGCCGCCAAGTCGACCACTGGGAATCGCGCAACAATGGCTACCAGGTCACCTACGACTACCGCGGCCGCAACTACACGAGCATCATGTCCTACGATCCGGGCGAGCGCATCCGTCTGCGCGTCTCGATCGAGCCAGCTCAGCAGTAAGCGTAACAACCGGCCCCTACCATGCCAGCCCCAGCGGCTGGCATTTTTTATGGCGCCCCGGCACGGGCTATAATGCGGCACACTTTCAGGCCGCCCTATGCTTATCAAACGAAAATCCATCGAACAAGTCGAATCCTCGCGCCCTGCGCGCAAGCCCCGCTACGCCCCTGTCACGCTGTCGGAAATGGATGGCGTGCGTTATCTGCATTTCGGCACGGAATGGGTGCAGGGCGCCATGCGCATCCGCAAGCCGGACTGGCCGGAGCTCGAATATGCGCAGCAGATGATGGCGTGGATGCTGTGGATCGAGCAGCCGCAGCGCATCGCCCAGCTGGGCCTGGGCACGGCCGCGCTGACCAAGTTCTGCTACCGCCAGTTCCCGCAGGCGCAAGTCGAGGCCATCGAACTCAATCCTTCCGTCATCGCCATCTGCGCCTCGATGTTCAAGCTGCCGCCCAACGACGAGCGCCTGCACGTGCGCGAGATGGATGCGCTCGACTACGTCAACGATGAAGCCAACCACGGCACCCTGGACGCCCTGCAAGTGGACCTGTACGACGCCACGGCACGCGGTCCCGTGCTCGACAGCGCCGATTTCTATGCCGCCTGCTGCGCTTGCCTGGCGCCGCACGGCATCATGACGGTCAACCTGTTCGGCGACCATCCCAGCTACGCAAAGAACATCAAGGCGATGAAGTTTGCGTTTGCGCAGGTGATCTGCCTGCCGGAAGTCCATGATGGGAACGTAGTGGCGATCGCGTTCAAGACGAAAGTGGCACTCGATGCCGAAGCGCAAGCCGCCTTGCTGGAACGCGCCAAGCAGATCGTCGCCGAGACGAAGCTGCCCGCCAAGACCTGGGTCAAGGGCATCGTCAGCACCCTGTAAGCGCCGGCATTACCAGGCTAGGCCGGCAGTCCTGAAAGACGCCGGCCATGCCCGCTTCCCCGCCTCCCTCTCCCATCTCGCCCGACACGCCGCTGGAACTGCCGCAACTGCTGGCCTGGCTTCAGGAAGACGGCTTGCTCGACGCAGTGCAAGCAGCCGCCATCGCCACCCAGGCCGCCCTGCTGCCGGCGCCCGCCTTGCATCCGCTGTGCAGCATCGCCCACGGCGCACTGACGCTCGATACCCTGTGCGCGTGGCTGGCGCAACGCGCGAGCTTGCCGTATCTGCGCATCGATCCCCTGCACATCGATTTCAGCCAGGTGGCCGACGTCATGACGGCCGGCTACGCGGCCCGCTTCAACATCCTGCCAGTGGAAAGCACGCTTGACCGCATCGTCATCGCCACGGCCCAGCCCTACGCGCTCGCTTGGCAGGCGCAGCTGGGCAACCTGGCGCCGCGCAAGCTGAGCCTGGTCATCGCCAACCCGCTGCACATCGCCGACGCCATCGCGCAATTTTTCAGCCTGGCCACCTCCGTCAAGGTGGCCAGGCAAGCATCCACGCAAGACCTGGCGCTGCGCCACAATTTCGAGCAGCTGGTGGAACTGGGGCGCAACAAGACCAGCCTCGACGCCAACGACCAGCACGTGGTGCGCATCGTCGACTGGCTGTGGCAGTATGCGTTCGCCCAGCGCGCGTCCGACATCCACCTGGAACCGAAGCGCGACGCGGGCCTCGTGCGCCTGCGCATCGACGGCCGCCTGCACCAGGCCTATCAATTGCCGCCCGTCGTCATGCTGGCCATGACGGCGCGCATCAAGTTGCTCGGGCGCATGGATGTGGTGGAAAAGCGCCGCCCCCAGGATGGCCGCATCAAGACGCGCAATGCGCAAGGGCAGGAAATCGAGCTGCGCCTGTCGACCTTGCCCACGGCCTTCGGCGAAAAGCTCGTCATGCGCATCTTCGATCCGGAAGTGGCCGTCAAGAGTCTCGCCGAACTGGGCTTTCCGCCCGCGGACGCCGAACGCTGGCGCCAGCTGACGGCGCGCACGCACGGCATCGTGCTGGTCACGGGTCCCACGGGCTCGGGCAAGACCAGCACCCTGTACAGCACCCTGAAGGCGCTGGCCGGCAGCGAAGTCAATGTGTGCACGGTGGAAGACCCCATCGAAATGGTCGAGCCGGCCTTCAACCAGATGCAGGTGCAAACCCAGGCCGGCATCGAACTGTCGTTTGCCGACGGCGTGCGGGCGCTGATGCGGCAAGATCCCGACATCATCATGGTCGGCGAGATCCGCGACCTGGCCACGGCCGAGATGGCCATCCAGGCGGCGCTGACGGGCCATCTGGTGCTGTCGACCCTGCATACCAACGACGCGCCCTCGGCCGTCATGCGCCTGCTGGAACTGGGCTTGCCCGCCTATCTGCTGGAAGCGTGCCTGATCGGCGTGCTGGCGCAGCGCCTGCTGCGCTGTCTGTGCCCGGACTGCAAACAGCCGGGCGGCGCCCCGGACGATGCTGCCTGGCAGCGCCTGACGGGCGGCCAGCTGGAACGGCCCCACGCCATGTACCGCCCCGTCGGCTGCGCCCGGTGCAGGCACAGCGGCTACCTGGGGCGGGCCGGCATTTATGAACTGCTGAGCGTGACGGAAACGTTCGGCCAGCAGGTCAAGGCGGGCGCCGACCTGCACGCCTTGCGCCGCCAGAGCATCCTCGACGGCATGACGCCGCTGCGCCTCGCTGGCGCGCGCAAGATCATCGATGGCACGACCAGCATCGACGAAGTACTGAAGCTCACGGCCGCCCTGCATTGAGCCATCTTCATTTTCGTGCAGGAATGCTTTGCATTCTTTTTCAACTGATATATAATGCGGCCTCTTTCGGGTCGTTAGCTCAGCTGGTAGAGCAGCGGACTTTTAATCCGTTGGTCGCAGGTTCGAATCCCGCACGGCCTACCACGAATGCGCAGTACTGAAAAGCCTATCCTCACGGATGGGCTTTTTTCGTTTCCGGCCCGGCGGTTATACTGGCGCTTCGTCTCGCCAGCCCTGAAAGAACCGCATGAAACTTGCCGCCGCCCTCCTCCTGGCCACCGCCTGCCTGTCCGCCCAGGCACAGCCGCCCATCGTGCTCGACGGCCAGTACAGCGCGCGTACGGACGAGATGAGCCTGGAAATCATCGGCAACCGCGTCTGCTTCGCGCCCGACAAGGCGCAATGGGGGCGCTTGCCCCGCCCTGCCGCCACGCACGATGCGTGGTTTTGTTTCAGCAACGACGCCCAGGCGCGCCGCCTGCTGCGCGTGCCCGCGCGCCAGGCCGACAATTGCGGCTGGCAAGCGCGTGCGCGCATCGTCATCGATACCTATCAACCGTACGTCGAGCAAGGCGACGGCAACGACATGGCGCGCCTGGCGTCCGTGGTCAAAGTGGCGCAGCCGAACGCCATCGCCTGCGAGTAATCAGTTCAGTTCGATCAGTCCAGTTCATACTCCTGCAGATAACGGGCGAACAAGTCCCCATCGGCCAGCGGACACGCAAACCCCGCGCCCCAATCGGCCAGCAGCAACTGCTCTTTCAAGGGCAGCAGCAACAGTTGCGGCATGCCATCGCTGCACCACAGGTTGCACACGATACCTTGCTCGTCCAGGCCCGCAAACAGGGTTTCCGTCTTGTCGCCGCCAAAGGCCAGCACGTTCTTGCATTCCACGCGGTAACTGCTGTAGCCCGTGTAGACGGCGTCATACGGCGGCAAGGCATGGTCCAGCGCCAGGCGCAGCTGCTCGGCCGTCAGGCCCAGCGCGCGCAGTGGCGACGGTGGCGCCTTGATCACGTACATGTCCGTCCAGCCGGCGCCGCTGCGGTGCGCATCGGCGAACGCCTGCTGCTCGCCCATCTGCGTCAAGCAGTGCTGCAAATTATCCAGCGGCAGCAGTTCGATCATGCAATAGTCATCTTCGTGGTAGTACGCTTCGCGCATGCCTCAATTCTCCAGCAAGTCTTGCAATTGCGCATTGCGCCGCGACGTCAGCCGGACGGCCCAGGTCTCGCTGGTGACGGATGGATAGCGCACGGCGCCAAAATTCATCCAGGCATCGCGGTACGCCAGCCACAGGCGCTGGGTGGCGCGGATGCCGTCCTTGTCCACGGCGCCCGCATAGGTGGACGCGGGCTTTTTCATCAGCTTGCCGTAGATGGCGTTGAGCTCCTTGTCGAGTGCCGCCGCCTGCTCCTTCGTCATGCTGGCCGGCAACTTGCCCCCTTCGTACTCACGCAAGTCCTGCGCCAGCAAGTCGAGCTCGGCCGTGCGGGCCGCGATGCTCTGGGCGGCGCGCGCCGTGCCGCTCAAGTCCGTTTCATTGGCCGCGCGCGCGTCGGCAAACTTGCTTGCTGCCGCCTGCAGCTTTTGCAGCGACGCTTGCGCCACGGCAGGCATGCTTGCGCTGACCTTGCCTGTCGCCTGCGCGCGCACTCTTTGTTTCTGGCGCGCATCGATGGCGCTGCACACGCCCATCATGTAGCCGCTGGTGATGTCGTCGCACAAGTCGATCATGCCGCGCCCGCTGGCATTGATCTTCTGCAAGTGTTCGATGCGGCCCTGCATCTCGGCCGGCGCCGCATCGATGCTGCACGCATACTTGAGCGCCAGCAGCGGGTCTTTCTGCACGCCCTGTCCATTCTGGTACAGCATCATCAACACGGCGCTGTTCTGCGTTGCCATCGCGCAATGACGCGCGGGACGCCAGTCGGCCGGCTTGGGCGAGGACATACTCTTGGTATCGTAATACAGGTCTGTTGCCTGGCATTGCTGCAGGGACGCCACGGCGGACGGCGCCGGCAGGTCGGCCGGTGGCGGCGCCGCATCCTTGACCTTCAGGCAGCCCGCATACCAGGCCGTGCTTTCCGCCTGGCCCACGCCCATGGCGCTGGTGTTCGGGTAGGGTGCAGACGCAGCAGCAAAAACCGGGGCCGCCAGCAGGCAGCTCGCACCCAGCAAGGCCGTTTTCAATAAGGGTAGACAAATTTTCATGTTCTATCAGCGCCAGCGTGAGTAAAGCGGCAAGTTTAACTGATCGGATACGCGCTGCCCGCCCGATACGCGCCCCTCCCGCCTGGTAAGTAACGGTTCATGGCCTTGGCAGTGGCCGAATCGATGGGCAATAATGTTGCCCGCTGTACTTTTTTCACTACCCGGACCACGCCCATGACCTCACCCCGTCTTCGCCGTTCCCTCGGCTCCCTGCTGATCGCAGCGGCCTGCACCTCGCTGGCCCACGCCGCCGATACCAAGGCCACCACCGCAGTTGCCGCCACGCAAACGCAAGCCAGACACGCCATCACGCATGAAGACGTGTGGCTGATGAAACGGGTGGGCGCGCCCGTCGCCAGCCCCGACGGACGCTGGGCCGTGTTTTCCGTGGTCGACAGCGCCTACGATAGCAAGGACCAATGGTCGGACCTGTGGATCAAGTCCCTTAGCGACGATACTCCCGCGCGCCGCCTGACGTATTCCAAGGGCGGCGAAAGCGCCGTGGCCTGGTCGCCGGACAGCCGCCAGCTGGTGTTTGTCGCCAAGCGCGACGGCGATGAGGCGGGCCAGATTTACCGCCTCGACGTGGCCAACGGCGGCGAAGCGCAGCGCCTGACCTCGCTCACCCTGGGCGCGCGCATGCCGAAATGGAGCCCGGACGGCAAGCAATTGCTGTTCATCAGCGACATCTATCCAGGCAACAAGACGGAGGCCGACGTCAAGCAAAGCGCGAAAGAGCGCAAGGACCGCAAAGTCAGTGCCCGTTCGTATGAAACGACGGCACCGCGCTATTTCGACAAATGGCTGACGGACAAGCAGGTACGCCTGTTCATCGTCGATGCGCAACCTGAGTCGAAAGGTGAAAACACGCCGCGCGACATCCTGTCGGGCACGCAACTGGTGGCGCTGCCCGGCTTTGGCGGCGGCCAGGGCGACGAGGGACAATCCTTGGATGCCGTCTGGACGCCGGACGGCAAGGCCGTCGTCTTCAACGCAGCCACCAACCGCGACGCGGCCCAGCGCGAAGCCGTCTATTCGCAGCTGTACTTGCTGCCCGTGGCCGGCGGCGAAGCGCAACGTTTGACGCAGGACAAGCACAGCTACGGTTCCCTGAAATTCGCGGCCGACGGCAAGACCCTGTTCGCCTTGAGCGACGCGCAAACGCCCGGTAAAGTGTATGACGTGAAACGCCTGGCCAGCTTCGCCTGGCCGATGAGCAATCCTGCGCCAACCATCCTGACAGCCAAGCTGGACCGCTCGATTTCGCGCTACGTGCTGCCCGAAGGCGGCAAGCGCGTCATTTTCAGCTATGAACATGCGGGCCTGGAAAAGCTGTACTCGATCGATGTCAAAGGCGGCGACGTGCGCGAAGAGCCATCCTTGCCGACGGGCACCATCAACTCGCTGAGCAGCGGCGGCAAGGCCCTCGTCGGCGTGTGGGAGTCGTCGATCAATCCGCCGGAAATCTATGCCTTCAACGGCAAGCAGCCGAAACGGCTGACGGCCTTCAACACGGAGAAAGCGAGCAAGATCGACTGGCAGGCGCCCGAGCACTTCTGGTTCACCACGGCCGACGGCCGCCGGATCCACAATATGCTCGTCAAGCCCGCGAATTTCGACCCGAACAAGAAATATCCGCTGTTTACCGTCATCCACGGCGGCGCGGCCAGCATGTGGCGCGACCAGTTCGTGCTGCGCTGGAACTATCACTTGCTGGCCAAGCCAGGTTATGTCGTGCTGCTGACCGACTACAAGGGTTCCACCGGCTATGGCGAGGAATTCTCGCGCTCGATCCAGTTCGACCCATTGAAAGGTCCGGGCGATGAAGTCAACCAGGGCGTCGATGAAGCCATCAAGAAATACCCGTTCATCGACAGCACGAAACTGGCCGCCGGCGGCGCCAGCTATGGCGGCCACCTGGCCAACTGGCTGCAGGCAACCACCACGCGCTACAAGGCCATCGTCTCGCACGCGGGCGAAATGGATTTGATCATGCAGTGGGGCACCAGCGATGGCGGTTTCGGCCGTGAAACGAATGCAGGCGGCCCCGTCTGGTCGAACCTGCCCGTGTGGCGCGACCAAAGCCCGGTCATGCAAGCGGGCAACCACGAAAAAGGCACGGGCTTTACCACCCCCATCCTGATCACCGTGGGCGAGCTCGACTACCGCGTGCCGGCCAACAATGCCCTGATGAACTTTGCAGTACAACAGCGCCTGAACGTGCCGGCGAAATTGCTGGTGTTCCCGGATGAAAACCACTGGATTTTAAAAGGCGAGAACAGCCGTTTCTTCTACAGCGAAGTCGAGGGCTGGCTCGCCAAATACCTCAA
This sequence comes from Janthinobacterium sp. GW823-FHT03B06, assembly GCF_058796955.1. Taxonomy (NCBI): domain Bacteria; kingdom Pseudomonadati; phylum Pseudomonadota; class Betaproteobacteria; order Burkholderiales; family Oxalobacteraceae; genus Janthinobacterium; species Janthinobacterium sp. GW823-FHT03B06. The sequence continues at coordinate 1,016,466 of NZ_JBXAJE010000002.1, forward strand.
GTAAATCCTGAAACGTTCTTGAAATGAAAAGCCAGGCTCCGCACATGCGGGCCTGGCTTTTTTCATGCGGGCTGGACGGCGGCCACGGCCGCCTTCTGCCGCTGGATCGCCAGCACCAGCAGCGCGGCCAGCAGGCAGGCGGCGCTGGCCGCGAACAGGGCCGGATTGTAGGTCAGCATCAGGGTGCGGATGCGGCCCGCGCCGTACGCGGCCACGGCGGCGCCCAGCTGGTGGCCCGCGAAGATCCAGCCGAACACCATGCCCGCCCGCTCCCGGCCAAACGTGGCGCCCACCAGTTTCACGGTCGGCGGCACAGTGGCGATCCAGTCCAGGCCGTAAAATATGGCAAACAGGGACAGGCCGTACAGGGTGAATTCCGAATACGGCAGCCAGAACAGGGACAGCCCCCGCAAGCCGTAGTACCAGAACAGCAGTTTGCGGTTGTCATAGCGGTCCGACAGCCAGCCGGACAAGATCGTGCCGAACAGGTCGAACGCCCCCATCATCGCCAGCACGGAGGCGGCCGGCACGGCGGACAGGCCCGAGTCGCCGCACAGGGAAATGAAGTGCGTCTGGATCAGGCCGTTGGTGCTGAGGCCGCAGATGAAGAAGGTGCCGAACAGTATCCAGAAGGTGCGGTTCGCCGCCACGCTGCGCAGAATCACGAACGGCGTGGCAAACGTCATTTTTGCGGCCACTGGCGCCGTCAGCGGCGTGGCCGGATCGGCGCCGTAGGGCCGCAAGGCCACGTCCTGCGGCCGGTTGCGCATGCACAGGAAGGCCAGCACGGCAACGATGGCGCAGCTGGCAAACACGGGCATGACGGCCGTGCGCCAGCCGAAGTGCTCGATCAGCCAGGCACCCACGGGCAGGAACAGCAGCTGACCCGTGGCCGAGCTGGCCGTCAGCACGCCCACCACCAGACCCCGGTGCGTCTCGAACCAGCGGTTCGCCATCACGGCGCTCAAGACCAGCGCCGTCATGCCCGAGCCCAGCCCCAGCAGGATGCCCCACAGGGCCACCAGGTGCCAGAACTGCGTCATGCGCGTGGCCAGCAGCATGCCGGCAGCGATCAGGCCCAGGGCCACGCAGATGACATTGCGCAAGCCGAAGCGTTCCATCAGGATGGCGGCAAACGGCCCCATCAAGCCAAACAGCACGAAACGCACGGCCAGGGCCGAGGAAATCTGCTCGGCATCCCAGCCGAACTCGCGGCTCAGCGGCTGCATCAGCGCGCCTGGCAAGCCGAGCGCGGCAGACGATGTCAGGGCCGTGAGGAAGGTGATGGCGACGATGACCCAGGCGAAATGGATGCCGCGCCGCTCCAGCCATTGCGAAAAGGGAAGAGAAAGCATGCTGTCCTCATGAGAAAAAATGGATGCCGGTCACTACCAGCCGGTGGGATTTTTCTCATGTTATATTATGATCGTAATTTATACAATCAAAAAACTGGAGCGACACTGCTGCGTGCCGCTCCAGTCCTGGCTTTAACGCTGCGCAGAATGGGGCTTACTTGACCTTCAAGCCATTCTTCACATCCGTCACGCCTTCCACGCTGCGGGCCAGGTCGGCGGCTTTTTTCACTTGCGCCTGGGAAGGCACGAAGCCGCTGAGCATGACAACGCCATTCACCGTTTCCACGTGCACGTCGAGCGCCTTCAAGTCGTTGTCCTTGACGAGGTCAGCCTTGATCTTGGTGGTGATGACGGAGTCGGCCACGGCCGTCTTGGTGCTGCCGGCCGCATTGCGCGTCACGCAGGCGGCCTTGGCCGTCGCATCCATGGCGTCGCAATTCTCCTTCGTCGTGGCGGGCGGATTCTGCGCCACGTTGGTGCCGGCCTTGGCGCCCGTATTGGCGTCGGCCAGCGCGGCCGTCTTCGCCGCCTTGGCATCGTTCATGCATGTGGTTTTATCTGCGCCCGTGCGGTCGCCGCACTTGGCCTTGGCCAGGTCATACTCGGCATTGGCGACATCCTTGCGGGCCTTGGTCAGCTCGCGCGGCGTGTTGCGGTATTGGGCCACGGCATCCGATTCGGCCTTGGCGCGCGCCACCCTGGCTTCTTCCACGCAGACTTTTTTCGCGTTGCCGCTGTGGCTGCCGCAGGCGGCCTTGGCCTGCTTGTAGTCACTTGACGCCTTGTCCGTCAAACTCTTGTACGAGGCATCCTGCGCATACGCGGGCGCGGCGGCAAGCAGGGCGCTGGCACTGGCGGCCAGCATGAGTGCGATCATTTTGTTCATGATGGTTCCTCTCTGGTTAGTTGATGCCCAGATTAGACCCCTGCCGCGCGCAAAGCTCCGTGCGACAGCACACGCTGACAGTCCATTCGCCTAAAAATCACCGTTTATTTGTCGCCGCTCAAACCCATCTGCCACAATACTTGCGCCTGTTCAAATGGTGAAACGGCCCCATCAAATGCGCCTGCGCCATCGGCCAGCGCCAGCCAGCCTTGCGTGGCGTGGGAACTGCCTACACCGCCGCCCGCAGCCTCGCCTGCCGCGCGCACACCGCGCATCCAGGCCAGCACATCCTGATACTGGCCGGGGTGGCGTCCATGCATCCAGGCCAGGGCCACCAGGTCCGCATACCCCTCTTCGCGGCGCGTCTCGCTCAGCTCCTGCGCCAGCGCAGTCAACTTGCCGCGCTGCCTGCTGCGCGGCTCGACAAAGCCGCGCGGCAAGGCGTGCCAGTCGCCCTGCGCATAGCGCCGGCAATGGCCGATCTCATGCGCCGTCATCGCTTCCATCATCAGGCCCTGGCGCGCGGGCGGCACGCCCTGCAAGACACTGTCCGCCTGCGCATTGCCGCGCAAGGACAGCACCAGCTTGCAGCGCCCCCCTTCGTAGCCCAGCGCCAGCGGCACGGCACCGGGCGCATCCTGCGGCTGCACGATGATATCGATGGGCAAACCTTGCGCACGCGCAAACGCGATGACGGGCTGGCCCGCCTGCAGCCAGCGGGTTTCCAAATCGCTCAGCTGGGCGGCAGCCACGGCAGGCAAAGGAGAGAAAGCGATGAGCAAGCTCATCAACAAGAGCGGATTCAGCATGGGATCGGTGCGGAGAAGAGAGGATTTACCACTGCAGAGTAAGCGGTGAATACATTTCCACAAGGAAAAACTGGCAACTTTTCACAAATAAAGACGAAAAAAAACCGGCGCAGCAGCGCCGGCTGTTCACTCTGCCAATACGGCATCGGGTTTATTTCTTCGCCGCCTTGTCCAGCGCGCGGGCCGTGACGAATTCCGGACGGATATCGTTGGGCACGGCCTTCATCTTGTCGAGCGCCACCTGCACCTCAGGGCGGATGACCACGTATTTCGTCATCATCGCTTGCGCGCGCGCATAGTCGCCCGTCGCCTCGATGGTCAGGAATTCACGGTCCAGGTCGATCACGGCCTGCTTGATCTTGCCGAAATCGACGCCGAACCTGCCATCGCCCAGCGAGACAAAACCGCCCTTGTCGAGGATGTAATTCATCTGGATGGCCATGCCGCGCGCGTGCGAATCCGTCAGGCCGAAATGCAGGGTGCGGAAACCGGAGGCGAGGAAGGTGTTGTACAGCTTGCGCTCGGCCGCCTCGCCCTGGCCCAGGGTGTCGTTCAGCTGGCCCTTGTCCATCATGTAGCGCAGCGCGAACAGGCCCGTGATGTCGGCCTTGGCTTCCTCGATGGTGGAATACGCTTCCTTCAGGTCCTGACGCGGCGTCGATGGCTTGCCGTCGACCACGGTGGCGTGCGGGCCCAGGCCGTGCATGATTTCATGCGCGAGGATGTGCGTGAAGAAGGAATTGAAATCGACGTCCTGCTGCGCTTCCGGGGTGAGCACCAACTTGGAGATAGGCGTCAGGGTGGCCTTGAACTTGGCCTCCTGCACGTTCTTCAGCATCACGCGCTTGGAGCCGCGCGCACTGATGATGCGCTCGTCATTGGGCAAGTTGTAGGCGGCCGTCTGCACGGCCATGTTGCCGTCGCCGGCGCCATACACCTGGTTGACCACCACCATCGGCGCCAGCGCGCCCACTTTCGGGTTGCGGTACCGGGCGTCGAGCGGCAGGTTGTCTTCCAGCTCCTGCATGTGCTTGGCGAAGAAATTGAGCTTTTGCGTCTCGGCCTGGTCGCGGATGTTCACGTAGGCCTCGAACGCGGCCTTGTAGCCGAACAGTTCATCGTTGTACGTTTCATACGGGCCGATGGTGATGTCGACGGGCGAATCGAGGTCCATCCAGGCGAAGTCGGACGGCAGATAATCGTTGTCGAGGAAAGCCTTGGCGCGCAGGGTGAGGAATTTCTTCAGCGATGCGTTGTCCGTGGCGGCCGCCGCTTCGTCGAGCAATTTGGCCAGCTGTTTCAGCTCCACCTTGTATTCGTCCGAATACTTGACGGTCTGGTACTTGCCGTCCTTGCCCGCGCGGATGGTGGTAAAAAACCATTGCGCCTGCTGCTTGTCGTCCGCCGGCAAGCCGTTCATCCATGTTTCCAGGCTGGCCTTGGTGGCGCCCTGCGGATAGAAGTTGCCCGCTTCCGGCTTGTGCGCGGGAATGGCGATGCCCGCATAGCTGGCCGGCATGAACGAGGCGTGCGCGTCGAGCACCGACCATGGCCCCTTGTTGATCCAGAAATAATTCAGGCGGGCCTGACCCAGGGCCGACTTGTCCTTCTTCAGGGCCGCCCACAGCGCTTCGTTGCCGGACCAGCGCTGGCGCAGCTGCAGCACGTCGACCAGCTTGGCCGCTTCGACCAGCTTGGCGATGGCCTGGCGGTCGCCCGCGGACAGGTGGGTGACGTCGGCCGTCAGCGCGACGGGTGCGTAGCGGGCGCTCATGGCCGTCAGTTGTTGCGCGGTGGCCGGGGTGGCTGGCGCGGCCGCTGGCGTTGCGGCGCAGGCGCTGCCGACGGCGACAGCCATCAGCAGGGGAATCAGGAGTTTTTTCATGGGGCCTCGGTTAAATGTGGGGTCAGACCCGGCGGGGGAAAGTGCCGCAATGTGGCACTTTCCGATCGACAGGACTGACCCAAGTGAGGCAAATTGTAATCCACCAATGCCCCCGCCTGCAGCGCTGGCTTACCAGACCTTGTACACCTGCCCCGTCTGCGCCCCTTCCACGCTGCGGCTGTAGGCCAGGGCCACGCGGCTGGCGGCGGCCGGCTCGAAGCCGTAGAAGAAGGGGCCGTACGATTCCAGCGACTCGGCCAGCACCGTCGGGCTGACGACATTGATGCGCACGCCGCGCGCCAATTCGATGGCGGCGCCCCTGACAAAACCTTCCACGGCCGCGTTGGTCATGCTGGCGGCCGTGCCGAAGCGGATCGGCTGCTCGGCCACGATGCCGCTGGTCAAGGTAATCGAACCGCCGTCGTTCAGGTATTCCTGCGCCACCAGCGCCACGTTGACCTGGCCCATCAGCTTGCTGTCCAGGCCCAGGCGGAATTGCTCGGGCGTAAATTCGCTCAGCGGGCCGAAATGCAGCTTGCCGGCCGTGACGACGACGGCGTCGACCTTGCCGATGCGCTTGAACAGGGCGCGCACTTGCGCGATGTCGCCCATGTCGGCCTGGTGCGTGCCGCTGCGGCTGCCCACTTCGATGATTTCATGGCGTTGCGCCAGTTGGGCGGCGACGGCCGTGCCGATGGTGCCGCTGGCGCCGATGATGACGATTTTCATGCTGCTTCCTTGTGTGGGTTGAACGATGGAGCCAGTATGCGCCGCTTACAAAAAGGAATAAATACGCTAGAATTTACAAGATTACTAATCTGTAGTTTGCAATCGGGATGTCATGGATAAATTGCGCAGCATGGAGATTTTTGTCGCCGTCGTCGATGCGGGCAGTTTCACGGCCGCCGCCGAGGCATTCCAGATTTCGCCCGTGATGGTGGGCAAGCACATCAAATACCTGGAAGAGCGGCTGGGTGCGCGGCTGCTGGCGCGCACCACGCGGCGGCAAAGCCTGACGGAAATCGGCCAGCAGTATGCGGAACAGTGCCGCCAGATCCTGGCCAGCATCCATGCGGCCGAACGGGGCGCGGAAGCCATGCGCGCGGCGCCGCGCGGCAAGCTGAAGATCACGGCGCCCGTGTCCTTCGGCAGCGAGTGCATCGCGCCGCTGATGGCCGACTACCTCGATGCGTATCCGGAAGTGAGCCTGGAACTGAACCTGAACGACAGGACGGTGGACCTGGTGGAAGAAGGGTTCGATGCGGCCATCCGCATCGGCAAGCTGGAAGATTCCGCCATGGTGGCGCGCGTGCTGCGGCCGTATGCGATGGTGATCTGCGCCGCGCCCGCCTATCTGGCCAGGCACGGCACGCCGCGCACGCCGGCCGACCTGGCGCGCCACGAATGCCTGGACTTCATGCAATGGACGCGCCATGTGCGCTGGCGCCTGGCCAGGAGCGGCGACGACGATGGCAGCCCCGTGCGCGAGAGCCGCTTCCGCTCGAACAATGGTCAGGCGCTGCGCGTGGCGGCCCTGCACGGCTTCGGCATCGTCATGCAGGCGGAGATCCTGATGGCCGGCGATATTGCCGCCGGCAGGCTGGTGCCGCTGCTGGCCGGCTACGTGCCGGCGCCACGCCCCATGCACCTCGTGTATGCGCGCGACCGCCAGCCCACGCCGAAGCTGACGACCTTCATCGATTTTCTGCTGGAACGCTACGGGCCGGCGGCGACACCGCCACCGGCCACGCTCACGTAACCGTCGTACTTAGTTGGCCTTCGCGGCGGGCGCGGACGCCAGCCTGGCCAGCTCGCCGTCCGGCTGCCAGCCGGCACCCAGCGAGCGGGCCACGGCGACCGTCGCCAGCAGGCGCTGAGTCTTGATCTGCGCGGCGGCGCGGTCCGCTGCCAGCGAACTGCGCTGCGCATCGGTGACGTCCAGGTAGGTCGAGATGCCGCGCTCGTAGCGCGTGCGCGCCACCAGGTAGGCGCGCGCCGCCGCTGCCTGCGACAGGGCCTGGGCGTCGCCCTGCAACTGGCGCTGTTCCACGTCGGACAAGGCGTCTTCCACTTCGCGCAAGGCCGTCAGCAGCTTCGTTTCATGGTTCGCCACGGCTTCCGCATAGCGCGCCTTGGACAGGTCCAGATTGGCCTGGTTGCGGCCGCCGTCGAAGATCGGCAGGGACAGGGCCAGCGGGCCAAAGCTGAACTGGCGCGAACCGCCCTGCGCCAGGTCGCGCAGTTTTTCCGAGGCGTAGCCGAAATTGCCCGTCAATTGCAGCGACGGGTAAAACGCGCCTTCTGCCACGCCCACTTGCGCGTTCGCCGCGCGCAGGCCCGCCACGCTGGACACGAGGTCCGGACGGTGCGCCAGCAGGCTGGCGGGCAAGCCGACAGGGATGGCGGGCGGCAGCGGCAAGCTGGAAGGCTCGGCGGCCACCGGCAATTGCAGCGCCGACGGCGGCTTGCCCGTCAGGGCGGCCAGGCTGTTTTCCAGCTGGTTGCGCTGGCGTTTGACTTCATGCAGGTCGGCCTGCGCGTTCGACAGTTCGACTTTCGCGCGCGCCAGGTCCAGCTCATTCGTCAGCCCTGCATTGAAGCGCGCCTCGACCAGCTGCGCCGACTCGCGCCGCGTGTCCAGGGCGCCATTCAGGATGGCCATTTCCGCGTCCAGCCCGCGCAGCTGCCAGTAATTGCTGGCCACTTGCGACGACAGCATCAGCAGCACGCCGTCGCGGTCGGCCTGCGCCGCCAGCGCCTGCGAATCGGCCGCTTCGACCATGCGTTTCACGCGGCCCAGCAAATCGACTTCATACGACAGCGAGCCGCCCACGGAGAAGTTATTGCCGCTGATGGAGCGGTTGCCCAGCGCCAGGCCCTGCGAGGTGTTGGCCGAGGTGCGCGAGTTCGAGATGCCCGTGCTGACGTTCACGCTCGGCCCCTGGTTGGCGCGCGCCGTGCCGCTTTGCGCCAGCGCCTGCAGCAGGCGCTCGCCCGCCGCTTTTACGCTGGGATTGTCCTGCAGCGCGCTCTGTTCCAGGCGGTTCAGGGTGGCGTCGCCGTAGATGCTCCACCACTCTTTGGGCAGCTGCGCGGCATCCGCGGCGGCCGCACCATGGCGGAAGGTGTCGGCGCCGGCCACATTCGCCGGTGCAGTGAAATCCTGGCCCACGGTGCCGCAGGCGGACAGCGCCACGGCAAGGGAAGCGGCCAGCGCTATTTTCGTCATTACTGTTTGCATGATGGTTTGCATGATGATTACCTTCTTGTTCTTGAGGTGCTGCACGTGCGCGCTGTGCGCGGTCAATGACCACCGCCACCGCCACCGGGAGCTTTGAGTTTGTCGGCCAGCCACAGGGGCACAATGCAGGCCAGCAGGATGGCGCCGATCAGGAAGAAGCCATCGTTGTAAGCCATCACATACGCTTCGCGGCGCACGATGCCGTCGATCGCCTGCAAGGCCTGGTTGCCGGCCGTGACGGCGTCATAGCCCTTGGCCATGAACGACGACGTCAACTGGTCGATGCGCAGCTGCGTGGCGCTGGAATACGCATTGATCGCTTCGCCCAGGCGCTGCGAGTGGAAGTGTTCGCGGGTGCTCAGGGCCGTGGCCAGCAGGGCAATGCCGATCGAGCCGCCCAGGTTGCGCGTCATGTTGAACAGGCTCGATGCGGACGGCATGTCCTTCGGCGCGATGCCCTTCATGGCGAAGTTCGACAGGGTCAGCATGACGAAGGGCTGGCCCAGCGCGCGCACGACCTGCGACCACAGCAGCTGGTCGTAGCCGGTGGACGCATCCATGTAGGCATTCATCATGCATGAGCCGCCGAACAGCAAGAGACCGAACGAGCACAGGATGCGGTTGTCCACCACGGACGAGAGTTTGGCCACAAACGGCATGATGAACAGCTGCGGCAAGCCCACCCACATGATGACTTCACCGATCTGCATCGGCGAATAGCCGGCGATCTGGCCCAGGAACAGGGGCAGCAAAAAGGCCGAGCCGTACAGGCCCATGCCCGTCACGGCCGACAGCACGGTGGCGACCAAAAAGTTACGCTGGCCGTACAGGCCCAGGTTGACGAACGGTTCGGCGCGCGTGGCGCTGGTGACGACCCAGCCCAGGATGCCCACCAGGGCCAGCGCGGCGAAGGTGATGATGAAACCCGAGTCGAACCAGTCCTTCGAATTGCCTTCTTCCAGGAAGATCGTCAGGCAGCCCAGGCCCAGGGCCATGAAGAAGATGCCCAGCCAGTCGGCCTTCCAGAACATCTCGAGCTTCATCGGCTCCTTGTCCAGGCCATAGATCATGCCGGCGATCAGCAGCACGCCCGGCACCCAGTTGATGTAAAAGATCGAAGGCCAGCCATACAGCTCGGAGAGGTAGCCGCCCAGGGTCGGGCCCATGGCCGGCGCCAGGGTGGCCGTCAGGCCGAAGATGGCCATGCCGACGGCGCGCTTCGACGGCGGCAGCTTGAGCATCACCAGGGTGAACGCCATCGGTATCAGGGCGCCGCCCGTGAACCCCTGCAGCATGCGGAAGACGATCATGCTTTCCAGGTTCCAGGCCGTGCCGCACAGGGTGGAGAACAGCAGGAAGAAAGCGGTGGTGCCGATCATGTAGGTACGCAGTCCGAACACGCGCGCCAGCAGCGCGGTGAGGGGAATGACGATAATTTCCGCCACCAGGTAGGCCGTGGAAATCCACGACCCCTCTTCCTGGGTGGCCGACAGCGAGCCAAGGATATCCTTGAGCGAGGAGTTGGTGATCTGGATGTCGAGCACCGCCATGAAGGCGCCCAGCATGCCGGCGGCGACCGCCAGCCAGGTGCGCCCGGAAACTTTCTCGTCAATCACGGGAAACGCTGGCGGCTTCGCCAGCGTGGTGGAGGAGCTGCTCATGGAAGCTTAGCGGGCGGTGGTCTGTGCGGCAGGAGCGGCGGCGTGGCGCGGGGCCTCGGCCTTGTCCGACGCAGGCTGGTTCACTTCCACTTCGGCAATCACCGACATGCCCGGCACCAGGCGGCCATTCATGGCCTTGATGTCTTCCGGCTGGAAGACGATTTTCACGGGCACGCGCTGGACGATCTTGGTGAAGTTGCCGGTGGCGTTATCGGCCGGCAGCAGGGCGAATTGCGCGCCCGAGGCAGGGGCGAAGCTGTCCACGGTGCCCACCAGTTTCTTGCCCGGCATGGCGTCGATGGTCACGTGCACGCTCTGGCCGCGGTGCAGGTCGGCCAGCTGGGTTTCCTTGAAGTTGGCGGTGACCCAGACGTTGTCCTGCACGATGGCCGTCAACTGCTGGCCAGGCTGCACGCGCATGCCCGTTTCCACGTTGCGCTTGCCGATGCGGCCGGCGACGGGCGCCAGGATGCGGTTGTATTGCAGCTGCTGTTCCGCGTCCTTCAATTGCACGCGCAGCACGGCCACTTGCGCCTTGGCCACGTCGCGCGCGGCTTGCGCCGCGCCGATCTGCGACTTGGCGGCCGAAGCGCTGTCGCGGCGGGCGGCCAGGTCGGCCACGGCACTCGAGCGGGCCGCGTTGGCCGCGTCGAGTTCCGCCTTCGAGACGGCTTTCATCTGGCTCGTGTACAGCTGGCCATAACGGTCCGCATCCTGTTTCGCGCGCAGCAATTGCGCATCGGCTTGCGCCACTTGCGCCTGGGCGGCACTCGCTTGCGCCTGCACCTGGGCGATCTGCGCGTCCGCTTGCAGCACTTGCTGCTCGGCGCTGGCGATCTGCGCGGCGATCTGCTCGGTTTTTACGCGCTGGTCGAAGGGATCGAGTTCGGCGATCACGTCGCCCTCTTTCACGATTTGATTGTCGTCGATGAAGACCTTGGTAACGACGCCGGAAATGCGCGCCGAGACGGGATGCACATGGCCGGCCACATAGGCGTTTTCCGTTTCCACGAAATAGTGGCTGCGGTACCACATGCGCGCGCCGGCGCCCAGCGCGACGAGGACGATCAGGCCGGCGATGATTTTCACACGGTTATTCGGTGGTGCGGAGCTGGCGGAAGCGGCGGGCGTGGAAGGTGCGGCGGGGGCCGCGGGTGGGACGGCGCTCAGCACCTTGTGCTCTGCTTGGCCTGGCTGGTTGGACATACTCGCTCCGAAAATGAAATGATATAGGTTCATTATTGGGCAAAGAAAAGGCAAAGTCAAGAAATGAAACGATTGCATTTCATTTTAATTTGCACTACAGTGTGAGCCATCACTTACCTTCCACCTTATAAAGAGACCCAGACCATGTCCGATCCCGGCCTCAGCGATACTTTGCCCACCGATACAGAATCCGACGCCGCCGCCCAGGAGCTTTCCTGCTGCGGCAAGCCAGCCGGCCGCCCGCGCGCGGCCGACATGGAAGCGCGCATGGAAAACCTGCTGCACACGGCCGGCTGCCTGTTTCTGGAAAAAGGGTATGGGAAGGTCAGCCTGGAAATGATCGCCCGCGAAGCCCATGTGGCCGTGCGCACGATTTATGTGAAATTTGGCGGCAAGTCGGGCTTGTTCAATGCCGTGGTGGAATTGCGCCGCGCCGCCTACTTCTCGACCATGCCGGCGCTGGAAACGGATATGCGGCCCCTGCCCGCCATTTTGAGCGAGTTCGGCCTGCTGTTCGTGCAACTGGTCACCATGCCGGCGGCGATCCGCCTCAATCGCATGGTGGTGGCCGAAGCGGCCACGCACCCGGAACTGGCGGAAACGTTTTACAAGGTGGGACCGGGACAGACGCGCGAGATGCTGACCAAGTTTTTCAGCCGCCCCGACATCGCGCCCCTGTTTCGCGCGGAGCTGACGCCATCCATGCTGGCGCTGCACCTGCTCAATTGCCTGCTGGGCGACCAGATGTCGCGCCTGCTGTTTCCGCCACAGGCGCAGCCGGATGTCGCACAGCTGCGCACCAAGGTTGCACTCAGCCTGGACCTGTTCCTGCGCGGCACCCTGCGCCAGCCGCTGGCGGACTGACGCGGCACGACTGGCCCCGGAAGTCAGCCAGGGCGGCTGCAGTCTTCCGGCAGCGCCGCTTCGACCTGTTCATCGTTCAAGCCCAGCGCACGCAGGAAAGGCTGGGCCGCCGACGCGCCATCAACGCTGAGTGAAGACTCACTTCCATCGTAGCGGTCCGGGCCGTAGCGCATCAGGTCGAACGAGGTTTCAAAGCGTTGCGCCAGGAAATACGTGCGGAAGTAATCGAAGGAAAACGCCACCTGGCCATCGGCACACAGCAGCAAGCCATGCGCATACAGCGGCGCCAGCCAGTCCCCGGCCGCCATGCTCCAGCCCTTCACGCCGCAATAGTCGCTGACAAAACGCTCGAGCTCCACCTCGCTGAGGAACACGCTCTTGGCTTCGAACATCACGAACGCCAGCTCGATGAGGAATTCGCGCGCATCGGCAGCGACGCCGGCGTCCTCGCGCCGTTGCGCGCCCGCCTTGCCCAGCAAGCCATCGAGATAGGCGCGATCGCCTGCCAGCTGCGGCAGCAAGGTGGCAAACACATACTCGGCATCCACCTGCCCCGTTTCCTGGCCGTTCGGCGTGTACAGCACCGACAGGGCGAAGTTCTTGCTCACGTCATCGAACTCGCGCAGCGACACCGTCCACTGCGCGCCTGGCCCGCCGCCATCCGCTTCGCCCGTGGCGAACTCGAGCACGGAAAATGCCGCCATCTGGCCATTCGCACCGTACAGGCTGCCTGGATTGCTCTTGAACAGGATGCCCAGCGACTTCATCAGCGAGCTGGCATCGCCCGTATGCTGGTGGCCATGGAACACGGCGTGGATATTCTTGTAGTGCGCGCGCTGCTCGGCACTGGCGTGCTCGTCGGCAGAGAAAAAGCTGAAGCCGGCATTGCCCAGCGCCGCCGCGGCGACACCCTGCGCGCGGCTGCCCGGCACCAGGTAGAAACGCGCGCCGGGCAAGCTGGCCGCCTGCAGCAAGGGGCGCAGGAAGTATTCGTAGACGTACACGGGCGTCGTGCCGGCACAGGCGTCCAGCGCCACCAGCTGGCCCGTGAAGAAAATCGCATCGATCCTCTTGCCCGCCGCCAGGATAGCGGCCACATCCTGGTACAAGGCATGCAGCATCACGGCTTGCTCTTGCTCATCAGCCCGGCGCAAACGGACATCGGCGATATGAAGGGCGGTAAATTTTCTCATCGTTGCAAAACTTTCTTAGAGCCTATCCCAATAAGGAGCGTCTTCTGCTGGCAGTTCATCAGGAGCGCTGACAAGGCGTGAGGAAGATGCGTAGCGAGCCACGCGACGACTCCCCGCTTCCGAGGGGCGCCAGCAAGGGATGTATTCATCTGCTGGGACAGGCTCCTGGTACAGCGGAACTTGACCGATTCCCATGCTGGCAACATTGCTGGAAAAATCGCACGCGTTCATAGAAGCAAAACATGGTTACAGACCGTCATTCTGCCATTTTTTCCATACGGCAATACTCACCAATTTTCACATGGTGCCGCCGCGCCACGTTTTACCCTGCTGAAGGTCAAGGGAAATAAAAAAAGTCGGGAACACGTCCCGGTTTTTTGTACTGAAAGTTAATTTTTTATCAGCGCTTGCGCGGCGGCGGCAAGTCCGTGCACACGCATTCGTACACTTCGGTGCGCTTTTGCCAACCTGCCGATCGACTCGCCCGGGGTCGGGTGCGGGTGGATGGTCTTGCCGATGTCGGTGCCGTCGCAACCCATTTCGATGGCCCGCGCGATTTCGCCGCTTCATTTTTCACCTGTCGCCCGCATGCTTGCCGACGATGGTGCCAACGGTGAAGTATTAATCGTATCTGGACAATAAAAAACCCCGCAATCGCTTGCGGGGTTTTGAGTGTCACAGCGCTACAACATCAACGCTTGCGCGGCGGCGGCAAGTCCGTACATACGCCTTCGTACACTTCGGCTGCCATACCAATCGATTCGCCCAGGGTCGGGTGCGGGTGGATGGTCTTGCCGATGTCGGTGCCGTCGCAACCCATTTCGATGGCCAGCGCGATTTCGCCGATCATGTCGCCCGCATGCGTGCCGACGATGGTGCCGCCGATGATGCGGTGCGTTTCCGCGTCGAACAGCAGCTTGGTGAAGCCTTCGGCGCGGCCGTTGGCCACGGCGCGGCCGGAAGCGGCCCATGGGAAGTGGCCTTTCTCGACCTTGATGCCCTTGGCTTTCGCTTCGTCTTCCGTGATGCCGGCCCATGCCACTTCCGGATCCGTGTAGGCGACCGACGGGATCACCTTGACGTCGAAGTGCGACTTCTGGCCGGCGGCAGCTTCCGCTGCCACGTGGGCTTCATGCACGGCCTTGTGCGCCAGCATCGGCTGGCCGACCAGGTCGCCGATGGCGAAGATGTTCGGCACGTTGGTGCGCATCTGGCTGTCGACTTCGATGAAGCCGCGGTCGGTGACGTTCACGCCGGCCTTGTCGGCAGCGATCTTCTTGCCGTTCGGGCTGCGGCCCACGGCGACGAGCACCAGGTCGTAGACTTGCGGTGCCGGTGCCGTGGCACCCGCTTCGGCCGCTTCGAACGTGACCTTGATGCCTTCCGGCAACGCCTCAACGGCGACCGTCTTGGTCTTGGTCATGATGTTGTCGAAGCGCTTCTCGTTGAACTTCTGCCACACCTTGACGGCGTCGCGGTCCGCGCCCTGCATCAGGCCATCCATCATTTCGACCACGTCGATGCGCGCGCCGAAGGTCGAGTAGACAGTCGCCATTTCCAGGCCGATGATGCCGCCGCCGATGACCAGCATGCGTTTCGGGATCTGACGCAATTCCAGCGCGCCCGTCGAATCGACGATGCGCGGGTCTTCCGGCACGAACGGCAGCTTCACCACGGACGAACCGGCGGCGATGATGGCCTGCTTGAACTGCACGACTTTTTTAGAACCGTCGCCTGCCGTCACTTCGATGTGGTTCGCGGAGAGGAACTGGCCCACGCCGGTGACGACCTGCGTCTTGCGCGCCTTGGCCATGCCGGCCAGACCGCCCGTCATGTTCGAGATCACGCCTTCCTTGTACTTGCGTACCTGGGCGATGTCGATCGTCGGCTTGGCGAACGTCACGCCCGTGTTGGACATGTGCGCCGTTTCGTCGATGACGGATGCGACGTGCAGCAGCGCCTTCGACGGGATGCAGCCCACGTTCAGACACACGCCGCCCAGGGTGGCGTAGCGCTCGACGATGACCGTCGACATGCCCAGGTCGGCCGCGCGGAACGCCGCCGAATAGCCGCCAGGACCGCCGCCCAATACCATCATGTCGACGTCGATGTCGACCTGGCCGCTGTAATTGCCGGCCGGGATGGCGGCAACTGCCGCAGGTGCAGGTGCGGCTGCCGGAGCGGCTGCCGCCGGTGCAGGAGCGGCAGCTGGCGCGGCAGCGGCCGCGCCTTCAGCCGCTTCCACCACCAGCAGCGCGCTGCCTTCGGCGATCTTGTCGCCGACCTTGACCTTGACTTCCTTGACGACGCCCGCGTGGGTCGACGGAATCTCCATGCTGGCCTTGTCCGATTCGACCGTGATCAGGGACTGGTCCACCTTGATGGTGTCGCCCACCTTGACCATCAGTTCGATGACTTCGACTTCCTTGAAGTCGCCGATATTCGGTACTTTTACCTCTACTGTGCTCATCAATCGCTCCTTACAGCAGAATTTTGCGCATGTCGGCCAGGACTTCGCCGAGGTACACGGAGAATCGCGCGCCCATCGCACCATCGACCACGCGGTGGTCGTAGGACAGCGAGGTGCCCATCATCAGGCGTGGCTGGAAGGCCTTGCCATCCCATACCGGCTTGATCGAGGCTTTCGACAGGCCCAGAATCGCCACTTCCGGCGCATTGACGATAGGCGTGAAGTGCGTGCCGCCGATGCCGCCCAGGGACGAAATCGTGAAGCTGGCGCCCTGCATGTCGGCCGGTTTCAGCTTGCCTTCGCGCGCCTGCAGCGACAGTTCCGTCATTTCGCGGGCGATCTGCGAGACCGACTTCTGGTCCGCGCCCTTGATCACAGGTACCACCAGGCCATTCGGCGTGTCGGCCGCGAAGCCGATGTTGTAGTACTGCTTGAGGATCAGGTTCTCGCCCTTGGCGTCGAGCGAGGCGTTAAACGCGGGGAATTTCTTCAGCGCGGCGACGGACGCCTTGATGACGAATGCCAGCATGGTCAGCTTGGCCGCATCCTTGTTCTTCGCATTGGCCGCGTTGGTGTCGACGCGGAACGCTTCCAGATCCGTCACGTCCGCTTCGTCGAACTGCGTGACGTGCGGGATCATGACCCAGTTGCGGTGCAGGTTCGGACCCGAGATTTTCTTGATGCGCGACAGCGGCAGCAATTCGGTCGTGCCGAACTTGCTGAAATCCAGCGACGGCCATGGCAGCAGATCCAGGCCCACGCCGGAACCGCCTTTGGCAGCGGCTGGAGCATTTGGTGCGGCAACGGCGCCCGACATCACGCCCTTGACGAAGTTCTGCACGTCTTCCTGGGTGATGCGGCCCTTCGGACCGGAACCGCCGACCAGCGCCAGTTCCACGCCCAGTTCGCGCGCGAACTTGCGGATCGATGGCGACGCGTGCGCCAGCTTGCCGTTCACGGCAGGCGCGGCGGCAGTTGCCGGGGCAGCAGCGGCGACCGGCGCCGAAGCGACGGCGGCGGCTGGTGCGGCGGCAGCTTGCGCGGCCGGCGCAGGCGCGGCGGCAGGAGCAGCGGCCGGGGCGGCAGCGCCACCCGTCGTTTCCACGACCAGCACCAAGCTACCCTTGGCGACCTTGTCGCCGACCTTGACCTTCAATTCCTTGACGACACCGGCGTGGCTCGATGGGATTTCCATGCTGGCCTTGTCCGATTCGACCGTCAGCAGCGACTGGTCGACCTTGATCGTGTCGCCGACCTTGACCATCAGTTCGATGACTTCGACTTCCTTGAAGTCGCCGATATCGGGCACGGTCACGTCGACCAGGGCCGGCGCGCCGGCAGGGGCGGCAGGGGCCGGCGCGGCCGCAGGAGCGGCGGCGGGGGCGGCTTCAGCGGCAGGTGCCGGGGCAGCGGCGGCTGGCGCCGGCGCCGAGGCGTCGTCCGCCACTTCCAGCAGCAGGACCAGCGAACCTTCGGCGATCTTGTCGCCCACGTTGACTTTCAATTCCTTGACGACACCGGCGTGGCTCGATGGAATTTCCATGCTGGCCTTGTCCGATTCGACGGTGATGAGGGACTGGTCGATCTTGACCGTGTCGCCTGGCTTGACCATCAGTTCAATGATCTCGACTTCCTTGAAATCGCCGATATCCGGGACTTTGACTTCCACAATGCTCATAGCTTGCTCCGTTATTTTATTTGTCAGATGGACCCGCACACACGCCAGGGCGGCACCTTCGCACCGCCCTGGCATCATCGGGTCCGCACAACGATTACTGGGTCACCGGATTCGGTTTGTTCGCGTCGATGCCGTACTTGGCGATCGCCTGCTCCACCACCGACACGTCGATCTTGCCTTCGTCAGCCAGCGATTTGAGCGCGGCCACGGTGACATAATAACGGTTCACTTCGAAGAACTCGCGCAGCTTGGCGCGGCTGTCCGAGCGGCCAAAGCCATCGGTACCGAGCACTTTGTAGGTGCGGCCCTTCGGCATGAAGGCGCGGATCTGTTCTGCAAATGCGCGCATGTAGTCGGTCGTGGCGACGATAGGGCCATCCGTGTCCTGCATCAGCGACGTCACGTATGGCACGCGCTGCTGTTTCGACGGGTTGACCATGTTCCAGCGTTCGGCATCCTGGCCATCGCGGGCCACCAGGGTCAGCGACGGCGCCGACCATACGTCCGCGGCCACGCCCCAGTCGTTTTCCAGCAATTCGGCGGCGAAGATCGATTCGCGCAGGATGGTGCCGCAACCGATCAGCTGTACGCGCAGCTTGGCGTCAGCCTTGCCTTCCTGCAGCTTGTACATGCCTTTCAGGATGCCTTCTTCCTGGCCCGGCTTGATGCCTGGCTGGGCGTAGTTCTCGTTCATGATCGTGATGTAGTAGAACACATCTTCCTGGTTGGCGATCATGCGGCGCAGGCCATCCTGGATGATGACGGCGACTTCATGGCTGAAGGTCGGGTCGTACGGCATGCAGGTCGGGATGGTCGCGGCGAAGATATGGCTGTGGCCATCTTCGTGCTGCAAACCTTCGCCGTTCAGCGTCGTGCGGCCAGCCGTGCCGCCCATCAGGAAGCCGCGGGCGCGCATGTCGGCCGAAGCCCATACCTGGTCGCCGATGCGCTGGAAGCCGAACATCGAGTAGAAGGTGTAGAACGGGATCATGATGCGGTCGTTGGTCGAATACGACGTCGCCGCGGCGATCCACGAGCTCATGCCGCCCGCTTCGTTGATGCCTTCCTGCAGGATCTGGCCGGCCTTGTCTTCGCGGTAGTACATGACCTGGTCCTTGTCGACCGGCTCGTACAACTGGCCTTTCGGATTGTAGATGCCGATCTGGCGGAACAGGCCTTCCATGCCGAAGGTACGCGATTCATCGACCAGGATAGGCACGACGCGCTGGCCCAGATTCGGGTCTTTCAGCAGGGTCGAAATGACGCGCACGAACGCTTGCGTGGTCGAGATTTCGCGGCCTTCCGGCGTCGCTTCCAGCACGTTCTTGAACGCGTCCAGGCCAGGCACGGGCAGG
The DNA here is from genome assembly GCF_058796955.1 of Janthinobacterium sp. GW823-FHT03B06. NCBI lineage: Bacteria > Pseudomonadati > Pseudomonadota > Betaproteobacteria > Burkholderiales > Oxalobacteraceae > Janthinobacterium > Janthinobacterium sp. GW823-FHT03B06. Next base: position 1,035,069 of record NZ_JBXAJE010000002.1, read on the forward strand.
GTTTCTTCCGCTTTCTGGCGGCGCTGCGGCAGGTAGCCGCCCAGGGCCTTGCGGCGCTCGTGCAGGTAGACCATTTCCGGCGCGTCGTCGGCCGGCTTGAAGAACGGGATGTCGGCCAGCTTGTCGTCCGGGATAGGCAGCGAGAAGCGGTCGCGCATTTCGCGGATGGCTTCGTCGTCCAGTTTTTTCGTCTGGTGCGCCGTGTTGCGCGCTTCGCCCGACTTGCCCATGCCGTAGCCCTTGATGGTCTTCACCAGCAGGACGGTAGGCTGGCCCTTGTGTTCCTGGGCGATCTTGAAGGCCGCGTAGATCTTGTGCGGATCGTGGCCGCCACGGGTCAGGCGCCAGATGTCGTCGTCCGTCATGTTGGCAACCATTTCCAGCAGCTTCGGATGCTTGCCGAAGAAGTGCTTGCGCACGTAGGCGCCGTCTTTCGCCTTGTAGTTCTGGTATTCGCCGTCGACGGTTTCCATCATCACGCGCTGCAGGATGCCTTCTTTATCTTGCGCCAGCAGGGCGTCCCAGCCCGGGCCCCAGATGACCTTGACGACGTTCCAGCCCGCGCCACGGAATTCGCCTTCCAGTTCCTGGATGATCTTGGTGTTGCCGCGTACCGGACCGTCCAGGCGCTGCAGGTTGCAGTTGACCACGATGACCAGGTTGTCGAGCATGTCGCGTGCGGCCAGGCCGATCGCGCCCAGCGATTCCGGCTCGTCCATCTCGCCATCGCCGCAGAAGGCCCAGATCTTGCGGTTGTCGGTCTTGGCGATGCCGCGTGCGTGCAGGTATTTCAGGAAGCGCGCCTGGTAGATCGCCATGTGCGGACCCAGGCCCATCGACACGGTCGGGAACTGCCAGAAGTCAGGCATCAGCTTCGGATGCGGGTACGAGGACAGGCCCTTGCCCTCGACTTCCTTGCGGAAGTTCAGCATTTGCTCTTCCGTCAAGCGGCCTTCGAGGAAGGCGCGCGCGTAGACGCCGGGCGAGGAGTGGCCCTGGATGTACAGCAGGTCGCCGCCGTGGTCGGCCGTCGGCGCGTGCCAGAAGTGGTTGAAACCGATGCCCAGCATGTTCGCCAGCGACGCGAACGAGGACAAGTGGCCGCCCAGGTCGCCGTCGGCGCGGTTGGCCTTGACCACCATGGCCATGGCGTTCCAGCGCATCCACGAGCGCAGGCGCTCTTCGTATTCCAGGTTGCCGGGGCAGTGTGCTTCTTGTTTGGTGGGGATGGTATTGACGTAGGCGGTGGTGCTGGAGAACGGGATCTGGGCGCCGCGGCGGCGGGCCAGGTCAACCATGCGCTCCATCAGGTAATGCGCGCGTTCCGGACCTTCATTTTCCAGCACGGCTTCGAGCGCGTCCAGCCACTCCTTGGTTTCCTGCATATCCGGGTCGGTGCCGATCTGTGTCGTTACCTGGTTCAGTTGAGCTGACATCTGTTGAGTCTCCTTTGTGAACGCCCCACCCCGATTTTCCGGATCGCTGTCGGACGGTATTTCGCTGATTATTTACTATTAAGTCGGTTTAGTGTGGGGATTCTAACAGCGTATTTAGTATTTTTCAAATTACGATATAGCATTTCATATCATGAAATCACCCTATGAAATTTATGCTGCACTGCCGCAAATTCTGTCCGGAAATTAGGGTGAGCAGAGTGGCAAAAGGAATGAGCACCCCAGTCGTCCGCACAGACTCCCCCGGGCCAAGCGGGCCTGAAAAATGTCGAGGGCAAGGCGCGGCGACGCAGACAGTACGCCAGTACGGCAAGGAGCTGCAACGCCGCCATCGGCATTTTCTCAGGCTCGCGTCTCCGGCCCGCTTTTATGCCGGGCCAAGCGGGCCTGAAAAACGTCGAGGGCAAGGCGCAGCGACACAGACAGTACGCCAGTACGGCAAGGAGCTGCAACGCCGCCATCGGCATTTTCTCAGGCTCGCGTCTCCGGCCCGCTTGTA
>NZ_JBXAJE010000002.1:1037118-1111317 GCF_058796955.1 Janthinobacterium sp. GW823-FHT03B06
TTATGCCGGGCCAAGCGGGCCTGAAAAACGTCGAGGGCAAGGCGCGGCGACACAGACAGTACGCCAGTACGGCAAGGAGCTGCAACGCCGCCATCGGCATTTTCTCAGGCCCGCGTCTCCGGCCCGCTTTTATGCCGGGCCATGCGGGCCTGAAAAACGTCGAGGGCAAGGCGCAGCGACGCAGACAGTACGCCAGTACGGCAAGGAGCTGCAACGCCGCCATCGGCATTTTCTCAGGCCCGCGTCTCCGGCCCGCTGCTGCTACGCCTTTGCATAGCCAAAACCGCCCCTTTGCGCCGCCCGGCTTTATAATCTGTCTTTTCCCTCCCACATCTCTCAGCCCCTACCATGCCAGCACAACTGATCGACGGAATCGCCCTCTCCCAAAAACTGCGCAGCGAGATCGCCACGCGCGCCGCCGCCCTCACGGCCAAGGGCACCCAGCCCGGCCTGGCCGTGATCCTCGTCGGCGAAGACCCGGCCAGCCAGGTGTACGTCCGCAACAAGGTCAAGGCGTGCGGCGACGTGGGTTTCCACTCGGTGCTGGAAAAATATGAAGCGGACCTGTCGGAAGCCGACTTGCTGGCACGCATCGCCAGCCTGAACGCCGATCCCGCCATCCACGGCATCCTCGTGCAAATGCCCTTGCCCAAGCACATCAACCCGCACAAGGTCATCGAAGCGATCGCCACGACGAAAGACGTGGATGGCTATTCCGTCCTGAGCGCCGGCGAACTGATGACGGGCTTGCCCGGCTTCCGCCCTTGCACACCGTACGGCTGCATGAAACTGATCGAAAGCACGGGCGTCGACTTGCGCGGCAAGCACGCCGTCGTCATCGGCCGCAGCAACACGGTCGGCAAGCCGATGGCCCTGCTGCTCTTGCAAGCGAACGCTACCGTCACCATCTGCCATAGTGCGACCCCGGACCTGGGCCTGTACACGCGCCAGGCGGACGTGGTCGTGGCCGCCGTCGGCCGCCGCAACACCCTGACGGCCGACATGGTCAAGCCGGGCGCCATCGTCATCGACGTGGGCATGAACCGCGACGATGACGGCAAGCTGTGCGGCGACGTGGATTTTGCCGGAGTGAAAGAAATCGCCTCCCACATCACCCCGGTACCGGGTGGCGTGGGTCCGATGACGATCACCATGTTGCTCATGAATACCGTCGAGGCCGCAGAGCGCATTTAAGAGGAGCACCTGAGACAATGCTCATGGCGGCGTTGCCTGGCCTTGAACATTTTTCAGGCGCTCCATATATGAAGACAGAATGGACGAACCGACGATGAACACCAATCCCCTGCTTGATTTTTCCGGCCTGCCACGCTTCGACGCGATCACGCACGAGCATGTTACGCCCGCCATCGATACCCTCCTGGAACAGGCGCGCGCCACGGTGGCGCAACTGGAAGCGCCCATGGAAGAAGTGAGCTGGGACAACTTCGTCGCGCCCCAGGACCAGATCGCCGAAACCCTGGGCCGCGCCTGGAGCATCGTCAACCATTTAAATAGCGTGGTCGATACGCCGGAACTGCGCGCCGCCTACAATGCCAACCTGCCCAAGGTGACGGAGTTCTTGACCGAGCTGGGCCAGAACGGAATCCTCTTCGGCAAATACAAGCAATTGCAGGCCAGCCCCGCTTTCGCCAGCCTGTCGCCGGCGCGCCGGCGCATCGTCGAGAATGCCGTGCGCGACTTCCGCCTGGGCGGCGCTGAGTTGCCCGAGGACAAGAAAGAGCGCTTCGGCGCCATCCAGGAAGAACATGCGGCCGTCGGTACGCGTTTTTCCGAAAACGTGCTCGACGCCACGAATGACTACAAGTTGCTGGTCGAGAACGAAAGCGACCTGGCCGGCTTGCCCGACGACGTGAAGGCGGCCGCGCGCGCCGCCGCCGACAAAGCCGGCAAGCAAGGCTATGAATTCTCGCTGCACTTCCCGTCCTACTACCCGATCCTGCAATTTGCCGACAATCGCGCGCTGCGCGAAACCATCTACCGCGCCAACGCCACCAAGGCATCGGACCAGGGCGACGTCTTCAGCAAGAAAGAGGACTGGGACAATACCCAGAACATCGTCACCTTGTTGCGTCTGCGCAACGAAGAGGCACAACTGCTCGGCTACGCCAATTTCGCCGAAGTGTCGCTGGTCTCCAAGATGGCCACTTCGCCGGCGCAAGTCATCGCCTTCCTGGAAGACCTGGCCAAGCGCGCGCGTCCGTTCGCCGAGAAGGACCTGGCCGAGCTGCAACAATTCGCCCGCGAAGAGCTGGGCATAGACGAACTGCAGGCGTGGGACGTGCCGTACGCCTCCGAAAAACTGCAGGAACGCCGCTACGCGTTCTCGGCCCAGGAAGTCAAACAGTATTTCCCTGAACATAAGGTGATCGACGGCCTGTTCCGCCAGATCCAGAACCTGTTCGCGGTCGAGATCAAACTGGATACGGCGCCCGTCTGGCACCCGGACGTGCGTTTTTACCGCATCGAGCGCGACGGCCAGCTGGTGGGCCAGTTCTACCTGGACCTGTATGCGCGTGCCGGCAAGAGCGGCGGCGCCTGGATGGATGACGCGCGCGGCCGCCGCGCCGACGCACAGCACGTGCAGACGCCGATCGCCTACCTGACCTGCAATTTCACGGAACCGGCCGTGGTCGACGGCAAGGCACAGCCTGCATTGTTCACCCACGATGAAGTCATCACCCTGTTCCACGAGTTCGGCCACGGCCTGCACCATATGCTGACCGTCGTCGACGAACTGGGCGTGTCGGGCATTGCCGGCGTCGAATGGGATGCCGTGGAACTGCCGTCGCAATTCATGGAAAATTTCTGCTGGGAATGGGAAGTGCTCGAACACATGACGGCGCATGCCGTCACGGGCGAGCCGCTGCCGCGCGCGCTGTACGACAAGATGCTGGCGGCCAAGAATTTCCAGTCCGGCCTGCAAACCCTGCGCCAGGTGGAATTCTCCCTGCTCGACATGCATCTGCACTATGACTACGATGCCAGCACGGGCCAGAGCGTGCAGCAGCTGATCGACGGCGTGCGCGCCAAGTTCGCGCTGATCATCCCGCCCGCCTTCAACCGCTTCCAGAATTCCTTCGGGCATATCTTCTCCGGCGGCTACGCGGCTGGCTACTACAGCTACAAATGGGCCGAGGTGCTGTCCGCCGACGCCTATGCGGCCTTCGAGGAAGCCAGGGCGCTGGGACCGGCCGCCACCACGGCGGCGGGCAAGCGTTATCTGCAGGAAATCCTGTCCGTCGGCGGCTCGCGCCCCGCGCTGGAATCGTTCACGGCCTTCCGCGGCCGCGAACCGAGCATCGACGCCCTGCTGCGCCACAGCGGCATGGCAGCGTGAAGGGCGACATGACGCGCGTCGACTTTCATACCAACGTACCGGACAAGCTGGCCTACGCCTGCCGTCTGGCACGCAAGGCGTATATGGCCGGCAACAAGGTGGTCGTGCTGGTGCAAGATGGCACCCAGCTCGACGCCTTGAACAGCGCCATGTGGACCATTTCCGCCACGGATTTCCTGCCGCACGTGCTGGCCGGCGACCCGCTGGCCCCGCAAACGCCCATCATCCTGACCGATGACGCGGCGGCCGAGCTGCCGCACCACGACATCCTCGTCAACCTGTCGCAGCTGCCGCCCGCCAATTACGCCGATTTCCAGCGCGTCTTCGAGATCGTCTCCATGGATGAACAGGATGCGCAGGCGGGCCGCCAGCGCTTCCTGCACTACCGCCAGCAAGACGTGCAGCCGACGCATTTCGTCGCGGGTAAAGCATGAGCCAGCAGCCATTCGACCAGGGCATCCCCCTGCTGACGGAGGTGCTGCTGGGACCGGAGGTGGTTCCCGCCAGCCCGGCGCAGCCTGCTGTCGTCGAGGAAGCGCCGGCGTTGCCGCCAGCGGCGGCGCAGCCCGACTGGGACGCCATCGAACAGCGGCTCACGCAGCGCATCCTGCATCAGGTGCAGGGCAAGATCGACCATCTGCTGGAAGAGCGCATCGCCCACGTCCTGCAGACGGCCCTGCAAAACGCCCTGATCGGCATGCGCGGCGCCCTGCGCGAAGACTTGCAGCAATCGCTGGAACAGATCGTCGCGCATGCGGTCAGCCATGAGCTGGGGCATTTGCATCCGCCGGCTCAGTAAGCACACACCTGTCGTTGCGACCATTTCATCACCGACAAAAATCTGGGGTCAGACCCGACGGGTCTGACCCCGGCATTCCCCGTCCTTGCCGTTGGGTTATGAGCATGCCGCGCAATGTCGGGTTACGCGCTGCGCGCTAACCCGACCTACCCCGACCTGCCCGACCTGCCCGACCTACCCTATTCTTTCCTCCAACGCCATTCTTTGGTGCGCTCGCGCCTGCGAAATCGGTGCATCGCGCCTCACTTTGGTGATTGTTGCGACAAAATGTAAAAAGCCCGAAATGCGGCTTTGCGCCGCCTGTTTTTTGTTGTACCTTTCTTCACACGTACCGCCTGTCGAAGCGGTTTTCACGAGACGCCGCCGTATCTTTATCCATTGGAGAATGTTTATGCTGCTCAAGACCAAAGTCCTTCCTCTCGCCCTCGCCCTCGCCTTTGCCGGCCATGCGGGCGCGCAGGAAATCATCAAGATCGGCCACGTCGCCCCGGTCTCTGGCGCCAGCTCCCACCTGGGCAAGGATAACGAGAACGCGGCCAAGATGGCGATCGAAGATTTGAACGCCAAAGGCTTCAAGATCGACGGCAAAGCCGTGAAATTCGTGCTGGTGCCCGAAGATGACGCCGCCGATCCCAAGCAGGGCACGGCCGTGGCGCAAAAGCTGGTCGATGCCAAGGTCAACGGCGTCGTCGGCCACTTGAATTCGGGCACGACGATTCCCGCCTCGCGCATTTACTTCAATGCCGGCATCCCGCAGATTTCGCCGGCCGCCACCAACCCGACCTATACCCAGCAAAAATTCAACACGGCCTTCCGCGTGGTGGCCAATGACAACAAGCTGGGGGGAACTTTGGGCGCGTATGCCGTGGGCAAGCTGCAGGCGAAGAAAATCGCCGTCATCGACGACCGCACGGCCTACGGCCAGGGCGTGGCGGAACAGTTCGTCAAGGGCGCCAAGAAGGCGGCCCCCGGCGTGCAAATCGTCGGCAAGGAATTTACCAATGCCAACGCGACGGACTTCAATGCCATTTTGACCAGCATCAAGTCGAAAAATCCCGACCTGATCTTCTTTGGCGGCATGGATTCCGTGGGCGGCCCCATGCTGCGCCAGATGAAGGCGCTGGGCATCAAGGCCAAGTTCATGGGCGGCGACGGCCTGTGCACGGAACCGCTGGGCAAGCTGGCGGGCGACGCCGTCGGCGAAGACATGGTCACCTGCGCGGAAGCGGGCGGCGTGACGGGCGCGCAGCAAAAAGGCATGGACGATTTCCGCGCCCGCTACAAGCAGAAATACAATATGGAAGTGCAGCTGTACGCGCCATACGTCTACGATGCCGTAATGACCATGGCCACCGCCATGCAGGATGCGAAATCGTCGAAACCGTCCGTCTACCTGCCGTATCTGGCCAAGGTGCACTACCAGGGCGTGACGGGGCCGATCTCGTTCGACGCCAACGGCGACATCAAGGATGGCGCGCTGACCCTCTTCACCTACAGGGATGGCAAGAAAACCAAGATGGAAGTGGTCAAGTAATAGAACCTACTGCGCGGCGCGATTTGCGGCCTGCGATGCTCACTGTGCATTCGCACAGCTCCGCTTCTCAGCCACAACTCACATCCGCTCGCTACGGTTCTTGCTGCCCGGCCACGTAAGCCAGTAAACCTTCGGCCAGCGCGTCGAAGGTGGCGCGGCAGCGCAGGCTGCCGCGCAAGTCTTCATGCATGGTGACCCAGGTTTCCATCGGTAGCGAAAACGCTTGCGGCAACACGCGCCGCAAGGCCGGATCGCGCGCCGCCAGCCCTGCCTGGCACACGCCGATGCCGGCGCCCGCGCGTATCCATGCCAGTTGCGCCAGATCGCTGTCGCTGCGCCAGGCAAAGCTTTCCCGCGTAAATCCCTGAAAGGCCGCGCCCGCGTTGCGCACGAAGGGGCTCGCCTCGTCGTAGCCGATGACGGCGTGTTGCGCCAGATCAAGCAATCGCGCCGGCGTGCCATGGCGTGCCAGATAATCGGCGTGCGCATGCAGGCCCAGTTCGATCTCGCCCACTTTGCGCGCCACCAGCTGCTCCTGGCGCGGCCGCAGCATGCGCACGGCAATGTCCGCCTCGCGGCGCAGCAAATCCTGCACCTTGTTGCTTAATACTAATTCAATGGTCAGGCCCGGATGGCGCGCGCGCAAGCGGGCCAGGATGGGCGGCAGCACTTCCACGCCCACGACTTCACTGGCCGCGATGCGCACGACGCCGGCCACGCCCTGCCCCTGGCTGCTGGCCGCGCGCTCCATCAGGGCGGCAGTGTGCTCCATGGTTTCCGCATGGGGACGCAGCGCCAGCGCCACTTCCGTGGGCAGCAAGCCCAGCTGCGAGCGCGTAAACAGCGTCGCGCCCAGCGCCTGCTCCAGGGCGGCGATGTGCCGGCCGGCGGTGGGCTGCGTGATGCCCAGCGCGCGGGCGGCGCCGGACAGGGAGCCGTGCTTCAGCACGGCCAGCAGGGAGCGGTAGTATTCCCAGGCGATGGATGGGTTCATGGCGTCAACTTGATCATACATAAATGTATAGCCTGTACTCGATGTTCGTCAATTCCCAATTAGCCCAGCGCGGCAGATACTGGCGTCATCAACCACACGGAGGTCATGATGGAGAACACGAAAACAGTATTGGTACTGGGCGCGACGGGCGGCATCGGCGGCGAGATGGTGCGCCAGCTGCTGGCGGCGGGCTGGCAGGTACGCGCCCTGACGCGGGGAGAAACGCCATCGCCACGGCGAGATAACATCGAGTGGCTGCGCGGCGACGCGCTGTCGCGCACTGACGTGCTGGCGGCCGCCAAAGGCTGCGCCGTCATCGTGCACGCAGTCAACCCGCCCGGCTACCGGAACTGGGGCCAGCTGGTGCTGCCCATGCTCGACAACACCATCGCCGCGGCGATGGCCGAAGGCGCCACCATCGTGCTGCCCGGCACCGTGTACAACTTCGGCCCGGACGCCTTTCCCGTGCTGTCGGAAGACGCGCCGCAACGTCCGCTCACGCGCAAGGGCGCCATCCGCGTGGAACTGGAAGCACGGCTGGAACGGGCCAGCACGCAGGGCGCGCGCGTGCTGATCGTGCGCGCGGGCGACTTCTTCGGTCCCCATGCCGGCAATAACTGGTTTTCGCAGGGACTGGTGAAACCAGGCCAGAGCGTGCGCAAGGTGCTGTATCCGGGCGCGCCCGGCGTGGGCCACCAGTGGTCCTACCTGCCCGACGTGGCGCGCACGATGGTGCAATTGCTGGCTTTACGCGCCACCTTGCCCGCGTTTGCGCGCTTTCACATGGCCGGCCACTGGGACCACGACGGCCGGCAAATGACGGGGGCGATCGCCCGCGTGGTGGAACAGGCGACAGGAACCGCGCCCGCCCTCCGGCGTTTTCCGTGGTGGCTGGTGGCGCTGGCGTCGCCGTTCGTGGCGACCTTGCGCGAAATGCGCGAGATGCGCTATCTGTGGCAAGCGCCCTTGTCCATGGACAATGCGCGGCTGCTGGCCGTGCTGGGCCAGGAGCCGCATACGCCGCTCGACGAGGCGGTGCGGGCGACACTGGAGGGCATGGGCAATCTGCATAAGGCAGCGGGCAAAAAAAACGCGCCGGGATTGCCGGCGCGCTAATTGCAGGTACTGCGGCACAGATTATTTCTGTGCCAGTACCCATTTAACCAGGGTATGGGCTTCCGCATCGCTCACTTGCGGGTTGGCTGGCATCGGGATCGCGCCCCAGGTGCCGGAACCGCCCTTCATGACTTTCGCCGCGAGCTTGGCTTCCGCGTCTTTCTGACCAGCGTACTTGGCAGCCACGTCCTTGAACGCAGGGCCCACCAGTTTCGTGCTCACCGCATGGCAAGCCATGCAGTTCTTTGCTTTCGCCAGGTCCGGATTGGCCAACGCTGCTTGCGATGCCAGAGCCGATACGGTCAATACACTCACCAACATAAAACGTTTCATTGTCTTTTCTCCAAAGTTACTTCCTGCGGCATTTTACTGTGTTTCCGCAGATGCACCACGAGCCCAGATCAAGCGTTTCAATGTAGTCACGCAATGTCGTCAGAAGGCATAGCTATTCTGCCCCATCTGCGCGCCCATGACCATGTTGTTTGTAAGGCGATGTAACGACAGGCGGCCCCGCATCGTCAAACGGGGCCGGCCGTCGTACTGACGCAACAGATCAGCGTTTTTTCAGCTGCGACAGATCCCGCACGGCGCCCCGGTCGGCCGACGTCGTCAGCGCGGCATACGCCTGCAGCGCCTGCGACACGTAGCGCTCGCGGTTGACGGGCAGCCAGGCCGCGTCGCCCTTCGCTTCCATGGCGGCGCGGCGCGCGGCCAGCTCGGCAGCCGTGATGCGCAGGTTGATGGTGCGCTCGGGGATGTCGATGTCGATGAAATCGCCCTCTTCCACCAGGCCGATGGCACCGCCTTCTGCTGCTTCCGGCGAGGCGTGGCCGATCACCAGGCCCGAAGAACCGCCCGAGAAGCGCCCGTCCGTGAACAGCGCGCACGCCTTGCCCAGACCCTTCGACTTGATGTACGAGGTCGGATACAGCATTTCCTGCATGCCGGGGCCGCCTTTCGGGCCTTCGTAGCGGATGATGACGACGTCGCCTTCATGCACGGTGTCTTCCAGGATGGCAGCGACGGCCGCGTCCTGGCTTTCGAACACGCGCGCCTTGCCCGAGAATTTCAAAATGCTCTCGTCGACGCCCGCCGTCTTGACGATACACCCCTTTTCCGCCAGGTTGCCGTACAAGACGGCCAGGCCGCCATCCTGCGAGTAGGCGTGGGCCTTGTCGCGGATGCAGCCCGTGCTGCGGTCCGTGTCGACGGCCGCGAAGCGCTCCGACTGCGAAAACGCCGTCTGCGTCGGCACGCCGCCCGGCGCGGCGCGGAACAGTTCATGCACGGCAGGGTTGTCCGTGCACATGATGTCGTTTTGCGCGATGGCGTCGGCCAGGGTCGGCGCGTGGATCGTCGGCAAAGTCGTGTTGAGCAGGCCGGCGCGCGCCAGTTCGCCCAAAATGCCCACGATGCCGCCCGCGCGGTGCACGTCTTCGATATGGTATTTGTCCGTCATCGGCGCCACCTTGCACAGGCAAGGCACCTTGCGCGAAATGCGGTCGATGTCGGCCATCGTGAATTCCACTTCCGCCTCGTGCGCGGCGGCCAGCAGGTGCAGCACGGTATTGGTCGAGCCGCCCATCGAGACGTCGAGCGCCATGGCGTTTTCAAACGCGGCCTTGGTGGCGATGGAACGGGGCAGCACCGAGTAATCGTCCTGCTCGTAATGGCGCTTGGCCAGTTCCACGATCAGACGGCCCGCGCGCAGGAACAGCTGCTGGCGGTCCGAGTGCGTAGCCAGGATGGTGCCGTTGCCGGGCAGGGCCAGGCCCAGCGCTTCCGTCAGACAGTTCATCGAGTTGGCCGTAAACATGCCGGAACACGAACCGCAGGTCGGGCAGGCCGAACGTTCGATCTCGGCCACGTCGGCGTCCGAGACGGTGCTGTCGCCCGCCTTGATCATGGCGTCGACCAGGTCCAGCTTGATGATCTTCTGCGTGCCGTTGACCACCTTGACGACCTTGCCCGCTTCCATCGGCCCGCCGGAAATAAACACGACGGGGATATTGATGCGCATGGCGGCCATCAGCATGCCCGGCGTGATCTTGTCGCAGTTCGAGATGCAGACCATGGCGTCGGCGCAGTGGGCGTTGACCATGTATTCGACGGAATCGGCGATCAGGTCGCGCGAAGGCAGCGAATACAGCATCCCGCCGTGGCCCATGGCGATGCCGTCATCGACGGCGATGGTGTTGAATTCCTTGGCCACGCCGCCGGCCGCCTCGATCTCGCGCGCCACCATCTGTCCCAGGTCTTTCAGGTGCACATGACCGGGCACGAACTGGGTAAACGAGTTGACGACGGCGATGATCGGCTTGTCGAAGTCGCCGTCCTTCATGCCGGTGGCGCGCCACAGGGCGCGGGCGCCAGCCATGTTGCGGCCGTGGGTGGTGGTGCGGGAGCGGTATTGCGGCATGATGGGGTCCTTCCAAGGATGATTGATGCCTGACTGCGCGGATTTTCAGCAAAACCCTGCATGCAGTGGGGGTACGCCAGATTGCCTTGCGCGCGCCCCACTGTCAAATATATGATGCACGTGTCTGTGAGTCGTTTTGCATATCACAGCACTTACTCCACATGGAAACGCATATGAATCTCGAACTGCGCCAGTTGCGCTATTTCGTCACCGTCGCCGAGGAGCTGCACTTCGGCCGCGCCGCCGCGCGCCTGCACATGACGCAACCACCGCTGTCGCAAACCATCATGGCCCTGGAAGAACTGCTGGGCGCACCGCTGTTCGTGCGCACGCGCCGCGAAGTGCAGCTGACGCCAGCCGGCACGGCCTTGCTGCCCGAGGCGCGCCGGCTGCTGGCGCAGGCGCAAGACTTGCCCGCCTTGGTGCGGCGCGCCGCGCAGGGCGAGGCGGGCCGCCTGAGCCTGGCTTTTGTCTCGTCGGCCGACTACAGCGTGCTGCCGCCATTGCTGCGCGCGTATCAAACTGCCTATCCGCAGGTGCAGATCGCGCTGCAGGAAGCCACTTCCGACTTGCAGCTCGATGAACTGCTGGCCGGGCGCACGGATGCGGGCCTGTTGATCCCGCCCCTGCCCGAGAAGGCGAAAGGGGCGCTCGATTACCTGCCCGTGCTGGCCGAGCCGCTGGTGCTGGCCACGCCGTCCGGCCTCGCCATCCTGAACACGCCGGGCCCCGTGCGCCTGCGCGACCTGCCACCCCTGCCCCTGATTATTTTTCCGCGCGCGATCTCGCCCGCCCTGCACGACGCGATCCTCGGCGTGTTCCGCGCGGCCGGCATCACGCCGCAGATCGGCCAGGAAGCGATCCAGATGCAAACCATCGTCAGCCTCGTCTCGGCTGGCATGGGCATCGCGCTTGTGCCACAATCGGTATCGAATCTGATGCGCCCGGGCGTAGAATACAGGCCGCTGCAGGACGCCACGCCGCTGGTGGAAACTGGCCTGGCCTGGCGCCGCGACAATCCGTCCGCCGTGCTGCAAGGTTTCCTGGCGCTGCTGCGCAAGCAGATCAGCGCTGCCGCCGATTAAATTAAGTGGCCGCTAAGGCAAAAAACCGCCAGCGCCCCCATACTACGCAACCTTGGCTTTAAACAAAGAAAGAAACCCCATGCTGATACACCCGATGCCCGACCCGATAGCCATCCAGATCGGTCCGCTTGCCGTGCACTGGTACGGCCTGATGTATGTGCTGGCCTTTGCCCTGTTCATTATCCTGGGCCGCGTGCGCATCAAGCAGCCGCATATCGCCGTGCTGGGCTGGAAGAAGGAAGACCTCGACGACATGCTGTTCTACGGCATGCTGGGCGTGGTGATCGGCGGACGCCTGGGCGAAGTGCTGTTCTACCGTCCCGAATACTTCCTGCACAATCCGCTCGAGATCTTCATGGTCTGGCATGGCGGCATGTCCTTCCATGGCGGCTTCCTCGGCGTCATCCTGGCCATGTACCTGTGGAGCCGCAAGGCGGGCCGCAACCTGTTCGACGTGCTTGACTTCATCGCGCCGCTGGTGCCGCTCGGCTACGCGGCCGGCCGCCTGGGCAACTTCATCAATGCCGAACTGCCGGGCCGCATCGCGCCGGAAACCCTGCCGTGGGCCATGCAGTGGCCGGGCATTCCGTATCCCGTGCACCCGTCGCCGATCTACCAGATGCTGGTCGACGGCATTTTGGTGTTCATCATCCTGTGGCTGTTTGCGCGCAAGCAGCGTCCGCGCATGGCCGTGGGCGCCATGTTCACCCTGTTGTACGGCTGCGCGCGCTTCTTCACGGAATACTTCCGCACGCCGGACTGGGAAGTCGTGTGGCTGGGCGTGCCGATCACATCGGGCCAGATGCTGTCCTTGCCGATGATCGTCGGCGCCATCGCGCTGCTGGTATGGGCATATAAAAGCCAGGTGATGGGCACGCCGCCCACCAAGGCCCGCGCGGCCTGATGAACAGCTTAAGCCTGTAACCTGCTTGTAATCACTTTCCATTGCGCCGGCGTTACCGGCGTGATGGACAGCCGGCTGCCCTTCTTGAGCAGCAGCATGTCTTCCAGCTCCGGCATCTGGCGCATCTCGGACAGGGGCAACAGCGCCGTCTTCTTCAGGCCCCGCACGTCGACGCTGATCCAGCGCGGCTGTTCCTGCGTGGCCTTGGCATCGAAATACTTGCCGCCCTCTTCAAACTGGCTGTGATCGGGATACGCGCCGCTGGCCACTTCGGCCACGCCCGCCACGCCCGGCTGCGGGCAGCTCGAGTGATAAAACAGCACGCCATCGCCGACCTGCATGCCGTCGCGCATGAAGTTGCGCGCCTGGTAGTTGCGCACGCCGAACCAGGGCATGGTGTGCCGGGGCGCGGCCATCAGGTCGTCGATGCTCACTTCATCGGGTTCGGATTTCATCAGCCAGTATTGTTTCATGCAGACTCCGTGTGAAAGCGCCAGACGTAAAAAAACGGTTGCGCAGGATGCGGCAACCGTTTTCGGTGGTAATGCAAATTGGGCCCCGCCTGTGCCGCTATGCCGGCATCCCGAACCAAACGGTTCAAGGTGGTCACGTTAGTTCAATTTCGGGTTCGTCGAACGAGCGACGCTCACTCCCATCAAACAAAATTCGCAACCGATGCGCATAAATGGTTCAAGGAATATATGGCAATCGCGAACACCGCAGGGTAGACCCAAGTTTACTCCTTTGATCGCGCATCGCAAAGACAAATCGTACCGTGTCCGCTTAAAAAAGGTTTTCCTGGGGCGTCAGCGCGCTATCCAATACCGTGTGCATGGCCGAGATCTTTTGCTTCACTTCCAGGATCGTCAGTTCCGACAGCGGACCTTGCGGCGACTTCACGGAAAGGAATTCCGCGGCCACGCCCAAGGCGGCCAGCACGGCGATGCGGTCATTGCCCTTGACCTTGCCCGCGTCGCGGATGGCTTTCATTTTGCTATCGAGATAGATCGCCGCTTCGCGCAGCGCGCGCTCTTCGCCGTCGCGGCACACCATGCTGTAGGACTGGCCCATGATATTGACATCGACACGCGGCATTACGCTTCCTTCTCGTTCTCGGCAATATAGGCGCCCGCCTCCGAAGCGGCTTGCTCCAGGCCGGCTTGCACCAGTTCGGGAATTTTTTCCAGCAACGCTTCCACCCGCTCCTGCGCCTCGCGCATGCGTTGCACATACAGGGCGTTCTCGGCGGCCAGCGCGGCATTGTCCTTGCGCAGTTGCGCGTTTTCACGGCGCAGCGCATGGGTCATTTCGGCCAGCAGGCCTATTTTGTCGGATAATTCGTTGAATTCGGAAATCATCCCGCCACTATAGGGCGGACGCTCCATGGGCGTCAATCGAATCACGCCGCTGTCACACATATTTACATCAATGCAGGTCAGTTGCCGTGAAATACACGCTTTTTCCGGCGCGTTTCGCCATCTGCACGCATCCGCCGGCGCCGCGATGCCAGCGTTTTACTCGTCGACGTAATCGGGTTCGATATCGAGACCGCCATAGCGGTTTTCGCACGAGCGGCGCGTCAATTCCTGCTTGCCGCTCTTGCCATCAAGCACCATCGTCAAGTCGCGGCAAGTACGGTGGTAGCTGCCAGGTTTGGCGTCCGTCCGCGAGGGCGTCAAAGTGACGCGCAAGGGCACGGCATTGCCCAGCCCCTTGTTGCTCCATTCACGGGTCTTGCCATCCTCTTCATCTTTCAGGGTGCGCACGGCGGCCGTCAGCAAGGATTTCTGTTCCTTCGCATTCAGCCTGGCGATGGTCACGTCGGACAGGAAAGGCGGATACACGACGGGCGCCGGATCCTTGCCCTGCACATCCCAGCGTCCGCTGTTCTGCGAGCACGTACGGCGGCTCAGGTCTTGCGACTTGTCGCCCGCCGTGACGACGAATTTCAGGTCGCGGCAGATGTGCGCCTTCAGGCTGTGTTCCGTCATGCCGGAGTTGCTGAAGTTATATGTGACTTTCACCCGCACGCCACGGTCGCCGCCGTTGTCCCACACATGCGCTTCCTGGTCGTCGTCATCCTTGTTGAGGTCGTTGAACAGCTCGTTGAGCAGCATTTCCTTTTCCAGCGGCGTCAGGGTCGCCACGGTGATCTCGTCGAGAATCGTGGGCGTTTGCGCGGCGGCATTGCCCAGGCAGGCGAGGCCGACGAGGGCGGCACCGAGCAGGCGCAGGGCGGGACGGGAAAGAGTCGATGGCATGGTGTGCTTTCTGGTACAGGGGGAATATTGATATGCAATTGCAATCATCTTATCAAAGTCCATAGCAAAACTCTGTTTCCTGTGCGTACAGGAACGCCGTTCGCCTGACGGGCATGCTAGAGTCGCGCCTGTTGCTGACGCCCGGGAACGAGGCTTGCGTTTGCGCAAACCCTTTGTAAATGCAGGCTGCGCAGAACGTCCAAGCTTATCTTCCCGGAGAATAAGCCCTTGAATAAGCCCCCTACCGTCCCTATAATTAGCACTCGTTAGTAGAGAGTGCTAACAAACTCTTTCGTAGCAATCCTCAGGACATGATGGTGTCTGCCGGGCAACAGCAGGGAACGCTACGCGGCGGGCGACGCCGCGATGCCACCACTGCCCAGCGCCGGCATGCACCCGATGCCATGAGGTTTGCTTGACCGTTGCGGGCTGCTTTCAACGGCAGTCACTGACTGCACGCCTGGCGCTGTGCCAGGAATGTATTCATTTAGCAACACCTATCCATTGAACTTTAAGGAGTTTTGTATGAATCTGCGCCCATTGAACGATCGCGTCATCGTCAAACGCCTCGACCAGGAAACCAAGACTGCGTCCGGCCTCATCATTCCTGATGCAGCTGCTGAAAAACCGGATCAAGGCGAAGTCCTTGCCGTAGGCAATGGCAAGATTCTCGACGACGGCAAAGTCCGTCCTCTGGATGTCAAAGTGGGCGACCGCGTCCTGTTCGGCAAGTACGCCGGCCAAACCGTCAAAGTTGACGGCGATGAGCTGCTGGTCATGCGCGAAGAAGACATCATGGCGATCGTCGTCAAGTAATTGTTTCCACGTTGTAGACAGATACATCCCGAAACTCAGGAGAATTGAACATGGCAGCTAAAGAAGTAGTATTCGGCGACGCAGCGCGCGCCAAGATGGTCGAAGGCGTCAACATCCTCGCCAACGCAGTCAAAGTCACCTTGGGCCCGAAAGGCCGCAACGTGGTCCTGGAGCGCTCGTTCGGCGCCCCTACCGTCACCAAGGATGGTGTGTCGGTAGCGAAAGAAGTTGAACTCAAAGACAAGCTCATGAACATGGGCGCGCAAATGGTCAAGGAAGTGGCTTCCCGCACCAGCGACAACGCCGGCGACGGCACCACCACCGCGACCGTGCTGGCACAAGCCATCGTGCGCGAAGGCATGAAGTTCGTTGCCGCCGGCATGAACCCGATGGACCTGAAGCGCGGTATCGACAAAGCTGTTGCAGCGACCGTCGAAGAACTGGCGAAAATCGCCCGTCCTTGCACCACGACCAAGGAAATCGCCCAGGTTGGCGCGATCTCGGCGAACTCGGACTACTCGATCGGCGAGCGTATCGCTGAAGCGATGGAAAAAGTCGGCAAAGAAGGCGTGATCACGGTAGAAGACGGCAAGTCGCTGAACGACGAGCTGGACATCGTTGAAGGCATGCAGTTCGACCGCGGCTACCTGTCGCCATACTTCATCAACAACCCAGAGAAGCAAGTTGCCGTCCTGGACAGCCCATTCGTCCTGCTGTGCGACAAGAAAATCTCGAACATCCGTGACCTGCTGCCGGTACTGGAACAAGTCGCCAAGGCTGGCCGTCCACTGCTGATCATCGCGGAAGACATCGAAGGCGAAGCGCTGGCTACCCTGGTTGTGAACAACATCCGCGGCATCCTGAAAACCTGCGCAGTGAAAGCACCTGGCTTCGGCGACCGCCGCAAAGCCATGCTGGAAGACATCGCTGTCCTGACGGGCGGCCAGGTGATCGCTGAAGAAGTCGGCCTGACCCTGGAAAAAGTGACCCTGGCCGAACTGGGTCAGGCGAAACGCATCGAAGTGGGCAAGGAAAACACCATCGTCATCGATGGCGCCGGCGAAGCTGCCTCGATCGAAGCACGCGTGAAACAAGTGCGTGTACAGATCGAAGAAGCGACCTCGGACTACGACCGTGAAAAACTGCAAGAGCGCGTGGCCAAACTGGCTGGCGGCGTTGCCGTGATCAAGGTTGGCGCAGCCACCGAAGTCGAAATGAAAGAGAAAAAAGCCCGCGTTGAAGATGCACTGCACGCCACCCGCGCTGCCGTGGAAGAAGGCATCGTGCCAGGCGGCGGCGTAGCCCTGCTGCGCGCACGCGCCAACATCACGGTCAAGGGCGACAATCCTGATCAAGACGCTGGTATCAAGATCGTCCTGCGCGCAATGGAAGAGCCACTGCGCATGATCGTGCAAAACGCCGGCGAAGAAGCTTCGGTCGTCGTGGCAGCCGTCCTGGCTGGCGCGGGCAACTACGGCTACAACGCTGCCAACGGCACGTATGGCGACATGGTGGAAATGGGCGTTCTGGACCCAGCCAAAGTGACCCGTTCGGCGCTGCAAAACGCCGCTTCGATCGCTTCGCTGATGCTGACGACCGACTGCATGGTCTGCGAAATCGCTGACGACAAGGCAGCCGGCGGCATGGGCGGCGGCATGGGTGGTATGGGCGGCATGGGCGGCATGGACGGTATGATGTAATCCAGGCGGCCGCGCGCGCAGGCGACGGCGCGCGCAGCTGCCACGCCGGGACGGGACAGGCAGACCAAAAGCTGCTTGCGCCTGCCCGGCAGCCCCGAGAGCCATCTTCTACGGAAGGTGGCTTTTTTTCGTCTTGCTTTTTAGAAATTTCAACGATTGCCCGCCTGCACGTTTTGCTTTAGCATGGCCGCCATCGTCCCTCTTTCTCACGCCACCATCATGCAGCCACGCGCCTCTTCTTCCAAAACCACCATCATCGCCGGCATCCTGGCCGGCTTGCTGGCCGCCGGGCTCGGCGCTTTCTACCTGCACCAGCAAGGCGCGCCGCACGGCACCAATGTCCCGGCCGCGAGCAGCCAGGTGGCGCCAGAACAGAGCGCGCGCGCCGTCGATGCACTGATGGCATTGCCGGAAATCAAGGCCTGGTCGGCGCATATCGAAAAGGCTTCGGGCGGCCGCGCCCACGGCGCCGTGATGGAAACGTCGCCCGACGTGCGTCTCATCGATGGCAAGCCCTACTATGACCTGAACTTTGTGGAAAATACGCCGGACGCGGCGCACCGCTGGGAGAGTTTCGTCGTCTCCCAGGATGGCAAGCGCATCCTCGTCGACGACGTCGTCAGCGGTGAGCTGATCAGCCTGGAACAATGGCGCAAGGACAATGCGCCCATGCAGCGCATCGCCACACAATAATCCCCTACGCCGGCGCCCCCTGCGGCGCCGCGCCGCGCACGCGCGCCACCCACCACACCGTCCACAGCGACAAGCCCGCCGCCAGCCAGCCATTGATGCCGTAGCCGCTGATGTGGCCGGCCGCGTCCGTCTGCAGGGTCAGGCCGCCCAGCCAGGCGCCCAGGCCGCTGCCAAAGCTTTGCAGAGCCGAATTGGCGCTGAGAAACGCGCCCCGCTTGTGCGTTTCCGGGATGGTCGTCAGCAGCGCCTGCAGCGGCACCATGCGGCCCGAGACGAGGGCCATAAAGAAGGGAAACGCCAGCATCAGCCCCAGCAGCGGCAACTGGGGCAAGTGCGTCATGAACAGCAGCGGCGCAATCGACAGCAGGGACACCCAGCGGTACACCTGCTGCTTGCCGGCCCGGTCCGCCCAGCGGCCGATCAGGCGCGCCGTAAAGATCGTGGCGCAGCCGCCCGCCAGATACACCCAGGTGACATCGGCCGGCGCCAGCCCCATATTGCCCACCAGCACCGGCGAAATGAAGGGAATGACCAGCATGCCGGCCGTCATGTTGACAATCGACAAGGAGAACGCTTGCAGGTGCCGCCTTTCCCGGAACAGCGCCAGCAGGTTCGGCAGCACCTGGCGCAGCGGCGTGGCAGCCGCCCCCATGTGCGCCGTGAGCGAGGGCAGCACGCGCGCCGCGCCCAGCCAGACCAGCAGCGACAGCACGACCAGCAGGAAAAACGGCGAGGCCCAGCCAAAGTGCGCGGCCAGCACTACGCCGATGGGCACGCCGCCCACGGCCGCCATGGCAAACGAGGTCATGACGATGCCGGTGGCCGCGCCGCGCCGCTCGGAAGGAATCACGTCGCCGATGATAGCCATGACCATGGCGCCCAGCACGCCGCCCGTCAGCCCCGCAAACGCGCGCGACCACAGCAGCACGTGGAAGTTCGGCGCCAGCGCGCAAGCGAGGTTCGACAGGGTGAACAGGCAAAACATGGTCAGCAGCAGCTTCTTGCGGTCGAAGCGGTCGATATACGTGGCCGCCAGCAAGCCGGACAGGCCCGCGCACCAGGCGTAGGCGGAAACGGCGCCCGAGACGGCGGCCGGGCCGATGTGGAAAGCCTGCATCAGCTGGGGCGCCAGCGGCATCATCACCATGAAATCCATGATCACGGTAAATTGCGTCAGCGCAAGCAGCCACAGCATCGCGCGCTCGCGCGCCGGCGTCAGAGCCGCGCCAGCGGACATATCAGGGGAAGGGCTCGGTACAGGTTTCATGCGGCAGATATTAAGGATGGCGGCGGTGAACGGCAAGGTTTACTTTCTGGCATCGAAGCCCGATACTCGCCCACATGCCCGCCATCATTGTCCGCCCCCTGACGCCCGACGACGTTGCCGCCTACCGCGCGCTGCGTCTGGCCGGCATCGCCGAACTGCCCGCCGCCTTCTGCACCACGCATGCGGCGGAAAGCGGTTTGCCTCTGGCACAGATAGCCCAGCGCTTGCGCGCCACTTCCCACCAAATAATATTTGGCGCTTTCGACAAGGATCAATTGATCGGCATTGCCGGCCTGCGCCGCGAACCGATCGCCGTCGTGCATGACAAGGCCAGCCTGTGGGGCGTGTACGTGGCGCCGCAGGCACGCGGGCATGGCGCGGGACGGCAACTGCTGCAGGCAGCCATCGCCCATGCCTGCGCCATCCCCGAACTGGCCCGCCTGCGCCTGGCCGTGGCGCAGGACAACCACGCGGCATTGACCCTGTACCTGGGCTGCGGCTTTACCCTGGCGGACGGCCCCGCATCGGACGGCATGCTGCAAATGCAGCTGTGGCTGCCGCGCCCGGCGTGTGCAAGTGCAAGCGCAAGTGCCGAAAGTAATGTCTTTATGAAAATCAATACCTTACAAATCCCTGCGAAATAGCGGACAGGCCGTTTTTTCTGTTGCAAGCAAACGCGGCAGGCCTTAGCATCGCGGCTTACAAAAAAAACTTGGGGGAGAGCCAATGTCATCGGCCGAGACACAAACCGCCACGGGCAAAATGCCGCGGCAAATACCGTACATCATCGCCAACGAAGGCTGCGAACGCTTCAGCTTTTACGGCATGCGCAACATCCTGACGCCATTCCTCATCAGCACCCTGCTGCTGATGATCCCGATCGACCAGCGCACGGGCGAAGCCAAGCACGTGTTCCACACCTTCGTCATCGGCGTATATTTCTTCCCGCTGCTGGGCGGCTGGCTGGCCGACCGCTTCTTCGGCAAGTACAACACCATCTTCTGGCTCAGCCTCGTGTATTGCGCGGGCCACGCCTGCCTGGCCCTGTTTGAAAACAGCGTCAACGGCTTCTATTTCGGCCTGTTCCTGATCGCCTTCGGTTCCGGCGGCATCAAGCCGCTGGTCGCCTCGTTTGTCGGCGACCAGTTCGACCAGACCAACAAGCACAAGGCCAAGCTGGTCTTCGACCTGTTTTACTGGATCATCAACTTCGGCTCCTTCTTCGCCTCGCTGCTGATGCCGATGTTCCTGCGCGACTTCGGCCCGTCGATCGCCTTCGGCATCCCCGGCCTGATGATGCTGGCCGCCACCGTCGTCTTCTGGATGGGCGCCAAGAAATACGTGCACGTGCCGCCGGCGCCGCCGAATCCCGATTCGTTCACCCGCGTGGCCCGCACGGCCCTGCTGGCGCGCGTCGACGGCGGTTCGCGTCCCGGCCTGTACGTCGCCTACGTCGGCGTGATCGGCGCCCTGTACGCGTTCTACAGCATTCCCGAATGGGGCTTCGTGATTTCCGCGTGTACGGCGCTGGTCTTGCTGCTGGCCTTCGGCAGCATCGGCACGGCCATGCAGCTGGAACGCGCGCGCGGCATCCACCCGGACGAAGCCGTCGAAGGCGTGCGCGCCGTGCTGCGCATCCTCGTCATCTTCGCCCTCGTCACGCCGTTCTTCTCGCTGTTCGACCAGAAGGCCTCGACATGGATCGTGCAGGCGAACACCATGGAAAAACCGAGCTGGTTCCTGCCGGCGCAGATGCAGGCGCTGAACCCGATGCTGGTGATGCTCTTGATCCCGTTCAACAACCTGGTGCTGTACCCGATGCTCAACCGCTTCGGCCTGGAAGCGACGGCCCTGCGCCGCATGACGGCCGGTATCGGCTTTTCCTCGCTGGCGTGGATCGTCATCGGCTTGCTGCAGCTGGCCCTCGACAGCGGCAACGCCGTCTCCATCATGTGGCAGATCCTGCCGTACGCCCTGCTGACGTTCGGCGAAGTGCTGGTCTCGGCCACGGGCCTGGAGTTTGCGTACAGCCAGGCGCCCGTGTCGATGAAGGGCGCCATCATGAGCTTCTGGAACCTGTCGACCACGGTGGGCAACCTGTGGGTGCTGATCGTCAACCGCAGCGTCATGAATGAAGGCGTGATCGGCAAGATCGCCGAGAGCGGCATCAGCGTGACGGCTTTCCAGATGTTCTTCTTCGCCGCCTTTGCCGCCGTCGCCATGCTGGCCTTCGGCCTGTATGCGAAGCGCTACAAGATGGTGGACAACTACCGCCAGGCGGCTGTCCCGGGCAAGGCGTAATCATACAAGTAGGTCGGATTAGCCCAAAGGGCGTAATCCGACAACGCTGCTGACAATGTCGTCGGATTACGCGTGGCGATGCAACGCTAATCCGACCTACGCGCCCTTTTTTTACGTCGTCACCGTCGGCGCGTCGCGCCCCGTGCGTGCGCGGATCTGCGCCACTTGCTCGGCCACGGCGATCAATCCCGCCAGCGCTTGCTGGGTCGGGATGTCATGCTGCGCGGGATCGGCCTCGTAGCGCTCCAGGTACAGGCGCAGGGTGGCGCCCTCGGTGCCCGTGCCGGACAGGCGCAGCACGATGCGCGCGCCGTCCGTCATGACGATGCGGATGCCCTGCTGCGTCGCCACGGAACCGTCGACGGGGTCCGTGTAGCTGAAATCGTCGGCCAGCGCCACCGTGTAGCCATCGAACTGCTGGCCCGGCAAGGCGGCCAGCTGGCCGCGCACGGCCGCCATCAGCTGCGCCGCGCCAGCGCTGTCGATGTCTTCATAGTCGTGGCGCGAGTAGTAGTTGCGGCCATACGTGGCCCAGTGCGCGCGCACGATGTCTTCCACCGATTGCTTTTTTTCCGCCAGCAGGTTAAGCCAGAACAGCACGGCCCACAGGCCATCCTTTTCGCGCACGTGATTCGAACCCGTGCCGTAGCTTTCCTCGCCGCACAGGGTGGCCATGCCGGCGTCGAGCAAGGTGCCGAAGAACTTCCAGCCCGTCGGCGTCTCGTAGCAGGGAATGCCCAGCGCGCTGGCGACCCGGTCGGCCGCGCCCGAGGTGGGCATGGAGCGGGCGATGCCGGACAAGCCCGCGCGGTAGCCGGGCGCCACGGTGGCGTTGGCGGCCAGGATGGCCAGGCTGTCCGACGGCGTAACGTCGAAGCGCCGGCCGACGATCATGTTGCGGTCGCCGTCGCCGTCCGAAGCGGCGCCGAAGTCGGGAGCATCGTCGCCGGCCATGCGCGCGATCAGTTCCTGCGCGTTGACGGGATTCGGGTCCGGATGGCCGCCGCCGAAGTCTTCCAGCGGCACGCCGTTGATGACGCTGCCCTTCGGCGCACCCAGCATGCCTTCCAGGATGGCCGTCGCATACGGGCCGGAAACGGCGTGCATGCCGTCAAAGCAGAGGCGCAGGCCGCCCGCGAACAGGGCGCGGATGGCGTCGAAGTCGAACAGCTGCTGCATCAGCTCCGCGTAGTCGAGAACGGGGTCGATCACTTCGACCGTCATCTGCTCGATGCGCACAGTGCCCAAGGCGTCGAGGTCGATGTCGGCCGCGTCGCTGATGCGGTATTCGGTGAGCGTTTGCGTGCGCGCAAATATGGCTTCCGTGACCTTTTCGGGCGCCGGGCCGCCATTGGCGATGTTGTACTTGATGCCGAAATCGCCATCGGGACCGCCCGGATTATGGCTGGCCGACAGGATGATGCCGCCGCTGGCGCCATGCTTGCGGATCACGCAGCTGACGGCCGGCGTCGACAGGATGCCGCCCTGCCCCAGCAGCACGCGCGCGTAGCCGTGCGCGGCCGCCATGCGCAGCACCGTCTGGATGGCGGCGCGGTTGTAGTAACGCCCGTCCCCGCCCAGCACCAGGGTCTGGCCGCGGCAGTCGCCGAGCGTGTCGAACACGCTTTGCACGAAGTTTTCCAGGTACTGCGGGGCGCTGAAGACCGCCACCTTCTTGCGCAAGCCCGACGTGCCGGGCCGCTGGCCGGCCATCGGCGCCGTATTAATAATTTGAATAGCCATCTTGCCTCCCTGTTAACTTCCCATGTTAACCGATGCCGGCCGCCCGACAAAGCGTTGTACGCCTGCCACGGTGCGGCAAGCCGCTTAACGCCGCATCCCGGCATGCCGTATAATGAGAATCATTCTCATATGCGGCATTCCTGGCTGCGGACTCATACATCGGACGCCGTGGTTGCACGCTATTACCAAGAACTGTTGAACTTTTGCTGGCGCAGCTTGCGCAACCGCGACGCTGCTGCCGACTTGGTGCAGGAAAGCTATCTGCGCGTGCTGGGCGAAGCGGCCGTGCGCGAACCGCGCGCGCTGCTGTACCGCACGGCGCGCAACCTGATGATCGACCAGCACCGCCGCGCCGCCCTGCGCCAGCACGAGGCACTTGACGCCCTGCCGGAAGCGGCGCATCCGGCAGGACCCCAGCATTTGCAGCCGGAACAGGCACTCGAAAGCAGCCGGGACTGGCAAGCCTGCGTGGCCGCCATCGACGCCCTGCCGCCCCGCTGCCGCGACGCCTTCGTGCTGCACGTCTTCGAGGAATTGCCGCACGCGCAGATCGCGGCGCGCATGGGCATATCCGTGAGCATGGTGGAAAAACATATCGCGCGCGGCATGCTCAGTTGCCGGGCGCAGTTGCTGCAGTTGCATTCTTTGCGCAAAGCCACATAATGGCGCCCATGACCGCCCGCCCGCCCCGCCATGAGTTCGGCCCCTCCGCCCAGGAGCAGGCGGACTTGCGCGAGCATGCCGCTTTTGCCGCCACACAAGACCCGGCAGCGCTGGCGGCGGCCACCTGGTTCAGCCGGCGCCATGACCTCGATGCGCAAAGCCAGGCCGAGTTTGCCGCCTGGCTGGCGGCCGATGCGCGTCACGCCCATGCGTATGCGCAGCTAAAGGAGACGCACCGCGCGGCGCGCCGGATTCCCGCGCACGTCGCCGCGCGCTGGACGGTGCCCCCGGCTTCCTCTGCGCCAGTGTCCGCGCCCCGCCGGCACTGGCTGCGCGCGCTGCCGTATGCGGCCGCCGCCATGCTGCTGCTCGGCGTGGGCGCGGGCGGCTACCAGTGGTGGCAGCAACCCACGTTCAGCCAGTCGTATGCGACGGCGCGGGGCCAGCGCCTGGCCGTCGCCCTGCCCGACGGCAGCAAGCTGCAGCTCGACACGGCCACGCAGCTGCACGTCACCGTGTACCGCCAGCGGCGCGAAGTGCGCCTGGCGCAGGGCGAAGCGCTGTTCCAGGTGCAATCAAAGCAAGGGCAGCCGTTCGACGTGCTCAGCGGCCCCTTGACGGTGACGGTGGTGGGCACACAGTTTGCCGTGCGCAACACCCTGGCCCAGGACGGCCAGCTGCGCGTGGCCGTGCAGCATGGCCACGTGCGCGTGGCCGGCGCGCGGCAAGAGCAAGTCGACCTGACGGCCGGCCAGGGCGTCAGCAGCGATGCCGGCGGCCGCCTGTCGGCCGTCGCCAGCCTGGCCCCCGGCAGCGTGGCGCCGTGGCGCGACGGCAGGATCACCTTCGACAACGTGCCGCTGGGCGCGGCGCTGGCCGAGTTCGAGCGCTATGGCGACACAGGCCTGCTCGTGCGCGATCCGGCCGTGGCGCGCCTGCGCATCGGCGGCAGCTTCAGCCTGACCCAGCTCGACCGCTTTGCCGCCGCCCTGCCCCAGCTGCTGCCCGTGCAGCTCGTGCACAGCGGCACTGCCAGCGAGATCCGCATGGCGGCAACAATGCCTGCGCAGGCGCCCGCCATGCATCTGCAACAAAATAAATGAAAATAAGTCGCATTCGCAGGTGAGGATTTTATCCACTGCCGCGTCTACCAGGTGTATCGACAACAAGTAACCTGGAGAATGCCGCATGTGGTCCCCCCGCTTCAATCTGCAACCTGCCCCCCTCGCCCTGGCCGCCATGCTGGCCCTGGGCACGCTCAGCGCCGCACAGGCGCAAACTTTGCCCACCGTCAAACTGTCCATCGCCGCCCAGCCGCTGGGGCAAGCCCTGAATGAACTGGCGCGGCAAGCCAATCTGCAACTGCTGTTTTCGCCCGACCTGGTGGCCGGCAAGACGGCGCCCGCCATCAACGCCACGCTCAGCGTGCGCAACGGCCTCGATCGTCTGCTGGCCGGCAGCGGGCTGCAGGCGTCGATCGACGGCAATGCGGTCATCATCAAGGCGGCGCCCAAGGCCACGGGCGAAACGGCGACCCTGTCGGAAATCACCGTGACGGCCAATGGCGAGCGCACGGCCACCAGCGAAGGCACGGGCGCCTACACGACGCGCGCCGTGACCCTGGCGGGCACGGAACGCGCGCTGCGCGACACGCCGCAATCGGTGTCGGTGGTCACGCGCCAGCAGATGGATGACAAGAACCTGTTCACCCTGGACCAGGTGCTGGAGCAAAGCACGGGCCTGACGCGCATGAACCGCAGCTTCGGCTCGCATGAATTCCTGTCGCGCGGCAATGCCCTGTCTTACCTGATCGATGGCATGCCCGGCATTTCCGACAATGCCACGGGCTGGCTGATCCCTGACATGGCCGTGTATGACCGCGTGGAAATCCTGCGCGGTTCGGCCGGCCTGATCGTCGGCGCCGGCACGCCGGGCGGCGTGGCCAACCTGGTGCGCAAGCGTCCCCGCGCCGAAGCGCACGCGGACGTGACGGCCACCGTGGGCAGCTGGAACCAGCGCCGCATCGAACTCGACGCAGGCGCGCCGCTGAACGCGGCCGGCACCGTGCGCGGGCGCGCGCTGGTGGCCTATGAAGACCGCGATTACTTCTATGACGCGGCGCACAGCCGCATGCCCCTGTTCTACGGCATCGTCGAGGCGGACCTCGACGCCGCCACCACCGTGCGCGCCGGCGCGCGCCGCCAGCACACGGTGACGGACGGCTACTGGCTGTTCGGCCTGCCCCGCTACAGCGACGGCGCGACCTTGCCCGTGCGCCGCTCGACGTCGCTGGCGCAGGACTGGAACCGCCACGACGCCACCATCGGTGAACTGTTCGCCGACCTCGAACACCGTTTTGGCGGCGACTGGAAGGCCAAAGTTGCCCTCAACCGCACGTATGGGGCCTTCGACCAGCAGGCGGCCATCGTGCGCGGCAGCATAGCCCCCGCCACGCAGCAAGGGGCGCGCCTGTACTCGGTCAACTACCGCAAGCAGGATATCGTCACCACGGGCCTGGACGCCAACGTGGGCGGCAGCTTCCAGGCCTGGGGCGGCAGGCATGAGGTACTGCTGGGCATGAATGCCTCGCGCGCCGTCACCGACGATCATGCGGCCTCGACCTCGCCCGGCCTGCCCTTCGACGTCTTCCATCCGAACAATACGCTGCTTGCCCGTCCCCCGCATCCGGCCTGGGACGCGCTGCCGCACCTGAACGAGCAGCACTACGGCGCCTACGCCAGCACGCGCTGGGAACTGCGGCCTGACCTGCATCTGCTGCTGGGCGGCCGCCTGAGCTGGTTCGACAAGCAGACCACGGGCAAGCTGGAGACCGACCCCGTCAGCCGTTACAAGGAAAGCCGCGAATTCACGCCGTACGCGGGCCTGGTGCTCGACCTCGACAAGCGCTGGTCCGTGTACGGCAGCTACGCCAGCATCTTCCAGCCGCAGAGCCTGTACTACACGCTGGGCGGACAACCGTTGAAACCCGTCGTCGGCGACACCTATGAAGCGGGCGTGAAGGGCGAGCTGTACGACGGCCGCCTGAACGTGGCGCTGGCCGCTTTCCGCATCGACAAGCGCGACACGGCCGTGTACGACGAGGCCAGCAACGACGATTGCCTGAAGTGGGACGTCACGGGCAGCTGCTACCGCAATGGCCGCCCCATCCGCAGCACGGGCATCGACGCGGACGCCAGCGGCGAAGTGCTGCCGGGCTGGCAGCTGTCGTCCGGCTACACCTACAATATCGCGCGCGGCGAAGGCGACGAAACGCCGCCCACCGTCACGCCCAAGCACATGCTGCGCGTGTCGACCAGCTACCGCCTGCCCGGCGCGTGGAACCACTGGACGGTGGGCGGCGGCGTCTCGGCGCAAAGCGGTTATGTCTACCGGGCCGATGACAATCCCGACGTGCGTTTCCGCAATGGCGGACGCACGGTCTGGGACGCGCGCGCCGCGTATATTTTCAACCGCCACTGGAGCGCCAGCCTCAGCATCGCCAATGTAACGGACAAGACCTACTGGGCCGCCACGGGCGAATTGCGCCGTGGTAATTACTTCGGCGAACCGCGCAACATCATCCTCACCGTGCGCTACACGCCGGCGCTGTAAGCGCCCGTGCAGCCAGCATCGCGCGCCACGGCCGCCCCCAGTACCGGGCGGCCGTGCGCGTTTACAACATCGCACTCTTGCATGTCTCACAACCCCGCACTATAATAAGAATAGTTCTCATTCACATTTGGACTCGCCAGAGTCTGCACGCAGTCGCCTGACTGCCATATGGCTGGATGACACGCTGCGCCAGCCAGGCCACACCGCCAAGCAAGCCTCCCCTACCAAAAACGCCCGCCGTCCGACGGCGGGCATGCGAGAAGAAGGATGTTTCATGGCGCGAGCAGTTTCGCTGGCCGGCATGGTGGCCGGCCCGTTTTCCCCAACCGTTGGCAATACCGCCCTGCGTCCGCTGGCCGCCGCCGTGCAGGCGGCATTGCTGGCGGCGGCGCTGGGCGCAGGCACGGCCCTGGCCGCCGATACGAGCGCCAAGCCGGAGGAAGCCACCCTGAGCGAAATCAAGGTGCAAGCCCAGCAAGACAAGGCCTCGACGGAGCACACGGGTTCCTACACGACAAGGGAAATGGCCACGGCCACGCGCATGGGCCTGTCGATGCGCGAAACGCCGCAATCGATCTCCGTGGTGACGCGCCAGCGCATGGACGACATGGGCTTGAACAGCCTGGCCGAGGTGCTGGTGCAGTCGACGGGCGTGACGGTGCAGGAAAACGACAGCGAACGCACGAGTTTTTCCGCGCGCGGCTTTTCCATCGGCAATTACCAGATCGACGGCGTGGCCGTCAATTCCGGGTCGAATGCGCTGTTCGACACGGCCATCTATGACCGCATCGAAATCGTGCGCGGCGCCACGGGCCTGGTCAGCGGCAATGGCGACCCGTCGGCCACCATCAACATGCTGCACAAGCGTCCCGGCAAGGAATTTTCCGCCTCGGCCGGCCTGACCGTCGGTTCCTGGCGCAAGGTCCGGCTCGAAGGCGACATCAGCGCGCCGTTGAATGCGGACGGCAGCATCCGCGGAAGAGTCGTGGTGGCCGGCCAGAACCGCCATTCCTACATGGACCTGTACAAGGAACGCAAGCTGGCGGGCGCCGTCATCGTCGAGGCGGATCTGACGCCGGCAACGTTGCTCACGGCCGGCATCGACTATCAAAAGAACACGCCGAAAGGCACGAGCTGGGGCACCACGCCCCTGTTCTTCGCGGACGGCACGCCGGCCAACATGCCCCGCTCGTTCAATATGGCGGCCAAGTGGAGCAGCTGGGAACGCGAGTTCCAGAACAAGTACGTCTATCTCGAGCACCGCTTCGCCAGCGACTGGAAGCTCAAGGCCGCCTACGGGCGCCTCGACAGCTCCTCGAACGGCAAGCTGTTCTACGGCGGCAGCGGCTATCCGAAACGCGACGGCAGCGGCCTGGAAGTCTGGAGCGGCGCCTTCCCCTACGATGAAAAGCAGGACAACTTCGACCTGTCGGCCAATGGCAGCTTCCCCCTGTTCGGGCGCCGGCACGACCTGGTGCTGGGCGTGAACGGCTGGAAGCGAAAGGGCACGACGAATGAAACCTTGCTGCCCGATCCGCTGCCGTTCGCCACCACCATCCCCGACTTCCGCAACTGGACGGGCGACGTGCCCGAGCCGGCGCTCACGCGCACGGGCGCGCGCGACGTCGCCACCACGAAACAGTCGGGCGCCTTCATCGCCACGCGCATCAACGTCGCCGACAGCGTCAAGGTGCTGGCCGGCGCGCGCGTGTCGAAGTGGGAAACGTATAACGACCGTTACGACACCGGGGGCCGTTTTGTGAAGCGCAGCTCCGCGTATAAAACGGACGACGTCGTCACGCCGTATGCGGGCCTGGTGCTCGACGTGAGCAAGAGCACGTCGCTGTACGCCAGCTATACCGACCTGTTCAAGCCGCAAAACCTGAAGGACAAGAACAACGCCTTCCTCGACCCGATCACGGGCAGCAACGTGGAAGCGGGCGTGAAGAGCGAATTCCTCGACGGCGCCGTCAATGCCTCGTTCGCCGTGTATGAGGCCAAGCAGGACAATCTGGGCGAGGAAGACAAGTCGGTGCCGCCGACCTTCGTGCTGCCGGACGGCAGCCGTCCGTATATATCCACGGGCAAGGGCACGAAAAGCAAAGGTTACGAAGCGGAAGTGTCGGGCAGCCCCTTGCGCGGCTGGCAGCTGTTCGCCGGCTACACGCACAGCAGCTCGAAGACGGGCAAGGGCGTGGTGACCAACACCATCCAGCCGACCAACATGCTGCGCGTCTCGACCACCTACCGCCTGCCGGGCGAGCTGCAAAATCTCACCATCGGCGGCGGCTTGAACTGGCAGAGCGAGATCTGGACGATGGCCACCCTGCCGAACAAGAGCAAGATCCGCGTCAGCCAGGGCAGCTACGTGCTGGCCAACCTGATGGCGCGCTACCAGATCAGCCCGAAACTGTCGGCCAGCCTGAACGTCAACAACCTGTTCGACAAGACGTATTTCCGCCGCGTGGGCTTCTATAACGGCGGCTATTACGGCGAGCCGCGCAACGTGGCGCTGAACCTGCGCTACCAGTACTGATGCACCGCCGGCCGCTTTTTCCACTCACATAACAAGATTAGCAAGATAAGGGATACACCATGCACATCGCTTCCATCGCGCGTCCCGGCGCCTTCGCCACCGCCCTGCTGGGCGCGGCCCTCGCCTGCGGCAGCGCCAGCGCGCACCAGATCTGGCTGCAGCAGGACGGCAAGGCGGCCAGCGTGTACTTCGGCGAATTCGGCGACAACCTGCGCGAAGCGTCGCCCGGCCTGCTGGACAAGTTCAGCATCAAGAACGTGACGTGGCTGTCGGCCAAGGGTGCGCAGCCGCTGCAGGCGAGCAAGACGGCGGGCGCCTTCCTCCTCAATGGCAAGGTGGGCGCCGGCGAAAGTATCATCGTCGAGGAAAACGCCTACCCGTCATGGGAAGAGAAAAAGGATGGCAAGACCACGCGCACCGTGTGGGTGCCGGCCGCGCGTCTGATCGCCGACGGCAAGGCGCAAGCACCCGCGCTGACCCTGGACCTGGTGCCGACCGGCACACCGGGCCAGTTCCAGGTCAGCTACCAGGGCAAGCCGCTGGCGCAGGCCAAGGTCAACGCCGTGGTGCAGTCGGGCTGGGGCAAGGAAGCGTGGAGCGATGCGCAAGGCCTGGTCAGCTTCCCGCTGCCATGGCAAGGCACGTATGTGCTGGAAGTGCAGCACACGGACAAGACGGCCGGACAGCGCGGCGCGCAAGCGTATGACAAAGCCATGTTCGTGACCACCCTGAGCCTGGTGCAGCCGCAAGGCGTGACGCCGCTGCCGGCCGGCCCGGCCCAGCCGCCGAGCAAGGATCACGACTGACCATGCAAGCGCCTGCCATCCTTAAAATGCCGCGCCTGCGGCTCTCCGCCGGGGTCATGTACCGCCTCGGCGTGGCGTCGCGCAGCGTGGCCGCCATCGCTGGCGGCTACGTGCTGGCCGCACTGATCACCATGCTGCTGTCGGTGAGCCTGCCCATGGCCCGTTCCGAAGCCGTCATGACGGCCACCCTGCTGTCGTTTGCCATCTACACCTGCGCCGTGATGTGGGTCTTCGCCACGCGCAGCGCCCTGCGCGCATGGCTGGGTCTCCTGATTCCGGCCGCCGTCATCGCCGCCATCCTGCAGTCGATGGGCGCACTATCCTGGAGTCTCGCATGAAAGAAGGTTTCCGCCAGTCGATGGCATGGCTGCACACCTGGTCCGGCCTGCTCGTCTGCTGGATCCTGCTGCTGGTGTTTTGCGCCGGCACGGCCAGCTACTACCGCAATGAAATCACCTTGTGGATGCAGCCCGAGCTGCACGGCGCCGCCGCCAGCGAAGTGAGCACCGAGGAAGCGGCCAAGGTCGCGCAGCAGGCGATGCAGGAGCGTGCCGACGGCGCCACGCGCTGGTTCATCAGCTTGCCCGGTGAGCGCAGCCCCGCCACGCAGCTGGGCTGGAGCAAGCCGTCGCAACCGGGCGAAAAGAAACGCGGACGGCGCGGCAATTTTCATAGCGAAAAAGCCGACCCGGCCACGGGCCAGGTGCTATCGAAGCCGCGCGAGACGCGCGGCGGCGAATTCCTCTACCGCCTGCATTTCGACCTGCACTACATGTCGGCCATCTGGGGCCGCTGGATCGTGGGTTTCTGCGCCATGTTCATGTTCGTCTCCATCATCAGCGGCATCGTCACGCACAAGCGCATCTTCAAGGACCTGTTTACCTTCCGGCCGAAAAAGGGCCAGCGCTCATGGCTCGACGCGCATAACGTGACGGCCGTGCTGGCCCTGCCCTACCACATCATGATCACCTACACGGGCCTGGTCACCCTGATGTTCCTGTACATGCCGTCCGGCGTCACGGCCGCCTACAAGGGCGACCAGGACGCCTTCTTCGCCGAAGCTTTCCCGGGCCGCTCGGGCGACAGCAAGCCGGCCGGCGTGGCCGCGCCGCTGACGCCACTCGCGCCCCTCGTGCGCCAGGCGGAACAGCAGTGGGGCGGCAAGGTCGAGCGCATCTCCGTCAATCATCCGGGCGACGCCAACGCCACCATCACGCTGACGCGCGCCGGCGGACGCGACATGTCGTCGAAGCAGCCATCGATGGAATTCGATGGCGTGTCCGGCAAACTGCTGTCAAGCGATGGCGAGGCGCAGCCTGGCGCGGCCGCAACGCAAGGCGTGATGGTCGGCCTGCACGTCGCGCATTTCGGCGGACCGCTGCTGCGCGCCCTGTTCTTCCTCTCCGGCCTGGCCGGCTGCGCCATGGTCGCCACGGGCGCCCTGCTGTGGGCCGTCAAGACGCGCCAGAAGCAGGCCAAGGCGCTGGCCGCCGGCAAGCGCGCCAGCTTCGGCCTGCGCCTGGTGGAAGCGCTCAACATCGGCGCCATCGCCGGCATCCCGATCGCCTTCGGCGCCTACTTCTGGGCCAACCGCCTGCTGCCGGCGGCGATGGAGGAGCGCTCGAAAGAGGAAATCGCCTGCTTCTTCGGCGCCTGGGCCCTGGCCGCCATCATCGCCCAGCTGCGCCCGTCGCGTGCCATGTGGCGCATGCAGCTGGCCGCCGGCGCCTTCCTGCTCGCGGCGCTGCCCGTGCTGAACGTCTTCACCACCCATTCGCACCTGGGCGTGACCCTGTTCCTGGGGCGCGGCCCCGTGGCGGTGGCCGCCTTCGACCTGGTGGTGCTGGTGCTGGGCCTGGGCCTCGCGTATGCGGCGTTCAAATTGAAACCGCTGCCCGTGAAAGCCTCCAAACCAGCACCGGCCAAGCCGGCGTCGACGACGATGGAGGCCGCGTGATGGAACTGTTAGCCAATTTCCTCGTCTTCGCGCTGTGCTATGCGGGCCTGTCCTCGCTGTGCCTGGCCATGGACCGCCACTACGCCGACCTGCACGGGCGCGGCGCCGAACCGCCCGCCCCGCTGCGCCGCCGCCTGCAGTGGACGGGCTGGCTGGCCCTGGCGGCCGGCCTGGCCTGGGCCATGCACCTCGCCGGCGGCGGCTATGGCCTCGTCTACTGGGTCGGCAGCCTGACGGGCTGCGGCCTGCTGCTGATCTGGCTGCTGCCGTATGCGCCGCACCAGGCCATGCGCCTGGCGCGCGTCATCGGCGGCGCGGCCGTGCTGGCCGCCGTGCTGCTGGCGGCGCTGTCCGTCAGGCCGGGCTAGGCGACTTGAGCAGCGCCTCGATGCCCTCGGGCGCCATGGCGCGGCCGAGAAAATAGCCGAACGCCTCGTCGCAGCCCATCTCGGCCAGCAGTTCCAGCTGCTCGCCGCTTTCCACGCCGCCGGCGATGGTGCGCAGTCCGAGCGTGCGCGCCATCGCCACGATGGCGCGCACCATGGCGCCATCGCCGTCCGGCTTGTCCAGGTCGTCGATGAAACACTTTTCGATCTTCACGGCATCCGTGGGAAAGCGTTTCAGGTAAGTGAGCGAAGCGTCGCCCGTGCCGAAATCGCTGATGGCAATCGCCATGCCCAGCTGGCGGAACTGGCGCAGTATCAGCTCGCAGTTCTGGTTGCTGTCGATCAGGATGCCGGCGGCGATTTCCAGTTCGATGCAATGGCCCGGCACGCCGGCCGCCTGCAGCGCGGCGGCGAAATTGCGCGCGATATCGCGCTGGTAGAACTGGCGCGCCGACAGGCTGACGGACACCGTCAGCATCTGCCCCTGCGCAATCCAGCCGCGCGCCTGCTCCACGGCCGTGGCCAGCACCCAGGCGCCCACCGGCAGGATCAAGGCGCTTTCCTCCAGCACCGGCAAGAAGTCGAGCGGCATCATCAAGCCCAGTTCCGGGTGCTTCCAGCGCAGCAATGCCTTCACGCCCGTGATCCTGCGCGTCTTCAAGTCCATGCGCGGCTGGTAGAACAGGGCGAATTCATCGCGTTCGAGCGCATGGCGCAAGGCCGTCTCGAGGATGGTGCGCGAATACGACTGCGTCTGCATGCGCGGCGCATAGCGCTGGCAAGTGCCGGGGGCGTGGCGCTTGGCCGCATACATGGCCAGGTCGGCCTTTTCGATCAGCGCATTGACGTCGTCGTCGTCGTCCGGATACAGGGCCACGCCCACGCTGGCCGCCACCGACAGGCTGTACTCGCCGATGACGAAGGGCGCGGCGATGGCGGCGACGATCTTTTCGGCCACCCGTTCGGCATCGTGCGCCGTGCGCAGTTCCGTCAGCAGGATGATGAATTCGTCGCCGCCCTGGCGCGCCACCGTATCGACCTTGCGCACGCACTGCTGCACCCGGCGCGCGAACTCCGTCAGCACCTGGTCGCCCACGTCGTGCCCCAGGCTGTCGTTGATGGATTTGAAACGGTCGATGTCGACAAACAGCACGGCCAGCAAACCCTGGTGGCGGCGCGCGTAGGCGATGCCGTGCTCGAAGCGGATCTGGAAATGCAGGCGGTTCGGCAGTCCCGTCAAGCCATCGTGGTGGGCGATGAATTCCAGCTGCTGCTCGGCGCGCCGGCGGGCCGACACATCGTGCAGCAGCAGCACCGCGCCGCCCTGCGCCAGCGGCGCGCAGCTGTACTGCACATCGATGCGCTTGCCGTCGAGATGGCGCAGCAGCACGGCGCCGCGCGCCACTTCCAGCACCTCCTGCCGCGCCACGCAGTCGCGCACCTGGCGCGCCGCATCGATGGGCGTGCCGTCATGGAACAGCGGCAGCAGCCCGGTCACGGGCTGGCCCAGTCCAGCGTCGCCCAGCAGCCCGCCCATGGCGCTGGCGCGGGGATTCAGATACTGCACCACGCCGTCGTGGTCGGTGCCGATGACGGCCGCCGGCAAGGCGTGCAACAGCGCCAGCGCCTCCGCCATGCGCCGCGCCTGCGCCGCCTGCAGCACCGCGCCGGTCGCATGACGCATGCGCCACGTGCGCGCCGCGCGCCACTGGCAGGCCAGCAGCACGGCGAGCACCATGGTCAGGGTCAGGCACAGCGCCAGCAGCAGCGCCGTCATGCGTCACCCGGCAGGCGGAACGTAGGGAACATGGTTTTCCTTTGCAACGCGCGCCATGCGGCCGGGCGCAGATACATGCTGAAAGGAAATAGTATAAGAATTTTGGCGCGATATTTGCCTGATCGGGTGCCGCTTGACTGGCATCAAGCGGCGCAGGGCACGCCGGCTTCAGGCCAGCGACAGCTTTCGCGCCAGGGCGGCGCCCGCCGATGCGGCCACGCCGGGCGTGCCGTGCAGCTTGAAGATGCTGACGGCGTCGGCCAGGCTGGCCGCCTGCTGCTGCAGCGCGTCCGCTGCGGCGGCGGCCTGCTCCACCAGGGCCGCGTTCTGCTGCGTCACGCCATCCATCTGGCTGATGGCGATGCTGATCTGTTCGATGCCGTCGCGCTGTTCCACGCTGGCCACGGCGATCTCGCCGATGATGGCGTTCACGCGCTGCACGCTGCTTACCACCTCATCCATCGTGCGCCCGGCCTGGCCGGCCAGCACGCTGCCCTCTTCCACCGTGCGCACGGATTCGCCGATCAGCTGCTTGATTTCCATGGCCGCCGCGGCCGAGCGGTGGGCCAGGCTGCGCACTTCGCTGGCCACGACGGCGAAACCGCGTCCCTGCTCGCCCGCGCGCGCCGCTTCCACGGCCGCATTCAGGGCCAGGATATTCGTCTGGAAGGCGATGCCGTCGATGACGGCGATGATATCGACGATGCGCTTCGAGGAGGCATTGATATGGTTCATGGTCTGCACCACCTGCGCCACGGCCGCGCCGCCGCGCTGCGCCACGTCGGACGCGCCGCCGGCCAGCTGGCGCGCCTGGTCGGCGTTGTCGTTATTCTGCCGCACGGTGGTGGTCAGCTCGATCATCGAGGCGGCCGTTTCTTCCAGCGAACTGGCTTGTTCTTCCGTGCGCGACGACAGGTCCATATTGCCGCTGGCAATTTCACCGGACGCCAGGGCGATGGCGTCCGTGCCGACGCGCACCCTGCCGACGATGGCGGCCAGGTTGCCGCTCATCGCTTTCAGCGCACGCAGCAGGTCGCCGATTTCATCGCGGCTGCCGCCGGCCACCACGGCGCGCAGGTCGCCGGCCGCCACTTGCTGGGCGATGCCGACGGCCGCGCCCAGCGGTACCGTGATGCTGCGGATCAGCCACCACACGGTGACGCTGCCGACGACCAGGGTCACCAGCACGGTAACGAGCATGGCGATGCTGGCGCTGCGGTGCGCGGCGTCATCCTGCTCCTTCATCTGCGCCATCAGGCTGTGCGACTGCTTGCCGATGGCCGCGACGATGGCGTCGATCTGCCGCGTCGGTTCGCGGTCCATGCCCTTGACCAGCGCATCGACCGTCTGGGCGCTGTCGGCGCGCGCGCCATCAAATTTTTGCAGCGCCGCCAGGTAGCTCACGCCCAGCGCATCGTGCGCCTGCAGCGCACGCTCGACGGGCGCCGTATCGAGTTTCAATGCCTCCATCATGGCCTGCAGGCCTTTCAATTCCTTGCGCGTCTGCGCGCCGCTGGCGACGAACGCTTCGCGGTAGCGCTGGAAGGCGGCCGCGTCGCCGCCGCGCAGCAGGATGTTTTTCCATTCCTGCACCTGGATCTTGAATTCCACCTGCGCGCTGCGCGCCGCGTCGACGGCTTCCGTCAGTGCCACGGAGCGCTGCATGGCTTCGTTGCTGCGCGCGCTGGCCGCGTCGAGCGCGCTCCAGCCGCGTGCGCCGACGAACACCAGCGCAAGAAAGAAGAAGGCGCCCAGCAGACCCAGGCGGACGGAGATTTTCAGATTCGCGAGTTGCATATGTTTCTCCCGGCGGCAAGAACAGGATGGCAACAAAGGCGTCGCCAAATCTATCCAATTCCCACCAAACAGGGAAATCATGCGGCCCGCCCCGCGAAAAACCAAGCGGCGCTTTCGCTAGAGAAACACTTTCAACATAGAAACAACAAATTACACGGGAAGATTGACTGTCTGGCCATATTCCCGCCGACGCAGCATGGCCGGGCCGGCAATCTTGCCGGCCACGTCAGCGCGTTGCCGCCGCCGCCCCCGCGAATTCTTCGCGCAACAGCGGATACAAACGCCGGTAGCGCGCCAGGCGCTCGTCCAGCACACCGGAGGCCTGCGGCGCCACCGTTTCCTGCACGGCCGGGCGCGTGCACACTTGCGCAGGCGGCAAGCCCGTCGCCGCCATCTGCGCCAGGCGCGCCGCGCCCAGGGTGCCGCCGGCCACGCCGTGATCGTGGCGCAGCACGTGCAAGCCCGAGGCATTTGCGCACAGCTGGGCCCAGAAGCGGCTGCGCGAGCCGCCGCCGACGAACGACGCTTCCTTCAGATGCGTGCCGGCGCTGCGCAGGGCCACATTGCCGTCGGCCATGGCAAAGGCCACGCCTTCCATCACGCTGTAGGCCAGTTCCGCGCGCCCGTGTTCCGTCGACAATCCGAAAAACACGCCGCGCGCGGAAGCGTCGTTGTGCGGCGTGCGCTCACCGCTCAAATACGGCAGGAAGACGGGGGCCGTGCGCGCCTCGACGTTTTCCGCCAGCGTCACCAATTCGCCGATGTCGTTCGACTGCGTCAGCCGCGCCACCCAACTGAGGCTGGACGCGGCGCTGAGGATCACGCTCATCTGGTGCCAGCGCTCGGGCAGGCAATGGCAGAACGCGTGCACGCCCTGGCCCGGATTAGGCGCGAAGCCGTCGCTGCCGGCGAACAGCACGCCCGAAGTCCCCAGCGACAGCAGGCCGGCGCCCGGCTCCACCACGCCCAGGCCGACAGCCGCCGCGGCGTTGTCGCCCGCGCCGCCGGCCAGCACGACCGCGTGCGCAATACCCCATTCCTGGCACAGCGAGGGGCGCACCTGCGCGGCGGCATGGCTGCCTTCGACCAGGCGCGGCATGTGCTCACGCGTGAGGCCCGTGGCGGCCAGCATGCGTTCGGACCAGTCGCGTTTGGCCACGTCCAGCCACAGGGTGCCGGAAGCGTCGGACATATCGGACACATACTCGCCCGTCAGGCGCAGGGCCACGTAATCCTTGGGCAGCAGGACCTTGGCCGTGGCGCGGAACAGCGATGGCTCGTACTTTTGCAGCCACAGCAGCTTGGGCGCCGTGAAACCGGGCATGGCCTGGTTGCCCGTGATGGCGCGCGACTCGGGCACCAGCGCTTCGAGTTCCACGCATTCGGCAAAGGCGCGCGTGTCGTTCCACAGCATGGCCGCGCGCAGCACGTGCTGCTGCTTGTCGAGCAGGGTGGCGCCATGCATCTGGCCCGACAGGGCGATGCCGCGCAAGCCGGAAAACGCCACCGGCTGCGCGGCGCGGATGGCGGCGATCACGTCCAGCGTGGCGTGCCACCAGTCTTCGGGATTCTGTTCCGACCAGCCGGGATGGGGGCTGGAGACGCGCAGGGTCACGCCGCTGCTGGCAAGGATGGTCTGCGCGTCATCGGTGAGGATGGCCTTGACTTCGGAAGTGCCGATATCGATACCGAGATAAGTCATTTGATTCCAAAAGAGAGTTAAGAATGGCCGTCGCCGGACGGCTCGGGCATGTTCATCAGCAGGCAGGAGCGGAACTTCGACGGCGACATCTGCTTGTGCGCCAAAAACTGGCGGTTGAAATTGGAGAGGTTGTTGAATCCCGTGCGATAGCAGATATCGGTGACCTTCATGTCCGTGTTCATCAGCAGCTCGCAGGCCAGCGCGATGCGCTCCTGGTTCACGTATTGAATGAACGAGGTGCCCGTATGCTTGCGGAAGAAACGCGTGAATTTCAAGGTGTTCATCTCCGCCACGTCGGCCACGTCCTGCTCGCAAAAATCGAGCGTGATGTTCTGTTTGATGTAGGCGAGCACCAGGTTGATGGTCGACGACATGTAGCGGCCTGCCTGCGCCAGATAGGTCACGCTGGCCAGGGGCCGCCGCTCGCGGCACTCGCACAGCTCGCCGAACAAACGCGTAAACAGTTCGACCCGGCGCAAGCCCTGCGCCGTCGTCAATTCCTTCATCAGCGGCACCAGGCGCAGCCCCAGCGCATCGGGAAATTGCAAGCCCCTGGCGGCCTCGCCCAGCAGGCTTTTCAGGGGCGCCATTTCCGGGAACAGCAGCGCGCAACGTTCGATGAAATCGCTGGAAAACTGCAGCACCAAATCGCGCTCGGGCAGCACCACGCCTTCCGGCAGTTCGCTGACCCAGTTATGCGGCAGGTTCGGCCCTGTCAGGATCAGATTGCCCGCCCCGTAACTGCCGATATGGTCGCCGATAAAAAATTTGCCGTTCGATGTGATGATGAAGTGCAGTTCGTACTCGGGATGAAAATGCCATTTCGCCACGGTGTGCGGAAAGCCGTGCGCCCACGCGCGAAACGATTCGTGGATCGGTTTGTGGATCAGTTCCAGGTCAGGCGTCACGGCAGTTCCCTTGCGCGGTCTCGTTGCCAGCTATTCTAACCACTTACCTGAGTACCGACCGCCACGGCCAGCCCGCTGTCGGCGTCGAACAGGTGCATGTGCTCCTCGTCGAAGGCCAGCGCCAGGGTCTGCCCCACCTGCGCCGCACTGTTGGCCGCATTCGCCGGCAGCAGGGCGGACAGGCTCAAGGCGCCGCACTGGAAGCTGATCAGCGCTTCGGCCCCCAGCAGCT
This sequence comes from Janthinobacterium sp. GW823-FHT03B06, assembly GCF_058796955.1. Taxonomy (NCBI): domain Bacteria; kingdom Pseudomonadati; phylum Pseudomonadota; class Betaproteobacteria; order Burkholderiales; family Oxalobacteraceae; genus Janthinobacterium; species Janthinobacterium sp. GW823-FHT03B06. The sequence continues at coordinate 1,076,485 of NZ_JBXAJE010000002.1, forward strand.
CGACCAGGTCGATCACGCACGCCAGGTCATGCGTGCCTGACGGCTCCCGCGTTTGTGCCTGCGCTTGCGCCGCGCGCAAGTGGTTCGGGCGCAGGCCGAAGACCACGCGCGCCCCCGCCTGCAGCGCCGCGAAGCGGGGCGACGTCAATGGCCAGCGGTAGCCGGCGCACACGAGCACCGTTTGCCCGCCGTCTTTTTCGACGACGCCGTCGATGAAGTTCATGGCCGGCGTGCCGATGAAGCCAGCCGCGAACAGGGTGCGCGGATGGTTGTACAGTTCCGCCGGCGTGCCGATCTGCTCGATATGCCCGCCCTTCATCAGCACCACCCGGTCGGCCAGAGTCATGGCCTCGAGCTGGTCGTGCGTGACGTACAGGGTGGTGGTGCGCAGACGCCGGTGCAATCGCTTGATGTCGGCGCGCAGCTGCGCGCGCAGCTTGGCGTCCAGATTCGACAGCGGTTCGTCGAACAGGAACACCTGCGGCGTCTTGATCATGGCGCGCGCGATGGCCGTGCGCTGCTGCTGCCCGCCCGACATGGCGCGCGGCTTGCGTTCCAGCAGGCTGTCCAGGCTGAGGATGGCCGCCACCTCGCGCACGCGGCGCTCGATCTCGTCGTTCGGCACCTTCAGGCGGCGCAGGCCGAAGGCGATATTGTCGTACACCGTCATGTGCGGATACAGCGCGTAGTTCTGGAACACCATCGCCACGTTGCGCGCGCGGGGCGGCAAATCGTTGACGATGGCCCCGCCGATCAACAGCTCGCCGCCGCTGATATCTTCCAGGCCCGCGATCATGCGCAGCAGGGTCGACTTGCCGCAGCCCGAAGGCCCCAGCAGGACGATGAATTCGCCGTCGGCGATCTCCAGGTCGAACGGCTGCAGCACGGCCGTCTTCTGGTCATAGGTCTTGTGCAGCTGCCTGCAGGCGATATTTGCCATGATCAGTCTCCTGCCAGTTCGATTTGTATCTTGACGTCGCGCGGATGGCCCTGGGCCGCTTCCTCGAACGCCTGCACGCCGTCGGCAAAGCCGAAGGTGCGCGAAATGAAGGGTTTCACGTCGATCTTGCCCGAGGCGAGCAAGGCGATGGCGCGCGGGAAGATGTTCGCGTAGCGGAACACCGACTCGATGCGCACTTCCTTGGCCTGGATGGCGACGATATCGAAAGGCACCTTATCCGGCGGCATGCCGACCAGCACCAGGCAGCCGTTCGGGCACAGCAGGTCGACGATGTGCTCGTAGGCGCGCATGCTGCCGCTGGCCTCGAAGACGATGTCGGCGCCCCAGCCATCCGTCAGCACGCGCACCGTGTCGGCCAGGCTGGCCTGGCGCACGTCGACCGTGGTCACGGCCGCGTTATCGGCGAACAGGGCCAGCTTTTCCGGCACCAGGTCGGCCAGGATCACGCGCGAGCAGCCGCCCGCCAGCGCCGCCAGCGCAGTCATCGCGCCAATGGTACCGGCACCGATGACCACCGCCACGTCGCCCGGCTTGATGGCCGCCTTCTTGGCCGCCTGCAGGCCGATGGCCAGCGGCTCGACGATGGCGCCTTCGCCGAAGCTGACGTTGTCGGGCAGCCTGAAGGTGAATGCGGCAGGATGCACGACGTACGGCGTGAGGCAACCGTGGATGGGCGGCGTGGCCCAGAAGCGCACGGCCGGGTCCAGGTTGTACAGGCCGCGCATGGTGGCCGGCGAATCGAACTGCGGCACACCCGGCTCCATGCAGACGCGGTCGCCCGCTTTCAAATGCGTCACCTCTCCCCCTACTTCCGCCACCACGCCGGACGCTTCGTGGCCGAGCACCATCGGCGCTTCGACGGCGAAGGGGCCGATCTTGCCATGTTTGAAGTAATGCACGTCGCTGCCGCAGATGCCGACAGTATGAATCTTGATCTTCACGTCGCGCGGGCCGACGACGAGCGGCACGTCGATGTCGCGCAAGGTGATTTTTTCCGCCTGTTCCAGTACGAGTGCTTGCATGATGAATTCCTTATTTATGTTTGAGCATGGAGTTGAGCAGCCGTCCCAGGATGCCGACGAACAGCAGCGGCGGCAGCGCCAGCAGCACGGTGGAAGCGTTCACCACGCCCCACGGCACTTCCTGGCCCATTGAGGTAAATGCCGACGCCACCACGGGCAGGGTCATGCTTTTCGACGAGGTGAGCGCCAGCGCGATCATCAGTTCATTCCAGACCAGCACGAAGCTGAAGACGATGCCGCCCATCAGGGTCTTCGAGGCCACCGGCAGGGCCACGTGCCAGAACACCTGGTAAGGACCGTAGCCGTCGAGCGCGGCCGCTTCCTCGATCTCCTTCGGAATGCGGGCAAAGGCGGGAATCGACAGCCAGATGATGGTCGACAGGGTCACCAGCAGATACGTCACCACCATCGACAGGCGCGAGTCGTACAGGCCCAGGTCGATCCAGATCGAGATCAGCGGAATGGCGACGGCCACGGGCGGCAAAAAGCGCAGGGACAGCAGGAAGAACTGGATATCCTTCTTCGCCGGAATCGGATAGCGGGCGATCGCATACGCGGCCGGCACACCGAGCACGGCGCCCAGCAACACGGCCACGCCGACGATGGCCACGCTGTTGCCCAGTCCCGTGAGTACCTCGGGGCTGGCCAACACCTGTTGGTAGTTAGCCAGGGTCGGGCTGAAGAAAAAGCGCGGCACGGGCGTGACGATGTCCATCAACTCCTTGAAGGAATTGAGCACGGCCCACAGGATGGGAAACAGCGCCACCAGGATAATCACGGTGGTGATGGCGGCGGTGGTGACGGCGCCAGCGCCGCGCGTCAGAGTCAGTTTTCCCATTTGGCGACCCGCTTCCAGAGTAGAGTGAAAATGACGGTGGTGGCCAGCATCATCAGCACGGCCATGCTGGACGCGTACGACACCTTGCCCATCAGGCCGATGCCTTGCGCGTAAGCGTACATGTCCAGCGTTTCGGTGGAGATGCCGGGGCCGCCCTTGGTCATCACGTAGATCAGGTCGAACGAGCGCAGCGACTCGACCATCTTGATGAACACGAGGCTCATGATCGGTACCTTCAGCATGGGCAGCGCGATGTAGGCATACACCTGGAGCGTGCTGGCGTAATCGAGGCGCGCCGCTTCCAGCGGTTCGGCTGGCAGGGTTTCGAGCAGCTTCAGGATGACGGCGCCGAAGAACAGGCCCCACTGCCAGATATCGACCAGCGCCACCGCGTACAGGGCCGTGGCCGGGTCGGACAGCAAGGCCGTGCCGCCCAGGCCCACGCATTCGAGCAGCCAGTTGAGGATGCCCATCAGCGGCGAATACATGAACTTCCAGATGAAGGCGGCCGACACGCGCGGCAGCAGCACGGGCACGATCAAGAGCAGCGCGAGACGATCGCGCGTGCGTCCCTTGACTTTCTCGAACAGGAACACGGCCAGCAGCACGCCGACGAGCAGCGAGCCGGCCACGGTGACCACTTCCCAGATGGCCGATACCTGCACGGCATTTAGGAAGCGGCGGTCGCCGGACAGGCGGATGAAATTGGCGAAGCCGACGTAGTCGCTGTCGCTGTAGCGCAGCACGCGGTTTTGCAGGGCCAGGTTGATGGCGGCGATGCTGGGCACCAGGCCCAGTACCAGCAGGACCAGCAGCGGCAGCGTCAGGAACACGGCCGGCAGCCAGGTGTGGCGTTTTTTACGGATGGTGTGCGGCATGGTCATGGCTTTCAAACGAGAACGGACAAGCGCTGGCGTTACCCCAAAAGCAAGAGCTGGGGTCAGACCCGTCGGGTCTGACCCCTGGTTTTAGCTTGTGGAGTCGTTGGCGATATGGGCTTATTTACGCTTGCTGGCCCGCTGCATCACTTCCGTCGCGTACTCGTTGGCCTCATCGAGCGCGCTCTGCACGTCGCCGCGCGTGCCCGTAAACACTTCTTCCAGCACGACGCCCAGGTTGTCGCCGATGTCCGGCCACTCGGGGCTGGGCCAGATGGTGACGCGCGAGACGGGCGTGGTGTCCGTCAGGCCCGCCTGGATCTGCGGCTTGACGTGCTTGCGGAAGTACTCGCTGGCGATGGTGCTGCTGCGGTTGTAGTCGCTGAAGACGTTGTCCTTCAGGCGCGCCTGTTCCTGCTCCTTGCCCGTGGCCCAGGCGATGAACTTGCCGGCCGCCTGGCGCGTGCATTCATCCTTCGCGCCCGTGGCGGAGATGGCCAGGCCGTGGCCATACGCGGCCGATGGCAGCGGCGATGGCGGGCGCGCATAGCCCACCTTGTCGACCACCGAGGATTTCTTCGGGTCTTCCATCCAGTCGGCGAACGGCGTCGATTCGATCATGAACGCCACCTTGCCCGACCTGAATGCTTCGAGCGCATTGCTCCAGTCGTAGGTGGCGCCGCCCGGCGGCGAATACTTGAACAGTTCGCGGTACAGGGTGGTGGCCTTCACGGCCTGCGGCGAATTGAAGGCCGGCACGCCATTGTTTTCCCACTTGCCGCCGGCGGCCAGCATGAACGGCGCCCAGCGCCACACATTCATGCCCGAGCCGCGCTGGCCCCGCGCCGCCCAGCCGTACACGTTCGGCGGGTTGTTGAGTTTTTTCACGGCGGCGACCAGTTCGTCGAGCGTCTTCGGCACGGCGATGCCCGCCTTTTCCAGCAGGTCGCGGCGGTAGAACAGGAAGTCGCTGCCGCCGATCAGGGGCGCGAAATACGCCACGCCCTTGTACGAAGCGACGGCGCGGCGGCCCGGCAGGAAGTCGTCGTAGTCGGCATCCTTGGGCAGGTATTTGAGCAGGGGAACGACCCAGCCGGCCGTGGCGAATTCGGCCACGTTGGCTTCGTCGATGTAATAGATCTGGTAGGAGCCGGCCTTGGTGGAAGCGTCGAGCCTAGCCTTGGAGCGGCGATCGTTTTCGCCGAAATAGCTGATCTGCACCTTGGTGCCGTTTTTCTTTTCATACTCGGCCAGGGTCTTTTCCATCACGGTCAGGCCCAGGCTTTTTTGCGCCAGCACCTTGAGGACGGGCACCGAGCAGCTTTGCGCCGATGCCGCCGGCATCGATGCACAGGCGGCGGACATGACACCGCCCCATGCAATAGCAGTAACGATTTTCATCACGAGTCTCCAGTTTTTATAGTCCGGCGGTTTTCCACCGGTATGCCAACTATAAAAACAAAGACCGCGCGCCACCACTACAAAAGACGCGGCTTTCTAAATACTTTTTTTCAGTCAACCCCATCAGCCTGCGGATCAGCGAGAGCCGGCATGTCCTCAGTTGCCTGGAGACTCACCTCTAGAATTCGGCAACGCCCGCTGACCAGGTGCGCCGAGAAATATTTGTATTGCTCTCGCTACGCTCTCAGGATCACGAAGCTCGCACTCCCACACCACCATGACATCCCATCCTGCCCCACGTAAGGCCTCGACTGTTCGTGCGTCTCGCAACTTATTTCCACTTAATTTTGAGCGCCAAAAATCAATACGAGACTTAGGCATGCGGGCCAAATCACAGCCCTCATGCCGATGCCAAAAACATCCATGCACGAAGATGACTTTTTTCCTACCAGGAAACGTCAAATCTGGGGAACCCGGAAGATTTTTGACATGGATCCGATAACGATATCCTGCTGCAAAAACCATCTTTCGAACCCACAACTCTGGTCCAGTGTTTTTTCCCTTAATCCGCGCCATCACTCTGCTACGCGATGGCTGATCTATAGTATCAACCATAATGTACCTATGAAACCGTGCAGAAATAGCGCCACTCCTAGTATTTTCAAGGGGACTTTGAGTAGTAACAAATTAGGCGATTGATCACTGTACAAAAACACAGTAAAATGAGGCATGCGGAAAAGTTGATGTTAATGCATCAGAAGTGGAGCTGCTTCCATCGGTTTGTTCCTCTTCTGTTCCTTGCTTTATACTGCTGGACTACTTAAATGTATCCAAATAGAAGTTGCCATACGCACCTTCGCATGCAGGCGAGAGTGGTAGTTGCCATCAACCACATCGATTCAATAATATCCCGAAAAAGTAGCATCGCTTCAGCCACTCCAAATGACCATGTATAACACGCCCGCCCTCTTAGTCCCGTCAGACACACTAGTGACAAGTACTCGTATCATTGAGTCAATTGAGCTATTCGCAGGGGCGGGAGGACTGGCGCTTGGTTTTTCCAGCAATGATGTTCAGCATCGCGCGGTTGTAGAATGGAACAGCCATGCGTGCAATACCTTGCGCAATAATAAGCTTCAACAGGTGGAGCCGATCAGTCATTGGCCCGACGTCACAGAGGGCGACGTACGTGATTTTAACTATAAGAATCACAACAATATCGATCTGATCACCGGAGGTCCACCTTGCCAACCTTTTTCCATGGGCGGGAAGCACGGTGGATTTCTCGACGAGAGAGATATGTTCCCACAAGCGATACGTGCTGTCCGAGAGGCCCGACCTCGCGCGTTCACCTTTGAAAATGTACAAGGCCTAAAACGTGCCGCATTCGCCGACTACTTCAACTACATCTTGCTGCAACTTGAGTTCCCCTCACAAATCGCCAAAACGAAAGAGCTGTGGACAGACCACTTGGTGAGGCTGCAAAAATACAAGACCAAGGGAGCTCCGAGCGAATATCATGTCTATCACCGTCTGGTCAATGCGGCCAATTATGGCGTACCACAAAAGCGCATGCGAATTTTCTTTGTTGGTTTCAGGGCTGATGTTCACAAGCCTTGGGACTTCCCAGCAGAGACACATAGCAGTGATGCGCTGGTGCTGACAAAATGGGCAAACGGAAGCTACTGGGAACGCCACCGCATTGCGTCAAAAAACCGTCCGCCACGGCCCGATGGCATCGATAAAAAAATACAAAAAATATTGGATGCTGATTACGGTGCCAACATGCTTGCCTGGCAAACCGTCAGAGACGCAATCTCCGACCTTCCCGATCCCGAGATATCCTCGACAAAAGCGTTAGGGTTAGTGCAGGCACATCGCTTTCAGCCGGGCGCAAGAGCTTATGCAGGGCATACGGGAAGCTCAATTGATGAACCAGCAAAGGCACTCAAAGCAGGTGATCATGGAGTACCTGGCGGTGAAAATATGCTACGCCGAACAGACGGCTCGGTTAGGTATTTTACTGTCAGAGAATCAGCACGCATTCAGACCTTTCCTGACAATTTTATATTTGAAGGCACATGGTCTGAGACCATGCGCCAGCTTGGCAATGCGGTTCCGGTGAAGTTGGCGGCAGTGATGGCGCGCGGCGTATGCGCACTTTTGCGAGAGTAAAAAGTAGGCGTCGGGATGGTAAGAAAACCACATAAATGCACGTGATTTCCTTACCTTATTCGAAAGTGTGAATCTAAGTCAAAAATCTGTTCTACCGACACTACTTATCTGGAGGGGAAGTGACCTCGGCCGCTACCTGATCGAACAAAACACCACCTTTTGTGGGAGTAAAAAAACGCTCCCGGTTAATCTGGCGCATATCGGCCATGATACGTTCAAAAATCTGATGGACATCCGTGTAGGGCGTATGGATTGCCAAGTGTCCAGCAATTTGTTCATTGATCACCTCAGGCGATTTCTGGTTTTCAAAAGTTCTATCCGCCCATTCACGTCCTGGATGAAGGGTGTCCCAGGGTGATCGTTTGTTGACACGCGTATCAGAACTGTCACCGTGTTTCCCAAGACCAAAGCAGATCTTTGTTTCCGAGTTCCAGATCGGCCTAAAAAAGTTGATCAGATAATCTTCGGCCGACTTTTGATATCCACTTTGCACTATCAAAAAACGGCATTCAAAATCTTCAATCTTCAGCGTCGTGGTAGCTTTTCGAATACTACGAGCATGTTCATTGAGTCGTGCCGACAACTTTGTTCCTTGAGTTACGGCATCTTTGGCGCCTTGTCGGTCAGGGTCAGCTTTCCCGACATAGATAGGGTGATCCTTGTCTTTAAGCGGCAAGTATGGCAAAAAATCCCCCCTATAATAGATGGCATACACCCCGGCGCCGTAAAACTCAGGGATCGCCGCTAACGAATGCCTTTCCTGCGCCACCATAGTCAAGGCCACTACCCTGCCAGCGGTATTGGGATCGGAAGGATCAAAAATCGATTCGGGGCGCCATACGGGATCCAGGCGTTCCGTAGTCATCCTGATCTCAGATACAGCCTTTTCTAGTTCCAAACGAATTTTTTTGACACTACGAGCATCAGTACCTACATCAACACTGGCTATTCGAATGGCTAGATCTTGTAATTCGGCAAGCATAGTTTCGAGAGGTGGAACTACTTTTTTACTTGTGGCCATCTATTTCCTCGTCAATATGGACTTTGACATTCACACTTCATGAAAACAAACGAAAATCGCGGCGGTAGACATTCGTATCCTTGCCCGACGGCGGCATGCGCGTAAAGCGCTCGAAGCGCAGCCCCAGCTTGTTGAGCAGATTGATCGACGCCTGGTTCTGCAGCGACGTGATGCCGTACAGGGTGGGCAGGCGCAGCACGTGCTGCGCATGCCGCACGATGGCCGCCGTCGCCTCCCAAGCATAGCCCTGGCCCCAGTAGGCGGGACGCATGGCGTAGCCGATATCGGGGCCGGGCAGGCTGTCGCGGCGCACCAGACCGGCCATGCCCACGGGCGCGCCATCGCTGCGGCGCTCGACGATGTACAGCGAATAGCCATGCTCGCGGAACTGCGCCATCGGTCCCGACTCCAGCGCGGCGCGGGACGCTTCCAGCGTGTCGATGTTGCGCTGGCCGATGTTGGCGATCCACGACGGGTCGTTGACCAGCTCCATGTAGAAGGCCGCATCGTCCAGGGTGGCGGTGCGCAGACGCAGACGGGGCGTCTCGATGACGGTAATCGGCTCTGTCATGGCGCCGCTCATGCCGGCCACTGCATCGGGTCGGTCAGCAGCTGATACATCACGTAGGCGTCGACATAGCCGAGCTGCGCGTGGCGGTAGGCCAGCGGCAGGGTGGCGACCACCGTGAAACCCAGCTTTTTCCACAGAGTGACAGCGGCCAGGTTGGTGCTGACGACGAAGTTGAACTGCATCGCCAGGTAGCCCGCGCGGCGCGCCTCTTCCATGCAGTGCACGCCCATCAGGCGGCCCACGCCCACGCCTTGCGCGGCGGGATCGACCATGAACGAGGCATTGGCCACGTGCGATCCATGGCCCGGCTGGTTCGCCACCAGCTTGTACATGCCCAGCAGGCGCTCGCTGCCCATCACGGCGACGAAGCTTTGCACGCCGGGACCGAACCAGTAGGCGTGGCACTCTTCGCGCGTGGTCCCGGCGGGGAAGGTATAGGTGTCGCCGCCGGCGACCAGGGTCTGGAAGATCGGCCACATGGCGTCGAAATCGCCTTCATTGGCCGGACGGATATCAATTTCTTTCAAGGCGGTGCTCCCGATAACAAGTGATGGCCGATTGTATCAGCGCCCCAGGCGGAAGTTCACACTCTCGGGCCGCCCCGGCAGATGCAGGCGCGATTGCGCGCGCGGCGCCTCGCTGACGACTTTCCCGCACCGCAGCACCAGCCGCCGCGCCGCGCGCAGGCGCAGCGCTTCCACGGTACTGCCGCAATCGAGGATCAGCAAGTCCGCGTGGCAGCCGGGCGCGATGCCGTAGCCGTCCAGGCCCAGGATGCGCGCCGGCGTCTCCGTCACGGCCAAAAAACACTCGTGCATCGCCTGCTGGCCCGTCATCTGCGCCACGTGCAGTCCCATGTGCGCCACTTCCAGCATGTCGCCGGAACCGAGGCTGTACCACGGATCCATCACGCAGTCGTGGCCGAAGGCGACGGGAATGCCGGCGGCCAGCATCTCGGGCACGCGCGTCATGCCGCGCCGCTTCGGATACGTGTCGTGACGCGCCTGCAGGGTGATGTTGATGAGGGGGTTGGCGATGGCCGCCACGCCCGCCTCGCGGATCAGGGGCAGCAGTTTGCTCACATAATAATTGTCCATCGAATGCATGGACGTCAGGTGCGAGCCCGTCACCCTGCCCTGCAGCCCCAAGCGCTGGCTGTGGAAGGCCAGGGTTTCGATGTGGCGCGACAGCGGGTCGTCCGATTCGTCGCAATGCATGTCGACCATCAGGCCACGCTCGCAGGCAAATTCGCACAGCAGGCGCACGGATTCCGCGCCGTCGGCCATGGTGCGCTCGAAATGCGGGATGCCGCCCACCACGTCGACGCCCATGGCGATCGCGCGTTTTAAATTGTCGAAGGCGCCGGGACTGCGCAGGATACCGTCCTGCGGAAAGGCCACCAGCTGCAAATCGAGATACGGCGCCACTTGCCGCTTGACGTCGAGCAGCGCTTCGACGGCCAGCAGGCGCGGGTCGCAGATATCCACGTGCGAGCGGATCGCCAGCAGGCCGCGCGCCACGGCCCAGTCGCAATACTGCAGGGCGCGTTCGACCAGCGCGTCCTGCGTCAGTTGCGGTTTCAGCTCGCCCCACAGGGCGATGCCTTCGAGCAGGGTGCCGGAGGCGTTGACGCGCGGCAGGCCATAGCTGAGCGTGGCGTCCATGTGGAAGTGGGCGTCGACGAAGGGCGGCGTGACGAGGTCGCCGGCGGCGTCGATCTCTTGCGCGCCCGTCACGGGCAAGGCGGGGCCGACGGCGGCGATGCGGCCGCCCTCGATGGCGATATCGATGGCGCGGCGCCCGTCGGGCAGGCTGGCATTGCGGATGACTAGGTCCATGCGGACACTCCTTCGGTTGACGACTGTGTCTGGTGTTTCAGTGAATGATCATTTACATATTTCTCGCGGATGTTGCAGTGCAAGAAACAAGGCACTGGCAAAAGCGTAGCCATAGATTCCTTGGCAGCGCTTTGCGCGCGCGCAAACTTCCCGCAAATGCCGCCAGGCGCATGAATAGCGCAAAACATACGGCGCACGCCCTTGAGAAAATAACTTTCAACTAACTGGAATCACCGCTAGAATATTCATATTGCGTTGCATCATAAAAAGTCTATGATCAGCTATTCAGCACGCTACCCACTTTACAAAACGCGGCCAACTCTGGTTTTCGGGATTTTGCAGAGCGTTTTGCCAGCATTTTAATCCGTACAAAGGAGTAAATATGTTTCCGCTTCCTGAACAATTTTCCAGCGCCGCCAAGTCGCAACTGGAAAGCCAGCTGCAAATCTTCAGCCTTCTGACCAGCAAAGTCTTTGAAAGCGCCGAAAAAATCATCGCCCTGAACCTGAACGCCGGCAAGGCCGCCATTTCGCAGACGGCGGAAACGGCGCAGCACCTGCTGGTTACGCAGGACCCGCGCGACTTCTTCAGCTACAGCACCAGCCAGGCGCAGCCAAGCATCGAGAGCGTGCTGGCCTACAGCCGCCAGCTGTTCGGCATCGCCTCGGGCACGCAGGCGGAATTGCTGGCCTCGGCCAAGGCCCGCCTCGATGCGGCCGCGCCAGCCGCAGCAACGGCCCCGGCTCCTGCCGCAGCCAAACCTGTCCTGGCCGTCGCGGCGCCCGCGCCCGCTGCCGCGCCTGCCGCTGCGCCTGCACCAGCACCGGCCGCGGCGCCTTCCCCCGTTGCCGCCAAGCCTGCTGAAGTAGCCAAACCTGCCGCCGCCCCGGCAGCCAAACTGGAAGCAGCGCCTGCCAAGGCGGCCGAGAAGGTTGCCGACAAGCCTGCCGCCAAAGCGGTGGAAGCCAAGCCGGCGACCAAACCGGCAGCCAAGCCTGAAGCAGCCAAGCACGCAGCGGCACCCGCCGCCGCACCAGCGAAAGCCGCCGCGCCAGCCCCCGCCAAGCCAGCCGCGAAGTCATTTCCTTCGAGCAAACCCGCCGCCAAGCCGGCCAGCACCGCCGGCAAGACCGTGGCCAAGGCCGCCGTGCAGCACGCCGCTGCGCCAGCGGCCAAGCCGGCAGCCAAGGCAGCGCCCAAGGGCACGCCATCGAAACAGCTCGACATGCTGGGCGGCGGCAAAGGCAGCGGCCGCAAGTAAGCCGCGCGCACGGTACTGACGCAGCAAAACAACGGGCTACGGCCCGTTTTTTGCGTGCTCGTCCACAGCGCGCTTTTCCGCCTTGTTGTATCCTACGCGTACTTTCCGTCCGCGTGCCCGTCCTTCCGCCCCGCGACACCCCATTACTCAAAACAAAAGGTAACCATGAGTTTATCGAGGCTCATCGCCGGCTTCGTGCGTCAGCATTGGCCGGCGTATGCCGCCGCCGCCGTCATGCTGACAGGCGTGGCAACACTGACCGTCTGGATCCCGCGTCGCGTGGGCGCCATCATCGACGCGCTGGCCGCGCACCGCATGACGGCCGCCGAACTGTGGCTTGAGCTGCTGACTCTGCTCGCCGTCGGCGTCGTCATCTACTTCCTGCGCGTGGGCTGGCGCATCACCCTGTTCAAGGCCGCCTACCAGCTGGGCGTGATGCTGCGCACGCGCTTCTACACGCGCATGTCGCAGCAGGGCGCGTCGTTCTACCAGAACCAGCGCACGGGCGACCTGATGGCGCTGGCGACGAACGATATCGACGCCATCGAAATGGCCGCCGGCGAAGCCATGCTGGCCGGTTTCGACGGCACTTTGACCTTGCTGATGGTGCTCGGCATCATGCTGCTGGGCGTGGACTGGCGCCTGGCCTGCATCGCCCTCTTGCCCTTCCCCCTGATGGGACTGGCCTTCTGGCGCATTTCCAGCCATATCCATACGGCGTCGACGGATTCGCTGCAACGCTTTTCCGCGCTGAACGACCACGTGCAAGAGTCCTTGTCCGGCGTGCGCACCCTGCGCGCGCTGGGCCTGGAAGAGCGCAGCAGCAAGCAGTTCTCCACCCTGGCCGGCCACGCGGCCAACGCCAGCCTGACGGCGCAGCGCTGGGAAGCGGCGTATGAACCGGCCGTCGGCCTGACCCTGACGGCGGCCACGGCGCTGACCCTGGGCCTGGGCGGCTACCTCGTGTGGCAAGACCAGCTGACCATCGGCGCGCTGACGAGCTTTTCCATGTACCTGGGCCAGCTGATCTGGCCCATGTTCGCCGCCGGCTGGGTGCTGTCATTGATCGAACGGGGCCGCGCCGCCTGGCAGCGCCTGCAGCCGATGCTCGACGCGCCGCTGGCCATCGACGACCATGGCAGCATCGCCACGCTGACGCCCGGCCCCCTGCAATTGCAGGACGTCGGCTTTGCGTATGCGGGCCAGACGGCGCCGGCCCTGTCCGGCATTTCGCTGCGCTTGCAGCCGGGCCAGACCCTGGGCCTGGTCGGCCCGACGGGCAGCGGCAAGTCGACCCTGCTGCGCGTGCTGCTGCGCCAGGTCACGCCGCAATCGGGCACGGCCACGTGGAATGGGCACGCGCTGGACGCCTACACCTTGCACGCGCTGCGCGCGGCGATCAGCTGGGTGCCGCAGGAGTCCTTTTTATTCTCCGCCACCATCGCCGACAATATCGCGCTGGCCCGTCCGGGCGCCACGCGCGAGGAAGTGGAGCGGGCGGCGCAGCTGGCCGACATCCACGCGGACATTTTGCAGTTCCCCGAAGGCTATGCCACCCACGTGGGCGAAAAGGGCATCACCCTGTCCGGCGGCCAGCGCCAGCGCGTGGCGATTGCCCGCGCCCTGCTGGCCGACAACGGCTTGCTGCTGCTCGACGATGCGCTGTCCGCCGTCGACACGGGCACGGAAACGCGCATCCTGCAGCACCTGGAGGAATTGCGCCGCAAGCGCCCCGAGCGCAGCGCCATCATCGCCAGCCACCGCCTGAGCGCCGTCGTCAACGCGGACCTGATCCTCGTGCTGCGCGATGGCCACGTGACGGAAACGGGCAACCACGACGCGCTGATGCAGCGCGACGGCTGGTACGCCAGCCAGTGGCGCTATCAACAACTGGAGGCCAGCCTCGATGCCATCTAAGAACGACCAAGCCAACACCGCCACGCCATCCGTGCGCCGCCAGGCCGCGCAAGCGATCGGCCTGCTGCGCCGCGCCGCCGCGCCGGACCTGCGCCATTTATACTGGGCCACGTTCTGGCTGATCCTCGCCGCCGCCCTCGAAGTCACGGGTCCCATTTTAGGCAAGGCCCTGATCGACCAGCATCTGCTGCCGCGCCACCTGGACTGGACGCGCATGTCGCTGCTGCTGGGCGGCTGCCTGCTGACGGGCTGGGTCGCTTCCGGCCTGCGCTATTTGCAGCTGGTGCGCCTGTCCGGCCTGGCCATGCGCTCGGTGCAGCGCCTGCGCGAAACCGTCTACCAGCACGTGCTGCGCCTGCCGATGAGTTTTTTCGACCGCGCCATCACGGGACAGCTGGTCAGCCGCGTCACCAACGACACGGAAGCGGTGAAATCGCTGTACGTGCAGGTGCTGTTTGTCATCCTCGACAGCTCCATCGTCCTGGTCGGCACCATGGCCGCCATGGCCTTCCTCGACTGGCGCTTGATGCTGATCGTGCTGGCCCTGCTGCCGGCCGTGCTGCTCATCGTCTTCCTGTACCAGCGCTGGAGCGCGCCGGCCGTCACGCGCGCGCGCGCCCTGCGCAGCGAGATCAACGGCCAGATCGCCGAATCGATCGGCGGCATGAGCGTGCTGCAGGCGAATAACGCGGAAAAGCGCTTCGGCGCGCGCTTCACGGGCATCAACCAGGACCACTACACGGCGCGCATGCAGGAATTGCGCGCCAACGCCTGGCTGCTGCGCCCCGCGCTCGACATGCTCAACATCGTGCTGCTGGCCGTCGTCATCTTCAGCTTCGGCCGCCGCGACATGGGTGCCGTGGAAGTGGGCGTGCTGTATGCATTCATCAGCTACATCGCGCGCGTGATCGAACCGCTGATCCAGATCACCATGCAGTTCAGCCAGCTGCAGCAGTCGGTGGTGGCCACGGCGCGCGTCTCGGCCCTGCTGGACGAAGCGCAGGCGCTGGAACACGCACAGGGAAGGGAGACACCGGCCCTGCGGCAGGCGAAAACGGGCAGCGACGTGCCCGCCGTCGACATCGCCCGCCTGACCTTCGCCTACGTGGAAAACCAGCCCGTGCTGCACGACCTGTCGCTGCAGATCCCGCAAGGCGCCTTCTTCGGCATCGTCGGCCACACGGGCAGCGGCAAGTCGACCCTGCTCTCCTTGCTGCTGCGCTTCTACCCCGTCACGCAGGGCAGCATCGCCATCAACGGCGTCGCCCTCGACAGCATCGACAACGAGCACTTCCGCGCCGACGTGGGCCTGGTGCCGCAAGACCCCTTCCTGCTGGCCGCCTCGGCACGCGAAAACATCGACATGGGCCGCGGCTACACGCAGCAGCAGATCGAGACGGCCGCGCGCGCCGCGCATGCGCACGACTTCATCGCGGCGCTGGAACACGGCTACGACACGCCGCTGGGCGAAGGCGGCTCGCGCCTGTCGTCGGGGCAGAAGCAGCTGATCGCGATTGCCCGCGCGCTGGCCGGCCAGCCGCGCATTTTGCTGCTCGACGAAGCGACGTCGCGCATCGATAGCCAGACGGAGCAGATCGTGCAGACGGCCCTCAACGAGTTGCGCGGCAAGGTCACCATCATCGCCATCGCCCACCGCCTGTCGACCATCCGCGAAGCGGACCGTATCATCGTGCTCAATCACGGCCGCATCACGGAAGCGGGACCGCACGAGGAACTGATGCAGATCGAAGGCGGCCTGTACCAGCGCCTCTACCTGCTGCAGCAACTGGCAATTTGATAGCCATGGGGCGCCGTTGCATGGCGCCACTTTTTTTCTGTACGGCATTAAAAATGCCGAACAGACGGGAGTATATTCATCTGGCGGGCAGCGCCAACGGCCCCAACCACACTTCCGGGGGATACCATGCGCAGCAAACTGTCGATCAGGAATATCTTTGCCGCCATTTTTCTGCTCAGCCTGGCGCTCTCCGTCATCAGCCTGTGGGCGCTGTTCCGCGTGGCGGGCAAGCAGGCCGAGGCGAACCGCGTCACTGAAACGCGCTACCAGTCCTACCTGCTGGCCGACGAACTGCGGCAAAGCTCGGACGACCTGACCCGGCTGGCCCGCACCTACGTCGTCACCGGCGACGCCAGGTACGAACAGCAATACCTGGACATCCTCGACATCCGCAACGGCAAGAAGCCGCGCCCCGCCCATTACGAGCGCATCTACTGGGACTTCGTGGCGGCAGGCGTGCCCGTGCCCGCATCGACGGGGCCTGCCGTGCCGCTGGCAGAACTGATGCGCAAGGCCGGCTTCAGCGAGCAGGAATTCGCCAAGCTGCGCGAAGCGCAAGCCAATTCGGACGGCCTGGTCAAGACCGAAGTGATCGCCATGAACGCCGTCAAGGGCCGCTTCGACGACGGCAGCGGCAACTTCACCAAAACCGGGCCGCCGGACCTGGAAATGGCCCGCGCCATCATGCACGATGCCCAATACCACAGCAACAAGGCGAAGATCATGCAGCCGGTGAATGAATTCCTCACGTTGCTCGACCAGCGCACGAGCGCGGCCGTGCAGACGGCGATGAGCGGCACCATGGCCGCCTACTCCGTGACGGTCGGCGTGCTGCTGGTATCCGTCATGGTCTCGCTGCTGTGCCTGTTCCTCGTGTACCGCCACATCAAGCGCAGCCTGGATCAGGCGATCGCCACGGCGCAGCTGATCGCCGGCGGCGACCTGAGCATCGACGCCGTCATCGAACGAGCCGATGAAATCGGCGTGCTGCTGCATGCGATGAACACTATTAACGCCAACCTGACGGGGCTGATCGGCGACATCCGCAGCGGCACCGGCGAAATGTCGGTGGCCACGCACGAAATCGCGCTGGGCAATGCGGACCTGTCCGCGCGCACGGAAGCGCAAGCCAGTTCCCTCGAAGAGACGGCCAGCTCGATGGAAACGCTGACGGCGACGGTGCGGCAAAACGCCAGCAACGCCGGCGAGGCGAACCAGCTGGCCGCCAGCGCCTCGGCCGTCGCCGTGCAGGGCGGCGCCGTCGTCGCCCAAGTGGTCAGCACGATGGGCGCGATCAAGGAAAGCTCGAGCCAGATCGCCGACATCATCGGCGTTATCGACGGCATCGCCTTCCAGACCAACATCCTGGCCCTGAACGCGGCCGTCGAGGCGGCGCGGGCAGGCGAACAGGGACGCGGCTTCGCCGTCGTCGCCGGCGAGGTGCGCAGCCTGGCCCACCGCAGCGCTGCCGCCGCCCAGGAAATCAAGACCTTGATCGGCGCCTCCGTGGAACGGGTCGACGCCGGCAGCAAGCTCGTCGACGAGGCGGGACGCACCATGGCGCTGGTGGTGGAATCGATCCAGAAGGTGGCCGCCATCATGAGCGAAATCACCAGCGCCAGCCACGAGCAAAGCGCGGGAATCAGCGAGGTCAACCAGGCGGTCACGCAGATGGACAACATCACGCAACAGAACGCCGCCCTGGTCGAGCAGGCGGCCGCCGCGGCCGAAAGCCTGCAGGAACAGGCACAAGCCCTGATCGCGGCCGTCGCCATCTTCCGCCTGAAAGGCAGCCCGCCGGCCACGGCCGCCCTGCCCCTGCGCTGACGTGCGGCCAAAGTGTGCACTTTCGCAAATTTCCGCGCACTGCATGATATTTCTGGATTGCAACAGAATATAATCTGTTACAGACAGGTGGTCATTGCGGGAGCGGGACGTTGGCAGGCAGACAGAGACGGGCATCATGGCGAAAGGCGCATTGGCTGCTGGTATTGGCCTGCTTGCTGCCGCCTGCCGCACACGCCCAGGTCAGCGACCTTGAGCAGTATCTTGCCGCCGTGCGCGACGACGGCCGCTACGTGCCCGCGCGCGCGCTGCAACGGCTGCAGGAAGTCGAAACGCAGGCGCGCAGCGCTCCCCTGCCCGTGCGCGCGGAATTCCTTACCCAACTGAGCAACGCCCGCATGCGCCTGGGGCAGAACGACATCGCCATGCAGCTGGCCGAGGAACTGATTGCCTACGCCCGCATGAACAAGAGCGACGTGGCGCTGGCAAAAGGCATACTCAACAAGGCCTACATCACGTTTGCCCGCAACGAGCGCCGCGCCTCGCACCTGCTGGCCTTTGAGGCGGAAAAAATCGCCAATGGCACGGACGACTTGCCCGTGCGCGTGCAAGCGACCATCAGCGCGGGCCAGTCGTGGGCCGAGGAAGGCAATTTTCCGTTTGCGCTGGCCAAGCTGCAGGCAGCCGTCGACCTGGCGCGCCAGAGCAAATCCCCGTCCAGCCTGGCCGCCGCCCTGAATGCCCTCACCCTGCTGTACACGCAGATGCGCGAATACGACAAGGGCTTCGAAGTGCTCGACGAATTGCTGGCAGTCTCCGCGAGACTGGCGTCACCGGGCCGCATGGCGCAGGCAAAGAATACGGAATACGGGCTGGCGCTCGACGCGCAGCAGCCGCAGCGGGGCCAGCGCGCCCTGCTGGCGGCCCTGGCGCTGGAACGCCAGCTGGGCGCGCGCGGCATGGTGGCCGTCACCCTCGTCAACCTGTCGGACAGCTATCTCAAGGAAGGCGACTACGCGCGCGCCTTGCGCTATGCAAATGAAGCGATCACGGCGGCGGACCTCGTCAACGATGAACAGGTGGAGGCGACGGCGCGGCTGAACATCGGCCAGGCGCTGATCGGCCAGGGACGGCTGCAGGAAGGCAAGCAAAGCGTGGCCACGGGCCTGGCCTACTACGAACGCACGGCCAACCAGCCGGAAATGCAGGCCGTGCTGCTGGAATACGGCATGGCGCTGGAAAAGGCGGGCGACCTGCGCGGCGCCGTCACCGCGTACCACCGCGAGCGCGGCATTTCCAACCAGCTGTTCGAAAAGCAGCGGCAAAAGGCCGTGTATGAACTGCAAGAAAAGTATGAGGCGGAAAAGAAACAGCGCCAGATCGAGCTGCTGAGCCGCGAAAATCAGCTCAAGAGCACCGAAATCGACAACCGCCGCCTGCAGCAGCGCGTGTGGTGGCTGCTGGCGCTGGTACTGGCCATGGCGTCCGCCATCGTTGGCTTGCTGTACCGCAAGGTGCGCCATGCGAACGTGCAGCTGAAGGTAAAAAACCAGGAACTCAAGCGCCAGAGTTCGCGCGACCCGCTGACGGCCCTGTACAACCGCCGCCATTTCCAGGAATTCATGCGCAGCCATGCGGGCAAGCCGCAGCCCGCCTATGCCGGCGACGATGTCGTGGGCGCGCTGTTCCTGCTCGACGTCGACCACTTCAAGCACATCAACGACGCTTACGGCCATGCGGCGGGCGACCTGGTGCTGACGACGATCGCCGAAACCCTGCACGACGTGTTGCGCGAAACGGACATGATCGTGCGCTGGGGCGGCGAGGAATTCCTTGCCTTCCTGCCGGCCGTCGCGCGCGACGGGCTCGACGAGATCGCGCGGCGCATCCTCAACGGCATGGCGGCGCAACGCATCGACTACCAGGGCCAGACCATCGAAGTGCACGTGTCCGTGGGCTTTGCGCCCTATCCGCTGGCGCCGCTGGGACGGCCGCTCACGTGGGAACGCAGCGTCAACCTGATCGACATGGCGCTGTACCTGGCCAAGGCGCACGGGCGCAACCGGGCGTATGGCTTGCGCGGTTTTCATCAGGTGGAAAGAACGACCCTGGAAGTGGTGGAGCAAGACCTGGAACGCGCGTGGCGCGACGGCTTTGTCGATTTGAGCGTGGTACTGGGGGGGACGGACGAGGCGGACAGGCCGGAGACGGCTGGAACGCAGACGTTGACGCCGGGCGGCCAAGCGGGCGATGGCGTCGCCGCAGCTGCCGTCACCTGACGACAGCTGCGGGAACCGGGCCGGCGTTAGCTGCTCCTGGCGCGGTGATGACGGTGATTACTTGTGCGCGGCGTCCTGCATCTTTTCACCGGCTTTTTCGACTTTCTTGCCGACGGCATCGGCCGCTTCGCTCATTTTCTTGTCGGCGTCAGCGGCGACTTGGTCCATCTTGGCGCCCGTATCGGAAGCGGCCTGGCTCACGGCGGCGTCAGCTTTGGTTGCTGCGGCCTTGATGTCGGCTTCAGCCTTGGCAGCGGCCGCATCGATCTTCTGGCCAGCTTGTTCCGCAGGACCGGCGGCGACATCGCTCTTCTTCTGGCAAGCAGCCAGGGCCACAACCATCATGCCGGCGGCGCACACGGTCATCCAATTTTTGCTTACTTTCATGGTATTCCCTTTCATTGTTATCAAAAGACACAGATCAGTTCGCAATATACACCTGCCTAAAATTTTCTAGCGTGCGCTAACGCACATAAAAACAGGCTTTTGTAGCGTAGTTGTAAGCAATGGTATCTTGATATTTTTTTAGCATGCGTTCAGTGTGCCGCGGTGGCCGGCCGATAGCCATCCGTCAAGGTATGCAGGAAGGCGATCACGTCGGCGATCTCCGCTTCGTTCAGGGCCGGCGCCTGGCCCGGCTGGCGGTCGAACGGCGCTTCCACGTTGACGTTCGCCTCCAGCCCCGGCGGCAAATCGTCGTATTTGCGCACCTTGCCGTTTCGCTCTGCCGGATACCATTTTTGCGGCGCCGTATCGCGCTGCACGTAAAAGCGCAGCACCTGCTCCAGACTGTCAAAACTGCCGTTGTGGAAAAACACCTTGCGCAGGGCGACGTTGCGCAGGGACGGCGTCTTGAAGCTGCCGCAGTACTCCTTGTGCTCCATCAGGTCGGTGCGGTCCGGGCCGCACAAGCCCATGTCGAAGAACGCCGGGTCCGCATTGACGGGCAGCTTGCCATTGCGCGGTACGCCGATATTGATCAAGCCGTAATCGGTAAATTGGGGAAAGGCGCCGCCGGAAGTGATCTGGCTGATATGGCAGGACGCGCAATTGCCCTTGCGCTCATCGTTGAACAGGGCCAGGCCGCGCGCTTCCTGCGGACTCAAAACGGCCTGCTTGCGCAAGACGGCGTCGTACTTGCTCGTGTACGGATAGAAATCTAGCGGGCTTTCCTGGAACACTTCCAGCGACATCAGCGCCCAGCGCAAGGCCTGGCCCGGCTGCTCGAAAATATCGGCGCCATACGTCTGGCGAAATTGCGCCGCCAGGGGTCCAGCGCGCAATTTGGCGACGACGGCCGCCGCGTCGCGGTTGCCCATCTCGCGTTGGGAGAGCAACGGCGCCAGCGCCTGCTCATGGCCGGACTGGGCGCGGCCATCCCAGTTGCGCCCGCCCGTGGGACCCGCATCGACGCTGTCGTCGCCATCGTCGTCATGAAAATGTTCGGTGAATGCGGGTGCGGTCTGCAGGTAGCGCAGCGAGGGCGCCGCGCGCGTGCCCGCGTCCTTCAGTTCCGGGCCGCCCAGCTGCACCGCCAGCCCGTTCGGCGGCCCATACGCGTGCTCGGGACTGTGGCAGCTGGAGCACGACATCTTCCCCGACACGGACAGGCTGGGCTCGAAAAACATGGCGCGGCCCATGGCCGTCATCTGGGCCACGGAAGGCTGGCGTGGCAGGGTGGGCGCGTAGGCGCCCGCCAGATAGGCGGGCTTGGCCGCGGCTTCCTTTTGCGCTGCCGGATGGCAGGCGGCCAGCAGGCAGGCGGCTACAAAGGCGAGCAGCAGTGAGGGCTTCGTTTTCATCATGGGCTGGCAGCGTAGCAACGGTATGTGACCGCTGCGTGACAAGTCCCTGCAAAACGTAATGTATCAAGTCCGTACATTACGTCATGTAACAGACGCTGACATGTCACGCAGCTGACATATTGCCTGCCTAGCATGCGACGTTTTCCACCCAGAAGGCATGAACAATGAAACCGTACGCTCGCCCTGTCTTACGTCCCCTGCCAATCTTGCTGTCGCTGGGCCTGGCCGCCTGCGGCAGCAACTATGCGATCACGCCCAGCACCACGGGCCAGGTGATCGGCAGCTACTATGAAAACGCCCAGGTATGCCTGGAAAGCGGCACCGCCAAGCTGACGTGCGACAGCGGCTCGCCAACGGTGCGCACGGCCGCCGACGGCAGCTACACGCTCGACGGCCAGGGCGCCGTGCTGGTGACCGTCGGCACGGACGCCATCCGCCATGAAGCCATCGGCGACAGCGGCAGCAAGGTGACGCAAAAACTGCTGCTGCGCGCCCCCGCCGGCCACAGCGCCTTCGTCAGCGCCCTGTCGACGGAACTGGCGCAGGTCATGGACGGCAATGGCGGCGACTTTGCGGCCGCCAGCAGCAAGCTGGCCGCGCGCATCGGCGTGTCCGAAGCGGGTCTGGCGTCCGACTTCAACAAGGCCAGCGGCGACGAGCTGGCGAAACTGAAGGCGGAAAACGCCAGCGTGACGGCCCTGATCGCCAGCGCCAGCGCGCAGGCGGCACCGGCCGACGCGCTGGCCGCCCTGAACGGCGCCCTGGCGCTGAACAATATCCAGACCATCGTCGTCATCTACGCGGAAAACCGTGGCTTCGACAATCTGTACGGCCTGTTCCCGGGCGCGAACGGCGTGCCGGGCGTCAATCCCACGTCGACTTCCGCCTACGTGCCGCAGAAAGACTATGACGGCAGCACCCTGCCCGTGCTGCCGCCCACCTGGGGCGGCATGACGGCGGCCGGCCAGAGCACCGTCATCACGCAGGCGCAATCGGCCAACCTGCCGAACAAGCCGTTCCAGATCGACGATGCCGGCAGCCCCCTGTACCTGCCGCAATCGGTGATCACGCGCGACCTCGTGCACCGTTTCTATAACAACCAGATGCAGATCAACGGCGGCGCCAACGACAAATTCGCGGCCTATTCCGACGCGGGCGGCCTGTCGATGGGCTATTACGACGGCAGCAAGATGCAGCTGTGGGACATCGCCAAACAATATGCGCTGGCCGACAATCTGTTCATCGGCGCGTTTGGCGGCTCCTTCCTCACGCACCAGTATCTGATCTGCGCCTGCGCGCCCACGTATCCGAACGCCGACACCTCGGTGGCGAAAGGCTCGATCGCGAAGATCGACGTCGACGCCAACGGCAACTTCGTGCGCCTGACGCCGTCCGCCACGGCGCCGACCACGGTCCTGAACGGCGCGCCCGCCTACGCCAACGACGGCGCGCTGACGCCGGCAGACGGCACGGGCATGTTCTACGCCGTCAACACCATGCAGCCGCCGTTCCAGCCCAGCAGCAACGCCCCGGCATCGGCCGACAGCAGCAAGCTGTATGCGGACACGGGCAAGGCCAACACGCTGCCGCCGCAGACGCAGACGAATATCGGCGACTTGCTCTCAGGCAAAAATATCGACTGGGCCTGGTATGCGGGCGCCTGGAAGGACACGACGGCCCTGGCCACGGCCAGCGCGCGCGCCGGCAGCTTCCCGAATCCGCCGAACTTCCAGTTCCACCACCAGCCGTTTAACTATTTTGCCAACATGGACCCCGTGAAGGCGCCCGCCTACCGGGCCGCCCACCTGCGCGATTTCGACAGCCAGTTCCTGGCCGACGCGGGCGCCGGCAAGCTGCCGCCCGTGACCTTCTACAAGCCGCAGGGCAATTTGAACCAGCACGCGGGCTACGCCAGCGTGGCCGACGGCGACGCGCACATCGCCAGCGTCATCGCCCAGCTGAAGAAGAGTCCGCAGTGGAAAAACATGCTGGTCATCGTCACCTACGATGAAAACGGCGGCTTCTATGATCACGCCGCGCCGCCGAAGGGCGACCGCTGGGGTCCGGGCACGCGCGTGCCGGCCATCCTCGTCTCGCCGTACGTGAAAAAGGGACTAGTTGACCATACGCAATACGATTCGGCTTCGATCCTGCGCGCCATCACGCACCGCTTCGCCCTGCCCGTGCTCGACGGCTTGAACACGCGCGACAAGGCGCTGGTGGCCAACGGCGGCAAGCCGATGGGCGACTTCAGCGCCGCGCTGGCGCTGGTGCCGCAAGAGTAGGGCTGAGTAGGTGTACCCGCCCGGCGTGGCCGCGGCGGGCGTTTTAGTTGTTGGCGCTACTGGCCCGGGGATGCATCGAGCAGCGAGCGTTCGAGCAATTGCGACAAGGCCGCGCGCAGCGCCTGCGTGCGCGCCGCCAGCTCGGGCCGCTTGTAGCGCTCGGCGGCGATCAGGCTATTTTCCAGGCAGACGCGGTCCCCCTTGGCCAGGCAGGCGTCGGCCAGGTCGAGCTGGGCGCTGGCTTGCGCCACTTTCACTTTGGCGTCGAGTTCCAGGGTGTCGGGATCGTCGCCCCAGCGCTTCACGTAGGCGGCCAGGCGCGTGGCGGCCAGCTCCGGCTTGCCCGCGTCGAGGGCCTGGTTGACGCTGCCTTGCAGCGCCGTCCACGCCTGCGCCCGCTGCTGTTGCCTGTCGCAAGTAGCGGCGGACTTGCTGATATTCGCCTGCAAGCGCTTGATCTGCGCGGCGGGCGCCTTGGCGCTTTTCAGCACGGCCAGCGCGCTGCGCGCCCCATCCAGGTCGCACTGCGCCGCCAGCGCGGTGGCGGCCTCGACCTGTTCCGCCACGCTGGCCGGCTTGTCTGCCGGCTTGTTATAAAACCAGATACCGGTCAGCACCACGGCCGCCGCGATCCACGTGCGCAAGCGCACGGGCGGGCGCGGCGGCGGCACCGAGCCCCTGCCGGCAGGCTTGGCGGGCGGCGCCTTGGCCGGCGCGGCAGCAGGCGGCGCGACGGGCTGGGGAGGGGAGACTGGCTGAGGTACGGGCTGAGGCGCGGCTTGCGGCGTGAACACGGGCGGGGCGACGGGCACCGGCGGCGGCATGCGCGGCACCGGCGGCGGCGCCACTACCTTCTCCAGAACAGGCGCTTGCGCCACCTGGCGCGCGCCGCAAAACGGACAATGCGCCACGCGCAGCGGCAAGGTCCGGCCGCAGGCGGCGTTGATGCAAACGTCATTCACTGTTTCAAGCACATTCCAACCTTTTCCTGGAGTCATTCCACTGCGTTCTGCCGCAATATTACCTTACGCGGCCAAGGCAACGGCGCACCGGCCCCGTGTTCCCTTGCCTTGATACCAATCAAAAAGCCTCCGCCGCCGCGGCCTAAGCTACAAGCACAGGCCAAGGACAAGGAGAACGCCATGTCAGCCCACCTGATCATCGAAGACGGCCAGCCCTGGTGGGACAGCGCCGATATCTGGGTCGTGCCCGGCAATGATCCGAATGGCCCGCCCGGCGCACCCATTGCCGGCACCAGCAATTACCTGTGGGGCCGCGTGCACAACACGGGCAACAGCGCCTCGAACGGCGTGCGCGTGGACTTTTACTGGGCCGATCCTTCCGGCCAGATCGCCGTCGGCGCCGCCACGCAGATCGGCTCCGCGTTTGCCGACTTGCCGCCCGGCGCCACGCAGGAAGTGCTGTGCCTGGTACCGTGGGTGCCCGTCATCGTCAATGGCGGCCACGAATGCCTGCTGGCCGTGGCCCACGGGCCTGGCGACGTCAACCCGCTGCCCGACCCGCTGCCCAACGGTTTTCCCTTCCAGCCCAAGCAGCATGACCAGATCGCCCAGCGCAACGTCAACGTGGTGCTGGCGGCCAGACGCGCGCAGTTGCTGGCCATCGCGGTGGCGGCCCTGCCCCGCGAAACGAAAAAAGTGGAACTGCAGATCGAGTATGGCGGCGAGCTGCCGGAGCGCCTGCTGGCCACCCTCGGGCTTGAGCGATGGCAGCCGGCCAGGGACGCACACCTGGTCGCAGGCCTGGCGCGCACGCCCCATTGCAATGGCGACGCGCCCGGCGAGCAAACACTGGTGCTGGAAGTGCCGCGCGGCCAGGCGCAGGCCGTGTATCTGAGCGTGCGCGCCGAAGCCTTGCCGCCACGCCAGTATGCGCTGCTGCGCGTGCTGGAAACCCAGGATGGCAAGCTGCTGGGCGGCGTCACGTATGTCGTCACCGACCTGGAGAAAGAGCAAGCGCAAGAACAGCAAAGCCCCGAGGAGCAAGCATCATGAGCGACACACCCCTGCAGGTGCTGACGCGGCCGTTCGCGATCGAGCCCGTCACCAATATCATGCTGCCCGATGGCATCTTCGACAATGCCATCTATGGCTTGCGCATTGCCGCCCACGTCACCAATATGTCCGGCAGCGCCCTGACGAATGTCACGGTGTACCTGGAAAGCGTGGGCGACCCCGGCATCGTGCCCGTGGCGCGCACCTTCTTCTTTGCCAGCATTCCCGCCGGCGCGGCCATGCTGGTCATGTGGGATGCCGATTTCCAGCATGCGGCGCCCGGCAAGAGGCTCGTCAGCTTTGTCGCCAAGGCGGACGGCTACACGCCGCACCGCTCGATCCAGCAAATCTTCGTGTCGCAGACGCGCTTTGACAGCACGACCAACACCTACACGTGTACGGTCGAGGAAGGCACGCTGGAACTGTCCAAGCCGCAGGGCCATCTGCCGGGCAAGCGCTGGGGCAGCACGGGCACGGATGGGAAGGAGTGCCGCTGCCCGCCCGGCCTGGGCCCCATCGTACCGACCGGCATGACCCTCGTCTGGACGCCGAACCCCGCCTATGCGGGCACGCATGGCGAGCTGCCGTTTTCCGACCCGTGGTGGAAGGTTCTCGCCATCATCATCGCCATCATCGCCGCGCTGGTGGCCATCATTGCCGCCGCGCTCGGCTCCGGCAAGGCCAGCTTCAGCGTGGGCGGCAGCTTCGAGGAAACGGAACCCGACGTGCATTGCTGTTCGCTGGAAGGGGCCGGCTCGGGCCAGCCCGAATTCACGGTGGCGGGCGTGGCCTCGGCCATCGCTTCGGGCGCCATCGCCGTCGCCTGCTCCGATATCGCCGACCCGTTCTGGCGTGGTCAGGAAGCAACACCACCGGCCGCCGGCGAACTGACCCTGGCCGAGCGCGTGGTGGCGAAATGGGTGTTGCCAGAAGCGCCGAATGCGGGCTTGCCCTACACGGCCGACATCAGCTGGGAGTACGATCGTTTCACCACGGGCGCCACCTACCAGCATGCGGTGACCGAAACGCAAGTCAACATCCACGTGGCGGGGCCGGTGGAAACGGATACGCCCGCCGTCGTGCAAGCCTACGAACCGTTGTGGCTGCGCGCCAGTTTCAAGCGCGACAACGGCAATGTCTTCCGCGGCACGGAGCTGTATGCGTTCGTGCTGTTCCAGGCGCCGCAGGGCCTGTATTTCGTCGAATCGCTGACCGACGACGGCCTGGGCTTCGACCCGGGTGCCAACGACGGCGTCTACGCAGGCAGCCTGGACTTGAAGCGCGCTTACCGCACCCTGCTGCAATATGATCAAAAAGTCTACGGCACCTGGAGAGTCTTCGTCTTCGCCCAGGACGTCAACCTGACCAAGCCCGGCACGCCGCCCGAAATCGCCGCCCAGCACATCGGCGGCATGTTCGTCGCCAGCGCCATCGAAATTACCTTCGACGATACCCTGCCCTGCCCGCTCAAGGCGCAGGCGAATATCATCGTGGTGTAGCAAGGAGCGAGAAGCAAGAAGCGAAGTCAGGCGTAGGTCGCGTAGGTCGGATTAGCGGGGCAACGCCCCGCGTAAACCGACACATTGTTGACTCCAAGCCCACGCGACAGTGGCCGCGCAAGCATGCAGGGCCAAGCGCCACCCCGAAGACAGTACGCCAGGACCGAGGGGAAACCTACAAACTGTGGCCTTTCGTACAGCCATTCGTAAGCGCGCCAAGAGCGGCTGAGAAAATGCTCAGGGCTAGGCGCCGCCTCGAAGACAGTACGTCAGTACGGCGAGAGGCAGGCAACAACGCCTTGGGCGTTTTATCAGCCGCTCTTACACCTTGACCGCGTCGGCCTTGGCAATAACCGTGCGCGGAATGATATCCATCGCCGGACACGTATCCATCGCATCCGAATACGCGAGCCAGCGCTGCAGGCTTTCCATGCGGCGGATGGTGATGCCCTTGCCATTGATGTAGCCGATCTGCTCGAAATTGGCGGGGCTGGTGGTCAGTTTCGACACGGTGGGCGCATTGTCGACCAGGCGGTCGTAGGCCTTGCGCGCCTTGTGCTCCCACTTGGCCAGCGCGGGGTCGTCAAAGCGGTTGCTTTCAAAATACACGGTAATGGTGCGGTCGTGGTTGGCAAAGCCGACGATGGCCGCACCTTTGCGTATGGTCAACAGGACATCTTCCTTGACGCCTGTGACGGGAACGAACACGGCAGCACGGCCATCCGCATCCGGCCGCTCCATGGGAATATCTTGTCCGATTATGCTCATCACATCACACTCTTAGTCTTCGCCTGTTGGCTTGTTGTCCCTGCTTCACTGAAAGCATGCCACCGTGCGCATGCGCGCCTTTGCCGCTGCGCCGGGCCGCTTCCAGGCTCGCTGCCATGCCCTGTCATACCGGTTCATACCATTTTTCAAATAATACATTGCCGGAAAGCACTACACAAGATAATCAGGGGCGCGGCAGCCGCCTGTCCTCCGCCGGATGGGGAATGGTGACGGCCGGGGCAATCGCCTTATAATGCTGCGATTACTTCACGCCCCCACCTTCGCACCATGACGCTTCCCGAGAATGACACCAGCCGGCTCGACGCCATCAGCGCCGCCGCCACCGAAGTGGCCGCGCAAAACGTGGCCGACCTGCTGGCCATGGCCATCCGCCACCGCCCGGACGAACCGTCCCTGATCGTCTGCGACAAGCGCAGCTGGCTCAACGTGGTGCTGACGGAAGCGTACCGCCAGGCCTTGCCGGACGCCGCCTTCATCGATTTCGACGACGTCACGCCCGACGCCGTGCTGGCCGCGTTTGCCGAACTGCCGGCCGGCAGCCTCGTCGTGCTGATCCAGTCGACCAGCTTCCGCCTGGAAGCGTTCCGCATCCGCATCGAACTGTTCAAGCGGGGTCTGAAAGTGATCGAACACGTGCATCTGTCGCGCATGCCCGGCGTACAGGGATTGCACTACATCGCCTCGCTGGCCTACGACCCGGCCTATTACCGCGGCGTCGGCCATGCACTGAAAGCGCGCATCGACGGCGCCCGCCACGGCATGGTCGACAGCGGCGGCGAGCAGCTGGTGTTTGCTTCCCCGTTCGAATCGGCCAAGCTCAATATCGGCGACTACAGCGGCATGAACAATATCGGCGGCCAGTTCCCCCTGGGCGAAGTATTCACGGAAGCGCAGGACCTGGAAGCGGTGAACGGGCGCGTGCGCATCTTCGTCTTCGGCGACACGCACTTCATGGTCAACCGCCCCGATACGCCGATCACCCTGATCATCGACAAGGGCAGAGTCACGGGCACGGAGCACGCCACGCCGGAATTTACCGCCATGCTCGAGATCATCCGCGCACATGAAGGTGAAGTGTGGGTGCGCGAACTGGGCTTCGGCATGAACCGCGCCTTTTCGCGCGAGCAGCTGGTCAACGACATCGGCACGTATGAACGCATGTGCGGCATCCATCTGTCGCTGGGCGCCAAGCACGGCGTGTATACAAAACCGCAATTCAAGCGCAAGGATGCGCGCTACCACGTCGACATCTTCGCCGTCACCGAAGCCGTCTACCTGGACGACGAGCGCGTGTATGCCGATGGCGCCTGGACGGTGGAACCGGTCGCGTTCAATTGACCGTCAGCTGAAAACTCCGGCCGCTGCCAGCTCGCGGTCCCACGGCGGCACGGGCTGGTATTCGGCCACCAGGAAATCGATCAGCGCGCGCACCTTGGGCGAAGGCTGGCGGCTGGCCGGATACAGGGCGCTCAAGTGATTCAGGGGCAGGTCCCAGCCGGACAGCACGGGCAGCAGGCTGCCATCGAGCAGGTTGCGCCAGGCGAGAAACGTGGTGCTGTAGACGATGCCGAGTCCCCGCTGCGCCGCCTGGTGCAGCACCAGGCCGTTATTCGCCGTGAAACCCGCCTGCACGCGCACGCTCACTTCCTCGCGCTGTTCCCCTTCTCCGCGCTGGAAATGCCAGTTCGTGCCATCGGTCAAATGGCTGAAATGCAGGCACTGGTGCTTCAATAAATCCTGCGGCGTCTGCGGCACGCCCCATTGCGCCAGATAGGCGGGGCTGGCGCACAGCACGGCGCGGCACGGCGCCAAAGGCCGCATGGCCAGCGCGCTGCTGTCCGGGATGCCGCCCACGCGGATGGTCAAGTCAAAGCCGTGGCGTATCGGGTCGAGCAGCGCATCGTCGACAAACAGTTCGGCCCGCACCTGCGGGTGCAGCAAACTGAAACGGGCGACGGCATCTGCCAGCCACGCGCTGCCGAAGCTCGATGGCGCCTGGATGCGCAGCGGCCCGGCCAGCTCCGCCCCCGCTCCCGCCTGCGCCACGTGCGCCACCATGCGCGCCGCTTCCTGCGCCTGGCTGACGGTGGCCATGCACGGCGCCAGGTAGGCGCGGCCCGCGTCCGTCAAACTCACTTCGCGCGTGGAGCGGTGCAGCAGGCGCGCGTTCAGGCGCTCTTCCAGCTGCATGATGGTCTTGCTGACCATGGCGCGCGTCAGCCCCAGGCGCTGCCCGGCCACCGTAAAGCTGCGCTGGCGCGCCACTTCGACAAAGATTTCCATCGCTTTTAGTTGATCCATGTCAAAGATTGTCATCGCTTTGGCGACAATCTGTCAACCAGAGGGCGATTGTTTGCGCACTGTCCCCATCCTACAATGGCGCCTTCTACCAATCTCCGGAGCCGCCGCCATGCTGACGATCGAACAACAGGAACAATACCAACGCGACGGCTACATCATCCTGCCCGATTTCAAGGGCGCGGATGAAATCGCCGCGCTGCGCGCGCGCGCCGAGCAGATTGTCAACGACTTCGATCCCAGCGTCAGCCAGTCGATCTTCACTACGCGCGACCAGGCGAAGAACACCAACGATTATTTCCTCGCCTCCGACAACACCATCCGCTGCTTCTTCGAGGAAGAGGCGTTCGGCCCGGACGGCCAGCTGAAACAGGCGAAATCGCTGTCGATCAACAAGATCGGCCACGCCATGCACGACCTGGACCCCGTCTTCCGCGCTTTTTCGGCCGACCCGAAACTGGCCGAAGTGGCGCGCGACCTGGGCCTGATGGATGCGCAGGTATGGCAATCGATGTACATCTTCAAGCAGCCCGGCATCGGCGGCGAAGTACGCTGGCACCAGGACGCCACGTATTTCGAGACCACGCCCATCAGCGTGACCACATTCTGGTTCGCGCTGGAAGACGCGACCCTGGACAACGGCTGCCTGTGGGCCGAACCGGGCGGCCACCGCGGCCCCCTGCGCGAACGCTTCATCCGCAACGGCGACCAGGTGCGCGTGGAAAAGCTCGATGCCATGCCGTGGCCCGACGACAGCACGGCCGTGCCACTGGAAGTGAAGGCGGGCGCCCTCGTCTGCTTCCACGGCTTGCTGCCCCACTACAGCGCGCCGAACCGCTCGCCCGTCTCGCGCCACGCCTACACCTTGCACGCCACCGACGGCCAGACCGAATACGCGGCGCACAACTGGATACAGCGCGATGCGGCGTTCCCCGTGCGGGGCTTCGTCTGATGCGCATCGACGTCTTTGCCGCCCACTGGGGCAATAACGAGCTGCCGCCCGACGTCTTCATTGACATGGTAGCGGAGGCCGGCTTCGACGGCATCGAGATGTCGCTGCCGCTGGACGCCGCCCTGCGCGAGGAGTGGACGGGGCGCATCGCCGATGCGGGCCTGGACCTGATCGCCGCGCAGTGGGAAACCGTGTTCCACGGCGACTTCGAACTGCACCGCGCCGCCCTGGCGGAACTGCTGGAAAACGCCTGCCTGGCGCGCCCCGTGCTGGTCAACACGCACACGGGCAAGGATTACTATACCCAGGCGCAGAACGCGGCATTGATCGACCTGGCCGCCGCCATCTCGGCAAAGCACGGCGTGCCCATCGTGCACGAGCTCCACCGCAGCCGCTTTTCCGGCCACCCGATGCTGCTGCTGCCGTATCTGCAGCAGTATCCCGAACTGCCTTTGACGGCCGACCTGTCGCACTGGTGCTGCGCCTGCGAATCGCTGCTGGAAGACCAGCCGCACACGCTGGCGCAAGTGCTGCCGCTGGTGCGCCACGTGCATGCGCGCGTGGGCCATGCGCAGGGTCCGCAGGTGGCCGACTTCCGCGCGCCGGAAGCCAAGCCGGCGCTCGACGCCCACCTGGCCTGGTGGGATGCCATCGTCGCGCTGCGCCGCGCGGCTGGCGCCGAGCGCATGACGTTCACGCCGGAATTCGGCCCAGCGCCGTACACGCAAACGCTGCCCTGGACGCAGCAGCCAGTGACGGATGCGTGGGAACAGAACGTCGCCATGTTGCAGCTTTTACGCCAGCGCTATCCTGCGGATTGAGCAAGCGGCGGAAGCTGCGCAAAATTGGCCTGCACGAAATCGATGAAGGCGCGCAGCGGGGCCGGCAGGTGGCGCCGGCCCGCATAGTATAAAAACGGGCCAGGAAAGGGCATCGCCCAGTCTTCCAGCACGGGCCGCAGCTGGCCCGCATCGATATACGGCTGCAACCACTCTTCAAACAGATACACCAGACCATGGCCGGCGATGGCCATGCTGACCGCGAAGTCGGCCGCCGTCGGCGTGACGATCACGGGGCCGTCCGGCTCCACGCTCACTTTTTGCCCATCGCGTTCGAACTCCCATGGGGGAATCGCGCCACTGAGGAATTTTCCCAGCAGGCAGGCGTGCTGCAGCAGCTCGCGCGGATGCACGGGCACGCCCCGCTGCGCCAGGTAGGACGGTGCGCCCGCCACCGCGAAGCGCTGCGTGCGCGGGCCGATCGGGATGGCGATCATGTCCTGCTCCAGCCGCTCGCCATAGCGGATGCCGGCGTCGCAGCCACTGGCGACGACATCGACAAAATTATTATCGACCACCAGCTCGACCCTGATCTGCGGATAGGCGCGCAGGAACTGGTCGACCATGGGCTGCAAAAAGAAGCGCGCCGCGTTGACCGGCACGTTCAGGCGCAAGGTGCCGCGCGGACTGTCGCGCAAGTCGTTCAGCACGTCGAGCGCGCTGCTCACTTCCTCGAGCGCCGGACGCAAACGCGTCAGCAACAACGCGCCGGCTGCCGTCGGCGTCACGCTGCGCGTGGTGCGTTCCAGCAGGCGGATGCCCAGTTGCTGCTCCAGCCGCCGCAGCGCCTCGCTCAGCGCCGACGCCGACTGCCCGCTGGCGCGCGCGGCCTGGCGAAAACCCCGGTGCTCGGCCACCAGGGCAAAGGCGGACAGGTCGGCCATGGAAGGGTTGTCTGCATGCATGAAGAGAGCTTTCACGGGATAAGATTGTGCGCAAATAAGTACAGCCTGTGCCGGATTGACCCGATTATCATACAGCGTATTCGCCCTTACGATGGCTGCTCCCGTCCCTTACCACCACACAGGAGCCCCCATGCACACGTATGACCCCGCCAGCGACCGCTTCACGCCCGCCCATTGCGACATCGCATTCAACCGCCTCGGCTACGGCGCCATGCAACTGGCCGGCCCGCACGTCTGGGGCCCGCCGAAGGACAGCGCCGTCGCCCTTGCCGTGCTGCGCGAAGCCGTCGAACTGGGCATCAACCATATCGACACGTCGGACTTTTACGGCCCCCACATCACCAACCAGATCATCCGCGAAGCGCTGCATCCATACCGCGACGGCTTGACCATCGTCACCAAGATCGGCTTCGTGCGCGGCGCCGACCAGTCCTGGCTGCCGGCCGCATCGCCGCAGCAGCTGCGCGACGCCGTGCACGACAACCTGCGCAACCTGGGCCTGGACGTGCTCGATGTGGTCAACCTGCGCGCGCCGGGCATGGAAGGCGCCGACGGCTCGTCGCTTGCCGAGCCGCTGTCCACACTGGTGCAGCTGCAGCGGGAAGGCCTGGTGCGCCATATCGGCCTGTCCAATGTCGATGCCGGCCAGGTGGCCGAGGCGCAGCGCATCGCTCCCATCGTTTGCGTGCAGAACCACTACAACCTGGCGCACCGCGCAGACGATGCGCTGATCGACACCCTGGCCGCGCAAGGCATCGCCTACGTGCCCTTCTTCCCCCTGGGCGGCTTTTCGCCGCTGCAGTCCGATACCTTGAACCAGGTGGCGGCCGCCCTGCAGGCCACGCCGATGCAGGTGGCGCTGGCCTGGCTGCTGCAGCGCGCGCCGAATATGCTGGTCATTCCCGGCACCTCGTCCATTGCGCATCTGCGCGAGAATGTCGCCGCCGGCGCGCTCAGGCTCGACGCGCAGGCTTTAGGGGCATTGGGGTCGCTTGCAACTAAGTAGCGCACTATATATACTGTGCCCATGGATACCACCACCGCCCCCAACCCCTTGCACCAGGTGCCGCGCCTGGACGGCCAGCTGTGCTTTGCGCTGTACTCGACCTCGCTTGCCATGAACAAGCTGTACCGCAAGCTCCTGCGCAAGCTCGGCCTGACCTATTCGCAGTACCTGGTGATGATGGTGTTGTGGGAGCGCGACGGCCTGACGGTGTCGGAAGTGGGCGAGCGCCTGTTCCTGGACTCGGCCACCCTGACGCCCTTGCTCAAGCGCATGGAGCAATCGGGGCTGCTGACGCGCACGCGCGCCGCCAGCGACGAGCGCCAGGTCATCATTTCCCTCACGCAGCAGGGCGATCAGCTGCGCCACGAAGCGGCCCTGCTGCCCGAAGCCATCCTGACGGCCAGCCACTGCAGCGTGGAACAGATTGTGGACATGAAACAACAACTGAACCAGTTGCGCGACAGCCTGATGAAAAGTGAGTAAAAGCGCTGCTTTCCCGAGCAAAATCAGATAAAGCATCCACCTGACGGTCCCGGCAAAAGCCAGTCCATCATCTGCCTTTCTTTATGGCTCTGTCCCCGTTAAGTAGGGGAAGTTCAGGAATCTTCCTGTATCCCCGCTGTCTGACTGTGCATCGCAGACAAACGGGAGCCTTTCATGCAGATAGCTCAATGGAAAACCTTCATCGCCCAGTT